>NZ_CP159872.1:6000000-7200000 GCF_040571325.1 Kitasatospora sp. HUAS MG31 | reverse complement strand
CCGGAGAGGGCGACGATCGCGATGCCCAGCAGGGCGCGGCCCGCGGCGGAGACCGCGAGGACCGCGATCGGCGCGGCGGTGTCCCGCAGCCGGCCGGTCACCGGGCCGTCCCGCATGACCCGGGACAGGGAGGCGGCGGTCGCGGACAGCACCACCGCCCCCAGGACCCCGGACAGCGCCTGGCAGACCAGCACGGCGGCCGTCGCCCGCCGGTCGGCCTGCCAGGCGAGGCCGAGGGCGCGGCGGACCAGGTACGGCAGCCGGCGCACCATCGCGCCGGTCGACAGCGAGGCGCCGACGGCGGCCCGCTTGTCGCCCGGCAGGTCGAACCGCAGGGTCTCGTCGTGTTCGGGCTGTCGGGGTTCCTCCGCCTGCTCGGGCCGCGGGGTGGATGCGGTCCGTGCGGTGGCGCTGCCGGGTCGGTCCGGGTGTTCCTCCGGCGCCGGGTGCTGGGCCACGGGCTCTCCCTCTGTCTGACGGGTCGGGACAGCCCGATAGGCCCCTGAGCAGGCGGGATGCTGTGCTCAGGGGCTGCGCCACGGCGGGCAGGAGAGGGCAGGGGACAGTAGGGAGGAGGCGGCGGGACGCCGGTCGGGTTGAATCCTGGCAGCCCGTTCCGACGGCTCCCGGCGTGTCTCCCGCGCCCTCACACGATGTGGGCAATCACGTGTCGCGGTCGGCGAGTTGCTGGATGTCGATCACCGGACCCCGCTCGGCTCGGCCACGACGCGCCCTCGGCTCACCGGCGCGGCAGCGAGCCCGCGCGGAGGTCGGTCACGGAGATCGGTCACGGAGATCGGTCACGGAGATCGGGGCGGCGGTCGGGGCGGCGGTCGGGTCGTTCCGGCACGCGGCGCACCGGGCCGCAAAGCGGCCGGGACCGGTCCGGGGGCGGCCGTTCGGGGACGGACGTCGGGCGGTAGGCTGCGGCGCCCGAACATGTGATCAAGAGGGGGACGAGTCGTGAGCAACGTCAACTGGGGGCCACCGTCGAACCCGCCGGGCGGAGCGGGAACTCCCGGCGGACCGGCCGGTCACGGCCACCCCGGCGGGTACGGTTCCGCCCCGGGCGGCGCGGGCTGGCAGGGCGGCGGGCCCGGTTGGCAGGGTGCGGGCCCCGGTTGGCAGGGCGGCCCGGGCTGGCCGCCGTACCCACCGCTGGCGCCGCAGCCCGGGGTGATCCCGCTGCGTCCGCTCGGTGTGAGCGAGATCCTCGGCGGGGTGGCCAAGGTGATGCAGCGGTACGCCAAGGCGCTGTACGTCCAGCTGATCGGCGTGACCGCCGTCGCCGTCGCGCTGGTCGCGGCCTACGCCTTCTTCGCCTACACCGCGCTGTTCGACCTCTACGCCGACACCCGGCGGTACTACGAGTACGAGCCGACCACCAGTCAGACGATCTCACTGATCACGGTGATCGTGGTCGGCTGGCTGCTGCTCTTCGGCTGCATCACCGCGATCCAGGTCATCGCCTCGGCCACCGGTACCCGGGTGGTGCACCACGCGGTGCTCGGACGGCCGGTGACCGCCCGCGACCTGTGGGCGGAGTCCAAGCCGTACGTGTGGCGGATCCTCGGCTCGTACCTGCTGCTGGCACTGGTGGTCGGCGGGATCGTCCTGGCCGGCCTGCTGCCCATGCTGGTCGCGCTGGCGCTCGGCGCGGAGGAGGGGTCGCTGCTGCTGATGCCGCTGGTGGTGGTCGGCTGGGGCGTGGGCATGTACGCCCAGGTGCGGCTGGTGCTGCAGGTGCCGGTCCTGGTCCTGGAGGACGCGCGCCCGCTGGCGGCGGTCCGCCGGGCGTGGAAGCTGAACGAGGGCGCGTGGTGGCGCAGCCTGGGCATCCCGTACCTGGTCAGTATGGTCGGGTCGCTCGCCGCGCAGATCGCCCTGACGCCGTTCACGGTGCTGGGCTTCGTCGTCCTGTTCGCCTCCGGTGGCGCCGAGATGGGCGAGCCCGGGTGGGAGCCCGGACTCGGGGGCCTGATCGGGTTCGGCGCCCTGCTCTTCGCGGGCATGGTGGTCGGCACCGCCGTGACCATGCCGCTGCTGCCGGTGACCCACACCCTGCTGTACGCGGACCGCCGGATCCGCCGGGAGAGCCTGGACGTCGCCCTCGCCGCGGCCGCCGGTCTCGCGCCCGCCGGTCCGCCCCCTGCCGCTGCGGACGCCCCGGAGCAGTCCTCCTCCACCATCCCGCCGCAGCAGCCGGGCCCCGTGACTGACACCGGGACCGACACCGGGGACGACGCCGGGACCGACGCCGGGACCGACGCCGGGACCGTCGGCCTCACGAAGGCCGAGACGGAGGAGCGCGACACCGACGCGTCCGAGCGGCCGGGCCCCCACCAGCCGTCCTGACCCCGACGCCCCACCTGCGCCGAACGCACGAGAACCCGCGCCGGACCCCGCACCCCGCCGAGCCGCGCTCCCACCCCGGGAGCCGGCCCGGGTGCGGGGTTCACGCATGAGGGGGCTGTCGGCCGCAGCCGCTACTCTGACGCCGTGTCGGTCAACATCAACGTCTCCCTGTCCGTCACCGGTCTCACCGATCAGCCGCAGGTCGAGCGCGTGGTCGAGGAGTTGCGCGAGCTGATGGGTGAGGAGGGCATCAGCCGCGAGGTCGAGGTCTCCCGGGCGGGCGGCACGGACGGGGACCTCGGGGTGGTCGCCGCGAACGGCCCGTTCCCGCTGAGCATCAGCCGCTTCTCCCAGTGGCAGCCGCACTTCGAGGGCATGGTCGCCTTCACCGTCCGCGAGGTCGCGCCCCAGGCGAGGATCGCGATCGACTGGGGCTACCCCGACGAGCGGTAGCCCGAAGGCCTCCCCCACCAGATCACACCGCGTCCCACCGCGTCCCACCGAGCCTCCGTCAGAGCGCCAGGCACAGCACCAGCGCGACCGTCGCCACCACGCCGAGCACGCACAGCGCCGCGACCAGCACCGCGGTCCGCCGCAGGCCGCGCAGGTCCCGCCGGACGGCCGCGTGCAGCGGGTCGGGGCGCGGGTCCCGGTGGAGCTGGGAGCGGGTGTGCCGGGTGAACCGCCGCAGCAGCCGCAGGATCCAGCCACCGGTCGGCCGCGCGGGGCCGAGCGCCGCCCGGAGGTACGGGTGGACGCGGCGCAGCAGCCGCTGGGTGACGGTCGGGTCGGCGTCGGGGGCGGGGTCGCTGAGCAGCAGGGCGAGGGCGGAGCCGACGGCGCGGCGCAGGGAGTCGCGGCCCTGGTCGGTCTCGGCGAAGGAGTGCAGCAGGGCGCTGTCGTCCTGGAGGAGTTCGTCGAGGTTGCGGCGCATCCGGTCGTGGCCGGTCTCGGCGGCCATGACGGCGGTGTGGAGGCGGCGTTCGGCGGCGTTCCGTTCGCCGGGGGACGGGAGCAGGACGCGCAGCAGGTGGTGGACGGCGTCGAGCCGTCCCCAGGCGAAGTCGGAGGCGCGCCAGTCCTCGTGGACGAAGGCGCCGAAGTGGTTGAGCCGGACGCCGTACAGCTTGCGGTCGCCGATGTCGGTGTAGCGGTCCTGGTCGAAGAGCGGGCCGGTGGTGTCGGGGCCTAGCCGGAGGAAGGTGAACCGGGGGGTGGGGGGTTCGACGGCGGTGGCGGCGGGGGCGAAGGCGTGGGTGAGGACCTCGACGGCGAGGCAGCAGGCGACGAGGTCCTCGGTGCTGGTCCAGCGGGTGCCGTGGTGCCGGAGGGCCTCCAGGTAGGCCTCGGCGGCCTCGCGGACGAGGGTGCCGAGGGTGTGCGGGACCCGGAGCCGGGCGAAGACCTCGCCGATCCGCTCGACCACGGTCGCGTCGCCGAGGTCGGTGCGGGGGCTCTCGGCGAGTTCGCGGTGGACGGCGTCGAGGACGGCGAGGGTGGCGCGGAGCTGCCGGCTGAGGGTGGCGGTGGCGGTGGTGACGGCGGCGGACCGCTCCGGGCTGCCGTCGCGGTGGGACTTGAGGTCGTCGAGGAGCAGGCGGATGACCCGTTCGGCGGGGGCGAGTCCCCAGGTCCAGGTGGTGAGGTCGGGGTGGTGCACCGGGTCGGTGTGCGGGGTGGGGCGGGGCGGGAGCCAGTTGGTGTCGCGGTCGAGCAGCCGGGCGGGGTCGGTCTCGGGGGTGGGGACGAGGGTGCGGACGGTGTCGGCGTCGGCCATGCCGCGGCGGGCCTCGTCGACGACGGCGGCGGCTCGCAGTTCGCGGTAGTCGTCGACGAGTTCGGCGGCGTGCAGGATGAGCCGGGTGGCGTGGCCGGGTTCCTCGCGCATCCGGCGGAACAGGCGGTTCTGGACCTCGCCGACGCTGGTGCGGAGCCGGGCGGCGAGGTCCTCGGTGCCGGAGCGGAAGTTGCCCTCGCGCGGGTAGAGCAGGGCGTTGGAGGCGGCTTCGGTCCAGAGGATGTCCTCGCACCGCTTGCCGCCGATGCGTTCCTGGGGGACGCGTCCCGCGGAGGGCACCACGTACACCAGGACCCGTTCGAAGGGGCCGTCGACCCGGCGTCCGCCGATCGCGTCGAGGACGGGCCGGAAGGGCTCGTTGTCGAGGATGCCGCCGTCCATCACGCAGCTGGTGGGGATGCCGGCGGGGTGTTCCCGGTGGTCGCGCATCGGGTCCTCGTGCACGGGGGCGAAGGCGACGGGGAAGCCCGCGGTCGCCCGGGCGGCGCGGAGCAGGGCGGAGCCGGGGTGGCCGACGTCGCCGGTGAAGTCGCGGCGGGGGCGTTCGCGGATCCGCCAGTCGCCGCCGGTGCCGCCGGGCCCGCCGCGGACGCCGTCCGTCGCGGGATCAGCCCCGTGGGGATCGGGGCCCGCGGTGCCGCCGGCGGGCTCGTAGCCGAGGGCGCCGGTGTCCTGCTGGAAGCGGTAGACGCGCCGGTGGTCGCGGACGTCGAACCGGCCGCCGTAGCCGTCCACGTAGCTCTGCGGCCGGCCGTCGAGGGCGGTGGCGGTGAGGAAGAGGGTGACCGGTTCGGCGGTCTGCGGGACCTCGCCCATCCGCCGGACCACCTCGCCGAGCGCCTCCTCGACCACCTCGCCGCGCATCAGGGCGGCGGAGGCGTCGGGGGCGAGCAGCCGGTCGAGGGCGGCGGTCTCGCTCCAGGTGTCGCGCAGGTACGGCAGGGCGACGCCGCGGCCGATCGCGGTGGCGAGCAGCATGCCGTTGAGGCCGCCGGCGGAGGTGCCGGCGATCACGTCGATCAGCACGCGTTTGCCGGCGTCGCGGCAGAGCCGCTGCCAGAGCCGGAACACCGGGCGGTCCTCCGGCCGCTCGACGGAGGACTCGGGGTCGCCGCGGGAGGCGCGGCGCAGCAGGTCCAGTTCGTGGGCGACGCCGCCCATCCAGACGGCGAGGCTGATGCCCCCGTTGAGGACGAGCGCGAGCCGGACTTCCCGGGGCGTGGCGGTCGGGGCAGCGGGGCGCGTTTCTGCCATGGCGGCAGACTAGGGGGACGGCGGCGCGGGGCGGGGGCGGCTCGGCGGGCGGGTCAGCCACTCGGGTGCGTGGGCTTGCGGCGTCGGCCCGCCGCGTGGGGCCGTGCTCCGTCCGTGTGCCGGGGCCGGGACGGTGGGCCATGCTGGAGGTATGGCGATCACGGTCATGATCGAACCCGGCGGTCCCGGGCGCGGTGGCGCCCTCATGTCGGGCAGCGCGTGGACGGGTGGGGCGGCGGCGTACGGGACGGTGCACGCGGCGCCGGTGGACGTCCCGCTGACGCGGACGCTGTGCGAGGCGCCCGCCGCGGGGATGAGCGAGTGGGACATGCGGGCGCCCGGAGGCGTGGACTGGTACCCGCAGGCGCTGCGGGCGCGGGTCTGCGAGGCCTGCGACCAGGCCGTCCAGGAGCTGCACCTGTGGGCTCCGCAGCCGGCCTGACCTGCGGGCCGCGGCTCGCAGGGGCGGGTCGGCCCCTACTTCGGCCCATACTGGAGACGCGGGGGTGAGGCGGGAGAGGACGGCACCATGTTCGGCGAACGACGGGAGCGCCGGGAGGCCAACCGCGCCTTCGAGCACGGCGAGGGTGTGACCCGGTACCGGATGCGGCAGAAGGCGATCGCGATCGGCGACGACTACTGGATCGACGACGAGTCCGGGGAGCACGTGTACAAGGTGGACGGCAAGGTGATGCGCGTCCGCCACACCTTCTACCTGGAGGACCGCGAGGGCCACCGGGTGGCGACCGTCCAGGGCCGGCCGATGCGGATCAAGGACTCGATGGCGATCGACGACGCGGAGGGCCACCGGATCGCCGAGGTCAAGAAGGCCGTGATCAGCCCGATCCGGGACCGGTGGACCATCAAGCAGGAGGACGGCGACGAGCTCTCCGTCCAGGGCAACGTGGTCGACCACGAGTACACCATCGAGCGTGACGGCTACAAGATCGCCGAGGTCTCGAAGAAGTGGTTCCGGGTGCGCGACACCTACGGCGTGGACATCGGCCCCGGCGCCGACCACACCACCATGCTCGCGGCCGCGGTCGCCATCGACTCCATGGCCCACCCGGGCGACTGAGCCCTGGCGCGGGGCTACCCGGTGCGGGGTGGCCGCGCGCGGCGGCGGCGCAGTTCCGCGAGCCAGTCCCGTACCTGGGCGTCGTCGTGCAGGTACGGCTGCTCCGGGCCCGGGCGGAGGTCGATCCCGTGGAGAAGGTCCAGGGCCCACCGGCGCAGTTCCTCCCGCTCCGGCCCGTCCTCCTCGCCGGCGTCCGCATCATCGTCGTCGAAGTACCAGCGCCCGGCCCACCGGTCGGCCGCGTCCCGGCTGACCCGGCCCTCGGCCACGGCGGCGAACCAGCCCTCGATCGCGTCCAGGTCCGGCCGGGTATCGCCGCCCACGGGCTCGCCGTGCTGACGGTCCGTGGGCCGGCGTCCGGGTGCGGTGGTCACGCTCAGCCGGCCGCCTTCCGGACGAGCTCGGTGATCCGGGCCTCGACGGCGGGGGTGAGCGTGGTGAGGGCGAAGGTGGTGGCCCACAGGGCGCCGTCGTCGAGGTTCGCCTGGTCGCTGAAGCCGAGCGTGGCGTAGCGCGACTTGAACTTGGCCGCGCTCTGGAAGAAGCAGACGACCTTGCCGTTCCTGGCGTACGAGGGCATCCCGTACCAGAGCTTGGGGGTGAGGTCGGGGGCGGCGGCCCGGACGATGGCGTGGATCCGCTCGGCGAGGACCCGGTCGTCCTCCCCCATCTCGGCGATCTTCGCGAGCACATCGGCCTCGGGGTCGGTCTTGGCTCCGCGGGCGCCGCGCGCGGCGGACTTGAGCTCCTTGGCGTGCTCCTTCATCGCGGCGCGCTCCTCCTCCGTGAAGCCGTCGTAGGAGGCCTCGGTGGCGGCGGTGCTGCGGGCGGACTTCGTGGCGGACTTCACGGTGCTCGTCATGGCGGTGTCCCTCGTCTCCGGTGGCTCTCGTTCGCGGTGATTCCATGGTAGGAATCCGGACCGGGTGGCGGCTTCTCCGAAACTGATCGGGTTCAACCCAGGTGCCGAGCCCAGTCGGTGAGCAGGGCGAAGTCCTCGGCGGTGAGGCCGATCCGCGGGTCGATCCGGTGCAGGAGGGCCGGTCCGCGGTGGTGGTCCCGGGCCCAGGCGCGGTCGGCGTCGGTGATCTGGTCGTCGACCCAGGCGAACGGTCGGCCGCTGGCCCAGTCGACGATCTCCGGGGTCTTCCAGAAGACGCCGCCGACCGTTTCGGGCCGCGGCTCGGGCCAGGCGATGTACGGCAGTTCGGGCAGGCCGAGCAGGGGCGCGAGGAAGTCGTTGGCCTCCTCCTCCCAGGTGGTCGCCCAGACGAGGTCGAAGGGCAGCGCGGCGAGGGCGGGGCCGTGGCCGGGGTTGAGCCAGACCCGCAGCGGCTTGACCGGCTTGTTCGGCAGGCCCCACGCGCTCAGCCGGCGCCGCTCGGCGGCCTCCCACCGGGGGGTCTGCAGCCGGTGCGTCAGATAGCCCTCGGGCCGCCGGTACGGCTTCGCCGCGTACGGGTTCAGCGGTCCGTCCACGTCCACCAGCAGCATCGGCCGCATCGGTGCCACCCCCCAGAGATCGTTTGCCGCAGGCTACCGGGGCGGGGAGCCGGCGGCCCACCGCATTTCCCGGGCCCGTCCGCAGGGGCTCGGGGCGGGCGCACCGGGTCCGGGGGCGGCTCCGGCCTCGCCGACCCGGCGCCGTTCAGAAGCAGTTCAGGAGCCGTTCGGCCGGAGGTCCGCCAGCGGGCGGCGGAAGTGCAGGACCGGGCGGCCGTCGAGCTCGGACTCGCCGAGGAGGGTGAAGCCGGTGCGGCGGAGGACGGCCGCCGAGGCGGGGTTGGCGCGGTCGGCGGAGGCGGTGAGTTCGGTGAGGCGGTACTCCCCCGCCGCCAGCCGGCAGACCTGCTCGACGGCGGCGGTGGCGTGGCCCCGGCCGGTGGCGTGCTCGGCGATGCGGTAGCCGAGTTCGGCGGAGCCGTCGTGGACGTCCACCAGGTTGACCCGGCCGACCAGGTCGCCGTACGGGTCGAGCACCACGTGGAAGTGGCAGGTGCCCGCCCGCTGTTCGGCGAGCAGGGCACGGTGGCGGTCGGCGAACTCCGCGAAGTACGCGTCGCCGCGGTCGGGCACCGAGCGGGCGAAGTGGGCGCGGTTGGCCCGCTCGAAGGCCAGCAGGGCCGCCGCGTGGTCGGCGCTCAGCCGCTCCAGCCTGATCATCCCCGCCAGCATACGGACCGGGGGTGGCCCCCTTTCCTGTGGGTACGCGCCGCCGCACTCGTGCACCTCGCGGTGCACCGGGCCGTCCGGGCCGTCCGGGGCGCCCGACGCCGCGCGCCGAGGCGACGCGCATGGTCGGACAGGCCCTGAGGCACCCGTCGCTGACGGCCCGCCCGCGTCCGCCCGCAACCACCCGCGTCCGCCGGACGGCCGCCGGACGGCCGCCGATGACACCCGCCCGGAGCGGGTGACCCGCCCGGGTGCCGTCGGCGGGTGTCCGGCGGACGATGGGGCTGAGGGGCGCCGCGGCGGGGCGTACCGCCCCCGTACCGTTGCCGGACGGAGACGAGGAGCCGCGATGTCGGTGTCTACGGTGTCTACGGTCGACTGCCTGGTCGTCTTCGGCGCGACCGGTGACCTGGCGAAACTGCAGACCTTCCCCGCCCTGGTCGGCCTGGTGGAGCGCGGTGTGCTGGACGTCCCGGTGATCGGCGTGGCGAAGAACGGCTGGGGCGTGGCGGAGTTCCGCGAGTACGCCGCCGCCTCGCTGCGCCACCACGGGATCGACCCGGACTCGGCGCCCGCCGGCAAGCTGCTGGGCCTCCTGCGGTACGTGGACGGCGACCTGTTCGACGCCGCCACCTACGACGCGGTGGCGGAGGCGATGGGCGGGGCCGGCAGCACGCTGTACTACCTGGAGGTGCCGCCGGCGCTGTTCGGGCGGATCGCCCAGGGCATCGGGCAGGCGGGCCGGGCGGCGGGGGCCCGGGTGATGGTGGAGAAGCCGTTCGGCACCGACCTGGGCAGCGCGCGGGCGCTCAACGACACGCTCGGCCGGGTGTTCCGCGAGGAGGACATCTTCCGGGTCGACCACTGGCTGGGCCTGGAGGCGGTGCAGAACCTGCTGTTCGCCCGGTTCGGGAACGCCGTCCTGGAGCCGCTGCTCAACCGCACCTTCGTCCGGGACGTCCAGATCACCATGGCGGAGGACTTCGACGTCGCGGACCGCGGCCGGTTCTACGACCGGACGGGCGCGATCCGCGACGTGGTGCAGAACCACCTGCTGCAGGTCCTCGCCACCGTGCTGGCCGACCCGCCGGACGGTCCGGGCCTCGCCCGCTGGCCGCAGGCCAAGGACAAGCTGATCGGCGCGATCCGGCCGCTGACCGCGGCGGACACGGTCCGCGGCCAGTACCGCGGCTACCGGGAGGTGGCGGGCGTCGCCCCGGACTCCTCCGTGGAGACGTACGCGGCGATCCGGCTGTCGGTGGACTCCTGGCGGTGGGCGGGCGTCCCAGTGCTGATCCGGACCGGCAAGTGCCTGCCGGTGACCGCCACCGAGGTGCTGATCACCTTCCGGCACCCGCCGCACGACGTGTTCGGGCTGGCGGACGGGCCGGCCGTCAACGCCCTGCGGATCCGGGTCCGGCCGGACACCGAGCTGGGACTGACCCTGGTCGGCAAGCACCCCGGCGCCGGCCGGCGGCCGGAGGGCGAGCAGCTGTCCTTCGCCCGCCAGCCGGGCGCCGACATGCGGCCGTACGACCGGCTGATCGGCGCGGCGCTGGCCGGCGACCGCTGGCTGTTCGCGCACCAGGAGACGGTGGAGGACGCCTGGCGGATCGTCGACCCGGTGCTCGACGACGCCGTGCCGGTGCACCCGTACGAGCCCGGCAGCTGGGGCCCGTCCCAGGCGGACGCGCTGCTGGCGCCGGGCCTGTCCTGGCACGACCCCACCGGCTGACGCGTCCCGGTGGCCCGGACCGGTGGATCGGACCGGTGGATCGGACCGGTGGATCGGACCGGTGGATCGAGCCGGTGAAGGGCGCAGCAGCGGGTAGCCGGTGAACCGGGATGCCGCGAGCGGCGGGACGGCAAGGCACTCACCTACCACCCCACCGGCGGCATCGTCGCCGCCGCGACCACCTCCCTGCCCGAGGCCCTCGGCGGCGGACGCAACTGGGACTACCGGTTCTGCCGGCTGCGCGACGCCACCCTCACCCTCTCCGCCCTGCTCCGCAGCGGCCTCACCACGGAGGCCGACGCCTGGCGGCGGTGGCTGGAACGCGCGGTGGCCGGCAATCCCGACGACCTGCAGATCATGTACGGGGTGGCCGGGGAGCGGCTGCTGCCCGAGCACGAACTCGACTGGCTACCCGGGCTCCCAGCCCGTCCGGGTCGGCAACGCCGCCGCCGGACAGAGCCAACTCGACGTGTACGGCGAGGTGTTGGACGCCGTCCACCTGGCACGGGCCTCCGGGGTGCGGCCGCTGCGGCACGTCTGGGAGGTCGAGCGGGCCATGATCGACCACCTGGAGGGCGCCTGGCGGGAGCCGGACGACGGCCTGTGGGAGATCCGCGGCCCGAGCCGCCACTTCGTGCACTCCAAGGTGATGGCCTGGGTGGCCGTCGACCGGGCGGTCCGCTCCGCCGAACTGCTCGGCCTGCCCGCCCCGCTGGACCGCTGGCGCGACCTGCGGGCGGAGATCCACCGCGAGGTCTGCGAGCGCGGCTACGACCCCGACCGCAACACCTTCACCCAGTCCTACGGCTCCTCGGCGCTGGACGCCGCCCTGCTGCTCATCCCCAAGTGCGGGTTCCTGCCCCCGGACGACCCCCGGGTGGCCGGCACGGTGGACGCCGTCGCCGCCGAGCTCGACCACGACGGCTTCCTGCGGCGGTACACCACCGGGGACGAGGCGGACACCAGCGTGGACGGACTGTCGGGCAAGGAGGGCGCCTTCCTGGCCTGCTCCTTCTGGCTCGCCGACGCCCTGGCCGCCCTCGGACGGAAGGACCGGGCGCGGGCGCTGTTCGAGCGGCTGCTGGACATCCGGAACGACGTGGGGCTGCTGGCGGAGGAGTGGGACCCGCGGCTCGGCCGCCAGGTCGGCAACTTCCCCCAGGCGTTCAGCCACATCGGCCTCCTCGACACCGCCTTCCGCCTCGGCGGCACCCCCCACCTCCCCGCCGCCGACCGCTGACCGCCGACCGCTGACCGAGCGATAACCGGTCGCGCCCCGAGAACCAGGGCCTCTCCCGGGGGACCGTTGCACACTGGAGGGACAGGAGGTGACCGTGTGCGCAGCCCCCCTCGCGCGGCGGCGCGCCGGACCGGCGGCGGTGCTGCGCCGGTGGGCGGGCCGTGCGGCCTCCCGTGTGCCCGGGCCGCCGGAGCTCGGCGGCGCCGACGACCAGCGGGCGGCCCTGCTCGCCGTCCTGGACGAGGCGGTGGCCGGGCAGGCGCTCGCCGATCTGGCCGTGGCGGCGTGCGGCGAGCCGGGTCCGGTGCCCGTCGGCCTGGCCGAGGACCTGCAGCGGCAGGCCGCCCGGTACGCCCGGCTGGCCGGGTGGCTCCGGGCCCTGCCCGCCGGGGGTGAGCTGGCGGGCGTCCGCGACGAGGCGCTGCGGCTGGTCTCGTACCACCAGTGGATGCTGCACCAGTCGGCGAACCTGGCCTTCGCGGTGCACCGGGTGCCGCGGGTGGAGGCGGCCCGGCTGACCGTGCACGGTCTCGGGGCCCCGGCCGACCGCCTGCGGGCGCTGCGGGACGCCCTGCGAACTTCCGGCGAGGCCGCCCGGGAGTGACATCGCCCGCGCCGATTCGGTACATCGGCAAGGGTGTTGAGGCCGTGTCACCCGGTGTCCGATCCGGTGGGTAGGCTGTGCGCCGCTCCCGCGTGGAAGATCACGTGGGGGGACCGTTTTCTCAGGGGGAATCCGCCACATGCACATCCGTCCTGCCCTCACCGCCGCGCTGCTGGCCGTCGTCGCCCTCGGCACCGCCGCCTGCGACCCGGAGTCCGCGGGGGGCGACGCGTCCGCGCAGGGTCCGGCCGCCTCGGCCCCCGCCGCGCCGACCGGCAGCCCGTCCGCCGCCCGGCCCTCCGGCAAGGCCTCGGCCCCGGCCGGCACCGCCTCCGCCACCGCGGAGGGCAAGCGCCCGGACTGCAAGACCTACTTCGCCTCGCACAAGGTCATCCACGTGACGGCCCTGGACCAGGCCTCCGGGAAGATCACCGCCAACAACGTCGCGGCCAACTGCACGGACAACGGCGTGTTCTTCAACACGGCGAACACCACCACCTCGTACACGGTCTCCCCGGAGGCGTCCGTGACCGTCTACCACAACCAGGACATGGAGCTGAAGACGGTCACCGCCAAGTCCGGCACCGCCGCGGACGGTCTGGCCCACGTGAAGACCTGCGCGGAGACCCCGCACCTGACCGACTTCGACAAGCTCCCGGCCGGCTACTTCTGCAACCAGGACATGTACGAGATCACCGTCAACGCCCAGGGCGTGATCACCTCGCTGAAGGAGACCTACAGCTCCTGACCGCCCGGCCCCGGCGTGCCGGGACGTGCCCCGGCGTGCCCGGGCCCTGTCGCGGCGGCGTGGACCGGCCTACAGTGCGAAGGGTGACCGTTCTCCTCTCCGGTGTACCCGGTCTCGCCGAGTTCCGGCGGCGACTGGGGGCGGAGCTGTTCGCGCGGGTGGCCGGTCCGCAGGGGCCGGCCTCGCGGCGGCGGATCCACGAGACGCCGGGGCCGCGCTGGTTCGGTCCCGAGCGGCCGATCCGGGCGGTGCACGGGGACGCGTCGATGTTCGTCGGGGGCCTGCGGGCGCTGCTGCTGCAGTCGCTGCACCCGCTGGCGATGGCGGCGGTGGCCGGCCACTCCGGCTACCGGGGCGATCCGTGGGGCCGGCTGCAGCGGACCAGCACCTTCCTCGCGGTGACCACGTTCGGTACGGCGGAGGACGCCCAGCGGGCGGTCGACCACGTCCGGTCGGTGCACCGCCGGGTACGGGGTGTGACCGCGGCCGGGGAGCCGTACCGGGCCGACGACCCGCACCTGCTGGGCTGGGTGCACGCGGCCGAGGTGGACAGCTTCCTGCGCGCTCACCGCGCCTACGGGGCGCGACGGCTGGACGACGCGGCGTACGACGGGTACGTGGCGGACGCCGCCCGGGTGGCCGGCGCGCTCGGGGTGCCCGACCCGCCGCGGACCCGGCAGGAGCTGGCCGACCGGATCGCCGCCTACCGGCCCGAGCTGCGCGCCGGCCCGGAGGCGCTGGACGCGGCCCGGTTCCTGCTGTTCCACCCGCCGGTGCCGCTGGTCGCCCTGCCCGCGTACGGAGTGCTGGCCGCCAGTGCCGCCGCACTGCTGCCCGGGTGGGCGCGGCGGCAGCTCGGTCTGCCGCGGATCCCACTGGTCGAGACGACGGCCGTTCCCCTGGCCGGCCACGCCCTGACCGCGACCATCCGCTGGGCGATGGTCCCGCCCCCGTCGCCCGTGCCGCCGGCCGGGCCCGCCCAGGGGGCGTCCTCGTCCTAGCGGGCGGGGCGGCCGGGGCCGACGCCGGGTCAGGGATGGTCGCCGGCGGACGGGCTGACTCCCCCTCGGCCGCGAGCCTCTCGGTACGGGCGGTCGCCGGTGCTCCGGGACCATGCGCGGGGGCGGTCGCCGCCGTGGCCGCAGGCCGGTACGGAGGGCTGCCGGGCAGGCCGGACGGACCGCCCACGTGGGCAAAACCACACGTCAGCGCGGTTGACCGGCGAAGAAGGGGTGCCTAATTTCGGCGCCATGTCCTCGCACCAGACTCCCGACCCGACCGGCCTCGTCGACTTCGAGATCGACCTCACCGCCGGCGAGACGCTCCGCCGCGCCCATGTGATGGCGGCCCTCGGCGACTCCTGGGACCCGGTGGCCGTGCTGCGCGGTGAGGAGGAGGCGTACGCCCTGCTCTACTCGGGCCTCGACGCGGAGCAGACCCGGATCTTCGACGAGCTGGTGGCGGCCGGTGTGCTGCCCGGACGGGAGAGCGGTCATGCTGCCCCTTGACCCGCAGGCCGACCTCGGCCGCCGCGCCTGGATCCCCTGCCCCCGCTGCGCCGACGCCGAGGGCTGCGACCCCTGCGGCGAGCGGCGCAACTGCCCCACGCACTGGCGCTACCTGCTGTCCAACACCGGCAGCCTGCTCCACCTCCAGTGCCCCGGCTGCACGCACGTGTGGACCCACGAGACCGGCTTCGGCGCCACCCGCTCGCTCTGGGACGCCTCACCGGGCGCCTGACCGGGCGCTGACCACCGTCCCGAGCCTGTCCGCCCGCAACGGCTCACCGGCCGGTGAACGGCCGGTCGGGCCGGCCGGGCTCGTCGGCGCAGAGCCCGGCCGGTCCTGGTCACCGAGTCACCGAGTCACCGAGTCACCGAGTCACGGGCCGGGCGCGTGGCCGTCCGGCCCCCGGACCTCGTCATCCCGCCAGGGCGCGGCGCAGGACGGCGCCGAGTGCGGCGGTCTGCCGCTGGGACACGTCGGCGCTCTGGATCGCCAGCGATCCGTGGAAGGTGCCGGGCCACTGGTGGAGTTCGACGCTGACGCCCGCCTGGAGCAGGCGCAGCGCGTAGTCGACGGCCTCGTCGCGGTTCGGGTCGAACTCGGCGGTGGCGATGTAGGCCGGGGGCAGGCCGGACAGGTCGGTGGCGCGGGCCGGGGCGGCGTACGGGGTGGCGGGCCGGGAGCCCAGGTAGTGGTCCATCGCCGCGATGCGGGCGGCGCGGTTGTTCCAGGGGGTGTCGGTGAAGTTCCGGGCCGACCAGGTCTGGTGGCGGTCGTCGAGGATGGCCTCGTTGAGGAGCTGGAAGCGGATCGGCGGTCCCTGTTCGTCGCGGGCGCGCAGCGTCGTCGCGGCCGCGAGGTTCGCGCCGGCGCTGTGGCCGCCCACCGCGATCCGGTCGGGGTCGACGCCGAGCTCGGCGGCGTGCGCGGCCGCCCAGACGAGGACGGCGTAGGTGTCGTCGAGGGCGGCCGGGTACGGGTGTTCCGGGGCCCGGCGGTAGCCGACCGAGATCACGACGGCGCGGGATTCCTGGGCGATCCGGGTGGCCCACGGGTGTTCGGCGTCCAGGCCGCCGAGGACGAACCCGCCGCCGTGCAGCCAGATGACGGCGCCGTGCGGCTGCTGCGGGCGGTAGACGCGCACAGGCACGCCCGGGTTCCCGGGCACGGTGCGGTCCTCGATGTCCAGGTCCGCGGTGTCGGGCGCCGGGCGGCCGGCGGCGAGTTCGTCGAAGATCTTGCGGGCGCCGACGGGGTCGGTCATGTCGACCGCGGGCAACAGGGGGACGAATGCTTCGAGTTCGGGATCCATGCCGACCATCCTCACGGCCGCCGCCTCGCAGGTCGCCCGACGCCCGTCGCGTATCCCGGCCGGTCGCGCGACGGTCGGCGCACCGGTCGGGTGTGGGTCCGTCCTATCCTCACGACGTGACTCCTCCCCCGGATCAATCCGGGGGCTTCTCGTTACGCCTGGGTGGCGTCTCGACGGGTTAGCCCGGCCCGTAGAACGTTGCGTGCTCCCACGGTGTCGGCGTGCGCCCGGTGGCCGCAGCCGATGCAGTGGAACCTCGCCTGTGCGGGTCGGTTCTCCTTGGCGGTGTGCCCGCATTCCGGGCAGGCGCGGGAGGTGTTGCGGGGGTCCACGGCGATCACTTCCCGTCCGGCGCTCTCAGCCTTGGCGTGCAGGATCGTCAGGAACACCCCCCACCCGGCATCGGCGATCGAGCGGTTGAGCCCGGCCTTGGCCCCGGCCCCGTTCGGCAGGAACGCGCCCGGCGTCTGGGGGTCGGGCTTCGGGGCCGGGGTCCGACTCATGTTGCGGATCTTGAGGTCTTCGTGCGCGATGACGTCGTGCGCGCGGACCAGGGCGAGGGCGGTCTTGTGGGCGTGGTCGAGCCGCTGGCGGCGTACCTTGCCGTGCAGCCTGGCGACCTTCTCCACCGCCCTGTGGTGGTTGGCGCTGCGGTCCCTGGCCCCTCGGCGCGGAAACCGGGACAGCGCCTGCTGGGCGGCTTCCAGCTTCGCCGCAGCGGTGCGGGCGTGGCGGGGGTTGGGCACGAGCCGGCCGTCTGAGTCGGCGAGGAAGTTCGCGATGCCCAGGTCGATGCCGACCACACGGCCGGTCGCGGGCAGCGGCTCGGGCCGCTCCCGCTCGGCGGTCAGCACCACGAACCACCGACGGCCCTCGCGCTTGACCGAGACGGTCTTGATCCTGCCGACCACCGCGCGGTGCCGGTTGACCCTGACGTGTCCGACACCCTGGAAGCGGACGCGGGTGGTCGGGTCGTTGGGGGTGCTGTCCCAACGGCAGCCGTCCCCGTCCTTCGGGAACTCCACCGTGTCGAACCGGTTGACCCCGCGAAAGCGCGGATAGCCCGGCGTCTCACCGGACCTGCCCCGGCGGAAGAACGCCGCGAACGCCCTGTCCAGCCGGCGAAGCGTCGCCTGCTGCGAGGAGAACGACCAGCGGCCCTGCCGCTCCGGGTCGAACGCCCGGATCTCCTTGAGCTGCGCGGACTGGTCGCCGTAGCGGACGCTCGTCTTCGAGGCGTGCCGGTAGGCGTCACGCCGCTCCTGCAAGGCGCCGTTGTAGAGCGAGCAGTGATCCCGCAGCATCTCGGTCAACGCCTGCTGCTGGCCCACGGTGGGCCGCATCAGGAACTTGTACGCACGGATCACCCCGACCCACCCCCTTCTCTACCCGGCGTGGCCAGTATGGGGCGGAGCACTGACAACGCGGAGACCTCCGGCGCTTTGCGGCTCCGTGTCAGGGATCGCATTCCCGCCCGGCCTGAAGGCCGGGATTCCCTGCGAAGATCAAGGGATGGAGGCCTTGGCTGAACGCCTGTCACATCTGGACTCGCACGCCCAGGCGACGGTCCGCATCGTCGCGTTCTACGACACGCTGATGCGCCGCAGACTGGACCTTCCCGCGCTCGCGCGGGCCTCGGCCGGCCTGGCCGAGTGCGTCGTCGGGGTCCGGCTCCACGGCCCGGGGCGGGCGATCCGCATGACGCCCGACGGCAGGGAGGCACCCGCCCCGCCGACGCCCGCCTCCGCCTCGGCGCCGGTCACCCTCGACGAGGAGGAGATCGGCACGGTGTGGCTGGAACGCCCCGGGCCCACCGGCCCGCTCGACGATGTGGTGCTGGACCGGCTTGCCATCGCCGTCGCGGCGACCGCCGAACGGTACGGCCCGGCCCGCACGACCATGGCCGACCCCGCCCTGGTCGAACTGGTCGTCAGCTCCGACGGCGACGAGGCGGCCCGGGCCCGCGCGCTGCGGCTCCTCGGGTTCGCCGCGGGCACGCCCGTGCAGGTCGCCGCCGTCCGCGCGCCCCTCCCCCTCGCCCAGGTGGCCACCCTGATCTGCCCGGAACGGCCGGTGAAGGCGGCCGAGCTCACCGGCACCGGCACGGGCGTGATCCTGGCCGGCAGCCTGGACGAGGCCCGATGGCCGGCCGAGGTGCGCGCGGGTATCGGCGCCGCCGCGAGCCCCGCCCGGTCCTGGCACCAGGCCCGCGCCGCGCTGCGTTTCACCACCGCGCGCGAACCCGTGGTCCGCTACGACGGCCTCGGTGCGCTGGCACTCGTAGCCGAGATACCGGAGCACGCCGTACGGGACAACGCCGACGTCGCCGCGTTCGCCCGGGTCGCCGCCGCAGCGGAGGACGTGCGGACGCTCGACGCGTACTGCGACACGGGCTCCCTGCGCCGAGCCGCCGAGCTCCTCCACCTGCACCACAGCAGCGTCGCCCGCCGGCTCGACCAGATCGGGAAGGTCCTCGGCTTCGATCTCACCGAACCGACCGGACTGGTGCGGGCCAGGATCGCCCTCACCGCCTGGCGACTGCTGGACGACTGACCACCCGCGCCGGAGTCCCGCGTGTGCGGGGGCCCCTGGAGACGCTGGCGGAGAGTCGGTCCGATCGCCGCGACACGCCGTCGCCGGGGCGCCGGCACCGGCCCGCTGCGCCGAACGGGTCGGGGGCGTACGGTGGCCACACGGTGGCGCGCGGGTCGGCGGCGCGCCCACGGGCCGCGGGTGGCGGCGTCACCGGTCTGCGTCAGCACGTCCTGCCGGAGGCCGCGATGGCAGACCCCAAGGCCTTTCTCACCACCCCGCGTCGTGCGCGGGAGCGCCGGGACGCGCAGGAGCGGCTGGACGACCACCGGGAGGTGTACCGTCCCGGCGCGCTGCTGCCGATCATCAACCAGCAGGCCGAGCGCTGCATGGACTGCGGGCTGCCGTTCTGCCACCAGGCCTGCCCGCTGGGCAACCTCATCCCGGACTGGAACACGCTGGTCGCGCACGACGACTGGCGCAAGGCCGCGGCCCGTCTGCTGGCCACCAACAACTTCCCGGAGTTCACCGGGCGGCTGTGCCCGGCGCCCTGCGAGAGCGCCTGTGTGCTGGCCATCGACGCCGAGGCCGTGACCATCAAGAACATCGAGCTGGAGATCGCCGACCGGGCGTGGGAGCTGGGGTTCGACCGGCCGCAGCCGCCGGAGCGGATGACCGGCTTCCGGGTGGCGGTGATCGGCTCGGGCCCGGCGGGCCTGGCCGCCGCCCAGCAGCTGACCCGGGCCGGCCACACCACCACGGTGTTCGAGCGGGCCGACCGGATCGGCGGGCTGCTGCGGTACGGCATCCCGCCGTTCCGGCTGGAGAAGCACCGCCTGAACCGCCGGATCGAGCAGATGCGGACCGAGGGCACCCGGTTCCGCACCGGCGTCGCGGTCGGCCCCGACCTGGGCGCGGACGAGCTGCGCGAGCGCAACGACGCCGTGGTGGTGGCGATCGGGGCCACCGCCGGCCGCGAACTCCCGGTGCCGGGACGGGAACTGGCCGGGGTGCACCAGGCGCTGGCGTACCTCACCCTGGCCAACCGGACCGACGAGGGCGACTACCCCCTCTCGCCGCTCTCGGCCGAGGGGCGCAGCGTGGTGATCGTGGGCGGCGGCGACACGGCCGCGGACTGCCTGGGCACCGCGCTGCGGCAGCGGGCGGCGGCGGTCACCCAGCTGGACATCAACCCGTGTCCGCCGGAGCGCCGGGCCGAGGACCAGCCGTGGCCGGTCCACCCGAAGGTGTACCGGGTGACCACCTCACACGAGGAGGCGGGCGCCCCGGCCACCGACCCGCGGGTGTTCCGGGCGACCACGGTCGGGTTCGAGGCGGACGCGGACGGGCACCTGGCCGGGGTGCGGTTCGCCGACGCGGAGCCCGGCGACCGGCACCCCCGGCCCGGCACCGAGCGGGCCCTGCCCGCCGACCTCGCCCTGCTCGCCCTCGGCTTCACCGGCCCCGAACGGGACGGCGGCCTCGCCGAGCAGCTGGGCCTCGCCCACGACCGGCGCGGGAACCTCGGCCGCGACCAGGACTTCGCCGGCGGTCCGGACGGCGTCTTCGTCGCGGGCGACGCCGGGCGTGGCCAGTCGCTGATCGTCTGGGCGGTCGCCGAGGGCCGCGCGGCCGCCGCCGCCGTCGACCGCTACCTCCGCGGCGGCACCACCGACCTCCCCGCCCCCATCACCGCCACCACCCGGGCCCTGGCGCCGTGACCCCGGGGCCCGCCCGCTCCAGAGGGCTCGGGTGACTCAGCTGGTGGGGTCGGTGCCGAGGGCGGGGGCGAGGGCTCCGGTACGGAGGCGGGCCACCAGCGGGGTGGCGAGGCGGGCCAGGATCCGGCTGGTCAGGTAGGCGGCCGGGATCGCCAGAACGGCGGCGCCGATGACGTCGTGGGGGTAGTGGTCGCCGAGGTAGACCCGGGTGAAACCTTCGAGGAGGGCGAAGACGGCGGCGATCACCGACAGGCGCCGGTCCAGCAGCCACAGGGCGGCGACCGTGGCGAAGGCGGTGGTGGAGTGGCCGCTGGGGAAGGCGTAGTCGGTCGGGGCCGGACAGGCGTCGACGAAGTAGTCGTGCGGGAGCGCGTAGCAGGGCCGGGTCTCGGCGACGAGGTCCTTGACGATCTCCGTGAGGCCGAAGGCGAGGACCACGGACAGCGGCGCCGCGAGGGCCAGGGTCAGGGCGGGGGTGTCGCGGCGGCGGGCGTTCCACCAGCCGATCAGCATGAGGAGGGCGAAGACCCCGAGTCCCGCGTCGGTCCACAGCTGGAGCGGGGCGTTGAGCCACGCCGTCTCACGGGCGAAGTCGGTGACGCCGGTGAACAGCGAGCCGTCGATGCCGGAGCCGTTGAAGGCGAGGGGGACCGCGGTGTCGGTCATGGGCGGGTCCTTCGGGGTCGGGCGTACGACGATCTTCTACGTTCTCGTAGAATTTCTACGTCACTGTAGAGGATGAACCGGGGGTGACCAACCCGTGAACTCCGCAGGACAGTCCGCGCGGGGGACGGTCCGGCGCGGGGACGGTCCGACCCGGCGCGCGGGCATGGCAGACTTCGGACTTCCGGCCAGACCGTGGCTCCTGCCGGGACGTAGGAGTTCCACGGTCACGGAGACGACGATGGCGCAGGAGGTGAACCGGTTCCGTGGACATGCACACCACCGCGCCCGAGGGGCGGGGCAAGGGCGAGCTGGAGGCGGAGATCCTGGCCGTGCTCCACCGGGCGGCTCCCGAGGCGGCGACCCCGGGCGAGGTCCTCGAACGGCTCGGCGACGCCCGACTCGCGTACACCACCGTGGTCACCGCCCTGACCCGCCTGCACGGCAAGGGCCTGCTCCGGCGCGCCAAGCGCGGCCGCGCCTTCGCCTACACCCCCGTGGCCGACGAGTCCGGGCTGGCCGCCCGCCGGATGAGCAAGGTCCTGGACGGCCGAGCCGACCGCGAGGCCGTGCTCGCCCACTTCGTCGACGAGCTGTCCGACGCCGACGAGGAACTCCTCCGCCGGCTCCTGGACTCCGGGACGTAGGCACCGCTCCCGTGCACGTCGCCGTCTACCTTCCGCTGCTCTTCCCCGCCCTGGCCGCGTTCCTCGCCCGGCCGCTGGGCGAGGGCCTGCCGCCGCGCGCGGCCACCTGGCTGCTGACGGCCGGTTCGCTCGTCCTGGCGACCGCCGGCACCGCCGTCCTCGGCATGCTGGCCGTCACCGGGCTGCTCCGGATCCCGCTGCTCGCCCGGCTCGCCGACGGGCACTGGTCGGCCCACGCCGCCCAGCAGCACGACCCCACCTCCCTCTCCGTGGCCGTCCTCGCCGGGACGCTGCTGGTCGTCGTCACCGCCCTGGCCGGCCGGATGCTCGTACGGCGCGCCCGCACCCTGGCCTCGGCCATGGCCGAGGCCGCCTGCCTGCCCGGCCCCGACCAGCTCGTCATCGTCGACGACCCCGCCGCCGAGGCGTACGCCGTCCCCGGGAACCCGGGCCGGATCGTCGTCTCCACCGGCATGCTCGACGCGCTCGAACCCACCGAACACGCGATCCTGCTCGCCCACGAACGCGCCCACCTCGACCACCGGCACCACCTGTTCGTCGCGCTCGCCCAGCTCGCCGCCGCCGCCAACCCGCTGCTCCGCCCGCTCGCCACCACCGTCGGCTACACCGTGGAACGCTGGGCCGACGAGGACGCCGCCGCCTGCACGGGCGACCGCGCACAGGTCGCCCGCACCATCGGCAAAGCCGCCCTGGCCGCCCGCCGCACCCGCGGCCGCAGCCGGATCCCGGCCGCCGCCCTCGGCCTCCTCGGCCGCCTCGGCCGCCTCCGACCGGTCGGCCCCGGCCCCGGTCCGGTACCCCGCCGCGTCGCCGCCCTGCTGGCGCCCGCCCCGCGCAGCCGCACCTGGACCACCGCCGCCTTCCTCGGCCTGGCCGCGGCCACCGCCCTGTGCGCGGCGGAGGCCGCCCACGACCTGCAGACCCTGCTGGAGCTGGCGGAACACGCGGCCACCCGCAGCTGACCACCCTGGTCGGCCGCCCGGTGCCGCCCTGCACCTCCCTGCACCGCCCTGCGCTGCGCGCCGAAATCCGGTTGACCCGTCGGGCAGGATGGAGAGCGTGATCTCCAGGGAACAAGCGATCGAGCTGGTCGAGGCCTTGCTGGAGCGGGAGCGGCCGACCTCGGCATGGGCGAGGGGGATCCCCGCGCTGGCCGTGTACGCCGTCGACGAGCGGTCGGTCGGGTGGCTCGCGTACTGGACCTCGGCGGAGGGCGCCCGCAACCCCGCCCTGCGCGGGACCCTCCTCGGCGGCCCCTACCTGGTCGACCGGGAGGACGGGAGCATCCACTTCGTTCCCGGCACCTGGTGGACCGATGACTGGGAGGAGCACTACCTCTGGCAGGTCAAGGGCATCAGGAGGCCCGACCCCCTCGCCGCGGAGGTCCGGCACCTCGCGGACTCCGTCGGGACCGCCGCCGCCATGCAGCACCTGCGCAAGCGTGCCCCGCGGGTGACCCTGCGGGAGGCCAAGGCCTACGTGGCGATCGTCCGGGACGGGAGCGAACCACCCGAGGAACTGTTGAGCCTCACCCGCGAGCCCAATCCGGACCTCGGCCCGATCGAGACACTGGCCGGCCCGGTCCTGTAGCCGCCTCGGCGGCTGCCCACGGCTGAACGCCGTCGCGCTGGTCGAGCAGGCACTGCGGGTCCGGGACGACGCCGGCTGACGTCCGGGAGGAGTTCAGCACCGTCCGGGCAGGTGGGCCTCGATCAGGTCGGCCGCCCGGGTGGTGCCGCCTTCCTCACGGAGTTCCCGCCGGATGGCGGCCAGCCGTGGGGCGACCGCCGGGTCGGCGGTCAACTCCAGTAGGGCCTTGCGTAGTTCCTCGGCGGTGGCCTGCTCGGTGTCCAGCCGTCGGCCGACGCCGAGTTCGACCAGGCGGTCGGCGTTGGCGAACTGGTCGGCCGCCTGCGGGACGGCGATCATCGGCAGCCCGCAGGACAGGCCCTCCGCGGTGCCGCCCATGCCGGCGTGGGTGACGAAGGCGTCCGCCTGCTCCAGCACCGCCAGCTGCGGGACCCACGGGTGCACCTCCACGTTGGCCGGGACCGGGCCGAGCTCGGCCGGGTCGGTGTGCCAGCCGATCTGCAGCACCACGTGCCAGCCTGGCAGGTCGCCGAAGGCCCGCAGACAGGCGCGGTAGAAGGCCGGCTGCCGGGTGAACGCCGAGCCCAGCGACACCAGCAGCACCCGCTCGGCGCCCTCCGGACGCGTCCAGTCGCCCTGGTGGGAGCGGTCGCCGAAGCAGGGCCCGAGGAAGGTGTACCGCTCGGGGTCGACCCGGTCGGCGTTCGGCTGGAGGACGCGCGGCACCAGCGCGAGCGAGCGGGCGGGGCGGCCCGTGAACTCCTGCGGGTCGCGGACCGCGGCGCCGTTGTCGGCCAGCCAGTCGGCGAACCGGCGGTGGTGCTCCGGGCCGCCGGGGCCGGTGCGGACCGCGTCGAGCATCTCGGCGAGGTCCTGCTCGTACCCCTCCCAGGCGACGAAGGTCGGAGAGAGCTGTACCGCCGGCACGCCCCAGCCCTCGGCGACCAGCCGGCCCGCGTACCCGGCGATGTCGTACAGGACGAGGTCGGGGCGGTCGCCCTCGAAGGCCCTCTGCAGGGCGGGCAGCATCGCGACGGCGTCGTCCAGGAACAGCTCCTGGATCGCCACCGGGCCCTCGGGCCACTCCCCCGGGTCCTCGCCGAGCGGCAGCACCGTGTCGTACGGGACGAGCCGGGCGCCGGTGGACTCGATGGTCCGTGCGAAGGACGGGTCGTTGCAGTAGCTGACGCGGTGGCCGCGGGCGACGAGTTCGCGGATCACCTCCAGGCTGGGGTTGACGTGGCCGTGGGCCGGGATCGAGACCATGGCGATGTGGGCAGGGCGGGTCATGTCGGGCTCCTCATGGGTTGGGCGAGGCGCGAGACGAGACGGTCCGTCTCGTTGAGCCCTCAGCATGGGCGCGGGTGGAGCCGGTGTCAAGACGAGACGTATCGTTCCGTTGGGCCGCTAGACTGGCGGCCATGACCCGCAGCGCCCCCGACCCCGCCCGCCGCAGCGAACGCTCGCGCACGGCCGTGCTGACCGCCGCCGCCGAACTGGTCGCCGAGGTCGGCTTCGCCAGGCTGACCATCGAGGCGATCGCCGCCCGCGCGGGCGTCGGCAAGCAGACCATCTACCGCTGGTGGCCCTCCAAGGGCGCGGTGGTCTTCGACGCCTTCCTCGCCGCCAGCGAGAACGCCTCCGGCAGCCTGGACCTGCCCGACACCGGCGACCTCGCCGCCGACCTCCGGGCCGTCCTGCGACCCACCGCCGACGAACTCGCCGACCCGGGCTTCGACAACACCGGCCGCGCCCTCACCGCCGAGGTGGTGACCGATCCCGCCCTGCTGCGGGAGTACCGCGAACGACTGCTGGACCCCCTGCTGGAGGTCACCCGCGAGCGGCTGCGCAGCGCCCGGGAGAGCGGGGAGATCGCCCCGGACGCCGACCTCGACCTCGCCGTCGAGCTGCTGTACGGGCCGATGTACTACCGATGGCTGCACGGGCTGGGGCCGCTGGACCACGGGTACGCGGACCGGCTGCTCGACGCGGTCCTGCGGTCACTCCGCACCTGAGGATCGATTCCGGTACGGGTGCCCCGGGGTTCACCGCGGGCACGGGGGCGCCCCGAGGTGTCAGAGGCCGGCCGGGCGGCGGCCGAGGACGGGCTCGGCGAGGAGGCGGGCCGGGCGGCAGAGGGTCTGGCCGTGGCGGGCGAAGAGGTCGTCGCGCGCGTCGTAGCGGCCGAGGTCGCGCAGCACGTGGGCGGACAGGTCGCAGGAGTCGGGGGCGGCGGCGGGACAGAGGCCGGCGCCGCCACCGTCCCAGTCGACGGCCGTCCGGGCGAGCGCCTCGAAGAGGGTCTCCGGGCCGTCGTTGGTGAAGGCCCGACCGTCGGCGGCGCGCAGCGACTCGATCGAGCCGAAGAGTTCGGAGACCGGCAGCCAGACAGCCTCGGGACCGTCCTGCAGGCGGAACTCCGGCCAGGCGAGCAGGACCTGGTCGGGGACGATCCTCCGCAGCCGCGGGAACCGCGGGTGCCAGAACCGGCCGTCCACCAGCAGGCCGCGGACCCGGGTAGGCACCCCCGCGGAGCGGGCCACCGCCTCCAACAGCGCCAGGCGCTGGCTGCACGAGCCGCGCCCGCGGGCCAGTACCCGGGAGACCCGGCGCTCGTCCTCGACCGAGTAGACCGGCTGGACGGACACGGCGATCAGCCGGTGGGCCCGGCGCAGCAGGGCGATCCGGGCCGGGGCGTCCAGCGGGGCGGCCGGGGCGCCGTGCGGGTCGGACGAGGCCGCGCCGACGGCGAGTTCCGCCGTCAGGGCGGCGACGCGCGGGTGCGTCCAGTCCAGGATCCGGGTGGGTTCGGTGCCGCCCGCCACCTCCGACTGCGCCACGGCGACGGCCCGGCGGGGGCGGAGGTTCGGTCGCAGGAGGGACGACATGGTCAAGGTCGGCATCCTTTGCTCGGGCGGGTGGGCCGGATGCCATGCTCGCAAAGCATTTGAACGCGTTCAAGTGAGTTTCGGGCCACACCTCGGACCACACCTCGGGCCACGACCCGGGCGGCGGGGCCACCGGGCCGGAATCCGCTGGGACTTCCACCGACGTCGGGGTAGAGTCGGCCGGGTGACTGCCGGGTCGGCCTTGGGCCACACACCAGTTGGGTTCCCGGCCCCGGCGTGAGCGCGGGGCGGGCGCGGAGCCCGCCGTACGCCTTTCCTCCTCTCCCCCATGCCCCAGCGGTAGCAGAGACCAGGAAAGGTCCGGAACTTGACGTACCACCAGCCCACCCCTCACCAGCGGCCCTCCACCGCCGTCCAGTTGAACCACACCGTCGTCTACGCCACGGACCGGCAGGCCTCCGCCTGGTTCCTCGCCGGAATCCTCGACCTCACGGTGGGCGCGCCCTTCGGGCCGTTCCTGCCCGTGGACCTCGGCAACGGCGTCACGCTCGACTACTACGAGCTGCGGGACGCGCCGGTCCAGCCCAACCACTACGCGTTCCTGGTGCCGGACGAGCAGTTCGACGCGATGATCGAGCGCCTGGAGGCCGCCCGGGTGACCTACTTCGCCGACCCCGGGCACACCGAACCCGGCCGGATCAACCGGCTGTTCGGCGGGCGCGGCGCCTACTTCGCCGACCCGGACGGCCACAATCTGGAGATCATGACGCGCCCCTACCAGCGGCCCTGAGCCACCGGCGACCTTGCGCGACCGGCGGCCCTGAGCCGGTCGACCGGAGCGGCTGGGAGCGGCGGTGTGTCAGTGGTGTGCGGGAGGCTGGGCGGTTCCACTGCGAGAGGGGCCGACCGTGCCGATCCACATCGCGAGCCGCCGCCGCTCGGCGGCCTCGCTGGCCGCCGCGTACCCGGGGGCACAGATCCTCGACGTGACCTCCCGGGGGCCCGAGCCCTGGGTGCGGCTCAGCCCCTTCTACCCGCACGGCGGGATCCCGGTGCCGTTCTCCGAGGGCGTGGTGGGCCGGTCGGTGGAGGGGATCTGGCAGGCGCTCAAGGTCTTCCCGGAGGCCGGTGTCGACCGGACGAAGCTGGAGGTCACCGCGATGAAGGGCCTGAAGCGGACGGTCCGCCGCTTCGGGCCCGTCCAGGGCCACCGCGCGGGGCTGGACGGCGAGCGCCTGCTGCCGTACGAGACCGCCCGCCGGCTGGTCTACCTGCCGTCCTACCGCTGGGTCCTGGAGCACCGGGTGGCGGATCTGGTCGAGCGGCTGCGGACGGCCGGGGACGGGGACGTCGTGCTGCTCGACTACACCACCAACGGCGACGTCGCCGACCCGTCCAGCCCGCTCTCGCACGCGGCCCTGGTGAAGCTCTTCGTCGAAGGCCGCTGGCCGTCCGAGGAGGAGGCCCCGGGGCCGCCTGCTCACTGATCCCGCGCGGGCCGGCGGAGTCGCCGACCCGGCTGGTGTCACCACCCTTCGGCCGATCGGGTGTCAGGGGTGGGCGACCGGAGGCGGTGCGCCGTCGGTGCGCCCGTGCGCCGGTGTGATGAGGGGATGGTCGGGTAGGTCGGTGGCATTGGCAATCCGCTGTATATCCGTCGGCAAGTCGGACGGTGCACAGTCGTGGGGTCGACGAGGAACGGGGGACGACGCCATGAACAACGACGGCGGGGCGAGACGGGGGCACGCGGTCGTCGCGGGAGCGGGGATCGGCGGCCTGCTGGCGGCCCGGGTGCTCAGCGAGACGTACACGAGGGTGAGCGTGATCGACCGCGACGCCCTGCCGGCGGACGGCGGTCCGCGGCGCGGGGTGCCGCAGAGCCGCCACGCGCACGGCATGCTGTCGCGCGGCTTCGAGATCCTGGAGGACCTGTTCCCGGGGCTGCGCGAGGACCTGCTGGCGCGCGGCGCCCTGGTCCGGGACGTCCAGGCGGACGTGTTCTGGGTCAACGACGGCCACCGGCTGAAGGCGGCGCCCTCAGGCCTGCCCGGACTGATGGTCAGCCGTCCCGAGCTGGAGCACTACCTGCGCACCCGGGTGTCCGCGCTGCCCGGGGTGGAGTTCCACGAGCGCTGCGAGGTGCTCGAACCGGTCGCGGACGAGGCCCGCCTCCGGGTCACCGGCGTCCGGGCGCTGCGGATGAACGCCGAGCCGCAGGTGCTGGAGACGGACCTGTTCGTGGACGCCACCGGCCGCGGCAACCGCGGCGCGACCTGGCTCCGCGGCCTCGGCTACGAGCCGGCCCCGGAGGAGCGGGTCGACTCGGGGCTGGTCTACGCCTCGCGCGAGTACCGGCGCAAGCCCGGCACGGCGGTGGCGGACGCGTACATCATCGGGGCGCAGGCCCAGGCGCCGCGCGGCGGTGTCGCGCTCAGCGCCGAGGGCGACCGCTGGCTGGTCACCCTGTTCGGCATGGGCGGGGACGTCCCGCCGGGCGACCCGGAGGGCTACCACCGGTTCGCCGAGCGGCTGCCTGCGCCCGACCTGCACCGCCTGCTGGTCCAGTTGGAGCCGCTGGGCGAGCCGAAGCTGATGCGGATCCCGGTCTCCATCCGCCGCCGCTACGAGCGGCTGGACCGCTTCCCGCAGGGCTACCTGGTGTTCGGCGACGCCCTCTGCCAGTTCAACCCCTCGTACGGGCAGGGCATGACGGTGGCCGCCTGCGAGGCGGACGCGCTGCGCGAGTGCCTCGCCGCCGGTCCCGCCGAGGACCTGGCGCGGCGGTTCTTCCGGCGGGCCGCGCGGATCACCGACGTGCCCTGGGACATGTCGGTCGGCGGCGACCTGCGGTTCCCGTTCATCGAGGGCCGCCGGACGCTGCGGGTGCGGCTGCTCAACCGGTACATCGCCCGGCTGCACCGCGCCGCCGCGCACGACGCCCTGGTGGGCCGGACCTTCCTCGGTGTGGCCAACCTGCAGGAGCCGCCGCAGCGGCTGCTCGCGCCGGGCATGCTGCTCCGCGTGCTCCGTCCCCGCCCGGCCGTCCGCCCCGCCGCCGCCGAGCGTCCGGTGGACGGCGCCCCCGCCGAGAGCCCGTCACCGGCGGCGGGCTGAGCACCGGTCCGCCGCGCCCCGGCCACCCGGGTACGGCGGCCGGAGAACCGGACGCGGGTGCGGGAGCGTCGCCACCCGTGTGATCGAAGCCGTCCTGAGTGCCTCCCCGCTGTTCTGGCCCGGTGTGCTGGGTTCGCTGCTGCTCGCCGCGCTGCTGAGCCGCCGGGCCGGCCGACTGCTGCGGGCGCACCGGGCGGTGGGCTTCCTGCTGCTGTTCGCCGTGGGCGGCGTCGTCACGCTGACCCTGCTGCCGGACGTCCGGATGTCGCTGTGGGAGAACGCCCGGTACGGCGTCCGGCAGTGCAGCTTCGACCGGGTCGCGCCGCACCCGCTGTCGGAGCTCCTGACGGCGACGCAGTCCAGCCTGAACGTCGCCCTGTTCGTCCCGCTCGGGGCGACCGCCGCCCTGGCGGGCACCTGGGGCCGGCGGATCGCCGCCGGCACCTTCGCCGCGCTGCTCCCGGTGGCCGTGGAGGCCGTGCAGTACGCGGTGCCCGCCCTCGGCCGCGCCTGCGACGGCCAGGACCTGCTGGACAACTACTTCGGCCTGGCCCTCGGCCTCCTGCTCGGCGTCCTCGCCGGCCCCCTCGGCCGCCTGGCCGTCCGCTCCACCCGCCGGCGGGCCACCCGTCCGGTCGCGCGGCGGCGGACCCTGAGGCCCTGACCGGCGGACCGCCCGTACCCGGTCCGGTGGTACGCGGTCCGCCCCCTGCCCGACCGTCAGGGACGCCCGGGGTGAGGTCCGGTGCCGATTTCCGGCCAACTCGACCCGCCCTACTGACATGTCTGCGCCAACGTGCGACCCTTCCGGGTGCGGACCGCCGTCACGACGGGTCCCCGACCACCCCGCCCCGTCGGGCGGTCCGCCACGCCCCACTGCACCGACGCACCAACGCATCTCCAGCTCGATCCGGGCAGCAATCCAGCTGTCCGGCTGTCACCGGCCCCGACCCGGGCCGCCGCAGAAGGAGTTCCGTTGATACGTTCCCCCCACAAGGTCGCGGCCGTGAGCGCCTGGATCGTCGGCGCCGCCCTGATCGCCGTCACCCTCCCCGCCGGCGCGGCGAGCGCCGAGTCCGACCGTTCCGCCCGGACCCTGACGGTCTCCGCCCAGCCCCGGGCCGGCGCGCTCGCCGCCTCGCTCAGTCCGGGCGAGCGGTCCGCGCTGCTGTCCGCGGCCGAGGCCGGTGCCGCCCGGACGGCCGCCGCCCTGCAGCTGGGCGCGCAGGAGAAGCTCCAGCCGCGCTCGGTCCTCAAGGACGCCGACGGCACCGTGCACACCCGCTACGAGCGGACCTACGCCGGACTCCCGGTCCTCGGCGGTGACCTGGTCGTCCACACCGGACCCGACGGCGCGATCACGGGCGTGAACAAGGCCACCGAGGGCCCGGTCGCGGTGGCCTCCACCACCCCGGCTCGCAGCGCCGACTCCGCCAAGAGTCTCGCTGTCGGCCGGGCCGAGGCGGTCGGCGCCAAGGAGGCGAAGGCCGACTCGGCACGGTCCGTCATCTGGGCGGCGACCGGGACGCCGGTGCTGGCCTGGGAGACCGTGGTCGGCGGTCTCCAGCCCGACGGCACTCCGAACGCCCTGCACGTCGTCACCGACGCCACCACCGGCGAGAAGCTCTTCGAGTACCAGGCCATCGAGACCGGCACCGGAACCGGCCAGTACAACGGCCAGGTGACCATCGGCACCACCAAGTCCGGTACCAGCTGGACGATGACGGACGGCGGCCGCGGCAACCACAAGACCTACGACCTCAACGGGGGGACCTCCGGCACCGGCACGCTGTACACCGACCCGGACGACGTCTGGGGCACCGGCCAGCAGAGCAACCGTCAGACCGCCGGCGTCGACGCCGCCTACGGCGCCCAGGCGACCTGGGACTACTACAAGGACGTCCACGGCCGCAGCGGCATCAAGGGCGACGGCGTCGGCGCCTACAGCCGCGTGCACTACGGCAACGCCTACGTGAACGCGTTCTGGGACGACTCCTGCTTCTGCATGACCTACGGCGACGGCTCGGCCAACAACAACCCGCTGACCTCGCTGGACGTCGCCGCCCACGAGATGTCCCACGGCGTCACCGCGGCCACCGCCAAGCTGGTCTACAGCGGCGAGTCCGGCGGCCTCAACGAGGCCACCTCCGACATCATGGCCGCGGCCGTGGAGTTCCACGTCAACTCGGCCGCCGACCCCGGCGACTACCTGGTCGGCGAGAAGATCAACATCTTCGGCGACGGCAAGCCGCTGCGCTACATGGACAAGCCCTCCAAGGACGGCAAGTCCAAGGACTCCTGGTACTCCGGCATCGGGTCGATCGACGTCCACTACTCCTCCGGCCCGGCCAACCACTGGTTCTACCTGGCCTCCGAGGGCAGCGGACCCAAGGTGGTCAACGGCGTCTCGTACGACAGCCCCACCGCCGACAACCAGCCCGTCACCCCGATCGGCCGCGACGCGGCGGAGCGCATCTGGTACCGCGCGCTCTCCACGTACATGACCTCCACCACCAACTACGCCGCCGCCCGCACCGCCACCCTCCAGGCCGCGGCCGACCTCTACGGCGCGAACAGCGCCACCTACATCAACACCGCCAACGCCTGGGCCGGCATCGCGGTCGGCAGCCGGATCGCCAACGGCGTCTCGGTGACCAACCCCGGCACCCAGAACAGCGTGGTGGACAAGGCGGCCAGCCTCCAGGTCCAGGCCACCAGCACCAACCCGGGCGCCCTCTCGTACGCGGCCACCGGGCTGCCGGCCGGCCTGTCGATCAACGCCTCCACCGGCCTGATCTCCGGCACGCCCACCGCGCTCGGGAGCAGCAGTGTGACGGTGACGGTGACCGACACCGCCGGTTCCACCTCCACGGCGACGTTCACCTGGAACGTGGTCTCCGCGATCACCACCTTCGAGAACACCGCCGACGTCCAGATCCCCGACCACGGCGCGGCCGTCTACTCGGACATCCCGGTCAGCGGGATGTCCGGCAACGCGCCCGGCACCCTCAAGGTGGACGTCGACATCAAGCACACCTGGCGCGGTGACCTGACCGTGGACCTGGTCGCCCCCGACGGCACCGCCTACCGGCTCAAGGACGCCAACATCAGCGACTCCGCGGACGACGTGGTCGCCACCTACACGGTGAACGCCTCCAGCGAGACCGCCAACGGCACCTGGCGGCTCAAGGTCCAGGACATGTACTCCTTCGACACCGGCTACATCAACGGCTGGAAGCTCACCTTCTGATCGGCTCTCCGCCCGGTGAGGGGCCCGCGCCCACGGCGCGGGCCCCTCCCGTCGCCCTGGACCCGATCGTTGAAGACGGGCAGACCTAGGAACGCATGACCTCCACGGCCTCGCGGACGTCCTCGGCCGGATCGGTGGCGAGGCCGTCGAGGAGGGCGGGGACGCCGGGCGTGGTCCAGCGGCCGATCGCCCAGACCAGGGCCTCGCGGACATCCGGGTCGGGGTGGGCGGCCAGGCGGGCCAGGCGGTCGACCGGGCCGCGGCGGCGGAAGCCGAACCAGTGCAGGAGGTCCCGCAGCACCGCCGGATCTCCAGGCTCGCCGGCGGCGTCCAGCCGGGCCAGCAGCACCCGCGGCGGGGGCGGCGGTCCGTCCAGCGGGTGCGGCAGCCGCTCCCGCATCCGCCGGCCGCCGTACTCGCCGCGGACCCGGCAGCCGTAGCAGGTGCACGGACGGCGGCCGTGGGCGTCGGGCATGTAGCGCCAGCCGGCCACCTGCGGGGCGCTGCGGATCCGGTGCACCTCGCGCGGCGTGACGGCCCGCGGCAGGAACACCTCCCACCCGCGCGGATCCTCCAGCGTCGCGATCCGCCGGACGGCCTCCGCCGCCGGGACCTCCCGCTGGGCCCCGCGGGACCGGTCCCCGTACCGGCCGACCAGCACCGGCTGCGCGTCGTCCAGCCGGAGGTGGACCGCGACCATCCCGCCCCGGTTGCCGTGCCGGGCCAGCTCGCGCAGCCACTGGTGGGTGAGGGTGTGCGAGCGCAGCACCGGGAAGCAGTACACCCCGCGCAGCCCGCCCTGCCCGTGGCTGTCCGCCCGGACGCCGGCCCGTCGGATCCGCGGGGTGTTGGCCGCCGAGGTGAGGTGAACGAACATCGCCATGGGAGGGGATGGTAGAGGCCGACCGGTACGGCCGGCGCGGCCGCCCCGGAAGCTGAGCCGTCCTCAGGACCGCGTGGCGCCCGGTTCCGAGCGCACTCCGTGCGCGATGCTCCGTGCGTGGCGCTCAGCGGGCGGCCGCCTCCAGCAGGACGTCCACGAGTCGCTCGGCCGCGTCCGGGCGACCGTGCCGGCGGGCCTGCTGCGCCATGTCGGCCCGTCGGGCCGGCTCGGCCAGCAGCGGTGCGACGGCCTCGCGGAGCGCGGTGGCGGTCACCTCGCCGGTGAGGGCGACGGCGGCACCGGCGTCCTGGAGATGCCGGGCGTTGTGGGCCTGTTCGTTCCCGGCCGAGCTGGCGAGCGGGACGAAGACGGCGGCCTTGCCGAGTGCGGTGAGTTCGGCGAGGGTGCCGGCGCCGCTGCGGGAGACCACCACGTCGGCCAGGGCGAGGAGGTCGGGCAGCTCGGAGCCGACGTAGCCGGTGAGCAGGTACCGGTCGGCCAGGTCCGCGGGGAGCCCCGCAGCCCGCTCGCGCAGGCCCGCCTCGTTCGCCGGTCCGCACTGGTGGACCACGTTCGCGCAGGTCAGCAGCCAGGGCAGGATCTCGGCGACCAGGGTGTTGATCTGGGCCGAGCCCTGCGCGCCACCGGTCACGTAGACGGTCGGCAGGCGGCGGTCGAAGCGGTGCAGCCCCAGCGCCGCGACCGCCTTGTCCGCGCTCCCCGCCAGGACCTCGGGCCGGACCGGGTTGCCGGTGACCGCCGCGGTCGGCCGGGCCGACTCCGGCAGCAGCGGCAGCGTCGAGGGCGAGGACACCGCGACCCGGGCCGCCACCCTGGCCAGGACCTTGTTGGCGAGCCCGAGCCGGACCGTCTGCTCGTGGACCACCAGCGGCCGCCGGCACGCCTTCGCGGCCAGCCCCACCGGCACGGCGACGTACCCGCCGGTGGCGAGGACCACGTCCGGCTGGTAGCGGGAGATCAGGGCACGGGCCTGGAAGGCGCCGAGCGGCACCCGGGCCATGTCCCGGACGTTCGCGGGCGACACCAGCTTCAGCGGGTTGGCGGAGCGGCGGATCTTCCCGGTCGCCACCGGCTCGAAGCGGATCCCCTCGGCGGGAGCCACCCGCGCCTCCAGCCCGTTCGCGGTCCCGATCCACAGGACGTCCAGCGCCCGGCCCTCGGCCGCGAGGCGGGCCTGCAGCGTGCGGACGGCCGTCAGCGCCGGATAGGTGTGCCCGCCGGTACCACCACCGGTGACGACCAGTCGGAAGGGCGTCCCCGAAGGCTGGACGGAGGCAGGGCGGTTCACGAGGGCTCCTGATCGGTCTGCGGCACGAACGATCCGGACGATATCAAGGCACCTCCCGTTGCCGATGCCGCCGGGGAGGCACCGGGGTGCCGGTGTGGCCGGACCGGTGTCCGACAATAGGGGCATGACTGATCGTCCACTGCGCGTCGCCCTGGCCGAGGACTCCGTGATCCTGCGGGAGGGGATGGCCGAGTTGCTGGCGGCCCGCGGGTGCGAGGTGGTGGCGACGGTCGGCGACGCCGAGGGGCTGCTGGCGGCCGTCGTGGTGCACGGGCCGGACGTGGCGGTGGTCGACGTGCGGATGCCTCCCACCTTCACCGACGAGGGGATCCGCGCGGCACTCCGGCTGCGTGAACTCCGGCCGGGCACGGGGGTGCTGGTCTTCTCGCAGCAGGTGGAGAGCGCCTGGGCGGAGCGGCTGATGGAGGGCGGGGCGGCCGGGGTGGGGTACCTGTTGAAGGAACGGGTCGCCCGGACCTCCGAGCTGGTGGAGGCTCTGCACCGGGTCGCGGAGGGTGGCACGGTCCTGGATCCGGAGATCGTCGGGGCCCTGCTCCCCCGGGCCGGACGCCGCCGCAGCCCGCTGGAGGCGCTCACCCCGCGCGAGTCGGAGGTGCTGGCGCTGCTGGCGGAGGGGTGTTCCAACCGCGCCGTCGCGGAGCGGCTGGTGGTCACCGAGCGGGCGGTGGAGAAGCACGTCGCCTCGGTGTTCGCCAAGCTCGGCCTGGAGGCGACCGGCGCGGACAACCGCCGGGTGAAGGCCGTCCTGGCCTACCTGGCGGAGGGCGCCGCGCGGTAGGCCGTGTTCGTCGCTGCGCCCCCGTGTTCCTCGATCAGTGGGCCTCCCGGGTCGCGGACGGCATGCCGGGGAGCCGGACGGTGACGAGGAGACCGCCGTCCGGGCGGGGTGCGAGGTCGAGGGTCCCGTCGTGGGCGCGGACGATGCTCTCCACGATGGCCAGGCCGAGACCGACGCCGGCGTGCTCGTCGGTGCGGGCGCGTTCCGTCCCGCGCTGGAAGGGTTCGGTGAGGGTCGGTACCAGGTCCGCGGGCACGGGACGGCCGGTGTTCTCGACCCGCAGCACGCTGGTGTCGCCGTACGCCTCGGTGTGGACCGTCACGGTGCCGCCGGTGGGGAGGTTGTGGACGACGGCGTTCTGGACGAGGTTGGTCGCCATCCGCAGCAGGAGCTCCGCGGAGCCGCTGGTCCGGGCCGCCCCGCCGGTGACGTCGAGCGTGATCCGGCGCTGTTCGGCGAGCGGGAGCAGCGTTTCGGCGGCCTCCTCGGCGATGAGGGAGAGGTCGACGTTCGCCCGGGTGAAGGCGCCGCGGTCGCTGCGGCTGAGCAGCAGGAGGGCCTCGGTGAGGTCGATCGCCCGGGTGTTGACGACATCCAGGCGTTCGATGAGTTCGGTCCGGTCGCGGGTGGGGTCCTTGCGGGCGACGTCGAGGAGCGTCCGCGAGATCGCCAGCGGGGTGCGCAGCTCGTGGGAGGCGTTCGCGGCGAACCTCTGCTGCTCGGCGACGTGGGACTCGAGCTGGTCGAGCATCGAGTCGAAGGTGTCGGAAAGCTCCCGGAACTCGTCCTGGCGGCCCGTCATGCGGATCCGGTGGGACAGCGACCCGTTCCCGGCCAGCCGGGCCGCATCCGTGATCCGGGTGAGCGGCGCGAGCATCCGGCCGGCGAGGATCCATCCCCCGACGAGGCCGAACACGAGCAGGAAGGCCATCGCCACGGCCGCGGCGGGGGCGAAGGTGCGGACCAGGAGGTAGCGGTTGGGCGAGATCCCGAGCAGGCCCTGGGGGGTGTCGGGGACGTAGCGCAGCAGGAATCCCCAGACCACGGCCAGCAGGAGGGCGCCGGCGACGGCGAGGAACGCGGCGTAGCTGAGGGTGAGTTTCAGGCGGACGCTGAGCCCCGGGCGTCTAGGCATGCGGACGGCCGGTGTCGATGCGGTAGCCGACGCCGGGGACCGTGGCGATGACCCAGGGCTCGCCGAGCCGTTTGCGCAGGGCTGAGACGGTGATCCGCACGGCGTTGGTGAGGGGGTCGGCGTTCTCGTCCCAGGCCCGTTCCAGCAGTTCCTCGGCGCTGACGACCCCGCCCTCGGCGGCGACGAGGACCTCCAGTACGGCGAACTGCTTGCGGGTGAGCGCCACGTAGCGTCCGTCGCGGAACACCTCCCGGCGGAAGGGGTCGAGCCGCAGTCCGGCGATCTCGCGGACCGGGGGCCGGGCGTACGCGCGTCGGCGGTCGAGCGCCCGCAGCCGCAGGACCAGCTCCCGCAGCTCGAACGGTTTGGTGAGGTAGTCGTCGGCGCCGAGCCCGAACCCGGACGCCTTGTCGTCGATCCGGTCGGCGGCGGTGAGCATGAGGATCGGGATGCCGCTGCCGGAGGCGACGATCCGCCGGGCGACCTCGTCGCCGGAGGGGCCGGGGATGTCGCGGTCGAGGACCGCCAGGTCGTAGGAGTGGACGCTGAGCAGTTCCAGGGCGGTGTCGCCGTCGCCGGCGATGTCGGCGGCGATCGCCTCCAGCCGCAGACCGTCCCGGACGGCCTCGGCCAGGTAGGGCTCGTCCTCCACGATCAGTACGCGCATGCCCGAAGCCTAAGACCGGCCGGCAATCGGGCGACTCTGCCGGTCGGTCCGAGCAGCACGGCGTACCGCCGACGTATCCGAGGGCGCCTGGGCCGCGGTGCGCCACCAGCGGCGGGACGCCAGCCCGGCCAGTACGGCGCCGGCGGCGTTGACCAGCACGTCGTCCACGGAGGACACCCGGTCCAGCCGCAGGACGTACTGCGCGGTCTCGACCAGGACCGAGCAGCCCGCCCCGAGCGCCAGGATCCGCGGGACGGAGGCCAGCGCCGCGAACCGCATCGGGGCGAAGAACCCCAGCGCCGCGAACACCAGCAGGTTGCCGACCGTCCCGAGCGGCCCCATGGTGGCCAGGTCCCGCAGCGGCACCAGGCTCACCCGGCCCGGGACGGTGCCGGCCCCGGCGCCCGGCATCATGGTCATCCAGAGGAACGGCACCGTCCCGTGGACCATGCCCACCTCGGCCAGCGACATCCGCCACGGCGAGGCGACGCCGGCGGCCCGGCGACGGCGCGCCAGTGCCCCCACCACCAGCAGAGCCAACGGCAGCGCCACCAGCGTCATCAGCACCACGCCGTTGAACGTGTCGAAGCAGCCGTGCCACCGCCCGGCCATGCACCGCGGAGCGGACATCATGAGCGGCCGCCGCAGGACGACCGCGGCACCCGCCACCCCGGCGACCGCCAGCCCGGGGAGCAGGATCCGGCGCAGACGGCGGGGCGGCGGCGCTGACAGGGGTGCGGTGGAGGTCACGCCCCCAGGGAACACGGAGAGCCGTCGCGGTGGCGTATGCGATTTTCGATACACCCGCGATACACGGAGCTCCCGCCGCAGGCCGGGGTCAGTGCATCCAGGCGGGGCCGGTGGTGCCGGTGAAGTCGTTCCAGGCGCGGCAGTGGGCGCGGGATTCCGGGCCCATGGCCAGCCGGACGAGGTCGAGGTCGAAGCCCTCGTCGCCCGCGTTCAGCAGGGCCTCGAAGAAGCCGGTGGCCACGGCGGTGCCGTCCTCCTCGCTGCCCTGTACCTGGATCTCCTCCAGGAGTCGGAACAACTGCCGGATCTGCTCCGGGGTGAACTGCTCCGTGTGCTCGGTGAACGTCGTCGCCAGGTGTCCCAGTCGGAGGGTCAGCGGCGGGACATCGTCCTCGGCCTCCGCTTCGGCCTCCTCCGCCGGGCCTCGCCAGCGCTCGACCTCGGCACGGTCGGCATCCGCCAGACCGTGCTGACGCCGACCAGTTCCTCCCACCACGACGGGGTCGCCACCTGTTTCCTCCCGGGTCCGAGCAGGGCTGGGGAACGTCAGATGGTAGCCGGGAGCGTGGCGGTGACGGTGGTCGGGCCGCCGGGTGGGCTGTCGATGTGGAGGGTGCCGTCCACGGCGGCCAGCCGTTCCCGCAGGCCGGCCAGGCCGCCGCCGGGGCCGGCGGTCGCTCCGCCGCGTCCGTCGTCGCGGACGGTGAGCCGTACCCGGCGGCGGTCGGCGGTGAGGTCGACGGCGGCCTCGCGGGCGTCGCTGTGCTTGGCGATGTTGGTGAGGAGTTCGGCGAGGCAGAAGTAGACGGCGCGTTCGATCGCCGGGTCCGGGCGATGGCGCAGGTCGAGTCCGGTGCGGACGGGCACGCCCGCGGCGGCGGTGAGCGCCGGAAGGGCGGCCCCCAGGCCGCTGTCCAGCGCCACGGGGTGGATGCCGCGGGTGAGCCGGCGCAGTCCGGCGATGGCGTCGTCGGTCTGGCGGCGGGCCCGGACGAGCAGGGTGCGCAGGCGTTCGGCCTCGGGGACGGACGCGGCAGCCGACGCGGCAGCCGACGCGGGGGCCGACGCGGGCGGCTCGGTACCGGCGGTGAGGGCGTCGTCGGCCAGCGAGAGGGTGATGGCGATGGCCACCAGTTCGGCCTGGGTGCCGTCGTGCAGGTCGCGTTCCAGTCGGCGGAGGTGCTCGGTGTTGTCGGCGAGGAGGGTGCTGCGGGCCTTCTCCAGGGCGGCCACCCGGGTCTCGGTCCCGGCGGGGCCGAGGAGGCGGCGGGCGAGGAACCGGTTGAGGGCGGCGGTGGCGCGGATCGCCGTCGGAGTGAGGGCCAGCAGCGCCGTCCCGAGCAGCATGCCGGCGGCGGTGAGCGCGACGGGTACCGGGTCGGCGGGTTCCAGCAGCCGGTGCCAGAGCGGGAATCCGGCCGCCCAGAGGCCGAGGAGCGGTTGGGCGGTGGCCGCGGCGAGGGTCAGGACGCCCACCGGCAGCCGCAGGCCGAGGTAGAGCATGGCGCGCCAGCCGACCGGGTCGGTGAGGGACGACTGTACCCAGGGGATCAGGCCGCCGGCGGGCGCGGGGGCGGCGGGGGCGGTGACCGGCTCGCCGAGCAGCCGGGACACCAGGCGGCGGTGCGGGCCGGCGAGTACCCGGGCTCCCCGCAGGGCGCCCGCCAGCAGCGGCAGGCCGAGCAGGGTCGGCGAGAGCAGCGTCCCGGCGTAGAGGGCGGCCAGCACGTACCCGCCACACAGGACGGCGAGCGGCAGTCCGGCGATCGCGAAGGCCAGGTCGCCGGCCCGGACCCGTGGTCGCGGCAGCCGTCGGCCCGGACCGTCCCCGGGCCGGGGGTCCGTCGGCCGCGCACCCCCGGACGCCTCGGGAAGCCCGTCGGACGTACCGTCAACCGGCGTGCCGTCCACCCGCCCCGTGCCGTCCAACCGCTCTGTGCCGAGGTCAGTCACGGCGGCCGCCGGTGAGCCGGTCGACGGCCGGGCCGGCGGTGGCGCGGAGGCCGGCCAGCAGGATGCCGGGGGCGGTGAGGAGCAGGGCGGTGGCGGCGATCCGGCCAAAGCCCGCCCAGGGGACGGCCGGGGCGGCGGTGCCGGTGAGGGCGTGGGCGAAGGCGGCGGTGGCGGTCCAGGCCACGGCGGCCCCGAGGAGGACGCCGATCGCCGTGGTGAGCAGGGCTTCGACGGTCAGCATCCGGGCGATTTGGCGGCGGGTGGCGCCGACCAGGGCGAGCAGGGCGAACTCCCGGCGCCGGTCGGCGGTGAGGGCGGCCAGGGTGTTGACGGTGGCCACGGCGGTGAAGCCGGCCAGCAGGCCGGTCTCGGCCTGCCGCAGCCAGACGTCGCCGGGCGAGGTCACCGTCGCCAGTCCGGCGGCGGCGGCCCGGCCCTGGAGGTGGTGCTCGACGGTTCGGGTCATGAGCAGCATGGTGCCCGAGAACCCGGTGAGCAGGGTGATTGGTACGACCGCCGCGGACAGCCGATGGGCGTGGCCGCGGAGGTTGGCGGCGGCGAGCCAGCCCGCCCGGGGTGCGGCCAGCCGGGCCGGCGGGCCGAGGAGGGCGGCCAGCGCGCGGGCCAGGGCGGGCCCGCAGAGGGCGAGTCCGGCGAGCAGGAGGAGGGTCACCAGCAGGGTGGCCTGCCCGGCCTTCTCGGCCGGCTGCCTCGCGATCACCGTGCAGAGCACTCCGCCGCCGGCGAGGACGATCAGGCCGAGGGCGGTCCGGGCGAGACCGGCCCGGCTGCCGCGGTCGGCGGTTCCGGTGGTGCTCTCGGCGAGGGCCGCCGCGGGGGCGGTCCGGGTGATCCGGCGGGCGGCGAGGGCGGTGGCGGCGAGCGCGACCAGCAGCGCGAGCAGCGCGGATCCGGCCGCGACCGGGAGGGTGAGGCGGGCGTGCAGGCCGGCCGGGGCCATCCGCCGGGCGGTGAGTTCGCCGAGGAACCACCGGGCACCGGCGGTGCCGGCCGCCCAGCCCGCGGGGGCCGCGACGGCCGTGAGCAGGACGGTCTGACGGCGTACCAGGGCGCGGATCTGCCGGGGGGTGGCGGCGACCGTGCGCAGCAGGGTCAGTTCCCGGTGCTGCTGGCGGACGGCGTACCCGAGGGCGTTGACCAGGACGAAGAAGGCGACCAGCACGGCGATCTCGCCGAACGCGGCGGCGATCACCAGGAGGCCGGGTCCGGTTTCGGCGCGGCCGGTGCCGGGTGGGGCGGCCTGCCGGGCGGCGGCGAGGGTGCCGAACAGGGTGAGGGCGCCGACGGCGGTCACGAGGGCGGTGGCGACGCCGGCGAAGGCGGCCGGGCGCAGGCGGAGTTGTCCGAGGGCCGGTCCGATCACGGGTCAGCCCCCCAGCCGGGCGAGGCGGTCGGTGACGGTGGCGGCGGTGGGCCGGTCGAGGTCGTCGACGATCCGGCCGTCGGCGAGGAGCAGGACGCGGTCCGCGTACCCGGCGGCGACCGGGTCGTGGGTGACCATGACGCAGGTCCGGCCGTCCTGGTCGACGCCTTCCCGGAGCAGGGCGAGGATCTGGTGGCCGGTGGTGCGGTCGAGGGCGCCGGTGGGTTCGTCGGCGAAGAGGACGGCGGGGCGGGCGGCGAGGGCCCGGGCGATGGCGACGCGCTGCTGCTGGCCGCCGGAGAGCTGTCCGGGGCGGTGCCGTTCGCGGCCGGCGAGGCCGACCCGGGCGAGGGCGTCGGTGATGCGGGTCCGGTCGGTGCGGACGCCGGCGAGGCGGCCGGGAAGGGCGATGTTCTGGGCCACCGTCATGGCGGGCATCAGGTTGAAGGACTGGAAGACGAATCCGACGCGCTCGCGGCGCACGACGGCGAGGCGGCGTTCGGGGAGCCGGGCGATCGGGGTGTCGCCCCAGTGGACCTCGCCGCGGGTCGGGCGGTCCATGCCGGCGAGGCAGTGCAGCAGGGTGGTCTTGCCGGAGCCGGAGGGGCCCATGACGGCGGTGAAGGTGCCGGCCGCGAGGTCCAGGTCCACACCGCGCAGGGCGTGGACGGCGCCGGCGCCGCGTCCGTAGGTGCGGTGGAGGTCGCGGGCGCGGACGGCGGGTGCCGCGGGGTCGGGGTGGTGGACCGGTGATGCCGGCCGGGCGGTGGTGGTGTCCATGGCTTTCATCCTCGGGCGGCGGCCGCGCCGGGACGATCGTGCGGCCACCCGGGTCCGGGGTGGGGAAAACCGAACCCCCTCGGCTCAGGGGTTGCGCAGGAAGCCGTGCAGGAAGGAGCGGACGACCCACGCGAGGAAGCGGTAGACCTCCAGCGCGCCGAGGATGCCGAGGGTGACGGCGCAGGCGACCAGGACGCCCGCGGCGACGAGTCCGCCGAGGCGCGGGAGTGCGCGCTCGGCCCGTCCGGTGTCCTGTCCGTCGTCCTCGTGCCAGTGCCCGGTGTCCATCGCCACCCCGGGGCCGAGCATGCCCGGCCGTCCGCCCGCCGACACCACCGCGCGGCGCTCGGGAGCGGCGGTCGGGCTCGGGTACGGCGGTCGGGCGCTCAGGTGCGGCGGTCGAACAGCGGGGCGAGGACGAGTTCGGCCGCGCCGGCGGCGACCGCGAGCGGGCCGTAGGTGCTGACGGCGACGGGGACGGCCGGCCAGGCCGGGTCGGGGATGCGTTCGGCCAGTTGCCGGGCGACGCCGGCGAGGTAGGTGTCGGGGGCGGCGAGGACGGCGCGGCCGCCGAGCACCACCTGGTCGATGTCGAGCAGCCGGACCAGGTTGGCCACGCCGATGCCGAGCAGCCGGGCGGCCTCGGGGTGGTCGTCCCGGTCGAGCGCCTCCAGGCAGAGGGCCTCCAGGCAGCCGCGGTTGCCGCAGGTGCAGAGCGGGCCGTCGATCCGGACGGTCTGGTGGCCGAACTCGCCGGCGTTGGTGCGGCTGCCCCGGTACACCAGGCCGCCGAGCAGGAGGCCGGCGCCGAGGCCGCCGGCGAGGTGGATGTAGGCGAGGCCGCCGCCGGGGCGGGGCAGCAGGGCGGTCTCGGCGAGGGCGGCGGTGTTGGTGTCCTTGTCGACGACCACGGGCAGGCCGTCCAGCTCGGCGGCGAGGGCCTCGCGGAGCGGGAAGTCCGCCCAGAGCGCGGAGGCCCCGGGGGTGGCGGCGGCGAACCAGTGCAGCACCCCGGCGGTGTGGTCGAGCGGGCCGCGGCAGCCGACCCCGACGCCGAGCAGCCGGGCGCCGGCGGGTGCGGCGGCGAGGGCGCCGCGGACCCGGTCGGCGACCAGGCGGACGGCTCCGGCCGGGGTGATCGCCGGGTCGACGGTCTCGGTGTGCCGGTGGCGGGTGGCGCCGGCCAGGTCGACCAGGACCACGCTGAGCTCGTCGCGGTCCAGGTGGACGCCGACCGCGCAGCCCGCCTCCGGACGCAGCCTCAGCAGGGTGGCGGGCTTGCCGCCGGTGGAGGCGGCGTGGCCGGCCTCCTCGACGGTTCCCTCGGCCAGCAGGCGGGCGGTGATCTTTCCGATGGCCTGCGGGGTGAGGCCGGTGCGGGCGGCGAGTTCGCCGCGGCTGCTGCCGGCGGGTGCGGCCCTGAGCAGGCCGAGGACCAGGGCGGCGTTGTGGTCGCGCAGTCCGGCCAGATTGGTTCCGGTGCGGGTCGAGCCGGATCGCGGGGTGGTCATGGCGTTCATTCTGCCTGCCCTTGCACTTAGGAAACAGTGTTGTTTAACTGGATCCATGACCACCGAACGCCCCGCACTCAGGGTCGGGCTGGTCGGCTACGGCCTGGCCGGTGCCGCCTTCCACGCCCCGCTGATCGCCACGACCCCGGGCCTGCGGCTGGACGCCGTCGTCACGGCGGATCCCGAGCGCCGCGAGCAGCTGCGCCGGGACCACCCGGACGCCCGCGTCCTCGCCACGGCCGAGGAGCTGCTGGCCGGCCCCGGGGCGCTCGACCTGATCGTGATCGCCTCTCCCAACCGCACCCACGTGCCACTGGCCCGCGCCGCCCTGGAGGCCGGGCTGCCCGTGGTGGTCGACAAGCCGCTCGCCGCCGGCGCGGCCGAGGCCGCCGCCCTGGCCGACCTGGCCGAGGCCCGCGGCCTGATGCTGACGGTGTTCCAGAACCGGCGCTGGGACTCCGACTTCCTCACCGCCCGCCGCCTGATCGCCGAGGGCGACCTGGGGACGGTCCACCGCTTCGAGTCCCGGTTCGAGCGCTGGCGCCCGGAGCCCAAGAGCGGCTGGCGGGAGTCGGCCGAACCGGTCGACGCCGGCGGCATCCTCTACGACCTCGGCAGCCACCTGGTCGACCAGGCGCTGACCCTGTTCGGCCCGGCCGTCCGGGTCTACGCCGAGGTGGACATCCGGCGCCGCGAGGCCCGGGTCGACGACGACGCCTTCATCGCCCTCACCCACGCGAGCGGCGTCCGCTCCCACCTGTGGATGGGCGCCCTCACCGCCCAGCCCGGCCCGCGCCTGCGGGTCCTCGGCGACCAGTCGGCGTACGTCACGCACGGCATGGACCCGCAGGAGGACGCGCTGCGCGCCGGCCAGCGCCCCGGCCCCGCCTGGGGCGAGGAGCCCGAGGACCAGTGGGGGCTGCTCGGCACCACCGACGCCACCGCGCTCTACCCCTCGCTCTCCGGCGACTACCCGGCGTTCTACCAGGGCGTGGAGCGTGCGCTGCGCGAGGGCGTGGCGCCGCCGGTCGACCCGCGGGACGCCGTCGCCTCGCTCATCGTGCTGGAGGCCGCCCGGCGCTCGGCGGAGGAGGGCCGGAGCGTCTCGCTGCCCCTGGAGGTCCCGGTGGCGGGGGACGCGCCGACCGTCGCGCCGGTGCCGACCGCGCCGTCCGTGTCGTCTATGCCGTCCGTGTCGTCTATGCCGTCCGTGCCGGACAGCCGGGTGCCGCAGCAGGCGGAGGTCACGGCGTGACGCCCGAGGAGATCGAGAAGCTCGTCCGGCGGATCGAGGACGAGGAGCGCCGGCTGGTCCTCCCCCACTTCGACAACGAGGACGCCTGGCGGCTCGGCACCCTGCTGGTGGAGCTGGCCCGCGAGGGCGGCGCCCCGGTCACCGTCGACATCCGGCGCAACGGCCAGCAGCTGTTCCACTACGCGCTGCCCGGCACCTCCGCCGACAACGACGCGTGGATCCGGCGCAAGACCCGGACGGTGGACCGCTACGGCGCCTCCTCCTACCTGGTCGGGCTCCGTTTCGCGGCCAAGGGCGAGACCTTCGAGGCCAAGTCCCGGCTCGACCCCGACACCTACGCCGCCCACGGGGGCGCCTTCCCGATCACCGTCCGGGGCACCGGCACCGTCGGCACGGTGGCCGTCTCCGGCCTCCCGCAGGCCGAGGACCACCGCCTGGTCGTCACCGCCCTGGAACGTTTCCTCGCCGAGGTCTGAGCCGCCCCGACTGCCGGTCCGCCACCATCTCCCCCGGTGGCGGGCCGGCCTTTTCGCGTTCCGGCCCACGCCGCACGGACACTCTCCATCCTTCCCTATCCTTCATCTTCCTTCCCTTTGATTCCCCTTCACGGGTAGGATGCGGAGCGATGAGTGAGGATGAGAACGAGCTGTACTCGATCGGCGAGGTCGCGGAGCGCCTGGGCCTCCACGTCCGCACGGTCCGCACCTACGTCCGCGACGGGCGGCTCAAGGCCGTCCGGATCGGCAAGCAGTACCGGATCGCGCGGCGGGACTTCGAGGCGCTGACCGGCGCCGAGCCGGCGCGGGCCGAGCCGGTCGCCGTCGAGCCGGTGCGGGTCGTCGAGGCGGCCACGGCGGCCGGCCGCGCGGGGCGTCCGCCGGCGGAGGTGTCCAGCGTGGTGGTGATCGACGACGTGGACCGCCGGGCGGTCGACCGGCTGAGCACGCTGGTGACGGCTGCCGGGACGGCACGGTCGGCCCGGTCCGGCACTCCGGCCACCCCGCTCAGCGTCCAGGCCGTCCACGACCCGGCGCGGTCCCGGCTGCGGATCGTGATCCTCGGGGACGCCGCCGCCACCGCCGACCTCCTCCTGCTGATCGACGCCGCGCTGGCCCAGGAGAACAACGTCCGCGCCCCCGCCCACGACCAGAGGTGATGACCCGATGACCGACCAGCCGACCGACCGGGTGGCCGACCAGCCGACCGAGCCGGCGTCCGAGCCGATCCTGGACCACTCCGGCGTGCCCGTGCTCGTCTGCGACCCGGCCGGCCCGCCGATCGCCGGCCCGCAGGACGTGCTCGACCACCTGGTCGGCCCGGCCTTCCAGGGCGCCGAGGTGGTCGCCGTCCCGGCCGGGCGGCTGGACGGGAGCTTCTTCGACCTGAGCAGCGGGTTCGCCGGGGAGGTGATGCAGAAGTTCGTCAACTACCACCTGCACCTGGTCGTGGTCGGCGACATCACGCACCACCTGGCGGCCAGCAAGGCCCTGCCGGATCTGGTCCGCGAGTCCAACGAGGGCCGGCACGTCTGGTTCGTCTCCGACCTCGTCGAACTCGCCGACCGGCTGGCCCGGACCCGCGGCGCCTGACACGGCCGGTCTGCCGGGCGGCCGGGCGCCGGGCTACCGGCCTGCCGGTCAGAGCGGGTCGCCCAGCGGGCCGTACTCCCGGTACAGGCCCCAGGTGGCCAGGGCACGGCCGGACTTCTCCATGATCCGGGGGTCCGCGGCCAGCGCGGCGACGGCCCGGTCCAGGTAGGCCGGGGTCTCGGAGTGGGCGAAGTTCGGGTCCCGGGCCGCACCCTCGCGCCAGGTGTCCTCGGTGACCCCGAAGGGCTCCAGCACGGCCTCCGAGCGCAGGAATCCGGGCGTCACCGCCACGGCCGCCACGTGGTGCGGCCTGAGCTCGGCCGCCTGCGCGACGGCGAGCCTGATGGCGGCCGACTTCGCCAGGTCGTAGAAGAACGAGCCGCGGTAGCGGGCGGTGTTGCCGTCGGTCACCTCGACGACCAGGCCGCGCCTGCGGGCGGCCGTCCGCTCGTTGCGCGCGGACCGCGCGGCTGACTGCGCTGACTGCGCTGGCTGTGCAAAGTCGGCCCGCAGAAAGCCGGTTGAACGGTCCCGCGTGTGCCGGGCGCCGAACGGGCGGCCCCGGACTGGGATAGCGTGACTCCCCATGGCCTCTGCCCCCACCGAGATCGAAGTCACCGCGGACCTGGTCCGGGATCTGCTGCACGACCAGCACCCCGACCTGGCCGACCGTCCCGTGCGGCTGGGAGCGCGCGGCTGGGACAACCAGCTGTGGCGGCTCGGCGAGGACCTGGCCGTCCGGTTGCCCTGGGCGACGCCGGCGGCGGACGAGCTGCTGCGCAAGGAGCACGCCTGGCTCCCCGCTCTCGCTCCACGGCTGCCCCTGCCGGTCCCCGTCCCGCAGCGCCTCGGCGAGCCCTCCGAGCGGTTCCCGCGGCCGTGGATCGTCACCACCTGGGTGCCGGGCACGCCCGCCGACCGCGCCCCTGTCACCCGCGCCGCGGAGGCGGCCGACAGCCTGGCCTCGTTCCTGACGGCCCTTCACCGACCCGCCCCCGACGGGGCACCCGTCGGCCGTGGCCGCGGGGGGCCGCTGGCCGACGGCGCCGAGTTCTTCGCCGAGCAGTTCGCCTCGGCCGTCGCAATGGGCCTCCTCCCCGACCCGGAGGCCGTCCGCGCGGTCTGGGAGGACGCCCTCGCCGCCCCCGCGTGGACGGGTCCGGCCCTGTGGCTCCACGGCGACCTGCACCCGGCCAACGTCCTCACTGCGGACGGCACCTTCTGCGGCGTGGTCGACTTCGGCGACCTCTGCGTGGGCGACCCGGCCTGCGACCTCGCCGCGGCCTGGATCCTCCTCCCGGACGGTGCCGCCGACCGCTTCTTCGACGCCTACCGCCCGGCCGCGGACGTAGCGACCCGACGCCGCGCCCGAGGCGTGGCGGTCCTCAAGGCCCTCTCCTGCATCCTCATCGGCGAGGCGGGCGTCCGCGGCCGCCCGGGCGGCAAGCCCACCTGGGGCCCACCCGGCCACGCCGCCCTGCACCGCCTCACCGCCACGATCGACGCCCCCGACGCCCCGGTCATCCCCGCACCGACGGCCTGAGCCGCCGACGACACGGCGACGGCGGTGACCTGCCAGCCCTCAGCCCGTGACGGTTGGGTGCCCGGATGCGCGGGCGCTGGAGGAGCCCCGGTCGACCGTCGACGAGGCGATGCCGACGGCGGGTTGGGGCGGACCGGTCGTCAGGGTCTCCCGTCGAGGTCGACGGCCTACGCCGGCCAGCTGCGGTCGGGCATGGCCGCTCCGGTTGCCGCACTTCCGTGCTGGACGTGTGGCGCGCTGTGACCCCAGAGCGCGTAGCCCCGCTCGATCTCGGTCAGGTACTGGCGCAGGTCGAAGCGGACTTCCTCGATGACCCGACCGTCGGCGCCCGGGTACATCAGGTCGGTCCAGATGACGGTCTGGCCTCGGAGCCGCACGCGGACCTCAACCCCGCAGGAGCTGTTCGATGCGTGGTCCTGGACGGCGACATCCACGGTGCGGGCTCGGTCGGACGGATAGAGCGGCCCGCCGGGCCTGAGCAGCCGATCCGGACAACCGCCGACCGCGCCGCCGTTACTGCGCGCGATCAGGTCGAGGCCGTCGACATAGAGGTACGTGTGCACGGCACTGCATCGAGGCGGCCCTGGGCAGACACCGATCAGCAGCGTGCTGACCGAGTCGCACACCTGACGATCGGGCAGGGTGGCGCGTACCACGCGCGGGGATCTACGCGGCATCCGTCCTCGGCGGCTTCATGGAGCCGATCCTAGATGCGCACCGGTCCGTCCGGCAGCCCCACCCCGGGGGCACCGCCGCCCGTGAGGCGGGGGCCGGGCAGGTACGCGGGGCGGCCTGCCGCGCGACCCGGCTGGTACGTTGGGCCGCATGACGGTGGCATTGATCGACTCGGGATTCGGGCTCCTCCCCACCGCCGGCTGGCTGCGGCACCTCGCCCCGGAGCTCGATCTGCTTCTGCTCCTGGATCCCGAGGGCGCCCCGTGGGGCCCGAGGTCGGCCTCCTTCGTGACGGACCGCCTGCTCTCCGCCGCCCACCTCGCCGTGCAGCGCGGTGCGGAGGCCATCGTGGTCCCCTGCAACACCGCCACCGTCACCGCGATCGACACCCTGCGCGAGGAGTTCGAGGCTCGCGTTCCCGTGATCGGAACCGTCCCGGCCGTGAAGCCGGCCGCGGCGGCCGGTCGGAACCTCGCCGTGTGGGCGACCGTCCGCACCACCGGGAGCGACTACCAGGAGCGGCTGATCGCGGACTTCGCGGGCGGCAGGCCGGTCGCGCGGGTCGCCTGTCCCGGTCTGGCCGAGGCCATCGACCACGGTGACCTGGACGCCGCCGCGGAGGCGATCGCCGACGCCGCCGGGCGCACCCCCCGGGACTGCGACGCCGTGGTGCTGGGATGCACGCACTACCCCCTGGTGGCACCGCAGATCCTGGAGAGCCTGCCCGCCGGAACCGTGCTGTACGACAGCGCGGAGGCCGTCGCCCGTCAGGCGCTGCGCAGGTTGGGCCGCACCGGGCCGTCGGACGGAGCCCCGGGCTCCATCGAGGTGGTCCTCAGTGGGCGCCCCGGCCACCTCCCGGCGGTCGCGCTCGCCTATCCGGTGGGCCGGGCCCTGGCCGCTGCGGCGCCGGTCCCTCGCGAAGCGCTCGTCTCCGCCACCACCCGGGCCCCGGTGACCGCTCCGGCGGTCTGAGCGGACCCCGCCCCCGGTCCGTGAGACACCGGTCCGTGCGACGCCGGTCCGTGCGACGCCGGTCCGTGGGACGCCGGTCGACGCGGGTTCTCAGCCGCCCCAGGTGACGTCGTTCAGGGTGGTGGCGGTGGGGGACGGGATCGGGGAGCCCGGCAGGGCGGTGGCCGTGGCGCCGGAGTCGGCGGCGGAGGCGCGGTGGGAGCCCTCGGCTCCGACGGCTCCGACTCCGATGACGGTGCCCAGGGCGAGCACTGCCACCGCGGCCTTCACAACCCAGCTGGAATTCACCGTAAGTCCCCCTTCGCTGACCACACATGGAGAGTTCGACGTTCCCGGCGGCGCCCTCGACGCGGGCCCCGCGGCCGGGGGCCGTGTCCGCGGCCCCCCGACGCCGAGAACTCTGCCGCCGCGTCAGAACGGGTGGAAGGGGTCCGAGTTGGACGGATGCTGCACTGGCACATTGCGTCCAGGACCGGTTTCGTCCAGCATTCGGTCCCAGATGCCGGGCGGCAGGGCGGCCGCGCAGCGGTCGAGGGTGAAGTCGGCGAGTTCGCGGTGGTCGGCGAGGGCGCGGTGGCAGGTGCGGCGGGCGGCGAGTTCGGCGTGGTCCAGGTCGGCGGCGGCGACGAACAGGCCGATGACCACCCGGCCCTCGTCCTCGTCGTGGACGGTGACGTGTTCCAGCCGGGCGTCCTCCGCGCAGCAGGAGAGCATCTCCGCGAGGGCGTCCGGAGGTGCGGTGGCGTCGTGGGAACGCAGTTGGGCGTGCACGAGATACATGGCGGACATCCTGCGCTCGCGGCCGTTCGACAACAATCGATGCCACGGGACGTTTGCTGCACCTGCACAAACAGGCCGCCGACCGGGGACGGTCCTCGGTCGGGGACCTCGCCCGGTCCCGGCGTCCGCCGGTGCCTCCGGGCAGCTCCGCGGACCTGCTCCCGGCAACTCCCACCGGACTCCCCCCGGCAGCCCCGCCGAACGGCCCCCGGAGGGCACCCGTACCGGCCGCCTGATCATCCCCTGATCAGGCCGCGCAAGGGCCGCGCACTCTTCCGATCATCGGGAGTGACGGACCGGTGACGCTCTATCATCGTCGGTCAGGGTGGAGAATTCCTCGAGGGGGAAAGGACGACGGCCCATGCTTGAGATCCTCGGTCTGGACCAGGAAGCGGAGCGGCTCTACCGCCTCATGCTGGCCCACCCCCACGACGGGGTCGTGGAACTCTCCCAGCGGTTCGCGGCCCCACCGGCGCAGATCCGCCGGCTGCTGGATCGGCTCAGCGGCCTGGCGCTGGTCCGGCCCGCCGCCCAGGAGGGGAAGTCCTTAGGCACGGGCTTCCGGCCGGTCCCTCCCGAGGTGGCGATGGAGCTGCTGCTGGCCCGCCAGCAAGCCGACCTCGCCGCCCAGCAGTTGAAGATCGAGGCCTCGCGCGCGGCGGCGGCCCGTCTGATCGCCGAGTGCTCGGTCCTGCCGCAGGAGGCGGCCTCGCACGGCGAGCAGCTGACCGGGCCCGAGGAGATCCGCGGCAGACTGAGCCGGCTGGCCGACGAGACCCTGCACGAGATCATGACCTTCGCCCCCGGCGGCGCCCACACCGAGGCGGACCTGGAGGCCAGTCGCGAGCCCAACGCGGCGCTGCTGGACCGGGGCGTGGCGATCCGGACCATCTACCTGGACAGTGTCCGCAACCACCAGCCCACCGAACGGCACCTGCGGTGGCTGAGCGACCTCGGCGGCCACGTCCGTACCGTCCCCACCCTGCCGATCCGGATGATCATCTCCGACCGGCGGCTGGCCGTACTGCCGGTCGACACCGCCGACGCCCGGGCCGGAGCCGTGGTCCTGCAGGGCAGTGGCGCGGTCACCGCGCTGTGCGCGCTGTTCGAGAGCTTCTGGAACACCGCGGCGCCGCTCAGCGCGCCCAGGGTCAGCGACCCGAACGGCCTGCCGGCGCAGGAGGCGGCGGTGCTGCGGCTGCTCGCCCAGGGGCTCACCGACGAGGCCATCGCCAAACGGCTCGGGGTCTCGCCGCGCACCGCGCGGCGCATCGCGGCCGACCTGATGGAGCGTCTGGAGGCCAGGAGCCGTTTCGAGGCTGGCGTCCACGCGGTGCAGAACGGGTGGCTCCCGAGCAGCAGGTAGGACGGGGGATTCCCGCGGCCGGATCCGGTCTGGACGGGTTATGCCAGCTGCATCAAGCGTCCAGGCGTTCCCTCTATCCGCGCCTCTCGGATGTGGTGTCCCATGGGGACCGGCTCGGGCCACGCTCGCCCGGCACTCGATTCCCACTCCCACCGAAGGTGTTCCGCCATGGACTTTCAACTGCTGGGCCCGGTCGAGGTATCCACCGCGGGGCGGGTGGTCGCCCTCGGCGGCCGACGCCAGCAGGCCGCGCTGGCCGCACTGCTGCTGGAGGCGGGCCGGGTCGTGTCGGTCGACCGGCTGACCGAGGTGATCTGGAACGACGACGCACCGGAGACCGCGCGCGCCCAGGTGCAGACCTGCGTCTCCACGCTGCGCCGCAAGCTGCTGGCCGACCGGATCGTCAGCCGGCACCCCGGCTACGCCATCGAGGTCGCGCCGGAGCGGGTGGACCTCGCCGTCCACCGCGGCCGGGTGGACACCGCCCGCGCCCTGCTCGCCCAGGGACGGCCGGAACAGGCCGTCGCCTCCTTCCGGGCCGCCCTCGACCTGTGGCGCGGGCCCGCGCTGAGCGGGGTGCCGGGCCTGGCGATCGAGGCCGCCCGGCTGGACGAGGAGCGACTCGCGATCACCGAGGAGATGCTGGAGGCCGAACTCGGCCTCGGCCGCCACGCCGCCCTGGTCGGCACCCTGGCCTCGCTGGTGAGCCGCCACCCGCTGCGGGAGCGGCTGCGGGCGCTGCTGATGCGGGCCCTGAACGACTCCGGCCGCAAGGCGGAGGCGCTGCAGCAGTACCGCGAGGCGCACTCCCTGATGGTCCGTGAGCTGGGCGTACAGCCGGGCTCCGAGTTGCAGGCGCTGTTCCAGCGGCTGCTGGCGGCCGACGGCGGCCTGGTCCTGGCCGGTTCCGGCCGCCCGTACGGCACCGGGGCGGTCGCGGCCGTGCCGGTCGCCGCCGTGACGGTCGGGGCCGCGACGCCGGGGGCCGGCACGCACGGCACCGGCCCGCTGAGCGCCACCGCGACGACGCAGCCCCACGGCCCCGGGACCGCGCCGCACGGGGAGGCGGGCTCCTGCTCCGGCTGCCGGGCCCCGCTGACCGTGCTGGCGTCCTGACCGGTGGGCACCGCCCGCCCCGAACCGCCGCACCCCGCGCCGCCTTACACCGCGCCGCCGGGCCACGCCCGGACCCCGACCTGTTGAGGTGCCTTCCCGATGAACACGATCACCGAGGACTTCCTGCGCCTGCCCCTCCGCCGGGCCGGCACACCCCGCCGCGACCGGCCCGTGGCCCGGGCCAGACGGGCGGCGCCGCGGCTGACCCGTCCGGTGTTCCTGGACGCCGGCCAGGTCGAGCGGCTGCACCGGGACATCGCGGCCCTGTACGACCTGCTGATGGCGCTGCCCGAGCGGCTGACCGGCGGTGACCTGACCCGCTACGGCGCCCTGCTCGGACTGACCGGCCCGCAGATCGAGGCCGCCCGCCGCACCGCCAGGCCCGGTACGCCGAGGCTCGCCCGGCCGGACGTCTACTGGACCGAGGACGGGTTCCGGGTCCTGGAGATGAACGCCACCTCCGCGCTCGGCGGCGTCGGCATCTCCTGGCAGGCCAGGCTGCACCTGGCCGACCCGGCGGTCCGCGCGTTCGTGGACGCCCGGGGGCTGCGCTGCCTGGACACCATGTCCCTGCTCGCCGACGAGGTCCGGGCCTGCTGCGAGCGCCGCGGCCACGCCGGGACACTGCCGGTGGTCGCCGTGGTCGACTCCCCCGCCGGGTACGACGCGGACCCGGCGAGCAGCGAGTTCGTGGCCATGATGTACGCCGAGCGCGGCTTCACCGCCCGCGCCGCCGACGCCGGCCGGCTGCGCCGCCGCGACGGCGGGCTGTGGCTGGACGGCCTCCGGGTGGACGTGGTGCACCGGATGTTCCTTCTGGAGGAGCTGGTCTCGGAGAGCGACGCGGCGGCCTTCGAGGAGGTGTTCCGGGCCCAGGAGGCGGACGAGGTGCTGATGATGCTGCCGCTGGACGTCGAGGCGCTGTGCGGCAAGTCCGCGCTGGCGGTGCTCAGCGACCAGCGGCACCGGGCCGTCCTCTCGGAGGAGGAGCGGGCGCTGGTGGACCGGGTGCTGCCGTGGACCGGGTCCATGGATGCCGGAAAGCTCCTGGTCGACGGCGAGGAGGTCGACCCGCTCGACCACTGCCTGGCTCACCGGGAGGACCTGGTGCTCAAGCCCAGCTGGATGCACGGCGGCATCGGGGTGCTGCCCGGCTGGACCGTCCCCGAACGGGAGTGGCGCGAGCGGGTGACGGCCGCGCTCGGCGGCCCGTACGTGGTGCAGCGGCGGGTGGTGCCGGCGCCGGAGCTCTTCCGGTCCGAGGAGACCGGCGCGTTGGAGCCGTGGGTGCTCAACTGGGGTGTCTTCCTGGTCGGGGACGCCTTCGGCGGGGTGCAGGTCCGCGGCCTGCGCGCCGACGCTCCGGGCGCCGTGGTGAGTCAGGGCGACGGGGCCTCGCTGAGCTGCTGCTTCTCCGCGTGAGCACGCGGTCGGTGCAAGACCGACCGACTGGGCGGGGCGTCCGGTCCCGAGGGCCCGGACGCCCGGTGTCAGCAGGTTCCTCCGTCCGGCTCGGTGGCGTCGCCCAGGTCCCGGCGGATCGCGTCCAGGACGGCGGTCCGCTGGTCGTGGAGGAAGAAGTGCGCGCCGGGCAGGATGCGGCTGTGGAAACGCTGCGCCGCGTACCGTCGCCACTCCAGGACGGCGGCGGGCTCCACGGCGCGGTCCTCGGCGCCGCCGAAGGCGCTGATCCGGGGCAGCACCCGGTCCGGGACGGTGCGCTGGTGGCTGGCCACCAGTTCCAGGTCGGCCCGCAGCAGCGGCAGGTAGTGCGCCGCGAAGCCGGGGGCGTCGAGGAGGCCGGACGGGGTCCCGCCCAGCCGGCGGATGGTGGCGGCGAACTCCTCCTCGGGCAGCAGGTGCATGTCCGGCCGGATCCGCCGCAGGTGCGGGGCGCAGGCGGCGGAGACGAAGAGGGTGACCGGCGGTGGTGCGGCCCCGGCCGCGACCAGGGCGCCGGCGAGTTCGTAGGCGAGGGTGGCGCCCATGCTGTGCCCGAACAGCGCGTACCCGCCGTCCGTGAAGGGCGCGATCTCGCGGGCGAGTTCCGCCACCAGCTCGGGCATCCGGACGGCGGGGGGCTCGGCGTACCGGTCCTCGCGGCCGGGGAGCTGGACGGGGACCGGCTGGAACGCTCCGGCCTCGGGCCGGCGGGTCCACTCGCGGAACATCCGCGCCCCGCCGCCCGCGTAGGGCAGGCAGAAGAGCGGGATGCCGTGTCCCGGCCGCGGCGGCCCGTACGGGAACCACCGGGCGGCCCGGACGGGTGGCGCGGTCTCGACGTACATGGCTGAACGGCTTCCTTCCCGAGTGTCGGACAGGCCCTAGAGGCGGCGGGCGGCGCGGCGGCGGAGGGCCGCGTCGCGGGAGGCCCAGCCGGTGCGCTCCCGGACCCGGTCGCCGTCCACCTGCTCGGCGCCCTCGTCGAGGAAGGCCGCCAGCGCCCGGACCGTGGAGTACTGGAACAACGCCACGGCGGGGATCCGGCGCGGGGTCAGTTCGGCGAGCCGGCCGTGCACCTGGAGGACGGTCAGCGAGGTACCGCCGAGGTCGAAGAAGTTGGCGTCGTCGCCGAAGCCGGCGACGCCGAGCACCTCCTCCCACAGCCGGCGCACGGCCGCCGCGCTGCCCGAGCCGACGGGTCCGCCGGCGGGCCGGTCCGGGGCAGGGGCGGCGGGCCGGTCGGCCTCGGCCACGGCGAGGGCCCGGACGGCGGCCAGGTCGGCCTTGCCGTTGGCGGTGACCGGCAGCGCGGGCAGCACGAGGACGGTCTCGGGGACGAGCGGTCCCGGCAGGACCGCCCGGACCAGGGCCCGGACGGAGGCCGTGGTGACCTGGTCGCCGGCCGCGCCCGGCGCGGGGACGACGGCCGCGACCAGCCGGGTGCCGCCCTGCACGGTGGCGGCGGTGGCGAGCGCGTGGGCGACGCCGGGCAGGGCGCGCAGGCAGGCCTCCAGCTGGCGCGGGTCGACCCGGTTGCCCCGGACCTTGACCTGGGCGTCGATCCGGCCCTCCACCTGGACGGTGCCGTCGGGGCGGAGCCGGCCGAAGTCCCCGGTGCGGACCAGCCGGGTGCCCGGCTCGCCCCACGGGTCGGGCAGGTAGCGGGCGGCGGTGGTGTCGGGGTCGTGGAGGTAGCCGAGCGTGGGCAGGGCGCAGCGTACCCAGATCTCGGCCCGTTCGCCGGCTTCGGCCCAGCTGCCGTCGGGGCGGCGGAGTACCAGTTCGGAGGCGGCGCCGGTGGTGCCGACGGGGACGGTGCCGTCGCGGTCGGGGATGGCGCCGATCTCGTGGGCGGTGGCGGCCTGCGGGGTCTCGGTGACACCGTAGAAGTTGACGGTGCGGGCGTGGGGCGCGAGCCGGCGCAGGGCGGCGACGGTGGACCAGGGCAGGGCGTCGCCGGCGAAGCAGACCAGGCGGACGGCGTCGAGGGTGTCGGCGGTGTCCCGGGCGGCGGCGGTGAGCAGTTGGGCGGTGACCGGGGTGAGGTGGAGCACGGTGACGCGTTCGGTGCGCAGCCAGTGGAGCATGGCCTGCGGTTCGGCGCGGACCTCGGCCGCCGGGATGTGCAGGGACGCGCCGAGCCAGAGCGGGGTCCACAGGTCGCGCCAGGCGGGGTCGTGGCCGTATCCGGAGAGCAGGCAGAACCGGTCGTCGGCGGTGAGGTCGTAGGTCCGGGTGTACCAGTCGAGGAAGGCGGTGACGGGTGGTTCGGCGCCGAGGACCGGGCGCGGCGTGGCGGTGGTGCCGGAGGTGAAGGAGACGTAGGCGGGCGGGGCGCCGTGGTCGGGCAGCCGCGGGTCGGTGCCGGTCCAGGGGGTGGATTCGGCCATCAGCTCGCCGGGGCGGCCGGGGACGGGGGTGACCAGGGCGACCGGGCGGACCCGTTCCTGCTGGGCGGTGCGCCAACGGTCCGGGTGGGCGGGGTCGAGGACGACCACGGCGGCGCCGGTGCGGCGGACCGCGAGCAGGGCGACGGGGAAGCCGGTCCCGGGGACTCCGTGGACGGCGACGGCGGTGTGCGGGCCGGCGCCGTGGGCGCGCAGGACCTCGGCGAGGGCTTCGGCGCGGGCGGTCAGGGTCCGGTGGTCGAGGCTGCCGTCGGGGCCGTGGACGGCGGGGCGGTCGGGGGTGCGGTCGGCGTGTTCGGCGATCCGTGCGGCCAGCGGGGCGGCCGGGGCCGGGAGTGGACGGCGGCGGGCGGCGGGCCGGGTGGCGGGGTCGGCGAGCGGTGCGGCGGGGTCGGTGGCGATCCGTTCCAGCAGGTCGAGGACGTGGCGGTGGATGAGCGCGCCGTCGGTGCCGGTGAGGCGGGCCTGGTCGTGGACGAGTTCCACGGTGACGTCGCCGCCCTGGTCGACGACGTACAGGCCGAGGTCGAACAGGACGCCGGGCAGCGGCGCGGGGTGCGGTTCGGTCCGGACGCCGGGCAGGTCGAGGCGCTGTTCCCGGTAGTTGAGGACGTTGAACCAGGCCTGGAACAGCGGGTTGCCGCCGGGGTCGCGGGGGGCGCCGAGGGCGGCCACCACCTCGTCGAAGGAGGCCTCCTGGTGGGCGGTGGCGCGGGCGAGTTCGCCGGCCGCGGCGCGGAGGGCGGCGCGTCCGGAGGCGAGGCCGGCGAGTCGCATCCGCAGGACGACGGTCTGGTTGAAGAAGCCGACGGCGTCGGCGAGGGCGGGGTGGTCGCGGCCGGCGAGGGGGGTGCCGATCAGCAGGTCCTCGCTGCCGGACCAGCGGGAGAGGGTGACGGCGTAGGCGGCGAGGGCGAGGGAGGCGGGGGTGACGCGTTCCTCGCGGGCGGCGGCGCGGAGCCGTTCGGTGAGCTCGGGCGGCAGGGTGCGGCTGTGCCGCAGGGCGGTGCCGCGCGGCTGGCCGGGGGTGCCCTGCCAGGGCAGGTCCAGGGTGGTGGGTGCGTCGGCGAGGTGGGTGCGCCAGTGGTCGAGGGCCTCGGCGTGGCGGGCTCCCCGGGCCTGCTGCTCGGCCCAGGCGGCGATGTCGCCGTACTGGGCGTCCGGCGGCGGCGGGGGCAGGGTGCGGCCGGTGCGGGCGCGGTAGCAGGCGCCGAGGTCGCGGAGCAGGATCTCCAGGGACCAGCCGTCGGCGACCAGGTGGTGCAGGGAGAGCAGCAGCCAGTGGTCGTCCTCGGCCTGCCGGGCGAGGTGGGCGAGGTGGGCGGGGCCGTGGGTGATGTCCAGGTCGCGGGCGGCGAGGTCGTCGGCCCAGGCGCGGACGGCGTCCGGGTGGTCGGAGGGCAGGGTGGTGACGGTGAGTCCGGTGGTGGCGTGCGGGGCGATGTGCTGGTAGGGGATGCCGTTCTCGGTGCGGATGGTGGTGCGCAGCGCCTGGTGGCGGTCGACGACGTCGCGGAAGGCGGCGTCCAGGGCGTCCGGGTCGAGGGGGCCGCGCAGGCGGCGGAGGGCGAGGACGTTGTAGCCGGGGCCGAGCGGGCGCAGTTGGTCGAGCAGCCACAGCCGGCGCTGGCCGGGGTGGAGCGGGGCGCGGGCCGGGTCGGGGCGCAGGTCGCTGGGGATGCCGGTCTCGGCGGGCGTGGTCGGGGCGGTGGCGGCGGCCTCGGTGAGGGTGCGGAGGGTGGGGTGGGCGGCGAAGACGTCGTAGCGGAGGTCGATGCCGAGTTCGGCGCGGACGGAGGCGAGCAGGCGGGCGACGGCCAGGGAGCTGGCGCCGAGGGCGAAGGCGTCGGCGTCGGGGTCGTCGGCGGGGCCGATGGCGCGGCACCACAGGGCGGTGAGCGTGTCGGCGTGGGCCGGGGCGGCGGTGTGGTCGGCGGCGGCCGGCTTGGGCAGGGCGGCGCGGTCGAGCTTGCCGTTGGGGGTGAGCGGGAGGGCGTCGAGGACGTACCAGCGGCTGGGCAGCATGTAGTCGGGCAGCAGCGGGGCGACGGCGGCGCGGGCCTGCTCGGGGTCGGGGGCGGTGGCGTGGGGCCGGGGGACGAGGTAGGCGATGAGTTCCTCGGTGCCGTGGGGCAGGACGGCGGCCTGGGCGATCGGGAGCCGGTCGAGGAGGGCGGCGGTGACCTCGCCGAGTTCGATCCGGAAGCCGCGGATCTTCACCTGGTGGTCGATCCGGCCGTGGTAGTCGATCACGCCGTCGATGTCCATGGCGGCGAGGTCGCCGGTGCGGTAGCGGCGGCTGCCGGGTGGTCCTTCGGGGTCGGGGACGAACATGTCGGCGGTGAGTTCGGGGCGGCCGAGGTAGCCGTGGGCCAGGCCGCGGCCGCCCAGGTGGAGTTCGCCGGGGGTGCCGGGCGGGAGGGGGTCGCCGTGGGCGTCGAGGACGGCGGCGGTGACCTCGCCGAGGACGGTGCCGATGGACACCTTCCCGTACGGCTGCCGGTCGGGGCAGGTCCAGGCGGTGGCGTAGACGGTGGCCTCGGAGGGCCCGTAGAGGTTGAGCAGGCGGGTGTCGAGGATCCGGCGGGCGGCGGTGACCAGGTGGTCGGGCAGGGCCTCGCCGGCGATCATCAGGTAGCGCAGCGGCGGGAGTTGGGCGGTGGCGGGTTCGAGCAGGAACACCTCCAGCATGGAGGGGACGAAGTGCAGGACGGTGACCCGGTGGTCGCGGACGGCCTCGGCGATCCGGGCGGGGTCACGGTGGGCGCCGCTCTCCAGCACCACGAGGGCGGCGCCGCAGGCGAGCGGCCAGAAGATCTCGCCGACCGACACGTCGAAGCTGTACGAGGTCTTCTGCAGCACCCGGTCGCCGGTGTCCAGCGGGGTGTGCTCGCGCAGCCAGCGGACCCGGTCGACGATGGCGCGGTGGCTGACGGTCAGGCCCTTGGGGCGGCCGGTGGAGCCGGAGGTGAAGATGGCGTAGGCGGCGTCCTCGGGGAGGAGGGCGGGCAGCGGGGAGAGCGGTCCGGGCGCGTCCAGCTGCGCGGGGGTGAGGATGTCGGCGTCCGCGGGCAGGACGCCGGCGGCGTGCAGCCGGGGCCGGTCGGCGGGTGCGGCCAGGACCGTCCGGACGCCGGCGTCGGCGAGCATGCCGCGCAGCCGGTCGGCGGGGTGGTCGGGTTCGACGGCGACGTAGGCGCCGCCGGCCTTGAGCACGGCCAGCAGGCAGCCGAGCAGTTCGACGCCGCGGGGCAGGCAGAGGGCGACGATGTCGCCGGGGCGGACCCCGGCGGCCACCAGCCGGGCCGCGCGGTGGTCGGCGAGGGCGTCCAGTTCGGCGTAGCTGAGGGTGGGTTCGCCGTCCTCGGGGCGGGCGGGGATCAGCGCGGGCGCGTCGGGGGTGCGCCGGGCCTGCTCGGCCACCAGGCCGTGCAGGGTGGCGGCCCCGGCCCGGGTGGCCCGCGGGGTGGCGGCGGGCTGCGGGGCGGCGGTCCGCGGCGGAATGGTCGCGGTGCTCAACTCTCCTGCTCTCCTTCGTTGCGGGTGGCCTCGGGCAGGCGCCGGTCGACGGCGACGACGCGCAGCTCGCTGACGTACCGCCGGCCCTGGTCGTCGCGCAGCCAGCAGTCGTCGCCGTCGGGCAGCATCTCGGAGACGGTGATCCGGGTGTCCGGGCCGTACTCCTCGACGGTGCGGCGGACGGTGCGGGCGAGCAGCTGGACCAGCAGCGGGCTTCGGGTGTCGATGTAGGTGGGCTTCGCCTCGACCGGCGCGACCAGGAAGAACCGGCGCGGGACGCCGTGCTCGGTGAGCCAGCGGACGGTCTCCAGGTACTCGGTGGCCTCGTCGGCCTTGGCGCCGACGAGCAGTTCTCCGGCGGTGGGCCGCCAGGTCTCCCGGGCCAGGACCAGGCGGTCCACGGTGACCCGGGGGGTGTGGTCGCGGGTCGGCAGGATGCCGAAGCGGGTGACGGTGACCATGGAGATCAGCTCGCCCAGCACCTCGATCAGGTCGGCGCGGAAACCGCCGGGTCCGGTGACCTGCAGCCGGCCGTCCTCGCGGTGCACGGTCAGGCCGGCGGCGGGCAGCACCTCGCCGGGCGCCCCGCCGCTGTCCTGGCCGGGCGACCAGTAGGTGTACTCGGGCAGCAGCATGGTGAGCGGCGGGTAGGTGCGCGAGCCGACGGCCCGCCAGCTCTTGGGCAGCATCGGGACGATCCGCGGCAGCACGCCGTCGGCGCGCACCATGTCCCAGAGGGAGGCCGGGTCGGGGTGCTGCTCGACGAAGAGCCGGCCCTCCAGGGTGTTGAGCGCGGTGTGCAGTTCGCCGAGCACCACCAGGGTCTCGCCGGGCCGGGCGGAGGCCGCGTCGGGGGCGGCGATCAGCAGGTCCGGGCTGTGGTAGCGGGCGGCCGTCCAGCCGGGGGCGTCGCAGGCGAACTCCTCGGCCACCGCGGCGGCCAGGTCGGCCGAGGCCAGCTGGACCCGGGAGCCCTCGGCCGGGTGCCCGAGCACCCGGTCCCAGCGGGCGCGCAGGTCGTCGGCCAGTTCGTCGGTGGGCTTGGCGCCGTCGCCGACCAGGCGCGGGCCGAGCAGGAAGGTGAGGGTGGGCAGCGGGACGGACGGGTTGCCGGTGTCCCGGACCGCCTGGTCGTAGAGGGCGTCCAGCTCGGCCCGGTAGCCGTCGGCCACCGCGGAGGTGAACCAGCGGGCCGAGCGCAGCACCTGGTCCAGGGCGGGCCCGATGTCCTCCAGCAGGCCGCCGCCGAGGCGGGCCGTGGCGGCCCGCCTGGCGTCCTCGAACAGCAGGGTGCGTCCGGCGCCGCTCTCCCCCGCCCGGCGCGAGGCCACCTGGCCGGTGCGCTCGGTGAAGTCCCGGGCCAGGTCGGTGAGCGCGGCCAGTACCGCGACCGGGTCGCCGCCGGCCTCCGCCACCCGGCCGCGCAGCCGCTCCACCTCGGCGAGTTCGGCGAGCGCGGCGTCCCGCCCGGGTGCCTGGGGCATCCGGGCGAGCATGGCGCGCAGCCCCGCCGCCGGGTCGCGCCCGAACGGGACGTCGAGGTCCCAGGTGAGCACACCCTGCCGGACCAGGCGCTCCAGCGCCGCGTACACGTCCTGCGCGGTGGCCAGGCCGGGTGCGCCGAGCCAGGTCAGCTCCTCGGCGATCTCGCGGGCCGAGGCGCGGCCGTCGCAGGCCCGCACCACGGCGGCCTGCGCGGGCGGCAGCACCAGCGCCTTGCGGTACGGGCGCCGCACGGTGTCGCCGTCCACGTGGACGCTGGGGTTGCGGCGCGGCGCCACCTCGGCGCGCAGGCCGTGGCGCTCCGTCAGCGCCTCGCCGAGCAGGTCGATGCCCCAGCTCTCCCAGTAGACGGTGCGCTCGGCGAGCAGCCCCCGTCCGGGGTCGACGGTGAGCGGCGCCTCGTCCTCGCTCAGGTCGGCCCAGCCGACAGGGCCGAAGAAGCCGATGGTGTCGTTCTTGGTGCAGTACCGCTGCAGGTAGCCGACGACGGTCTTCTCGCGCTGCCGCCAGCGGCTGTTGCGGCCGCCCGGGTCGGCGGCCCGGCAGAAGGACTCCAGGGCGTCGCCCGCGAAGCGGGGGTTCTGCCAGGCGACCGCCTCGCGGACCAGCGGCCAGCGGGCGAACTCCTGGACGGCGGCGGCCTGACGGAGCACGGCCTCGGCGAAGTCGGCGCGGTAGGCGGTCTCGCGCTGCTGCTGCGCCTGGCGGGCGGCGGCGCGGTCGGCCTTGCCGGCCCGGCCGGGGGCGGGCTGCGGGGCGGCGGCGGCCTCGGCGGCGGCCGCGAGGTGGGTCAGGGTCCGCTGCCAGAGCGCGTCGTCGGCGAGGGCGTCGATCCAGTCGACGGGCATCCCGGCGCCGCGCAGGGAGCAGGTCCGCCAGAGGGCGAACTCGCCTCCGGTGAGTGCCAGTTGGTGCTCGGCGAGGGCCGCGGGGGCGGCCTGCCTGAGGAGGGTCGGGGTACTCATCGGGCCGCCACCTTCATCTCGTCGACCAGGACGGCCAGTTCGGTGACGGTGGGGTGGTCGAAGAGCGCCGAGATCGGCAGCTCCACGCCCAGCTCACCCCGCACCCGCGAGGCCAGCTGGACGGCCACCAGGCTGTCACCGCCGGCGTCGAAGAAGTCCTCGTCCTCCCCGACCTCCCCACCCAGCACCTCACGCCACAGCACCAGCAACTCGTCCTTGGTACCGGACAGGACCTCCACGGCCGGAGCAGGAGTACCGCCGCGCATCTCGTCCACCAGCACGGCCAGTTCGGCCACCGTCGGGTGGTCGAACAGCGCCGAGATCGGCAGCTCCACGCCCAGCTCACCCCGCACCCGCGAGGCCAACTGCACCGCCACCAGGCTGTCACCGCCGGCGTCGAAGAAGTCCTCGTCCTCCCCGACCTCCCCACCCAGCACCTCACGCCACAGCACCAGCAACTCGTCCTTGGTACCGGACAGGACCTCCACGGCCGGAGCAGAAGCAGCGCCACGCATCTCGTCCACCAGCACGGCCAGTTCGGCCACCGTCGGGTGGTCGAACAGCGCCGAGATCGGCAGCTCCACGCCCAGCTCACCCCGCACCCGCGAGGCCAACTGCACCGCCACCAGGCTGTCACCGCCGGCGTCGAAGAAGTCCTCGTCCTCCCCGACCTCCCCACCCAGCACCTCACGCCACAGCACCAGCAACTCGTCCTTGGTGCGGGACGCGACGGGTGCCACCGAAACCTCGGCCGGCGCGGCGGAGGCAGCGGAAACGGCGGCGGCAGGGGCGGATGCGGCGGTGGTACGGCGGGTGGCGGCGATGGCGGCCGCGGTCACCGAGCGGGCCCTGGCCAGCTTGCGGGACAGGCCCTCGGTGGTGACCACGACCTGCGGGCCGAGGTCGGTGCCGAGCAGGGCGCGGAACAGCCGGGCGCCGTGCTCGGTGGTCAGCGCGTTCTCCACCCGCGGCCGGTCCTCCACCCGCGGCGCGGGCGGGGCCACCGGTGTGGCGGGACGGGCGGGGGCGGCCGCCGGCGCGGCCTTGGCCGCCTGGGCGGTGGCGCTGCGGACCAGCCCGGCGTCCACGACCCGCATCCCGAAGCCCTGGATCTCCACCCGCACCCCGCCGTCCGGGTCGATCAGGGTGATGTCGCGGACCAGCATCCGCGGCCCGTCGCCCGGGGCGGTGCGCACATGGGCGTAGAAGTGCTCCGGCAGCGGCGCGTGCACCAGGACCCGGCGGTAGCAGAACGGCAGCGCCCGGGTGTCGCCGGTGCGGACGGCGAACGCCGTGCCACCGTCCAGCAGGGCCGGGTGCAGCCCGAACTCGCCCAGGTCGGCGGCGTACCCGGCGGGCAGCCGGACCTCCACCAGCGACTCCCCCTCGCCCTCGTGGACGGCGACCACGTTGCGCCAGCGGGGTCCGCCGGTCACCAGGCCCTCGCTGGCGTCGTACGCGGGGGTCTCCTCGCGCCGCGGGCAGCGGGCCAGGACCTCGGCGGGGGTGAGGCGGCCGGGTGCCCCGGCGTCGGTGCGGACCCGGGCGGTGCCGGTGGCGTGGCTGCGCTCGGCGCCGTCGGCGCCCGGGGTGGTGACGGCGAACCGCCACCCCGGGCCGTCCGGGGTCAGCCGCACCCGCAGGGTCTGGGTGCCGGCGACCACCACGGGGGTGGTGAACATCAGGTCGCCGATCTCCACCGGGCCGGTGCCGCCGGCTTCGCCGGCCGCGAGGGCCGCGGCGCGGGCGATCTCGACGTACGCGGTGCCGGGCAGCACCGCGGCGCCGCCGATCCGGTGCTCGTCCAGCGGCCAGTGCCGCTCGTCGAGGACCGCCTCGAACTCCACCGCGCCCTCGGCCGTGGTGGTGCGCCGGTGCAGGAAGGGGTGGATCGCCGCCGCGGCGGCCTCGTCGGTCGTCCCGCCCCCGGCGTTCCGGCCGCTCTGCAGGGCGCGGAAGGAGGTGGAGGCGGAGCCGCTGTTGTCGACCGCCATGCCGACCTCGGCCCAGGACGGCCAGTTGATCGACAGCGTGCGGGCGTGCCGCGAGCGCCGGTGGGCGAAGGCGTCCAGGAAGGCGTTGGCGGCGGCGTAGTCGGACAGGCCGAACTCGCCGGTGACGGCCGCCACGGAGGAGAACAGGACCAGGAAGTCCAGGTCGGGGCAGAGCTCGTCGAGCAGCAGGGTGCCGGTGACCTTGGGGTCCAGGACCCGTCCGGCGGTCTCCGGGTCCTTCAGCGCCAGCATGCCGCCGCCCGCGACGCCCGCGGAGTGGACCACGCCGAGGATCGGGCCGAGCTCCGCCCGGACCCGCTCCACGGCGGCGGTCATCGAGTCGCGGTCGGCGACGTCGGCGGACAGCGCCAGGACGGTGCTGCCGCCCTTCTCCAGCTCCTCGATGGTGCGCAGCGCGTCGCGGACGCCGGCGCCGGTCGCGGGGTCGGCGAGCAGCCGGTCCCAGTCCTCGCGCGGCGGCAGGCCGCGCCGGCCGAGCAGGGCCAGCCGGACGGGGGCGACGGAGGCCAGCTCGCGGGCGGCGACCAGGCCGAGTGCGCCGAGGCCGCCGGTGACCAGGTAGGTGCCCTGCGGGCGGACCATCGCGGCGAAGCCGCCGTCCTCGGGCTCCCGGACCGCGACCGGGGCCGGCACCCAGCGGCGGCCGCCGCGCAGCACCAGCTGCTCCTCGCCGTCCTGGTCGGCCAGTTCGGCGAGCAGGGCGGCCACCGCGGTGTCGCCGTCCGGGGCGGGGAGGTCGAGGACGCGGGTGCGCAGGGTCTCGGACTCCTTGCCGGCCGCCGAGAGCAGGCCGACGGCGGTGGCGCGGGCGGGCACCAGCGGGTCGGTGCCGGAGACGTCCCAGATGCCGGTGCCGGCGGCGGTGAGCCGGACCGGGCGGCCGGGGCAGACCTCGGCGACGGCGCGGACCAGGTGGATCAGCGGGGTGAGGCCGGTCCGCCGCCACCGGTCGGCCTGCTGGAGGTCCGTCAGGTCGGCGGTGTCGGCGAACCAGCAGCCGACGATCTCCAGCGGCCGCTGGTGGCCGTCGACGGCCTCCCGCAGCAGGGCGCGGACGGTGTCGGCGTCCACCGGGTCGGTCAGGACGGCGCTGGTGACCGGGGCGCCGGCCTCACCGAGCAGCCGGGCCAGGATGGCGGCGGCCGGGTGGCCGTCGGAGAGGACCAGCCAGGCGCGGTCGGCGGGGCCGTGGCTGCGGCGGACGGCCGGCGGGAGCAGCCGCCAGCCGGGGACGGTCAGCCGGTCGTCCTCCACCGCCACCGGGGCGGCCTCCGACGCGGGAGCGGCCTCCGCCACGGGGGCGGACTGGACGGCGGCCACCGGTGCCGGGTCCGGGTCGATCCAGTACGAGCGGCGCTGGAAGGGGTACTCGGGCAGCGGCACCACCCGAGCCCGGCCGCCCGTGACGGCGGCGTCCACGGCGTGCCGGTCGACCGGCGCGCCCAGCTCCCACAGCCGGCCGGCGGCGGCGAGCAGGGTGCGGGTGGTGTCCTGCTCCTGGCCGCGGCGCGGGGCGACCGGGACGGCCGCGCGGCGCGGGCCGCGCAGCTCGGGCAGCCGGCGCAGCTGGGCGGTGAGGCTCTGGCCGGGGCCGACCTCGGCGAGCAGCAGGGCCTCCTCGGCGAGCAGGGTCCGCACGCCCTCGTGGAAGCGGACGGTGCTGCGCAGCTGCTGCGCCCAGTACTCGGGGTCGGTGGCCTGCCGGTCGGTCATCCAGGTGCCGGTGACGTTGGAGAGCAGGCGGACGGCGGGGGCCTTGCGCGGGGTGGCGGCGACGGCCTCGGCGAGCGCGGCGGCGGCCGGGGTGACCAGGCGGGAGTGGAAGGCGTGCGAGGTGCGCAGCCGGGTGCAGCGGTGGCCCTGGGCGTGCAGCCGGGTCTCGACCCGGTCGATGGCGTCGGCGGTACCGGCCAGCACGCTGGCCCGCTCGCCGTTGACCACGGCCAGCTCCACCTCGTCCAGCCAGGGGCCGAGCTGCTCGGGCGCCAGCGGGACGGCGAGCATGGCGCCGGGGGTGGTGGCCTGGACGAGCCGGCCGCGGGCGGCGACCAGGCGCAGGGCGTCGTCCGGTTCGAAGACGCCGGCCAGGGTGGCGGCGACGAGTTCGCCGACGCTGTGGCCGAGCAGGGCGGCGGGGCGGATGCCGAGGGTCTCCAGCAGCTTGGCCATCGACCACTCGACGGCGAACAGCGCGGGCTGGGTGACCTCGGTGCGGCGCAGCTGCTGCTCGGCGGCCTGGTCGTCCGGGTGGGCGTCCAGCAGGAGGTGGTGCAGGTCGGCGTCGACCTCGCCGCGCAGCACGCCCAGGCAGTGGTCGAGGGCGGCGCGGAACCCGGGCTGGGTGCGGTGGAGTTCGCGGGCCATGCCCGGATACTGGGCGCCCTGGCCGGGGAGCAGGAAGGCGACCGGGCGCTCGGAGCGGACCGGCTCGGTGTCGGCCGCGGTGTCGGCCGCGGCGATCAGGGCGGCGACCGCGTCCTCGGGGTCGGCGGCGACCACGGCGCGCCGGTGCGGCAGGGTGCGGCGGCCGGTGGTGACGGTGTGCGCGACGTCCGACAGGGCGTCACCGGAGGTGCTCAGGTGGGCGGCGAGGCGGTCCGCGCTCTCGCCGAGGGCGGCGGGGGTGCGGGCGGAGAGGGCGAGCAGGACGGGGCCGTCGACCGGCTCGGGCGCGGGCCGGGGGGCGGCCTGCTCCAGGATCAGGTGGGCGTTGGTGCCGCCGATGCCGAAGGAGCTGACCGCGGCGCGGCGGGGGTGCTCCTGCTCGGGCCAGGGCAGGGTCTCGCCGGTGACCCGGAACGGGGTGGCGGCGAAGTCGATCCGCGGGTTGGGGCTGCGGAAGTGCGCGGTGCCCGGGATCACGCCGCGCTCGACCGCGTACACGGCCTTGATCAGTCCGGCGATGCCGGCGGCGGGGCCGAGGTGGCCGATGTTGGACTTGACCGAGCCGAGGGTGCAGAACTGGGTCCGGTCGGTGTGGCGGCGGAAGGCGCGGGTGAGGGCCTCGACCTCGATCGGGTCGCCGAGCTGGGTGGCGGTGCCGTGGCCCTCGACGTAGCCGATGGTGGCCGGGTCCACGCCGGACATGGCCAGGGCTTCGGCGACGGTGGTCAGCTGGCCCTCGATGCTGGGCGCGGTGAACCCGGCCTTGCGGTCGCCGTCGTTGCCGATGGCCGAGCCGCGCAGTACGGCGAGGATCCGGTCGCCGTCGGCCTCGGCGTCCTCCAGCCGCTTGAGCACCACGGCGCCGACGCCGCTGCCGAAGGTGGTGCCGCCCGCGTCGGCGTCGTAGGAGCGGCACAGGCCGTCCGGGGAGTAGATGCTGCCGGGCACCCAGCGGTAGCCGGTGGCGTACGGCATCTCGACCTCGACCCCTCCGGCGATGGCGACGTCGCACTCGCCGGCGGCGATGGCCTGGCAGGCCAGGTGGACGGCGACCAGGGAGGTGGAGCAGGCGGTGGCCACGGTCATCGCCGGGCCGTCCAGGCCGAGCTTGTAGGAGACGATGGTGGAGATGTAGTCGTTGTGGTTGGTGGTCTGGATGCCGACCTCGCCGTAGGTGCGCACGGCCTCCGCGTTGCGGCGGACGTGGAGGTCCGCGTAGCGGTTGGTGGCGCCGCCGGCGTAGACGCCGATCCGGTGGCGGGTGTCGCCGGGGTCGACGCCGGCGTGCTCCAGGGCGGTGTACGCGGTCTCCAGGAAGACGCGCTGCTGCGGGTCGCGGGCCTGGGCCTCGCGCTCGCTCATGCCGAACAGCGGGGCGTCGAACTCGGTCATCGCGGGCAGCAGCGGGGCCGCCTTGACGTACGCGGGGTCGGCGAGGTCCTCGGGACTGGCGCCGGCCGCGATCAGCTCGTCGTCGCTCAGCCGGGTCACGCAGTCCTTCACGGCGAGCAGGTTGGCCCAGTACTCGTCGGCGTTCATGGCGCCGGGGAAGCGTCCGGCGAGACCGATGACGGCGATGCCGTCCTGAGCGCGGTCGTGCATCGAGGTCTCCTTGACGTGGTCGGTCTCGGCGGGTGCGGCGGCCGGTCCGGTGGTCCCGGCCGGTCTGGTGGTCCCGGTGGTCCCGGTGGTGGCGACGGGTGCGAGGTGCGGCGGGCGGGTCATGCGGCGGCCTCCTGCCGGGCGCGGCCGGGGGCCGGCACGGTCCGGACGGCCTTGCTGGCGGTGGCGGCCAGGGCCAGCAGGACCATGAAGGCGGCGAGCCACAGCACGGTGGTGCGGCCGCTGAGGTGGTCGAGCATCAGGCCGCCGGCGAGCGAGCCCACCGGCAGGGCGCCGAAGGCGACCAGGGTCACCGCGGAGGTGGTCCGGCCCTGCAGCTCGTCGGGGGTGTTGACCAGGCGGTAGACCTCGACGGCGACGTTCCACACCGGCCCGACGAAGGCCAGGCCGGCGACCGTGGCACCGATCACCAGCGGGCTGCGGGTGAGGCCGATGACCGGGACCAGCAGCGCCCAGATCCAGTTGGCGCCGATCACCACCGCGGCCAGCGGGAGCCGGCGGCGGAACCAGGTGGCGCACAGCGATCCGGCGGCGCCGCCGATGCCCGCGGCGGCCAGCACGTACCCGATGGCGGTGCCGGAGGCGTTCGCCTGGTGCAGCAGCACGATGACGGCCAGGAAGAGTGCCTGGAAGAGCAGGTTGCTGCCGGCCACCAGCAGCGAGGCGACCCGGATGAAGGGCTGGCGCAGCACCCAGCGGACGCCCTCGCCGATCTCCGTCCACGCGCCGGGACGGGCCTCGGCGGGCCGCTCGGTGCGCCGGGCCTGGAACGGCCGGCGGATCATCAGCAGGGCGGCCAGCGACACCAGGTAGCTGGCGGCGTCGGCCAGGAACGGGAGGCTGCGGGTCATCCCCAGCAGCACCCCGCCGAGCGGCTTGCCGAAGACCATCGCGGCGCGGTCGCGGGCCTCGCTGCGGGCGAAGGCCCGGTCCAGGTCCTCCTGCCGGACCACGTTGCGGATCGCCGCCTGGCCGGCGATGCCCGCCAGGACGGTGAACGCGCCCTCGATCAGGCAGACGGTGAGGACGTGCCAGAGCCAGAAGTGGCCCAGCAGCAGGGCGGCCCCGACGCTGGCCAGGCACAGCGCACGGACCGCGTCGCAGACGATCAGCAGCTTCTTGCGGTCGAAGCGGTCCACCAGCACCCCGGCGTGCAGCGGCAGCGCCAGGTTGGGCAGGGTGTTGGCGAAGCCGACCAGGCCGGCCTTGGTGGGCGAGCCGGTGGCGGCCAGGACCAGCAGCGGGTACGCGAGGCTGCTGATGCTGCTGCCCAGGGCGGAGACGGCGGAGCCGGTCCACAGCATCCGGTAGTCGCGGTTGCGGCCGAGCGGCGGGGGCGCGTCGGGCAGGTCCTCGGCGGGACGGGTGAGGGCGGGCGCCGTCATCGGGTCTCACCCCCGCCGAGGCTCCACTCCAGGGCGGCCATGGCGCCGAACAGCTTGTTGTGGGCCTGCGCGAAGGCGATCGACCGCGGGCCGTCCAGGACCTCGGCGGTGACCTCCTCGCCGCGGTGGGCGGGCAGGTCGTGCAGGAAGACGGTGGCTCCGGTGGCGGCCAGCACCGCGTCGTCCACCCGGAACGGCTCGAAGCCGGTGCGCCAGTCGGGGTCGGCCTTGCTGGAGCCGGTGGTCTGCCAGCGGGCCGTGTAGACCGCGTCCAGCTGCCCGGGCAGATCGGCCATGTCGTGGCGCTCGACCACCTCGCCGCCGTTGCGCTTGGCGTGCGCCTGGGCCTCGGCCAGGATGTCCGGGTCGACCCCGTAGCCGGCCGGGGTGCGCAGCTCCAGCCGGACGCCGGGGAACCGGCTGACGCTCAGGGCGAGCGCGGTGGCGGTGCTGTTGCCCTCGCCGGCGTACAGCAGCCGCAGGCCGTCCATCCGGCCGAACCGGCGGACCAGCATGGTGCAGTCGGCCAGGCCCTGGGTGGGGTGCTCGGTCTCGCTCATCGCGTTGACCACGCCCATCGCGGGGTGGGCGGCGAAGACGCGCAGTTCCCGGTCGCTGCCGGCGGTGCGGGCCACCAGGCAGTCGAGCATCCCGGACAGCACCAGGGCGGTGTCCTCGGGGCTCTCGCCGGTGTTCTCCTGGAGGTCGGCCGGGCCGTAGGCGATGGTCCGCGCGCCGAGGCGCAGCGCTGCGGCGGAGAAGGAGGTCCGGGTGCGGGTGGAGGTCTTGCGGAAGTAGATGCCGACGATGGCGCCGGCGACGGCCGGGTCGGCCGGGCGGCCCTCGGCGAAGTCGACGCCGCGGCGGACCAGGTGGCGGACCTGGTCGTCGGTCAGGTCGCGCAGCGACAGCAGGTCGCGGCGCTCGGGCCGGGTGGGGTTCGGGGCCATCGCTCAGTTCTCCTTCTCGCCGTGCCGGGTGTCGTCGCCGCCGTGCCGGATGTCGTCCGTGCCGGGGTGCGGGGTGTCGCCGTGGTGCCAGATGTCGTCGAGCGTCGCCGCCAGGCGGCCGAGGTAGGGGGGCTGCAGGACGCCGAGGTGGCTGCCGGGGACGCGGTGCACCCGAAGGCCGCCGCCGGCCAGCCGTTCCCAGCGGCCCAGGTACTCGGGGTAGCCGAGGCCGCCGATCGCCTGGTGGGCCGCTTCGGCGAGTTCGTCGCCGGCGACCAGGTCGAGGGCGAGGTCGGCGGGCCGGTAGCGGTGGCCGAGGGTGGCGGCGCGCAGGGCACGCCAGATCTCCACCCGCTCCAGGTAGCCGTCGTCCACGTTCTCCTCGGTGATCACCAGGCCGCCGTCGTCGACGATGTACTGGAGCAGCGGGACCGCGCGGCGGCGCAGTTCGGCGGCCGCCCCGCCGTCCGGGGTGCGGCGCAGCTCGGCGAGGACGGCGGTGGCCCGGTCGAAGAGCTCCAGGCCGTCGGGGACGGGGTCGCCGTCGAGGGTGTCGGCGATCGGGTCGAGCAGCACCAGGTGGGTGCGCTCGCCCTGCTCGCCGAGGCGGCGGGCCATCTCCCAGGCGATCGGGGCTCCGGCGCACCAGCCGAGCAGCCGGTACGGGCCGGTGGGCTGGTGGTGGCGCAGCTGGGCGAGGTAGCGGCCGGCCAGGGTGTCGACGTCGGCCGCGGCGAGGGCGGCGTCGGCGAGGCCGGGGTGTTCGAAGGCGGCGACGGGCCGGCCCTCGGCGAGGGCGTGGGCCAGGTCGCGGAACCAGTGGACGCTGCCGCCGCCGGGGTGCACGGCGAAGACCGGTTGCTGCGGGCCGTCCTGGCGGAGCATCACCAGGTCGTCCGGGCGGCCGTCCCGGTCGTCGGCGGTGCCGGCGGGCGTGTCCAGGGCGGCGGCGAGGGCGGCGACCGTGCGGTGGCGCTGCATGGCGCGCATGTCGATCTCGATGCCGGCCGCGGCGCGCAGCTTGGCGACGACGCGCATCGCCAGCAGGGAGTGGCCGCCGACCCGGAAGAAGTCGTCGTCCACGCCGATCGACGCGAGGCCCAGCACCTCGGCGAAGATCTCGGCGATCCGCCGCTCCAGCGGGGTGCGCGGGGCGGTGGCGGCGGTGGCGGCGGCGCGCGGGTCGGGGGCGGGCAGGGCCTTGCGGTCGACCTTGCCGGAGGCGGTGGTGGGCAGGTCGTCGAGTGTGACGAAGTGCGCGGGCACCATGTACTCCGGCAGGCGTTCGCGCAGGTGGGCGATGAGTTCGCCGTCCTCGGGCGTGCGGGTGTCGGGGACGAGGTAGGCGACCACCCGCGGCTCGCCGCCGTCGTGGCGGGCCACCACCACGGCGTGCTTGAGGTCGGGGTGCCGGTGCAGCACCGCCTCGATCTCGCCCAGTTCGATCCGGAAGCCGCGGATCTTGACCTGGAAGTCGAACCGGCCGAGGTAGTCGATCCGGCCGTCGGCGAGAAGCCGGGCCCGGTCGCCGGTGCGGTAGAGCCGGGCGCCGGGCTCGGTGGCGTACGGGTCGGGGACGAAGCGGTCGGCGGTCAGGTCGGGGCGGCCGAGGTAGCCGCGGCCGATGCCGATGCCGCCGATGCACAGCTCGCCGGGTGCGCCGACCGGGACGGGCCGCAGGTCGGAGTCGAGCACGATGGCGCGGGTCTCCGGCAGCGGCCGGCCGATGGTGGGGCGTTCGGTCCGGTCGGCGAGGATCTCCTCGCCGGAGGTCACCACGGTGTACTCGGTGGGGCCGTACAGGTTGAAGAAGCGGCTGTGCGGGGCCCAGCGGGAGGCGAGGGCCAGGGAGCACTCCTCGCCGATGACGCTGACCGTCCGCAGGGGGCAGGTCTCGGGTGAGAGGAGTGCCAGCGAGGAGGGCACGGTGATGAGGTGGTCAACCTGCTGGCGGCGGATCAGTTCGGCCAGCGGCTCGCCGGGCAGCAGTTCGGCGGCCGGGGCGAGGACCAGGGTGGCGCCGCTGCCGAGGGTGGTGAGGATCTCCAGGACGGAGACGTCGAAGATGGTGCTGCAGAACTGGAGCACCCGGTCGCCGGGCCGGACGCCGAGGAGTTCGGCGTGGGCGTGCACCAGGTTGTGCAGGCCGCGGTGCTCGATCACCACGCCCTTGGGGCGGCCGGTGGATCCGGAGGTGTAGATGACGTACGCGGTGTCGCCCTCGTGCGGGCGGACCGCGGGGGCGGGGGCGTGTCCCAGGTCGCCCGGCAGGACGGTGCGCTCCGGCGGGATGCCGAGCCGGGCGGCGGTCTCGGGGGTGGTGACGGCGGCGGCCACGTCGGCGTCGCCCAGGACGTAGGCCAGGCGGTCCTGCGGGTGGGCCGGGTCGAGCGGGACGAACGCGGCGCCGACCCGGGAGACGGCGAGCATCGCGGTGATGCCCTCGATGCCGCGCGGCAGGCAGACCGCGACCCGGTCGCCGCGGCCCACGCCGGCTTCGGCCAGCCGTCCGGCGAGTTCGGCGGCCCGCTCCCCCAGCGCGGCGTAGCTGAGGGTCTGCTCGCCGTACACCAGCGCGGTGGCCCCGGGGGTGGCGCGGATCCACTCCTCGACCAGCTCGCCGAGGGTGCGGACCGGAACCGGCCGGCCGGCCATGACGGGGCGGTCGGCCAGGGCGGCGGTGTGCTCGGCGGCGGGCAGCGGCAGCAGGCCGGGGTCGCCCTCGGTGTCGGCGGCCATGGCGGCCAGCACCTCGGCGTACATCGCGGCCAGCAGCGCACCGCGTTCGCGGGACACCCGGCGGGTGTCGAAGGTCAGCACCAGCCGGCCCCACTCGGTGCTGACGGCGAGCGGGAACTCGTTGGGGCTGTCGTCGATGCTGGCGTCGCTGTCCAGCAGGTCCTCGTCCAGGACGTGGAAGTTGAGGTAGTTGAACATCACCTCCAGCGGCGGGACGGAGGTCCGGGCGCCGCGCCGGACGGCCGCCAGCGGGTAGCGGCGGTACGGCAGCAGCGCCACCTCCTCGGCGAAGACCGCCGCGACCAGCTCGCGCCAGGTGGCGGCGGGCGGGGGCGAGAGCAGCGGCACGATGTTGAGGTGCATGCCGAGCAGCAGGTCGCCGTCGCGCTCCTCGGGGCGGCCGTTGGTGACCAGGCCGGACAGGAAGGCGCCCTCGTCGGTGAGCCGGGAGAGCACGGTCAGGTGCGCGGCCAGCAGCACGCTCTTCAGCGGGGCTCCGGCGGCGCGGCCCAGGGCCTGGAGGGCGGGGATGAGCTCGGCGAAGGGGACGCGGAGTTCGTGGCCGCCGTCGGTGGCCTCCGCGTCGCCCCAGGTCTCGGGCAGGGTGAACACCTCGCCGCGTTCCACCCGGCCGGCCCAGAAGGCGGCGTGCTCCGGGTCGGCGACGGCGGCGCGCTCCAGGGCGACGGCGTCGGCGAAGCGGACGGCGGGCGGTGCGGTGTCGGTCTGCGGGCGGCCCTCGCGGGCGTCCCGGTAGCGCCGCAGCAGCTCGGTGAGCAGGGAGTTGTGGCTCCAGCCGTCCAGGATGGCGTGGTTCTCGGTGAACAGCAGCCGCCAGCGGTGTTCCTCCTCCAGCACCGCGGTGAGCCGCCACAGCGGGCCGCTGTCGGCGAGGTCGAAGGGTTCGGCGCGCTCGGCGCGGATCGCCTCGTGCAGCGCCCGCTCCCGCTGCTCGGCGGTGAGGTGGCGCAGGTCGATCCTGCGGATCTCCACCTGGGCCATCCGGTGGACCAGTTGGAGCGGCTCGGAGTGGGCGAGGGCGAAGGAGGTGCGGAGCAGTTCGTGCCGGGCGGTGACGGTGTCGACGGCGGTGCGCAGCGCCTCGGGGTCGAAGGGGGCGTCGTCGCGGACCAGGTAGCCGGTGACGTTGTGGTAGAGCAGCCGCTCGGTGTCGGCGAGCAGTTCGTAGACCATGCCGCCCTGTACCTCGGAGAGCGGGTAGGCGTCGGCGAGGCCGTCCGGGAGGGCGGCCCGGTCCTCGGGGGTCAGCAGGGCGAAGGGTTCGGTACGGGCGGTGCCGGCCGGTTCGGCGGCGCGCAGCGGTGCGGCCAGTTCGGCGACGGTCTGGCGGCGGAACAGGTCCTGTACGGTCACCCGGTAGCCGCGCTCGCGCAGCCGGCCGACCACGCGGACCGCGCGGATGGAGTCGCCGCCGAGGTCGAAGAAGTTGTCGATCACGCCGACGTGGCCGAGTTCCAGGACCTCGCCCCAGACCTCGGCGAGTTCGCTCTCGACGGGGGTGCGCGGCAGGACGTACTCCCGTCCGGCGAGCAGCCGGTCGGCGGCGGGGTCGGGCAGGGCGCGCCGGTCCACCTTGCCGTTGACGGTCAGCGGCAGGGCGTCGAGGCGGACGAAGGCGGCCGGGACCATGTACGAGGGCAGGCGGCGGCCGAGGGCGGTGCGCAGCCGGCCGAGGTCGAGGTCGCCTCCGCCGGCCGGGACCAGGTAGCCGACCAGTTGCCGGTCCCCGCCGGGGGTCTCGCGGACGGCGACCACGGCGGCGTCGACCCGCGGGTCGGCGGCGAGCGCGGTCTCGATCTCGCCGAGTTCGATCCGGAAGCCGCGGATCTTGACCTGGCCGTCGATCCGGCCGAGGAACTCGACCTCGCCGTCGGGGCGGAGGCGGGCGCGGTCGCCGGCGCGGTAGAGGCGGGCGCCCGGTTCGGTGGTGAAGGGGTCGGGGACGAAGCGCTCGGCGGTGAGTCCGGGGCGGTTGAGGTAGCCGCGGGCGACGCCGGGGCCGCCGACGAAGATCTCGCCGGGCACGCCGACCGGGACGGGGTTCATCGCCGAGTCGAGCAGGTGGAAGCGCAGGTCGGGGATGGGGCCGCCGATCGGGCTGCGGGCGCCGGCGGCGAGGTCGGCGGCGGTCATCGGCCGGTGGGTGACGTGCACGGTGGCCTCGGTGATCCCGTACATGTTGACCAGCTGCGGCAGCCGGTCGCCGAACCGGTCGAACCAGGGGGCCAGGGTGCCGGGGTCGAGGGCCTCGCCGCCGAAGACCACGGTGCGCAGGGCGAGCCGTCCGGCGGCCGCGGGGTCGGCGCCGACGGCGGAGACCAGGCCGGTGAAGGCGGAGGGGGTCTGGTTGAGCACGGTGACCCGCTCGTGGGCGAGCAGCTCCAGCAGGTCCTGCGGGGAGCGGGAGACCTCGAAGGGGACGACGACCAGGCGGCCGCCGTGGACCAGGGCGCCCCAGATCTCCCAGACCGAGAAGTCGAAGGCGTAGGAGTGGAAGAAGGTCCACACGTCCTCGGGTCCGAAGCGGAAGCCCGGCCGGGTGGTGGTGAACAGCCGGGCGACGTTGCGGTGGGTGACCGTGACGCCCTTGGGGCGGCCGGTCGAGCCGGAGGTGTAGATGACGTACGCGAGGTCCTCGGCGGTCACCCCGGTGGCCGGCGGTTCGGTGGGTCGGGTGGCGAGTTCGGCTGCGGTGGCGGGGTCGTCCAGGGTGAGGACGGCGAGGTCGGCGGGGGCGCCCTCGATGGTTCCGGCGCCGGACTCGGTGAGCAGGATCCGCACCCCGGCGTCCTCGGTCATGAAGGCCAGCCGGTCCTGCGGGGCGTCCGGGTCGAGCGGCAGGTAGGCGGCGCCCGCCTTGAGGACGCCGAGCAGGGCGGTGACCAGGGCGCCGCCGCGCCGCAGGTGGACGCCGACCAGGGTGCCGGGGCCGGCGCCGCGGGCGCGCAGGGCGTGGGCGAGCCGGTTGGCCGCGGTCTCCAGGTCGCGGTAGCCGGTGTGCTCCTCGCCGCAGGTCAGGGCCTCGGCGTCGGGGCGGAGGGCGGCCTGGCGGCTGATCAGTTCGTGGATCGGGGCCGGCTGCGGGTCCCCGGCCGCCGGTGGGGCGGGGCGGGTGTCGCGCTCGTCGGGGGTGCGCAGGTCCAGGCCGCTGATCGGCTCGTCGGGCGCGTCGCAGGCGGCGCGCAGCAGCCGGACCAGCCGGCCGGCCGTGCGCTCGGCGGTGGCACGGTCGAACAGGGCGGTGGCGTAGCCGAGTTGGCCGTCGAAGGAGCCGTCGGGGCGCTGCTGGAGGGCGAACGCCAGGTCGAACTTGGCCGGGGCCCAGCCGACCGGCTCCGGGGCGAAGGTGAGGGCGCCCTCGGCCGGGGTGGGCGCGGTGGCGGCCTCGACGGTGAGGCTGACCTGGAACAGCGGGTTGCGGGACAGGTCGCGGTCCGGCCGGAGCTCCTTCACCAGCAGGTCGAAGGGGGTGTCGGCGTGGGCGTAGGCGGCGAGCGCCTCCTCGCGGGCCTGTTCCAGCAGTCGGCCGAAGCCGGGGTCCTCGGAGGTGTCGGCGCGCAGGACCAGGGTGTTGGCGAACAGGCCGATCAGCGGCTCGGAGGCGGGGACGGTGCGCCCGGCCACCGGGGTGCCGACGGCCACGTCCGGCTGGCCGCTCATGCGGGACAGCAGCGCCTGCACGCCGGCCAGGACGGTCATGAAGGGGGTGGCGCCGTGCCGGCGGCCCAGCTCGACGAGCCGCCGGCCGAGGTCGGCGGGCAGGTCGAGGTCGACGGCGGCGCCGGTGGAGTCCCACTCGGCGGGGTGCGGGCGGTCGGTGGGCAGCTGGAGCGGGGCGAGGCCGGCCAGTCTCCGGGCCCAGTACGCCAGTTGGGCCCGGCCGTCGGGGGTGTCCAGCCGCCCGGTCTGCCAGGCGGCCACGTCGGCGTACTGGGCGGTGAGCGGCGGCAGCGGCGACGGCTGGCCGGTGCTGAACGCGCCGTACAGCGTGGTCAGTTCGGTGACGAGGACCTCGGCGGACCAGCCGTCGAAGGCGATGTGGTGGACGGTCAGCAGCAGCAGGTGCTCCTGGGCGCCGAGGGCCACCAGCAGGGCGCGGACGGGGTGGTCGGCGGACAGGTCGAAGCCGCGCCGGCCCTCCTCGGCCACCAGGTCGGCGAGCCGCTGGGCGCGCTCGGCCTCGGGGTGGCCGGTGAGGTCGGCCCGGGCGGGGACGAGCGGGCGCGGCGGGTCGATCGCCTGGACGCCGCTGCCGTCGCCGGGCAGGTAGCGGGTGCGCAGCACCTCGTGCCGGGCGGTGATCTCGGTCAGGGCCCGCTCCAGGGCGCCGTGGTCGAGTGCTCCGTGCAGCCGCAGCGCGACCGGCACCAGGTAGGCGGCGCCGCCGGTGCCGAGCTGCTCGGTGAGCCAGATGCGCTGCTGGGCCGGGGAGAGCGGCAGCCCCGCCTCGCGCGGCAGCAGCGGTATCCGCTCGGTCGCGGGCGCGGCGCCCGGTGCGGCTCCGGATCCCCCGGACAGGCGCCGGGCGAGCAGCGCCCGGCGCAGTGCCTCCCGGTCGCGGCGCGGGGGCGCGATGCCCTGGTCACTCAGGATCTGATCGGTCACAGCAGCCCCTCCTCCTGCGCGAGGAGCGCTTCCAGCTCCTCGTCCGACAGTGCTTCGACCGCCGCTTCGACGGCCTCGCGGACCAGCCGGGCCTGGGCCCCGGCGGTGGTGTGCTCAAAGAACTGACGCAGCGTCAGCGTGATGCCGAAGGCGTCCTCGACCAGCAGCCGCAGCCGGGTGGCGAGCAGCGAGTGGCCGCCGAGGTCGAGGAAGAACTCGTCCTCGACGCCGACCCGTTCCACTCCCAGGACCTGCTGCCACAGCGCGCACAGACGTTCCTCCACCGCGTCGCGCGGGGCCGTGTACGGCCGTTCGGCCTGCAGCCGGTCCAGGTCGGGGGCGGGCAGGGCCTTGCGGTCGAGCTTGCCGTTGCGGGTGACGGGCAGGGCGTCCAGCGGGACGAACACCGCCGGGACCAGGTGCGCGGGCAGCGCGGCGCGCAGGTCCTCGCGGACCCGGTCCGCCGAGCCGCCGGTGCGCAGCACCAGGTAGGCGGCCAGGGCCCGGTCGCCGGCCCGCAGTTCGCAGGGCTCGACGGCGGCGCCGGCCACGTCCGGGTGGGCGGCGAGCACGGCCTCGATCTCGCCGGGCTCGATCCGGTAGCCGCGGATCTTGACCTGGCGGTCGGCGCGGCCGACGAACTCGATCACCCCGTCGGCGCGGGCCCGGACCAGGTCGCCGGTCCGGTAGAGCCGGGCGCCGGGCTCGGTGGCGAAGGGGTCGGGGACGAAGCGGTCGGCGGTCAGGTCGGGGCGGCCGAGGTAGCCGCGGGCGACCCGGCTGCCGCCGATCAGCAGCTCGCCGACCACCCCGGGCGGCACCGGCTGCAGCCGGGCGTCCAGCACCCGGGCCACGGTGCCGCACAGGGGACGGCCGATGGGCAGCGCGGCGGCGTCCTGCCGGGCGTCGGCGTCCGGTCCCGCCGTGTGCATGGTGCAGGCGACGGTCGCCTCGGTGGGCCCGTAGGTGCAGGCGAACGCCCCGGGCAGGCCGGTGCGCTCCCAGCGGCGGGCGTCGAGCGCGGTCACCACGTCGCCGCCGACGCTCATCAGCGCCAGGCGTTCCAGCCGGCGGTCGCCGGGCTCCAGCCGCTCGACCAGCTCCCGGTAGTAGACCGGGGTGACGTCGAGGACGGTCACGCCGAGCCGGTCGATCTGCCCCAGCAGCTCGTCGGGTGAGACGGCCCGTGGGTCGAGCACCACCACCGCGCCGCCCGCGGTGAGCGGGGCCGCGATCTGGTCCATGGAGGCGTCGAAGCTCACCGCGGCCATCAGCGCGAACCGGGCGCCGGGACCGAGCCGGTACGCCTGCGCCATCACGTGGCAGTGCTCCACGTAGCTGCGGTGCTCGACCATGACGCCCTTGGGCCGTCCGGTCGATCCGGAGGTGTAGATCAGGTAGGCCAGGTCGCGCGGGGAGACCGGGTCGGGCCCGGGCAGGGTGCCGACGGGGGCCCCGGGCTCGTCCAGGTGCAGGACGGGCACCGGGCCGGCCGGCAGCACGGGCCGGGTGGCCGCCACGGTGACCACCGCACCGGCCCGGCTCTCGGCGAGCAGGCCGGCCAGCCGTTCGGCCGGGTCGGCGGGGTCCACCGGCAGGTAGCAGCCGCCCGCCTTGAGGATGCCGAGCCAGGCCACCACCAGGCGGTGGTCGCGGGGCATGGCGCTGGCGACCACGGTGCCCGGGCCGATCCCGGCGGCGCGCAGCCGGGCGGCCAGCTGCTCGGCCTCGGCGTCGAGTCGGGCGTAGCTGAGCTCACCGTCGGGCGAGATCACGGCCGGGGCGTCCGGCGTGGCCCGGGTCTGCGCGGCGACGACCTCGTGCATGGGCCGGCGGTCGGCCCGGCCGCGTCCGAAGTCGCCCTGCCGGACGGCCTCCTCCTCGGTGAGCAGGGGGTGCGCGGCGATGGGGCGGTCCGGCTCGGCGGCCAGCGCGTCGAGCAGGCGGACCAGGTGGTCGGCCATCCGGGCCACGGTGGCGGCGTCGAACAGGGCGGTGGCGTACTCGAACTCGCCCTGCCAGTCGCCGCCCGGGCGGGCGCGCAGCACCAGCGAGAGGTCGGTGAGCGCGGGCGCGGCGGCCACCGGGAACGGCCGGACCTCCAGGGTGCCGAGGGCGAGGGCGCCTTCCGCGTCCTCGAAGGTCTGGAACATGGTCTGGAAGACCGGTGTCCGGGACGCGTCCCGCTCCGGGCGCAGCTCGGCCACCACCAGGTCGAACGGGCAGTCCTGGTCGGCGAAGGCGCCCAGGGCGCGGCTACGGACGCGCTCAAGCAGCTCGGCGAAGGTGGGTTCGCCGGACAGGTCGGCGCGCAGGGCCAGGGTGTTGACGAAACTGCCGAGCATCGTGTGGGCCTGCTCGGCGTCGCGACCGGCGACGGGGGTGCCGACGGCGAAGTCCTCCTGGCCGCCGTAGCGGTGCAGGAAGGCCAGGTAGCCGGCGAGCAGGGACATGAAGGGGGTGGCGCCCCGGCTGCGGCCGTACGCGGCCAGGGCCCGGACGGTGACGGCGGGGACCGGGAAGACGTGGTCCGCGCCCTGCCCGTCGCGGACCGCCGGGCGGGGCCGGTCGGTGGGCAGCTCCAGGGCCGGCACCCCGGCCAGGGCCCGTGCCCAGCGGCCGGCCTGCTCCGCGCCGAGGCCGCCGCCGATCCGCTCACGGTGCCACTGCGCCCAGTCGGCGTACTGCAGTGCGGGGGCGGTGGTGTCCACGGCCCGGCCGGCGGCCAGGGCGGTGTAGGCGGCGTCCAGTTCGGCGCCGATCAGCGCCAGTGACCGGCCGTCGCAGGCGATGTGGTGCAGGGTCAGCAGCAGGACGTGGTCGTCCTCGGCCAGTCGGGCCAGGGTGGCCCGGAGCGGGTGCTCGGCGGCCAGGTCGAATCCGCGCCGGGCGTGGTCGGCGAGCTCCGCCCGGGCGGCCGCCTCCCGTTCCCCGGCCGGGAGGCCGGTGAGGTCCAGCAGCTCCACGGCCGGGTCGCCGGCCGGGTCGGGGAGCTGCCGCGGGCCGTCCGGGGTGGCCAGGTAGCGGGTGCGCAGGATCTCGTGGCGGGCCGTCAGGGACCGCAGCGCGCCGGTGAGGGCGTCCGGGTCGAGCGGACCGGTCAGCCGCCAGGCGAGCGGGACGAGGTAGTCGGCGGAGCGCGGGTGCAGCTGGTCGTGCAGCCACAGCCGTTCCTGGGCGGCGGACAGCGGCAGCGGCCCGACCCGCCCGGCCGGGCGCAGCGGCTCCACCGGGACGGCGGGCGCCGCCTCGCCGAGCCGGGTGCAGAGCGCGGCCACGGTCGGCGACTCGAAGATCCAGCCGAGCGGCAGTTCCACCCCGAGGGCCTCGCGGATCCGGGTCGCGGCCCGGGCGGCGAGCAGCGAGTGGCCGCCCAGCGCGAAGAAGTCGTCGTGGACCCCGATGGCGGGCAGTCCCAGCAGCTCGGCCCAGAGCGCTGCGACGGTCGCCTCGGCGGGGGTGGCGGGGGCGGACTCGGCAGGCCCCTGCTGGGCCAGGGCGAGGGCGAGCGGGTCGGGCAGGGCGTTGCGGTCGAGCTTGCCGGTGCTGGTCCGCGGCAGGGTGTCGACCAGGCCGATCAGCGAGGGCACGTACTGCTTGGGCAGCCGCTGGGCGAGCCGGTCGCGCAGCTGCGCGGGGTCGGTGGCGCCGGGCTCGGTGGGGACGACGTAGCCGACCAGGCGGGCGCCGCTCTCCGGGTCGGGCCAGGCGACCACGGCCGCGGCGGCCACGCCGGGGCAGGCGGTGAGCGCGGCCTCGACCTCGCCGGGTTCCACCCGGACGCCGCGGATCTTGACCTGGTGGTCGAGGCGGCCGAGGAACTCCAGGGTGCCGTCGGCGCGCCGGCGGACCAGGTCGCCGGTCCGGTAGAGGCGTGCGCCCGGGGCGCCGAAGGGGTCGGGGACGAAGCGGTCGGCGGTCAGGTCGGGGCGGCCCAGGTAGCCGCGGGCCAGGCCGGCGCCGCCCAGGTGGAGCTCGCCCGGGGTGCCGTCGGGCGCGGGCCGGCCGTCGCCGTCGAGGACGTGTGCCTCGGCGTTGTCCAGCGGCCGTCCGATGGGCACCACCGGCGCGGTGTCCTCGGCGCGGCGGTAGCGGTGGGCGGTGGCGTCGATCGAGCACTCGGTCGGCCCGTAGGTGTTGTACACCTCGGCGCCGGTGCGCTCGGCGACCTGGCGGGCGAGGTCGGCGGGCAGCGGCTCGCCGGCGGAGAGCACCAGGCGCAGCGCGTCGCAGGCGGCCAGGTCCGGCTGTTCGGCGATCTCGCGCAGTACCGAGGGGACGAACTGGAGGATCGTCACCCGGTGGGCGGCGGCGGTGCGCAGCAGTCCGGCCGGGTCGGCCTGGGCCGCGGCGGGGGCCAGCACCACGGTGCCGCCGCAGACCAGCGGGGCGACCAGTTCCCACACCGAGGCGTCGAAGGTGGCGGTGGTCTTCTGCAGCACCCGGTCGGCGGGGCCGATGCCGTGCCGGCGGACCGTCCACAGCACCCGGTTGCGGATGCCGGCGTGGGTGACCAGGACGCCCTTGGGCGTGCCGGTGGAGCCCGAGGTGTAGATCAGGTACGCGACGTCGTCGCCGGAGAGCGCGGTGGCCGGTGCGGTGGCGGGCAGGCCGCCGAGGTCGGCCTCGTCGAGGAGGACCTCGGTCCGGGCCGGGTCGGCGGGCAGTGCGGCGCGCAGGTCGGAGCGGGTCAGCACGATCCGGGCGGCGGAGTCCGCGAGCAGGGTCGCGGTCCGGGCGGCCGGCTGGGCGGGGTCGACCGGGAGGTAGGCGCCGCCGGCCCGCCAGACGGCGAGCAGGGCGGCGACCAGGTCGGGGCCGTGGGCGCCGTCCCGGTCCAGGAGGACCGCGACCGGCTCGCCCGGGGTGACGCCGAGGGCGGTCAGGTGGTGGGCCAGCCGGTTGGCGCGGGCCTCCAGCTCGGCCCGGGTCAGGGCGCGGCCGTCCGTGCCGATGACGGCGGTGCCGTCCGGGTCCGCGGCGGCGGAGGCGGACACCAGGGCCGGCAGCAGCTCCGGGCCGAGGTCGACCCGCGGGCCGCGCCCGGCGGCCAGGGCGGTGGCGCGCTCCTCGGCGGTGAGCAGCTCGAACCGGTCGAGGGTCAGCTCCCGGTCCTCGCCGGCGAGCCGGTCGAGCGCGTCGAGGTAGCGGTGGGCGAGGCGCTCGATCGTGGCCCGGTCGTACAGGGCGGTGGCGTACTCGAAGACGGCCTCGAAGCCGCCGTCCTGCTGCCGCTGGACCTTGACGGTGAGGTCGAACTTGACCGAGGTGAGCGGGCGGCGGACGGTCGACATGGCGAGGTCGCCCAGCCGGGTCTCGGCGGAGGACAGGCCCTCGTACAGGAACTGCACCTGGGCCAGCGGGTTCCGCCCGAGGTCGCGCTCCGGGCGCAGCCGCTCCACCAGCAGGTCGAACGGGAGGTCCTGGTTGGCGATCGCCTCGAAGGCGGAGTTGCGCACCGCGCCGACCAGCTCGCGGAAGGTCCGCCCGGGGCGCACCCGGGTCCGGATCACCGCGGTGTTCACGAAGAAGCCGACCAGTTCCTCCAGTTCGGGGTCGCGGCGGCCGGCGACGGCGGTCGCCACGGCGACGTCCTCCTGCCCGGTGCAGCGGCCGAGGACCACCGAGAGGGCGGCCAGCAGCACCGCGTACGGGGTGGCCCGGCAGGCGCGGGCGGTGGCCAGCAGGCGGGTGCCGGTCCGCTCGGGCAGGGCGACGCGGACGGCGGCGCCGCGGGCGTCCCGGCGGGCCGGGCGCGGCCGGTCGGCGGGCAGCTCGGTGGGCGTCAGCTCGGCCAGGGTCTCGCGCCAGTAGGCGAGTTGCCCGTCCAGCTCGCCGGAGTCGACCCGGCGGCGCTGGGCGGCGGCGTAGGCGGCGTAGGTGGTCGGCGGCGCGGGCGGCACGGCCGGCCGGCCCTCCCGGTGGGCGCCGTAGACGGCGTCGAGGGCGCCGAAGAACCGCTCCTCGGACCAGCGGTCGAAGGAGATGTGGTGGATCGTCAGGACGAGGATCTGCTCGTCCGCGCGGAGCCGGATCAGCGCCGCGCGCACCGGCAGGTCGGTGGCGAGGTCGAAGGGCCGGGCGAAGATCGCGTCGATCTCCCGCTCGGCGCGCGCCTCGCGCTCGGCCTCGGGCAGCTCCCGCAGGTCGAGGACCTCCAGCGCGAGCTCCGCCCGGTCGTCCACCACCTGGACGGGCTGCCCGTCGTCGAGGACGGGGTAGCGGGTGCGCAGGGCGCCGTGCGCGGCGAACAGGTCCGCCAGCGCCCGGCGCAGCGCCGGCAGGTCGAGCACGCCGGCCAGCCGCAGGGCGTACGGCAGGACGTAGTCCACGGTGCCCGGGGTCAGCTGGTCGAGGAACCAGACCCGTTGCTGGGCGTAGGAGAGCGGGGTGCCGGTGCCGGGGTCCGGCCGCCCGCCGCTGTCGAGCGGGGCTGTGGTCACCGCGCCGCTCCGGCTTCCACGGCGGCGGACCCGGCGACGGTGGCCTCGGTCGCCTCGCCGGCGGCCTCGGCGGCGGCCCGCTCCTGGTCGCGCAGGCGCAGGCTCAGCGGGCGCATGTCGGTCCAGATCTCGCCGATGTGGGCCAGGCACTCCTGGCGGCCGCCGGCGAAGCCCTCGGCGCGCCAGCCGGCCGGCAGGTCGCGGTCGGCCCGCCAGACGGAGTACTGCTCCTCGTGGTTGACCACGACCAGATGCCGGATGTCGAGGGTGGTCTCGTCGCTGCTCATGGGTGTCTCCTCGGATGTCGTCGAGAGGTTTCGGGGTGTGCGGGCCGGCCACCGCCCGAGGGGCGCGGGCGCGCCCGTCGGGTGGTGGCGGTCGACCGTGTGGTGACGGACGGTCGGCCCGGCGGGGTGGGTGGGCGGACGGCCTGCGGGGGCGCGGGCGGTCGGCCCGGCGGGGTGGCGGCCGGGTCAGCCCTGGAAGTCGCTGACGGCGGTGCCCAGCCCGGCCCTGGCGGCCTCGGCGCGGACCGCCTCGGCGAGCGCGAGGTCGAGGATCCCGAGGCCGAACGGCGAGTAGACGGTCACCCGGTCCGGGTCCACCGAGCGGCCGGGCTCGCGCAGCAGCTCGCCGATCTCGGCGTGGACGAAGGCCCGGTCCCCGGTCCGCTGCTCGGCGAGGTGGATCGAGGTGGCCTCGCGGCTGACGTGGTCGGTGTCGTCGACCACGTTGCGGGCGGCCAGTACCGACTCCGCGGTGAGGTCCCGCAGCGACAGGTGCAGCACCACCCCGCCGGGGCGGACCGCGTCCGTGGTCAGGTGCGGCCGGGCCGCGGTGGTGGCCAGCGAGACCACCGGCTGGGCGGCCATCGCGGCGTCCTGGTCGGCGGCCCGGTCCACGGTCAGCGCGGGCCAGGACGCGGCGATCCGCTCGGCGAACGCCTCGGCCCGCGCCGGGTCCAGGTCGAACAGGGTCACCGCGCGCAGCTCCGGGAGCGCGGCCACCAGGAAGCGCAGCACCTCGAAGTTGATCGCGCCGCAGCCGAACAGGGTGACCCCGGACGCCGTCCCGTCGGCGGTCAGCTTGCGCGCGGCCAGCGCCGCACTGGCCGCGGTACGGCGGGCGGAGACCACCGTGCCGTCCAGCAGTGCCTCGGCGCGGCCGGTGGCCAGCGAGTTGAGCACGATGACCGCCGAGGCGCGCTCCAGGCCCGAGGCGATGTTCCCCGGGAAGGACGAGACCCACTTGAAGCCCGCGACCGGCTGCCGGCCGCCGAGGTAGGCGGGCAGGCCGATGATCCGGTCGCGCTCGTGCTCCGGCTCCGGGAACCGGAGGAAGATCGAGTGCGGCAGCGCGGTGCCGCCGTCGGCGTGGACCAGGTACGCGTCCCGGACCAGGTCGAGGACCAGGTCCTCACGGCCGTCGAGGACGCTCTCCACGTCCTTCCTGCCGAGGATCAGCATGGTGCGGGCTCCTTGTGGTCGAAGTCGGACTGCAGGTGCTCCAGCGGGTCGCAGAGCGCGGTCAGCGGCCCGGGCAGGTCGGCCAGGGACGGCGCGGGGAACCCGTCGAGGGTGGATCCGTCCAGGTCCGCGGCGTCCAGGCCGAGGTGGTCGCGCACCCAGGAGTCGCAGTAGACGGTGTCCAGGTAGCGGTCGCCGCGGTCCGCCAGCACCATCACGCAGTTCGCCCCGGCCGGGATCCTGAACCGGTGTTCGAGCAGCGCCGCCACCACGGCCCCGGCCGAGCCCCCGGCGAGGACGGCCTCGCTGGCGACCAGCCGCCGGCACCCGCGGACGCAGTCGGCGTCGGCGATCAGGGCCACCTCGTCGGCGAGGTCGGGGATCAGCAGCGCCGGCGGCATCGCGGCGCCGTGGCCGGGGATCCGCCGGCTGCCGGACGGCGCCGTGAAGATGCCGCTGCCCTGCGCGTCCACCGCGACGATCCGGGTGCCGAGACCGGCCCGCCGGACGTAGTCGGCGCAGCCGCGCAGCGTCCCGCACGAACTGGTCGCGACGAACAGGTAGTCGACCTGCCCGGACAGCGCCTCGGCGATCTCCGCCATGGTGCGCTCGTGCGCCCGGGCGTTGAGCAGGTTGCCGTACTGGTTGGGCCAGTAGGCGTGCGGGATCCGCGACACCAGCCGGCGCACCCGGCGCAGCCGCTCGGGCAGGTACTCGCCGGACTTCGGGTCGGGCTCGGTGACCATGTCGACCTCGGCGCCGTACGCGCGGAGGATCGCCACGTTCTGCTCGGTGGTGCGCGGGTCGACCACGCAGATCAGCCGCACACCGAAGTAGCAGCACACCTGGGCGAGGCCGATCGCGAGGTTCCCCGAACTCGACTCGACGACCACCGACTTGCCGGGCACGATCGTCCCGTCGGCGATCAGCCCGCCCAGCATCGAGAAGGCGGCACGGTCCTTCATGCTGCCGCCGGGATTCATTCCCTCCAATTTCGCGTAGAGGCGGAAAGGTGCGTCGGGCACCAGTCTTCGCAGCTCGACGAGCGGAGTCGAGCCGATGGCCGACAACACCCCGAGTGGCAGGTTCTCCACCACTGTCTAGTCCCTCACAATCCGATCAGGAAGCGAAAGGCCGTAGTGGCCGGCGGCACCACGGTCACGGCTGGCGCCCGCACACCCACCGGCTCGAACCATCATGGAACAGAGTCCTCCCGGCCCGTTCTCGCTTTCTTCCCGTCGACCTTTCGGATCGCCATCGAGCCGCTATCGGATCACTATCGGAATCCGCTCGACATCCTGCGGTGAATCCATTTCCCGGAATTCCTGAACCACTGTCGCGAATCCATTGCGCCGGCCCCTCGGGCGCACTTATCGTCGAAGGCCGAAAAGGGGCTGGGCCGCCGCCGGAAGGCCGCCCCGCACCCCCCGTCCCGGAGAGGAAGCCCGGATGAGACTCGGACTGGCCGTCGGCTACTGGACCAGGCAGCCGCCGCAGGACCTGATCCCCCTGGTCCAGGAGGCGGAGCGGATCGGGTTCCACTCGGTGTGGACCTCGGAGGCCTGGGGCTCCGACGCCTTCACCCCGCTCACCTGGATCGCCGCCCACACCTCCACCATCGAACTGGGCACCGCGATCGCGCAGATGGCGGCCCGGGCACCCGCGGCGACCGCGATGCACGCCCTGACCCTCGATCACCTCTCCGGCGGCCGCTTCACGCTGGGCCTCGGCCTCTCCGGACCGCAGGTGGTGGAGGGCTGGTACGGCCGCCCGTTCCCGCGCAGCCCGCTGACCGCCAGCCGGGAGTACGTCGCGGTGATCCGCGCCATGCTCGGCAGCGCCCGCCCGCTGACTCTGGAGGGCTCCTACTACGGGCTGCCGTACCCCGGCCCCGACGGCACCGGCCTCGGCAAGCCGCTGCGCCCGGCGGTCAAGCCGCTCCGCCGCGACCTGCCGATCTTCCTGGGCGCCGAGGGCCCGAAGAACATCGCCCAGACCGCGGCCACCGCCGACGGCTGGCTCCCGCTGTACTGGTCGCCGGAGCGCAGCGAGGTCTACGCCGACTCGCTGCGCGGCGCGCCGGAGGGCTTCCGGATCGCGCCGATGGTCTACGCCCGGCTCTGCGAGGACCCGGGGCCGGCACTCTTCCAGGTGAAGGCGATGATCAGCTTCTACATCGGCGGCATGGGCGCGAAGGGCGCCAACTTCCACGCCAACCTGATGGCCAGGATGGGCTTCGCCGCGGAGGTGGCCAGGATCCAGGAGCTCTTCCTGGCGGGCCGCCCGGACGAGTCGATCGACAGCGTCCCGGACGAGTTCGCCCACGAGATCTCGCTCATCGGCACCCGCGACCGCCTCGCGAGCCGCCTCGCGGCCTTCCGCGACAGCGGCGTCACCGACCTGCTGGTCACCAGCAAGGACCTCCCCACCCTCCGCACCCTGGCCGAACTCAACCGGCAGGCCGGTTCGGCGCCGCCCCGCGCCGGCCGCCCCGTGGCCGCCGCGCCGTCACCGACCGTGCACCACTGACCGGCCCCCCGCCACCCCCACCAGGCCTGCTGGGGTGGCGGGCGTCGCAATCGGTCACCGATCCACGCCCACACCGCCCGGATGACCAGCCGATATCACGGAAAGTCGTCAGCTGGGGTCCGTGATGGGGCTTGTCCACGGCTCGAACGGGCGTAGCGCGTGAACAGCATGTAGCGGAGCCCCGTGATGAGATCCCTCCCGCGCGACCGGTCGAGCACCGCCTCCGCCGTCGACCCGAAGGCCTCCGACAAGGAGCTCGTTGACGTCACCTACACCAACGTCAGCCTCAGCGACACCACCAACAGCGTGACCGCACCGATCGCCGGCACCTTCACCAAGGTCTTCTTCACCTTCGACAAGTGAGCCTTGCCTTCCCGCCGTCACGGTGGCACCACCGCCACCGTGACGGTTCGCTGTGGGCCGGCGGGCTGGCTGCGGCACCGCACACGGCCTCCGCTGTCGACCTCGGCGGCCGGGGTGGCGGTCAGGCGGGCGACTGCTCCACCGGGTCGGGGCCCGCGTCGAGGTGGTCGGCCACCAGGTGCAGGCTGTCGGTGAGGACCATCAGCCGGTCCAGGTCCGCGGTGGAGGCCGCCAGTCCGATCGCGTAGCCCTCCTTGCGGGCGTGCTCGCAGGCCCGCCCGAGCGCGGCCACGCCCGCCGTGTCGCAGGCCTCGACGCCGCGAAGGTCGAGCGCCAGGCCGCCGCCCGGACCGTCCCCGGCGGCCGCGACCAGCGCCTCCGGCAGCTCGGGGGCACAGCGCGCGTCCAGGGTGCCGGTCACGAGCAGGAGCGTCACGGAGCGGCCCGCCGCGAGCCGGAGCGACAGGACCCCCTCGGCCAGGGTGCGGACCGCGGGCGGTACGGCTGCCGCGGCAGCGCCGGGCAGCCCGGAATCGCCGCCGGTGGACACCGCCATCGCCACCACCTCCCGCCGGCCCGATCGGGACGCCTTCCATCCAGCCTGCGCCGGGCGGGGCGGGAACGCCGAGGCGACGGAGCACCGACCGCAGGCACCGTCCGGTCCCGGCCCGGGTCGACGGCCCAGAGGAAAACGTTGTCACCACCCGGCCACCGCGGCCGCCCAGGTCCAGGCGGTGCTGGCCGCCCACCCCGACCTGCGCGGCGTCTTCGCCGGCGACACGATCACCGCCCGGGGCATCAACACCGGCCTGAAGCTCGCCGGCAAGCAGCGCGTCGTCAAGGTCGTGGGGTTCGACGCCGGGCCGGAGCAGGTCGCCGCGCTCGGGGCGGACACCCTCCAGGTCCTGGTCGCCCAGGACCCGGCCGGGATCGGCACCCAGGCCGTCTACCAGCTGGCCGCCGCCTTCGAGGGGCGACCGGTCACCAAGGAGGTCACCACCACCATGGCCGCCCTCACCCAGGAGGACATCGACAACCCCAGGCTCGCCAAGTACTTCTACCGCACCAGCTGCTGACCCCCGCCGGCCCCGCCCGCTCGCCCCCGGTCCGGCGGCGAACGGGCCGGTCCGCTTCCGGGCGTCGCCGGGCCGGCGGGCGTGGTGGTCAGGGCACGGGCAGGCGGGTCTGCTCCGGGGCCGGGTGGGCGGCCGGTGCCGTGGGACGCGGGTGGCGGGCGGTGCGCAGCGGCCACCAGAGGGCGCGGCCGAGCAGGGCGGCCAGGGCGGGCACCAGGACCAGGGACAGCACGAGGGCGGAGAGCAGGATGCCGAGCGTCATCGCGAAGGCGACCTGTTCGGTGCCGGGGGTGGTGGCGAGGGTGGCGAAGGAGCCGGCCAGCACGAGGCCCGCGGTGGCGACGGCGGGCGCGCTGTGGCGGACGGCGCGGGCGACGGCGGCGCGGGCCGGGCCGGGGTGCCGCATCTCCTCGCGGATCCGGTCGGTGACGAGGATGTTGTAGTCGGTGCCGAGGGCGACGACGAACAGGAACAGCACCAGCGGGAGGGTGAAGCTCACCCCGGGCCCGTCCAGGAGGTGCTGGAACAGCAGGGTGGCGGCGCCGAGGGTGGCGGCGAAGCCGAGGCCGACCGACAGCATCAGGACCACGGGCGCGAGCAGGCTGCGCAGGAGGAGCAGCAGGATCAGGCCGATCAGGGCGGCCGCGACCGGGAAGACGACCGTGAGGTCGTGGTCGACGGCGGTGGAGATGTCGGCGAAGATCGCCGCCGTGCCGCCGACGTGGGCGCTGGTCCCGGCCGGGGTGTGGGCGGCGACGGCGGCGCGGACCGGGCCGGAGGCCAGGTCGCGGGCCTGCCGGCTCTGCGGGTCGGCGGTCAGGTAGAGGTCGATCCGGGCGGCTCGGCGGTTCTCGTTCAGGACGGTGGGACCGACCCGGCCGACGCCCTCGACCGCGCCGAGGGCCCGGGCGAGGCCGTCGAGCCGTGCGGTGCCGAGTTCGGTGCCGTCGTTCGCGGTGACGTAGACGGTCGTCGGGTCGGCGACACCGGCCGGCAGGGCGCGGGAGATCTCCGCGGCTGTGGCCGCGGCGGGGGTCGTGGGGTCGCCGCCCTGGCCGTAGTCCATCCGGATGCCGGTCGTTCCGGCGGCCAGCGCGGCGAGGACGGCCGCGGAGGCGAGCAGCAGCGGCAGCGGCCGCCGGGCGACGAGGTGGCCGAGGCGGTCGGCGGAGCCGGCGCGGGCCGGGCGGCGCAGGCTGCGCGAGGGCCAGAACATCCGGCGGCCGCAGACGGCGAGCAGGGCCGGCATCAGGGTGAGGCTGCCCAGCAGCATGACCAGGACCGCGACGGCGATGGCCGGGCCGAGCGAGCGGAACTGGCCGAAGCTCGCCACGCCGAGGGTGGCGAAGGCCGCCACGATGGTCAGCGCGGCCGAGGTGATCGCGGTGCCGACCCGGCCGGACACCTCGGCGGCCGCCTCGCGGGCGGCCTGGTCGGGCCGGGCCCGCAGGTGCTCGCGGAACCGGAAGAGCAGGAACAGCAGGTAGTCGATGCCGATGCCGAGCAGGACGACGGAGATCAGTCCCGGGGTGCCGGCGTCGAGCTTGAGGCCGGTGAGTGCGGCGGCGCCGGCCACCACGCCGCCGGCCGCGCCGCCGATCACGGTGACCGCGAGCAGCGGCAGCACGGCCGCCAGGACGCTGCGGAACACCAGGACGTTCAGCAGGACGATCAGGCCGGTGACGAGGAGGCCGCCGACGGTCGTGGCGGTGCGGTGGGCGTCGGTGGTGTCGGCGGCGTCGGCCAGTCCCCCGGTGAAACCGGTGCGCATCCCGGCGTCGGCGAACCGGGCCCGGGCGGAGTCGCGGAAGGTCCGGAAGACGTCCTGGACGCCCTCCTCCGCGGCGCTGCCGGTGAGTTCGACGGCGAGCAGTTCGAAGCCGCGGTCGGGTGCGACCATCGCCGGGGCGATCCTGGGCGTCTGGGAGCGGTCGGGGAGGAGGAAGGACGGCTGGTCCTCCTTGCGGGGCATGACGACCCGGCGCTGGGCGAGCTCCGCGGCCTCGGCCTCGATCCGCTGCTGGTCGGCGGCCGAGAGCGGCCCGCCGTCGGCCCGGGCGACCAGGACCGTCACGGTGGTGGCGTCGGGCCGCACCCCGAACTCCTCCTCGGCGATCCGCAGCGCGGCGGCCGAGTCGTAGCCGGCGGGCAGAAAGTCCCCGGCTCGGGCCTGGGTGACGCGGGCGAGCAGTACCGGGCCCAGGACGCCCAGTCCGATGCCCAGGACCGCCCAGAGGGCCACGACCTTCCAGGCGTGTCTGGTGGAGAATCCGGTCAGTGCGCGGATCACGTGTTCCTCCGGCTGATGGACGCGAACGTCCGGCTGGTGACCGGGGGTTCCCGGCCGGTCTCCAGACCATCACCCGGGGTGGGCCCGGGGCGTCACGGCAGCGGATGATCCGCTGCCGGGCCCCAGCTCCCCGGCCCGGCCGGGGACCGGGACCGTGGTCCTGGTCCGCCGTCCCGCCGTCGGCCGTGGGTCGCACGTGGGGCCGGTTGGCCGCTGCCAGAATGGCGTATCAGGGCTGATCAGCCGGGTCGGCCCGAGCCGGGGCCGGGCGCGGCGCGGCCACCGGACAGGAGGAGGAACGAACATGGGCGGGCGTCAGCTCACCGACGCCGGGGTGGGCGGGCGGGTCGGCCGGGAGCCCGGGCCCGGGTCCGGCTCCCGGGCAGGCGTGGCACCGGACGTCGACACCGCGCCGTGGAGCCACACCGACGCGCTGGTGGCCGTCGGCGCCGGCATGCTCGACCTGCTCACCTACCTGCTGTTCACCGCGGCCGAGCGGAACGAGGAGCCGGGTCTGGCGGGCTTCCTCGTGATCGTGCTGTCCGCGCTGCCGCTGCTCGCCCGGCGGCGGTACCCGGTGGCGGCGCTCGCCGCCGTCGTGGCGCTGGTGTCCGCGGCCGACCTGTCCTCGCCGCCGACCACCCACTTCGGCGCGGTCCCGGTGGTGGCCGTGTTCACGGTCGCCCGGTCCTGCACCGGCCCGGTGACGGCGGCCGCCTCCGCGGCGACGGCCGTGGTGACCCTGCTGGCCCAGAGCCACCTCCGGGCGCCGGACTGGCAGGCGGCGGTCACCACCCCGCTCTCGGTCCTGCTGGTGGCCGGCGCCGGTCTCGCGGTCGCCCGCTGGCAGCGGGAGGTGGCGGCCAACCGCAGGCTGCTGGCCGACCGCGCGGTGGCCGACGAACGCCGCCGTATCGCCAGGGAGTTGCACGACATCGTGGCCCACCACATCACCACCATGCAGCTGATGGCCGGCGGTGCCCGCGCCAACCTCGGCAACCCGGAGGTGGTCACGGACGCCCTGGTCACCCTGGAGTCCTCCGGGCGGATGGCGCTGCGCGAGATGCGTCAACTCCTGGACGTCCTGCGGGCCGGCGACGAGCCGGACACCGCGCCGCCCTCGCCCCAGCCCGGGGCGGAGGACCTCGACCGGCTGGTCGCCGAGGCCTGCCGGGCCGGCCTTCCGACCGACCTCAGCGTCCAGGGCCCGCCGCGCCCGCTGCCGCCGACCGTCGGCCTGACGGTGTTCCGGATCGCCCAGGAGGGCCTCACCAACGCCCGCAAGCACGCGGGACCGGCCCGGGCACTCGTCCGGCTGACGTACGCCGCGGACCGGGTCACCGTCGAGGTGCGGGACGACGGGGGCGGCGCACCCGCCCGGGACGCGACCGCCCCACCGACCGACGGTCGGACGGGGGGCCGGACAGGCGGCCGGGCGGGGTACGGGCTGATCGGCATGCGCGAGCGGGTCGCCCTGCACGGCGGCACCCTCCGGGCCGGTCCGCGGGCGGGCGGCGGCTTCGAGGTACTGGCCGACCTGCCGCTGACCCCGGACGAGGTGGCCGAGGCGGCCGTCCAGCGCGGGGAGGCGCACCGGTGACCGCGCCCACGCCGGGGATCCGGATCCTCATCGCGGACGACCAGCCGCTGGTCCGCCGCGGCCTGTCGCTGATCCTCTCGCCCGACCCGTTCTTCGAGATCGCGGGCGAGGCCGGCGACGGGGAACAGGCCGTCGCCCTCGCCCAGCGGCTGCGCCCCGACGTCGTGGTGATGGACATCCGGATGCCGGTCCTGGACGGCGTCGCGGCGACACGGGAGCTGGCCCGGACGCTGCCCGACTGCCGGGTGCTCGCCCTGAGCACCTTCGACATGGACGAGTACGTGGTGGCCGCGCTCCGCGCCGGGGCGTACGGCTTCCTGCCCAAGGACGTCTCCCCGGAGGACCTCGGCGCCGCGATCCGCACCGTCCACGCCGGCGAGGCGGTGGTCGCCCCGCGCCTGCTCACCCGGCTGATCTCCACCCACGTCCGGGGGCCCGCCGGCGCGCCGCCGTCCGCCGTGGACACCGGCGACCTCACGCCCCGGGAGGTCGAGGTGTGGCGCCTGATGGCCACCGGCCTCGACAACGCCGGGATCGCGCTCGCCCTGGGGATCAGCAACTCCACCGTGAAGAACTACATCACCAGCATCTTCGGCAAGCTCGACGTCCGTGACCGCGCCCAGGCGGTCATCGCGGCCTACGAGTCCGGCCTGGTCACCGCCCGCACGGGAGACGGCGGCCGGACCGGCTGAGCCGGTGGGTGAACGCGGTCCCGGGACCGCAGGGCCTGCACGTCGTCGAGGGGCCGCCCAGGCAGGCGGGTCACACGGTCTCCTTGAGCAGTCCGTGGGCCTCGGCGACGGCCTCGATCTCGGCGGGGCGGCCGGCCATGATCGCGCGCAGGTGCTCGGTGACCAGCTCGACCGGCCAGTCCCACCAGGCGGCGCCCAGCAGCCGCCGGACGTCGTCCTCGTCGAAGCGCCGGCGGATGGTCCGGGCCGGGTTCCCGCCGACCACGGTGTACGGCGGGACGTCGGCGGTGACCTGGGCGCCGGCGGCGACGATCGCGCCGTCCCCGATACGGACGCCGGGCATGATCACCGCCCGGTGGCCGATCCAGACGTCGTTGCCGATCACGGTGTCGCCGCGGTGCGGGATGGCCTGGGCGAGGTCGAGGGTCCGCTCGGTCCAGCTGCCGCCGAACATGGTGAACGGGAAGGTGGAGACCCCCGAGGCCAGGTGGTCGGCGCCGGCCATCAGGAAGCGGGTGCCGTTGGCGATCGCGCAGTACCGGCCGATCACCAGCCGCTCGGGGCCGTAGTGGTAGAGCACGTTGTCGCGCTCGAAGCCGGTGGGGTCGTCGGGGTCGTCGTAGTAGGTGTACTCGCCGACCTGGATCCTCGGGTCGGTGACCAGCGGCTTGAGCAGGACCACCCGGGGGTGGGCGGGCAGCGGGTGGAGGGCGGCCGCGTCGGGCACGGTCGTGGGGGTCAGGGTGGGCGTGGTCGTGGGCACGGAGACTCCTTCACGTTCACAGATAAAGCGACTCGGGTCGCATTAAGATGATGGCAGCGGGGATCGCCCCTCGCAAGCCTTAATGCGACTGGAGTCGACTTTGCCGGAGAACCCGCCTGCCGCCCGACCCGGCGGACGCAGCGCCCGCGTCCGCGCCGACATGGTCGCGGCGACCCTCGCCGAACTCACCGAACAGGGCTACGACCGGCTCACGGTGGACGCCATCTGCACCCGGGCGGGCGTCCACAAGGCCACCGCGTACCGGCGGTGGGGCGGGGTGGACGGCCTGATCGCCGACGCCCTGGCCAGCTCGGCGGACCAGCCCTGGCCCGTCCCCGACACCGGAGACGTGGACGAGGACCTGCGACAGCTCGCCCACCAGGTCTACGCCGTGTTCACCGACGCCGAACTGGGGGCCACGCCCATCGCCCTGATCAACGCGGCACTCCGCTCGGACGCCGGCGCGGCGGCGCTGCACGCGTTCTTCGCCGCCCGGCACGGGCAGGCCGCGGTGGTGGCCGCCCGGGGTGTCGAGCGCGGGCAGCTGCCGCCCGGAACGGATCCGGTGGAGGTGGTCCGGGCGGCCACGGCGCCGCTGTACCACCGGCTCTTCCTCACCGGCGAGCCCCTGGACGCCCGCACCGCCGACCACGCGGCCGCCGCCGCCCTGCTGGCCGCCCGCGCGGGCCTGTTCGAGGCCCGGCCGGGTACACCCGTGACGGGCTGACCACAGAGGACCCGGCTGCCCCGGAGGAGGATTCCGCCCCCGGGGCACGGCACCGTCGATCCCGCCCGAGCGTGGCGCCGTCTCCGGGAGGTGCTCCCGGAGGCCGGGCGGGACCGACCGGCGGTTCCTCGCCGTCCGGGGCGGGTCCGACCGGCGGTTCCTCGGCGTCCGGGCGGTTCCGACGGCGTCCGGGCGGGTCCGCCGTCGCCGTCGCGCGCGGTCACGCGAACCGGACGGCGTCCCCCGGCGCTCCGTGCGGGCACGCCGCACCATAGGCTGCCGCCATGACCAGCGATCGCATGACTGTCCACACCGCCCTGGAAACCCTGCTGGCCGGCAACCGGCGCTTCACCGCAGGAACCCCCGAGCACCCCAACCAGGACGCCGCCCGGCGGACCGCCACCGCGCCGGCCCAGAGCCCGTTCGCGGTGCTGTTCGGCTGCTCCGACTCCCGCCTCGCCGCGGAGATCATCTTCGACCGCGGCCTCGGCGACCTGTTCGTGGTGCGCACCGCCGGCCATGTCATGGGCCCCGAGGTGCTCGGCAGCATCGAGTACGGCGTCAGCGTGCTCGGCAGCCCGCTGGTCGTGGTCCTCGGGCACGACTCCTGCGGCGCCGTCGCCGCCACCCGCGCGGCCGTTCAGGACGGCACCACCGCCACCGGCTACGTCCGCGACGTGATCGAGCGGGTCACCCCCAGCGTCCTCGCCGCCCGGGCGGCCGGCCACACCGAGGACTCCGACTTCATCGACACCCACATACACCACACCGTCGACCTGCTGCTGGAGCGCTCGCGCACCCTCGCCGACGCCGTCGAGGCCGGAACCGCCGCCGTGATCGGCCTCTCCTACCGCCTCGCCGACGGCACCGCCCACCCCGTCATCACCCGCGGCATCGAGCTGCCCGCCGGCACCGCGTCCTGACCTCCGGACCTCGGTTGCGCCGGTGATCGGCGGAGCCTTTCGCGAGGGCAGGGCCGTCCGACCGACGCGCCGTGGTGGCCCACCCCCGGGCGGGCCACCACGGCAGAAGCCCTACGGCTTGCCGTTCGCGTTCGGCTTCCAGTCCTGGACGAGGAGCCCGAGCAGGACCTCGTCCAGGAACTCGCCCAGCACCCACGCCGAGGACCGCAGCACGCCCTCGCGGACGAAGCCGTTGCGCTCGGCGGAACGCAGCATCGCGGTGTTGTCCGCCAGCGTCTCGATCTGCAGCCGCTGCAGGCCGCGTACGACGAACCCGTAGTGGCACAGCACCGCGACCACGTCGGTGCCGTAGCCCCGGCCGCGGGCGGACGGCAGCAGCCCCAGCCCGATGTGCGCGGACCGGTTGTGGTTGTCGATGCCCCACAGCGCCGCGGTGCCGACCAGCGCGCCGCTCTCCAGGTCCACCACGGAGAACGGGACGCGCGCCTCCACCGGGTCGTCCACCACGAGCCGCGGATCCCTGGAGCCGGGCGTGATCGGCCGCCACGGGCTGCCTTCGGCCCGCGAGGCGTTGACCACGTCGTCGTAGAGCTCGGTCCGCAGGATCGGGATGTCGTCCTCGTGGCGGGCCCGGAGCCCGACCGTACTACCTCTCAGCATGTGAGCTTCCTATCCGGCCGGACCGGTCCACGGCAACGCAATATGCGGCGCCTCCGACGACGGGGCGGGGCGGCGCGGTACGGCCCACCGCTCAGGGGCCCCGGCGGAGTTCACTGCTCGAGGTACGCCAGGACGGCCAGCACCCTGCGGTTGTCGTCCGCGGAGGGGCTGATCCGGAGCTTGGTCAGGATGCTCGCGATGTGCTTGGCGACGGCGCTCTCGCTGATGTGCAGGCCGTTCGCGATCGCGGCGTTCGACCGGCCCTCCGCCATCAGCTCCAGGACGTCCCGCTCACGGGGTGTCAGGCTGCCGATGGTGCCCCGGGCGTCGCCGCGCGACACCAGCCGGGAGATCACCTGAGGGTCCATCACCGTGCCGCCGGCGGCGACCCGGCGGACCGCGTCGACGAACTGCTCGGTGTCGGTGATCCGGTCCTTGAGCAGGTACCCGACGGCGCCCTCCCCGCCGGCCAGCAACTCGTTGGCGTAGAGCGGCTCGACGTACTGGGAGAGCACGAGGACGGGCAGGCCGGGCCGCCGGCGGCGGGCCTCCAGGGCGGCCTGCAGGCCCTCGTCGGTGAACGTCGGCGGCAGCCGGACGTCCACCACCGCGACGTCGGGGGCCGCGGCGCCCTCGTCGAGCAGGGCCTGCAGCAGGGACGGGCCGTTGTCCACCGCCACGACCTCGCACCCGTGCTCCCGCAGGGTGCGGGTCAGCCCGTCCCTCAGCAGGAAGAGGTCTTCGGCGAGGACGACGCGCACGGTATCTCCATGGTCACGGTGGTCGGTCCGCCCTGCGGGCTGTCCAGGGCGAGTGTCCCGTCGAAGGTATCCAAGCGCTCGGCCACCCCGGCCAGCCCGGTGCCCTTGGCGGGGTCGGCGCCGCCACGGCCGTCGTCGGCGACGAGGACGCGCAGCAGCCCGTCCCCGTGGGTCAGCGTGATCCTCACCTCGCGGGCTCCGGCGTGCTTGGCGGCGTTGGCCAGGGCCTCGCTGACGGCGAAGTAGGCGGCGGACTCGACGGGTGCCGGGAACCGGCCCGGCAGCCGGGCGTCGACGTGGACGTCCAGGAAGCTGTCCAGAGCCAGCGACTTGACGGCGTCGCCGAGTCCGCGGTCGGCCAGCACCGGCGGGTGGATGCCGCGGACCAGGTCGCGCAGGTCCTGCAGGGCCCGCTCGGAGGTGCGGCGGACGTCCAGCAGCAGCTCCCGGGCGGTCGCCGGATCCGCCTCCAGCACCCGGGTGGCCCGGTCCAGTGTCATTCCCAGGGCGACCAGCCGGGCCTGCGCGCCGTCGTGCAGGTCCCGTTCGAGGCGGCGCAGTTCGGCGGCCAGGGTGTCGTGGGCCCGGCTGCGGGTGTCGGTGAGGTGCTCGATCCGCCGATTCAGCCGGGTGCTGCGCGGCGGGGCGAGCAGCGGCCGGCCCGTCCGGGCGTGCCCGCGCAACACGGCGGGGGCGAGGAGGAGGCCGGCCGCGGCGAAGGCCAGGCCCAGGAGCAGCGCGGCGAGCATGGTCGCGGTGCTGTGGACCGGCACGAAGGCGTACCAGTTGCCCTCGCCGAGGGCCCGCCAGACGAACGGCTGCACCAGCGCGCCGAACACCCCGTACTCGACCAGCGCCGGGGGGACGGCGACCAGGAGCCCTCCGGTCACCGGCTCCAGCCAGGCCCAGCGCAGGTCGCGCCAGAACCCGTCGTCGGCGAGAAGCGCGCCGGCCTGCCGGCGGGCCGGAGCGGTGCGGTCGGCGGGCAGGGGGTCCGGCGGGTCGATCCGCAGGCCCGTCCAGCGGGCGGCGCGGGCGCGCGAGCGGTCGGACAGCCGGCGCAGCGCCCGGGCGGCGGGCGGCAGCAGCCGGAGGCCGACGCCCACCGGCACCAGCAGGAGGGCGAGCGAGACCAGCGCGCCGACCGCCGAGGCCGCGAGGGCGTGCAGGCTCGCCAGTTGGCAGCGGCCGAGCGCGACCCAGGCGGCGGTCCAGGCCGAGGTCCAGGCCGCGGCCCGGGAGCGGGAAGCGGTCGGGGCCCGGGAGGGAGCCGCTCCGGAGGGGGCTGGGCTGGAGGGGGCTGGGCTGGAGGCGGCTGGGCGGGGCGTGTCGGGCGTCGCTCGCATCGTGGGGGCCTACCGAACGGTTTCCATGATCCTCGGAAGCCTATCCGGCGCCGGCGCCGCCCTCCAGCCGCGCCTGACGCCCCACCAGCTCCACAGCACGGCCGCCACCAGGCAGGAGGCGCCGAACAGCACCATGGGCGGCACGGCGCCGGACTCCTCGTCCATCAGCACCAGCATGCCGAGGTTGACCAGGGCGTGGAACCCGCCGGCGAACGGGAGCCCTGCGACGCCGGTGCCGTCGAGGGCCCACCCCATCACCACCGACATCGACACTGTGGCCACCAGGAACGCCCCCGCGTACATGGGGTGTTGCGCGAGGACCTGGACGTGCCAGACGCCCCAGGCCGCGCCCACCGCGATCGAGGCCGGGAGCACCCCGAGGCGGGTGCGCAGCAGCGGCTGCAGGAAGCAGCGCCATCCGATCTCCTCCCCGCACGCGCCGATCAGCTGCGCGGCGGCGATCAGGGCGAACGGCGCGCCGGGACGGGTCGGATGCGCGTCCCCGGTGAGCGCCGCGTACGCGCCCGCGCTCACCGCGATGACCAGCGGCGCGGTGACGAGCAGGACCGCCGCCCGGCCGCCCCGGCCGCGCAGCCCGCCCGCCAGCAGCACCCGGACCCGCCCGGGCCACAGCAGCGCGGCGACCGCGACCCCGAGGGCCGGCCCGAACTGGGTGAGCTGGATGACCTCCACGGGTATCCGGGTCGCGGGTTGGAGGGCGCCGAACAGGCCGGCCGCGAGGAAGGAGACGACGAGGAACAGGACCGTCGCAGGGAGGAGGGCGGGTGTCTTTCGCATACCGACGACGATGCCGGAGCGCGGGGCCGCCGTCATTGCACCTGGGTACCCAGTTCAGGGTGTACCTGGGTACACCCCCGTGCGGCTATCCTGACCGGTTCGCCGGAGGGCGGGCGCGCCGGAGGGCAGCGGCGCTCTGGAGGTGGAAGCGGGAGGGCGGCCGTGGTCGCGGAGTTGTGGGAGCGGGTCCTGCACCAGCGGGGCGCGCACTCGGCGGTGGCGGTGGCGGGTGAGCGGGTGGTGGTGCACGAGCGGCGCACCCGCCTGGTGTGCCTGGGGGCGGCGGACGGTGCGGTCGCCTGGGACATCCCGGTGGGGACCTGGCCGCGGGCGCTGGTCGTGACCGGCGAGCGGTTGCTCGTGCTGCCGCAGGACCCGCCGGTGCTGTCCTGCGTCCGCCTCACCACGGGCGAGGTGCTCTGGCGGGCCGGACTGCCGCGCTGGGCCGGGCACGTCGCGGTGGCGGACGGCGTGGTGCTCGCCGGCGGCTGGCGCGGCTACACGCCGCTGACGGCGCTCGACCTGACGGACGGTCGGCCGCTGTGGCGGTCGGCGGCGCCGGTGACGACGGAGCTGCCGGTGGCCTGGGCCGGCGGGCTGCTGCTCGGCACCGGTTCGAGGGCCTGGCTGATCGATCCGCGGGACGGGCGGGAGCGGGAGTCCTGGGAGCTGCCCCGGCCGCTGGCCGGCGCCGACGCGGGCGCGGTGTTCACCGTGCTCGACGCCGACCGCTGCGCGGTGCGCGGCGGCGGGGGCTCGGTCCTGGTGCTCCGGCGCCCGGCGGGACGGTCCGAGTCGCTGACGACCCACGGGAATCCGCTGCTGGGCGGGGCGCCCCTGGCCGTGGGCGGGATGCTGTGGCTGCGCGAGCGGCGCTCCGGGGGAGAGTACCTCGTGGTCGATCCGCTGGACGGGACCCGCAGCCGGCGGACCGGCGTGGGACGGATCGTGGTGCCCGGGGTGGTGCCGACGGCCGGGGGTGCCGCGGTCGCGACCGAGGACGGCGGGCTGTTCCACCTCGACGGCGAGGGCCGGGTGTCCGGACGGGAGCGGCTCGGCGGCCGGCTGGCCGGCGTCCACGCCCTGGGCGGCGGCCGGCTGCTGGCGGTGGACCGCGGCAGCCTGCGTGCGGTCCGGCTCTGACGGCGCCCGGCCACTCCCGTCTCAGCCCCGGGTGAGCGGCATGGACCCGGCGCTGCACGAGGCGCCGGGCTCCTGGGTCTGCGGGCCCTGGACGTACCGGGTGAAGAACTGTTCCACGCGCGGGTCGGAGGCGCTCTCCAGGACGAGTTGGGCGCCCCAGGCGGTGAGGGTGAGGATGCCCGGCTGGTCGGGGTAGGGGCTCAGGAAGGAGTACGGGGTGGCCCTGACCCGCGCCGCGAGCGCCTGCACGTCCGCGGCACCGGCCTTGGCGTTGTAGGTGACCCAGACGGCGCCGTGCTCCAGGGAGTGGACGGCGTTCTCGTCGGCCACCGGCCGGTCGTAGACGGTGCCGGTGCACTCCAGCCAGACCGGGTGGTGGTCGCCGCCGACCGGCGGGGTCTGCGGATAGGCCACCTTGGTGGTGACGTGGGTGCGGGACAGGTGGTCGTAGGTCCTCACTCCGGGTATCGGAGCGCCGGCGGTGTCGGTTCGGTCCTGCTGGTCCCGCCGGTCGGTCCGGTCGGTCCGGTCCTGCCGGGCGTCGAGGACGAGCAGAGCGCCGCCGCCGGCCAGTCCGGCGAGCAGCAGGCCGGCCACCGCGAGGAGGGCGAGGGTGCGGCGGCGCTCCCGGCGGTGCTCGGCGGCGCGCAACTCCGCGATCCGGGCGCGGCGTTCCGTGCGGTCGGCCGGCCGGCCGGTCCGGGGGTGCGACGGCGCGGGGGTGGGGCGGCGGCCCATGGTGAACTCCTCGTCGGCGATGGGGTGTCCGCCGGGCGGACGTGGGCGGGGCCAGCGGGGTGGGGTGGTGCCGCGCCGTCCGCCAGTCAAGGTCCCGGCGCCGGTCGCGGACAAGGGCCGAACGGCCCCTCCCCCGGCCGCCCCAACCGCTCCTGCACAGCGGATCCCGCAGGTCAAGGGCCCAACGGCCCTACGCAGCCACCCCGAAGAGTCCATGATCAACAGGGACCTGACGCATCGTTAGTCTGCGCGCCATGGAGATCACCAGGAGCACCGAGTACGACCGCCTGCTCGCCCGGCACCACGCGATGCGCCTCCGGCGGCAGATCCTCGCGCCCGCCGCCCCACCCGCCCGGACGCCCGCCGGGGGCCGGCCCGGGCACCCGTACGACGGCACCGGCGACCAGCGGCTGATCCTCCGGCACCTGGAGCAGGTCACCCCGTTCGACGGCCTCATCGGGCACCTCTACGACGACATGTTCCTGCGCAGGCCGTACCTGCGCGCGCTCTTCCCCGCCTCGATGGAGTTCCAGCGGGAGCACCTCGAGCGGATGTTCCGCTACCTGATCGAGCACCTGCACCGCCCGGACCACATGACGGCCGTGCTGCACCAGCTCGGCAGCGACCACCGCAAGCTCGGCGTCCGGCCCGCGCACTACGCCGCGTTCGAGGAGGCGCTCCGCGCCGGGCTGCGCACCCACGCCGGGCCCGGGTGGAGCGAGGAGGCGGAGCGGGCGTGGATGCGGATGCTGCGGTTCGCGGTCGGGGCGATGGTCGATGGCGCGGAGTCGGCGCTCACCGAACCCCCGTACTGGCCGGGCACGGTGGTGGGACACGAGCCGCGCGGCCGCGGCACGGCGGTGCTGCGCATCCGGACCGGCGAGCCGTACCCGTACCGGGCCGGGCAGTACGCGACGGTGGAGTCGCCGCTGCTGCCGCACAGTTGGCGGCCGTACTCGATCGCCTGCGCGCCGCGGGCCGACCGCGTGCTGGAGTTCCACGTCCGGCGCACCGGGCCGGGCGGGGTGAGCGAGGCGCTGGTCGACCGTACCGCTGTCGGGGACCCGGTGCGCCTCGGGCCGGCGCGGGGCGGGATGACGGTCGACGGCGGCGGACGCGACCTGCTGCTGGTCGCCGGCGGTACGGGGCTGGCGCCGATGAAGGCGATCGTCGAGGAGCTGACGGACCGCCGGGTGCGGGGGCAGCGGGTGCACCTGTTGGTCGGTGCCCGGGGGCGCGCGGACCTCTACGACTGGGAGGCACTGGCGGAGTCGGGCCCCGGCCGGCCGTGGCTGGACCTGGTCCCGGTGCTCGGGCACGACCCGCGCCCGGACGGGCGGCGGGCGATGGACGAGGCGCTGGACGGCCGCGACTGGTCCGAGCACCTCGCCTGCGTCAGCGGCCCGCCCGGCATGGTCGACGCGGTCCGCACCCGGCTGCTCGCCTCCGGCCTGCCGGCCGACCGGATCCGCCACGACCCGGTGACCACGGCCGACCACGGTTGAGCACGGAGGGAGCCGGACGGCCTGTGCACCGCGGCTGGGATCATGGACGCATGCCCGAGGAACCGAACCCGCCGTCCACCCCGTGGCCGTCCACCCCGTGGCCGCTCGCCCCGGCGGACGCGACCCACTGGCTGCTCGCGCTGTGCGGCGACGGCGTGACCGGGTTCATGCCCCCGGCGATGCCCGACGCGGCCTGGGTGCTCAACGCCATGTACGAGCACGAGCGGGGGCCGGGCGAGGTGTCCCACCACGAGGACCGCCGGGCGCGGCTGGCGGACGGGAGCATCCCGCGCGCCGTCCTCGCGGGCGTCGACCTCGACGCGACGGGCGTCGCCACGGGCGGTGGGCTGGGCCGGGCCGAGCACCCCGGCCCCGGCTGGCGGCGACTGCCCTGGGCCGAACTCGCCCGCCGGACCGGCGACCCGATCGTGCCCGAGGGGCTGCTGCCCTCCCACCGCTGCTTGACCCGACCCGTCCCGTCGCCGGTGGGCCCCGTTTCCGGGAGAAGGGTGCTCAGCCGCGGCGTACGGCGGTCGCGAAGACGGCGCGGGCCGGGGTGCCGTCCGGCCGGGTCCAGCCGGCGAGGAGCCGGACCGCACCGCCCTCGTCGCCGCCGTCGCCCGGAGCGTCCTCGCCGGTGCCGGTGGGGCGGAGCACGCGGCTGATCCGCAGCTCCACCGGCTCACCGGAAGCGGCGCCGTGGACGGTGACGGTCGGGTCCGGGGTGTCGCTGTGGTCCTGGTGCTGCGGGACGGCCTCGCCGCGCAGGAGGGCGCGCACCTGGGCCGTCACCACCGGGTCCCGCACGCCGTCGTAGATCCAGCGGGTGCCGAGCACCCCGTGCTCGGAGGTGCCGATCAGGGCCTCCTCCGAGGCGCCCTCCAGCGCCGCGCCCCGGTACCCGAGCGGCACCAGGTACGCCACCGGCTCGGGGCCGGCGGTGTCCACCACGACCATCAGCTCGATCCCGACCTCGCCCTCCGGATCGTCCAGCCGGAACCCGCCCGCCTTCACCAGCTCCGGCGCGCCCGGACCGCCCGCGTACCAGGGCTGCCCGGGCAGCCATGCGGTGAGCAGCTCGATCTTGGTGGGCGTCATGGTGGTGTGGTGGATCGCGGCCATGCGGACTCCCTGGTGGGTCGATGCGGTCGGTTCCCTGACGGGACGTGACCGAACCTAGCGGACACCCCGCCCGCGCTCTCAGGCCGGTTCGGCGCCGGTGTTCCGGATCATCTGCTGGAGCACCCGGAGCGTCGTGACGTAGTCGGCGTCGTCGATGCCCCGGTGGATGCCCTCGCGGATGGCCGGGGCGTGCTCCTTGAGCCCCGCGCGGGCCTCGTCGCCGGGTTCGGTGATCCACAGCCGGCCGTCGCCGTCCCGGGTGAGCCAGCCCCGCCCGAGCAGGATCTCGGCCTCGGCCTCCAGGTCGTCCTCGGCGCGGAGGTAGCCGCGCATGGCCTCCCGGAGTTCGGCGACGGTCATGCCGTCGCCGTCGGGCGAGATGTCGTGCTTCGACAGGTGCCGCAGCAGCCAGAACTGCGGCTGGGAGAAGCCCTGTTCGGCCATCCGTGCCCGGGTGAAGCCGATCAGGGCCTCGTAGGCGACGCCGGTCCAGTACGCGGCGGGCTGGTTGACGAGTTCGGCGTCGGTCCACTGGTGTGTCGTCATGTCGGTATCCCCCTGGGGTGATCGCTGGTACGGCCACCGTAGGACTTCAAGTGAGCTTGAGGTCAAGACCGGTCTGCGGCCGGGGACGGCGCGGCCCGGGGAACGGTCCGTACCGCCAGGGTGGCCAGCGCCGCGACGGCGGCCGCGAGCAGCAGGGCGGCCGTCACCGAGCGGGCGGCGACCGGGCCGGCGGCCGCCGCGCCGAGGGCGAATCCGCTGATCTTGAGGCTGGCACCGGTGGTGAAGACCTGGCCGCGCAGGTGCTCCGGGGCCTCCCGGTGGCGGACCGCGAACAGGGCGGTCAGCTGGGGGCCTTCGCCGAGTCCGAGCAGCAGCGCCGCCGCGAGGAGCACGGCCGGACGTCCGGTGGCCGCCAGCAGCAGCGCCGCCGCCTGCACCGGCGCAGCGGCCCGGACGATCACGTCGGGGGCGATCCGCCCGGGGAAGCGGGCGAGCAGGGCGTTGACCGCGAGGGCGGAGACCGCGGCCACGGAGAGCAGCACCGCGCCCCGGCCGGCGCCGCCCAGCGCCTGCTCGCCGAGCAGCGGGACGCAGACCGCCAGCATCCCCTGGGCGGCACAGCAGCCGACCGAGACCAGGGTCGCTCCGGCCAGCGCCGGGGTCCGGGCGATGGCACGGGTGCCGGCGGCGAGGTCACCGACGAGCGAACGGCCGGCCGAGGAACGCAGCACGGGCCGGCGCAGCACGGGCCGACGCAGCGCCGGCGTACGCGCCACCGGTCGGCGCGCGGCCGGGAGCCGCCAGGCGGCGGGCACGGCGAGGGCGACCAGCACCGCCGCGGTCACCACCGCCGCCGGCGCGCCGAACCCCTGCGCCACCACGCCGGCCAGGGCCGGGCCGAGCAGTGCGGCGGCGCTGAAGCTCGTGGAGTCCAGGGCGTTGGCCCGCGCCAGGCCGTCCTCCGGCGCCACCCGCGGGAGTTGGGAGGTCCAGCCGCCGGACAGGGCCGGTCCGACCAGGCCGGCGAGCACGGCCACCGGGACCAGGGCCGCGACCGGGAGCCGTCCGAGCCCGCCGAGGACCACCGCCAGGCCCGCCGCGTACAGCAGCAGCGCGGCGGCCAGCAGCCGTCCGGGCCGGGCCGCCCGGTCCAGCACGGCGCCGAGCACCGGGCCGCCGGCGGCAGCGGCCACCGTGAGGCCGGCGAGCAGCGCGGAGGCCTCGCCGGTCGAGCCGGTGGCGGCGAGTCCCGCGAGCATCAGGGCCGGTCCGGACATCTCGTCGCCGGTACGGGCCGCCACGGCCCCGGCGAGGTACCCGGCCACGCCGGTGGAGCAACGCTTCTTCACCCGCGAGACGCTACGAAGGTAACGCAGACATGCGCAATATGCGTTACATTCGCCCGGTGACCGCCGCCCACGGTCCCGCCGGACCGGACACCCCCGCTACCCCCGCGCCCGCCACCCCGGCCCCCGTCGGCCGCGCCGGCGACTGGGTCACCCGCCACTCCGCCCCGACCACCGCCGCCCGCACCGCTGCCCTGGTCAACGTCCTCGCCCAGGACGACCCCACGCCCGAGGCGGTCGCCGCCGTCCTGCGCGCGTACGGCGAGGCGCACCCGGTCGAGCTCACCGAGCGGGACGTCGCCCGGATGCGGACCGCCGCCGACCTGCTCCGCGAGGTCTTCGCCGCCGAGCACGTCGACGGCGCGGCGGCCGCGCTCGACCGCCTGCTGCGCGAGCACGCCGGGCCGCTGCGGCTCACCACCCACGGCGGCACCGGCCCGTGGCACCCCCACCTCGACCGCGACGACGACGCCCCCTGGGACGAGTGGCTGCTGGCCTCCTCCTGCCTGGCGCTGACCGTCCTCGTCTGGAACCACCAGCGCCCGCCGGGCCGGACCTGCGCCTCCCCCACCTGCCGGAACGTCTTCGTCACCCAGGGCCCCGGGCCCGAACGCCGCTACTGCTCCCGCCGCTGCGCCACCCGCGAACGCGTCGCCGCCCACCGCCGGCGGCCCGGCGGACCCGCGTAGGCCCCGCGTAGGCCCCGGAACGGCAGCGGTGCACCCCGGACCGCCTCGCGCCCGTCCGGCCGGAACCGGCCCAACCCGCCCTGCTCGATGATCTTGTGACGGTGTGTCGGCCGACCCTAGGGTGGCTGCGGATCCCACCAGGAGGAGCGAGTCCGTTGCGCATCGTGATCAGCGAGTTCATGAGTCTGGACGGCGTGGTGCAGGCCCCCGGCGGCCCGCGGGAGGACACCGACGGCGGCTTCGCCCACGGCGGCTGGACGCACCCCTTCTTCGACCCCGAGGTGGTCGGCGGCGCCTTCGACGACGCGCTGGGCAAGGCCGCGGCACTGCTCTTCGGCCGCCGGACCTGGCAGACCATGGCCGCCGCCTGGCCCGGCCGCGCCGGCGACCCGTTCGCCGACCGGATGAACGCCATCCCCAAGTACGTGGTCACCACCACCCTCGGCGACGCCGACCTGACCTGGGAGAACACCACCCGGATCCCCGGCGACCGGGCCGTGGAGCGGATCGCCGAGCTGCGCGCCGAGGAGGGCGACGACCTGCTGATCATGGGCAGCCCCTCGCTCGGCCGGGCCCTGCTGCACGAGGACCTGGTGGACGAGCTCCGCCTGATGATCATGCCGGTGCTGCTCGGCGGCGGGAAGCGGCTCTTCCCCGAGGACGGCGGCCTGCGCACCCTCGAACTCGCCTCCACCACCATCAGCCCCACCGGCGTCCACGTCTGCACCTACCGGCCGGTCGCCGCGAAGGCCTGACCCGGGCGAAGACGGGCGCGCGCAGCGACCTCCGCACCGCGGCGAGCGCCCGTGCACGCGCCGGAACCCCCCGTAGGATCCCGGCCATGAGAGCTGACGGAACGTTCACCGTGAAGTCCTTCGTCCCGACCGAACTGGTCCCGGACCCGGCCATCGAGACCGGGCTCCCGGTCGGCGTCGCGAAGCTGGAGAAGCAGTTCGACGGCGAGGTCACCGGCCGGTCGGCGACCCTGTTCACGGCGGCGTTCGACCAGGCGACCGGGGTCGGCACCTACCTGGCCATGGAGTCCTTCGACGGCGCACTGAACGGCCGGTCGGGCGCGTTCAACTTCGTCCACTCGGCCACCACCACGGGCAGCGACCGGACGGCGGAGTTCTTCCACATCGTGCCCGCCAGCGGCACCGGGGAGCTGGCCGGGATCACCGGCGGCGGCAGCCTGACCGTGGACGCCGACGGCACCCACCGGATCTCCTTCGCGTACGAGCTCGCCTGAGCACACCCCGGAGTCGGGCCCACGCCCCCGCACCCGTCCACGCGCCCGCCGGCCCCCCGACCGGCGGGCGTGCGCCGTTCCGCCCTCGCGCCGGTAGCGCACGCGCCGCGCGCACCCGCCGGCCGCGCTCCCGCCGACGGGCGTCCGCCCAGGGGACATCCCGCCCGGGCGGCTCATCCGGGCCGGGCCACCGCCCGATAACCGGGGTCGAGCACCACGCGTGCCGTACCGACCCTCAGGAGCCGCCGTGACCGACACCACCGGCCGTTCGATCCCCGACTTCGTCCCCCACGCCGCGGAACCGGTGCGCGAGCACCTCGCCGCGTCCACCGACCTCGCCACCTTCCTCCAGGGGGCGGGCCTGCTGACGCTGGAGGAGCGCCGACTGATCGCCGCGCAGGCCCTGATCCTGCTGGAGCAGAACTACGTCCACCTGCCGCTCAAGGTGGCGATGCACGCGATCAACCCGGTGCAGCGGCTGCGGCTGCTGGTCCACCGGCTGGAGCGGCAGACGGCTCAGACCATGCCGCCGGAGTGGATGTTCCACACCGAACTCTCCGAGATCTTCCACTCGCTGGGCGACCTGCACACCAACTACCTGCTGCCGCAGCCGTTCAAGGGCAAGATCGCCTTCCTGCCGTTCCTGATCGAGCGGTACGCCGACGCGCAGGGCAGCCACTTCATGGTCACCCACCGCGCCCAGGGCTTCAGCGCCCCCGGCTTCGGGCCGGGCACCGAGATCACGCACTGGAACGGCATCCCGATCGCCGCCGCCGTGGACCTCAACGCCGCCCGGTTCGCCGGCAGCAACCCGGCGGCGCGGCGCAGCCGCGGGGTGCAGTCGATGACCGTCCGGCCGCTGCTGCTCCACCTGCCGCCGTTCGAGGAGTGGGTGACCGTCAGCTACACCGACCCCGACGGGACCGCCCGGGAACTGCGGGAGAGCTGGCGGATCGTCGACAACCTGCCGCCGTTCGTGGACACCGACGCGGTCAGCGCGGTGGCCGCCGCCCAGGGGATCGACCTGGAGGCGGACGAGGCCACCCGCGCCAAGGTGCTGCTGTTCGCCCCGCGGGTGGTCGCCCAGGCCGAGGCCGCCGCGGCCGGCGAGCCCGTGCCGGACCTCCAGGCCGGGGAGATCGCCACCACCCTGCCGAAGGTGTTCCGGGCGCGGGTGGTGCAGACCTCCGCCGGCACCTTCGGCCACCTGCGGATCTTCACCTTCAACGTGGACGACCTCCGGACGTACCTCGACGAACTGCTGCGCCTGATCGACCTGATGCCCGAACGCGGCCTCGTCCTGGACGTCCGGGACAACGGCGGCGGGCTGATCTTCGCGGCCGAGTTCGCGCTCCAGCTGTTCACCCCGAAGCGGATCGCCCCCGAGCCGGTGCAGTTCATCAACTCCTCGCTCAACCTGCGGATCTGCCGCCGGCACCAGGACGACCGGCAGATCGACCTCGGTCCGTGGGTGGCCTCCCTGGACCAGGCCCTGGAGATCGGCGCCGCCTTCTCCAGCGCGTTCCCGATCAGCCCGGAGGAGGGCGCCAACGCGATCGGCCAGCGGTACTTCGGACCGGTGGTCCTGATCACCAACGCCCGCTGCTACTCCGCCACCGACATCTTCGCGGCCGGCTTCCAGGACCACGGCATCGGCCCGGTGCTGGGCACCGACGACTGCACCGGCGCGGGCGGCGCCAACGTCTGGACCCAGAAGCTGCTGCACGACCTGCTGGCCGACGACCCCGCCTCACCGTACGCGGTGCTGCCCAAGGAGGCGGGCATGCGGGTCTCCATCCGCCGGACGCTGCGGGTCGGGCCCAACTCCGGGACGCCCGTGGAGGACCTCGGCGTGACGCCGGACGCCCTGCACGCGATGACCCGGCGGGACCTGCTGGAGGACAACGCCGACCTCCTCGACCGGGCGGGCCAGTTGCTCGCCGGCCTGACCCCGCACGAGGTGTCGATCACGGACGCCAGCGCGGCCGGCACCGACCTGCGGCTGCGGGTACGGACGGTCAACGTCGACCGGCTGGACGTCTACGTCGACCAGCGCCCCCGCGCCTCGCTCGACCTCGCCGACGGCCATGCCGACCTCACCGTCGCCGACGCCGCCGCCGCCCGGTCCGCCCGGGTGGAGGGCTTCGTCGCCGGCCGCCTGGTCGCGAGCAGCACCGAGCAGCTGTCGTAGCGGCCGCCACTCGTCGGCTGCGGTTGTCCGCCGATCGTCGTCGGGGCTGCGGAACGCCCCCGGCGACGGCCGGCAACGCGTAGGGTCGGCACGGCGGATGCCTCCAGGACCGGAGAGAGGGGTGGCCGGGATGGCCGAGCGGAGCGGACGTTGGACCCGCACGAACCGGGACGTCCTGCACAGCGGCCGGTTCATCCGTCTGCTCGCCGACACCGTCGAGGGCCCGTACGCGCCGCCGTTCCGGTACGAGCACATCGAGGTGGCCGACGCCGTCCGGGTGGTGGTACTCGATCGGGACCGCAGGATCCTGCTGGTGGAGGACGAGTTCTACTGCACCGGGCTCCGGATGCCGCACCTGCCGGGCGGCGGGGTGGAACCCGGTGAGGCGCCGGAGGCGGCGGCCCGGCGGGAGTTGGAGGAGGAGACCGGGTGGCGGGCCGGCCGGTTCCAGGCGCTCGGCCTGGTCCACCCGCTGCCGGGCAGCACCGGCGCGGCCACCCACCTCTTCCTCGCCACCGACCTGCGGCCCGGCCGGATGGCCCGGGACGACACCGAGGCGGGCATGTCCGTGCACCGCCGCCCGTTCGCCGAGGCGCTGGCGATGGTCGACGCCGGCACGGTGACCGAGGCCGGCAGCGTGGCCGCCCTGCTCCGCGCCGCCCGCCTGCTCGGCACCGACTGACCGGCGCCGACCGTCCTGCGCCGGTCTCCGGGCTGCGCCGTGGAGGCTGTGGCAGGGGCCTACAATGCCTGAGGCCGTGTGCACACGTCCCATCCCCCGCCCGGCCGTCGGGCCCACCCCTGCGAGGACGAGTTGCCCAACCTCTCCCACCCGCCGACCGCATGACCCGGCCGAGCCACGGAACGCTGCACCACGTCGAGATCTGGGTCCCCGACCTCGACCGGGCCGTCGCCTCCCTCGGATGGCTGCTGGAGTCCCTGGGCCACACGCTGTTCCAGAGCTGGGAGAAGGGGCGCAGCTGGCGGCTCGGCGCGACCTACCTGGTCGTCGAGCAGTCCCCGGCGCTCACCGCCGACAAGCACGACCGGTGCCGCCCCGGCCTGAACCACCTGGCCTTCCACGTCGAGGACCGGCCCACCGTCGACGCCCTGGTCGCCGAAGCGCCCCGGCACGGCTGGACCCTGATGTTCGCGGACCGCCACCCGCACGCCGGCGGCCCGCAGACCTACGCCGCCTACCTGGAGAACACCGACGGCTTCGAGGTCGAACTCGTCGCCCTCGACCCGGCCGCCCCGCACTGACCCCGACTCTTCCTCCGGCTGCCCCGGCTGCCCCGGCTGCCCCGGCTGCCCTGGCGGCCCTGGCGGCCCGGTGGGCGGGCTTGACCTTGCCCCCGGGGGCAAGGTTTAGGGTCCACGGCAGGTGATGAGATGAGAATCAGTGAAGTGGCGCGACGCGCCGGTGTGACCGCGAAGACGGTCCGCTACTACGAGACCCTGGGGCTGATCAGCCCCGCCCGGCTGGCCAACGGCTACCGGGACTACTCCGAGCAGGACGCCCGGATGGTGCGCGAGGCCCGGGCGCTCAACCGGTTGGGCATCCCGGTCGAAGGGACCCGCCCGTTCCTCGACTGCCTGGCCGGAGGCCGCGACCACGCGGACGACTGCCCGTCCTCGCTGGCCGGTTACCGCGCGGCCATCGACGACCTGACCGTACGGATCGAGGCCCTGACCGCCCGTCGGGCGACGCTGACCCGGCACCTGCGGGACGCCGCCTACCGCAACAGCCACGCCGCACGGCCGGGCGAGGAGGAGGACCTCGTGGACGACGACGACCCGCGCCGGCTCCCGCTCGGACTGCCCGTCCCCGAGGACGACGGCGCCGCCGACCACCTCACCGGCCTGACCCTGCCGGCCCTCGACCTCCCCAGCACCGCCGGCGGCAGCGTCGCCCTGCACACGCCGGGCCCGCGCCGTACCGTCGTCTACTGCTACCCGCTCACCGGCCGGCCCGACACGGACGTGCCGGAAGGCTGGGACGCCATCCCGGGAGCCCGCGGCTGCACGGCCCAGGCCTGCGACTTCCGCGACCACCACGACGACCTCGTCGCCGCGGGCGCGGCCCGCGTCCTCGGCCTGTCCAGCCAGGACACCGCGTACCAGCGGGAGGTCACCGAGCGGCTGCGGCTCCCCTTCCCGATGCTCTCCGACACCGGACACCGACTGGCCCGCCTGATCGGCCTGCCGACCTTCGAAGCCGCCGGGGCCACGCTCTACAAGCGGATCACCCTGATCATCCGCGACGGCGTGATCGAGCACGTCTTCTATCCGATCTTCCCCCCGAACGAGCACGCCGGCCAGGTCCTGCGCTGGCTGCACGACAACCCCGCCTGACGAGGTACCCGGCCGCGGACCCGAATGATCAGGCGTCCGCCCTCCGATGCTGGTAGAACCGGGTCCGGACAGCAGGGACAACGGCGCTGAGGGGGCGACATGTCGGGGCCGACGGTGGGGTTGTGGCTCTTCGAGCCGATCGGGTTCGGGGAGATCCTGACCGAGGTGGTCCCGTGGCTGGAACGCTTCTGCGAACCGGTCGAGACCACGGCGAGCGGCGCCCTGGACTTCCGGGTGCGAGACGGTGCGGCCGTGGGCCTGCCGGCGATGGACCCCGACGGAGTCGGCCCGTTCCTCCTCGCGCGGGACGAGGAGGTGGCGGCGCCGGATGAGGACTACTCGGCGTTCTCGCGGCCTCCGGTGCGGGGGCTGGTCCTCTGCGCCGCCTGCTCCGGCCCGGCGAACCACCTGCTGCTCGGCCACCTGACCCGCGCACTCGCCGAACGCCTCGGAGCGTGGATCGACTTCGACGGCCTTCTGACCTGCACCACTCCGGGCGATGACACCGATGAGGAGGCGCTCCTGGTCCGGGCCAGGGCGCTCACCGCCTCACTCCCGGGAAGAGTCGAGGAGGTCTGGTACGACACCTGGGGCGGTGAGCGATGGCTCAGGCACGTCGGTGACGTCGAGTTCCTGGCGGCCTGGCTGCGGCATCCGGCCTTCCACCTGATCAAGTAGCGCGCCGCTCAAGCGGAGACACCCATCAGGCGTCGGCGCTCGGGAGCTTGCGGAGGAGTTCCTCCTCCGTGCAGGTCTGGTCGGGGTCCTCGAGGACGCACAGGTTGTAGCCGCGGCCGTCGCGCTGGACCTCGGCGCCGAGCACCAGACACCCCAGGACCACCCCCACGCGCCACCGCGAACCACCCACCCGCTCCCCCGCTCCCCCTGCCGACCCACCGCCCACCGCCCGCCGCCCGCCGGACCCGGCGTCGCCCCCAGGTCGTTCCGACGCGTCACAGGGTGCCACAGGTCCGGAGCCGGATCGTCTGTGCAGGTGCACCCGGTACTCCACCAGGCACGGAAGCAGGTCCCTCGACATGGGTGGGGCTATTCATCGAGGTACCGGTGTCTGGCGTCGGCGGGCGAGATGACGAGCCGGCCCTCGCGGACCTGCCATTCGGTCGTCCCGTCGGCTTCGTGGCTGGCGAGGAACAGGCCCCGGATGCGGTCTCCGTCCTCGTCGGACGCCGGGATCCGCGCGATCTCGCCGATCTGGTCCGTGAACCAGTCCAGGGCCGACGCGCGGATGTCGGCTCCGTAGAAGAGGTAGTGGGTCCAGTTGACCTGCTGCCGAGGTGTGCTCCATCCGTGGGAGTAGTGATCGTCGGCGTGGGACGAGATGATCTCCCGGACGGTGACGAGTTGCGTCGCGTCGCACTCCAGCCATCCTCTGACCGACACGTAAACGCCCATCTGTCTGTCCTTTCTGTCGACACCGTCCGCCTCACGCCCGTCCAGGGCTTCCGGGCGACCGGGTCACGGCCGGGAGGTGGCCCCCTGCTCCGAGCGTGCCGCCTGCCAGGCGTCGGCGAACAGGGCGGGCAATGGACGGGACGGGACCAGCACCCCGTGGGCACCGCTCGCCCGCGTCGGTGCGGCGGGCAGCAGGGCGGCCTTCGCGGCCTCGATCGGCAGCCGCGGCACCTTCAGCTCCAGCCACGGGCCCGGGAGGAACAGGCTGCGCCCGGCCCGGGACCTGCGGGCCTCGACGACGAGCCCGGCCTCGCGGACCTGCTGCTGTGCGGCCTTCAGCACGGTCGGCGACCAGCCCGTCCACTGCCGTACCAGGCGGTCGGTAGGGTCCGGCAGGGCGAGCAGCATCAGGTACAGCGCCGCGGCGTCCGCTGACAGGCCGAGGGCGTCGGCACACGCGGCGACGGCCTCCGGTGCGCTCCGGCGCGGATCCTGCTCCCAGCCCGGGGTGCGGTCGGCGTCGGCCGCCAGGTGCCGGCCGAGCGTGTCGAGGTCGCCGGAGAGCAGGATCCGCAGGTCGGTGAGGGCGGGCAGCCCGGTGCCCGAGGGCAGGGCCTGCGACGGCTGGAGGCGGTCGTAGTAGTCGTCGAGGGCGTCCAGCGCCGGGTCGTCGGCGCCGCCGAGCCGGTCCGGGCGGACCAGGACGTGCCACTGCCACAGGGCCGGGTCGTCCACCACCTCGACGCCGGTCAGGTCGGCCAGGGGCAGCGGGGACGGCGGCTCGCCCATGGCCGACCGCCGGTCGGCGGAGCACACCCGCCAGGCCGCCGAACCGGCGCGCCGGGCGGCCGCGGCCGTACGGAGGGCCGCCTCGCCGAGCGCCGGCCGCAGCGGGTGGCCGGCGGGTGTGCGGTAGGCCAGCCACGCCATCGCGTAGGGCGAGGCGTACGGCGCGGGCGCGCAGTCCGGGCTCGTCGCGGGGGCGAGGGCCGCGGCCAGCAGGGTGTCGATCCGCCGACGGCGCCTGCGGAGCCCGTCCGGGCCCGGGTCGACCGCGGGCCCGGGGCCGGCGGGGGCCCAGTCGCCCTTGGGGAAGCGGATCTCGCGTCCGGCCTGCGCCAGCAGCTCGGTGTCGACCGGGGGTGCGCCGAAGCGCTCGTGCCACCAGTCCACGGCCCGGTCGAGATCGGGCCCGTGCGTCCACAGCCGCTCCGGGTCCGCCGGGCGCAGCCGGTCCCGGATCTCTCGGAGGGCGTCGTGCCCGATCCGGGCGGCGATCTCCTTCTCGGCAACGGTCGGCTCGTTCCGGTTGTACCTGCGGACGGCGAGCAGGGCGCCCGCCTCGTCGGCCGTCAGCACGAGCCGCCGCGCCAGCTCCTCGACGGCCTCGGGGCGGGCGGGCAGCGGGCCGCGTTCGGCGAGGAGTCCGAGGTAGGCGTGCAGCCAGCGGGAGTCGGCCCGCGCGACCAGGTCGTACCGGCCCTCCACCGTGCCGCCGGCGGCGGCCAGCGGGCCGTCCTCGGGGAACGTACCCGAGGGCGCGTACTCCAGCATCGCGCAGCCGTAGGAGCCGCTGTGGAGCACCACGGCGGTGGAGAGGGCGGTGCGGTAGACGTGGCCGACCGGGGGCGAGGGCCGCCTGACCGGACACGCGACCGTGACGGTGCGCCAGCGGCCCGTCCCCTGCTCGGCGACGAACGGGAGGTCGGCGTACTCGCGCAGCCGGGTGCCCGTCACGGTGTCGCCGCGCAGCAGCTCGCTCTGCGGGTCGACGACCAGGTAGGGGAAGGCGGCGGAGGCTCCCGGGACGATGGCGCTCGGGTGGTCGAGGTCGCCGTCCCAGAGCGCGGCGTCGGCGGCGGTGGCGTGCAGCAGCCGGCCGAGTCGGACGCGGGCCGGCACCAGGGCCGGTCGGTCGGGGGCGTCCGCGGGGGATCCGGCCGTGCCGGTACCAGTGCCGGTGCCGGTGTCAGCGGCCGGATCGGTCCGCGGGGCGGCCTCGGGGGTGAGCAGCGGCAGGAGGTGGGCGAGGCCGTTGCGGCAGTTCGCGGCGATCTGCACCAGGCGGGCGAACTCGGTGCCGACCCCGTCCTCCTCGATCTCCAGGAGCCGGCCGATCCGCTGGCGGACCGGGCCCGTGACGCCGTCCCGGAACACGGAGCGCGCCTCCACCCCGCGCAGCAGCAGCTCGGCGCCCGCCCGGTCCAGCCCGTGCCCGGGTGCCGTTTCGGCCACGGCGGCCAGCAGCAGTCCGGCGACGTCCACGGCGGCGAGCCGCTCGGCCCGGTCCGGGTCGGCGAGGAGCGCGGCGGCGGCGCCGATGTGCATGAAGCGGGCGAGCATCAGCGCCAGCTCGTCCAGGTCGAGGACGGGCAGCTCGGCGAGTTCCTCGTCGCACCACTGGGCGAGGGTGTGCCGGCCGAGGTCGGTGTCCACCAGAGCGGGCACCTGGGCCCAGCCCTTGGGGTCGTGCGGCTGGTACCAGAGGTTGCTCGCGTCGCCGCCGTTGGTCAGCTCGAACTCGGCCCACAGCAGGGCCCGGATCTCGCGGGCGAACCGCGGGTCGGCGGTGACGGCGCGCAGTTCGGGGCGCGGCGCCACGGCGAGGTGGTGCAGATAGGGGTTGCCGAGCTGCGGCGGCGGGTCGACGACGGGCGCGCCCGCGGCCAGCAGCAGGTCGAGGACGTTCAGCCGGACGGTCCCGAGGCCCCGCTGGTTGCGCTCCCACCGGCTGGTCCAGGGCAGGTCCACGGGCACGCCGTCGGCGGCGATCCGTGGCGCCAGCAGCTCGGCGAGCCGGTGCAGTCCGGGGATGTTGCCCGAGCGGTACGACCGGTCGGCCAGGTCGACCAGGCGGCGCAGCCAGTCGGCGGCCCGGCCGGGTGCCGCCCCGTCGGCGCCTGCCGGTCCGGTGAGCAGGGCCAGCGCGCCGGTCCGCTCCAGATAGGTCAGGGTGGGGTCCGGCCTCAGCATCCCGGCCTGCGGGCCGGCGGCGACCACCTCGTGCGCGAGGCGGGGGAGGTCGGCGAGGACCAGGTCCCAGGCGGGTGCGGCGAGTACGGCGGTCCAGAACTCGCGGGCGGCGTCGCTCCCCAGGTCGCGGGCGGGCAGCAACCGGGCGGCCAGCCGGGCGAGTTCACGGTCGGGGTCGAGACCGGCGGCGCGGGCGATCCGCGTGATGTCCGCGGCGAGCCGGGGCCGTCGTACGCCCTCGCGGACCGTCCGTTCGGCCAGCAGGGCCAGGGTGCGGCGGGCCGCCTCCGGGGCGGCGTTCCGTCCGGTGACCTGCTTGATGCGCTCACGCAGGGCGGTGTCGCCGAGCGCGCCGGCGGCGTCCATGGCGGCGTAGCGGGCGTCCAGCCACTCCTGGTCGACGTCCTCGCCGGCGGTGCGCTCGGCGGTACGCGCCCGGCCGAACCAGGCCGCCGCGTCGGCCCGTTCGCCGCCGTGGCGCAGACACCGGTCGGCGACACCGTCCAGAAAGCAGCGCAGCAGGGCGGGCGCGGCGCCGGCGATCTCCTTCAGCAGGGCATCCACCTCGCGCTTGGTGAACACCCGCCAGGCCGAGGTGACCTGCTCCAGGCGCTCCAGGTAGTGGAGCACCTCGTCCGTCCGCGCCGGGTGTTCGGCCAGTGCCGATTCGGGGAACGGCATGCTCCCCGGGCCGGGCAGCCCGGTCGGCCGGGTGTCGACGAGCTCCCAACCCCGGTGCGCCATCAGCCGGTCGCGGTGGCGGGCCGCGTCCGCGGTGGTGAGCAGAATCCGCACCCAGTCCGGCAGCGCGGGGTGGCGGTAGCGGCGGGCCAGCAGCTCGTCGTCGTCCTCCGGATCCCGGCCCCCGGGGGCGGCGGGGACGACACCGGCCTGCGCCAGCGCGTCCTTCCAGGCGGCGTCCTCGGCGAGCACCTCCAGTACGTCGGCCGGTACCGCGACGGCCTCGCGCACCAGACGTTCGGCCTCCGCCCGGCACTCCCGTCGGTGCGCGGCGACGCCGTCGGCGAGGGCGACCAGCCGCGGCAGGCCCGCGTGGCCGACCAGCGGCGGCGGCACCTTCTTCAGCACCCGCCCTCGCTCGTTGCGGAAGACCACCCGCCCGTCCTCCAACCGTGCGCTGTACCCGTCCGCACTGATCTCCCCAGCCATGCCGCGCTCCCCGTGATGATCACCTACCGGCCCGCGCAGCTTAAGGCTTGTCTGACCATTCCCGCCGCGCGCACGACGCCGGGCATCCTCCCCCAGCCTCCGGCCGGGGGCACCCCCACCTGGACGCCCCGCCGAATCGTCCAAGGACATCCAGTACGAGGACGCTCCGGCGGCACGCCCAGCCGGGCGCCCAACGTCGCGCGCCAGGACCGCGCGCGTGGGTCGGTGCGGTACCTTGCCGTGCTCACCCGCCTCGGTGGCCGGGTGGTTGAGGATCGCCGCGACGAACCGGGCCACGGGCACGGTGGCCTGGTAGATGCTGTTCTGGTGGGTCAGCGCCCCGAGCGCCTCGCCCACGGCGGCCCGCCGGACGGCCGGGTCGGCGTCGAGCAGGCGGACCAGCGCCGACGGCAACAACCCGCCGGTCCCGGAGGGGGTTTCGAGCGCGGTCCAGTCCGTGCCGTCCAGAACGGCCCGGGGATCGGCGAGATCGCCGAGCGGGCGGTCACCGGGCGGGCGGTCACCATCCCGGCCGGCGTAGCTGTGCACGAACGGGAGACTACCGCGGGTCGGCCGTCCCGCCGCGGCCCAGGGCGACGCGGGCGATCAGCTCGGCCACCAGGGCGGGCTGGTCGACCATCAGCAGGTGGCCGGAGTCGGGGACGGTGACCAGGGTGATGCCGGGCTCGGCGTCGAGTCCGGCGACCTCCTCCTCGGCCAGGCCGATCTCGTCGTGCTCCCCGAACACGACCCAGGTGGGCACCTGCGCCGAGCGGAGCCGCGGGACCAGCGAGCCGTGCCGGTCCAGGTAGTCGAAGTAGTGGCGGATGAGGCGGCGGCACAGGCCCGTGTCGTTGTTCCGCAGGTCGGCGACCAGCACCTCGCGCCGGGCCTCGGGCAGCTGGTGGGACATCATCCGCGGGGCCAGCCGGAGCAGCGCCGTCCAGGTCAGCGCCCCGACACCGGGGACCCGGCCGATCCGGTCGGCCACGCTGAACTCGGTGGCCTCGTCGGCCCGGGAGAAGGTCGGCGAGAGCAGCACCAGCGGCCCGGAGAAGTGCCCGGCCGCGGCGGCCTCCAGCAGGATGTTGGCGCCGAAGCTGTGGCCGACGGCCGTCCCGCAGCCGTGCCGGTCGGCGAGGGCGCCGACCAGGGCGGCGTAGTTCTCCATGCTCAGGTCGCGCGGCGGCGGGGTGTGGGCGAAGCCGGGGATGGTGGCCGCGACCAGTCGGACCGGGGCGTCGGCGAGGGCGGGCTCGGCCATCACGTCCTCGTAGAAGACGGTGCTGCAGAGTCCGCCGGGGAGCAGCAGGACGCCGTGCGGCGCGTCGGCGGGTCCGGACTCGCGGATGTCCCAGGCGTCGAACTCCTCGGTCTCCTCGGTGCTGGCCACCTGCGGACCTCCGTCTCACTCCTCCGGCCGGGGGCACAGCATGCCCCGGGGGCCCGGCCGATCCGCCGACCTTGGCCCGATAGCGGCATGTCGGCACGCGTCGGCACGGCCGCCACATCCCGGGTCGGCCCCTCACCGAACCGTCGCCCCGACGAGACCTCCGTCACGGCGCCGTTTGCCGCGCCGGGCCGGGGTCAGACGGCCGGTGGGGGCGCCACGCCTCCCGGTCGGCACGCCTCCCGGTCGGCACGCGCCGCTCGGAACGCGTCGCCGGCCGCCCACGGTGCGGCCCCGTACGGGGCCGGCCTCGGTACGGGAGAGGGGAACGATGTCCTGGTGGGCTGTGCTCTGGCCGCTGCTGGCGGTCGGCGGGGTGGCGGTCGGACTGCTGCTGGTCGACCGGACGGTGGACCGGGCGGTACGGCGGGTGGGGCCGCGCCTGTCGGGTGGTCCGGTGTCCGGGGAGATGCTGCGGCGCTGCCGGATGCCGGCGCTGGGGACGCTCGCGGTGCTGCTGCTGTCGGCGGTGGAGCCGGGGCTGGGGTTGCCCGCGGGGCTGCGGCCGCCGGTGCGGCACGGGCTGCTGCTGGCGGGCCTGGCGTCGGGCGCGTGGCTGCTGTCCCGCGCGGTGGCGCTGCTGATCGACGCGTCCACCACCCGGTACGCGACCGAGAGCCGCCGGGATCCGGCCCGGATCCGGCGGGTGCGGACGCAGACCGGGATGCTGCGGCGGCTGTCCGGGGCCCTGATCGCCGTGCTGGCGCTGGCGACCGCCCTGATGACCTTCCCGGCCGTCCGGTCGGTCGGGGCGAGCCTGCTGGCCTCGGCCGGACTGCTCGGTCTGGTGGCCGGCATCGCGGCGCAGAGCGCGCTGTCCAACGTGTTCGCCGGGCTGCAGCTGGCGTTCGGCGACATGGTGCGGCTCGGGGACGAGGTGGTGGTGGCCGGTGAGTGGGGCACGGTCGAGGAGATCACCCTGACCACGGTGGTGGTCGCCACCTGGGACCAGCGGCGGATCGTCATGCCGGTGTCGTACTTCGTCGGGAAGCCGTTCGAGAACTGGTCGCGGCGCGATCCGGGGATCACCGGCACCGCCCTGCTGCACCTGGACCACCGCACGCCCGTGGACGAGCTGCGCGCGGAGTTCGACCGGGTGCTCAAGGAGGCGGTCTGGTGGGACGGTCGCGGCAGCGCCCTGCAGGTGGTGGACACCACGCCCAGCACCATCGTGGTCCGCGCGCTGATGACGGCGCGGAACGCCTCCGACGCGTTCGAGCTGCGCTGCCGGGTCCGCGAGCGGCTGATCCGGTACCTGTGCGAGCGGCACCCGCAGGCGCTGCCGCGGATCGGGGTCTCCGAGGCGCCGGACGGGACGGGAGGGGGCCGCTCCGTCCGTGAACGATCCGTGCTGGATGAGGAGGTGGCGTGAAGGGGCCGGGGGCGGTTGGCGGGGTTTCCGGCCCCTCCGGGCTGAGCCTGGCCTCTGCGGGCACACGAGCGGCCGAACGCATCCACGGAAGGAAGGCCATGGCGGTGATCACCGAATCATCCACGACCCTGCCGGATCTGCCGATGGCAGCGGACCCGTCGACGGCGGCGCCGGCCGATGCGAAGGCGCTCTCGGACACGCTGCTCCGCCGCCTGAACGCCCTGGAGGAGGGCACCCCCGAGCACGCGTACGTCCGCTCCACACTGATCGAGCTGAACCTGACCCTGGTGCGGTTCTCCGCGCAGCGGTTCCGCGGCCGGGGGCAGCCGATGGAGGACATCATCCAGGTCGGCACGGTCGGGCTGATCAAGGCGATCGACCGGTTCGACCCGGAGCGCGGCGTGGAGTTCACCACCTACGCGGTGCCCACGGTGGTCGGCGAGATCAAGCGGTACTTCCGCGACACCACCTGGGCGGTGCACGTGCCCCGGCGCCTGCAGGAGCTGCGGCTGGCGCTGGCCAAGGGTGGGGACGAGCTGGAGCAGTCGCTCGGCCGCCGGCCCACGGTGCCCGAACTCGCCACCCACCTGGAGGTGGACGAGGAGGAGGTCATCGAGGGCCTGGTGGCCGGCAACGGCCGGGTGGCCGGCCCGCTGGACACCCTCGACGGCGAGGACGAGTGCGGGGGCGCGGCCCCGGTCCGGCGGCTCGGCGGGCCCGACCCTGGTCTGGAGAAGGTGGAGAACCTGGAGTCGCTGAAGCCCGCGCTGGCCGCGCTCTGCGAACGGGACCGCACACTGCTGCACCTGCGCTTCGTCGAGGAGCTCACCCAGGCGGACATCGGCGAGCGGCTCGGCGTCTCGCAGATGCAGGTCTCCCGGCTGCTCGCCCGCACCCTCGGCGAGCTGCGCGGCGAACTGCTGGCCGACGCGGGCAGCTGACCCGGGGAAGTCCCCGTCCCCTGCTCCCTCGTCCGCCCGCCGGCCGTCCTGCACCCGGCGGACGAGGGAACGGCCCGAGGCGACAACCCCGGTCAGGCGACCGGCAGATGCGCCCGGTAGTACTTCAGCTCCCCGTCCTCGCGGACGAACTCCATGCCCGCGGCGGGCATCACGCGCTGCGACGGGAGGTTGGCGTGCTCGGTGTTCCCGCGGACGGCGGTGACGCCGAGCTCGCGGGCGTACCCGAGGACGGCCCGGACGGCACCGGTACGAACGAGGACGGCGGCCGATCCGGCGGAACCGCTGGCGGGCCGGGCCCGGCGGAGGCTACGCTCGCCCGCATGATCTCCGATCCGCACTGACAGGTCGTCCCACCGCCCCCACACCGCCCGCCCGTCGACCGGGCGCGGTTCCCCGGGGCGGTTCCGTCGGCCCGTCATGCCCGCGCGCGACCGGCCCGTTGGTGGAGCCGGCGGTCCGGCGCGCCCACCCTTCGGAGAACTCCCGTGTCACGCCCCGACCGGGGCGGCGTGTCCTACCGCGCCGTCCTGTCCCTCCCCCATGCCCGTGAGCTGTTCGCCGCCGCGATGACGGCCCGGGTCTGTTACGGCCTGCTCGGCCTGCCGCTGCTGCTCGCCCTGCGCGACGGCACCGGCTCGTACACCGTGGCCGGCGCCACGGCCGGCCTGGCCGGACTGGCCACGGCCCTGCTCGGCCCGTACCGGGCCCGGTGGGTGGAGCACCGGCCGCCGGTGCTGCTGCCACTGGCCTGCGGCTACGCCCTGCTGCTGACGGCGCTGGCCGCCGCCTGCGCAGGCCGGGCGCCGGTGCCGGTCACGGTGGGCCTCGCCCTGGCGGCGGGGGTCTGCCCGCCGCCGGTGGGGCCGCTGATGCGCACGCTGTGGGGCCGGCTCACCTCCGGCGAGGCCCAGCGCCAGACCGCGCTGAGCCTGGACACGGCGGCGGAGTCCACGGTGTTCGCGCTCGGTCCGGTGCTCGGCGGCCTGCTGGTGGCGCTGTGGTCGGCGCCGGTGGTGCTGGCGGTGGTCGCCGGGCTGGTGGTGGCCGGGTTCGGGCTGCTGGCGCGGGCGCTGCGTGGGAGCCCGGTGGAGCTGCGCGATGCGGCCGACGGGCCGGCGGCCCGGCGCCGGAGCCCGCTGCGGGCGCGGGGGTTCGTGCCGCTGCTGGTGCTGGTCCTGGCCGGCGCGGCCGCGCTGTGCCTGGTGGAGATCGCGGTGCTGGCGGCCTGGGGCACGGTGACGACCGGGGCGCTGACCACCCTGTTCTCGGTCGGCGGGGTGCTCGGCGGCCTGGCGTACGGGCGGTGGGGGACGCGCGGCGCGCTGGGTTCCCGCCCGCCGGTGGCGCTGGCGCTGGCCGGGGCGTGCTACGGGCTGCCCGCGCTGGTGTACGCGACGCCGAGCGCCGGGCTGGCCCTGCTGCTGGCCGGGGCGTGCACCGACGTCCTGCTGGTCGCGGCCTACCAGTTGGTGGACCGGCTGGTCCCGGACGGGTCGCGGACCGAGGCGAGCGCCTGGGTGAACACGGCCTACAACCTGGGCGCGGCGGCCGGGGCGGCGGCGGGCGGCGCCCTGGTGGACCACGCGGGTCCGGTACGGGCGTTCGCGGCCACGGCGGTGGTGCTACCGGCACTGGGGGCGCTGTCGGCCCTGCCGCGGGTGCGGCGGCCGCGGCCCCGGAAGGCCGCCGGGAATCCGGTCGCGGAAAATAGGGGTGCGCCGGCGAGCCGGGTCGGCTAACGTCCCGTCACACGCCTCCCGGTGCGCCGGGCCCCGGTTACTTCCTGACAACGACACCAACCGGCGCCCGCTTTCCGATCTCGGGAGGCCGTGACCCGCCGCGTTCCGGCGCGCCTCACCGCGCCCGCGGCCACCCACCCGTGCCCCGCCGCTCGCCCACGCCCTCCCGGCCCGGGCGAGCCGCGCGCCCGTTTCCCGTACCGTCCCGAAACCCTCCCAGGGGGACTTCTGCATGACCCGGTTCAACCGCCAGCGGACCAAGGCCGAGACCAGGGCAGAGATCAGCGCCGAGCTGCCCGGCCTGACGCCGGGCGGGGCGACCTCCCCGCTGTCGCTGTACGGGCAGTGGCATCCGCCGCGGCCGCGGGGCTGGGCGCCGGCGGTGGCGTTCCCGCCGCCGGTGCCGAGGAACCACGAGGGCGGGGCCGGGTTCGTCCGGGAGCCGAGGGCGGAGCTGTTCCTGCTGGCGGTGACGCACCTCGCGGGGCAGGAGTCGTTCTACGAGAGTGCGCAGGCGAGGGACGAGCGGTTCCTGCGGCTGGTCCGCCGGCTCGCGGTCGAGGAGCCCGAGTGGACGCTGGGGCTGCTGCGCTGGCTGCGTTCGACGGCGTTGATCCGGCGGGCCTCGCTGGTGGGCGCGGCGGAGTTCGTCCGGGCCCGGCAGGAGGCCGGGAAGGCCGGCTTCGCCCGGCAGGCCGTCGATGCGGTGCTGCAACGCGCTGACGAGCCGGGCGAGTTGCTGGCGTACTGGACCACCCGGTACGGCCGGCGGCTGCCGCAGCCGCTCAAGCGCGGGGTGGCCGACGCGGTCCGCCGGCTGTACACCGGCCGGGCCCTGCTGAAGTACGACACCGCGACGGCCCGCTACCGCTTCGGCGACGTCCTGGAGTTGACCCATCCGGCTCCCGCGCCGGACAAGCCCTGGCAGGGGGCGCTGTTCCGGTACGCGCTGGACCGGCGGCACCGCCGCGACCGGGCGGTGCCGCCGGCCGGGGAGCGGATGCTGCTCGCCCGGCACGCCCTCGGCGCGGTGCCGGCCGCGGAGCGGTACGCGCTGGTCACCGGGCCGGGCGGGGCGGAGCGGCTGGCGGAGGCCGGGATGACCTGGGAGGCGCTGGCGGGCTGGCTGCAGGGGCCGATGGACGCGGCGGCCTGGGAGGCGGTGATCCCCTCGATGGGGGCGATGGCGCTGGTGCGCAACCTGCGGAACTTCGACGAGGCGGGGGTCGGCGAGGAGGCGGCCGCCGCGGTCGCCCGCCGGATCTGCGACCCGGCGGAGGTGGCCCGTTCCCGGCAGTTCCCGTTCCGGTACCTGGCGGCGTACCGGCACGCGCCCTCGCCGCGCTGGCACCGGGCGCTGGAGACGGCGCTCGGCCATTCGCTGGCCAACGTCCCGGCGCTGCCCGGCCGGACGCTGGTCCTGGTGGACCGGTCGGGTTCGATGTTCGACACCCCGAGCCGGAACACCCGGCTGAACCGGGCGGACACGGCCGCGATCTTCGGTACCGCGCTGGCGGCCCGGGCCCAGGAGGCCGACCTGGTGGAGTTCGGCACCGGCAGCCGGACCGTCGCGGTGGCGCCCGGGGAGGCGGTGCTCACGGTCCTGGAGCGGTTCCACGACCTGGGCGGCACCGACACGGCCCGCGCGGTGGGGCGCCACTACCGCGACCACGACCGGGTGGTGATCGTCACCGACGAGCAGGCGTACTGGACCCCGGCCGGCGACCCGCTCGCCCCCGTCCCCGCGCACGTCCCGGTGTACACCTGGAATCTCGCCGGCTACGCCTACGGGATGTCCCCGGACGGGCCGAAGCGGTACACCTTCGGCGGGCTGGCCGACGCGGCCTTCGGGCTGATCCCGCTGCTGGAGTCCGCGGACCGTTCGGTCTGGCCCTGGGAGTAGCGGGCACCTCCAGGACGATCACCTCCGCGGACCTATTCTCGCGGTCTATACACTCGGTGTATATCCGTGGTGTAGGGTCGAAGACATGAGCGTTCCCCTGACCCTTCTCGGCCTGCTGGAGCGGGAACCGAGCCACGGATACGACCTCAAGCGCGACTACGACGCCTTCTTCGGCCGCGGCAAGCCGCTGCCCTACGGCCAGGTGTACGCCACCCTCGGCCGGCTGGCACGGGACGGCAAGGTGATGGCCGGCGAGGCCGAACCCGGCGACGGCCCCGAGCGCAAGCGGTACGTGATCACGGAGACCGGGGCGACCGAGTTCGAGACCTGGCTGCGCGAACCGGTGGCACCCGAGCCCAACCTCCAGAGCGTGCTGTTCACCAAGGTCGTCCTCGCCCTGATGCTCGGCCGCGACGCCGAGTCCTACCTGGACACCCAGCGCGCCGCCCACCTGCGGCGGATGCGCGAACTCACCGAACTCCGGCGCGGCGGACCGCTGGTCGACGCGCTCCTCGCCGACCACGGCATCTTCCACCTGGAGGCCGACTTGCGCTGGATCGACCTGACCGCCGCCCGCCTGGACGCGCTGTCCACGGAGGTGGCGCGGTGACCGCCCTGCTGGAGGCTCACGACCTGACGCTGTCCTTCGGCGAGACCCCCGCGCTGCGCGGCGCGGGCCTGGCCGTGGACGCCGGCGAGGTTCTCGCGATCATGGGGCCCAGCGGCTCCGGCAAGTCCACCCTGCTGCACTGCGCGGCGGGCATCCTCACCCCCGACGCGGGCGAGGTGCACTTCGACGGCCGGCGGATCGACACCCTCGGCGAGGCGGAGCGCAGCGCCCTGCGCCGCGACCGGTTCGGCTTCGTGTTCCAGTTCGGCCAGCTGGTGCCCGAGTTGACCGCCGAGGAGAACGTGGCCCTGCCGCTGCTGCTGAGCGGCACCCGGCGGGCGGCCGCGCTGGCCCAGGCCCGGCCGTGGTTCGCGCGGCTCGGTCTGGACGGGTTGGAGGGGCGCCGGTCCGGTGAGCTGTCGGGCGGTCAGGCGCAGCGGGTGGCGCTCGCCCGCGGCCTGGTGACCCGTCCGCGGGTGCTGTTCGCGGACGAGCCGACCGGCGCTCTGGACTCGCTCACCGGGGAGCAGGTGATGGAGCTGATGGTGGACGCGGCCCGGGGGCAGGGCACCGCAGTCGTCCTGGTGACCCACGAGGCCCGGGTGGCGGCCTACGCGGACCGTGAGGTGATCGTCCGGGACGGCCGGTCCACCGCGCTCTCCACCGGGGTCGCCTCGTGATCGCCTTCGCTTTGCGGCTCGCCGTGAGCGGCGGGCGGGAGGCGGTCGCCCGACTGTTCATGATCACTGCCGCGGTGGCGGTCGGGGTGGGGCTGCTGCTGTCCACCCTCGCCGGGATCAGCGCCGTGGAGCGGTCGAACGAGCGTCAGCTCTGGTTCAACACCGGGGCGGCCAGCCGGACCGGGACCGCGCCGGTGGACCCGCTCTGGTGGCGGGCCCACGAGGACCACGTCGGCGGCAAGCCGGTCTTCGAGGTGGACGTGGCCGCCACCGGTGCGAGTTCGCCGGTCCCGCCGGGCCTGGCCTCGGTGCCGGCCGCCGGGGAGTACCTGGCCTCGCCGGGGCTGGCCGAGCTGCTGCACCGGATGCCGGCCGACCAACTGGCCGACCGGTTCCCGGGCCGGCTCACGGGCGTCATCGGCGACGAGGCCCTGCCCTCGCCGGACTCGCTGGTGGCCGTGATCGGCCGGACCCCGGCCGAGGTCCAGGCCGCACCGGGGGCTCGGGCGGTCACCACCATCGCCGCCGCGCTCCCGCCGTCCTGCGCCAACGACTGCCCGGGCCACGGGGTCCGCGGCGACGCCATGACGCTGATCCTCTCGGTGGTGGCCGGTGCGCTGATCTTCCCGGTGCTGATCTTCATCGGGACGGCGACCCGGCTGTCGGCCGCCACCCGCGAGCAACGGTTCGCCGCGATGCGGCTGGTCGGCGCCACCCCGGGGCAGGTCTCGGTGATCTCGGCGGTGGAGTCCACGCTGGCCGCGGCGGCCGGCACGGTGGTCGGTGTGGGGCTGTTCTACGTGCTGCGCCCGCTGGTGGCCACCGTCCCGTTCACCGGGGACCGGTTCTTCCCCGACGACCTGCGGCTGACGGCCGTCCAGCTGCTGGCGGTGGCCCTGGGGGTGCCGGTGGCGGCGGCGGTCGCGGCCCGGCTGGCGCTGCGCCGGGTGACCGTCTCCCCGCTGGGGGTGAGCCGCCGGGTGACGCCGCGTCCGCCCCGGGCGTGGCGGCTGGTGCCGCTGCTGGCCGGACTGGGCGAGCTGGCGTGGTTCCTCGACCGCCGTCCGGCGAGCACCGACGGGCAGACGGCCGCCTACCTGACCGGAATCCTGCTGGTGATGCTGGGTCTGGTGGTCGCCGGGCCGTGGCTCACCCTGGCCGGTGCCCGGGCGGTGGCCCGGTGGACCAGCCGCCCGGCCTCGCTGATCGCCGTGCGGCGTCTCGCGGACGACCCGAAGGCCGGCTTCCGCTCGGTCAGCGGCCTGGTGCTGGCGCTGTACGTCACCACCGTGACGGTGGCCGTCATCGGCACGATCAACGCCAACCGCGGGGCTCTGAGCGGCGACCCGGCCACCCGGATGGCGGTGGAGCACGGCGCCATGGTGGAGGAGCCGCCGATGGCGGCCGCGCTCCCGGCCGGGCTCGAGGCACAGTTGAGGGCCGTCGACGGGTTCCGCGGCCTGGCGGTGGCCCACGCCAACCCTGCCTGGATCGGCAAGGACCCGGCCGAGCCGGTCCCGTGGGCCCCCGCGCTGGTGCTCTGCGCCGACCTGGCGCAGACCCCGGTGGTCGGCCGTTGCCCGGCCGGGGCGAGCGTGGCGGAGGTGCCGCAGTTCGCCTTCCTCGACCTGGAGTCGAACGCGGACCAGGAGTGGCCGGCCGCCCCGATCGGCGTGGAGGAGGCCGCCGCGCTGCCCGTGCAACTGGTGTACGCGACCACGGACGGCACCACCGGGGCCATGGAGCGGACCCGGACGGTGCTCACCCGGGCGTTCCCGCACCAGGCTTCCCGGACGGTCGCCGACCGGGGGTCGGACCAGCAGCGGCAGCTGGCCGGCTTCCGCCAACTGGCGAACGTCGTCCTGCTGACCACCCTGCCGATCGCCGGCTGCAGCCTCGCCGTGAGCGTGGTCGCCGGCCTGTCGGACCGGCGGCGGCCGTTCGCGATGCTGCGGCTCACCGGCGCGCCGCTGGGCCTGCTGCGGCGGGTGATCGCCCTGGAGAGCGCGCTGCCGCTGCTGGCGGTGGCTCTGGTCTCGGTGGGGACGGGGTTGGCGGCTTCGGCGATGTTCCTGAAGTCCCAGATGCACTACGACCTGGTGCCGCCCGGCGTGGCGTTCTACGGCCTGGCGGCCGTGGGGCTGGCCGCGTCGCTGGGGATCATCGCCTCGACCCTGCCGCTCCTGCGCCGCATCACGGGGCCGGAGGCCGCCCGCAACGGCTGAACCGGCCGGCCACCGGCAACCGGCCGGCGCCAGGGACGCGTGGGGGCACCTCCGTGGTTCACGGCGGCAACCGGCAGACCCCTCGGCGGTCCCCCGTTCAGCCCGACAGGCCGTGCTCCGGGTCCGGGGTGAGCCCCAGGGACCAGCAGCAGAAGGCGAGTTCGTCGGTGTCCTGGTCGATCAGGGCGGTGCGGGTGGTGCCGCCGCCGTGGCCGGAGTCGCGGAGCGGGAGCAGCAGGTACGGGCCGCCGTCGGGGGCGTCGGCCTGGAGGCGGGCGACCATCTTCAGCGGGTCGTGGGGTGGTGCGTTGCGGTCCCCGAGGGCGGCGGCGAAGGCGGTCACCGGGTACCGGCGGCCGGCGCGGACGTTGTGGTACGGGGAGTACCCGGCCAGGTAGGCGCACTCCTCGGGGTCCTCGGGCGAGCCGTACTCCACGGTGGCGGCGGCCAGGTGGCCGAAGTACGGGAAGCGCAGCATGTCCAGCAGCGGCACCCGGCTGAAGACCGCGCCGAAGGCGTCGGGGGCCTGCATCGCGGTGACCGCGACCAGCAGGCCCCCGTTGCTGTTGCCGCGGGAGACCAGTCGCCCGGGCGTGGTGTAGCCGGCGGTCACCAGGGCGCGGGCGGCGGGACGGGCAGGCGTGACGGGGACGGCACGGACGGCGGGTGCACGGAGGGCTCTCCTGGGCTGGTGGGTTCGGAACCGGCCTGGTCGAGCCGGGTTCGGCATCCTAGGACACGGTGCCGCCGCGGGCCGCCCGCGGTCTCAGGCGCCGACCGGGTCCGGCCGGTCGAGGCGGTGGCCGGGGGCCCGGTCGAGCCGCTCGGCCACCAGGCGGACCACCCGGGCCCGGTCGGCGGGCCGCTCGGAGAGCCAGAGGCCGAGGATGTGCGGGGAGCCGGGCAGGGTGACCGTGATCAGGTCGGCGCGGGTGCCGAGCGCGGCCTCCACGGCCTCGGTCACCTCGGGCGGGATCACCTCGTCCCGTTCGGGGAGCAGCAGGACAGCCGGGCCCGTGTAGCCGGCGAGGACGGGGAACACCGGGCTGGTACGCCAGCTGTCCGGGTCGCGGAGGATGCCGGTGAAGCCGTGCCCGAACCGCACCGGCCAGGCCTCACGGGCGTAGGCGGCGGGCGCGGCGAGGACGATCGCGGCGACCCGCGGGCCGAGGTGGTGGAGCAGGTCGGCCACGGTCTGGCCGCTCATGCTGAAGCCCACCAGGACCAGCGGCCCGGCCGGCGCGAACTCCTCGATCACGCTGCGGGCCTGGCGGTAGCGGCGCTCCAGGCTGAGCTCGGCGAGTTCGCCGGTGCTGTCGCCGTGGCCGGAGAAGTCGAAGGCCAGCGTATGGTGGCCGCCCGCCGCGAACTCCCGGGCCAGCGGCACGTTCCGGGCCCGGTTGCCGTTCCCGGCGCCGTGCATCAGCACCACCCGCTCGGCCCGTACCGGCACCCCCGCCGCCGGGGCGACGGCCGTGCAGCCGAGCGCCTCACCGTCCGCGTGGTGCACGAACACCCTCTCCACCGCGTCCCCTCCCCTGGGCCGGAATCGGGTTGCCCCGGCCCGAGGGTAGCGCGCTACCGTTCGGCCGCGGAGGAAGATTCGGGCAGGAGAGGCAGGGGCGCGGCGTGGGGGGACGGCGGCGGTACGTGGCCCGGGGTGTGCCGGGCGGGTACCGGATCTGGGACAACACGGTCCGCCGGTGGTGGGGCGACCTGTACGAGCACTGCCCGGACGGCCTGCTCGCCGAACTCAACGGCCGGGCCGACCCGGCGGCGATCACCGCACTGCTGAGGCACTACCGGGCGCTGCGCCGCTGAGCGGACACCCCGCCCCGGAGGACCCGGACGGCGCCGGGGCCCGGCGACGCGTCCTCCGCGCGTCGCCGGGCCCCGGCCGCTCCCCCGCCGGGCCGCCCCGTGTCGGCCCGGCCCCTCTCCCTGCGGTCAGCAGGTGGGGATCGCGTTCCCCCAGTCGTCCTTCGCCTCGTCGTTGCCCCAGTTGGACAGGTAGTAGGCCGAGACGTAGGCCGGCCCGCTGCCCCAGAGGTTGGTGTCCAGGTCGGTCTTCAGCCACCAGTGGTTGTAGTTGCCGGAGGAGTCCCGCACCTCGTCGCCCCACTTCTTGCAGTACACGTAGTTCTGCTGCGCGTTGAGGTACCCGCGCAGCTTGCAGCGCGCGTGCCAGCCGTAGGTGAGGCAGTCGGTGTAGTTGTAGCCGTTCGCCGTGGCGAACGTGGTGACCCGGTACGTCGCCGTGACCGCGGCCGGCGCCGGGGCCGGGGCGGCCTCCGCGGGGGCGGCGAGGGCGGGCACGGCGAGCGCCGCGAGGAGCCCGGCGACCCCGAGCACGGACGCCCTGCGGGCCTGTCGGGTGAGGGTGGTGCGCATGGCAACTCTCCTTCGTGGAAGGGTCCTGACGGCCTGGACAGCGGCCGCGGCACCATGTCTAATCGGCCCGGAAGTTGTCCGGCAGGGGAGCCGGGACCGGACAGACAACGCTGGTCAACGGGGGTGCGGTGTGGGTCGTCCGGAGAAGCCGTTGGATCCGGACGGCGGCCCGGCGGCGGCCCTCGCCCGGGAGCTGCGGCGCCTGCGCGAGCAGGCCGGCCGCCCGGGGTACCGGGCGATGGCGCAGCGGGTCCACTACTCCGCGAGCACCCTCGCCGAGGCGGCCACCGGGCAGCGGCTGCCCTCGCTGGAGGTCACCCTGGCGTACGCGGCGGCCTGCGGCGGTGACGGCGCGTACTGGCGGGCCCGTTGGGACGCGGCCGCGGCGGAGGCCGGGGCCGCGGCCGGGGGCGAGGTGGCGGGCGGAGGGCCGGGCGGGGCCCCGGGAGCAGTGGGCGGGCACCCGTGCCCGTACCAGGGGCTGGCGGTGTTCCAGCCGGAGCACGCCGGGCTGTTCTTCGGCCGGACCCGGATCGCCGAGCGCCTTCGCGAGCGGGTCGAACGGCTGCCGCTGGTGGGCCTGTTCGGGGCGTCCGGAAGCGGGAAGTCCTCGCTGCTGCGGGCGGGCCTGGTGGGTGCGCTGGAGGCGGACCCGGCCGGGGCCGACCGCTGGCGGACGGTGCTGATGACCCCGACCGCGCACCCGCTGGGCGAGTTGTCCGACCGGATCGCGAAGTTGTCCGGCGGCGATCCGGCCGCCCTGCACGAGGAGTTGGCGCGGGATCCGGCGGCGCTGGACATCGCCGTCCGGGGTGCGTTGGCCACCGGACCGGCCGGGACCCGTGTGCTGCTGGTGGTGGACCAGTTCGAGGAGGTCTTCACGCTGTGCGCCGACGAGGCCGAGGCCGCCCGCTTCGTCGACCTGCTGCTGGACGCCGCGCTGGGGCCCGGCCGGCGCACGACCGTGGTGCTGGGGGTGCGGGCCGACCTGCTCGGCCGGGTCACCCGCCATCCGCGGCTGACCGAGGCGCTCGGGGGCGAGGCGCAGCTGCTGGTGGGCCCGCCGTCCGCCGAGGAGCTGCGGGAGATCGTGGAGCGGCCGGCCGAGGCGGCGGGGCTGCGGGCGCATCCCGAGCTGGTCGCCGTGGTGCTGGCCGACGCGGCGGAGCAACCCGGCTCGCTGCCGCTGGTGTCGCACGCGCTGCGGGAGACCTGGCGGCAGCGGGAGGGCGACGGGCTGACGGCGGCGGCGTACCGGGCGTGCGGCGGGGTCCGGGGGGCGCTCGCGCAGACGGCCGAGGCGGTGTACGGCGGGCTCGGCCGGCCGCGGCAGGAGGTCGCCCGCCGGGTGCTGCTCCGGCTGGCCGCGCTCGGCGACGGCACGGTGGACACCCGGCGGCCGATCGACCGGGCCGAACTCGCGGGCCTCGCCGCGGCGGAGGTGGTCGACGGGGTCCTGGAGGCGCTGTCGGAGGCGCGGCTGGCGGTGCTGGACGGCGGGACCGTCCAGCTCGCGCACGAGGCGCTGATCCGGGCCTGGCCGCGGCTGCACCGCTGGTTGACCGACGACCGGGCGAGCCTGCTGGTGCACCGGCGGCTGACCGGCGCGGCCCAGGCCTGGCAGGGGCTCGGCCGGGATCCCGGGGCGCTGTACCGGGGTGCGCAGTTGCAGGCCGCGCTGGCGTGGGCGGCGGACCGTCCGGGTGACGCGAACGCCGGCGAGGCGGAGTTCCTGCGGGCCGGGGTCGAACGGGAGGCGGCCGAGGAGCGGGCGGCCCGGCGGCGGACCCGGGTGCTGCAGCGGCTGACCGCCTGCACCGCGGTGCTGCTGGTGCTGGCGCTGCTGGGCGGGGCGGTGGTGTTCCGGCAGCGGGAGGACGCCCGGCGGCGGCAGACCGCGGCGCTGGCGGCCGAGTTGGCGCTGCGGTCGCGGTCGCTGCCGGCGGCGGAGCGGACGCTGGCCGGGCTGCTGGCGGTCGCCGCCGACGGGCTGCGGTCGGACGCCGACACCCGGGGCGCGGTGCTGAGCGCGGCGGCGGCGCCGCGCCGTACGGAGTTCGGCACGCCCGGGGTGCCGGTGTACTCGGTGGAGCTGGGCCCGGACCGGACGCTGCTGGCCTCCGGCGGCGGCGACGGATCGGTCCGGCTGTGGGATCCGGCCACCGGCGCCGCGGTGGCCGAACTGGGCGGCCGTCAGGGCCTCGTCCAGCACGTGCGGTTCAGCGCCGACGGGCGGCTGATCGCCTCGAACGGGATCGACGGCGCGAGCGGCTCGGTGGTGCTGTGGGACGTGGCGGAGCGCCGCGAGACGTTCCGGCTGACCGAGCCCGGTCTCGGACGCGGGTTCGCGCTCGGCCCGGACGGCGAGCGGGTGGCGGTCGCCGCGGAGGGCGGCTCGGTGCTGGTGCTGGAGCCGGCGACCGGTCGGCGGACGGTGTTGCGGCCGGGCGGGGCGGCGGTCACCTCGTTGGCGTTCAGCCCGGACGGCGGGCTGCTGGCCGCGGTCTCCGGGGGCGAGGGCCCGGCGGTCTTCGACGCCGTCTCGGGCGCGCTGGTGGCCCGGCTGCCGGCGGCGGGGGCGGACACGCTGGCCTTCGGTCCGGCCGGGCGGGTCCTGGCCGCCTCGGCCGACGACCGGGGGCTGAGCCTGTGGGACCTCGGCGGTCCTGAGCCGGTGTCGGTGGCGCCGCCGGCCCTGGCAGGCTCCTACGCCTGGTCGCTGTCGGCGCCGGCGGGCGACCGGATCGCGGTGGCGGACGAGGCCGGGACGGTGCACCTGTGGGACTACCGCAGCGGCGTCCGGCTCGGCTCGTACCCGGACCGCGGGCGCAGCGAGACGGTGTCGGTGGCGCTCACCCCGGACGGCACGGTGCTGGCGTCGGCCGGGTACAACGGCTCGATCGTGGTGCACCGGTTGGCCGAGGAGCCGTTCGGCGGGTTCAGCGCGCGGGTGGCCGACCTGAGGGTCAGTCCGGACGGGACGACGGTGGCGAGCGCGGGCAGCGACCGGGCGGTGCGCCTGTGGGACCGGACCGGACGGCCGCTGGGTGTCCTGGACGGCCACCCGGACGAGGTCGCGGCCGTGGCCTTCAGCCCGGACGGGCGGCTGCTGGCGGCGGTGACCCGCAACCGGCGGGTGGTGCTGTGGGACGTGGCCGGGCGCCGGCGGATCGGTGACGCGCTCGGGCCGTTCGGGTTCGGCGCGGCGACCTCGGTGGCCTTCTCCCCGGACGGCGGGCTGCTGGCGGTCGCCGCGCTCGGCCTGTTCGCCTGGGACGTGCGCGACCCGGCCGCGCCGGTGGACGTCGGCTCCCGGTACCCGTCCCGGCTGGTCACCTCGGTGGCCTTCGCCCCGGACGGCGGCCGGCTGCTCGGGGTCGGCCCGTCCGGGCGGCTGACCGTGTGGGACACCGGGTCGGGGGCCGTGCTGAGCCGGGAGGACACCGGTCAGGGCGCCGTCCAGGTGCTGGCCGTCGGTCCGGACGGCGGCCTGCTGGCCACGGCGGGCGACGGCCGGACGGTGCTCCTGCGGGACGGTCGGACCGGGCAGGTCCGGGCCCGGCTGGACGGGCCGGGCGGCGCGGTCCAGGCCCTGGCGTTCAGCGCGGACGGACGCCGGCTCGCCGCGGCCGGGGACGACGGCGCGGTCCTGGTCTGGGAGGTGGCCGACGGCACCCGCTGGGCGATGCTGACCGGGCACACGGCCCGGGTCCGCGCCCTGGCCTTCACCGCCGACGGGTCGCTGCTCTCCGGCGCGGAGGACGGCCGGATCGTCCGGTGGCCGCTCGACCCGCGGGCCGCCGCCGACGGGCTGTGCCGGGCGGCCGGGCGGGGGTTGACCCGGCAGGAGTGGGCGGAGCACCTCCCGTCGGTGGCCTACCGGCAGGTCTGCGGGTGAAAGGTTGACGGCGGCGGCGTACGGGTCAGTCCCACCAGAAGCACCAGGAGGGCTGGTCGAGGACGGCCTCGGCGGCGTACGCGGCCAGGGTGCCGCTGCCCTGCAGGATGCCGTCCGGGCAGAAGGCGAAGTGCTCGGCGGCCAGGGCCAGGGCGTGCTCCGGTGTGCGGGGCGGCGCGGCCACCGAGAGGTGCAGCGTGTCGTCGGTGAGGGCGATCAGCCGGGCGCCGTACCGGTCCTCCCAGCGGCGCAGCACGGCGGTGTACGGCGCGGGGTCGGTGTGGAGGTTGACCTGGCCGGTCCAGCCGACGGCGGTGAGCACGTCGGCGCCGCGGGGGGCGGGTGCGAGGCCGAGCCGGGGGTGGATCAGGGTGCCGGCGGCGAGCAGGGCGTCGGCCAGGTCGGCGGCGGTGGCCTCGGGGTCGGTGCCGGCGAGGGCGCAAGGGGCGGCCGGGCCGGGCCACCGCGGGCCGAAGGGGGCGAGGGTCAGCGGGCGGCCCCGGTCGTCCAGCTCGTCCTCGCCGTCGTCCGGGACGTACCGGGGCCAGGCCTCGGCGAGCACCCGGTCGGCGTCGAAGGCGTCCGGGTCGGTGACGAACCGCGGGGCGAGGCGGCCGCGCCAGGGCACCTCCTCGCGGGGGCCGCGCTCGTAGCCGGTGCCGCCGCCGAGCAGCAGCGGGTACCGGCCGGTGCCCCGGGTGGCGGCCGCGAGGCGGGCCCACTGCCCGGGCTCGGCGGGCGTGTCCGAGCACCACATCAGCGGCACCGCCGACCGCCCGTGCAGGGTCGCGTGGCAGAGCCGTCCGGGCGGCAGGTCGAGCCCGAGGGCGCGGCCGGTCGGGTCCGCCCGCAAGGGGTCCAGCGGGGAGGGGCGGGATGCCCTGCGCCATGGCCGTCTCATGCGGCCCGACCGTAGCCGGGGGCACCGACAGCGCCGACACCCGTCGGCCGCGCGGGCGTCCCCGCGGACCGTCGGGTCCACGGGGCCGCGGGTGCGGGGCGTGCGGGCGTGCGGGCGTGCGGGGGCGGGTCAGTACGAGGTGGTGACGGTGACGCCGTCGAAGCCCGGCCGCCGAGCCAGCGCAGCACCACGTACGAGACGGCGAACGCCACGGCGTGCTCGGTCCGGATGTCCGGCACGGCGGCGACCATCACCGCCAGGCCGAGCATCGCGACCACCAGGCTCGGGTCCCACTCCTGGCGGGCCTCGATGTTGCCGTAGACGGTGAAGCAGACCCAGGTGGTCCAGAACGCCAGGTAGAGCAGCGCGTACAGGGCGAGGTCGCCCGGCGCGGGACCGTCGTGCAGCAGGTGGGAGAGCTGCAGCACACCCGCGACCACGACCAGGTCGAAGAACAGCTCGGTCCAGGAGGCGTGCCGCTCGCCGGCCGGCCGCGGCCCGCCTGCGGTCTCAGCGGTCACCCGGCGATCCTCGCCCGCGGAACGCCCGGAGGCCCGGCGGCGCCCCGGGGCGGGTCGCGGACTCATCCGCCCGAACGGGAGCCCGCCACCGCCCGGGGCCAGCATGGATAGGGACCTCGGAGCAGGGCCTCGGACCGGGGCCTCCGGCCGCCGAACAGCAGCCGAACATCACAAGAAGCGAACATTCGGCCGGTCACGGCCCTCCGACCCGTCGCCGACCGGGTCCGGCGAGGCACCATGGGCCGCGCCCGACCCGTCCGGCCCGTCCCACCCGTCCGACCCGCAGGAACGTCCCCGATGTCCGCACCGCGCATCCTCGCCACCGCGCTCGCCGGCGCGGCCCTCGCCGTACTCGCGGGCTGCGCGAGCGGCGGCGGCCCGACGGCCGACCGTCCGGCGGCCACGACCTCCACGCCGGCCTCCGCCCCGGCCTCGACCCCGGCGTCCATCCCGGCCTCGCCCCCGGCCGAGCCGTCCACGAGCGCTCCGCCGACCTCGGCGGCCCCCGCGACACCCTCGGCCCCAGCGGCCCCGGCGACCCCTTCCGCCCCGGACACCGCCGACGCCCGGACCGAGGCCGCCACGCTCGCCATCCCCTCGATCGGGCTGAGCGGCCTCCGGGTGGTCCCCTACCAGGGCACCACCGACGACCGGGCCGGTACCCGGATCCAGGACGGCGGCGTGGGCGCCAGCCCGTACGGCCCGGGGGGCGGCGTGGGCCCGGGCGAGGTGGGCAACTACCTGGTCACCGCCCACCGGCTCTCGGCCGGCGGCCCGCTGAACCGGCTGCCCGCGGTGCGCAACGGCGACATCGTCCTGGTCACCCTGGGCGGCACCGAGTACGAGTACGTGATCACCGACACCCGGAGCACCTCGTTCCGCTCCGAGCAGTCGCTGGCGGAGCAGCGGGCGGCCGTTCCGGGGCGGCCGGGCGAGCCGGCGGTCCGGCCGATGATCACGATCTCGACCTGTGCCACCCCGGAGGACAACGCCGCCGGCAACCGCTGGCGGGACGCCAACGGCAACCCCGAGCACCGGATCGACAAGGTCGGCGTCCTCCAGGACTCCCGCCCGGCCTCCTGACCGCCCGCGCCCCCGGGGTTCAGCCCCGGGCGGCCTCCCACTCGGAGCGCAGCAGGCCGAACAGCACCCGGTCGTACCGCTCGCCGCCCATCAGCACGGCCTCCCGGCGGCGGCCCTCCTCGCGGAACCCGAGCTTGCCGAACGCCCGGACGGCCCGCTCGTTGCCGCTCCAGGTGTCCAGCTCCAGCCGGCGCAGCCCGTACGCGCCGAAGAGGTGGTCCACCAGCAGGCCGAGAGCCTCGGAGCCGTGGCCGCGGCCCCAGAACTCCGGCTCGCCGATGGTCACCCCGAGGGTGGCCACCCCTGCGTACGGGTCGAGGTCGCGGTAGTCGGCCATCCCGATCACCCGGCCGTCGGTGCGGTCCTCCACGGTGAGGACGGCCGCCTCCCGCGGGACGAGCCGCAGCAGCGCGTCGAAGGTGAGCCCGATGGCCTCCGCCGTGACGGGCCCGAAGCACGGGTCCCCCGCCGCCGACCACTTCACCACCTCGGGGTCGTTCCGCCACCGCAGGTGGTCCTCGGCATCCTCCGCGCGCAGCGCCCGCAGCCTGGTCAGCTTCCCCTCGATCATGATCACATCATAGGGCCGCACCCTGACGCACCCTCAACCCGTCGGGGGCGCAGGACACCAGCCGCGAACGACCGGCTACAGCTAGGCGCCGAAGCGGTGGGCGTACGGCCGGTCCGGGCAGTGCGGGCAGGTGAAGAGGTGGACGGCCCCCAGGTCGCCGATCCTCAGCCCCGACGGGTTCCGGAGCCGGTCGCACTGCTCGACCGGCAGGTCCCAGACCGTGCCGGTGGCGGGGGTGTCCTCGACGGGCAGCCAGCTCCGCCAGGTCCCGCCGTCGAACTCGGCGTTGCCGACCGTGAGCAGGTGCTCCATCCGCCGCCGGCACCCGCGGCAGTCGGGCCACTGCGGGTCCCGGCCCCAGGTCGGGTAGCCGCCGACCTTCACGCCGTCGGCCACCGACAGGTGTTCCTCGTAGGACCAGCCGATCGTTTCCTCCAGCCGGTCGAACCACGGTGCCAACGCGTCGTCGAGCTCCTCCGGCAGGTCCCAGCCCGGGTACTCGGACACCCGCTCCGGGTGCAGCACGCACGGAACGGGCAGGTAGTGCTCCACCGCGCCCACCGGTGGCCGGGGTACGGCCCACTCCCCCGAGCCCGCCGAGCTGTGGTGCCAGGACAGCAGCGGCTCGGGGCCGGGCCCGTCCGGGTGCCCGACCGCGCACCACAGCACGTGCAGCACGTCCGAGCCCGCGGGGAAGGGGAGTTCCGGCAGGTCGGCGGCGAACAGCTGGAGCACCGGCACCAGCGGTACGGCCCCACCGGCCGCAGTGGCGGGGTGGACCTCCCAGCACAGTGGCCAGGGCTCCGCGGCCGGCCACCACAGCGGCCCGCCGAGGGAGCTGTCCCGCGGCCCCGGGTCCCCCTGCCGGGGATGCAGCCGGACGGCCTCCCGGCGGTACGGGCCGAGCGCGGGGAAGGCCGCCGCCACGTCGAGAGGTCGGGGCGGGGTGGTACGGGTCAAGGCTGTTGCTCCTGTACGCGATCCGGGGGCTGGGCGCGCGACCGGCGGGTGTGCGCCGCTTCGTGACGGATCGCGCCCCGCTCCCCGCGCCGACCGCGACCGTAACACCCGCCGGGCCGGGAGTGGCCACGCGGAGGAATCGGGCGTACCGCGGCAAAACCTGACGGAATGCTAACTTGCCCGCAACAGTGGATGTTTCGCCTGCGGACGCCCTCGTCGCCGGGTGGCCGACGGAGCAAGGAGAGCTGGGCACATGGGAGCTGACGTATCGCGCCGCGGATTCCTCGGTGGGGTCGGGGCGGTGTCGGCCGGAGCGGCGCTGGGCGGGCTGGCGGGCGCGGCCGGACGCGCCGAGGCGGCGGAAGCCCTGGGGGACGGGACCCCGCAGGGCGGGGAGCCGCAGGACGGGGCACCGGACGCGGCGGCGGCCGGCGAGCGGGTGGGCCCGGACGACCCGCGGTACCAGACGCTCAGCCAGGGCTTCAACCAGCGGTGGACCAGCGAGCCGCGGTACATCGAGCTGATCCGCGACGAGCTCTCCGCGGTGGCCGCCGTGGACCGCGTGCTGGCGGCCGGACTGCGCCCCACCGTCCGCGGCGGCGGCCACTGCTACGAGGACTTCGTGGAGAACACCGGCGGGGCCATCCTCGACCTGAGCCTGATGCGCGGCGTCCGCGCGGGCGCCGACAAGTACCTCCGCCCGGCGTACGTGGTGGAGGGCGGGGCCACCAACTGGGACGTCTACACCACGCTCTTCCGGGAGTTCGGGCGGACCGTTCCGGCCGGCTCCTGCTACTCGGTCGGCGCCGGCGGGCACATCTGCGGCGGCGGGTACGGGCTGCTGTCCCGGCGGCACGGGCTGACCGTGGACCACCTGGTCCAGGTGGACATGGTCACCGTCCGCAACGGCTTCGCCCAGGTGGTCCGGGCGCACCGCGCGGACCCGCCCGGGTCGGACACCGCCGAGCTGTTCTGGGCCCACACCGGCGGTGGCGGCGGCAACTTCGGCCTGATCCTGCGGTACTACTTCGCCGACACCATCCCCGAGCCGCCGGCCCAGGTCTGGCTCGGCAGCGCCGCCTTCCCCTGGGACGGCCTCACCGAGGCCGACTTCGGCCGCCTGGTACGGAACTACGGCGCGTTCTTCGCCGCCCACAGCTCCCCCGGGGAGGAGGTCTACCAGGGCCTGTTCACCCTGCTGAAGCTCAGCCACCGGGCCGCCGGGGAGCTCGCCGTCACCTGCCAGTGGGACGGCGCCGACCCCACGCCGCTGGACGCGTTCTTCCGCACCCTGGAGGAGGGCCTGTCGGTCCGCTCGACGGTGCCGACCCGCAGCCTGGCCGGCCCCGCGCTGCCCTTCCCGGAGAAGCGCCGCCGGATGCCCTGGCTCCAGGCCACCCAGACCCTCAACGGCTCCGGCCCCAACCAGCGCGGCAAGTACAAGTCCGCTTACCACCGCAAGCCGTTCACCGACGCCGAGATCGCCGCGTGCTGGCGCTGGCTCACCACCGACGTGCCCGGCGCCGACATGTCGCAGACCCTGCTCCAGGTCGACTCCTACGGCTGCCGGGTCAACGCGGTCGAGCCGTCGGCCACGGCCGTGCCGCAGCGGGACTCCATCCTCAAGCTCCAGTACCAGACCTACTGGACCGACCCGGCCGAGGACGACCTCCACCTCGCCTACCTGTGCGACTTCTACCGCGACGTGTACGCGGCCACCGGCGGGGTGCCGGAGGTCAGCGACGCCGCGCACGACCGCGGCACCGACGGCTGCTACGTCAACTACCCGGACGTGGACCTCGGCCTGGCGACCGACCCCTCCCCCGCCTACCCCCGCCTGTACTACAAGGACGGCTACCCCCGCCTCCAGCAGGTCAAGCGGACCTGGGACCCGCACAACGTCTTCCACCACGGCCAGTCCGTCCAACTCCCCGCCGCCCCCTGACAGCCGGGACGCGGACCGCCGCACTCACGGCCGGGGGCGGCGTCAGCCGGCTTCCAGGAGGCGGTCGAGGAGGGTGTCCAGGTCGAGGTGGCCGGCCTCCGAGCCGGCCGGGACCAGGGCGAGGGAGCGGCGGAGGAAGACCTCGATGCGGGGGGTGGAGGCGCAGATCAGTGCGGTGCCGTCCACCCCGCTGAGGCTGATCACCGTCCGGCCCTCGTCGGCCGGGGCGACCTGGACGTCCCCCTGCCCGGCCGGGGCCTCGCAGCCCTCCACCAGCAGGTCCCGACCGAAGTACCAGCTGCGGTCGTCCTCCTCGGCCACCGGGTCGGGGGCGGGGAAGGCCAGGCACACCTCGTACGGGTGGTCCGGGTCGAAGCGGAGCTCGGCGGGGAGCGGCAGATCCGGGTAGGGGCTGTTGAGTACGTGGACGGCCAGCGGACAGGTCAACGCGTCGGGCATCGGCTTCCCTTCGGCTCGGCCCCGCGCCCGCTGGACACGGGCCGGGCACGGACCGGCGGGCCCGTCCTGGCGGGCTACCCGTCCGGCGAACGGGCACGCCCCGCGGCACGGTTCCTCCAGAGGGCCTTCACCGCAGCCACCGGTCATGTACACATCTACGCCCGGAGAGCGGACAAACCACCACCCCGCTCAGCGCGGCCCGCGCCGGCGGCGGGTCCGGGTGGGCGACTGCAGCGCGTGCCCGAACAGCGCGCCGCCGTAGACGGTGTAGCCGACCCCGATCAGCCAGGACTGCACCACCAGCACCGTGCCGACCGGCCCGTAGGACACCGCGTTGGAGACGATCAGCGGCGCGAACACCAGCCGGGAGAAGATCCGCAGCCCGGCCAGGGCCAGGACGGTGGCCACCGCCCCGGGCAGCAGCTTGCGCCAGGACACCCGGGCCCCCAGCAGCAGGTGCTGCAGCCACCAGAAGAACAGCACCCCGCCGCCGAGGGTGGCCGCCACCCGCAACGCGGTCCGGGCGGCGGCGGGGTGCCAGGGGGCGGCGCTCCACGCCCCGGCCAGGATGTAGGCGATCAGCCCGGCGAGTCCGACGACCTGGCGCCAGACACCCCGCCAGGCGGCCTGGTCCACCCGCCAGATGCGGACGTAGGCGTTCTGCACGGCGGCCATCAGGGAGATCCCGAAGACCGCGAGGGCGGCGAGGCCGAGACCGGTGGTGGTGCTCAGCACCTCGTGCCGGGAGGAGAACAGCTCTCTGACGGCGTCGCCGGCCCGGCCGGAGACGCCGAGGCCGTCGATGATCCAGTCCGCGATGCCGCTGCCGCGGGTCCGGGACGCGGCCGCGATCACGATGAGCAGCGGGATCAGGGTGACGAAGCAGAGTGCGGCGAAGGCCATCGAACGGTGCAGCAGTTCGATCTCCCGGCCGCGCTGCCACACCGCGACGGCCGCCAGCTTCAGCCGCTCGCGCAGGGCGGGGCGCGGGGCGGGCGGCTGTCCGCCGGTCATCCGGCGCGGCCCGGGCCGGCGGGTGCGGGCCCGTTGGTGGTGGGGCGGGTGGCGGCCTCGTGCAGGGCGGGCCTCCGGGGCGGGCGGGGCGGGGACGCGTCCGGTGCCGCGGTCCGCCGCCGGTCGGTCGGCTGTCGCCCCCAGTCTCGCCGCTCGTCCCCCGCCCCCGGCCCAGCCACACCGGACCGCCCCCGAACCGGCCACACCGACCACACCGACCACACCGACCCGCCCCCGGGCCGACCCTCCGCGGGCCGGCCCGGGGGCCGGAGCGCTGCCTGGCGGGGCCGGTCAGCCGTTGCGGGGGCTGAGGGCGGCGAGGGCGGTCGGGGTGATCCGTCCGAGGCGCTGGCGCTGGGGGAAGCGGCCGGTGGGGATGCGGGCGATCTCCGTGGCGGTGGCGTAGTCGACGACCGAGATCTGGTCCCGGTTGGCGAGGGAGACGAAGCAGGTTCGGCCGTCCGCGCTGGTGGCCGTCCAGTACGGCAGGGCGTCGGGCTCGTAGTGGACGTAGCCGTCCACCGTCAGGCCGGGGCGGGAGACGACGGCGGTGTAGTCGTCGATGGTGCCGGCGACGCAGAGCCGGGTCTGGTCGCCGCTGAGGGCCATGCCGTGGTGGGCGGAGTTCTGCGGGTAGTCGTCGGGGCCGAGCCGGGCCGCCTTGTCGCTGAAGGGGAGCTGGACGGTCCGGGTGATCCGGCCGGCGGCGAGGTCGTACTCGACGAAGCCGTTGAGGTAGGAGAGCTGCGCGTACATGGTGCGGTTGTCGGGGGTGAAGACGGCGGGCCGGACGCCGTGGTCGAAGGTGTAGGTGCGCAGCGGGCGGTAGGTGGTGGCGTCGACGGCGGTGACCTGGCGGGGGCCCTTGGCCCATTCGAGGGCCTTGGGCAGGCCGGTGACGCCGATGCTGGAGTTGTAGAGGACGGTGCCGTCGGGCGAGTAGTCGTTGGCGTGCGGGTAGGTGCCGGTGGCGAAGGCGGTGACCGGGCGGCCGGTGGCGGTGTCGAGGACCTCGGCCTTGGCGGCGGTGGTGGCGGAGACCACGAACCGGGTGCCGTCCGGGGACAGGGCGGCGTGGTCGGCCTTGAAGCCCACGACGCGGTGGCGCCAGAGCATGGTGCGGGTGGGGATGTCGAAGGCGACGGCGTCGGAGAGGGCGCCGCGGGAGACGTAGAGGGTGCGGCCGTCGGGTCCGAGGGCGATGTCGTCGACGAGTTTGCGGTAGCCCTGGGCGGCGTTGACGATCTCGTAGGCGGCGCGTTCGACGAGGTTCATCTCGGCGACCCGCTGTTCGAGGTCGGGGACGGCGTCGAAGGAGCCGAGGTTGGTGAAGCCGTGGCCGTCGATGAAGCTGACGGTGCCGCCCTGGCCGTTGCCGACCAGCAGGACGTCGCGCAGGTCGGTGGCGGCGGTGGCGGTGAGGGTCCCGGCGGACGGGGCCGGGGTGTCGGCGAGGGCGGTGGTGGGGGCGGCGAGCGCCAGCGCGAGGAGTGCGCCGAGCAAGGCGGAGCGCCGCCGGGCGGGGGATGCGGGCATCAGGGCTCCCGGTCGTGGGCGAGGGGGTTCGGCGGCGCGCGCGTGCCGGGGCGATACCTGAGAGTAGGAAGGGGTGCGCGCGGCGGGCAAGACCCGTGCCGGGGGAAACCGAACGCAGCTGACGATTTGTCAGCTGCGTTGGTGTGCCGGGCGGTTCAGCGGACGGTGGACGTCCAGCTGTGCGCCACGTCGATGACCAGCCGACCGTCCAGCTGGAACACCCGGAACGGGAGCCGGGCCCGGACGCCCAGGCCGACCTGGGTCTGCCCCTCGAAGCTGGAGGCGAACCTGGCGTCCCGGAAGGTGTGGTAGCCGCGCAGGTCGACCCCGGGCAGCGGGGCCCCGGCGCGGGCCGGGTAGGTGGGGCTGCCGGTCTCCGGGTCGTAGGCGGGGGCGACCGCCACGATCTCCAGGACGGCCCCGCCGCCGATCTCCACCGGCCGGCCGGACCCGTCCTGCACCAGCCGGTCCACGTAGTGCACGTGGTAGCCGACCGGGTGGGCGGCGGAGCTGCCCGGTACGTCGAGGACCATCCGGTCGAAGCATGGGTGCCGGCCGGTCCGCACGCCGGTCAGCGGCTCGCCGCCGCCGGCCGAGCGGTCCTCGGGCAGGCTGCCCCAACCGACCGGGCAGCCGGTGACCGCCGCCGGGGCGGGGGCCGCCGAGGCCGTCACCGGGCCCACGGCCACCCCGGTGCCCGCGAGGACGAGCCCCATCGGAACCATCATCCAACGTCGCATGATCGGCCTCCTCGGTCCGAACCGTCGTCGTCACCTACAGGGACGCCCCCGCCCGGCCCGGCGGTTGCGCAGGGTGACGGCGCCCGGGGCCGGGTCCGCCGGCGGCGGCCGGGCGCACTGCGCCGTAGGGGTTGCACCCGGGCGGCGGTACGGCGGGGCGGACCGGCCGGGGCCCGCCGGTCGGGTGGAATGCGGGGTCGGAGCCCCGCCGGCCGGCCACCCGCCCGGCCACCGGGACGCCCCGGGCGCGGTCACCGGCCGGGTCCGGAGGCAGGCGACGGGCGAGCGGGACACGGGCGAGCGGAGAGGGGTGCCGGGTGCTCAGTACCACCGCGACCGAGACCGTCATCGAGGTCAACGGCGCGACGCACACGCTGCTGCTGGACAACCGGTGCACCCTGCTGGACGTGCTCCGCGAGCGGCTCGGGCTGACCGGCGCCAAGAAGGGCTGCGACCACGGCCAGTGCGGCGCCTGCACGGTGCTGCTGGACGGCCGCCGGGTCGTCTCCTGCCTGCTGCTGGCGGTGGGCCTGGACGGCTCCCGGGTGGTGACGGTGGAGGGCTTGGCGGACGGCGGGACGCTGCACCCGCTCCAGGAGGCCTTCCTGGCGGAGGACGCCTTCCAGTGCGGGTTCTGCACCCCGGGGCAGCTCTGCTCGGCCGTCGGCGCGCTGGCCGAGATCCGGGAGGGCCGGCCCGGCCTTGCCACCGGGGAGGACGGTCCGGTGCCGAGCCCGGCGGAGATCAGGGAGCGGATGAGCGGGAACCTGTGCCGCTGCGGCGCGTACCCGGCGATCGTCCGGGCGGTGGTCGGCGCCGCGCCGGCCGTCGCCGCCCGCGCGGAGGCCGCCGCGCTCACGCCGCCCTCGGCGCCGACGGGGGAGGCCGGGTGAGGGAGTTCGCCTATCTGCGGCCCACCGTCGCCGAGGAGGCCGTCGCCCTGCTGGCCGCCTCTCCCGACGCCCGCTGCCTGGCCGGCGGCACCAACCTGGTGGACCTGATGAAGCTCGGCGTGGAGCAGCCCCGGCTGCTGGTGGACCTGGGCCGACTGCCCCTGGACCGGGTGGCGCCGCTGCCGGACGGCGGCCTGCGGATCGGCGCCCTGGTACGCAACGGCGACCTCGCCGCGCACCCGGCCGTCCGCGCGGCGTACCCGGCCGTCGCCCGGGCGGTGCTCTCCGGGGCGAGCGGGCAGCTGCGCAACCGGGCCACCACCGCCGGCAACCTGCTGCAGCGCACCCGCTGCCTGTACTTCCAGGACGTCACCAAGCCCTGCAACAAGCGCGAGCCGGGCAGCGGCTGCCCCGCCCGCGAGGGCGTCCACCGGGACCTGGCGGTGCTCGGCGCCTCCGACCACTGCATCGCCACCCACCCCTCCGACCTTGCGGTGGCCCTCACCGCCCTGGACGCCACCGTGGAACTGCTCGGCCCGGACGGCCCGCGCAGCCTGTCCATCACCGACCTGTACCGACTGCCCGAGGACCGCCCCGACCTCGAGAACCGCCTGCTGCCCGGCGAGTTGATCACCGCGGTCGCCCTCCCGCCGGCCGGTCCCGAGGTCCGCTCGGACTACCGCAAGGCCCGCGACCGGGCCTCCTTCGCCTTCGCGCTGGCCTCCGTCGCGGTCTGCCTCACCGTCCGCGAGGGGCGGATCGCCGACGCCAAGCTGGCCTTCGGCGGGCTGGCGCCCAAGCCGTGGCGGGCTCGGGCGGCCGAGGACCTGCTGCTGGGCGCCCTGCCCGAGGAGGCCAACTTCGCGGCCGCGGTGGAGGCCGAACTGGCCGCCGCCCGCCCGCTGCGCGACAACGGCCACAAGGTGCCGCTGGCGCACAACCTGATGGTCCGGGTCCTGGTGGAACTGACCGAGCGAGGCGGACATGGCTGACCTGCGGCGGCTGGAGGGCCGCGAGAAGGTGACCGGCGCCGCGCGGTACGCCGCCGACGTCCACCCGCCGGACTGCGTGTTCGCCGTGCCGGTGCCGGCCACGGTGGCCCGCGGCACCGTCACCGCGGTGCACACCGCCGCCGCCCTGGCCGACCCGCGGGTGCTCGCCGTACTCACCCACCGCACCGCCCGCCGCCTGCACCCGGTGGACGACCCCGCCCTCGCCGTGCTGCAGTCGCCGAAGGTCGCGCACCGCGGCCAGTACGTGGCCCTGGTCGTCGCCGAGACCCTGCGCGCCGCCGAACAGGCCGCCGCCGAGATCCGGGTGGACTACCGGCAGGAGCCGCACGACGTGCTGCTCACCGAGGACCACCCGCGCGCCTACACCCCCGAGGAGGCCAACGGCGGCCACCCGGCCCAGCGGGCCCACGGCGACTTCGCGGCGGTGTACGCGGCAGCCGAGGTCCGCCTCGACGCCGTCTACCGGATCGGACCGCTGCACAACCACGCCTTGGAGCCGCACGCCGCCACCGCCTGGTGGCAGGACGGGCGGCTGACCGTGCACGACTCCAGTCAGGGCGCGACCCTCGTCCAGGAGACCCTCGCGGCGCTCTTCGGCCTGGAACGGGACCGGGTGCTGGTGGTCAGCGAGCACGTCGGCGGCGGGTTCGGCGCCAAGGGCACCCCGCGCCCGCACGTGGTGCTCGCCGCCCTGGCCGCCCAGGAGGTCGGCCGGCCGGTCCAACTCTCCCTCCCCCGAGCACAGTTGGCTGCCGTGGTGGGCCACCGGGCACCCTCGGTGCAGCGGGTCCGACTGGCCGCCGACCGGGCCGGCGGGCTGCTCGGCCTCGCCCACGAGGTGCTCTCCCAGACCTCCACCGTCCGGGAGTTCGTGGAGCAGACCGCCGTGCCCGCCCGGGTGATGTACCGCTCCCCCGCCGCGCTGACCGTCCACCGGGTGGTCGCCCAGGACATCCCGACCCCCTCCTGGATGCGCGCCCCGGGCGAGTGCCCCGGCATGTTCGCCCTGGAGTCGGCCATGGACGAACTGGCCCAGCTGTGCGGGCTCGACCCGGTGGAACTGCGGCTGCGCAACGAACCCGACCGGGAGCCCGACACCGAACGGCGGTTCAGCAGCCGCCACCTGGCGGAGTGCCTGCGGGAGGGCGCCCGGCGGTTCGGCTGGGCGGACCGCGACCCCAGCCCCGGCGTCCGCCGCGAGGGGCGGCTGCTGGTCGGCACCGGCGTCGCCGCCTCCACCTACCCCGCCCTGGTCGCGCCCTCCACCGCCGAGGTCCGCGCCGAGTCCGACGGCACCTACCGGGTCCTCATCAACGCCACCGACATCGGCACCGGCGCCCGCACGGCGCTGGCCGTGGTCGCCGCCGAGGCCCTGGAGGTGCCCGCGGACCGCGTCCGGGTCGACATCGGGCGCAGCGACCTGCCCCGCGCCCCGCTCGCCGGCGGCTCCTGCGGCACCGCCTCCTGGGGCTGGGCGGTCCACAAGGCCGCCACCGGCCTGCGGGCCGAACCCGGGCTCGGCACGGTCCGGGCGAGCACCCGGGAGGAGGTGAAGGCCCTCGACCAGTCCTACGCCCGGCACGCGTTCGGGGCCCAGTTCGCCGAGGTCCAGGTGGACGTGGACACCGGGGAGGTCCGGCTGCGGCGGCTGCTCGGCGTGTTCGCCGCCGGGCGGATCGTCAACCCCCCGACCGCCCGCTCCCAGCTGGTCGGCGGCATGGTGATGGGCGCCTCGATGGCCCTGCTGGAGGAGTCCACCATGGACCCCGCGTTCGGCGACCACGCCGAACGGGACCTGGCGGCGTACCACGTCGCCGTGAACGCGGACGTCCCGCGGGTCGACGCGTACTGGATCGACGAGGACGACCCGCACCTCAACCCGCCGGGCGCCAAGGGCATCGGGGAGCTCGGGATCGTCGGCACGGCCGCCGCGGTGGCGAACGCCGTCCACCACGCCACGGGCATCCGGGTCCGCCGGCTCCCGCTCAGCTCCCGCGTCCTCCTCCAGGCCCTCGAATCCGCCCACCGCCAGGGCCGCCGCTGACGCCGAGCCACGGCGGCGGCCGGCCACACCGGGGACACAACCGGTCGGCCGCGCCAGGGGCGCGGTGGGCCGTTCGGAGGCGGTCGGTTGCGGGTGGGCGGTGGGCGGGGTGACGTGGACGGGCGTGCGGACCGAGGCCGGGACGGCCGGGCACGGCCGCTCAGCCGTTCAAGGAGGATTGACGGAGTATGCCCATCACCCGCATACGCGGCGGCTCCCCCGCACCCCGCCGCCGCTGGTTCGCGGCAGTCGCCGCGGTCGCCGCCTGTTCGACGGTACTGGCCGGCGCCGGCCTGGTCGCGGCCGACGGAATGCCGCCACCCCCGGAGCCCGCACCGACGACGCTGGACTGGCGCCCGTGCGAGTCGGGAAGTGCGTTCGACTGCGCGACCGCCGAGGTGCCGCTGGACTACGACGACCCCGGCGGCCGTCTCATCGACCTGGCGGTCGTCCGGCACCCGGCGACCGGACCGGGCCACCGCATCGGGACCCTCTTCTTCAACCCGGGCGGCCCGGGCGGGCCCGGTACGGTCCAGTTCCCGCAGAACTACGAGGCGTTCCCGAAGGAGGTCCGGGAACGCTTCGACATCGTCAGCTGGGACCCCCGCGGAGTCGGCCACAGTACGGCGGTGAACTGCTTCGCCGACCCGCAGGAGGCGGCCGCGTGGGCGGCGACCAAGCCGGCCGGGTTCCCGGTGGGCGCGGAGCAGCGGGCGGCGTGGATCGCCGCGTACGAGGATCTGGGGCGGCGGTGCGAGCGGATCGACCCGGCGCTGCTGCGGCACGTGTCGGCCGCGGACAGCGCCCGTGACCTGGACCGGTTGCGTGCGGCGGTGGGTGATCGGCAGCTGAGCTACCTGGGCATCTCCTACGGCACGATCCTCGGTGCCACCTACGCCAACCTGTTCCCCGACCGGGTGCGTGCGCTGGTGCTGGACAGCAACATCGCCCCGCAGGCCTGGACCAATGACAACAACGACCGGGCCGAGCTGCCGCTCTTCCTGCGCATGGGCTCGGACCGCTCGGCGGCGGCCACCCTGGAGCGCTTCCTGACCCTGTGCGGGTCCGCCGGCCAGGCGGGCTGCGCGTTCTCGGCGGGGAACCCGGAGGCGACCCGGGCCAAGTACGACGAGTTGCTGCGGCGGCTCCGGGCGCAGCCGGTGGGGCCGTGGACGTACGCCGCGACCGTCTCCGACGTGGTGAACGGCCTCTACATCGTCCACCCCGGTTGGACGGACCTGGCCGGCCGACTCCAGGCACTGTGGGAGGGCCGACTCCCGGAGCCGCCCACGGCTCCGCCCGCGCCGCCGGTTCCGGTGCCGTACCTGGGTGAGGAGCAGGCGATCGCGGTCGCGTGCGGCGACACGCCCAATCCGCGGGACCCGGCCGTCTACCACCCACTGGAGGAGGCGAGTGCCGCCCGCACGGGTGACGTCGGGCGGCACTGGACCTGGGCCGCCGAGCCGTGTGCGACCTGGCCGGCGAAGGCCGCCGACCGGTACACCGGGCCGTGGGACCGGCCCACCGCGCATCCCGTCCTGGTCGTCGGCACCACCTTCGACCCGTCCACGCCCTACTCGAACTCCCAGGACATGGCTGCGGCGCTGGCCGACGCCCGGCTGCTCACCAACGAGGGCTTCGGGCACACCGCGCTGCTCAACCCCAGCAGCTGCGTCCGGGCGTACGAGAGCCGGTACCTCGTCGACGGGACGCTCCCGCCGGCCGGGACGGTCTGCCGGCAGGACACGCCGCCCTTCGCCGTTCCCAAGCCGAGTGGCGGGGTGGACGCGGGCGGTGGGGGGATGGCCCGCCTGGTCTCCTGAACGACGGCGGCAACGGTGGAGCCCCGGACCCCGCGGTCCGGGGCTCCGCCCCTGCCGCCACCCTGACGGATGTCAGGTACCGGTCGGGACGGGGTGGTGGTTGCCTGGTGGAGGCGGAAGCACCGGGGGTCCCGGAAGGGATCCGGGCCGGTTCCGCCGCATGTCACGGTACGTCAACACGCAAGGAGAACACCGATGTTCGCTGTTCGGAAGCTGGTTCTCGCCGGGGCCTCCGCCGTCGTCTCCCTCGCCGTGCTGGGTCTGGGGGCTGCCGCTCCGGCGGACGCCGCGAGCGGCTGCTACGGGATCGGCGGCGGCAAGTACAACTGCAACGTGTGGAAGACCGCGCCCACGTACTTCGCGGGCGACGTCCGGGCCGGGACGCTCAACGCGGGCACCAACTACTTCTACTGCCAGGCGACCGGCAGCGAGGTGGTCGACGGCGCGTACCGCAACCACTGGTGGGCCAAGACCGATGACGACAGCGGCAACAAGGGCGTCTGGGTGAACGTGGTCTACCTGTCCGGCGGCGGCAACGACGAGCCGGTGCCGGGGCTGCCCTGGTGCTGACCAACCGGCGCCCGGGTCCGGCGGTGAGGCCGGGCCAGAGCGGGTGACCGGCCCGGGTGCGGCGCGGGAGGTGAGGCCCGCGTCGCCCCGGGCCGGTCAATGGCCGGGCGTCAGGGTGCGGTGTACTCGGCGAGGTAGGCGCGGACCCGGGCCGCGTGCTCCCGGGCCCGCTCGGGGACGCCGCGGGCCTCGGCCACCGTCTTGTCGCTGGTGCGGTACCCGGCGGCGAGCAGGCCCGGCAGGTCCTCCCGCAGGCCGCGGCGCTTGAACTGCTGGGCCAGCCAGCAGACGTAGGAGCCCATGCTGATGACGGCGTCGGGCGGGGACATGTAGTCCTTGTCGCCGTCGAGGTCGCCGTCCTGGGCCCAGGCGGTGAACACCGAGGGCGTCCACATGGCGATGCCGTACTCCTGGGTCTCCGGGCGGGCCGCGTCGGCGTCGAAGCCGCTCTCGGCCTTGAGCATCGCGGCGATCAGCGCCGGGGTGACCTCGGGCTCGGGGCAGCGGCGGGCGGCCTGGGTGATCGGCTCGCGCAGGTCGGCGGGGACGTCGGCGCCGGGCGGGAGGGCGCCCGGCAAGGGCCCGGTCGCGGGCGGGGGGACGGGGGTGGCGGGTCCGCCGGCCACGGGGGTGCCGGCGGACGGGAGAGGGGAGCCGGGCGGGGGCGGGGTGTCCGGTCCGGCGAGCAGGACGGCGGCGGTCACCGCGAGGGCGGTGGCCGCCGCTGCCGCGCCCAGGGCGATCCGGCGGCGGGACGGGCCGCCCACCGGCCCGCGGCCGGCGGGGAGGTCGGCGGCGAGGTCGACGGGGAAGGCCGCGGCGAGGACGGACGCGGCGGGCCGGGCGGCGGGGTCCGGGTCCAGACAGCCGGCGATCACGGGCCGCCAGGCCGGCGGCACCCGCTCGTCGAGCCGGGGGCGGCGGCCGGCCCGGGCGTGGGACTGGGCGGCGAGCGCCCGGGCCCGGGGGGTGGCGCCCGGGAACGGGTGCAGGCCGCCGGCGAGCAGTTGGTGGGCCAGCACGCCGAACGCCCAGACGTCGCTGCTCGGCCGCAGCGCCACCCCGCGCGGGCCGGCCCGCTCGGACCACCACTCGGGCGGGACGTGGTCGGGCGAGCCGAGCGGCGGGACGTAGGCGTGGGTGCCGTCGAGCTCGGCGGTCAGCCCGAAGTCGGCGAGACGTACCGAACCGTCCGCCATCAACAGCACGTTGGCCGGTTTGAGGTCCCCGTGCACCCAGCCGTTGCCGTGCATGTGGGCGAGGCCGGCGCAGGCCTCGGCGAGGATCCGGCCGGCCCGGTCGGGCGGGAGGTCGCCGCCGTCGGCCAGCAGGTCCTGGAGGCTGCGTTCGGCCCGTTCCATCACCAGGGCGACCGCGCCGTGCAGTTGCGGCCGCCCGGGGTCGTCCAGGGTGAGCGCGGCGAACGTCCTGACCAGCGCCGGGTGGTCGGCACGGCGACTGAACTCCACCTCGCGCCGGGCGAGTTCGGCCATGGTGCGGCGCTGGCCGGGGGTGAGCAGGGTGGGCAGCAGCAGCTTGACGGCGGCGGGGGCGCCGTCGCTCTCCCGCTCGGCGGCGTGGACGCTGCCCCAGCCGCCGCGGCCGATCGGGCCGGTGATCCGGTACCCGGCCAGCCGGTAGCCGGGCGGGACCTCGGGCACCTCCGGGTCGGGCAGCGGCGGCTGGGACGGCGGCGGGTCGGACGGTCGCGGGTCCGGTGCGTCGCGGCGGGCTGGAGTCCGGTCCATCGGGAAGGCCGGTCAGGAGGGGCGGCGGCGCGGCGGGAGCAGCGCGAGGTGGTCCTCGCGGACCAGGTCGAAGCGCAGGGCCAGGGCGGCCAGTTCCTCCCGCTTGCGGGTGGCGGGGGCGTCCGGGTCCTCGGTGCCGCGCAGCCGGAGCTTGGTCCGGGCTAGGTAGTCGATGTGGTAGTTGACGGCGGAGCGGGTCAGGTCCCGGCAGGCGGGCAGCGGGCGCAGCCGCTCCACCACCTCGGAGGCGCCGGGGACGGCGGCGGAGGTGCCGCGCAGCCGGGACTCGCAGAGCGCCACCAGGACGAGGAAGTACTTGGCGGTGGCGTCCAGGGCGAACGGGCTGACGGTGTGCTCGCCGGGGCCGGGACCCGCGCCGGTGGGGGCGGTGGCGAGGTAGGCGTGCTGCGGGGCGAACACCGTGAAGTGGCAGGAGCCGTCGAGGGAGGGCAGCACCACCCGGGAGAACTCGAAGGGGACGGGTGCGCCGAGCCGGCCGGGGGCGACCTTGATGTGCTCGCCGGCGCCCTCCAGGTTCTCCACCACGTAGGTGGCGCCGGAGCTGAAGTTGGACAGCCGCCAGTAGTCCTCGGCGGCGGTGATCTCGCCGGCCCGGCGGGAGACGCCCTGGTCGGTCAGCGGGACGGCCACCGGCCGGTCGGGCAGGCCGCGGCCGAAGTCGGCGGTGTCGCCGGGCCCCATGTGCAGCAGTTCGGGGGCCGGCCGGGACGCCGCGGCTCCGGCGGGCCGCCCGGCCGGGTGCGGCGGGGTGGACCGCCGGACCCGGTCGGGCAGTTGAACGATCACCGTGTCCATCCGCCGCCTCCCCTGGTGACGCGCAGCCTCGGGTGCCGTCGCTCAGTGTGACAGATCCGGGCTGCTCCGTGTGCGACGGACGGCGGGTGGGCCCGGATCGCGTCGCCTGCGGAGGCGGGACGGGGAGACGGGTGTGACGGAACGTTACTCCCCCGGGGTGGCGGGGAGTCCGGTGGCGGGGAGTCCGGTGGCGGCCGGGGTGCGGGGGCGGCGCAGCAGGCGGCGGCGCGGCGGCTGGTCGGGGAGCCACCCGAAGGTGAGGCAGCTGCCCAGGACGCCGAGCAGCATGCCCAGCAGGAAGCCCCCGAGGTTGGAGGTCAGCCAGCTGGCCAGGGAGAGCACCACCCCCAGCACCGAGTAGAACAGCCGCTGGACGGGGTTGGCGAGGATGAGCACCCCGCAGACCACCAGCACGGCGGGCACCAGGTAGCCGGCCAGGCCCTGCATGCCGATGTGCAGCACCACGGGCAGCGGCGCCTTGAGGGTGAGCAGGATCTCCACCCCGCCGGCCGCCACCAGCACCCCGCCCCAGAACGGCCGGCGGCCGCGCCACCGCCGCCAGGCGGACCCGCGCCCGGGCGGGGTGGCCGGGGTGGCCGGGGTGGCGGCCCGGGGGCCGGGTGGGGTGGCGGCCGGGCCGGCCTCCGGGGTGTCCTCGGCCACCGTCAGCAGCCGTTCTGGCTGAACGAGAGGTGGAGGTTGGGCAGCCGGAACGCGCCCGCGGTGGTGGCGTAGTTGTGCTGGCGGAGATTGTGGATCGCCACGGTGTCGGCCTGCTGGCCGAAGACCCCGGGCGGGCCCTGGACCCCGGCCTTGTTGAAGGTGCTGGCGTCGCCTCCGATCTCGATGTTGTCGAAGGCGGCGTCGCCGGAGAGCGCGTCGGAGTCGGTGGTCAGGTCGGTGGCGGTGACCGGGGTGCCGGCGTCGCCGGCGGTGATCCGCAGGTTGATGCCGCCGAGGTCGACGCTCTGGCAGAGCTTGGTCAGCGAGGCGGACTTGATCGCGGAGACCGCGACCAGCACCTGGCCGCCGGTGTCGCCCTGGTTGGGGCTGTTCTCGATCATGTGGTCCAGCGCGCCGAACTGTTCGAAGCCCTGTCCGTCCAGGCTGTCGGCGGTGACCGTGAACGGCATGCCGGAGATGGAGAACTGGGCGGCGAGCGCCCCCTGCGCGGTGAGGGTGATCAGGACGGCGCCGACCGCGACGGCCGGGACGGCCATCAGGGCGGCCCGGCGCAGCCGGACCCGGCCGCGGCCGGGCTGGGCGGGGGCGGTGGTCTCGGTCGGTGCGTCGTCGGACATGGCCATGCGTGCTCCCTGGTTGGGGTGGACTGGGCGGGCACTGGCACGTCGTCCTGGCGCGGACAGCGGCTCCGGCGCGCGCTCGCGTACCCCGCCTCCCGGCAGAGGGGCGGGGTGGAGCGTGCTGTGGGACTTCCCTGGAAGCTACTGCGCGGTAGACACGGGGTCAATAAGCGTGCACGAAGGGTCCTTCGGCCGGGTGGGCCGGGACGGCCTCGCGACCGCCAACCGGGCCGCGGCCTCCTCGGGGCCGAGGAAGGGCGCCACGCAGAACAGGCTCAACGCCGGAAGGAGATCCGGGAGTTCGGCGGTCCTGCCGGAGTCCACGCAGCGCTGGACCATGCTGTGGACGCCGCCGACCACGGCGTCGATCAGCTGCTCGGCCGGGACGCCGGCCGGCGGGGGCGGGCAGTCGGCGAAGAACACCCGGAACCGGTCGAGGAGTTGCTCGCGGACCCGGCGCCCGGCGGGGCCGAGGGCGTCCAGTTCCACCACGGCCATCACCGCGAACGCCGGTACGGCGGCCAGCAGATGGAGCATCTCGCGCAGGGCCTCGCACAGCCCGGTGCACCAGTCGGGGGCGCCGGCGAAGGCGGCGGCCATTCGCCGGATCACCACCGCCGTGCCGTGCCGGTGGGCGGCCAGGAAGGCGTCCTCCTTGCCGGTGAACAGCGTGTAGAAGACCGGCCTGGTCACACCGGCTGCGCGGCAGATGTCGCTGACCGTGGCGTGCGTGTAGCCGCGGTCGGCGACGGTGTGCACCAGGCCGTCCAGCAGGCGGTCCCGCTGGGTGGCGGCGACCACCTCGGGGGCCAGGCGGCTGGGCCCGGGCTTGATCGACCGGGCCGGGTCGCGGCCGGCACGGGCTCCGGGGAGCAGCCGGTCGGGGGTCTGGAGGACATCCGTCTTCATCGCCAACTTCCTTGCCATGTATTGACATTGACATGCTGACGGGTTTACAACACTGCCAGGTTTCCCACCTGCCGGTGGCACCCGGTTCCCCAGTATGGCGAACCCTTCCCGGGCGGCGGCAGCCGTCCGCACCGGCTTCTTCCTCCACCCCGTACGCGGCCCGTGGCGCCGGGCCGCCCCTCTCGTGCCGACGGGGTTCCAGGCCGTCCGCGGCCCGCCGGGTGCGCCCGGCGGGCCGCCGGGTCGGCGACGCACGCCCTCCGCTCGGTACCACTCCCGCACCTCCGGCCCGCCGTCCCACCGGCGGGTCCGCCCCCACCCCCGGTTCCCGGAGAGAGGCTCCCTCATGCGCATCCGCCGCAGCCTCGGTGGCATCGCCGCCGCGGCCACCCTGCTCACCGCCTTCGCCGCCGCCTCCCCCGCCCAGGCCGCCGGCCCGGGCCTCGCCCCGGCCGTGCTGACCCACGGCTCGGCCGGCGGCACGGACGTCGCCGTCGGCGACGTCCTCACCGCCGACCTGGTCGCCGGCAGCCACGCCACCTTCTACTCCAGCGCGTCCGGGACGAGCGGCGTGAAGTGCGCCACCTCCTCCTTCAGCGCGACGGTGACCGAGAACCCGGCCGCCCCCGGGGTGGCCGTGGAGCGGCTGGACACCCACACCTTCGGCTCCTGCACCAGCAACGTCGCCGGGGTCCTCGGGGTCCAGAGCATCACGGTCAACAACCTGCCCTACACCAACGCGGTCAGCGACGGCCCCGGCAACCCGGTCACCCTCAGCCCGTCCGGGACGGCCCCGCTGCAGACCACGGTGGTGCTGCGCACCCTGCTCGGCACCATCAACTGCGTGTACCGGGCGCCCGGCAGCATCAGCGGCTCGGTCGCGGCCGGCACCGGGGCGCTGAGCTTCGCCAACCAGGCCTTCGCCAAGGCCTCCGGGTCCAGCCTGTGCTTCGCCACCGGGTACTTCAGCGCCACCTACGGGCCGGTGGTGGACAGCAGCGTCCCGGGCAGCCCGCAGGTGTACGTCAACTGAGCCGGTGCCCGCGGTGAACCGGTCCACCGCGGGAAACGCGTGGGCCCGCCCGGTCACCCGGGCGGGCCCCTCTCGTCACGGCACGGCGTCACGGCGCCGCGCCACGGCACCGCGGGCGCGGTGTCAGAGCACCGCGGCGACGGCCCGGGCCAGGTACGGCACCTGGTGGGCGGAGACCCCGGCGATGTTGATCCGGCCCGCGGAGGTGCCGTACACGGCGTGCCGGGTGCGCAGCTCCAGCATCCGGTCCGGGCTCAGCGGCAGCATCGAGAACATGCCGCGCTGGCGGGCCAGCCGGCGGGCCACGGCCTCGCGGCCGAGTGCCTCCAGGCCGGCCACCAGGTCGGTGCGGACGGCCGTGATCCGGGCCCGCATCCCGTCCAGCTCGGCCTGCCAGTCGGCCCGCAGGCGGTCGTCGTCGAGGATCGTGGCGACGACCGCCGCGCCGTGCTCGGGCGGCATCGAGTAGAGGGTCCGGGCGAGGTTCTGCAGTGCGGTCTCGGCCTGGTCGGCGGAGCCGCGGGAGGCGGCCACCACGATGGCGCAGCCGGTGCGGTCGCTGTACAGGCCGAAGTTCTTGGAGCAGCTGACCGCGATCAGCAGCTCGGGCAGGCGTTCGGCGAGGAGCCGGGTGCCGGCCAGGTCGGCGTCCAGGCCGTCGCCGAGGCCGTGGTAGGCGAGGTCGACGAACGGGATCCAGCCGCGCCGCTCGGCGTGCTCGGCCAGGGCCTGCCACGCCCGGGGCGTCAGGTCCACGCCGGTCGGGTTGTGGCAGCAGCCCTGGAGCAGCACCACGTCGCCGGGGCGGGCCGCGTCCAGGTCGGCGAGCAGGAGTTCCAGGGCGAGCCCGCCGTCGGGGCCGACGTAGTCGTAGGTGCGGACGGCGAGGCCAGCGGCCTCCATGATCGGCCGGTGGTTGACGTACGCCGGGTCGCTGATCCACACGGTCGCGCCGGGACGGGTGCGCTGGACCAGGTCGGCCAGCAGCCGCAGCGCGCCGGTGCCGGCCACGGTCTGCACGGCGGTGGCGCGGTCGGCCGGGCCGCCGGTGCCGAGGACGGCGGTGGCCATCGCCCGGTTGAAGGCCGGGTTGCCGGACAGGCCCCGGTACTCCTTGGAGGCGGCGCGGTCGGCGAGCAGGCGCTCGGCCTGCCGGACGGCGGACATCACCGGGGTCACCCCGGTCTCGTCGCGGTAGACGCCCAGCACCAGGTTGAGGCGCTCGGGGCGCGGGTCGGCGTCGAGTTCGGCGGCGACGGCCCACAGCGGGTCGACCGGGGAGGGGGGCAGCAGCTCAAGCATCGGCGGGCACCTTGGGCTCGGGGCGGGCGGTCGCGGCGGCGGGGTCCTGCGCGGCGTCGGTCGCGGCCCCTGCCGCTCCCGGTGCGGCGGCAGCGGTCGGCTTCGCGGCGGGACGGCGGTTGGCCAGGATCACCCCGGCGGTGATCACCGGGACACCCAGCAGCACGGCCGTGCCCGGCCGCTCGCCGAGCAGCGGCACGGCCAGCAGCGCGGCGGCCACCGGGCTGAGGCTGCCGGCCACCGCGCAGCGTTCGGCGCCGAGCCGGCGGATCGCGAAGGCGTACAGCAGGCCCGCGCAGAGGCCGACGCCGAGCCCCTGGAGCAGCACGAACAGCAGCAGGTCGCCGGGCGCGGCGTGGACGAGGTTGGTGGGCAGCACCCCGGTGGCGGCGAGCAGCGCGAGCACGGCGAAGGAGGGGATGCAGAGCAGGCCGATCGAGCCGACCGGGTCGAGGGTGGTCTCCCGCAGGCCGACCGTGTACAGCGCCCAGAGGCCGCCGGCGAGCAGCAGCAGGCCGGACCCGGCGAGGGTACCGCCGTCCACCGGGAGCAGGTGCGGGGAGACCAGGGTGACGGCGCCGAGGGTGATCGCGGCCAGACCGAACCGCTGGAGTCCGCGCGGCGCGCCGTGGCCCTTGGCGGCCATCAGCGCGGAGACGAACAGCGGGACGGTGCCGGGGATCAGGGCGCCGACGAAGGCGGCCGAGGTCAGCTTGCCGCCGGCCATCGCGGCCAGGAAGAACGGGACGCCCGCGCCGCAGAGGATCTTCAGCGCGGTGGCGGCGGGCACGGCGGTCAGCTGCCGGCGGCGGCGCCAGAGCGCGGGCGCGAGCAGCAGGACCGGGAGGCCGAACCGGATCAGGCCGGCGTCGGCGGGCAGCAGGGTGGACCCGGCGAGGGCGCGGGCGCTGAGCGCGAAGCCCGCCCAGATGGCGACCGTGACCGCCAGTGCGATCAGGCCGAGGGCCTCGCCGGCGGCCCGGGGACGGGCGGGAGCCGGGGGGACGGCAGGGGTGGCCGGGGTGGCCGGGGACGGCGCCGAGGGGGGCGTCGTCGCCGGGCGGCTGGGGGGCGCCAACGGGTCTCCGTGGGGGTGCGGTGCGGCTGTACGGCCGTCCGCCCCGGGGTCCGCACGGGCGTTCGGGGGGCCGGCGCCCGCAAGATTAGGGCTTTCGCCGGGGCAGGCGATTGCCACTTGTGCCCCCACGACCTAGGGTCCGGGGCAGGATCTGCCAGGAATCAGCCCGATCGGAGTGGAAAATGGACGCGGTGGACCTCCAGATCGTCCGGGAGCTGCAGCAGGACGGCCGGATCTCCAACCAGGACCTGGCCGACCGGGTCCGGCTCTCCCCCTCCCCGTGCCTGCGCCGGGTGCGCCGGCTGGAGGAGGCCGGGCTGATCCGCGGGTACACGGCGATCGTCGACCAGGCGGCGTTCGGGCTGCCGATCACCGTGTTCGTCCGGATCCGGCTGGAGCGGCACACCGCCGAGACGGTCCGGGTCTTCGAGGAGCACGTCGCCGGGATCGAGCACGTCCAGGACTGCTACCTGATGACCGGCAGCAGCGACTACCTGCTGCGGGTGGTGATCGAGAGCCTGGGGGCGTACGAGCAGCTGGTCCGGGACCGGGTGCACGCCATCCCGGGGATCGCGGCGATCGAGTCCAGCTTCGCCTACAGCCGGGTCAAGCAGTCGCTGGTCTACCCGCGCCCGACCCCGCCGAAGCCGACCCCCTGGACGGCCACCTCCTGACCCGAGCCACCTTGCGACCCGGGAGGTCAGTCGCCGACCGGCCAGCCCGCCGCGGCGACCGCCGCCGCAGCCCGATCGAAGGCGAGACCGGCGTGGAGCGCCGCGGCGATCCCGGGGGTCAGCGGGCTCCCGCCGAACAGCGCCCGGACGGCGGCGAGGTCGACCGGACGGTCGTAGTAGTGCTGCGCCCAGTCCCGGAAGGCCTCCGGGCCGCCGTCGGCCAGCAGGTGCAGCAGCCAGCCGGAGCCGTCCTCGGCCGGGTCGCCGCCCGGGTAGTCGATCTCCCCGGTCCGCCAGCCGTCGTCGCCCGGCTCCCGCCACAGGCAGAACGTGAACGCCGGCATCCCGTCGGCGGTGAAGGCCGGCTCGGCGGTCCACCGGGCCAGCGGGGCCGGGACGGAGTCCAGCACGCCCGGCCAGGGCCGGTCCTCGACGTACGGGCTCATGGGCGACTCGTGGTCGAAGCCGCGCAACAGGACGCCCTCGGGGCTGAACACCGCGTCGCACTCGTCGCCGGCACCGTTGCGCAGCGAGTACGCCTCCACGCCCTCGGCCCAGGCCGGGTCGAAGGCGTGGTAGCGGTAGCCGTCGGGGTTCAGCACGGCCTCGGCGGCTGCCATGGCGCGGCACTGGGCGCGCAGGTCGGCGGGCGCGGGCAGGGTGCGCAGCAGGTGCTCGGCGGTCATGCGGGCCAGTCAACCCGACGGCACCGACAGCGCCTCCCCGGGGCTCCCCCGAGCGGGCCGGTCAGCCGACCTCGAGGTAGGCGACCACGACGACGGTGCGCAGGGCGGTGACGTAGTAGATCAGCCGCACGGCGTCCACGTCGTCGGTGTACTGGCGCAGTTCGGGGACGGTACCGGGGATGACCGTGCCCATCGCCGGGTCCACCGAGAGGGCGGCGAGAGCCCGGTCGAGGGCGTGGATCTCGTCCGGGTCCGTGATGGCGCGGACCTGGGCCTCGGCGAGGGCGGTGAAGGCGACCTGGGCGCGGCGGCGGCGCTGACGGACCATCAGGCGGCGCGGTCCCGCCCGGCGGCCAGCGCGGCCAGCCGGCTGTCGCGGATGGTCTCCCAGGGGGTGCAGTCCTCGGCGCGGGGCAGGCCGTTCGCGGCGATGTCCTCCAGGGCGGCCGCCAGGTCGTCCGCCCTGGCCCGCTGGTCCGCGGCGTACGCCCGGACGGCGGAGGCGGATTCGGCGCTCAGCGCCTGGCGGTCGGCGGTGGGTGCCGGCTGGTCGGTCATCTCGCGCTCCCGGGGGTGTGGCCTGGCACCACGGTAGCGCCGCGGCGGCCGGGCCGTCGCGCGCGTTCACCGGATCCGCCAATCCGCCGTCCCCCGTTCGGGGTTCGAACGGGGCGGGCGGCCCGGCGGCCGGGTGTCACTTGGGCCGGCGGGCCTTGCGCAGCACGAACACCGCGCCGGCGGCGGCGATGGCGATCCACAGGGCGACGGAGGTGCTCGGCGGGCCGCCCGAGCCGGAGCCGTCGGTCGTCGCGCCGGGGCCGGCCGCGGCTCCCGGTGTGGTCGCCGGGCCGCTGCTCGGGGCGGCCGTCGGCCGGACGTCGTCCGGCAGTTGGTCGCCGGACAGCCGCACCTCCTTGACCGCGCTCCTCGCCCCCTCGGTGCCGTACAGCACCGAGCGGCCGTCCGCGGTGAAGGTCACCGACTCGCCCTGCCGCTGGAACGGCAGGTCGACCGGGCCGATCCGGGTCGGCTCGTTGTTGGCCCAGCGGTACATCGCCGCCCAGAAGTAGCCGCGCAGGATCAGCCGGCTGCCGTCCGGGGAGAACGCGCCGTCGGTCACCCAGGGCACGTCGGCGATCCGCCGGAAGGTGTTCACCCCGGTCGGCGAGAGCGCCTCCGGACCCTGGTACAGCCCGCCGGTGGACTCGTGCTTGCTGGCGATGTACACCCGCCCGGTGACCGGATGGACCATCAGCGCCTCGGCGTTGCGCGGCCCGTCCTCGTACCGCACCCGGAAGCGGGTGGCGTCCACCGTGCGGTCGCCGAGCTCGTCGGGCTCGGTGAAGCGGTAGATCCACACCTCCGGCCAGGTGCCGTCGAGGTTGTCGCCGATGTCGGCGAGGTAGAGCCGCCCGTCCGGGCCGAGCGAGATCGCCTCCGCGTCGCGGAGCTTCACCCCGCGCAGCGTGACGGTGGCCACGGTGCGGCCCTGCCCGTCGACGGCGTAGACGTACGGCCCGTCGTCGCTGTCGTTGTGGGTCCAGTACACGCCGGGATGGCGCCGGCTGGCCACGAGGCCGCTGGACTCGGTGATCCGCGGGTCGGTGATGGTGAAGTCCCCGTGCGGCCCCTCGGCCGCGGCGGCGGGCGGGGCCGCGGCGACCGGGCCGGCGACGACGGCGCCGAGCAGCAGCAGGGCGGCCCCTCCCGCGGCCAGCGCCCTGCCCGGGCGCCCCGGCCCGTCCGCCGTCCGTCCTCGCACCGCACACCCCCGTCGCCCTGCCGACACCACCCCACCAACCAACCACATGGGGCGGCCGGTCCACGAGCCGCACCCCCGCGCCACGGCGGTGCGGCACGCCGGGTGCCCGGCCGGTGGCGTTCCGTGACGGCGGTGCGCTGGGCGGTCCGGGCAGGTGAGCGGGGCGGGACCGGCCGGGCTCGGCGCCGTCTCCGCCCCGGCCTCGGCGGCGCTCCAGCGGCGCTCGGCCCGGGCTCAGGGGGCCGCGGCCAGCCTTGCGGAGCCTCACCGGGCCGCCCGATCCGCCCTCGGAGCTCGGCGACCCCGATGCCACAGGGCACCGGGACGGACCGGTCAGGCGCGGTTCCGCGGACCGCCGCACCACCGCCGGGAACCCCCGGCCCGTTCCGACCGGCACATCCCGACACCCCTGGGAGCACGCCATGTCCGACACCCCGAACGACCCGGACCTCGCCCTGCAGGACCTCGACCTCGACGAGCTCACCGTCACCTCGCTGCGCGACACCGCCGCGCTGCCCGAGACCGGTGCCTCCTGGGGCTCCTGTTCCTGCCAGGCCTCGTCCTCGTGCCAGCAGCCCCAGGTGATGGATCCGGTCCTGGGCTGACCGAGCCCGCCGCGACCGCTCCTCCACCGTCCCTGTTCACACACCCCGGGAGGCATCCATGACCGAACCCGTCATCCCCGCGAGCCTCGAACTGGCCGACCTCGACCTCGGCGAGCTCACCGTGACCTCCATGCGCGACACCGTCGCGCTGCCGGAGACCGGCGCCTCGAACAGCGGCAGCTCCTGCTCCTGCGGCTCCTCGTCCTGCGCCCACCCCCAGCTGCCCGACGTCCCGTACTAGGCCGCCCGTCCCGGACGGCCCCGGGGGCGCGGGGTGCTGCGCGCGGCGGACGGTCCGAGATGGACGCACGCCGCCGGCGCGGGCCACCCCCGCCACCCGCGGCGCGGCGCACCCGGCCACCCGCCCCGCGCAGCACCCCGTGCCCCCTTCCGGACCACCGCATCCCCACTCCCCTCCCGACGGGACGACCGCCATGCCGCAGACCCCAGGTCCCGCCGCGCCGGCCGCCGAGCGCGAGGCCGACCGGACGACCCCGCAGGCCGGGCGCTACCAGGTGAGCCCGGCACCGTACGCGCTGGCCCGCGCGACCGTGCTGCGCCACCCCGCGCAGCCGGCCGAGGGTGCGGCGTTCCGTGACGCACTGGCCCGGCTCACCGCCGTGGAGACCGAACTCGCCGCACTGACCGGGCCGTTGTGCGACGACCTGTACGCCGGCGCGGCCGGCCACGACCGGGAGTTCCAGCGCGCGGTGGTGCTGCCGCTGCGGCGTGCCGTCCACAACGGACGTGAACCGCGCCCAGCCCTGCTCGCCCGCCTGGGCGAGCTGCCCGCACGGGTGCCCCGGCTCGCCGCCTGGCTCGCCCTGCGCGCGGACCGGACCGCGCTGCTCGCCGCGCTCGACGACCGGGCCGACGCCGCGCTGGCCGCCGACCGTACGGCCCTGGCCGCGCTGTGCCGGGAGCCCGCGCTCGCCCGCGCCGTCGCCCTCACCAGCTCGGACCTGCTGCGCGCCGTCCAGCGGGCGGGCACCGGGGCGGCCGACCGGCGGGCCCGCAAGGAGGAGCCCGGCGTCCTGCGCTACGCCCTGCGGGCCAGCACCAAGACCAGCCCGCTGTCCTGGTTCACCGCCGTGGGCTGGGGACCGCTGTCCCCCGCGGCGCCCGGGCCCGCAGCACCCCCCGCCCCGCACGGCGTCCTGCCCGCGGAGCCGCTGAGCGCCCAGGTCACCGTGAACCGGGCCCTGGTCGGCGCGCTGACCGCCGCACTGCTGGCCGAGCCCCGCCGCCGTACCGCGCTGCCGCACCGGCTGACCAGCACCGGCCGGGTCGCCGACGGCCGGGTCGCCTACACCCGCGGCCGCGAGGTGTACGCCGGCGGGCGCTTTCTGGTGACCGGCGAGGAACAGGTGGAACTGGCCGCCGGACGCCCGCTGGAGCTGCTCGCCGGGCTCACCCAACCGCCCACGCCGCTCGACGAGTTGGCCTCCGGTCTGACCGCCGCCCTCGGCGCCGCCGCCGACCCGCGGACGGTCACCGCCTACCTGGACCGGCTCGTAGGAGCGGGCCTGCTGGTACCCGTCGACCCGGTCGACCCGCAGGACCGGGAGCCGCTCACCGCCCTCGCCGGCTGGCTGCGGACCTGGCCCGAGGACGCCGAACCGGCCGCCCGGATCGAGGAGATCGCCCGGGAGACCGCCGCCTTCGCCGCCGCCCCCGCCGACCGGCGGCCCGCGCTGCTGGCCGCGCTGGCCACCCGCTGGACCGATCTGCTCACGGACCTGGGCCGGCCCGGCCCGGAGGGCGTCGCCCCGCTCTCCGTGCTCGCCGAGGACGTGGTCGCCCCCGAACCGCTCCGGCTGGACGGCCTGCTCTCCACCGCCGACCACACCGCCCTCGCCGAACTCACCGCGCTCGCCGAACTCCTGGACCTCGGACCGCTGATGCGCCGGATCGCCCGCGACCGCTTCGTCGCCCGGTACGGCCCCGGCGGCGTGTGCGCCCACCCCTGGGAGTTCGGCGAGGACATCGCCCGGGCCTGGGAGGAGGCCGGCCGGCTCGCCTTCGCCGGCCCCGCCGACGGTCCGCTGCCCAGCGGGATCGCCGAACTCGCCGCACTCCGCGCGGAGTTGCTCGCTTCGATCGCCGCTGCCGGGTCGACGGCCGGTGAGGAACTGGTGCTCCCCGCCGAGGCCGTCACCGCTCTCGGCGACCGCCTCCCCGGCTGGGCGCTGCACCGGCCGGTCGGCTACGCCTTCTTCGTCCAGCGCGACCCGGCGGACGGGCTGCTCTGCGTCAACCACGTCTACGGCGGCTGGGGACGGTTCACCAGCCGCTTCCTGGACGCCCTCGACCCGGCCGCCACCGCCGAGGTGGCCCGGCAGATCCGCCGCGGCCTCGGCCCCGGAGCCCGGCCCGCCCAGATCCGGCCGGTCGGCGGCTTCAACGCCAACCTCCACCCGCGGCTGGTACCCGACGAGTTGGGGCCCGACCGCCACCACTCCACCCTCGGCGAGGGCGAGATCGACCTCGTCCACGACCCCGACGGCGACCAGCTCCGGCTCCGCCTGCGCGCCACCGGCGAACACCTCGACGTCCTGTACGCCGGCTTCCTGGCCCCGATCATGCTGCCGCAGCGGATCGCCGCCCTGCTCTCCGACCACCCGCACGGCGTGGTCGACTTCCGCGGGCTGGTCCCCCGACGGCCGCTGGAGGCCCCCGGCGGCCCGGTCCTGCACACACCCCGGCTGCGGCACCGGCACCTGGTCCTGCGCCGCCGCCGCTGGCAACTGCCCGGCGGCACCCTCCGGGCGCTGCGCGCCGAGCTGGCCGCCGACGGCGAGGTGCCGGCCCACACGGCCGCCCGCTGGCGCGCCCTGCTCGACCTGCCCGAACAGCTCTTCCTCCACCCGCTGCCCACCCCGCCCGCCGGCCGGCCCGCCGAGGACTTCATGGCGCAACTCCGGCAGCCGAAGCCGCAGTTCGTGGACCTCGGCAACGCCCTCCACCTGCGCTGCCTGGCCCGCTGGCTGGCCCGGTACCCGGAGGGCGCCGTCCTGGAGGAGGCCCTGCCCGCACCCGGCGGGCGGGCCGAACCCTTCCCGGCCGTCGAGCTGGTGGTCGAGACCTACCGCGCCGGGCGGCCGTGATGGCGGCGAACCGGCGGACGGTGCGATCCGCGAACGATCAGGAGGAGGTGGCGCCGATGCCGGCGGCATCCGGGAACCGGCCCGAGGTGGATCCGCGGGACGCCCGCGCACGCGACCTGGTCGCCTACTACCGGCACCCGGCCAAGGGACCCCTGCTGCGCGAGGCGGTCCTCCCGTACGCCGAGCGGTGCGCGGCCGAGGGGCTGACCGTCCACGTGGAGCGGCACTGGCTGCACGGCCCGCACCTGCGGCTGCGGATCGACGGACCGGCCGACCGCTGCGCGGCCGCCGCCGAGCGCGGCGCCGCCGAACTCCGCCGCTGGATTACCCGGCACCCGTCGGTCAGCGACCTCGACGAACGGGCCCTGCTCGACCGGGCCGCGGAGGCCGGACGGATCGAGCTGATCGCCCCGCCGTACGGCCCGCTGGTGCCCGACAACACCGTACGGATCGAGCCCGTGGACCGCGCCCCGCTGCGTGCCCTGATCGGCCCGGACGGTGTCGAGCTGCGCGACGAGCTGCTGGCGCTGGGGCTGGCTCCGCTGCGGTCCGGCTCGGCCTTCCTCGGCGAGCACGGCGACTCCCCGACCGCCCGGGTGCAGCTGGCCGTCGCCGCCCTCGCCGCGCACGCCGCCGCCCACCCCGGCGGACTGGTCGGCGGCCACTACTCCTTCGTCTCGCACCTGGAGGACTTCCTGGTCCACGACGACGCCGACGGGTCGCTGCGGGCGGCGTTCGAGCGGCGGTGGAAGAGCACGGGGCCGGCCGTCACCCGGCTGGTCGGGCGGATCGCCGAGGGTGGCGCCGTGGGCGGTGCCGAGGGTGGCGCCACCGGCGCCCTGGGCTGGGAACGCGACTGGGCCGCCTGGTCGGCCGGGGCCTGGCGGCTCACCGAGCGGCGGCACGCGGCCGGCGCCGACCTGCACGGCTTCCCGCTGGAGTACCGCGTCCGGGCCGCCGCCACCGGCGACGCGGGCGCGGTCGAGCGGTGGAACCAGGACATCCGCACCCGCTACAGCGAGTTCCACCGCCTGCTGCGGCGCTCCGACCCCGACGGGCGGATGTGGAGCCGCCCCGACTACCTCGTCTACCGGGCCTGCACCAACGCCCTCTACCGGCTGTTCACCGTCTGCGACGTGCGGCCCGTCGAGCGGTACCTGGCGGCGTACCTGGTGGTGCGGGCCGTCCCGGCGCTCACCGGGCACGACTGGCGGGAGGAGATCGGGCGGGTCATCGCGGCGGTGGAGCGGCTGTCTTGAGGGGCGGGGCGGAGGCGACGAGGGTGGGTGCTGTGGGAGTGGCGGAGGACGCCGTGGCCGGGCTGGCGGGTCTGCGGCTGCGGCCCGGGGTGGCGGTGACGCCGCTGCGCAACGGGCTCCATCTGCGCGGACGCCGCTCCTCCGTGACGCTGGAGGGCAGCACGGCGCTGCCCGCGCTCTGGCGGGCCCTGGAGGGTCCGCTGCGGACGGGCGACACCGGCCCGCTCACCGCCCAGGCCCCGCCGGGCTCACCCGTCCGGGCCGCCCTGAACACCGTGATCGGCCAACTGCGGGAGCACGACCTGCTGGTGGCCGCAGTCCCCGCACCCGACTGGCTCCTGGAGACGGCCGACCGTCCGGCGGAGGCCGCCGGCGCACTGGCCTCGACCGTGGTGGAGGTGGCCTGCGGGGACGTCTCCTCCTCGGCCTTGGCCGCGGCCTTGACCGTCTCGGCCGAACGGGCGCTGGCGGACTGCGGGTTGGCGAGTGTACGGCGGCCGCGGGCGGCCGGGCTCGGGGCCGGTCTGCTGGTGCTCACGGCCGGACGGTTCTCCGTGGCCGTGGGACGGGTGCACGGTTGCGGGTTCGTCACCCCGGTGGGCAGCGAGGAGCAGGCGCTGGCCGATGCGGCCGCGGTCGGCGAACGGCTGGAGCGGTCCGCGGGTGAAGGGCGGGCGGAGTCGGTGGTGACGTCGGTGCTGTTGGCCGGCGCGGCTGTGCAGCGGCTGGTGTGTGCGGTCGCCGGGCTGCCGGATCCCTCGGACGAGGGGGAGGATCCGCGGCTGTGGGCAGGACGTCCGGCTGTCCTGGTGGTCCGGGAGCGGCCGCTGCGGGCCGACTACCGGGTCTGGCTGGGGCCGGATTCGGTGAGTCCGGGGCGGCCTGGGCGGCCGTGGGCTGCTCCGGGGGATCTGCGGGAGGCGCTGCGGTGCGTGGAGGCGCTGGGCGACGAGTGGGTGGGGGTACTGGAGCCTGCGGTGCCGGGGGATCTTCCGCAGCTGCCGGCTGCGTTGGCCTCCTCCGGGGTCGGGGGCGGCGGGACGTCGCCGGGCGGGACGTTGCTGGCGGTGGGGCTGCGGGCTGACCTGGCGCGGCTGGATGCGGCCTGCCGGGCGGCGGAACTCCGCTTGGGGAGTGGGGAGTCCGCGGCGGCGGTGTGGGTGGGGGTGGATGCGGCGCACGCGTGGGGGCGGGCGTTGCGGGGGGCTGTGCTGGCGGGGTCGGCCGGTGCTGGATCGCCGCTCGGGGGTGAGGGCGGGGTCGATGGGCGAGTGACGGCTGGGTGGATGGCTGGGCGCGCCGTTCCCCGCGCCCCCGAAGGGCGCGACCTGCCGGCTGAGGCGGGTGGGCCGCAGGCGGGGCATTGGTGGGGGGTGCTGACCGAGCGGTTGGGGGTTGCGGCGTGGGTGGAGGTGGGGCGGCCGTTCGTGGGGGAGGAGGAGGTGTTCCTGGCCGTGGTGCGGGTGGGGGCGGGCCGGGTGCTCGGGTGGGCGGTGGAGGCGACGGCCGGGGATGCGGTGGCGTTCGCGGCGCTGACGGCGGTGGGCCGGGTGCAGGCGGACGCGGCCGGGGTGACGCCCGTGGTGGTGAACGCCCCGAGTGGGGCGTCGGCGCGGATCGCCGTGGCCGGGGTACGGCTCGCGGGCTGGGAGCACGAGGGGTGGACCACGGCGTGGCTGGCCGGGGTAGCCGAGCGCGAGCCGGAGTTCCGGGTGGCGCTGTTGCGCGCGACCGGGGTCCGGGCCGAGCCGGGGACGCCGCCGAGCGGGGATGCCCGGGCCGTGGCGTCCGCCCTGGACGGCTGCGGGTTCACCGTTCTGCGGACCGTGGGAGGCATCCGATGACGGCAACCGAGAGCCTCGGCGGAGCACTCGCCCGGCACGGCGTGACGGTCCTGGCCCCCGCGGAGGCCCTGGCGGGTGATGTCACCGGGCCCGCCGCGGTCCTGCTGGAGCGGTGGACGCTGGGCGTGGCGGAGGAGTTGAGCCGGGCGGCGCTGGACCGCCCGGTGCTGTGGGTGCCGGTGCGCTGCGACGGCGCGGTGACGGTGGTCGGCCCGGTGCTGCGGCCCGGCGCGCGGGCGTGCGTGAGCTGCGTGGAGTACCAGCGGTTGGCGTCCGCGGGTGGCCGGGTGCCGTGGCAGAGCCCGCGGATGGAGCTGGCCGGGGTCCCCTCCCCCGCGCTGGCGGAGGCGGTCGCCGCGGTGGCCGCTGAGCTGCTGGCCACCGACCGTACGGACGGCGCCGACCCGGCCGCCGACGGGGCGACCGTCCTGGTGGTCCACCACGGCCGGGCCACGTGGTCCGCGCACCGGGTGCGTCCGGTCGGCGGCTGCCCGGTGTGCCGGCCGCTGCCGGCGGACGGGCCCGAGGCGGCCCGGGTGCCGTGCGATCCGTGTCCGCTGCCGGATCCGCTGGTGCTGCGCGGCCCCAACTCCCGGACGGACGCGGCCGGTCTGCGCGCGGAGCTGTACGACGAGTGGTTCGGCCCGGTGCGCCGGCTGGCCCGGTCGGAGGACTCGGTGTTCAGCCTGACCAGCGCCCTGGTGACGGACGGCCGGCTGGTGGACGACGGCGGGTACGGTCGTGGGACGGACTTCGGGCGCAGCGAGCGGGTGGCGCTGTTCGAGGCGGTGGAGCGGCTGGCGGGGATGCGGCCGTTCGGGCGGCGGACGGTGGTCCGGGCCCCGTTCGCCGCGTTGGGCGCGGACCGGGCGCTGGACCCGGAGCGGCTGGGCCTGCCGGATCCGGTGTACCACGGCCATCCGGCGTCGCGGACCGTCCCGTACTCCCCCGACGTGGAGCTGGACTGGGTGCACGGCTGGTCGCTGACCCGCCGGGCGCCGCTGCTGGTGCCGGAGCACGTGGCGTACTGGGACGTGCCGGGCGCGGGCCGGCCGCGGGTGGTGTACGAGTCCTCGAACGGCTGCGGGCTGGGGAACAGTCCTCAGGAGGCGGTGCTGTACGGCCTGTTCGAGGTGGCGGAGCGGGACGCGTTCCTGATGGCGTGGTACGCGGCGGCGCCGCTGCCGCGGATCGCGGTGCCCGAGGACGACCCGGAGGTGGCGCACCTGGCCGACCGGGCGGCGCTGGCGGGCTATCCGCTGCGGCTGCTGGACGCCACCAACGACCTGGGGATCCCGGCGGTGCTGGCGGTCTGCCGGTACGAGGGCGACCGTCCGGACGCGCCGCGGGTGTTCCTGGCGGCGGGTGCGCACCACGACCCGCGGGCGGCGATCCGCTCGGCGGTGGCGGAGGTGGTGACCAACGTGTACGAGGCGCCCGGGCTGGCGGTGGCGCCGGACCGGCCGCGCGACCCGGCGCGGTTGCGCCCGCTGCTGGCCGAGCCGGAGCGGGTGCTCTCGCTGGACGACCACGTGGGGGTGAACACCCTGCCGGAGGCGGCGCCGCGGCTGGCGTTCCTGTTCGCCGACACCCCGGTGCGCACGGTGGCCGGGGCGTGGCCGGGGGCGCCGGAGCCGGTGGCGGACCTGACGGAGCTGCTGACGGGGCTGGTCGACCGGCTGGCCGGGCTGGGCCTGGAGGTGGTGGCCGTGCGGCAGGACGAGCCCGGGGTCCGCGACCGGCTCGGCCTGTACGCCGCGAAGGTGGTGGTGCCCGGTTCGCTGCCGATGACCTTCGGGCACGTCAACCGCCGTACCCGGGGCCTGCCCCGGCTGCTGGAGGTCCCGTACCGGCTCGGCCGCACCGCGCGACCGTTGCGGCCGGAGGACCTGGCCGTCCATCCGCACCCGTTCCCGTGAGGAGTCCCACCGTGACCGACCTTCCGGCGACCGCGCCCTGGCGGAGCCTCCACCTGTTCCTGCACTGCGGCACCGAGGACACCGACGCCGTGATCACCGAGGACCTGGCGCCGCTGCTGGACGGCTGGGTGGCCGGGGGCCGGGCGGCGGACTGGTTCTTCATCCGATACGGCGAGGGCGGGCCCCACCTGCGGGTCCGGGTCCGCGGCCTGGCCGCCGCCGATCAGGCCGAACTCGGCGCCGCACTGGAGCGGTTCGCCAAGGAGCGGCCGGCGGTGGCGGGGCCGTGGCCCTCCGGGCACGGCGAGCTGCGGGAGGTGCCGTACCGGCCGGAGACACAGCGGTACGGCGGTGCGGCCGCGCTGCCGGTGGCGGAGGAGGTGTTCGTCGCCTCGACCCGGACGGCGGTGACGGCGCTTCGCCGGCTGCCGTCCGGGGAGCAGCGGTTGGCGGTGGCGGCGGATCTGGCGCAGGCCACGGCGTTCGCGCTGGGGATGGACCGGCTGGCGGCGGCGGGGTGGCTGCGGCGGCTGGCGGCGGGCTGGCGGTGGGTGGAGGAGGTGGACCTGCTGCCGGGTTCGGTGGTGCACGCCAAGGTGAACGCGGTGTTCGCCGGGCAGCACCGGGCGCTGGTGCAGCGGGCGGAGGCGGTGCGGGAGGTGCTGGCGCGCGGGGCGGCGCAGCCGTGGCTGGCGGCGTGGGCGGAGGCGGTCCGGGAGGCGGACGGGCGGCTGCGGGCGGCGGCGGACGTCCGGGAGGGTGGGCTGCCGTGGGTGTGGTCCTCCCAACTGCACATGCTGTTCAACCGGTTGGGGGTGACGCCGGACGAGGAGCGGGCGGTGTGCCGGCTGGCGGCGCGGGCGCTGATGGACGGTGGTGAGCCGCCGTCGTTCTTCCCGGTCGGGCACCGGGCGCCGGACCGGCAGTACCTGGAGCGCAGCAAGTTCCAGATCGGGCGCACCGAGGACACCGCGCTGCGGTCGGCGCCGCCGCGCCGGGAGGTGCCGGGCCTGCCCGAACTCGCGCTTCCGGCGGGGCCGTTGCCGGAGGTGTCGCTGGCGTCGGTGCTGGCCTCGCGCCGCTCGGCGCGGGGGCGGCTGACCGGCCCGCTGGACGCGGCGGGCCTGGGCACGCTGCTGTGGTCGGCGCACGCCGAGAGCCACCGTTCCGAGCAGCGGCTGGTGGACGGGTCGGTGCGGCCGCTGCGGCACCGGGCGTACCCGAGCGCGGGGGCGCTGTACACGGCCCGGCTGCGGCTGTTCGCCTTCGCGGTGGACGGGGTGCCGCCGGGCACCTACGAGGTGGCGCCGGAGCGGCGGGCGCTGCGGCGGATCGGCCCGGCGCCGGAGCCGGCGGAGCTGAGGGCGCTGTCCTCGTACCTGTCCCGCCCGGAGGGGGATCCGGACGGGATCGGGGTGGAGGAGGTCCCGGCGGTGCTCGGCCTGTACCTGGACCTCGGCCAGTTGCGGCAGCGGTACGGTCTGCGGGCGCTGCGGCTGGGCCTGCTGGAGGCGGGCCACCTGGCGCAGGCGCTGGTGCTGACGGCGACCGCCCTGGAGCTGGGCACCGGCACCCTGGGCGGGTTCCACGACGACCTGGCGCACGAGCTGTTCGGCCTGGACGACCTGGACCAGCCGCTGCAGTACCTGATGCCGGTGGGCCGGGCGGAGGCGGACGGCGTGCCGGGCTGAGGCCCAGAACTTCAGGGACCTGGTCTGCAGGAACTCGCCCAGGCCGTGCCGGCCGAGCTCCCGCCCGACGCCGGAGGCCTTGTAGCCGCCGAACGGTGCCAGCGGGTTGAACCAGCCGCCGTTGATGTCGACTGGCCGGTGTCCATCCGCAGGGCGAAGGCCACGGCGGTCTCCTGGTCGGCCGCCCAGACGCCGCCGCCGAGGCCGTACGGGGGTGCCGTTGGCGATCTCCAGGGCGTGTTCCCGCGCGACAACGGAAGGGCACACGCCGCACCCTCCCGCCGCGCGCAAGTCCCCGCGGCCCCGTCGGCTTGCCCGGCTACCGGAGACCCGCCGTCAGGCGTTCCCCATCGCCCGGTCCACCGTGATCTCGATCACCACCCGCAGCGGGTTCTCCCGCGGCGTCCGGTACCGCTCCGTGTACCGCCGCACCGCCTCCGCCACCTGCTCCGGCTCCTCCCGGATGACGGCCCGCCCCTCCAGGGTGGCCCACCGGGCCCGGTCCACCTGGCAGACGGCCACCCGCAGCCCCTGCTCCCCCGCCGCCAGGACGTTCCGCACCTTGCGGCTGCCCCGCCCGCTGATCACCCGCGCGATGCCGGTCTCCGGGTCGAAGGTGGAGCCGACCGGGACGACGTGCGGCGTGCCGTCCGGCCGCAGCGTGGTCAGGGTGCACAGGTGCCGCTCCTGCCAGAAGGCCAGGTAGGTGTCGCCGAGTGCGCGGATGTCGTGAGCCATACCGGCATGCTACGGCCGCCCCGTCGGCCCGCCTCGACCGGCCCGGACCGCCGACCGGTACGGTTTCCCGGATCGCCGCCCGGATCGATCTGGCACCGCCGGCACCCGCCAGGGAACCGTCGCGCCCCGGCCGGCGTCCGTGGGTGGCATGCGAGCGGATAGGAGTCCGGCGGTGGGGTTGGCTGAGGTGGCGGTCGAGGGCGTCGGGGGCGGGGCCCGGAAGCTGGCGGTGGCGGGGTTCGCGCCCTGGCCGCCGGAGGGGTCGGCCAAGCAGCGCGGCAAGGCGCTGCGCGAGCGCACCCCCCGCGAGGCCCACGGGCGGTTCGAGACCGCGGCCGGCCGGCCGGATGTGGTGGCGGCGGTGGAGGAGGCCAACGCCGGGCGGCTCGAGCACCTGGTGCCGATAAGGATCGGGCGGATGGCGGCCTCGCCGTTCGCGTTCCTGCGCGGTTCGGCCGGGCTGATGGCCCATGACCTGGCGGCCACCCCGACCAGTGGGGTGGTGGCCCAGCTGTGCGGTGACGCGCACGCGGCCAACTTCGGCCTGTACGGCGACCCGCTGGGCCGGCTGGTGATCGACATCAACGACTTCGACGAGACCGTGCCCGGCCCGTGGGAGTGGGACCTCAAGCGGCTCGCCGCCAGCCTGGTGCTGGCCGGCCGCCAGGCGGGGGCGGACGAGCAGGTGTGCAGGAAGGCCGCCTTCGACGCGACCGCCTCCTACCGGCGGACCATGAAGCGGCTCGCCAAGCTGTCCGCGATGGACGCGTGGAACGCGGTCGCCGACCAGAGCCTGGTGAGCTTCGCCGAGGCGCACGACCTCACCGACGTGCTGGCGGCGGTCTCCGAGAAGGCGCTGCGCAACACCAGTGCCCGGTTCGCGGCCAAGTCCACGGTCCGGCTGGAGGACGGGTCCTGGCGGTTCGCGGCGGCCCCGCCGGTGCTGAGCGAGGTGTCCGACGCCCGGGCCGAGGCGGTGGCGGCCTCCCTCGGCGACTACCTGGAGACCGTGGCGCCGGAGATGCGGCCGCTGCTGGCCCGGCACAGCGTGCAGGACGTGGCGTTCCGGATCGTCGGCACCGGCAGCGTGGGCACCCGCTCGTACGTGGTGCTGCTGCTGGACCAGCGGGAGCAGCCGCTGGTGCTGCAGGTGAAGGAGGCCCGGCCGTCGGTGCTGCTGCCGCACCTGGCCCGGGCCGGGTTCCCGGTGCGCGAGCCCGCGGGGCACGAGGGCCGCCGGGTGGTGCTCGGCCAGCTGCGGATGCAGGTGGTCAGCGACGTGCTGATGGGCTGGACCACGGTGGAGGGACTCCCCTACCAGGTACGGCAGTTCCGCAACCGCAAGGGCAGTGTGGACCCGGGCGCGCTGCGGCCGAACCAGCTGGACGACTACGGCCGGCTCACCGGCGCGCTGCTGGCCCGGGCGCACTCGCACACCGCTGACGCGGCCGTGATCGCCGGGTACTGCGGCAAGGACGACGCACTGGACGAGGCGCTCTCCCGCTTCGCGGTGGCGTACGCGGACCGCAGCGAGGCGGACCACGCGGCGCTGGTGGCGGCCATCCGGTCCGGACGGCTGCCCGCCGAGAACGGAATCTGATGATCCTCTGACGGGTCGTCAGTCCTGCGGCGGGTGGGGCCCGATGGCTGGTTTGCGTCCTAACGCACGGCGCTCCGTCCCCGTACGGTCGGTTCCGGGTGCTGTTCCCGCAGCACCCGGGCCGCACACCGCCAGGAGGACGGATGACCACCGAGCAGCGCCCGGCACCCGACGCCCCGCTCGCTCCGCTGCACTGCCTCAGGCTGGCCGAGCCGGGACCGCCCCGGCTGGCCGCCCTGCCCACCGGCACCCCGGTGTGGCTGGTGACCCGGCACGCCGACGTCCGCCAGGTGCTCACCGACCCGAGAATCGGCCGGGCCACCCTGTACGCGCCGGACGCGCCTCCGATCACGACCACCCCGAACCTGCTGGACGACCCGGACAGCCTGCTGAACAGCGACGGCGCCGACCACCAGCGGATCCGCCGGACCGTCCAACGTGCTTTCACGCCACGGGCGATAGCCCGCTGGCGGCCCTGGGTGGCCTCGGTGGTGGACGGCCTGCTCGACGGGCTGGAGGAGGGCGGCTCGCCGGCCGACGTGATCGCCGCCTTCAGCCGTCCGCTGCCGGTGGCGGTGATCTGCCGGCTGATGGACCTGGAGGGGATGGACCTCGACCGGCTCGCCCACTGGAGCGACCACGCGCTCTCCGCCAGCGCCTACCCGGCGGAGGAGATCGCCACGGCCATGCGGGAGTTCGGGGCGTTCGGCCACCAGCTGGTGCTGGCCCGGCGCAAGGACCCGGGCGAGGACCTGGTCAGCAGCCTGGTCCAGGCGGCGGACCAGGACGGCTCCATCACCGAGGAGCAGCTCACCTCGCTGGTGATCGGGCTGGTGGTGGCCGGGCACGAGACCACGATGACCAGCCTGGGCAACGCACTCGTGTACCTGCTGGCCGAGGACCGCGAGGCGTGGCGGCGGATCGGCACCGACGAGGAGAGCGCGGCGGCCGCCACCGAGCAGTTGCTGCGGTCCGTCCCGCTGGGCGACGCCACCGAGTTCCCGGGGCTGCTGCGCCGGGCGGTGCAGGAGGTGGAGATCGGCGGGGTGGTCATCCCGGCAGGTGCCGTGGTGGCCGCCGACACCCGGACCGCCAACCGGGACCCGGAGGTCTACCCGGACGGGTCGACCGACCTGTTCGCCCCGATCGGCACCCCGAGCATGACCTTCGGGGCCGGCCCGCACCACTGCCTGGGCGCCTGGCTGGCCCGGATGGAGCTGGAGCTGGGCCTGCACCGGCTGGCGCAGCGGCTGCCCGGGCTGCGGCTGGCGGATCCGGTGGAGGCCATCGACTGGCGGCGCGGCCTGCTCACCCGCAGCCCGCAGAGCCTGACGGTGGTCTGGTGACCGCCGCCGAGGGCGCCCTGGACGTCCGGGTGGACCGGTTCCGCTGCGTGGGCACCGGGCAGTGCGCGGCGCTGGCGCCGGCGGATCTGGCGCTCGGGGCGGACGGCCGGGCCCGGCCGCTGGGCGGGACGTCGGAGCTGTCCGGGGAGCTGGCCGACGCGGCCGAGATGTGCCCGACCGAGGCGATCAGCGTCCACCGCCGGGCCACCGGGGAGCGGCTCGCTCCGGAGGGGTGAACCCCCGCCAACACCAGCTTTCTTTACATGAACATTTCATAACAGCCGCACATCCGGGCGGGCGGGGACCGGGGACCTGGCATACCGTCAACTGTCCCTGTCCCCGCTCGTACCGGAGGATCCCGTGCGCAAGAGGATGATCACGGCCGCCGCCGCAGCAGCCACCTTGCTGCTCCTGGCCGACCCCGCCGCGGCGGCCGCCCCGACCCCGGGCGCCGCCGGCGCCGGGGACGCCTACTACCCGACGTACGGCAACGGCGGCTACGACGTCTCGCACTACGACATCCGGCTCAGGTACCAGCCGGAGACCGACCAGCTCCAGGGCACCACCACCATCCTCGCCACCGCCACCGAGAACCTCTCCCGGTTCAACCTGGACTTCGCCCTCGACGTGGACGAGGTCCTGGTCAACGGCCGCCCCGCCGCCTACAGGTCGACCGGCGAGCAGGAGCTGGAGGTCACCCCCGCCGCACCGCTCGCCCGGGGCAGCCGGGCCACCGTGGTCGTCCGCTACCGCGGCGTCCCCTCCAAGACCGTCCGCTACGGCTTCAACGCCTGGCTGCGCACCCCCGACGGCGGCGTGATCGCCGGCGAGCCCGAGGGCGCCTGGTGGTGGTTCCCCAGCAACGACCACCCCTTCGACAAGGCCACCTTCGACGTCTCCGTGGCCGTCCCGGACGGCACCCAGGCGATCAGCAACGGCACCCTGGTCTCCCAGCGCTCCGAACTCGGCTGGACCCGCTACAACTGGCGCCAGACCAAGCCCCAGGCCACCTACCTCGCCACCCTCGCCGTCGGGAAGTTCGACATCACCACCGGCACCAGCCCCAGCGGCATCCCCGTGGTCAACGCCTACAGCAAGGACCTCGGCGACAACGACGGCGCCGCCCGCGCCAGCGTCGAGCGCACCGGCGAGATCGTCGACTGGCTCAGCGGCTACCTCGGCCCGTACCCCTTCACCTCCGCCGGCGGCTACGTCCCCAACGTCACCACCCGCTACGCCCTGGAGAGCCAGACCCGGGTCTTCTACAGCCCCCGGCAGTTCGCCAACGGCTCCAACACCTCCGTGGTGGTCCACGAGCTTGCCCACCAGTGGTACGGCGACAGCGTCTCCGTCCAGCGGTGGAGCGACATCTGGCTGAACGAGGGCTTCGCCCGGTACGCCCAGTGGCTCTGGTCCGAGAGCGAGGGCGAGGGCACCGCCCAGGAACTCGCCGACTGGGTCTACGCCTCGCACCCCGCCGAGGACCCGTTCTGGACCGTCAAGCCCGGCGACCCCGGCCCCGACGAGCAGTTCGCCCTCCCCGTGTACGACCGCGGCGCGGTGGCCGTGCACGCCCTGCGGAACACCGTCGGCGACCAGAAGTTCTTCGAGATCCTGCGCGGCTGGCCCGCCGAGCGGCGCTTCGGCAACGCCACCGTCGCCGACTTCCGCGCCTACGCCGAGAAGACCGCCGGCCGCTCCCTCGCGGAGGTCTTCGACACCTGGCTGTTCACCGCCGCCAAGCCCGCCGCCCCCACCGTCCCCACCGGCTCGGTCGGCTTCGCCGCCCGCACCACCGCGCCCACCGAGCCCCGCTCCTGGCAGAAGATCCAGGCCGCCACCCACGAGCACTGACCCCGCGTAGGGCGCGGGGACCCGCGCGACGACGGAGGGCGACGCCCGTCACCCGTCCCACCGCGCCGGGCTCCCCGCGCCCCACGGAACGCCCCGCGAACACCCCGGGAACGCCCTGCCCCGCCCCGCCGCTGGTCCGCCGGGAGGCTGTCATGAGGACACGTCAGAAGGACCGCGGCACGCCCGGACCCGAGGAACCGTGGAACGAGATCACCACGGGCCTCTGGATGGGCGGCCACCACTGGACGGACCGCACCGGAGAACTCCAGCCCGCGGTCGTCCACCGCCAGTTCGACCTCGTCGTCAGCCTGTACTCCCGCCCCGGCCACGGCCCCGACCCGGACGTCCCGCACCTGGTCGGCGAGATGCCCGACGGCCCGCTGACCGCCGAACAGCTCGGTACCGTCCAGGAGTTGGCGCAGGCCACCACCGCCGCCCGGCAGGCCGGCCGGACCGTCCTGGTCCGCTGCCACTCCGGCTACAACCGCTCCGGCCTGGTGGTCGCCCAGACCCTGCTCCACCTCGGCCACGACCTGGAATCCGCCGCCGCCCTCATCCGCCGCCGCCGCTCCCCCTGGGCCCTCAACAACCCCCTGTTCACCGACTACCTCACCATCGGCCTCGACACCGCCCGCCTCCTCACCGGCCTCGACGAACCGGTCTGACCCCGCCCGACCCCTGGGAGCTGCATACCCTGATCGCCGAGCTCCCCGGGGCCACCGTCCTGGTCCAACCTCGCTGCCCCTACTGACCCGTACCGCCGTCCGCCCCCGGCGGGCCGGGAAATCCGGGTGCGGACCTTCCGCTCGCTCGCCTACGCTCGCGGGCTTCGGCGGGTGGACGGGAACGGGGCAGGCGGATGGCCGGGCTGGGCAGGAACTTCAACACGCTGTGGGCGGCGGCGACCGTCTCCAACGTCGGCGACGGCATCGCCGCGGCCGCGGCCCCGCTGCTGGTGGCCTCGCTCACCACCGACCCGGTCCTGGTGGGTATGGCGATGTTCGCCCAGCAGCTGCCCTGGCTGCTGTTCTCCCTGATCAGCGGCGTGGTCGTGGACCGGATCGACCGCCGCCGGCTGATCGTGGCGATGAACGCCACCCGCGCCGTGCTGGTCGGCGCCCTCGCGCTGGCGGTCTACGCGGAGGCGGTGTCCATCCCGCTGGTGTACGCGGTGGGCTTCCTGCTGGGCTGCTGCGAGACGCTCGGGGACAACGCCTCCGCGGCGATGATCCCCACCGTGGTCGCCCCCGAGGACCTGCCCCGGGCCAACGCCCGCCTGCAGAGCGCGTTCTACGTGGTCAACAAGTTCGCCGCCCCGCCGCTGGGTGCCGCGCTGTTCGGCATCGCGGCGGGCCTGCCGATCGGCGTCAACGCGGTCTCCTTCGCCCTCGCCGCCCTGCTGATGTCCGCCCTGCGCGGGGTCGGCCGGGAGCGGCCCGCACCCGCCGCGGAGCGCGGCTCGGTCCGGGCGGACATCGCGGACGGCGTGCGCTGGCTCTGGCACCAGCCCGCGATCCGCACCCTCTCCCTGGTGCTCTGCCTGATGAACGTCACCCTGTTCTCCTGCTTCTCCACCCTGGTCCTGTACTGCCGCGAGCACCTCGGCGTCTCCGAGCTCGGGTACGGCGTGATGCTCACCGTCAGCGCGGCGGGCGGCCTGGCCGGTTCGCTGGTGGCGCCGTGGCTGCAGGCCCGGTTCAGCACCTCCACGCTGCTCCGGGCCGGCCTGGTGGTCGAGTCGCTGACCCACGTCGGCCTGGCCCTCGCCGGGACGGCCTGGGTCGCCGCCGCCGTGCTGCTCGCCTTCGGCGCGCACGCCTCGGTGTGGAACTCGGTGGACGCGACGCTGCGCCAGCGGGCCGTCCCGGACGAGCTGCGCGGGCGGGTCACCAGCGTGTTCATGACGGTGGTGGTCGGCGGGGCGGCCGTCGGCGCCGCGATCGGCGGCCCGCTCGCCGCCCGGCTCGGGATCACCGGACCGTACTGGGTGGCGGCCACGGTCATGGGGGCGCTGACCGTCCTGGTCTGGCGGCCGTTCGGGCGGCGGATGGCCGTACCGGAGCCGGTGGCCGTGTCGGCGGCGCCCGCACCGGTCGTCGGTGCGGTATAGCGGTATCGCCGTACCACCGAGGTGAGGGCTGAGGATGATCCGTCGTCGTGTGCTGGTGTCCGGAGTGGTCCAGGGCGTGTTCTTCCGTGACTCCTGCCGGCAGGAGGCGGTCCGGCACGGGGTCACCGGCTGGGTGCGGAACCTGCCGGACGGCCGGGTGGAGGCCGTCTTCGAGGGCACACCCGACGCCGTCGACCGCCTCCTCGCCTGGGCCCGCCGCGGTCCCAGCCGCGCCGTGGTCGAGGCCCTCCACACCACCGAGGAACCCCCCGAGGGCCTCACCGCCTTCGAGGTCCGCCCCACCGACTGGTGAACCCCGGCGCACCTGGCAGGCCCCGACACCCTGCAGACCTCAGCTCAGCGCCGGGTACCCCGGGAGGCGGGGGAGGTCCCAGCCGGACGCCACCTTCTCCAGCAGCCGCCGCATCGTCTCCGCGTACGCGGGGAACTCGACTCCCGTCACCGCCTCCGCCGTCCGCCACCGGTGGGCCAGGACCTGCCCCGCCGAGGCGACCGGCCGCCGTGAGCGGTGCATCGCCTGCTCCGGCGGGTAGTTGGTCAGCCGGGTCGTGGCGTTGACCGTCCAGGCGGCGACGGCCCTGCGGACCCCGGCCTCCCAGACCGCGTCCTCGGCCAGCGCGGGGAAGACCCCGGTGACCTCCGCCCGGTAGGTGTCCTCGATCTCCTGGGCGAGCTGCTCGGGCAGCTCGAACACGCACCAGCAGGTGGAGAACGGCATCCGGCAGTACGCGGCGGTCAGGAAGACCGACTGGTAGCCGCAGGTCTCGAAGTCGATCAGTTCCAGGCCCTGCGGGGTGATCAGGTTGTTGTCGGGGCAGGTGTCACCGGGGGTGAAGCCCTGGTACGGGTCGTCGGTGATCCCGGCGATCTCGGCGAGTTCCCCGGCCAGGCCGGGCGGGGCGTCGACGCCGAGTCGGGCGAGCACCGGCCACAGCTGCTCGGTGGCCTTCTCGACCCAGCGCTCCTCGCTCCACAGCGGCCGGCCCCCGGCGTACCGCTCGGTGGCGCGGACGAACTCCTCGCGGTGGCCGACCGAACCGGCGGCGAGCCGGCCGAGGCCCCTGGACCAGGCGAGCAGGGCGTCGACGGCGGCCTTGGGGTCGTCGCCGAGCAGCAGGTCGGCCAGGGTCGGGGCGGTGCCCAGGTCGGCCATCACCAGCAGCGGACGGGCGGCGTCCGGGGCGACCCCGAGCAGCCGCGGTCCGGCGAGGCCGAGCGCCAGTCCGGCGGCCTCGGCGCCGAACCCGCGCAGGCTGTCCGGCTCAGGTTCGAAGGCCTTCACCACCACCGTCCCGCCCTCGTCCGTCCGGCAGCGCAGCACCGTGCTGCGGGGGCTGCCGCCGAGGTCGACCGGGTCGTGGAGCCGGGTGCCGAGCAGGTCACCGGCCGTCCGCAGAGTCTCGTCCATCCCGGCATCCTCCCAGCCGGCCCCTCCCCGGGGCACCCGGGTTTCCCGCCGCCGGGCACCCCTCGGCGGTCAGGCGGCGACCGGCGCCGTACGCGGCAGGTGCCGGCCGTCCGCGGCGGCGAGGGCGAGGTCGGCGAGGGCGGCCGGGGCGCCCTGCTGACCGCGGATGCCGGGAAAGGCGTTGACGTCGACGATCAACGGCGAGCCGGCGACGTCCAGCACGTCCACCCCGTAGACGTCCAGGCCGAACACCTCGCCCGTGCGGAGGGCGAGTTCGCGGTAGCCGTCGGGCAGGGTGTCCAGCTGCCGGCGACCGGTCCCCTCGGCCAGTTCGGAGCGGCGGAGTTCCGCGAACACCCGGCCGGCCACCACCCAGATCTTGTGGTCCCAGCCACTGTTGGGCGCCAGCTCCTGGAGGACCAGGTCCTCGCCGGGCCACCGCTCGGCGAGGACCCGCACCTGCGCGGGTCCGTCCACCCGGGCCACCAGGTCGCCGCGCCGGCTGTGCCGGCTCTTCACCACCAACGGGCCCGCCGCGAACGACGGTTCATCCGCGCCAGCCGCGCTCTCCACGGTCCGGGCGAACGGCAGCCCGGCCGCCTCGGCGAGCCGGGCCATCGCCAGCCGGTCCTGGCAGAAGCCGGTGGAGTCGGCCGAGTTGAGCACCGGAACCCCGGCCGCCTCGTACCGGCGGGCGAGCGCCACCGCCTCCGGGGTGCGGGCCTTGAGCAGCTGGACGTCCACGGCCTCGTCCTCGCCGGTGGTCCGGGTGACCAGGTGGCCGGCGGCGCGCAGCAGGCGGGCGGTGTCGGCGAGCAGCGGGTGGTCCGGGTTCGCCGTGATCAGGCCGATCCTCACAGCGCGTTGACCGCCACGGCCGTACCCGCCACCGCGTTGACGGCGACCGCGTTGACGGCGACGGCGCGCGGGGCGCGGACGGCGGACCAGCAGGACCCGGCCCGGGCGAGCCGGAGCACCGCGTCGGCGACCTTGGAGACCGCGTCGGGCACCTGGCGGAAGCTGGGGAAGTCGTTGACGTCCACCACCACCGGCCCGTCGGGGCCGAGCAGCACGTCCACGCCGTAGAGGTCGAGGCCGTACACCTCGCCGACCCGGGCGGCGACCTCGGCGACCTCCCGGCTGAGTGCGACCGGCTGTTCCCGGTGCGGGTGGTGGGGGTGCAGCGGGGAGGTCCGCTCGGTGGCGAAGAGTTCGCCGTCCGCGCAGTACACCTTGAGGTCGGTCCCGGAGTTGGGCACGTACGGCTGCGCGATCAGCAGCCCCTCGTCGGCGAACTCCTCAGCGAGCGAGGCGAGTTGGTCGGGTCGTTCGAGGAGGTGGACGGCCCGTCCGGAGCTGCCGTCGGCGGGCTTGACCACCAGCGGGTACCAGGCGTCGGGTATCGGCGCGAACTCCAGCGGGTCGGCGGCGGCCCAGGTGCGCGGCACCGGCAGGCCGTGGTGGGCGGCCAGCACGGCGGCCTGGGCCTTGTCGCGGACCGGACGGATGGCCCGGGCGTCGTTGACCGTGGTGAGGCCGAGCGAGGCGGCGGCCTCCAGCAGGCCGAGGCCCGGGCCGCCGGAGACCGTCTTCAGCACCCAGGCGTCATGCCGTCCGGCCCGGACCACCGTGTCCAGATCGAGCAGCGAGCCGCCGGGGCGCAGCACGTCCACCTCGTGGCCCCACTCGCGCAGGCGCCGCACCACGTCGAGCGGCATCCCGTCGTTCCGGTAGTGCTCCTCGACCAGGAAGCAGAACCTCATCCCCCACCATCCCGTCCACCGCGAGCCGCCAGCGGGCTTGCCTGAGCTGACCAGGATGTCACGCCCTGTCGCGGCAAGATCGCCCGGCCGGTCAGGAATCCGCTACAGCACCGTCACAACCCGTGGCGGGGACCGGTCCTCGGCGCCGTCCCGGGGAGTCCGTACACCGAGTCCGTACACCCACCACGCCGCAACCGCCGGGGCCGGTTCCCCGATCGGTCCGCGAGGGCGTGCCGCGGGGTGTGTCACGGGGACGTCCCAGGACAGCGCCGCAGGCCACAGCAGTGTCACAGCCGTCGGCGTGGAGGGCGGCGGCCATTACCCTTCCTTGGTGAAGGCTTTCCACTCGGGAGGCCGTCGGGGCGGGGAGAGGCGAAGGAGGCCGGCCGTGCGGGAGTCCGTCAGACCCGGGACCGGCCCGGAGGCCGGGGCCGCCCCGACACCGGACCGGTCCGGTGAGCTGCGCCCGTCCGGCCTGCACGACCTGCGCCGGGGGGCCGTGCCGGCCGCGCTGCGGTACCCGGCCGGCGACCTGGTGGTGGTCTCCGGGCTGCCGGGCAGCGGCAAGAGCACCCTGATCAAGCGCTGCGCCGGGGCGCCGGTGGTGGACTCCCAGCGCACCCGCCGGCGCTACCAGGACCGGCTGCCCGGCTGGGTGCCGTACGCGCTGTACCGGCCGCTGGTCCGGCTGAGCCACTACCGGGGGCTGCGGCGGGCGCTGCTGGCCGGTGGGCCACTGGTCGTCCACGACTGCGGGACGCTGCCCTGGGTGCGGTCCTGGCTGGCCCGGTCGGCGGCCCGTCAGGGGCGCGGCCTGCACCTGATACTCCTGGACGCGAGCGCGGCGGAGGCCCGGCAGGGCCAGCGCGCCCGCGGCCGCACGGTCTCCGCGTACGCCTTCGCCCGGCACCGGCGGGCCACCGCCGACCTGCGGTCCCGGCTGACCGGCGCCGCGGCGTTCGCCCTCGGCGGGCTGGCCTCGGCGGTGCTGCTGGACCGTCCGGGGGCGCTGGAGCTGCGGACCATCGAGTTCCGCTGAGACCGACCGGCCATGGCGACGCTGCCCCCCGATCGCCGGTCGGTCCGGGTCGGCCCACCCCCTGAGAGGCCCCTGACGAGACGGCACGGTCCGTCCGCGGAGTTCACCCGGGCGGACCGGCGGCCCAGCGCTGACGGGGTGATCCCTGCCGCGCCCTGCCGTCCCGGGCCGACCGGCGCCGTTACCGTACGGCCATGCCGACCTCCCACCGCGAGCGCGCGCCGCGCGTGCGCCGGCTCGCCGACCGTCTCACCGCGCACTACCGCACCGCGATCGAGCCGCAGTACGACCCGGGGCGCCGCAGCTGGATGCTCCGCTGGTACGACGGGCCCACCACCGATGCCGTCCGCACCACCCTGCGGCACTCCGGCGCGGAGGCCGCCGCGCTGGTCGTCCGGCGCGACCTGACCACCCGGGCGCTGGTGCTGGCCGCCATCCGGGAGACCCGGGCCGGCGCGATGCGCCGCTGGGTGGGCAGCTGGGGCCAGCGCTACCACCTGGAGCAGATCCTCGCCGACCAGGCGTTCCCGGACCGGCCCTCCGGGCCGCGGGAGGCCGCGATGCTGGAGCGGCTGCTCCAGGCGGCCACCGCGGAGGGCGGGCGCTGGGCGGTACCGGACGAGAGCCGGGCGTTCCAGCTGGTCGCCCGGGACGGGATCGCCTGGCTCCTGCCCAGCGACCGGCTGGCCGGACCGGAGGACCGCGAGGGGCTGGCCCTGCGGCCGCTGGAGTACCTGACGGCCCGCTACGCCGCGGGCATCCACCGGATCGCCTGGGAGACCGCGCTCGCCACCATGCCGGTGAGGGCCGCCGTCACCGCCGCCCGGACCGACCCCTCCCCCACACCCGAGGCCGCCCGCGCCGCGCTGTCGCTGCTGCCGACCCTGCGGGCCCAGCTCACCGGCGAGCTCGACCGGACCCAGGCCGACCTCGCCCAGGCCTGCGGCAGCGTCTGAGCACCGCCCGAACCCGCGCCTGAGCCCCCCTGGTCCCTCACCCCGGTCGGACCCCCACCCGCGGTCCCGCTACCCGCGCCCGGGCCGTGGACGGGTCTCGTACGGTCTCGTCCATCCGGACCGCCACCACCACGCCGGCGGCCGCGGTGAGCGCGGCGACCGCCCGGATCGCGGCGGTCAGCCCGTACGCGTCGGCCAGGGCGCCGGCGAGCAGGGCGCCGACCGCGAATCCGCCGTCGCGCCACAGCCGGTACACGCCGACCGCGCGGGCCCGCCAGGCCGGGTGGGCGACGTCCCCGGCCACGGCGAGCGGGGCCGGGTCCACCAGGGCCGTCCCGGCGCCGGGCAGCACCTGGGCGAGCGCCCGCACCGGGAAGGTGCCGCCCACGGCGACCAGCGCGACGGCGGCGCCCTGCAGCAGCATCCCGGCGGTGATCAGGTGTTTGCGCCCGATCCGGATCCGGCCGGGGCCGGGGCGGTGACGGGGGCGGTCACCGGCCTCCCTCCTCCAGCCGGCGGCCGGTCGCCCGCGCCCAGGCGGGCGCGCCCCCGGCCAGGACGGCGAGGTCGCGGGCGCCGCGGGCGGCGAGCAGACTGGCGGCGGTCGTCGCGCGCTCGCCGTGGGCGCACATCACCACCGTCCCGTCGGCCGCCCCCCGCTCGTCGTCCGCGAGCGCGCCGAGCTCGGTGTGGGCGGCGCCGGGCAGGTGGCCGGCGGCGAACTCGGCGTCCTGGCGGACGTCCAGGACCGGCCGGTCGCCGATCCGGTCGGCCGTCAGCAGCTCGAGCGTCTCGGTCGGGCCGCCGTCCGCGCGCCAGGCGTCCATGCCGCCGGCGAGTTGTCCGGCCAGCCGGTCGTAGCCGATCTTCGCGGCCTGCCAGGCGAGTTCGGCCGGGTCCTGGCCGGGTCCGAGGACCACCACCAGCGGGACGTCCGGGGGCAGCAACCAGCCCAGCCAGGTCGCGAACGCCGGCCGCAGCGGGTCGCAGAAGGCACCGGGCAGGTGGCCCGCCGCGAACTCGGCGATCGGCCGGGCGTCCACCGCCACCGCGCCGTCGGCCAGCAGGTCCCGGACGGCGGCCGGGGTGAGCGGGCGCAGCCCGGGGGCGGTGGGCAACAGGACCGGGCCGCGGCGGTTGAGCTCGGCGAGCCGGTCGAAGTAGGCGGGGTACGAGCCGAGACTGCCCAGCAGCGCGGCCACGAAGGCGTCCTCGTCCTCGGCGGCGAGCAGCTGGTTGGCCCGCTTCTGGGCGCCGATGGTGGTGGTCCGCTCCTGTCCCGGCGGGGCGGAGCAGAACGACCCGGCGCCGTGGGTGGGCCAGACCGCGGTGGCGTCCGGCAGGGCGGCCAGCCGCCTCAGCGAGCGGTACTGGGCGCGGGCGAGCTCCTCGGCCCGGTCGGCGCCCTGGAGGTCGGTCCGGGCGGCGGAGCCGACGATGAGCGAGCCGCCGGTGAACACCCCCAGCTCGCGGCCGTCGTCGAGGAGCAGGAAGGACAGGTGCTCGTCGGTGTGGCCGGGGGTGGCCAGAGCGCGCAGGGTGAGGCCGCCCAGGTCCACTTCGTCGCCGTCGCCCAGGGCGGTGTGCGGGAAGCTGCGCCGGCCGGCCGCGGAGGCCAGCACGGCGGCGCCCTCGTCGGCCGCGAGCTGGACGGCGCCGGTGAGGAAGTCCGCGTGCAGGTGGGTGTCGGCGGCGAACGCCACCGTGAGGCCCCGGGCCGCGGCGGCCCGGCGCAGGGCCCGCAGGTCGCGGGAGGCGTCCACGGCGAGGGCGCGTCCGTCGCCGAGGTCGACCAGGTAGGAGCTGTTGCCCAAGCCGGCGTCGACCAGGGGGATCAGGTGGTCGTCGGCGAAACCCACGGCGTCCTCCCTCGGTGGTGGCGGTGCGGGTGGCCACGCGGGTGGCGCGCCCACCCTGACTCCTACCATGGTCGCCCACACCCGGCTGCCCGCCGCCGGACAGGCCCGCGCCGCCTGACCCCACCGGAAGCGCGATCGGGCAGCCCTCAGGGTCTCGTGGGCCGTCCCCGCGGGTCAGAGCGCCGCGTCGCGCGCCAGCAGGGCGGCCTGGACGCGGTTGTCCACCTGGAGTTTGGCGAGGATGCGGGAGACGTACGCCTTGACGGTGGCCTCGCTCATGTGGAGGCGGTGGCCGGCGTCCGCGTTGGAGAGGCCCTCGCCGAGGAGCTCGACGACCTCGCGTTCCCGTTCCGACAGGACGGCGAGCCGGGTGCGGGCGGCCTCGCCGCGGGCGGTGGCGGGGCCGGTGGCGAGGCTGTCGACGATGTGCCGGGTGGCGGCGGGCGAGAGGAAGGCGTGGCCGGTGGCGGCGGCCCGGACGGCCTGGATCAGTTCGCCTGGGGCGGTGTCCTTGAGCAGGAACCCGGCTCCCCCGGCCCCGATCGCCCGCAGCACGTTCTCCCGCTCGCCGAAGGTGGTGAGGACGATCGCCCGGGCTCCCGGCACGGTCCGCCGCAGTTCGGCGAGCGCGGTGAGCCCGTCCATCACGGGCATCTGGATGTCGAGCAGCACCACGTCCACCGGGTGCGCCCGGGCCAGTTCCAGGGCCTCGCGCCCGTCCGCCGCCTCGGCGACCACCTCGATGTCCTCGGCCGAGGTGAGGATCATCCGGATGCCGGCCCGGATCAGCGGTTCGTCGTCGGCCACGAGGACACGGATGGCGGGCGGACGGATCACGGGCGGGACGCTCCTGGACTGGGCACGCTGGGCTGACTATACGTTCGCACGATAGTGCTGTTTCTCGATCAGCAGCCCGTCCCGGAAGCAGAACCGGGCCGCCCAGTCCCCGTCCCCGCCGCCCGATGTCCCTCCGCCCGCGTCGTCCCCGCCGTCCGTGATGAACCACCGGCAGCTGGCCCCGGGCGGCACCGGCGGCCCGTGCTTGCGCAGCTCGCCGGAGAAGAAGTCGCTGCCGGGCGGCAGTTGGTCCTGGATCTCGCTCTCCGGGCGGCCGACCTCCAGGCTGTCGTACCGGGACTTGGAGATGGTGGCGTCGTCCAGCGACTGGACGAAGGTGATGCCGCCCCAGACCATCACGGCGATGGAGGTGAGCACCACGATCCCGGCCCCGAGCGCGCACCCGAGGGCGGGCCGGCGGCGGCGGGAGGGCGCGGCGTCGGCGGGCAGGGTGTCCAGTTCGGGCTCGTCGCCGGCCGGGCCGCGGGCGGTGTCGTACGGGAGGAGGCCGGCGAGCCGGTAGCCGCCGTCGGGGGTGGGGCCGGCGTGGACGATGCCGCCGAGCAGCCGGGCCCGCTCGCGCAGACCGGTGAGGCCCTGGCCGCCGCTGACGGCGGGCGCCGCGTCCGGTGCCGGCCCGTTGACCACCTCCACCACCAGGGTGTCCGGCTCGTAGCGCAGCACCACGGCGATCGGCGCGGTCGGGGCGTGCTTGTGGGCGTTGGTCAGGCCCTCCTGGACGATCCTGTACGCGGCGTGGCCGGTGGCGGCGGCCAGCGGGCGGATCTCGCCGTCCTGACGCAGCGCCACCTCCGTCCCGGCGGCGCGGGAGGCGTCGGCGAGCCGCTCGACGGCGTCCGCGCCGCCGGCCTCGGGCAGCGTGTCGTCGCGCAACAGGCCGACCACCTCGCGCAGTTCGCGCATCGCACCGGTGGCGGCCTGGCGGAGCACCGAGACGGCCTCGCGCTGGCGTTCGGTGAGGGTGCGGTCCACCTCCAGGGCGCCGGTGTGCACGGCGATCAGCGCGAGCTGGTGGCCGAGGCTGTCGTGCATGTCCTGGGCGATCCGGTGCCGCTCGCGGAGCCGGGCCTGATGGGCGATCATCACCCGCTCGCGGTGCAGGTGCGCGGTGCGCTCGGTGTGCAGGGCGCGGCGCTGCGCGCGGTAGCGGCCGAAGACGGCGGGCAGCACGGCCAGCACCAGGAACCCGACGGCCAGGCCGAGGGCGAATGCGCGCAGCGGGACCTCGCCGCCCTCCTTCTGGACGGCGACGCCGCACAGGGCGAGGAAGGCGACCGAGAAGACCGCGCCGAGCAGCACCGGGCGGGCGATCCGCCGGCCGGCCGAGAAGCCCGCGAACACCAGCGCGGGGAGGAATCCGGCCGGCCAGCCGGCCCCGGCGGCGGCGAGCACCAGGACCGGTCCCGGCAGGCCGCGGCGCAGCAGGTAGAGCGCGGTGACGGCGAGTCCGACCAGGGCGGTCTGCCCGGCGTGAAAGGTGCCGAGGGCCTCCAGACCGGCGGCGAGCAGTCCCAGGGCCAGGGCGGCGCCGCACTCGCGGAGGGTGCGGCGGGTCGTCCAGGGGCCGGGCAGGGCACGGCGCAGCAGCTTCGCGGGTATCGGGCTCACCGGGCGAGGTTAGCGGCAGTCCGGCGGCGCGCGCCGCCGCCGTTGGTCGTCGGCGGACACCGACGAAAGTCGGGGCCGGGCGGAGCGTACGGACGGCCCGGCCGCGGCGGGCGGGCTCGGGTCCGGCCGCGGCAGGCGGGCTCAGGTCCGGCGGGTCAGCAACAGGGCCACGTCGTCGGCGCGTTGGGTGGATCGGCGGGCGTGGCCGAGCAGGAAGTCGGCGAGGTCGGTGAGCCGGGCGGGGTCGAGGGTGTCCGGGTCGGCGTGGGCGAGGGCGCTGCGGAGCCGGTCGATGCCCTGCTCGATGGGGATGTCCGGGTCCTCGACCAGGCCGTCGGTGTAGAGGGCGATGATCGCGCCGGAGGGCACGGTGAACTCGGTGACCGGGTAGTCGACGTCGCGGATGATGCCGAGCAGCGGCCCGCCGTCCAGGTCGAGGGTCTCGGTCCGGCCGTCGGGGTACCGGATCAGCGGCGGCAGGTGGCCGGCCCGGACGCCGCGGGCGTGTCCGGAGACCGGGTCGAGCTGGAGCAGGCAGCAGCTGGCGAGCAGGCCGGCGTCCAGGTCGAGCAGCAGCTGGTTGGTCCGGGCCAGGACGACCTCGGGCGGGCTGCCGCCGGTGGCGAAGGCGCGGACGGCGGAGCGCAGCTGGCCCATGGTGGCGGCGGCGCCGACGTTGTGGCCCTCGACGTCGCCGATGACCAGGTAGAGGCCGCGGGTGCCGGGGATGGCGTCGTACCAGTCGCCGCCGATCTCCATGCCGCGGGTGCCGGGCAGGTAGCGGGCGGCGTTGGCGAGGCCGGGGACGGCGGGCAGGCGGTGCGGCAGCAGGGCCTGCTGGAGGCCGCGGGCGAGGGCGAACTCGGCGTCGTAGAGGCGGGCCCGCTCCAGGGCCTGGGCGATCAGGCCGCCGAGGGCGGTGAGCACCGAGCGGTCCTCGGTGGTGAAGGCGCGGGGCTGGTCGAAGCCGAGGATGCAGCTGCCGACGGGGTGGCCGGAGGCGATCAGCGGGAGGAAGGCCCAGGCCCGCATCTGGTCCTTCGGGATGCCGGGGTACGCGGCGGTGAGTTCGCGCTCGTTCTCGAAGAAGGCGGGCGCGCCGGTGGCGAACACCTCGGTGCCCGGGAGCCGGGCGCGGACCGGGGTGCCCTCGAAGGGGTCCAGGAAGCCGTCGGGGTAGCCGCTCTCGGCGATCAGGTGCATCCGGCCGCCGCGGGCCAGGTAGAGGGCCATCTCCTGGCCGCCGAAGCCGGGCAGGATCTGGTCGATCACGCAGTCGCAGACCTCGCGGACGGTGACCGCCTCGGTGAGGGCGCTGGCGAGCTGGAGCAGGTGGTAGGTGGCGCCGACGCTGGCGGGGGTGGCGGGCGGGCCTCCGGCAGGGTGCGGTGGTGGCCGCCGGGCTCGCCGGCGGGGATGATCCGGCCGGTGAGGCCGTGGGCGTCCGGGTAGAGGGAGAAGGCGAGCCAGCCGTCGGGCGGGCGGCAGGCGAGGAAGGCGGTGGGCTGCTGGGAGAGCATGGCGGCCCGGTAGCGGTCCTCGTAGGCCGGGTCGGCGAGCCAGGGCAGCACGTCCCAGGGGTGCCGGGCGAGCAGCTGGGCCCGGCCGGCCTCCAGCAGCAGTTCGGCGCTGCGGTTGACGTAGGTGACCCGGCCGTCGGCGTCGAGGGCGAAGACGCCGTCGCGGAGGCGTTCCACGGCGGCCGCGGCGGCGGTGTGCGCGCTGGTGTCGAGGACGGCGACCACCAGGGTGGCGGAGCCGGCCAGGGCCCGGCCGCGCAGTTCCACCGTGCGGTAGCCGCCGCGGGCGTCGCGCACCCGGACCTGCCGGGCGAAGGGCTCGCCCTGGTACGCCGCCCGCCGGGCCGCGTCGTGCAGCAGCGGGACGTCCTCCGGGGCGAGCCGCTCGGTGAGGGTGGCGGCCCGGCCGTCGAAGGCGTCGTCCAGGCCGAGGATCTCGCGGAGCTCGTCGTCCACGGTCAGCCGCCCGCCGTCGAGGTCCCACTCGAACAGGCCGACCCGGCTGCCGAAGCCGTCCGCGAGCGGCAGCGGGACGACGGCCGGGTCGCCCTCCGCGGCCACCTCGTCTCCGTACGGGGCGAGCGCGGCGGCCATCCGGTTGGCGGCCGAGCGCAGCTGCCGCCGGGCGGTGGTCGGCGGCCCGCCGGCGTCGTACGGCCAGAGCACCGCCAGGGCGCCGAAGGTCCGGTCGCCGGCGATCAGCGGGGTGTAGCCGGTGGCGTACACGTACGGGAGGCCGACGGCGAGCCGGGGGTAGCGGCGCATCGTCTCGTCGGCGTCGCCGAGCAGGATCGTCCGGCCGGTCCGGTACGCCTCCGCGGGGGGCAGCGGGGCGGCCACCGGGATCCGCCGGAAACCGCTGATCAGGTGCAGCGGCACGCCCACGACGGCGCTCACCACCAGCGACCGGCGGTCGGCCGAGCGCAGGTAGAGCACGCCGCCGTAGGCGGAGGCGCCGCGGACGGTGCGCAGCAGGGTGTCGGCCAGGTCCCGTTCGACGGCGGAGCGCCACAGGGGACGGCCGTCGCCGACGACCGTCCCGTCGCCCTCGGTCGGGCCGCTGCCCTCGGTCGGGGGCGGGCCGTGCTGGTCCCCCGACTCACCCTGGCGCATGTCTTTTTCTGTACGCCGGGTCGCTGGGGGTGTCAACCCGGTGGATCAGCGACCCGGCCGTACCCGGGTCAGTCCTCGCCCAGGACCAGGGCGCGGGCGGCGGCCAGATCGGTGCGGGCGGCCTCCTCGGCGGCGGCGAGCAGCTCGAAGGCGCCCACGCCGACCGGGACGCGCAGCGGGGCGGGGTCGGCGGCGACCAGGGCGAGGACCAGCTCGGCGAACTCCTCGGGCCGGCTGAGCCCGGTGTTCTCCGCCATGCCGCGCAGCTGCTCGCGCATCAGCGCGGTCGCCTCGCGGTAGGCGGGCAGCCGCAGCGCGGTCTCGGCCAGCGACGCTCCGTACCGGGTGGCGAAGCCGCCGGGCTCGATCACGCTGACCTTGACGCCGAACGCCCCGACCTCGGCGGCCAGCGCCTGGCTCATCCCCTCCAGGGCGTGCTTGCCGGTGACGTACGCGGCGAGGCCGGGGAAGGCGGTCCGGCCGGCGATCGAGGAGACGTTGACGATGTGGCCGCCGCCCTGGGCCCGCATCACCGGGAGGACCAGCCGGGACAGCCGCCAGGGGCCGACCAGGAGGGTCTCCAGCTGCTCGCGGAGCTCCTCGTCGGCGACCTCCTCCACGGCGCCGAACAGCCCGCTGCCGGCGTTGTTGACCAGCACGTCCACGCCGCCCAGCCGGTCGACGGCGGTCTGCACGGCGGCCTCGCACTGCTCGGGGTCGCGGACGTCCAGGGCGGCGGTGAGGACGCGGTCGGGGTGGGCCTTGACCAGGTCGTCCAGGGCGGCCGGCTTGCGGGCGGTGGCGAGCACCGTGTCCCCGGCCTCGGCCGCGGCGGCCGCCAGGGCCGATCCCAGTCCGGACGAGCATCCCGTCACCAGCCAGCGGCGTGCCATGGCCCTCCCTCGGGTCTGCGGCCGCCGGGTCGTCCGGGGCCGCGCGGTCGTGTGCCGTTCCGCCGCCGGTGCGGTGCGCCGACCCGGTGGTCGCGGGCCCGGGCACCGTCCCGGCGGTCGGCTCACGGTGGCAGACGGCCCGGGGGCTCCGCCCGGGTGACGGCGGATCAGACGGGGGCGTGCGGGAGCATCCGGTGGACGGCTGTGCGCCCTGTGTGCTCCCGTCCGCCGAGGCCTGCGCCGAACGGGTACGGCGTGGTTGGTGGCGCCACGGCCTGGGGATCATCGGCCGGTATGCCGATATCGTCGTCCTCGGGGCGCCGTCGAGCGCCCGCCGGGTGGATAGCCCTGGCCCTCCTGCTGGCCGGCTGTGCCGCCCCCACCGCGGCCCCGGAGACCGGTCCGGTCCCCGCCGGACCGCCCGCCGCACCCACCGCCCAAGCTGCCGCCGCAGCCGCTGCCGCGCAGGGCGCGCAGCCGGCGCAGGGAGCGCAGCAGGGCGCACCCGTCCGGGCCGCACGCCAGCAGGAGCAGCGCCAGGCCGCACAGGCCCGCCGCGACCTGGCCGCGCATCAGTCCCTGGCGGTGGCCCAGCGCTGGGGGCTGGCGGCCGCGCCGCTGCCCGCGCCCCCGGCGCCCGCCGTCAAGCCCGCGCTGGTGGAGCAGCCCGGGGTGAAGACCCGGCCCGGCCTGCCGCCGGTGGTCTACCGGGTGCCGACCGCCGCCCGGGTGGTGTTCCTGACCGTGGACGACGGCGCCGAGAAGGACCCGGAGTTCCGCCGGATGGCCGGTGAGCTGGGTGTTCCGCTGAGCGCCTTCCTGTCGGACTACCTGGCGCGGTCGGACTACGGCTACTTCCGCGCCCTGCGGGACCAGGGCGCGGGCATCCAGAACCACACCCTCACCCACCCGGACCTGCGCCGGCTGGACGCCGCGGGCCAGCGCCGCGAGATATGCGGCCAGCAGGACCGGCTGGAGGCCGAGTTCGGCGTCCGCCCGACGCTGTTCCGCCCGCCGTACGGCGAGTACACCGACGCCACGCTGACCGTGGCCCGGGAGTGCGGGATCACGGCCCTGCCGCTGTGGAACGAGGAGGCCTTCCCGGACCGGATGGAGTGGCGGTACGCGGACCAGAAGCTCCATCCGGGGGACATCATCCTCACCCACTTCCGCGGGGCCGGGGACTGGAAGGGCACCATGCCGGAGATGCTCCGCCGGGTCCTGGACACGGTCACCGCACAGGGCTTCGCGCTCGCCCGGCTGGAGGACTACCTGTGAGGCCGCGCGCACCGCGCCCGTCCCAGTATCCGGAAGCACCCCGCCCGACCGGCGGATCTCGTGATCGACTGGGCCCTCCACCGGGAACCTCGCTGGAAGGAGCCGCCCATGCTGCCCTCGCTCGACGGACTGGTGTTCGCGCCGGTCGCCCGCGCCGACGACGGCGAGGTGGACCCGGACACCCGGTTCCACTACCGGGAGCTGGACGGCCGGGTGTGGGCCGCGTACACCGGCGGTGAGGTCGTCCACGGCCACCTGGTGGGCACCCGGCTCGGCGACACCGTGGCGTTCCGCTACGTGCAGCTCAACCGGGCCGGCGAGACCAGTGGCGGCCGGTGTGTGAGCACCCTGACCCGGCTGCCGGACGGGCGGCTGCGGCTGGACGAGACCTGGGCGTGGGAGTCCCGCGAGGGCCGCGGCACCAGTGCGGTGGAGGAGCTGCTGCCGGCCGCCGACTGAGCGGCCCAGGACCGGCGCCGGAACTCCTTCCGCCGTATGTTGACCCACCAGTAGCTTCTCCCTATGCTCGCCTCGCACCACTCGGCGTGACGGCCGGCACACCCGCGGCGGCCCGCGCCCGCGCGCCCGGGAGGGGTCGTTGATCAGCCCGAAGTCCGTCGGCCGCCGCCGCTTCCTCACCTACCTGGTCGCCGCCCCCGCGCTCGCCGTCGGCGCCGGGCTCGCCCTGGACACCCCGCCCGCGGCGGCCCTGCCGGGCGTCCCGGACCTGCTCGACCTGGGCGACGCCCTGATCCTGGCCGGCGCCCCCACCGCGCACCTGCTGGTGCTGGAGGTCACCGAGGCCGGCCGGGTGGTGCTGGAGCTGCCCCGCGCCGAAGTCGGCCAGGGACTCACCACCGCGATGGCGATGCTGGTCGCCGACGAGCTGGACGCCCGGCTGGAGGACGTGGACGTCCCGCTCTCCCCGGCCCGCCCGGAGCTGCTGTTCAACCAGCTCACCGGCGGCTCCAACTCGGTGCGCTCGCTGTACGACCCGGTCCGGGCCGCCGCCGCGGCCGCCCGGGCCCGGCTGGTCACGGCGGCCGCCCACCGGTTCGACCTGCCCGCCGCGCAGCTGGAGACCCGGGACGGCGCGGTGGTCGCCCCCGACGGCCGGACCGCGGACTACGGGTCGCTGGCCGTGGCCGCGGCCGGGGTGCTGGTGCCGGAGGTCCCCGTACGGCCCAAGCCGCCCGAGCGCCAACGCCTGGTCGGCCGGCCCACCGGGCGGATCGACGCCCGGGACATCGTCACCGGCCGGGCGCGGTACGCCGGCGACCTGGACGTCCCCGGGGCCGTGCCCACCGTGGTCTCGCGCCCGCCCACCATCGGCGGCACGGTCCGCTCGTACGACGCCTCGGCCGCCTCCGCGATGCCCGGGGTGCTCGGCGTGGTGAAGGTGGCCACCGGGGTCGCCGTGCTGGCCGAGACCTTCGACCAGGCGCTGAAGGCCAAGGCCGCGCTGAAGGTCGACTGGGCGCCCGGCCCGGCCGCCGCGTACTCCGACGCCGACGTCCGGGCCCGGCTGCGGGCCGCCCACCCGCCGTTCGTGGTGCCGCCGCTGCTCACCCTCACGGTGGACGCCGAGTTCGCCTTCGCCTTCGTCGGCCACGCGCCGATGGAGGTGCTCACGGCCGTGGCCGACGTCCGGGCCGACCGGGCGGAGATCTGGTTCGCCGCCCAGTCGCCGATCGTCGCCCAGCAGACCATCGCCGCCGAACTCGGCCTCCCCGTCGACCGGGTGACCGTGCACGTGGTGCGGGCCGGCGGCTCGTTCGGGCGCCGGCTGTTCTTCGACGCCGCGCTGGAGGCCGCCCGGATCTCCCGCGCCGCGGGACGCCCGGTCAAGCTGATGTGGACCCGCAACGACGACATGCGGCACGGCCGGATGCGCCCCGCCAGCCACCACCGGATCCGCGCCACCCACGCGCTCGGCCAGGTGCTCACCTACGAGCACCGGGTCGCCACCGTGAAGACCGACTTCCGGCACGGCCTCGGCGAGGCGCTCACCGCCGCCGGGTTCGACCTCCAGGTCGCCGGGCTCAGCCTCGCCCAGGGCTTCTTCCTGCTCACCGAGAAGCTCCCGTACGGGTACGGGGTCACCACCCAGCTGCTCGCCGAGGTGGACCTGCCCTTCCCGACCGGCAGTTGGCGGTCCGTCTACTCCGGCATGGTCCGGGTCGCGGACGAGGTCATGGCGGACGAGCTGGCCCGGACCCTCGGGCAGGACCCGGTGGCCTTCCGCCGCGCCCGGATGGCGAGCGCCACCGGCCGGGCCGTGCTCGACAAGGCCGCCTCGGCCGGGCGGTGGGGCCGCCCGATGCCGCCCGGGCAGGCCCAGGGCATCGCCTTCCACGAGGAGCACCGCTCCAGCGTCGCCTGCCTGGTCGAGATCGACTGCACCGATGCGGCCCACCCCCGGGTCACCAAGGCGGTGGTGGCCGCCGACGTCGGCCGGGCCGTCAACCCGCGCGGCCTGGAGGCGCAGCTCATGGGCGCCGTGGTCGACGGCATCTCGGTGACCCTGCAGGCCGGCCTGCACATCGACAAGGGCGCCGTCCGCGAGGGCAGTTACGCCGACTTCCACTACGCCAGGCAGCGGCACAGCCCGCCCGCCTTCGAGGTGCACCTGCTGCCGCCCTCCGGCCCGCCCGGCGGCGCCGGCGAACTCGGGGTGCCCGCCGCGGCCGCCGCCGTCGCCAACGCCTACGCCCGGGCCACCGGCACCCGCCCCCGCAGCTTCCCGCTCGACTTCTGAGGACCGGCCCGATGACCGCTCACACCTTCGTCCTCAACGGCCGGTCCGTGACCGTGGACGCCCCCGACGACATGCCGCTGCTGTGGGTGCTGCGCGACAAGCTCGGCGTCACCGGCCCCAAGTACGGCTGCGGGGTGGGCGTGTGCCGCGCCTGCACCAGCCACCTGGACGGCGCGGAGATCCAGCCCTGCGTGGTGCCCGTCGCGGACTGCGCCGGGCGCGAGGTCACCACCATCGAGGGCCTCGCCGACGGCGACACCCTGCACCCGGTGCAGCAGGCGTGGCTGGACTGCGACGTCGCCCAGTGCGGATTCTGCCAGCCGGGCCAGATCATGACCGCGGTCGCCCTGCTGCGCCGCACCGCGAACCCCACGGACGCCGACATCGACCGGATCGAGAACGTCTGCCGCTGCGGCACGTACTGGCGGATCCGCGAGGCGATCAAGCGCGCCGCGGCGGCGGGTCCGTCCTGACCTCAGGGGCGCTGGGGGCGGTAGCGGCGGCCGGCCCGCATCGAGGCGCGGATCTCGGCGGCCATCCGGGAGACCGTCTCGGGGCTGGAGCGGCGGCCGCCGGCCAGGTCCGGCTCCCGCACGTCGAAGACCGTCCCGCTGGGCTGGCACCATGCGCAGATCGCCTCCTCGTCCAGCAGCCAGCCGTCCTCGCACCGGTTGGAGATCTCGCAGCCCGGCTCCCGCACCAGCTCCACCGCGATCTCGTCGGCGCGGTCCAGCAGCTCCTGGCCCGGCAGGTGGGCGTACCGCTCGTACCAGCGCCGCTCGATCCGCTCCCGCAGCTGCTCGGCCGTCCGCAGCGGCAGCTGCCGGGCCACCACCGCCCGGACCGTGTGCGGGACGCCGCCGTGCTGCTCCAGTGCCCGGCGCAGCGGTCCGGGGAACGTCTCGGTGACCCAGCCGGCCGGGTCCTGGCCGCGGGCCATGTACGGGTTCCTCACGGGTGGCCTCCCGGGGTGCGAGCGTCGGGCGGCCGGCCCGGTGACGGGCCGCCGCTCCTACGACGGTAACCGGCGCGGGCCGGGTGGCGGACCGGTTCCGGCCCGCTACCCGGCCAGGGCCTCCTTGACCAGCGTGCGCCGCTCCCGGAAGGAGCGGCCGTACGCCTGGGCGTGCTCGCTCTCCCAGTACGGTCCGCCGTTGTAGCGGGCCGCCAGCTCCTGGTACTGGTCCTCGGTCATCCGGCCGGGCTCGACCGCGGCGAAGCCGCTCTCCGCCTTGAGCTGGGCCAGGTAGCGGGCGGTGATGAAGATGTTCTGGCCCGGCTCCCGGGCCGCCGAGACCACCTCGTGCCGCTGGGCCTCGGTCAGGTGCGCCGGGTCGTAGCCCAGCACCTCGGCCGCCCGGCGGACCTGGATGGACAGCGGCCCGACCGAGGTCTTGTCGGCGGCCGCGTCGGAGCCCAGCCGACGGACGTGGTACGCGATGTCGTCCACCACCGCCGGGTCGCCCTCCACCTCCTGCCAGGCGATCCCGGCGAGCATGTCGACGGGCAGGCCGCTCTCGGCGGCCGCGGCCCGCAGCAGCGGCCGGTTGGCGGCGATCCACCGGCGGCGGCTGTCGTCGCTGTCGGACGGCAGCCAGTAGTTGTTGCCGGCGCCCTCGGGCAGGTCGGCCAGCAGCGACCTGATCCGGGTCAGGGCCGGCGAGACCGCGGCCCGGGGGCCGACGGTGGGCGCGGTGTCCGCCTTCACCCCGGTGCCGGCCAGCCGGGTCAGCGGGTCGTGGGCGGCCTCGGCCGCCTCGCCGTCGAGCACGCCCAGCCGGCCGATCCGCTCGACCAGCGCGGCGGCGTCCTTGAAGCCGGTCCGGAACTCCGGCACCCGGGCCGTGGCCGCCTTCAGCGCGGCGACGCACCGGCCGCGGGCCTCCTGTTCGGTGCGCAGCGCCTGCGCGAACGCGGCGGAGGTCCGGGCGTACCGGTCCTCCGCCTGCTCGCGGACCGCGTCCGGGTCGCTGAACAGGTCGGACATCCAGTCGAGGAGCCCGGTGGTCTCGCGCAGGTCCTCCCAGCGGCGCATCGGCTCGTCGCCGCTGCCGAACCGGGCCCGGTCGCACAGGGCGGCCAGCTCCTGCTCGTACTCCCGGCCGGTACGGCGCTGGGCCTGGGCGGTCTCCAGCGCGTCGGCGTACCCGAGCAGCGCGCGGCTCGCCGCGTCGTAGCCCTCGGCCAGCCCGTCGACCAGGCCGTGGACGTCGCGCAGCCGGGCCTCGTAACCGGCCCGGGCGCGGCTGGTCCACTCGACCTGCTCGGCGCGGCGGACGGACGGCGTGGCGGAGCGCAGCAGGTCGGCGATCCGGCGGTGCTCGGCGGCGTTCCGCTCCACCAGGGCGGGGTTGCAGTCGACCAGGTACTGGACCTCGGCGGCGTAGGTCATCGGCCGGCCGCCCGGGCCGGGCGGAGCGAGGACTGCTCCAGGAAGGCCCAGAAGTCCTCCTCGGTCCGCCGGTCCACCTCGGTGTAGTGGCCTGCGGTGGTCCGCAGGGCGGTGGACAGCGCGGTCAGCAGCACCACCAGGTCGCCGTACTGGTCGCCGGCGAACGCGGCGAACCGGCCAGCTTCGGCGGCCACCTCGGGATGGGTGTGCGGGACCCGGGTCAGGGTGCCGGTGTCCTGGTCGGGCCGGCCCTGCCGGAGCAGGCCGGCGATCTCCACCAGGAGATGGGCGTTGCCGTTGATGGACCGTGGGTCCGCGTGGAAACCTTCGCCGCTCATGGCTCACCCCCGTGATCAAAACCTGTCGGCGGCATGATTATTGGGAGGCACTGACCGGCCGTCAAACGAACCCGTCCGGTCGACCCGCGCAACCGGGCGTCCACCGGGCGCACCGGTCAGCCCGGCCACGCCAGCCGGAGGGCGAGGAAGCCGACCAGCCCGTAGCCGGTGGCGTAGGTGAGGCGGCGGGCCCGGGGCCCGAGCCGGGCGCCGGCCAGCGCGCCGGCACCGGCCAGCAGCTGCTGCCACAGCAGCGAGGCGGCGAACACCGCGGCCACGTAGACCGGGCCTCCGCCGGCGTCGCCCCGGGCCGTGGTGAGGGCGGTGAAGTACAACGCGGTGAGCGGGTTGACCAGGGTGAGCAGCGCGAACCGGACGAACGCCCGCCCGGGCCCGCTGCGGTCGCCCGCCGACCCGACCGAGCCGTCCGGGCCGTCCGGGCCGCCGGCGGGGTGCCGCAGCGACAGCAGCCCACGAGCGGCGATCACCGCCAGCACCACGGCGGAGACCAGCCGGACCCAGCCCTGCCAGCCGTCCAGCGCCCGGGCCACCTGCGGCCCGACCAGCACGGCCACCGCCGCGTACGCACCGTCCACGGCGGCCACCGCGGCGGCCGCGCTCGCGGCGGTGCGCCAGCCGCGCCGGCCCTCCTGGAGCAGCAGGACGCCGATCGCGCCCAGGGGCATCGCCACGCCCAGTCCCGCGGCCGCGCCCTCGGCCGCCGTCGTCATCATCGATCCCGCCATCGCGCCAGGGTGGCCGATTCCCCTCCCCTCGCGCATCCGAAATTCGCCGTGCCGGGGCGTACGCGGGGGGAGCCCGGAAACCGCCCGGGCGCTGGGCGTACGCTGCGGGTCACCGAATGCGCCGGACCACGTGCCGGGTGTGACGGTTCGGGGTGAGGGTGGCCACGGTTCCGCGAAGGTCCACCGGGATCCGCTGCGAACCGGGTGGGCTTTCGGTCAGGTTTTCGTTATCGGCGGTCACCCGCCGGATCTCCCCAGGCGTAGGGCAGTACCGGAACGGCTGACACAGAGGGTGGACCGCAATGGACGGTGAGCGCACCACGGCACTGGTCGAGCGGGCGTGGACGGGCGACGGCGAGGCCACGGCCGAGCTGATCGGCGGACACCTCCCGCTGGTCCACAACGTCGTCGGCCGGGCGCTGTCGGGCCGCCCGGGCAGCGCCGACGCGGTCCGGGAGACCGCGCGGCGCGCCGTGGACGGCCTGCCCGGACTCGGCGACCCCGCCGGGTTCCGGCCGTGGCTGCTGGCGCTCGCGGTGAGCCGGGTCCGCCACGCCCGGGAGACCGCCGGGCCCGCCGACCCGTTCGACCCGCTGTCGGGCCTCACCGGCGCCCAGGATCCCGGCTCGGACTTCGTGAACCTGACCATCGTCCAGCTGGGCCTGTACGACCAGCACCGGGAGCTGGCCGAGGCCACCCGCTGGCTGGACGAGGGGGACCGGGACCTGCTGGCCCTCTGGTGGCTGGAGGCCTCCGGGCACATCACCCGGTCCGAGCTGAGCGCGGCGCTGGAGCTGTCGGCCGAGCAGGCGGCGTCCCGGGTCCAGAAGATGCGGGGCCGGCTGGACATCTCCCGGGTGGTGGTCCGGGCCCTGGCGATGACGCCGCTCTGCCCGTGGCTCGGCCAGGCCCTCGCCGGCTGGGACGGCATACCGAGCGCCCCGTGGCGCAAGCTGGTCGCCCAGCACGCCCGCGACTGCGCCGGGTGCTCGTACCTGCGGGACGGCCTGCTGCCCGCCGAGGGGCTGCTGGCCGGTCTGGCCCTGGTGCCCGTCCCGGAGGAGGACGAGCGCGAGGTGCTCGCCCGGGTCTCCGCGTACGGCCCGCGGGTGCCGCGGGCGCAGCGCCGGGCGGGGAACGGCCCGGGGCGCGGCGGTAGACGCAGGGCCGCCCCGAAGCGGCGTGGCAAGGCCGTGGTGACCGGCGCGCTCGTGCTGACCGTGGCGGCGGCCGGGGTGATGGCCAGCGGCCTGCTGGACCCGCCCGGCGGCTCGGGCGGCGTGGCCGAGCCGCCGGCCCCGCTGGAAGTCGCCGCGGCGGCGACCGAGGCACCGGCGGTGGACGGTACGGCGACCGCCCCCTCGCCGAACGCCTCCGCGACCGCGACGCCCACCGCCTCCCCGGCGCCCAGCGCCTCAGGCTCCCCGGCGGCCGCGCCCTCCGCCGCCACCACCACCGCCCCGGCCACCGGCCCGGCCGCCCCCAAGGCGCTGCCGGGCAGCCCCAGCGGCAAGAGCGTGGACGCGATCCGGCAGCAGGTGCTCGACCTGGTCAACCAGGAGCGCGGCCGCAACGGCTGCAGCCCGGTGAAGGGCAACGCGCAGCTGGACGCGGCCGCCCAGGCGCACTCGGACGACATGGCGGCCCGGGGGTTCTTCGACCACACCAACCCGGACGGCGAGGGCCCGCAGCCGCGCATCGAGCGGGCCGGGTACCGCTGGAGCCGCTGGGGCGAGAACATCGCCCGCGGCCAGAAGGACGCCGCGGCGGTGATGAACAGCTGGATGAACAGCCCCGGCCACCGGGCCAACATCCTCAACTGCAACTTCACCGAACTGGGCATCGGCGTGCACCTCGGACCCGGCGGCCCCTGGTGGACCCAGGACTTCGGCACCCCGCGCTGAGGCCGGTAACGCTGACGCCGGTGACGACCTGACCGGGCCCCCGCCCCTCGCGGGGGCCCGGTCCCGGTCCGGCCCCGCATGCCCACGGGACCGGACCGGTGTCTGACATCCTGCCAACCCCGCGTCTCGCCACGGTGGTCGGCAGGCCGTGACGGTGCGGGTCAGCCGGCCAGCGGCGGCGCCACCAGATGCCGCAGCGTCCGGTTGTGCTGGAGCAGCCACGCCCGGTACGCCGGGTTCACCCGGGCCAGGTCCAGGTAGGCGGAGCACAGGTCGGAGTGCAGGGCGTCCAGGGCGGGTGCGCTGAGGGCGCCGGGGCGCCACGCCAGCAGCAGCCGGACGGCCAGCGGATCGCCGTGCACCGGCCGGACCACCGCCCCCGCGCCCGGGATCGAGGTGGGCTGGCAGGGGCGGACGGCCTCGCCGGCGGCGACCAGCTCGTCGGCCGTGGCGTTGTCCCGGACCTGGACGACGCGAGGGTTGAGCCCCGCCTCGGCGAACGCCCGGCGCATCGCCGCGTACTCGTGGTCGGCGGTGGGGTCGACCATCCAGGTGTCCCCGGCCAGGTCGGCCAGGCTGACCACCGGCCGCCGGGCGGCGGGGTGTCCGGCGGCCAGCGCGACGAACTGCGGCTCCCGGGCGATCACCACCCGGTGCTGGGCGTCGGCGGGGACGCGCAGCGGGAAGCCCTCGCTCTCGTGCACGAAAGCCACGTCGATCTCGTCGGCGGCGACCATCCGGAGCAGGTTGTTGGCCGAGATGTCGATGTGGATGGTGGTGTCGGTGTCCGGCAGGCGGGTGTGGACGCGGCGCAGCCAGGCGGCGACCGCGCGGCTGCCGACGCTGCCGATCCGCAGCCGGCGTCGCTCGGCGCCGGCGGCCTCGCGGCGGGCGGCGGCGACGAGTTCGGCGAGTTCGGCGATGACCGGACGGGCCCGGGAGAGCACGGTGTGGCCGAGCGCCGTGGGGCGGCTCCCGGTCCGTTCGCGGGTGAACAGCTCGCCGCCGATGGCCCGTTCGATCCGGCGGAGCTGGGTGGTCAGGGAGGGCTGGGTCATGCCGAGCTGACGCGCCGCCTTACGCACGCTGCCGCTGTCCGCGATCGCACACAGCACGCGGAGGTGTCTGACGTCGAGCTCCACCCGGGGAGCATAACCGCGCCGACACCTATTCGCCAAGTACATGACAGTTTGTCAACAAGCGTGCACGGTACGGATATTGACCCGGATATTGAGCGGCGCTATCGCCGGTTGGCATCATCCGCCGGCCCGCCGTACTGGCCGAAGCTCGGTGCATCCAGTTCATCCGCGTTCCGGGGCGCCCCCCAAATCCGCCCCGGGACACCCGGACAGGAGTCCCCCATGAACCGCTCCGTGACCGTGCTCTCGGCTGCCCTCGGCGTCGCACTCGCCGCCGGACTCGCCGCCACCCCCGCCTCCGCGGCCTCCCCCGCCCCGGAGTTCGGCTACACCGCCGGCTCGTACTCCGGCTCCGCGGCCGAGCAGGCCGACATCCAGGCCTTCCACCAGGCCGTCATGAAGTCCGCGCTGGCCAAGCAGGCCGCCAACCCCTTCATCCAGACCGTCTACGTCACCTACGACGCCAGCAGCGCCCCCACCTTCCGCACCCAGATCTCCCGCAGCGCCCAGATCTGGAACAGCTCCGTGCGCAACGTCCAACTGCGCTCCGGCAGCAACGCCGACTTCCGCTACTACGAGGGCAACGACTCCCGCGGCTCCTACGCCAGCACCGACGGACACGGCCGCGGCTACATCTTCCTCGACTACCGGCAGAACCAGCAGTACGACTCCACCCGGGTCACCGCCCACGAGACCGGCCACGTGCTCGGCCTGCCCGACCACTACTCCGGCCCGTGCAGCGAGCTGATGTCCGGCGGCGGACCCGGCACCTCCTGCACCAACCCGTACCCGAACACCAACGAGAAGCGGCGCGTCGACCAGCTGTGGGCCAACGGCCTCGCCGCCTTCGACAAGGGCCTCACCAAGACCGCCCGCTGACACCCCACCCCCTCGGGTCGCCCCTCCCCCGGAAGGGCGGCCCGCCCCACGCCGGGGCCCCACCCACGTTGCCGATCACCGACCCGGACCGCGACGCCGCCCATGGTTCTCGCGCAGTTCTCCCCCAGCCTTGGCGGCTGGGAGGTGCCCCCACGCGCCCCTGGTGTTGCCCAGTTGCGCCTCTGGTGGTTGCCCGGGGGCCGGCGGGAGAGACTGGGGAACCGGGGAGGACCGTGGGTGCGTCTTGGGGAGTGCCGGGGCCCGGATCGTCGGGGCGCGGAGGTGAGCCGGGACATGAATGCGTTCGAACGGGTACGCGCGCGGTGGGACACCGCGTCCTCCGGGCAGCGGGCAGCCGCCGTCCTGATCGCCGGCTGCGCGGCGCTGCTGGCCGTGGTCCTGGCGGCGGTCCTCACCGCCGGCGGCCCCGCCCGCTCCCCCGCCGCCCCCTCCCCCACCACCGCGGCGGCCACCCCCGAGTCCCCGCAGGGGACCCCGGGCCCCACCGGGGACACCGGAACCCCCACCCCCGGCGTCTCCCCCCTGACCGGCCTGCCCGGCGAAACGGGCCGGATCCTGGCCGTAAAGGTGGACAACGTCGTCAACGCCCGTCCCCAGACCGGCCTGAACTCCGCGGACGTGGTGTACGCGATCGAGGTGGAGGGCGGCATCTCCCGCTTCCTCGCCGTGTTCGACTCGGGCCACCTGCCCGCCCGGGACACCATCGGACCGGTCCGCAGTGCCCGGGAGACCGACCTCCCCCTGCTCCAGCAGTACGGCAAGGTGGACTTCGTCTACTCCGGAGCGCAGAGCAGGTTCCTGCCGGTGCTGGCGGCCGCGGACGTGTACAACGCCTCGCCGGCGGAGGTGGGCGGCGCCTTCTTCCGGGGCAGTGAGAACGTGGCGCCGTACAACGAGTACGTGGTGCCCTCCGAGGTGCTGGCGGCGCTGCCGGACTCGGCGCCCGCCCGCGACGTGGGCTTCCGCTTCGGCGACGCCCCGGCCGGCGGGGTGCCCACGCAGTCGTTCACGGCCCGGATGCCGGCGGCGACCTTCACCTTCACCTGGTCCCCCGAGGAGGGCCGGTACCTGGTGTCGATGGACGGCCGGCCCGGCGCCACCCGGGACGCCGGACGGCTGGGCGCGCCGACCATCGTGGTGCAGAAGGTGGCCGGGACGACCTCGCCGATGGGGCTCAAGGACTCCGCGGGCCAGCTGGTGCCGTACGCGCCGACGGTGGGTTCGGGCGAGGCGGTGGTCCTCCGGGACGGCATGGCGTACCAGGGCAGCTGGTCCCGGCCGGACCCGGCGGCCGGCACCGAGTTCACCTTCGCGGGCCAGCGGATGCCCTTCCACCCCGGCCAGGTCTGGGTCGTCCTCGAACCCCGGTAGCCGGACCGGCCGACGCAGCCGAGCGCCCCGACCCCGGCCGCGAAGCCCCCGACCCCGGCCGCACGGGTCCCCCATCCGCCCATGTGTCGGTACCGCCGTCCGGGGCGCCGCCGTGCTTACCGTGTCGTTCCACGGGTGGGCGCCGCCCGGCCCGCGCGACGAGGAGAGCGGCTTCGTGGAACGCAAGTGGTGGACCCTCATCGCCGTCTCCGTAGCGACCTTCATGCTGCTGCTCGACATCACGGTCGTGAACGTGGCCCTGCCGTCGATCCGCAAGGACCTCAACGCGAGCTTCAGCGACCTGCAGTGGGTCTTCGACGCGTACACCCTCACCCTGGCGGCGCTGGTGCTGACCGCGGGCTCGCTGGCGGACCGGCTGGGCCGGCGGCGGGCCTTCGCCGCCGGCCTGGTGATCTTCACGGCGGCGTCGCTGTTCTGTGCCCTGGCGCAGAATCCGACCATGCTCAACCTGGCCCGGGCGGTGCAGGGCGTGGGCGGCGCGGTGATGTTCGCGGTGTCGCTGGCCCTGGTGGCGCAGGAGTTCCCGGCCGGACGCGAGCGCGGCACCGCGATGGGCCTGTACGGCGCGACCATCGGTGTGGCGGTTGCGGTCGGGCCGCTGATCGGCGGCACGCTGACCGACTCGCTGGGCTGGGAGTCGATCTTCTACCTGAACATCCCGATCGGCGTCGCGGCGCTGGTGGTCACCTACACCAGGCTCCGCGAGAGCCGGGACCCGAACGCCACCCGGGTGGACTGGGCGGGCGTGGCCGCCTTCAGCTGCTCGCTGTTCCTGCTGGTGCTGGCGCTGGTCCGGGGCAACGCGGAGGGCTGGAGCAGCCCGCTGATCATCGGCCTGTTCGCCGGGGCCGCGGTGCTGATGGCCCTGTTCGTGCTGATCGAGCTGCGGGTGCCGGAGCCGATGCTGCCGCTGGGCCTGTTCCAGCGGGGCGCGTTCACGGGGGTCCAGCTGGCGGCGTTCTCGGTGTCCGGCTCGCTGTTCGCCCTGTTCCTGTACACCACCCTCTACCTGCAGAACTACCTGCGGCTGACGCCGTTCCAGGCCGGTGTGCGGTACCTGCCGATCACCCTGCTGAGCTTCTTCGTGGCCCCGATCGCGGGTCTGCTGCTGTCGCGGGTGCAGGCCCGGTTCCTGCTGGGCGTCGGGCTGGCCGCGGTCGGTACCGGCCTGCTGCTGATGGGCGGCATCGACCCCGACGACGACTGGACCACCCTGCTGCCCGGTTTCCTGGTGGCCGGGGCCGGGGTCGGGCTGATCAACCCGGTGATCGCGGACGTGGCGGTCAGCGTGGTGCCGAAGGAGAAGAGCGGCATGGCCGCCGGCATCAACGACACCTTCCGGCAGGTGGGGATCGCGGTGGGCATCGCGGTCTGGGGCGCGATCCTGGTCGCCCAGGGCGTGAACAAGGTCCGCTCGCTGGCCCCCGGGACCCCGCTGGCGGAGGACGGCCGGCCGCGCGAGCTGGTGGAGTCGGCTTCCTCGGGCGACCTGGAGCAGGCCCTGACCTTCGTCCCGCCCGGGGTCCGCGACCTCGCCTCGACCGCCGCCCGGGAGGGGTTCCTCAGCGGCCTCAACACGGTGATCTTCCTCGGGGCGCTGCTGAGCTTCGCGGGAGCGGCCCTCGCCCTGTGGCTGGTCCGGGAGCACGAGATCGAGCGCGAGGCCGTCCCGCCCACCCCCGAGCCGGCCGCCCGGAGCGGACCGGACGCGGTCTGACGCCCCGGGAGCCGACCACCACCACAGGCACCACACGCACCACACGCACCACCGAACGAGGAGATCAACCGATGGCACCGGTGCTGGTCACGGGCGCGACCGGGCATGTCGGCCCGCTGGTCGTCGCGGAGCTGCTCGGGCGCGGGGTTCCGGTGCGCGCCCTGGTCCGGGACGCGGACCGGGCCGCCCGGACGCTCGGCCCGGAGGTCGCCCTGGCCGTCGGCGCGTTCGAGGACCCGCCGTCCCTGGCCCGGGCCGCGGAGGGCGCCGAGCGGATGTTCCTGCTCTGCCCGAACCACCCCGAGCAGGTCGAGCACGCCTCGGCCGCGATCACGGCGGCGGCCGACGCCGGGGTGGGCCAGATCGTCATGCTGTCCACGATCGGCGCGGAGACCGGCTCCCCCACGGTCTTCTTCGACCAGCACGGCCGGATCGAGGACCGGCTGCGGGCGGCCGAGCTCCCCTGGGTCGTCCTGCGGTCGGCCCACCTGATGGCGAACGTGCTCGGCTCGGCCGCCACCATCCGGGAGTACGGACGCATCCTCCTGCCCGCGGGCGAGGCCCGCATCGCGATGACCGACCCGCGGGACGTGGCCGCGGCGGCCGGTGAGGTCCTCACCTCGCGGGTCCGCGAGGGCCGCACCCACCTGCTCACCGGACCGGAGGCGATCACCTACGGCGAGGTGGCCCGGCGGCTGTCCGAGGCGCTCGGCCGCCCGGTGGAGTACGTACCGGTGGCGGACGGGGCGGCGCTCGCGGGCCTGGCCCAGGCCGGTCTGCCGTCCTGGCTCGCCGAGCAGGTGGTCGCGGTGTTCGGCGCGCTGCGCGCGGGGGCGCACGCCGCGGTCGCCGACGGCGTCCGGGAGCTGACCGGCCGGGAGCCGCGCGGCATCGCGGAGTTCGCCCGCTGGGCCCGGCCCCTGATCGAGGGCTGACCGGCCGCCGTGGGAGACGCCCTGCTGCACGCGCTGTCCATCACCGCCTCGATGACCTGGGAGATCCTCTGGGCGCTGATCCTGGGCTTCGCGCTGTCCGCCGTGGTCCAGGCGGTGGTGCACCGGGCCACCGTGACCTCGCTGCTGGGCGACGACCGTCCGCGCACCCTCACCGTGGCGGCGGGGCTGGGCGTGGCCTCCTCCTCCTGTTCGTACGCGGCCGTGGCGCTGGCCCGCTCGCTGGTCCTCAAGGGCGCGGACTTCACGGCGGCGATGGCCTTCGAGATCGCCTCCACCAACCTGGTGGTGGAACTGGGCATCATCCTGGCCCTGCTGATGGGCTGGCAGTTCACCGCCGCGGAGTTCGTCGGCGGGCCGATGATGATCGTGGTGCTGGCGCTGCTCTTCCGGCGGTTCCTGCGCCCCTCGCTGCTGGCCGAGGCCCGCCGGCAGGCGGCCCGCGGGCGGTCCGGCTCGATGGAGGGCCACACGGCGATGGACATGTCGATCCGGCGGGAGGGGAGCTTCCGCAGCCGGCTGTTCTCCGGCGAGGGGTTCACCGCCACCTCCCACGTGTTCGTGATGGAGTGGGCGGCCATCCTGCGGGACCTGGTGTTCGGCCCTGCTGATCGCCGGAGCGGTGGCCGCCTGGGTACCGGACGCGTTCTGGCAGGCGTTCTTCTTCGAGGAGTACCCGGTGGCCGCCAAGATCTGGGGACCCCTGGTCGGGCCGCTGGTGGCGATCGCCTCGTTCGTCTGCTCGGTCGGCGACGTGCCGCTGGCGGTGGTGCTCTGGAAGGGCGGCATCAGCTTCGGCGGGGTGGTCTCCTTCATCTTCGCCGACCTGCTGATCCTGCCGATCCTCAACATCTACCGGAAGTACTACGGCCGCCCGGACGGCGCTGTTCCAGCTGGTCACCTTCTACACCGCGACGGTCGCGGCCGGGTACGGCGTGGAGCTGCTCTTCGGCGCCCTCGGCCTGATCCCGGACCGGGCCGACGCCACCATCCCGACCGAGGGCGTCTCCTGGGACTACACCACGTACCTCAACCTGGCGTTCCTGCTGCTCGCCACGGCCTTCCTGGTCCGGTTCCTCCGCACCGGCGGGCGGCAGATGCTGCGGATGATGAACGCCTGACGGCACGACCGCACGGGGAACCGCGCGAACCGGAAGGAACGGACCCGTACCCTCCCGCCTCGCGCGGTTCCCCGTGCCCCGAGGTGCACGCATCCGGCGGAGGCCTACGCCGCGAAGTCCCCCGCCCGGTCCCGGGCCCAGGCCGCGAAGCTGCGGGCCGGGCGGCCGGTCAGCTCCTCGACGGTGGGCAGCACGGTGGCCGTCCGCCCCACTGAGGCGGCCGAACCGGCCATCAGGGTGTCCAGGATGAACGGCGGGATGAACCGGCTCATCTGCTCCCGCGCCGCCTCCGGCGTCTGCTCCTCGTACCGCAGCGGCCGCCCGATGGCCGCGCCGATCAGCGCCAACTGCTCGGCGGAGGTGAGCGAGTCGGGGCCGGTCAGCCGGTAGGTCCGGCCCTCGTGGCCGGGCTCGGTGAGCGCGACGACGGCGGCCTCGGCCAGGTCCGCCTCGTGGACGGGCGCGCTGGTCGCCTGGGCGTACGGCGCCCGGACCACGTCGCCGGCCTTGATCTGGGCGGCCCAGGGCAGCACGTTGATGGCCATGTGACCGGACCTCAGGAAGGTCCAGGCGAGTCGGGATCCGCGCAGCGCCCGCTCGATCTCCGCGTGGTAGGCGGCGATCGGGTTGGACTGCTCGGCCTGCTCGTCGTCGATCGAGTCCGAGGAGAGCAGCACCACCCGCTGCACGCCGGCCCGTTCGGCCGCCGCCACGAGGTCGGGCCCGCAGCCGGGGGCGGCGAACAGGAAGACCGCGTCCACGCCGTCCAGGGCGGCCGGCAGGGTCCGGGGCTGGGTCAGGTCGCCCTGGACGACCTCGGTCGCACCCAGGCCGGCGGCCCGCTGGGGGTCGCGGGCCAGCACCCGGGTCTTCTCCCCGCGGGCGGTGAGCAGCTCGACGACGTGGCGGCCGACGTTTCCGGTGGCTCCGGTGACCAGAATCACGGACTTTCCTCCGAGGTAGTCTCGACAATGGTCTGACGGCGAAGTGGTCAATTCCGCTTCGCCTACGAAAGATACGATCCCATCCGATGCGGCAGGATCGTTGCCGCGATTGCCAGATGACGTGGACATGCTGAAAACTTCCGCACGCCTGCTCCGGCTGTTGTCCCTGCTCCAGACCGGTACCGAGCTCAGCGGGCCCGAGCTCGCCGAGCGGTTGCGGGTGAGCCCGAGAACCGTCCGGTACGACATCGACAAACTCCGGGAACTCGGCTACCCGGTGCACGCCACCCCCGGAGTGGCGGGCGGATACCGGCTGGGAACGGGCGGCCGGCTGCCCCCGCTGCTCCTCGACGACGAGGAGGCCGTGGCGGTCGCGGTCAGCCTGCGGACGGCCGCCGGCGGCAGTGTCGCCGGGATCGAGGAGACCTCGGTCCGGGCCCTGGCCAAACTCCACCAGCTGCTCCCCGACCGGCTGCGCCGCCGGATCGGCGCCCTGCACGGCTACACGGTGGCGGTCTCCCCCGCCGGGCCCGGTGCACCGCCGGTGGACGCCGACCTGCTGGCCACCGTCGCCGGCGCCTGCCGGGACCGCCAGCGGCTGCGCTTCGACTACCGCACCCACGACGGGCGGGAGACCCTGCGCGAGGCCGAGCCGTACCGGCTGGTGCACGCCGGCCGCCGCTGGTACCTGGTCGCCTGGGACACCGCCCGGGAGGACTGGCGGACCTTCCGGCTGGACCGCCTGCGGCCACGGGTACCGTTCGGCGCGCGGTTCGTGCCGCGCGGGGAGCCGCCGGCCGACCTGGTGCAGCGCGGGGTGGACACCGTCCGGGCCCGCTGGCGGGCCAGGGTCACCGTGCACGAGCCGGCCGAGGCGATCAGCGCCCGGATACCGGCCTCCGTCGCGGTGGAGCCGCTGGACGAGCGGCGCTGCGTGGTGCACGCCTCGGCCGACAGCCCGTACCGGCTGGCGCTGCACATCCTGGCGCTGGACGCCGAGTTCGAGGTCGACGGGCCGCCGGAGCTGCTGCACAGCCTGCGCACGGTCGGCGCCCGCTGCACCGCGGCCCCGCCGGAGGTACGGCCGGGCGACGGGCCGCGCGGCTGACCCGACCGACCGTCACCCGTCCTCGCGGAACCGCGGCTCGCCCGCGTGCGGAGGTGTCGGCCGGCGGCTCGAACCGGCCCGCCGGGCGGAGGTGGTCAGCACGCCTCCGCCCGTCCGGCGGCCCGGAGCGCGCGGACCTCCAGCAGTTCGCGGGCCCGTTCGGCGTGCTCCTCGTCGGTGCACTCGGCGAGCTGGGCCAGGACGCCGTCGGGCAGTTCGGGGTTGTCCAGCATCGCGGCGCAGCGCCGCCGGCCGACGGCCCAGGCGAGCAGGACCGGCAGCGGGGTGGCGGGGTTCCGGGCGACGGAGTCCAGGTGGTAGGCGTCCCGTTCCCGGTCGGCCCGGCGGACGAACTCGGCCAGCGCCCGCGGCGGGGCGTGCCGGTTGGCGACCGCGGCCCGGAACGCGTCCAGCGGGCTGTCGATCATGGCGGCGACCACCCGGCCGGCCGGTTCCGTGCCGGCGGCGCGCTCGATCGCGGCGCGGGCGGCACGGTCGACCGGGTCCCGTGCGCCGGCGCAGGCGGCGAGCCCGAAGCCGATCAGCAGGTCGGCGGGCCAGTTCGGCTGGTCCATGGCGTTGCCCGGGTGGAAGTACGGCACCAGTTCCAGGGCGTGCAGGCGGCGCAGCGACTCGGGCGGGGTGGCGGGGTGGCCGAGGACGGCGTACCCGAGCCCGTGGACCGCCTCCGGGGCCTCGGCGGGCTGCGGGGCGGCGGAGCCGTACCGCTCGGCCAGGGTGTCGACCAGGCGGGCCAGGGCGGCGGGCGGGGCGAGCCGGTTCCGGCCGAGGGCCGTGAGCACCACCAGCTCGGGGTCGGCGGCGAGGGCGGTGAGCGAGGCCACCGGGGTGTACGCGTTGGCCGCCGCGGCGGCCCGCACCCGGGGCTCGGGGTCGGCGGCGAGCAGGGCGAGCGGGGCGGGGTCGTGGTTGCGCCCCTGGGCGGCGGCCAGCTCGCGGACCACCTGGTCCTCGTCCCGGGCCAGGGCGGGCAGCAGCGGGGCGAGTTCGCGGTGGCCGCGGTGCTCGACGGCGGTGCGGCGGACCTGCGGGTCGGGGTCGGTGAGGTCGGCGGCGTCGCCGTGGCCGAGTGCGGCCAGCACCCGGCGGATCCGCGGGTCCGGGTCGCCGGCCAGGGCGCGCAGTTCCTCCGGCCGGGCCCCGACCCGGCGGGCCATGGTCAGCCGGACCTCCGGGGACTCGTCGGCCAGCAGCGCGGCGGCCACCTTGCGGGGCAGCTCCTCCCGGGCGGCCAGGGCCCGGCGGACGCCCGGCGAGCGGTCGGCGGCCAGCGCCTTCAGGGCGGATTTGGGGGTGTCCCGGTGGACGGCGGCCGTCCACCGCACCGACTCCTCCGGGTGGGCCGCCAGCCGGGCCAGCCGCTCCCGCGGGGTGGCCGGCTGGGCGGCCAGGGCCCGGGCCACCTCGGTCCACGCGGCGCCGCCGGCCTCGGCCCGCCGCGCCAGTTCCTCGGCCAGTTCGGCGGGCAGGCCGATCCGGGCGGCGACGATCCGGGCGAGCTCCGGGGCGGCCGCCAGCTCGCGCAGCCGCGCGGGCCCGGTGTCCCGGTGCCAGGCCTCGTCGACCAGCCGGTCCGTCTCCATCGTGATCGTGCCCCTCCCCGACGGGCGGCCCCGAGGGTGGGGGCGGCCCGTCCACGCCGCCGGGGCGGTCGGCCCCGACGGGAGAAGCCTCGCACGTACCCTCGACGGCCCGTCGCACGGCCCCTCAGCTGCGAGGACACCTCCGGTACGGAGTCCCGCCGCCGCGGGTGGGGCGCCGGCCGCCGGGGGCCGCGGCCGACCGGACCGCGCCCGGCCGCCGACGGTTCCCGCGCCGGTGGTGCACCGCCGTTAGACTCCCCGCGGCGGGCGGCCCGGTCCCCTGTCCGGGGCGCGGCGCCCGCCGTACCGCGCCCGAAGGAGCACCGATGCGTGTCGCGCTCTTCGCCACCTGCGTCAACGACGCGCTCTTCCCCGGCACCGCGGTCGCCACCGTCCGGCTGCTGGAGCGGCTCGGCGTGGAGGTGGACTTCCCGGAGGGTCAGACCTGCTGCGGGCAGCCCCAGTTCACCACCGGCTACCGACATGCCGCCGAGCCGCTGGTGCACCGCACGGCCGCCGCGTTCGAGGGCTACGACCACGTGGTGACCCCGTCCGGCTCCTGCACGGCGATGGTCCGCGACGGCTACCCGCGGATCGCGGCCAGGGCCGCCGCCGAGGGCCGCGGCACCCGGCTGGCCGAGGCGGCGACGTACCTCGGGCCCCGCGTCCACGAGCTGACCGAGTTCCTGGTGGACGTCCTGCGGGTGGAGGACGTGGGCGCGTACTTCCCGCACACCGTCACCTACCACCCCTCCTGTCACGGGCTGCGGCTGCTGCGGCTGGGCGACCGGCCGCTGCGGCTGCTGCGGGCGGTCAAGGGGCTGGAGCTGGTCGAACTGCCGGGCGCCCAGGAGTGCTGCGGCTTCGGCGGCACCTTCGCGGTGAAGAACCCGGCCGTGTCCACGGCGATGGGCGAGGACAAGGTCCGCAACGCGCTCTCCACCGGCGCCGGGGTGCTCTGCGGCTCCGACAACTCCTGCCTGATGCACCTGGGCGGCCTGCTGCACCGCCGGGACGCCCCGCTCCGCCCGCTGCACATCGCCGAGATCCTCGCCTCCACCGAGGCGGACGCGCGATGAGCACCGCCTTCCGGGCAGGCCACGTCTCGTGCGGAAGGCGCAGACGGCCTGCCCCGCAGGGACCCTGACGGTCCGTCCGGCGGGAACCTTCCTCGCAGGTGGGGCGTCGGTTCCGTCGGAACACCCGATCCGACCAAGGAGCACCCCATGTCCGTCACCCTCAGCGAGGAGATCATGCTGCTGTCGCTGGACGACGTGTCCGGCACGGCCAAGGACCGGCTCACGGTGGGCTGGCCGGTCGTCGGCGGCATCCTCCTCGACCTCGCCCTCCGCGGCCGGATCACCGTGACCAACGGCGTTTTGGCGATAGCCGACCTGACCCCGACCGGTGAGGCCCTCCTCGACGGGCGCCTGGAGATGCTCGCCGCGTGGATCCCGTCCAAGCGCAAGCCCAAGGTCGGCGACTGGATGATGAAGGACCAGCAGAAGGCCGTCGCCGCCGCGGTGGAGAGCCTGTGCCGGCGCGGCCTGGTCGCCGAGGAGCGCCACAAGCTGCTCGGCCTGTTCCCGGTGAAGCGCTACCCGGAGGTGGACGGCTCGGTGGAGCGCGAGCTGCGCGCCCGGCTGAAGGCGGTGGTCCAGGCGGGTGCGCACCCGGACGAGCGGACCGCCGGCCTGATCGCCCTGCTGCACGGCTCCGGCCTGCACCGGCTCGCCTTCCCGGGCGTCCCGGGCAGGGAGGTCAAGCCGCGGATGGCCGAGATCGCCGCCGGCCAGTGGGCGGACGGCGCGCTCCGGGAGGCGATCCAGGCGGCCCAGGCCGCGATCCTGGCCGCCACCACGGCGGCCGTGGTCGCCGCCAGCGTGAGCTGACCACCGTGCGCTGACCACCGACTCGCGGAGACGACGGGCGGTCTAAACTGCCCGCCATGGACGCCACACCGCAGGAGCGGCTCGAACGACTCATCCGCCTCGCCGCCGGGAGCTACCTGCTGGTCACCACCTTCAAGAAGGACGGCACCGGGGTGCCCACCCCGGTGTGGGTGGTCCGCGACGGCGACGCGCTGGGCATCTGGACGGTGGCCGACTCCTGGAAGGTCCGCCGGATCCGCAACCGCCCCGACGTGCTGGTCGGCCCCTGTGACGTCCGGGGCAACCCGACCGGCGAGCAGGTGCCGGGGGTCGCCGAGATCTGCACCCCGCAGAAGACGGCGGCCTACCGGACCCTGCTCCGCCAGAAGTACGGCCTGCTGGGCGTCCTGACCCTGCTCGGCAGCAAGGTCCGCCGCGGCAACGACGGCACCGTGGGCATCCGCATCACCCTCACCGACTGAGGCACGGGGCCCGGGCGGCTATCGCAGCCGCCGCAGCCCCTCCCGCAGCCGCCGGGCGTCCCGCAGCCGCTGCTCGTACCCGGCGCCGAGCGCCAGCAGGAGCAGCCCGGCCACCGCCAGCGGCACCCAGCGCGGCAGCAGCCCCAGCACCTGGACCACCGTGGGCGCCAGCTCGTGTCCCGCCGTCAGCAGCAGGGCGCCGCCGCCCAGCAGCAGCGGCGCCTGCAGCCGGAGCCGCACGCCCACCACGGTCGCCGCCAGCGCGCCCGCGCCGAGCAGCAGCGGCCGCAGCCAGTGGCCGTCCGACCCGAGCGCCAGCACGCTGGGGACCAGGCCGAGGCCGAGCCCCGGCCCGTACCCGGCCCAGGAGGACAGCGCCGGGTCGCGGCGGTACCGCAGGTGACCGACCGCCAGCGCCGCCGCCGCCAGGCCGAGGGTGTACGCCTCGGGCGTGGTCACGCCCCACAGCGCCAGCCGGATCCAGGACGAGGCCAGCAGCAGGCCGGTGGCCACGCCCCCGGCCACCGCCCGCCGGTCGGCCCGCAGCGCGACCGCCGCGGCCCCCACGCCGGCCGCCGCCAGGGCGAACGACAGCACCCCCGGGGTCCCGGCCGTCAGGGCCAGCGCCACCGCGGCCAGCGCGCACCCCGCGCCCTCCACCGCCCAGGACACCTGCCGCAGCGCGCTCCCGTCCGTACCCGCCTCCGCGCCCGCCTCCGCACGCGTCTCCGTGCCCGCCCGGCGGGCGAGCACCGCGGCCACCGGGACGGTCCCCACGGCCACCCCGAGCAGCAACAGCCCGAGGGACGGCTGCGCCAGGCCCACCGTGTCGCCGACCGCCGCGGCCTCGGCGCCCAGGGACACCACCGCCCCGACCGCCGCCACCGCTGCGGCCGTGGCGGCGCTCGCCCCGCCGCGGACGGCGGCCCGCCACGCCACCACCGCGGCGAGCACCGTGCACAGGCCGAGGGCGGTGATGGTCGCCGCCCGGTCGGCGGAGGCCCAGGTCAGTGCCAGCGCGTCGGTCACGCCGAGCCCGGCCCACGCGGCCGGCAGGCCGGGCCGCAGCGCGACCGCGCCGGCCGCCAGGACGGCGAGCAGCAGCGCCCAGCCCATCGACACCCCGTACGGCAGCCCGGCGGCCGGGGCGATCAGCAGCACCGCCGGGAGGCCCGCCACCACGGCGACCGCCTCGGCGACCCCGGCCGGCAGGCGGACGGCCCGCAGCACGGCCAGCGCGCCCGCGGCCACGGCGATCAGCACCAGGCCGACCAGCGCCGACCCCGGCACCGGCCAGGACGCCTGCCAGTCCCGGAACGACCCGCCGTCCGGGGCCCAGGCGGCGGGCGCGTGCCCGAGCGGCACCAGCGCGGCGGCCAGCGCCCGCGGTACCGCCGCCAACGAGGCCAGCCCCAGCACCGCGCCAGCCGCGGCCAGCACCCCGGCCCAGGCCTGACCCTCCACCGGCTCGACGACCGGCTCGACCGCCCGCCCGTCCACCGGCTCGGCCGCCCGCTCGGCCGTCCGCCGCAGCGCCGCACCCGCGCCGATCACCAGCAGCGTCGCCGGCAGCCCGTACGCCACCCCCGCCCAGTCCGCGGGAAGCAGCGGGCGCAGCGTCCCGCCGGCGGCGGCGAGCACCGCCACGGCGGCCCCGGCCGCCGCCGCGAGCCGGCCCTCGCGCGGCAGAGCGGTGAGCCGGAGCGCCACGCCCGTCCCCAGGCCTGCCAGGACGCCCAGCGGACCCCAGGCCGCCAGGGCGCCCGCGAACCCGCTCGCGGTCACCGATCCGAGCACCGCCACCGCGCCGCCGCTCAGCGCCCACACCACGGCGAACCCCGCCCCGGCCCGTCGGAGGATCGGTCCGCCGAGGCGTCCGTCCGCCTGCCGCTCCGCGCCGACCAGCAGCACCGTGTCCAGCACGGTCCCCGCGACCATCGCCGCCGCATACGCCTGCACCTGCTCCACCCCGGCCGCGGCGAGGGCCAGCAGCGCGGGAAGCCGGGTCAGCAGGAAGCCGGCCGCCAGCGGGAACCGCAGTCGCTGCGCCCAGCCGTAGGCCGCCGACCCGGCGGCGAGCAGGGCGGTGGCGCCGGCCCAGTAGCCGAGGCCGTCGGTGGCGTCCAGCCCGCCGAGGCCCGCGGCCCGGGCGGCGTAGCAGTCCAGGACCAGGAAGCCGAGCCCGACGGCGGCCGCCGCCTCCGCGGTGGCGGTCAGCCGGCGCCGGCGCAGCGGGGAGGGCAGCACCAGGGCGACGGCGGTGAGCGCGAACAGGACGGCGCTGCGGCCCGCGATGCCCAGCCGGCCCCAGCTCACCACGGTGAACACCAGGGCGGCCACGCTCACCAGCAGCCCACCGAGCACCAGCAGCACGGTCTGCGCCGACCGCCCGGAGACCTCGGCCGCCCCAACGGCCGGCCCGCCGGCCCCGACCGGGTGCCGTGCTACGAACGCGGGCGCGCCCCACACCGGGGCGGGGTCGGGAACGTCCCGGCGGGCACGCAGCCCGGCCAGCAGGTGGTCCCGCCGCAGCAGCATCGCGCCGCGCTGTTCGTCCAGCGCGCGCAGGGCGATGACGACCTGCCACAGCGCGGCGGCGTCGGCGCCGGTGAGCGGCAGCCGGCAGTGCGGGCACCGGGCGTGCGGCCCGGGCCCGAGGTCGGTGCCGCAGTCGGGACAGGGCGCGGCGTGAGGGCTCGTCATGCCTGAGAGTGTGCAGGTCCGGCCCGCCCGTGGACATGAGTACAGCTACTCACTTGGCACCGGTACCGGTGCCCCGTACCCTCGCGGCGTGATCCTCACCGTCCCCGTCCGCCCGCGACCCGCCCTCCGGGCCCCGTCGGCCCCGCGGCGGCCCTGCGCTCCGCCCTGACGCCCCGGGCGCGCCTGGCGGTCTGGCCGGACCTCACCGACGACCGGCCGCACCTGCTCGGCCTCCTCCGCCGCTCCGACCGCCCGCTGCTGGTCGTCCGGCACGCGGACGGCGCGACCCTCGCCCGGGTCGCCGAGGAGTGGCTGCTCGACGACGACCGCTACCGCACCGGCGACGAACTCTTCGCCCTGGTACCGCTGCTGCCGGTCGACCGCGACCCGCTGCTGGCGGCCGTACTGCCCGACCCGGACGGCGAGGTCCGGGCCCGCTGGCGGACCGACCCGACGGTGGCCGACCGGCGCCGGGACTTCCTGCTGACCGTCCGGCGCGGCGAGGTCCGCACCGGCGTGGTCGCGGCCACCCCGAACTTCGGCGTGTTCGTCCACCTCGACGGGGAGCTCGGCCGCGACACGGGGTTCATCCAGGTGCCCGAACTGGCCTGGGAGCACGTCGAGGACATCGGGCAGGTGGTCGAGGTCGGCCGGCGGGTCCGCTGCGAGGTGCTGTCGGTGGACCTCGACCGGGAACAGGTGTCCCTGTCCCTCAAGGCCCTCCGGCCGGACCCGTTCCCCCGCTTCCTCGCCACCCACCCCCTCGGCTCGGTCCTGCCGGGACGGTCACCGGCCTGGTGTCCTTCGGCGCCTTCGTCCGCGTGGCCCCGGCCGTCGTGGGCCTGGTCCCCCTCGACGAACTCGCCCCCCGGGCCGTGCGCGTCGGCGACCGGGTCCAGGTCACCCTCACCGCCGCCGACGGCCCCACCCGCCGGATCACCCTCTCCCTCCGCCCGCCGACCGCGTAGCGGCTGCGGACCCGCGCACACCGCCCGCCGGATCCTTGACGGATAATCAGCATGCGCCGTCCACAAGGCCGGAGTAGCGTCAGCGCCCATGACGACGCCCCTTCCTCCCCGCCTCCGCCCCGCGTACGACGCCGACGAGCGGACCCAGCTCCTCGGCTGGCTGTCCATGCAGCGCGCGGTCGTCCACTGGAAGTGCGCGGAGCTGTCCGACGAGGACGCCCACCGCGCGCTGCTGCCCACCTCCCCCGGGATGACCGTGGCCGGGCTGGTGTCCCACCTGCGCTGGGTGGAACACCTGTGGTTCGAGGTCGTCCTGCTCGGCGGCGCCAAGGAGGGCCCGCTGTTCAAGGAGGACGTCGAGGACGCCGAGATGCAGGTGGACGGGATAGCGCTCACCACCCTCCTCGACGAGTACCGGCAGCAGTGCGAGCGGTCCGACGAGATCATCGCCGCCCACGGCCTGGACGACACCGGCCGCCACCCCGACTTCCCCGCCTCCGCGGGCAGCCTCCGCTGGATCCTGTTCCACATGATCGAGGAAACCGCCCGCCACGCCGGCCACTTCGACACCATCCGCGAACTCCTCGACGGCGCCAAGGGCTACTACTGACCGTTCCGCGACCCGGGGCCCGGCACCCGTCCGGGCCCCGGGCCCACCGTCACGGCCTCAGTGGCCGGCGGCCTGCTCGTCCAGCCGCGCCAACTCCTCCGCCGTCAGCCGGATACCGCCCGCCGCCACGTTCTCCACCAGGTGCTCCGGGCTGCCCGTCCCGGGGATGGCCAGGACGTGCGCGCCCTGTTGCAGCGTCCACGCCAGCCGTACCTGCGCCTCGCTCACCCCGCGCCCGGCCGCCACCTCCCGCACCCCGGGATGCTCGGCCGCCGCCTCCCCGGTGTCCCCGCCGCTGCCCGCGATCGTGAAGAACGGCACGAACGCGATCCCCCGTTCCCCGCACGCCCGTAGCACCTCCCCTCCGGCCTCGGTCCGCGCGCCCAGCCCGTACCGGTTCTGCACGCACACCACCGGCGCAATCGCCAACGCCTCATCCAGGTGCGACAGTTGCACGTTCGACACACCCAGGTTCCGGATCAGCCCGGCGTCCCGCAGCTCGCTCAGCGCCCCGAAGTGCTCGGCGATCGACCCGCTGCCCCGGGTCCGCAGGTTGACCAGGTCGAGGTGGTCGCGCCCGAGCTGCCGCAGGTTCTCCTCGACCTGGCCGCGCAGCTGGTCGGGGGTGGCCCACCACCACTCACCGGACGGATCACGCCCGGGCCCGACCTTGGTGGCGATGACCAGGTCCTCGGGGTACGGGCCGAGAGCCCGGTTGATGAGCTCGTTGGCGGAGCGCAGCGCGGAGAAGTAGAAGGCGGCGGTGTCGATGTGGTTCACGCCGAGGTCGACGGCCCGCCGCAGCACGGTGATCGCCCGCTCGCGGTCGCTCGGCACGCCGGCGCTGAACGGCGCGCTGCCGGTGAGCCGCATGGCGCCGAACCCCATCCGGTGGACGCGGAGGTCGCCGAGTTCCCAACTGCCCGCGTTCGCCGCGGTGATCGTCTCTATACCCATGATCGAAGTCTTTCACGGCCGCGCAGGAACGCCCGCCCCGATCCACCGGTTCACCCGGCTCAACCGGCGAACTGACCACCGCTCACCAGCGGCGGAGCCACCAGCGCCACCTCCGGCACCTCGGCCGCCCGCTCCCGCGCCCACGCCGCCAGCGCGGCCGCCTCGATGCCGTACGGCGGCGCGGCCGTCCACCCGGCGAGGCCGTCCGCGGCGCGGTCGAGCAGCGCGGCGGCGCCCGTACCGTTGCCGCGCGCGGCGTGGGTCAGGCCGACGGCGAACTGCGCGAGGGCGCGCCAGAGACCGCGCTCCTCCTCCGGCCCGGACTTCCACCGGTCCTCCAGCACCTCATGGGCGTGGAACGGCCGGCCGGCGTCGATCAGCCGCTGCGCCTCGGCCAGCGTCTGCGGCCCGGAGCGCAGCACACCCTCCGGCTGCCGCATCACCCCCTGGGCACCGTACGGCAGCGGACGTCCCAGCCCGTCCCGCGGACGTCCGCTGCGGGCCCGGCCCGCGGCGTCCCGATCGCGCCCGGGTACCCGTCGCGGCGCGGACGCCGGGGGCGCCCCGCCGCCGGGGAGCGCGCCGCAGTGCTCACACGCCTCCGGCCCGGGCCGCTCCCGCAGCCGCCCACACCCCTCACACACCCGCTCCAGCCAGCAGACCGGCTCCCCGCCCTCCACCATCGGATCGCTCATGATCCGATTCTCCCCCACCGCACCCAGCGCAATCGGCAAACCCCCGGAGGCGCGGGAACTGCGCGAAAACGGAAGCGCACCTCCGCAGAGCCGCCCACCCACAGCACCCCCACCCACGGGCAACCGTCACGGCACGATGTCGTGCGCGATGGCGAACCGCGTCAGGTCCACCCGCCGCCGGGAGCCGATCTTGTCCCGCAGCCGGTCCAGGTGCGAGTGCACCGTGTGCTCGCTGATCCCCAGCCGCTCGGCGATCCCGTGGTCGGTCTCGCCGTCGGCGACCAGCCGCAGGATCTGCTTCTCCCGCTCGGTGAGGTGGAAGGTCGCGTCCGACCACGACCGCACCGCGAGCGCCGCCGACACGTACGCACAGCCCGACGCGATCAGCCGGACCGCCGCGACCAGCTCCTGCTCGCCGGCCTGCCGGCTCAGGCACCCGCGGGCGCCGGCCTGCATGGCGGGTTCGATGTCGGCCTGCAGGCCGGAGCAGAGCACCAGCACCTTGGCACCCTGTCCGGCGAGCCGGTGGACGGCGGCGGACAGGTGCGAGGGCTGGGCCTGCAGGTCGAGCAGGACCACGTCGACGTCGTCCAGGTGTTTCTCGACGTCGTCCACCGATCCGACCTCGGCCGTGGGGACCAGGTCGGGGGCGGCGTCGGCGACCTGGGCGAGGCCGAGCCGGAAGAGGGGGCAGTCGCTGACGACTGCGACACGGGTCGGTTCGGTTGTCATGCGGGTCCTCGGCGTGGACGGCCGCGCCGGGTGGCGGCCGTTCGACAGGGCCACCCGCCCGACCCCGGACGGACCACCCTCCTGCCTCCAGTCTTCGCCCTCCCCGCCCGAACGTCGCGCGGAGCCGTCGCCCACCCCGCGCACACCCACGCGCCCGCCCCGAGCCCGCCCCGAGCCCGCCCCGAGCCCGGGGTAGCACGGCCCCGCCCGCCGTGGGTTTTTCGACCCTGTCCGGCCTCCTCGGCCCGGACGAGACTGACCTGGGGCGTCCCGGCAACCACCGTCCGCACCCCGCCATCGGCACCCCACCGTCCGCCCATCCGTGCGCACCCCACCCCCTACCGCCCAGTACCCATCACCCACCGTTCCCGGCGAAGGGATGGTCACCATGTCCGGCAACAACGGTCACGCCATACCCGCACGCGGCGAGGAGGAGAGACTGGTCTCCTCGCTCCGGCAGTTCGTCAGAACCCAGGGGGCGAAGTTCCTCCAGGACCCGAACGTCACCTCGATCGGCATCGGCCGCCGCAGCTCCGGTCCGGACGAGGGCCGGCTCGCCGTCCAGTTCACCGTCGGCACGAAGGTGACCCCGGAGGGCCTGGCGGCCCTCGGCACCGAGGCGTTGCCCTCCTCGGTGGTGGTGGACGGCGTGGAGGTCCCGACCGAGGTGATCGAACGCTCGTACGCCGTGCACTTCCGTACGGTGGCCGAGACGGCGAGCCCGGCACGCAAGACGCGGCTGGACCCGGTTCCACCGGGCGTCAGCATCGGCAACGCCGGCAGGCGCTCCGCGGGCACCCTCGGCTGCGTGGTCTTCGACCGGACGGACGGCACACCGTACGTGCTGACCAACTGGCACGTGCTGCACGGGCCGGACGGCCGGATCGGGGACCCGGTCGTGCAGCCGGGCGCCCATGACGACAACCGGGTGGAGCTCAACCGGCTCGGCACGCTGGTCCGCTCGCACCTGGGCGTGGCCGGGGACTGCGCGGTGGCGTCGATCACCGACCGTCGCTTCGATCCGGCGATCATGGACCTCGGCGTGGTGCCGGAGGAGCTCGGCGAGCCGGAGCTGGGCGACCGGGTGGTCAAGAGCGGCCGGACCACCGGCGTGACCCACGGCGTGGTGCGCCGGGTGGACACCATCGTCAAGATCGACTACGGCGGCCAGGTCGGCGAGCAGGCCATCGGCTGCTTCGAGATCGGCGTGGACCCGGCCGACCCGCCGGACGACGGCGAGGTCAGCAGCGGCGGCGACTCCGGCTCGGCGTGGATGTTCGCCGACCCGGGCGGCCGTCCGACCCGCGTCCTGGCCGGCCTGCACTTCGGCGGCGAGACGGGCGACAACCCGGACGAGCACGCCCTGGCCTGCCTGCCGGCGTCGGTGTTCGAGAAGCTGGAGATCAGCCTGAGCGCCCCGGCCCCGGAGGCGCTGGAGGCGGTCGCCGGGTACGACGCCGACTTCCTCGGCGTCCGGCTGGAGGTCCCCGAGCTGCATCCGAAGATCGAGGACGACGCGGTGGTGCTGGACGGCTCCACGGAGATCCGCTACACCCACTTCTCGCTGGCCCACAGCCGCTCGCGCCGGTTCGCCCTCTGGGTGGCGTGGAACGTCGACGGCGGGACGATCAAGAAGCTCAACCGCAGCGGCATCCCCTTCGTGAAGGACCCGCGGCTGCCCTTCGACGTCCAGGTGGGCGACGAGCTCTACCGCGGCAACCGGCTGGACCGCGGCCACATCGCCCGCCGCGCCGATCTCCTCTGGGGCGGTCTGCCGGCGGCGAAGAAGGCCAACCGGGACTCGTTCTTCTTCACCAACATCACCCCGCAGATGGACGACTTCAACCAGAGCGCCCAGGCGGGCGTGTGGGGCCGGCTGGAGGACGCGGTCTTCGAGGACGTCGACGTGCAGGACCTCAAGGTCAGCATCTTCGGCGGGCCGGTGTTCCAGGACGACGACCGGCTCTACCGCGGGGTTCGGATCCCCCGCGAGTTCTGGAAGGTCATCGTCTTCGTCGAGGACGGGCGGCTGCTCGCCCGGGCCTTCCTGCTCACCCAGAACCTCGACCAGTTGGAGGCCCTGGAGCTGGACGAGTTCCGGGTCTTCCAGATCAGCCTGAGCGAGCTGGAGGAGCGGGTGAACCTGCGCTTCCCGGTCGCCCTGCGCCGGGCCGACGACCTGGCCGTGCCGGAGTCCGCGGAGGCCCGCCGGCCGCTGTCCTCGACGGCCGACATCCGCTGGCACTGAGACCGGTCGGTCCGAACCGCCCCGGGCGGCCGCGGACCCGCGCCCCGATCGGGTGAGGGCCGCGGTCGCCCGCCGTGCCGGCTGATCATCACGCCGTTAGAGTCGACCGCATTCCCCCAGGTCGACCCCGAGGAGAACCATGGTCGGCAAGCTCCTGTTGGTCACGGCGCTCGGAACCGTCGCCGGGACGGCCCTGCTGGTGGGCGGCCCCCCGTCCTCGCCCCCCGCGGAGGCCGCGGACACCCCGCGGACGGAGATGTCCATCGTCTCGGCGGCGATCGACCCGGAGATCCCCAGCCGGGTGCGGGTGGAGCTGGTCTAATCCTGCCCGGTCCCGGACGTCGAACGTTCCCTCAACACCTCGGTGGAGCAGCGCGATCCGGAGGACGCGGCGAACATCGCCTTCGGATCCACCAGGACCGCGCCCGCCACCGTCGTCTGCGACGGCACCGAACGGCCGCTGTCGGTGGTCGTCCAGTCCAAGACCGGCAACTGGATCCCCGGCGTGCCCGCCGTCCTGGCCACCACCGTCACGAACATCGGCGCCAGCCCGTCGGCCGCCGCCGACGCCCGCAAACTCCCGCTGGACGTCGGCCCGCTGACGGTACCCGCCCCGTCCCCCTCCGCCAGCCCGCAGCCGAACACCGAGCCCGGCACCGACACCGGCACCGAGCCCGACACCGACACCGGGTCCGACACCGGGTCCGACACCGGCACCGAGCCCGACGCCGACACGGGGTCCGACACCGACACGACCCCGAGCGACGTGGTCAGCCCGACCGCCGACAGCTCCCAGCTGCCGTAACCGCTCGGCGAGTCGGCCGCGCCCTGCCGCTCGGCGCCCCCTGGACGGCCGACACTGGACACCGACCGCCGCCCTCCCCCGAGCCCGTCGGCGGTCCGCAGCCAGGGACGGAAGGACGCGGGATGCCCCACAGCCGGACAGCAGCCGGCCACCGAGCAGTGGCGACCAGCGACGGGCCCGCCCGGTGACCGCCCCCGCCCCCGAGGGCGGCGCGGCCGTCGGCACCGAGGCCCCCGACGGCACCCCGGCGCCGGACCGCCGCCGCTGGCAGGCCCTCGCGGTCTGCCTGGTGGCCGGCTTCATGACCCTGCTGGACGTCAGCATCGTCAACACCGCGCTGCCCTCGGTCCGCGCGGGCCTGGGGCTGTCCGAGAGCGGCCTGCAGTGGGTCCTCGCCGGGTACTCGCTCGCCTTCGGCCTGGTCCTCGTCCCGGCCGGTCGGCTCGGTGACGCCCGCGGGCGCCGGCCGGTCTTCCTGGCCGGTCTGGCGCTGTTCACCGCGACCAGCGCGCTCGCCGGCGCCGCCCTCAGCGAGACCTGGCTGGTGGTCGCCCGGATCCTCCAGGGCATGGCCGGCGGTCTGCTGGTCCCCCAGGTGTCGGGCTTCATCCAGCAGTTGTTCAGCGGCGACGAACGCGGCCGCGCCTTCGGCATGCTGGGCACCACCATCGGCTTCTCCACCGCGGTGGGACCGGCGCTCGGCGGGCTGCTGATCGCGGTGTTCGGCGCCGGCGAGGGCTGGCGCTGGGTGTTCTACGTCAACCTCCCGATCGGCCTGCTGGCCCTGCCGTTCGCGCACCGCGTCCTGCCGCCCCCGCCCGTACGGGAGGACGGCCCGGTCCGCCGCGACTTCGACCCGCTGGGCGTGCTGCTGCTGGGCGCCGGCACCCTGCTGCTGCTGTTCCCCTTCGCCCAGCAGCAGTGGACCGCCCCCGCCAAGTGGCTGCTGCTGCCGGCCGCCGCCACGGTCCTCGCCCTCTTCGCCCTCTGGGAGCGCCGGTACGGGCGCCGCGGTGAACCGCTGGTCAGCATGTCGCTCTTCGAGGCCTCCTCGTACACCCTGGGGACGCTGGTCTCCCTGGTCTACTTCGCCGGGTTCACCGCGGTGTTCTTCGTCGTCACCCTGTACCTGCAGAGCGGGCTGCACTACAGCGCCCTGGCCGCCGGCCTCGCCATCACCCCGTTCGCCCTCGCCTCCGCCGTCTCCTCGACCTACGGCGGCCGGATGGTGCGGCGGTACGGGCGGATGCTGGTGGCCGGCGGGCTCACCCTGGTGGCCGTCGGGCTGAGCCTGGCGGTGGTGGCCGTGCACCTGTGGCCCGGCCCCGGGGTGGGCTGGGCGACGGCCCTGCCGCTGCTGCTGGCCGGCGTGGGCAGCGGCCTGGTGGTCTCCCCCAACCAGGTGCTGACGCTCAGCCAGGTCCCGGTGGCCCGGGCGGGAAGCGCCGGCGGGGTCATCCAGACGGCGCAGCGGATCGGTTCGGCGGCCGGGATCGCCGCCGTGGGGTCGGTGTTCTTCGGCCGGCTGGCGCACCACGGCTCCTGGGCCTCGGCGCTCCAGTTGAGCCTGATCGTGGTGGTCGGCATCGTCCTGGTGGCCCTCACGGCCGCCCTCGCGGACGTCCGCGTCCGCCGCCCCGACACCCTCTGACCCCCCCGGCGCCCCCGGGGCGCGGAGCGGGGAACCGCGTGGAGTGGACCGGCCTCCGCCGTCCGCCCCACGCGGCTCCCCGTGCCCTATCGGCCCGCTGGGCCGGGCCGTCCTCACGTCAGCGCGAGGATCTCCGACATCGCCGTGTGCAGCACCGCCTCCGGCGCGCCGGAGGCGCCCTCGGAGCGCCAGGCCACGAACCCGTCCGGCCGGACCAGCACCGCACCCGCCGCGCCGACGCCGTACGCCGCCGCGAAGTCGGCCCCGCCCTCGGGCGCCAGGTCGGCCTCCGGCGAGGAGCCGACCAGGTAGCGGTCGAGCGGGACGCCGAGTTCCTTGGCCACCCGCTCGGCCGCGGCCGTCCAGGCGGATCCGTCCGGCCCGGCCAGCAGCACCAGGTGCCGCTCGAACAGGTCCAGGGTGGAGACCCGGACGCCAGCCCGGCTCAGCCACAGGTGCGGCGCCCGGGTGCCCACCTCGCCGGTGGCGGCGAACCGCTCGGGGATGGTGGGCGCCGAGCCGTCCGCGCCGACCAGCGCCCCGGTGGTGTACCGGTAGCCGAGGGCCACCGAGAGCACGTTGGTCTGCCGGCCGCCGCCGGGAGCCGCGTCGAAGCCCGGGTGCTTGTGCTCGGCGGAGCGGACGGCGGCGCGCGCCGCGGTCTCCGCCGCCACCGGGCGCCGCTCGGGGCCGTAGCTGTCGAGCAGGCCGGGACCGGCCCAGCCGCCGAGCACCGCGGCGAGCTTCCAGGCGAGGTTGTGGGCGTCCTGGATGCCGGTGTTGGAGCCGAACGCACCGGTGGGCGGCATCTCGTGGACCGCGTCGCCGGCCAGGAACACCCGGCCGGAGGAGTACCGGTCGGCCACCCGCTCGGCGGCGTGCCAGGGTGCCCGCCCGGTGATCTCCACCTCCAGGTCGGGGACGCCGGCGGCGGCCCGGATGTGGGCGATGCAGCGCTCGTCCGTGAAGTCCTCGACGGTCTCGCCGCGCTCGGGGTGCCAGGGGGTGTGGAACACCCACTTCTCGCGGTTGTCCACCGGAAGGAGTGCGCCGGCACCCTGAGGGTTCGTCAGGTAGCAGGCGATGAAGAGCCGGTCGCCGACCACCTCGGCGAGCCCCTTGGCCCGGAAGGTGACGCTGATGTTGTGGAAGAGGTCGCCGCGGCCGCTCTGGCCGATCCCGAGCCGCTCGCGGATCGGGCTGCGCGGGCCGTCCGCGGCGACCAGGTAGTCGGCGCGGACGGTGCTGCGCCCGCCGGAGGCGCGGTCCAGCAGCTCGGCGGTGACACCGTCGCCGTCCTGCCGGAAGCCGGTCAGCTCGGTGCCGAACCGGATGTCGCCGCCGAGCCGCCGGGCGTGCTGCAGCAGCACGGGCTCCAGGTCGTTCTGGCTGCACAGGCACCAGCCCGACGGACTGAACCTGGCGAGGGCGCCGCCCGGGTCGATCTCCCTGAAGAGCCACTCCTGCTCGCCGCCGGCGAGGGTGTGGGCCTGCAGGATGCCGTGGTTGTCGGCGAGCACCGAGGCCGCCTCGCGGATGTCCCCCTCCACCCCGGCGACCCGGAAGAGCTCCATGGTGCGCAGGTTGTTCCCCCGTCCGCGGGGGTGCCGGGAGGTCTCCGAGTGGCGCTCCACCAAGAGGTGCGGGATACCGAGCCGCCCGAGGAAGAGCGACGTGGAGAGGCCGACCAGGGAGCCGCCGGCGATGAGGACCGGGACCCGGTCGTCGATCTGTGTGTTCATCAGTTCTGCTCCGTCCGTGCGGACACACGTGTGTCCGGCCGTTGATGAATGCCCCGCGGCGGCCCCGACCGCGGGGTGCTTCGCTCGGATGGCTGCGAACTGTCGCGCCTTCAGCGGCCCGCCACCACGATCGAGCTGACCCCACTCTCGATCACCGACGGGAAACCCCCCGATGACTCTGCTGTCCGAATCCACCGACGACCGCCTCTCCACCCCGCAGGACTCCCGCCTGCGGGTGGTCCTCTTCTGCGACATCCAGGAAGGCCAGCAGGACCGCTTCCTGGACGCGTACGAGCAGCTGCGCTACCAGGTGTCCGCCGTACCGGGGCACATCAGCGACCAGCTGTGCCAGTCCATCGAGGACCCGTCCCGCTGGCTGATCACCAGCGAGTGGGAGAGCGCCGAGCCGTTCCTGACCTGGGTGGACAGCCCGGCGCACCGGGAGATGGTCAAGCCGCTGCACGGCTGTGTGCGGGACACCCGTTCGCTGCGCTTCAGCGTGATGCGGGAGACCTCGGGCCGCCGGGCGGTGGACAGCCAGCTTCCGCCGCTGGCGGCCGGCCAGTCGCACCCCGGGGTGGCCCCGGCGCCGCGTCCCGGCCCGGACGGGATCATCCGGCACGCGCTGACCTTCACGGTGAAGCCCGGCACCGAGAAGGAGGTGGCCCGGATCCTGGCCGGCTACTCCTCGCCCGCCGCCCGGGTGGACGACACCACCCGGCTGGTCCGCACCTCCCTCTTCATGATCGGCAACCGGGTGGTCCGGTCCGTCGAGGTGGAGGGCGACCTGGTGGCGGCGCTGCGGCACGTGGCGAGCCAGCCGGAGGTCCGGGCCGTCGAGGAGGCGATCAACCCCTACCTGGAGGAGGCCCGCGACCTCGGCGACCCGCTGGCCGCCCGGGACTTCTTCATGCGCGCCGCCCTCCCCGCGGTGCAGCACCACGCCCGGTCGGCCGAGCCGGCGCGCGAGGCGGTCCGGCATGCGTTCTGCTACCCGGTACGGACCGGGTGCGGTGCGGCCACCGCAGAACTGCTGGCCCGTCAGGACAGCGAGGCGGTGGACGACCCGGCCTCCCCTGTGGTGCGCAGCACGGTCTTCCAGCGCGCCGACCGGGTGGTCCGAGTGGTGGACCTGACGGTCGACCCGGAGGCGGACCCGCAGGCCGCGCTCGGCATCGCGGGGCCGCGGGCGGCGGCCGTGCTGGCGCGGCTGGTGGACCTCGCGGCCGGTGAGGACCCGACCGACCGGGAGGGACCGCGCCGCCTGGTCGGCTCCTGGCGGATGACCCCGGTGACCGACCGCCGCGCGCCGGGCGCCTGATCCCGTCCCGCTCCTCCCCCACACCTCCCCCGCGCCGGCCCCGGCGCGGGGGCCATCCCTGCACCATTGAGAGGAAGCCCCATCGTGACCACGGAGATCCCACGCGTCGTACACGTGGACGACGCACCCCCGAACACCCGCCGGGGTGGCGACCTGCGCGCCATGCTGACGCCCACCCTGTGCGGGGCGACCAGCGGGTTCATGGGCCTGGCGATCGTCAAGCCCGGGGACCGGATCGCTGAGCACTACCACCCGTACTCCGAGGAGTTCGTCTTCGTCGTCTGCGGTGACCTGGAGGTGGACCTGGACGGGACGCCGCAGCGGCTGACGGCCGATCAGGGCCTGATGATCCCGGTCGGGATGCGCCACCGCTTCCGCAACGTGGGCAGCACCGAGGCGCGGCTGGTCTTCCACCTCGGCCCGCTGGCCCCTCGTCCCGAGCTGGGGCACGTGGACACCGAGGAGACCTCGCAGGCGGGCCCGCCGGAACCCGTCAAGGCCACCCGGTGACCCGCCGGGTTGCGGTGACCGGAATCGGGGTGGTGGCTCCCGGCGGCATCGGCGTCCCCGCGTTCTGGGACTTGCTGACGTCGGGGCGCACCGCGACCCGGGGCATCACCCTGTTCGACCCGACCGGCTTCCGGTCCAGGATCGCGGCCGAGTGCGACTTCGACCCGGCCGCGCACGGCCTGGACGGGGCCGACACCGTCCGCAACGACCGGTACGTGCAGTTCGCGCTGGTCGCCGCCGCCGAGGCGGTGGCGGACAGCGGACTCGACCTCGCCGCGGAGGACCCGTGGCGGGTCGGGGTGTCGCTGGGCACGGCGGTCGGCGGGACGACCCGGCTGGAGCACGACTACGTGCTGGTCAGCTCCGCCGGCGCCGACTGGGGCGTCGACCACCGCCCGGCGCAGCCGTACCTGGAGCGGGCGTTCTCGCCGAGCGCGCTGGCCTCCTCGGTGGCCGAGCGGTTCGGCGCCCGCGGCCCGGTGCAGACGGTCTCCACCGGCTGCACCTCCGGTCTGGACGCGGTCGGGTACGCGGCGACGGCGGTCGAGGAGGGACGGGCGGACGTGATCATCGCGGGCGCCTGCGACTCCCCGATCTCGCCGATCACCGTGGCCTGCTTCGACGCCATCAAGGCCACCTCGGCGCGCAACGACGACCCGGAGCACGCCTCCCGGCCGTTCGACGCCACCCGGGACGGCTTCGTGCTCGGCGAGGGCGGCGCGGTGCTGGTGCTGGAGGAGCTCTCCCGGGCCCGCCGGCGCGGCGCCCGGATCTACGGGGAGCTCGGCGGGTTCGCCACCTTCGGCAACGCGTACCACATGACCGGTCTGACCCAGGAGGGGCGGGAGATGTCCGAGGCCATCGACCACGCCCTGGCGCACGCCCGGGTGAACGGCGAGGACGTGGGCTATGTCAACGCGCACGGCTCCGGGACCAAGCAGAACGACCGGCACGAGACCGCGGCGGTGAAGCGGTCGCTGGGCACGCACGCGTACCGGACGCCGATGAGCTCGATCAAGTCGATGGTGGGCCACTCGCTGGGCGCCATCGGGGCGATCGAACTGGTGGCTTGCACGCTGGCGTTGCACCACGGCGTGGTCCCGCCGACCGCCAACTACACCGAGCGGGACCCGGAGTGCGACCTGGACTACGTCCCGCGCACCGCCCGCGAGGTGCCGCTGCGCCACGTGCTGTCGGTGGGCAGCGGGTTCGGCGGCTTCCAGTCCGCCGTGGTGCTCAGCCGTGAGGGGGCGGTCGCATGACCGGGTCCCGTCGGGCGGTGGTGACCGGGATCGGCGTGATCGCGCCGAACGGGGTCGGCACCGACGACTTCTGGAAGGCGGTCCGGGAGGGCCGCTCGGCGCTCTCGGTGATCGACCGGGAGGGCTGCGGGCACCTGCCGCTGCGGGTGGCCGGCCTGGTCTCCGGGTTCGACCCGGCGGCCTTCGTCGAGGAGCGGTTCCTGGTCCAGACGGACCGGTTCACCCACTTCGCGATGGCGGCCGCCGGCCTGGCGCTGGACGACTCGGGGCTCTCGCCCGCCGACCCGTTCGGCGTCGGCGTGGTGACCGCGGCCGGCTCCGGCGGCGGCGAGTTCGGCCAGCGCGAGCTGCAGCAGCTGTGGAGCAAGGGGCCGAGTCACGTCGGCCCGTACCAGTCCATCGCCTGGTTCTACGCGGCGAGCACCGGCCAGATCTCCATCCGGGGCGGGTTCAAGGGCCCGTGCGGGGTGGTGGCCTCGGACGAGGCCGGCGGGCTGGACGCGTTCGCGCACGCCGCGGGAGCGGTGCGGCGCGGCACCGACGCCGTGGTGGCCGGGGCCGCCGAGGCGCCGATCGCGCCGTACTCGATGGTCTGCCAGCTCGGATACCCGGGGCTGAGCACGGCCGTCGAGCCGGAGCGGGCGTACCTGCCGTTCGACCCGGACGCGGCCGGGTTCGTCCCGGCCGAGGGCGGTGCGCTGTTCACCGTGGAGGCCGAGGAGGCGGCCCGGGCCCGCGGGGCCCGGATCCGGGCGGAGATCGCCGGGCACGCGGCGACCTTCACCGGCGGGGCGCGCTGGGCCGAGTCCCGGGACGGCCTGGCGCACGCCGTCCGCGGCGCGCTCGCCGAGGCGCGGCTGGCGCCCGACGAGGTGGACGTGGTCTTCGCCGACGCGCTCGGCGTCCCCGAGGCGGACCGGGCCGAGGCCCTGGCACTCGCCGACGTCCTCGGACCGCACGCCGAACGGGTCCCGGTGACCGCGCCGAAGGCCGGCATCGGACGGGCGCACTGCGGGGCGCCCGCGCTGGACGTGGCCGCCGCCGTGCTCGCCCTGGAGCACGGGATCGTCCCGCCGACCCCGCACGTCACCGCCTGCGCCCACGACCTCGACCTGGTCACGGGCTACCCCCGCACCACCGAACTGCGCACCGCCCTGGTGCTCAGCCGCGGCCTGATGGGTTCCAACTCGGCGCTCGTGCTGCGCCGTTCCAACTGACCACTTGCCAGGAGGCAACCGATGACTCCCGAACTGACCTACTCCGAACTGGCCGCGCTGCTGAAGAGCCGGGCCGGGATCACGGTCGATCCGATCGACCTGGAACGGCCGGGTGTGACCTTCGAGGAGTTCGGCGTCGACTCGCTGGGCCTGCTCGGCGTGGTCGGCGACCTGGAGAACCGCCGCGGCACCCCGATCGCCTCCGGCGCGGAGACCAGCAAGTCCCCCGCAGATTTCCTCGAAGCCGTCAACTCCTCCATGAAGGCTGGTGCCTGAGGTGCCCGGACACACCGACAACAGGATCGTCATCGCCGCTCCCGTCGACCTGGTCTGGGACATGACCAACGACCTGGAGAACTGGCCGCAGCTGTTCAGCGAGTACGCCTCGGTGGAGGTGCTGGACCGCACCGGGCAGCTCACCCGGTTCCGGCTGACCATGCACCCGGACGAGAACGGCCAGATCTGGAGCTGGGTCTCCGAGCGCGAGACCGACCGCGCGAAGCTGTCCGTCCGGGCCCGCCGGGTGGAGCCCGGACCGTTCGAGTTCATGAACATCCGCTGGGAGTACGAGGAGACCCCGGAGGGCACCGTCATGCGGTGGGTGCAGGACTTCGCGATGAAGCCCACCGCGCCGATCGACGACGCCGGGATGACCGACCGGATCAACGCCAACTCGAAGATCCAGATGGCGCTGATCCGGGACAAGGTCGAGCTGCGGGCCGGGCGGGGGTGACCGGGGTGTACCGCTCGCTCATCGTCGCCCGGATGAAGCCGGACTCCGCCGACGGGATCGCCACGGTGTTCGCCGACTCGGACCGCGGCGAGCTGCCGCAGCTGATCGGCGTGCGCGGGCGCAGCCTGTTCCAGTTCGGCGACGTGTACCTGCACCTGATCGAGTCCGACCGGCCGGCCGGCCCGGAGGTCGCCCGGTACGCCTCGCACCCCGAGTTCCGCTCGGTCAGCGAGCGGCTGTCGGTGTTCGTGGACGCCTACGACCCGGCGACCTGGCGGGAGCCCAAGGACGCGATGGCGCGCGAGTTCTACCGCTGGGAACGTCCGCCCGGCCGGTAGTCGTGAGGACGGCGGGCGGTCCGGATGGCGGGCACCGAGAGGTGCCCGCCTTCGCGCGTGCGGAGCGGCCGTTCGCACCTGACACGGCGGAGGCCGCGTCCCCGGGGTGGGACGCGGCCTCCGCCGTGGTCGGCCCGGACGGTCAGTCGGGGACGGCGCACTCGAAGGCGTGCAGGTACGGGTTGACCGGCGAGACCGCCTCCAGCCGCAGGCCGGCCTCCTCGATCAGCGTGGTGAGGCTGGAACGGGTGTGCTTGGCGCCGCCGACGTTCAGCAGGAGCAGCAGGTCCATGGCGGCGGTGAACCGCATGGACGGCGTGTCGTCCACCAGGTTCTCCACGACCACCACCCGGGCGCCGGGCCGCGCGGAGGCCATCACGTTGCGCAGGGTGCGGCGGGTGGAGTCGTCGTCCCACTCCAGGATGTTCTTGATCAGGTAGAGGTCGGCGTCCACCGGGACGGCGGTGCGGCAGTCGCCGGGCAGCAGGGTGGCGCGGTCGGCGAACGCGCCGCCGGGCCGGAGCCGTTCGTCCGCCTTGGCGACCACGCTGGGCAGGTCGAGCAGGGTGCCGTACAGGTCGGGGTGGCGCTCCAGCATGCTGGCCACCACGTGGCCCTGGCCGCCGCCGATGTCGACGAACGTCTTGACGCCGGTGACGTCGAGGAAGGCGGTCATGTCCTGGGCGGACTGCCGGCTGGACTGGGTCATCGCCCGGTCGAACAGGGCGGCCGACTCCGGGGCGTCGTCGTGCAGGTAGGTGAAGAACTCCTTGCCGAAGATGTCGGTGAACACGTCGCGGCCGGTGCGCACCGCGTCGTCCAGCCGGGACCAGGACTGCCAGGTCCACGGCTCGGTGCACCACAGGGCGATGTAGCGCAGGCTGCCGGGCTCGTCCTCGCGCAGCAGGCGGGAGAGCTCGGTGTGCCGGTACCGGCCGCCCTCGGCCTCCTGGAAGACGCCGTAGCAGGCGAGGGCGCGCAGCAGGCGGCCGAGCGGGCGGGGTTCCACGCCGAGGGTGACGGCGAGTTCGGCGGGGGTGGCGGGGCTGTCGCCGAGGGCGTCGGCGAGTCCGAGCCGGGCGGCGGCACGGACGGCTCCGGCGCACGCGGCGCCGAAGACCAGTTCCCTGAGGATCATGGACGGCGGGGTGCCGACCTGGGTCGCGGTGGCCATGACACGGCCTTTCTGGAGGTGGTGGGGAGTGTGGTGTGAGGCGGTCAGCAGCGGCCGGCGGGCTCGGAGACCTGGCAGACGTTGCCGGCGAGCACGTGACCGGTCCCGGTGTCGCGGTCGGCCAGGTCGGCCGGGCCGTTGGCGCTCAGCTGGTTGCCGGTGACGGTGGCGCGGGCGTTCGGCATGCCGACCACGCTCTTGTAGATCACGATGCCGCCGGACATCGGGGAGGTGCCGGTGTTGCCGACGACCTGGTTGTCGGCCACCGTGACGTCCTCGGTGCCGGTGAGCAGGATGCCGGTGCCCTGGATGAAGTCCAGCCGGGGGTTGGGCGGGCAGTAGCTGTTGTTGGAGGCGACCACGTTCCGGCGGACCGTCAGGGCCCCGGCGCGCGGCACGCCCTCGTCGCCGACCACGAACACGCCGCCGCAGTTCCCGGTGACCAGGTTGTCCTCGACGGTGAGGGCCCGCGTGCGGCGCAGCACCACGCCGATCCGGTTGCCGGAGAGCAGGTTGGCCTCGACGGCGGTGCCCCGGGTGTCGAGGGCGCCGCCCTCGTGTTCCACGGAGTTGGCGATGAAGATGCCGGCCTGGCCGTTGTTCCGGGCCTCGTTGCCGATCAGCCGGGACCGGACGGACATCTCCTCGCTGATGCCCTGCTGGAGGTTGTGGTGCGCGAGGACGTCCCGGACCACCAGGCCGTCGGTTCGGGAGGCGTTGAGGCCGTTCTTGGTGAAGCCGGTGACGGCCAGGGACTCGACGGTGACGCCGGTGACCGGGGCGCCGGGGAGGCCGGTGACGCACAGGCCGTGGCCGGCGCGGGTGCAGGCCGAGGGGGTGCCGCCCGCCGGGGTGGCGGCGGCGTCGAAGACCGTGGCGTCGCCCTGCCCGCGCAGGGTCAGGCGGTCGGTGGAGATGGTGACGCCGCCCGGGTAGGTGCCGGCGGCCAGCTCGATCACGTCGCCCGGACGGGCGGCGTCGACGGCGGCCTGCACGGATTCACCCGGGCGGACCTGGTGGACGACCCCGTTCGGCGCGCGCTCCGGTTGCGGAGCGGCGGCGGCCAGCAGGGCGGGGACGGTGGCCGCGGCCAGCAGGGCGGCGGCGATGCGGTGACGCTGTGGGGAAATCATCGTCAGAAGACCGGTTTCCAAAGGTGATCGGGGAGGGGGGTTCAGCAGGTCGGCGGTCATGATCCGCCGATTCGACGCTAGGGGCGGCTCCGACGGCCTGCCACTTCTGCACAGCCGGTCGGGCGGCCCCGAAAACCCGTTCGCTCACCCGATCGGACCTGAGGGCGGCCCGTTGCGCGGCCGCGCCGGCCGATCGGGCCGACCATGGCGGTATGGCTATCTCCCACGCGCACATCGAGACCCCCGACCACCGGCGCCCCGGGCCGCAGCCCGTGTCCGAGGCCACCGCCGTCGACGACACCGACGGCGTCGAGTCCGCGGACGTGGACCTCTTCGCGGACGACGAGGACGTCATCTTCCGCTCGGTCAACTGAGCCTCCGCTGACCGCCTCCCCCCGGCCCGGCCCGGCGCCCCAGGACCCGGGCCGGCGCGGTCCCCCCGCTCCGCCCGGGTCCGACGTCCGCATCGTGGTGGTCCTCGGGGTGCTGACCGTGACGGCCGGCGCCGTCGACGCCACCGCCTTCCTCGGACTGGGCCACGCCTTCGCGGCGCTCGCCACCGGCAACCTGCTGCTGCTCGGCTTCGCGGCCGCCGGCGCGCAGGACATCTCGCTGGTCCGTCCGCTGCTGGCGCTGGCCGGGTTCACGGTCGGCGCGGCGGTCGGCGACGCGGCGGTGGACTGGCTGCGGGACCGCGGCCGGCGGTGGTTCGTGCTGGCGCTGCTGCTGGAGGCCGCGTTCCTGTGGACCGCCGCGGGCTACGCGCTGTCCGAGGACGCGGCCGGCCGGCCGGACTCGCGGCAGTCGGCCGTGGTGTTCCTGCTGGTGGCGTTCGCCATGGGGTGGCGCAACCGGGTCACCTGGGAGGCCAGGATCCCGGACATGCCGACCACGCTGGTGCAGATGTCCCTGGTCAAGATGGTGGTCGACGCGATGTCGCTCGGGCGGGGCGGCGGCGGGCCGGCGATGCCGAAGGTCCGGCGGCTGGCCACCGTGGTCGGCATGTTCGCGGGGGGTGTCTGCGGGGCGGCGCTGGTGCTGAACCTGGGGGTGGGCCCGGCGCTGGGGGTGATCGCGGGGTCGGTGACCGGGACGGCGCTGCTGTACGCGGTCGGGCCGTGGCTGCGGCCGCCCGCCGCGAGGCCGCCGGACTCCGGGTGGGAGGGCCCCGGCTCGACGGACCCGGGACCGCCGGGACAGCTGGGGGCGCGGGGCTGAGCACGGCCGGCCCGGGGCGCGGCCGGTCCGGGGCGCGGCCCGTCCGGGGGCGCGGCCGGTCTCACCCGGGGTGTTCGAGGCCGATCGCGCGGAGGACGTCGGCCAGCCACACCAGGTGGTGGCCCACCGCGCGGTCGGGGTCGGCGACCAGGTCGGCCAGGTGCCGCCAGGACGCGGAGAGCTGACCGATGGTCAGGGCGTCCGGCTCGGTGGTGGGGTCGTACAGCCGGTCCGGCGGGACGGACCAGAAGTCGTCCTGGTCCAGGGGCACGCTCCGGGCGACGGTGGCCGCCTCCAGGCGACGCAGCAGCAGGTCGACGGCGGTGCGCAGTTCGGCGAGGGGGATGCGCAGGGGCTCAGTGGTCATCGGGTCCGCCCCGGTGCGGGTGGGCGTCCTTCGGCCGGGAGCGGTGGGTCTGCCAGGCGGCGACCGCCTGGGCGCGGGTGCCGTCCGGGTTGCGGGCGTGCCAGTCGCGGAGGAAGCGGTTGAACTCGAACTGCGGGGCCGGCTCCTCGGCCGCGAGGGTGCGGGTGTCGTGCCAGTGGCGGACGGCGTCGGCGAGGGTGCGGCCCGGGTTGTCGGCGATGAACGCCCGCATGGGGGCGTCGAAGTGGAACGACGGCCCGATCTCCTGCCGGAAGTGGGCGCGCAGGACCTGGCTGCATCGCTGGCCCTCGGGGATGACGGTGGATCCGTCCACCGGCGCGGTGAGCTGGGCCGCCGTGGTGCTGCGGCGGCGGGGTGGCGGGGGCGGCAGGGGGCGGCCGTCCAGGGCGGCGGCGAGCCGGTCGGTGAGGGCGAGCTTGCCGCCGCCGCGCGGGAGGTCCAGCTCGCGGGCCAGCGCGGTGAGCTCCTGAAGGGTCCAGTACCAGCGGAGCAGTTCCTCGCCGTCCAGCGCGCGGGTCAGCGGCGGGCGGGCGCCGGCGGCGGGTTCCTGGTGCTCGTTCACGGCGGCCATTGTGCCGGGCCGGAAGGGCGGGAAGTCGGGTGGGGCGGCGCGACCACCTGGTCCGGGGGTGGTGGTCACACGGGTCTCCTTCTCCCCCGGTGACGGACGCCGCCGGGTGGCGGCGTCCGTCCCGGGAGTTCGCGACTACCGGTGCGCTGTGCGGGGGTTCCCGGCCGGCGACGGGCGCCAGGTCCGCAGCCGGAGGCTGTTCGCCACCACCAGCAGGGAGCTGGCGGACATGGCGAGCGCGGCCAGCATCGGGTTGAGCAGGCCGGCGGCGGCGGGCGGGATGAGGACGGCGTTGTAGCCGAACGCCCAGACCAGGTTGACGCGGATGGTGGCCAGGGTGCGGCGGGCCAGGCCGACGGCGACCACCAGGGACTCGATGCCGCCGGTGGTGAGGGTGAGCCCGGCGGCGCCGATCGCCGCGTCGGTACCGCTGCCGAGGGCGATGCCCAGGTCGGCCGCGGCGAGCGCGACCGCGTCGTTGACGCCGTCGCCGACCACCGCGACGCTCCGGCCGGACGCCCTCAACTCGCCGACCAGGTGGGCCTTCTGCTCGGGGGACATCCCGGAGTGCACCTCGCCGATGCCGAGGTGTTCGGCGACCGCGCGGGCCGCGCCCGGTCCGTCGCCGGTGGCGAGGACGGTCTCCAGTCCCATCCCGCGCAGCCGGTGGACGGCACGGTAGCTGCCGGGGCGCAGGGTGTCGCCGACGGCGAGCAGCGCCGCGCAGGCACCGTCCAGTTCCACCGCCACCGCGGTGTGCCCGGCGGACTCGGCGCGGGCGAGGGCCTCGCGCAGCCCGGACGGGAGGTCCACCGCGCCGGGCCGGACCACCCGGACCCGGCGGCCCTCCACCGTGCCCTCCACGCCGAGGCCGGGGGTGGCCCGGAACCCCGGGACCACGGGCGGCGGACCGTCGGCGGCGGCCACCAGCGCACGGGCCACCGGGTGTTCGGAGCCGTGCTCGACGGCGGCGGCCAGCCGCAGCACCTCGGCGGCGGTGTACCCGGGGGCCGGCGTCGTCTCCGCGAGGCGCATCCGGCCCTCGGTCAGGGTGCCGGTCTTGTCCAGGACCACGGTGTCGATCCGGCGCAGGCTCTCCAGCGCCTCCGGGCCGCGGATCAGCACCCCCAGTTCGGCGCCGCGCCCGGTGGCGGCGAGCAGCGCGGTGGGGGTGGCGAGGCCGAGAGCGCAGGGGCAGGCGACCACCAGGACGGAGACGGCGGCGGTGAGCGCCTCCTGCGCGCCGGCGCCGGTGCCCAGCCAGAAGCCCAGGACGGCGACCGCGATGCCCAGGACCACCGGGACGAACACCCCGGCGACGGTGTCGGCCAGCCGCTGGGCGCGGGCCTTGCCCACCTGGGCCTCGGTCACCAGGGCGGTGATCCTGGCCAGCTGGGTGTCGGCGCCGACCGCGGTGGCCCGTACCACCAGCAGGCCGCCGACGTTGAGGGTCGCGCCGGTCACGCGCCGGCCGGGGCCGGCCTCCACCGGGACGCTCTCGCCGGTGAGGAGGGAGGTGTCCAGGGCTGAGGTGCCCTCGACCACCACGCCGTCGGTGGCGACCTTCTCGCCGGGGCGGACCACGAACTCCTGGCCGGGCAGCAGCCGCTCGATCGGGACGAGCTGCTCACCACCGCCGTCCGGGAGGCGCAGACAGACCTGCTTGGCGCCCAGTTCGGCCAGCGCCCGCAGGGCGGATCCGGTCCGCCGCCGGGCCCGGCCCTCCAGGTACCGGCCGCACAGCACGAACAGCGGGACGCCGACCGCCGCCTCCAGGTAGAGGTGCGCGCCGCCGCCGGACGCGGTCAGCGAGAACGGCATCCGCATGCCGAAGGCGCCGGCGCCGCCGAACACCAGGGCGTGCACCGACCAGGCGAAGGAGGCCACCACGCCCAGGCTGACCAGGGTGTCCATGGTCGCGGTGGCGTGCCGGAGGTTGCGCAGCGCACGGGCGTGGAAGCCGTACGAGCCGAAGGTGACCACGAACGCCGCCAGCGCCAGGCAGGCCCACTGCCAGCCGCGGACCTGGAGCGCGGGCACCATCGAGATCACGATCACCGGGACGGCGGTCACCGCGGTCAGCAGCAGGCGCAGGCCCTCGTCCGGGTCGGCCGCCCGGTCGTCGGCGGGCGGGGTGGCGTCGGTGACGGGCTCGGCGGTGTAGCCGGCGCCCTCCACGGCGGCCACCAGGTCGGACACCGGAACGGCGGCCGGATGCAGCACCCGGGCCCGGCCGGTGGCCAGGTTGACGCCGGCGCTGACGCCGGGGAGTTTGGCGAGCTTCTTCTCCACCCGGGCCACGCAGGCGGCGCAGGTCATCCCGCCGACGGCGAGGTCGGTGGTGCGGGGTTCGGGGGTGGTGCGGGCCTGATGGGAGGGAGCTGCTGCCGGGTGGGGGCTCATCGGACGGACTCCGGGGTGACGAGGAGGGTGGGGAGGGCGTGGGTGTGCGGGGCCGGGCGGGGGTCGTCGTTCCCGGAGGCGGGGCGGAGGGGGCCGAGGAGGTGGCCGGCGGTGAAGGAGACGGCGAAGAGGAGGACGAGGAGCAGGAGGAAGGCGAGCAGCGTTCGGAGGGGGTGGGACGCGGGGGTGGTGGTGGTTGTGGTGGTGGGTGGGTGGTTCATCGGGACTCCGTGGGAACGGGACGGTGGGAGGGTCGGGGTCACCGGGTCAGCCGGCGAGGGCGGTGACCGGGTGGGGCGGGCGGGCGTCGGGCGTCTCCGCGGCCCGTATCAGGGCGATCAGGTCGTCCCGGGCTCGGGCCACCCGTGAGCGGACGGTGCCGATCGGGCATCCGGCCACCAGGGCCGCCTCCGCGTAGCTCAGTCCGACCACCTGGGTCAGGACGAAGGCCTCGCGCCGCTCGTGGATGACCGCTTCCAGCAGGTCGGCCAGCGCGACGCCGTCCTCGAACCCACCGGAGCTGCGGGGTTGCTGCTGTTCGGCGGCGGCCTCCCAGTCCGGGAGGGCGGCGCAGCGGGGCCGGGCGGCGGCCCGGCGGTGGCGGTCGACGACCGTACGGCGGGCGATGGACAGCAGCCAGGTACGGGCGGAGGAACGTCCGGCGAAGCCGGGGAGGGAGCCGAGCGCGCGGAGGAAGGTCTCCTGGGCGAGGTCGTCGGCGGACTGGACGTCGGCGAGGTGGGCGACGAAGCGCCAGACGTCCCGCTGGGTGGCCCGGACGAACGCCTCCACGGAGTGGGGGCAGCCGGAGCGGGCGGCGGTGAGGGCGAGGGCGGTCAGCTGCTGGTCATCCACGGGACACCGCCGGGAGGGGGGTGGCGGGGGCCGACGGGGCGGACCCGAACGCGAGGGGGAACCCACCGAGCGCGGTGGGAGCCGCGAGGGGAAGGAGGTGCGGGTTCCGGGCTTCCGCCTCGCGCAGTTCTCCCCGTCCCTGGGGGTGCGCGGTACTGCGGCGCTGGGTGGGATCGGGGTGCGGGTGGTGGTGCGGGAGCATGGGGGGATGAGGTGTGGCGAGTTCCGGGATGCCGTGGCGGCGTGGGTGGACGGGGAGGCCGGCGGTGAGCCGGTGGGGATGGGGCACCTGGCGGGGTGTGCCGGGTGTGCGGAGTGGGTGGAGGGGCTGCGGCGGCTGCGGTCGTTGACCGAGGCGGCGCCGGGGCCGTCCGAGGAGTGGGAGCGGGGTCTGCTCGCCCGGCTGGGTGTGGTGCCGGGTCCGGGTGGTGGCGAGGGGTACTCGTCCGGGGTGCATTGAGCTGTCCTGGGTCAGGGTGGACGGCGGTGCGCGCGTCGGCGCGGTCGCCGATCGGGTGGCCCGGTACCGGCCCTCGCCGTGGTGGGTGGCGCCCGGGCAGGCCGGGTCGCCGCCCGGCCGGGAGGCGGGGCGCTGCGGTGAAATGGGGTACGGGCCAGGCCTCCGCGCGGGCGTGTCGGCGGCGCGGAGGTGACCGGTCCGCGCGGTCGGGTGGGGTCGGCAGCGGCTGCCGGGGGCAGCGCGCGAGCGGACCGGCGGCCCGAGGGGCGGACGGAGGGGTCAGGCGATCGGCAGCGGGCCGGGCGGTCCGCGCCGGACCAGGACGGAGGAGAGCAGGGCCGAGCGGGGGGTCCGGACGGCCCGCCAGGCGGGCCGGAGGGCCGGCACCGGCCGGGGGCGCCACGGCCGGAGCAGCAGCAGGGCCGGGACGAGGACCGCGGCCAGCGTCCCGAGCAGGTCGAACACCCCGGTGATCGCCGCCTCGCCGCGCCAGAGCAGCAGGGCGCAGGCGAGGGCCGCCAGGAGGTGGCCCGCCAGCATCCCGGCCGACACGCCGTGCGTGGTCGCCGCCATGGCGGCGGGGTCCATCGCGGCGTGCAGCCCGTGTCCTCCGCCGGAGTGTCCGCCCGGCTGGGGGAGGGTCGGCAGCCCGGAGAGCGCGAGGGCCTCCGGGTCGAGGCCTGCCGCCCGGGCCAGGTCCTCGGGCGGGCGGCCGAGCGCGGCCGGGTCCCGGGTGCACAGCAGCAGCCGCGTCCAGTCCACCGGGCCGGGTCGTACGGCCACGGTGGTGGGCGCCGACAGGGCCGGTGCGCACTCGAACAGCAGGTGGAGGGCGGCCTGGGCGGCCGTCATCCAGAGCGCGCCCACGGCGAACGGGCGGCGCCGTCCGCCGAGCAGCCAGCTGCCGCCCGCCGTACCGGCGAAGGCGGCGAGCAGGACGGGCCAGGGCAGCGCCGCACCGTCGCCCGCCATGGCGGCGTGCGCGGTGGCGGACATCGCCACGCAGGCGGTGGCGAACACCGCGGCGCGGAGCATACGGGGCTGCCAGGTCGTCACGATGCCCCTATCCTCGCACCCACTCCCCGCAGCGGTCTCGTCACCCCCCGGATCCGACACCCCGAACCTGACGGTCCGACAGGTGTTCGCGCAGGCCGCGCCACGTGCGGCACGGCACTCGGCGACCCGGGGAGTGCAGCGAGTGAAAGGTCACACCGGCAGGCCCTGCTGCGACCAGGTTCACGGGCACTAACCTGCCCTTATGACGGTCCAGCCCGAAGGGCTTCCTCTGGCCGCCGAGTTCCCGGATGCGACCCGCGAGCAGTGGCAGCGCCTTGTCGAAGGCGTGCTGCGCAAGTCGGGTGCGCAGGACGTGACCGGCGAGCAGGCAGAGGACGCGCTCTCCACTCAGCTCCAGGACGGCCTCCGCGCCCGTCCGCTGTACACCGCCGAGGACGCCCCGGCCGACGCCGGCCTGCCCGGCTTCCCGCCGTACGTCCGGGGCGGCCGCCCGCAGGGCGCGGCCGAGTCCGGCTGGGACGTACGGCAGCTCCACGCCGACCCGGACCCGCGCCGGGCCAACGAGGCCGTACTGGCCGACCTGGAGAACGGCGGCAGCTCGCTGTGGCTGCGGCTCGGCGCGGCGGGCCTGCCCGTCGCGGCGCTGCCCGAGGCCCTGACCGGCGTGTACCTCGACCTGGCCGCCGTGGTGCTGGACGCCGGTGCCGAATTCCGGCCCGCCGCCGAGCGGTTGTTCGCGCTGCTGGCCGAGCGCGGGGTGTCCGCCGAGGCCGCCTCGGGCAACCTGGGCGCCGACCCGCTGGGCCTGCTCGCCCGGACCGGCGACGACGCCGCCACCGAGGCGCTGCTCGCGGACGCCGCCGCGCTGGCCGCCGAGACCGACCGGACGTACCCGAACGTCCGCGCCCTGGTGGTGGACGCGCTGCCGTACCACGAGGCCGGCGCCTCGGCCGCGCAGGAGCTGGGCTGCTCGCTGGCCACCGGTGTCGCCTACCTGCGCGCGCTGACCGGGGCCGGCCTGCCGGTGGACGCGGCCGCCGGTCAGCTGGAGTTCCGTTACGCCGCCACCGAGGACCAGTTCCTCACCATCGCCAAGTTCCGTGCCGCCCGCCGTCTCTGGGCCCGGGTGGCCGAGGTCTGCGGGGTCGCGCCGGCCGCGGCCGCGCAGCGCCAGCACGCGGTGACCTCCAGCGTGATGATGACCGCCCGCGACCCGTGGGTGAACATGCTGCGCACCACGGTGGCCTGCCTGGCCGCCGGGGTCGGCGGCGCCGAGGCCGTCACCGTGCTGCCCTTCGACGAGGCCGTCGGCCTGCCGGACGCCTTCGCCCGCCGGATCGCCCGCAACACCCAGGCGATCCTGCTGGAGGAGTCGCACCTGGCCCGGGTCGTGGACCCGGCCGGCGGCTCCTGGTACGTGGAGCGGCTCACCGAGGAACTCGCGCAGGCCGCCTGGGCCTGGTTCCAGACCGTCGAGGCGGCCGGCGGCCAGCGGGCCGCGCTGACCTCCGGGCTGGTCGGCCGGACCGTCGCCGAGACCTGGGCCACCCGCTCGACGGCGCTGGCCAAGCGCCGCGAACCGGTCACCGGCGTCAGCGAGTTCCCGAACCTGGCCGAGCAGCCGCTGGTCCGCGAGAGCGCCCCCGCCCCGCTCGGCGGCGGCCTGCCGCGGGTGCGCCGCGGTGAGGCGTACGAGGCGCTGCGGGACCGCTCGGACGCGCACCTGGCGACCACCGGCGCCCGTCCGCGGCTGTTCCTGGCAGCGATCGGCACGGCGGCGGCGTACACCGCGCGGTCGACCTTCGCCGCCAACCTGTTCCAGGCCGGCGGCATCGAGACCGTCTCCGCCGAGGGCGTCGACCCGGCCGCGCTGGCCGAGGCGTTCACCGCGAGCGGTGCCCCGGTGGCCTGCCTGTGCTCCAGCGACGGCCTGTACGAGGAGCACGCCGAGGCGGTCGCCAAGGCGCTGAAGGCGGCCGGTGCCGCCGAGGTGCTGCTGGCCGGCCGGCCCGGCGGGCGGCGCGAGGCCTACGAGCGGGCGGGAGTGGACGCGTTCGTCTTCGCGGGCGGCGACGCGGTCGCCGTCCTCACCTCCCTCCTCGACACGATCGGAGTGGCGCGATGATCCCCGACTTCACCACCGTGGACCTCGGGGGCGGCGCTTCCGGGGCCACCGGCGAGCAGTGGCGGGCCGCCTGGCGGCAGGCCACCGGCAAGGACGTGGAGGAGCAGGTCTGGGAGACCCCGGAGGGCATCGGCGTCAAGCCGCTGTACACCGCCGAGGACCTGGCCGGGCTGGACTTCCTGGGCACCTACCCGGGCGTGGCGCCGTACCTGCGCGGCCCGTACCCGACCATGTACGTCAACCAGCCGTGGACGGTCCGCCAGTACGCGGGCTTCTCCACCGCCGAGGAGTCCAACGCGTTCTACCGCCGCAACCTGGCGGCCGGTCAGAAGGGCCTGTCGGTCGCCTTCGACCTGCCGACCCACCGCGGCTACGACTCCGACCACCCGCGGGTGACCGGCGACGTGGGCATGGCCGGCGTGGCGATCGACTCCATCTACGACATGCGTCAGCTCTTCGACGGCATCCCGCTGGACCGGATGTCGGTGTCGATGACCATGAACGGCGCCGTGCTGCCCGTGCTGGCGCTGTACATCGTGGCGGCCGAGGAGCAGGGGGTGCCGCCCGAGAAGCTGGCGGGGACCATCCAGAACGACATCCTCAAGGAGTTCATGGTCCGCAACACCTACATCTACCCGCCGCAGCCGTCGATGCGGATCATCTCGGACATCTTCTCGTACACCTCGCAGAAGATGCCGCGGTACAACTCGATCTCCATCTCCGGCTACCACATCCAGGAGGCCGGTGCGACCGCCGACCTGGAGCTGGCGTACACGCTGGCGGACGGTGTGGAGTACCTGCGGGCCGGCCTCGGCGCCGGGCTGGACGTGGACGCCTTCGCGCCGCGGCTGTCGTTCTTCTGGGCGATCGGCATGAACTTCTTCATGGAGGTCGCCAAGCTCCGCGCGGCCCGCCTGCTGTGGGCCAAGCTGGTCAAGCAGTTCGACCCGCAGAACGCCAAGTCGCTGTCGCTGCGCACCCATTCGCAGACCTCGGGCTGGTCGCTCACCGCCCAGGACGTGTTCAACAACGTCACCCGCACCTGTGTGGAGGCGATGGCCGCGACCCAGGGCCACACCCAGTCGCTGCACACCAACGCCCTGGACGAGGCGCTGGCGCTGCCGACCGACTTCTCGGCCCGGATCGCCCGCAACACCCAGCTGATGCTCCAGCAGGAGTCCGGCACCTGCCGGGTCATCGACCCGTGGGGCGGCTCGGCGTACGTCGAGAAGCTCACCCACGACCTGGCCCGCCGCGCCTGGCAGCACATCCAGGAGGTCGAGGCGGCCGGCGGCATGGCCAAGGCCATCGACGCGGGCATCCCCAAGCTGCGCGTGGAGGAGGCCGCCGCCCGTACCCAGGCGCGGATCGACTCCGGCCGCCAGCCGGTGATCGGCGTCAACAAGTACCGGGTCGAGAACGACGAGCAGATCGACGTGCTCAAGGTCGACAACTCCTCCGTCCGCGCCCAGCAGATCGAGAAGCTGCGCCGGCTGCGCGCCGAGCGCGACGAGCAGGTCTGCCAGGACGCCCTGAACGCGCTGACCCGCGCCGCCGAGGCGGGCTCGCAGGGCTCGTCGCTGGACGGCAACCTGCTGGCGCTGGCCGTGAACGCGGCCCGGGCGAAGGCCACCGTCGGTGAGATCTCGGACGCCCTCGAGAAGGTGTACGGCCGGCACTCCGGCCAGATCCGTACGATCTCCGGTGTGTACCGAGACGAGGCAGGACCGTCCGAGGGCGTGCAGCGCACCCGTGAACTGGTCGAGAGGTTCGAGGAGGCGGAGGGCCGGCGTCCCCGCATCCTGGTCGCCAAGATGGGCCAGGACGGCCACGACCGCGGCCAGAAGGTGATCGCCACCGCCTTCGCCGACCTGGGCTTCACCGTGGACGTGGGCCCGCTGTTCCAGACCCCGGCCGAGGTGGCCCGCCAGGCGGTGGAGGCCGACGTGCACATCGTCGGCGTCTCCTCGCTGGCGGCCGGGCACCTCACCCTGGTGCCGGCGCTGCGGGCCGAACTCGCCGAGGCGGGGCGCGAGGACATCACCATCGTGGTCGGCGGCGTCATCCCGCCGCAGGACTTCGACGCCCTGTACGAGGCCGGCGCCGCCGCGGTGTTCCCGCCCGGCACGGTCATCCCGGACGCGGCGTACGACCTGCTCAGGTCGCTGGCGGCCGACCTCGGCCACGAGCTGTGAGCGGTTGAGGATGCCGCCCCGGACGATCGACCTCGACCAGTACCGGCAGGGTGTGCTCGACGGCTCGCGCGCCTGGATCGCGCGGGCCATCACCCTCGTCGAATCCACCCGGCCCGACCACCGCGAGCTCGCCCAGCGGCTGCTGGTCGACCTCCTGCCGCACTCCGGCGGCGCGGTCCGGATCGGCATCACCGGCGTGCCCGGTGTCGGCAAGTCGACCTTCATCGAGGCGTTCGGCACCATGCTCACCGGGCTGGGCCACCGGGTCGCGGTGCTCGCCGTCGACCCGACCTCCAGCCGGACCGGCGGCTCCATCCTGGGTGACAAGACCCGGATGGAGCGGCTGGCCGTCGACCCGAGCGCCTTCGTCCGCCCCTCCCCCACCGCCGGCACCCTCGGCGGCGTCGCCCGGGCCACCCGGGAGTCCATGGTGGTGATGGAGGCCGCCGGGTACGACGTGGTGCTCATCGAGACGGTGGGCGTCGGCCAGTCGGAGACCACGGTCGCCGGGATGGTCGACTCCTTCCTGCTGCTCACCCTGGCCCGTACCGGCGACCAGCTGCAGGGCATCAAGAAGGGCGTCCTGGAGCTGGCCGACCTGGTCGCGGTGAACAAGGCCGACGGCCCGCACGAGCGGGACGCCAAGGCCGCGGCCCGCGAACTGGCCGGCGCCCTGCGGCTGCTCCAGCCGCCGGACGCCGCCTGGACGCCGCCGGTGCTCACCTGCAGCGGCCGGGACGGCGCCGGGCTGGACACCCTGTGGGAGCGGCTACGGCAGCACCGCAAGGTGCTGGACGCCACCGGCGCGCTGGCCGGCCGGCGCCGCGACCAGCAGGTGGAGTGGACCTGGGCGATGGTGCACGACCAGCTGCTCAACCGGCTGCGCGAGCACCCGGAGGTCCGGCGGATAGCACCGGAGGTGGAGCGGCAGGTCCGCGAGGGCACCCTCACGGCCACCCTCGCCGCCCAGCGGATCCTGAACGGCTTCGCCGCCGACCCGGTCTGACCCGCCGGTCCCGGCAGACCACCACCGGGGGCGCGGGGGAACCTCCCGCGCCCCCCTCGTGGTGACCCCCGTGCCGACACGCCCTCGTCCGACGGTCCGCCGGCGACCCGGCCGGGTATCGTCGCGGCGGTGAGACGAATCGTCCTGATGAGTGGGGTCTCCCTCGACGGGTACATCGAGGGCCCGGACCGCGAGATCGACTGGCACGTGGTCGACGACGAACTGCACCGGCACTTCAACGAGTTGATCGCCGGGATGGGTGGGATCCTCAGCGGGCGCGTCACCCACCAGCTGATGGCCGACTACTGGCCCACCGCGGACCAGGACCCGGCCAACTCCGGGACGGTCGCCGAGTTCGCCGCGATCTGGCGCGAGAAGCCGAAGATCGTCTATTCCCGCACGCTGGAGCGGGCGGAGTGGAACACCACGGTGGAGCACGAGGTCGACCCGGACCGGGTGGCGGCGCTCAAGGCCGAGCCGGGCGGGGATCTGGTGCTCAGCGGTGCGGAGTTGGCCCGGGAGTTCCTCCGGCTGGGCCTGGTCGACGAGTTCCGGATCTACGTCCACCCGGTGCTGATCGGCCGCGGCAAGCCGCTCTTCCCGGCCGGCGACCTCCGGATGGGCCTCCGGCTGACGGAGACCCACCGGTTCGGCAACGGCGTGGTGCTGCTGCGCTACGAGCTTTCGGAGCCCGCGAACTGACGCTGCGTCAGGTAGTGCGGGATATCCGCTTGGCGCCGGGCCCACCCGGCGGTGAGGATGCCGGTATGGACGACACCACGCATCTGACGCACCTCCCGACCCCGGACGGGGTCGCCCCCGCCACCGGCTACACCCATGTGGTCACCGGCACCGGCCGCATGGTGGCGGTCTCCGGGCAGGTGGCCCTGGACGGGAACGGCGAGCTGGTCGGCCCGGGCGATCCGGCCGCCCAGGCCCGGCAGGTGTTCGAGAACCTCCGGCGCTGCCTGGCCGCGGCCGGCGCGGGCTTCGCGGACGTGATCAAGCTGACGTACTTCGTCACCGACATCGCCCACCTGCCCGCCGTCCGCCGGGCCCGCGACGCGTACGTGGACCCGGCGCGGCTGCCGGCCAGCAGTGCCGTCCAGGTGGCCGCGCTGTTCCGGCCCGACGTGCTGCTGGAGGTCGAGGCGCTCGCCCTCGTCCAGGACTGAGCCCCGGCCCGGCGACGGGTACGGGTACGGGAAGGCCCCCGGTCCGGACCGCCGTGCGGCAGCCGGGCCGGGGGCCTTCGTCACTCCCCGCGGGGAGCGGCGGACCGGGGGGCTCAGCCCAGGGTGGCGATGGCCTCGTTGAAGGTCTTCGAGGGGCGCATCACCGCGGCGGCCTTGGCCGCGTCGGGCTGGTAGTAGCCGCCGATCTCGGCCGGCGAGCCCTGGACGGAGATCAGCTCGTCGACGATGGCCTGCTCCTGCTGGGTCAGGGTCTCGGCGAGCGGCGCGAAGGCCGCGGCGAGCTGGGCGTCGTCGCTCTGCGCGGCCAGCTCCTGGGCCCAGTACATGGCCAGGTAGAAGTGGCTGCCGCGGTTGTCGATGCCGCCGAGGCGACGGCTCGGCGACTTGTCCTCGTTGAGGAAGGTGCCGGTGGCGCGGTCGAGGGTGTCGGCCAGCACCTGGGCCCGGGCGTTGCCGGTGGTCTGGGCGAGGTGCTCGAAGCTGACGGCCAGGGCGAGGAACTCGCCGAGGCTGTCCCAGCGCAGGTAGTTCTCCTTGACCAGCTGCTGGACGTGCTTCGGCGCGGAGCCGCCGGCACCGGTCTCGAACAGGCCGCCGCCGTTCATCAGCGGGACGACCGACAGCATCTTGGCGCTGGTGCCCAGCTCCAGGATGGGGAACAGGTCGGTCAGGTAGTCGCGCAGCACGTTGCCGGTGACCGAGATGGCGTTCTCGCCGCGGCGGATGCGCTCCAGGGAGAACTTCGTCGCCTCGACCGGCGACTTGATCTCGATCTGCAGGCCCTCGGTGTCGTGCTGCGGCAGGTACGCCTTGACCTTCTCGATCAGGACGGCGTCGTGCGCGCGGCCCTCGTCCAGCCAGAACACGGCCGGGTCGCCGGTGGCGCGGGCGCGGCTGACGGCCAGCTTGACCCAGTCCTGGATCGGCGCGTCCTTGGTCTGGCACATGCGGAAGATGTCACCGGCGCCGACGACCTGCTCCAGCACCACGGCACCGGAGGCGTCGACGACGCGGACCGTACCGGTGGTGGGGATCTCGAAGGTCTTGTCGTGGCTGCCGTACTCCTCCGCCTTCTGCGCCATCAGGCCGACGTTCGGCACGGTGCCGATGGTGGCCGGGTCGAGGGCGCCGTGGGCGCGGCAGTCGTCGATGACGGCCTGGTACACGCCGGCGTAGCTGCTGTCCGGGAGGACGGCGAGCGTGTCGGCCTCCTGGCCGTCCGGGCCCCACATGTGGCCGGAGGTGCGGATCATGGCCGGCATGGAGGCGTCGACGATGACGTCGCTCGGCACGTGCAGGTTGGTGATGCCGCGGTCGGAGTCGACCATCGCCAGGGCGGGGCCGGCAGCGATCTCGGCGTCGAACGAGGCCTTGATCTCGGCGCCGTTGGGCAGCGACTCCAGGCCCTTGAAGATGCCGCCGAGGCCGTCGTTCGGGCTCAGGCCGGCCGCGGCGAGGTCGGCGCCGTAGGTGGCGAAGGTGTCCGGGAAGAAGGCGCGCACGACGTGGCCGAACACGATCGGGTCGGAGACCTTCATCATGGTGGCCTTGAGGTGCACCGAGAACAGCACGCCCTCGGCCTTGGCGCGGGCGACCTGGGCGGCCAGGAACTCGCGCAGCGCGGCGACGCGCATCACGGAGGCGTCGACGACCTCGTCGGCCAGGACCGGAACGGACTCGCGCAGCACGGTGGTGGTGCCGTCGTCGCCGTGCAGCTCGATGCGGAGCTTGCCGCTCTCGGCGATGACCGCGGACTTCTCGGTGGAGCGGAAGTCGTCGACGCCCATGGTGGCCACGTTCGTCTTGGAGTCGGCCGTCCAGGCGCCCATGCGGTGCGGGTGGGCCTTGGCGTAGTTCTTGACCGAGGCGGGGGCCCGGCGGTCCGAGTTGCCCTCGCGCAGGACCGGGTTGACGGCGCTGCCCTTGACCTTGTCGTAGCGGGCGCGGATCTCGCGCTCCTCGTCCGACTTCGGGTCGTCCGGGTAGTCCGGCAGCGCGTAGCCCTGGGCCTGCAGCTCGGCGACCGCGGCCTTGAGCTGCGGGATGGAGGCCGAGATGTTCGGGAGCTTGATGATGTTCGCGCCCGGGGTCTTGGCCAGCTCGCCGAGCTCGGCGAGGGCGTCCTCGATGCGCTGGGCCTCCTCCAGCCGCTCCGGGAAGCTGGCGATGATGCGGCCCGCCAGCGAGATGTCGCGGGTCTCCACGGTCACACCGGCCGTCGAGGCGTAAGCCTGGACCACCGGCAGGAACGAGTAGGTGGCCAGGGCCGGGGCCTCGTCAGTGTGCGTGTAGATGATGGTCGAATCAGTCACCGGTACTCCGAGTCGCGTCGCGTCTCCAACGTCTTGATATCAAGATATCTCGTGATCACTCCTCCGGGAAATTCCTCGCCGGGAGCTGTTATCAGCGCCTCACCCGAACGCTCTCCCAGATGCCGGACCGACCGGCCGCATACGAGGACAGCGGAGCACAGATGTTTCCCGAGGACGACCAGCCCACCCACCTCCTGCCCCCGGTGGTGGAGGACCACCCCGCCGGGGCGCCGGAGGGACGGCGGCGCGGGCGGCGCGCCGCGGGCGGGCGGCACGGCCGCGGCCGGTCCGCGGGCGGGCGGCTGGGCGCCGGCCTGGTGATATCCGGCGCGGCGGCGGTCACCGCGATCGGGCTCGGGGCCTACCTGCTCACCGGCCCGGACGGCACCGTCGCCGCGCCGGTCGCCGCCGGGGCCTCCGCGCCCGCGCTGCCCACCGGCCCCACCACCGCGGACCCCGCCGCGCCCACGGCTGGCGCCTCGCCCTCGGCGGCCACCGCCGCCCCGGCCGACACCGCCTCGGCCGCCCCGACCGCCGCCGTCTCCCCCACCGCCGCCGCGCCGACCACCGCGGCCCCGGCACCGTCCGCGCCGGCCAGGTCCGTCCCGACCAAGCCGGCCGCCGCGCCCACGGCCGACGCCCCCAAGCCCGGCGGGCCGGCCGTCGGGACCGCCGCCGAGTTCGCCCGGCAGGTGGTCGACCTGACCAACGCCGAGCGGGCGAAGGCCGGCTGCGGGCCGCTGCAGGCGGACAGCCGGCTGCAGGCCGCGGCCCAGGGCCACGCCGACGACATGGCCGCCCGCAACTACTACGAGCACTCCAGCCCCGAGGGCAGGCACGCCGACGACCGGATGCGGGCGGCCGGCTACCCGGTGGGCGCCTGGGGCGAGAACATCCACCGCAGCCCGCGGGACGCGGCCGCCGCCGTCCGCGACTGGATGAACAGCCCGGCGCACCGGGAGAACATCCTCAACTGCGCGTACAAGCACCTGGGCGTGGGCGTGAACATGAGCGCGAATGGGCCGTGGTGGGTGCAGAACTTCGGCAGCCCGCGCTGAGGCGGGCGCCGCGTGGGGGGCGCGGGGAGGGTGCGCGGGAGGCGGCCGCCTCCGTCGTCGCGCGGGTCCCCGCGCCCCCCGGGGCGGCCCCTCAGCGGGTACGGGCGAGGTCCAGCACCCAGAGGGTGCCGCGGGGGCTGGGGACGGAGGCGGCGCCGGCGTCCTTGTAGCGGCAGTCGAGCATGATCTGCTGGTGGATCGCGCCGTCCGTCCAGTCGTTGACCACGGTCTTGGGGTCGGTGGGCCCGCGGTCGAGGTTCTCGCCCCACATGCCCCACTCGTAGCCGGCGGCGGTGATCCGGTCGTCGGCGTGCTTGCCCTCGGGGCTGGCGTGGTCGAAGTAGTTGCGGGCCGCCATGTCCTGGGCGTGCTTGCGGGCCGCCGTGGTCAGCCGGTTGTCGATCTTCAGCGCGGGGCAGCCGGCCTTGGCGCGCCGCTCGTTGATCAGGTCGATCAGCACCCGGTCCGGTCCCGGGGCGCTGGTGGAGGGTGCGGCCGAGCTGGTGGCCGGGGCCGGGCTGGGCGTGGCCTCCGGGGTCGGGGTGGGGCTGGGGGTCTCCTCCGGGAGGGAGACGACGGTCGGGGCGGCGGCGACGGTCGGCGCGGCCGGCGGCGGCTGGACGGCGGGCGGCTGCGGGGCGGGCCAGACCAGGACCGCGAGCACGCTGAGGGAGACCACGCCGCCGGCGGTGGCGGCGACCTTGGTCCCGACCGCGGCCGTGGTGTGACCGCCGGCCGCGGCCTGTTCGGCGCCGGGCGGGGGCGTGCCGGGGCCGGCGGCGCCCTGGGCGGCGGAGCCGGCGTCCGGCCCTGCGGGCGGGGCCCCGGATCCGGCGGACGCGCCGTGCGAGGCGGCGTCCGGACCGGCGGGCAGGGTGCCCGGTCCGGCCGGCGCGGTGGCGTTCGGGAGCAGCGCCGAACCGAGGCCGGGGAGGGCCGGGAACCCGTTGATCGGGACGACCAGGGCCATGCCGGCCAGCAGTCCCTCGGCGGGCACCAGGTCCAGGCCCTGCCGGGAGCAGCGGGTGCAGGCGCGGACGTGCCGGTTGATCCGCTTGCGCCACAGTGGCGCCGGCCTCCCGTCCCAGGGCGCGAGCAGGTCCTCCAGCTCGTGGCAGCGCGGCCGGGCGGCGAGCACCCGGACAGTCACCCGGCCGATCTCCAGCTGGCCCTTCATCCGCTGGACCCGGACCGCGGCGTGCTGGGGGGTGACGCCGAGGGATTCGGCCAGCTCGGCGCGGTCCAGGTGGCCGGCGGCCTCCTGCCACCAGAGGGAGAGCAGTTCGCGGTCGTTGTCGTCGAGCCAGCGGGTGGCCTCGGCCACCTCACGGCGCTGGCCGGAGAGCCCTAGCCGGAGGATGGTGAGCCCGGTGAAGTCGCCGCCCGGGTCCGGGAGCGCGCTGAGACGGTCCAGCTCGGGGATCGGGCCCTGCTGGCGGGCGGTCCAGCGGCGGCGTATCTGGTTCATCGCGATGGCGATCAGCCAGGACCGGAAACTGGACGGCTCGCGCAGCCCGGCGAGGCCGTCGAGGGCGCGGAACATGGTCTCCTGGACCACGTCGTCCACATCGGCGTGCCCGTCCAGGGCGCGGCCGACGACGTTGTAGACCAGCGGCATGTGCTCGGCGACGAGCTGCTCGCGCGCCCGCCCGTCACCGTCCCGCGCCGCGCGGACGAGGTCCGTCATCGCTATGTCGTTGCTGTCGTGCATACCCTGCCCGGTCTGCCGTGCGTGTGTACCTGTCGGGTAGGAGATCCGCCGAGACGGCCCCGATTACAGGAACTCGACGAGACTTCCGGGGGCTGTTGCCGCGGTGTCCCCGGCACGGTGCGCACCACCGTGCCGCCGGCCCGATCCGGCCGCCGCCACGGGGTCGCACGGGCGACCGAGGATCGTACGGCCGCACGCCGCCGACATCAGCCCGCGCAGACTCTGCCGTACGAAGGGGCGCCGGCGCCAGTGGCCTGACCTGGCGGTCCGTACCGGGCCCTGCGGTTCCACCGGCCGTGACGCCGCCGCTACACCCGCGCCCCCGGTGTGGCCCCAGGCGCGGCCGGGGCGGCGGAAGGTAGAGCCGATCCGACACGGTGTCAATGACTCCTGACGTTTCCACGCCGCTTTCCAGCGGTCGCAGTAGCCTGATGTGCCTGATTCGCCCTATATCTGTCATTAATCGGAGATGTACCAGTCCGCCCCAATGCTGGAGGTGCCACGTGGTGGTTCCCGCGGCCCGGATCGTGTTCGACGAGAACGATCGCGCGGCAGTCGCCGACGCGGTGACGGAGATCCTCTCCACCGGCGCGCTCACCCTCGGCCCGTGGACGCAGCGGTTCGAGAACGCCTTCGCCACCGAGCACGGCGCCTCGCACGCCGTCGCCCTCGCCAGCGGCACCGCCGCCCTGGAGGTGATCCTGCGCACCGTCGGGGTCCGCGGCCGCGACGTGGTCGTCCCGGCCGTCACCTTCTACGCCACGGCCGGTGCCGTGCTGCACGCCGGCGGCCGGCCCGTGCTGGCCGACGTCGACCCGGCGACCCTCGCCCTCGGCCCCGACACCCTCCGGGCGGCCCTCACCCCGGACACCGCGGCGGTCGTCCTGGTCCACATCGGCGGCCTGATCACCCCGGACGTGGACGCCCTGCGCGCGATCTGCGACGAGCGCGGCATCCCGCTGGTCGAGGACGCCGCGCACGCCCACGGCAGCAGCTTCCAGGGCCGCCCGGCCGGCACCTTCGGCCTGGCCGGGGCCTTCTCGTTCTACCCGACCAAGGTCACCACCAGCGGCGAGGGCGGGATGATCATCACCGAGTCCGCCGAGCTGCGCGACGAGGCCCGGATCTACCGCGACCAGGGCAAGGGCGCCTTCACCGCCAACCACCACGTTCGCGAGGGCGCCTCCTGGCGGATGAGCGAGCTCAACGCGGCCGTCGGCACGGTCCACCTGCGCCGGCTCAAGGAGTTCGTCGAGACCCGCCGCCGGGTCGCCCGGCGCTACGACGCCGCCCTCGCCGACCTGGCCGGCATCGAGCCGATCACCGAACCGGCCGGCTGCCGCGGCAACTACTACAAGTACGTCGCCCTGCTGCCGCACGGCGTCGACCGCGCCCGGTTCAAGCAGGCCCTCGCCGAGGACCACGGCGTCCGCCTCTCCGGCGAGGTGTACGACCTGCCGCTGCACCACCAGCCCGTGTTCGCCGACCACCGCGGCGGCCCGCTGCCGGTGGCCGAGGACGTCTGCGCCCGCCAGATCTGCCTGCCGGTCCACTCGGACATGACCGAGGACGAGACCGACCAGGTGATCGAGGCCGTGGCGGCCGTCCACCGCCGACTCGCCGGATGACCCGGCCGGAGACAGGAGTGGCACAGTGCGCGTAGCCGTCACCGGTGGGTGCGGATTCATCGGCTCGCACGTCGTGGACCGGCTGCTGGCCGCCGGCCACGAGGTGCTCGCCGTCGACTCCGCCGACACCCACCTCAACCCGGGCGCCGAGTTCGCCCGTCTCGACATCCTCGACCTGCCCGGGCTCACCCGGGCGCTGGGCGGCAGCGAGGTGGTCTTCCACCTCGCCGCCATGGCCGACGTGGAGCAGGTCACCGCGGACCCGGTCCGGGCCGTCCGGATGAACGTCGACGGCACCGCGACCGTCCTGGAGGCCGCCCGCCGCAGCGGCCTCAGCCGCACCGTCCTGGCCAGCACCGTCTGGGTCTACGGCGCCGCCCGCTCCGAACCCGGGCTCGACGGCGAGGAGCAGGAACTCGACGAGCACGCCCCCGTCGACCTGGACCGCAGCGGCCACCTCTACGTGGCCAGCAAGCTCGCCGCCGAGATGCTCGTGCACAGCTACCGCGACCTGTACGGGCAGCACTTCACCGTGCTGCGCTACGGCATCCCGTACGGACCGCGGATGCGCGACGAGCTGGTGATCGCCCGGTTCGTGCAGGCGGCCCTGGCCGGCACCCCGATCACCATCGCCGGCGACGGGCGGCAGACCCGCAACTTCGTCTACGTGGAGGACCTCGCCGACGCGCACGTCCGGGCGCTCTCCCCCGCCGCCCAGGACCAGACCTTCGCCCTGGAGGGGTCCACCGCCATCTCGGTCCGCGACATCGCCGACACCGTGGACCGCCTGCTCGGCCCGGTCACCATCGAGCACATCGAGGCCCGCACCGCCGACTACACCGGCCGGCGGATCTCCGCCGCCCAGGCCAAGCGGCTGCTCGGCTGGTCGCCGAAGACCACCTTCACCGACGGCGTCGGCCGGTACGCCGACTGGTACCGCGCCGGCAACCCCGGCGCGACCCGCTGACGGGAGGCCGGGTGCCGCACGCGCTGCTGGTCTCCGGATCCATCGGCCAGGGCCACGACGTGATGGCCCTGGCCTGCGCCGACTCGCTCCGGGACCGCGGCTGGACCACCGACACGGTGGACGCCATGGCGCTGCTCGGCCGGCGCTCCGGGGCGGCCGGCGAGGCGGTGTTCCGCCGGATGCTCGACCTGCCGGGCGTCTACGACGCCTTCCACTTCTCCGCGCTGCGCCCCGGCAGCCGGATCGCGCTGGCCGCCGACGCCGCCGCCCGCTCCCGGCTGGTGCCGCACCTGCGACGGCTGCTCGACCAGCACCGGCCGGAGCTGGTGGTCTCGGTGTTCGCCACCGCCACCAGCGCGGTCAACCGGCTGCGCGGGCGGCTGCCGGGCCTGCGGCACCTGGTGCTGTGCACCGACGTCACCCCGCACCGGCTCTGGGTCCAGGAGGGCACCGACCTGTTCCTGGTCACCTCCGAGGTGGCCGCCTGCGCGGTGCGGCGCTACCGGCCGCGGGCCCCGGTGGCCGTCCTGCCCGCCCCTCTGCGGGCCCCCTTCTACCGCCCGCCGACCCGGGCGGAGGCCCGGGCCGAGCTGGGCGTCCCGGCGGACGGCCGCTGTGTGCTGCTGATGTCCGGGTCCTGGGGGCTCGGGCCGATCGCCCGGACCGCCGAGCGGCTGGCCGACGCCGGGCCGCACGTCCTCGCCGTCGCCGGCAGCAACAGGGTGCTGGAGCGGCGGCTGCGCGAGGTGGCCCGGCACCGGCCGCGGGTCCACCCGTACGGGTACACCGACCGGATCCCGGCCCTGATGGCGGCCGCCGACCTGGTGGTGACCAGCTCCGGGGACACCTGCAGCGAGGCCCGGGCGATCGGGCGGCGGCTGCTGCTGCTCGACGTCGTGCAGGGGCACGGGCGGGACAACCTGCAGCACGAACTGGAACTCGGACACGCCGACGTCACCTCGGCCCGGCCGGAGGAAGTGGTCCGGGCCGCGCTCGCCGCGCTGGAACGGCCCTCCCCCGCGCCCTCGCCCGGCGCCACCCCGGACGGGTGGCGGACCGGCTTCGCGGAGGCGCTCCGCCGGGTGGGGCTGGCGGACGCCGGCACCGGGTGACCGGGCGTCGGCTTCCGTGCATCAGGGGTGTCCGGCGTTCCGTCTCTGGGACCATGCCCGGGTTCCAGCGGATGGACCGGCCGCGCCCGCAGCGCAACCGCATCCACCTCGACCTGTGCGTCCCGCACGACGAGGCCGCCGGCCGGATCGACGCCGCCCTGGCCGCCGGGGGCCGGCTGGTGTCGGAGCGCCGGGCGCCGGCGTTCTGGATCCTCGCCGACGCGGAAGGCAACGAGGCCTGTGTGACCACCTGGCAGGGTCGCGACTGAACGGCGCCCCCGTGCGACCGCCCGCGCGGGGCTCAGGCCGGGTCGCGGGGGACGGCGGCGAAGACCGGGCCGTCGGTGGCGCGGACGAGCCGGTACCAGCGGAGGTGGCGGTCGAAGCGGGCGCGGCTGCCGGGGGTGGCGGCACGGAGGTCGGCGAGGAGGGCCGAGTCCGGGACGCGGTGGGCCAGTTCGGCGAGGACCGGGTCGGTGGCGGGGGCCCGCAGGGCGGGGGCGGGGTGCAGTGGGAGGTCGGGGCCGTCGGGGTGGAGAGCGTCCCAGAAGTCGTCGGCGTACGAGGAAGGGTCCTCGTCCGGGCCGTACGCGTCGGCGAGTTGCTCGGCGGTGGTGAGCAGGCGGTCCAGCCAGGAGCCGAGCGAGTCGGCCTGGAGGTACAGGCCGCCCTCGCGGTACTGCATCAGGACCTGGCCCCAGCTGCCGTCAGTGGTGATGTCCACCCAGGTCAGGCCGCCTCCGCCGTCGTCCGAGACCACCCAGCGCCGGTCGGGCAGGCCGTGGTCGGACTCCTGGCGGGGGTGGCCGGTGAGCAGGAACTCCACCGGCGGCACGGCGAATCCGCCGACCCGGCCGACCAGGTCCGCCACCGGGCCGGGTGCCGGCCGGCCGCCGGGTGCGGGGATCCGGCCGCCCGGGCGGATCCCCGGGTCGAACGGAACCCGGGCGGCGAGGGCGTGAAGGCGGGCGAGCAGGATGTCTCCGGTGATCACGCCCGCCAGGGTAGCCAGGCTCTTAAGAAGTCACCGGCCTGGCGGTGCCGAAGTCGCGGACGGCCTCGTCCACGATGGCCGTCAGGCGGGCGTGGTGGGCGCCGCGCCAGTAGACCTGGGCGCAGGCGGTACATTCGGCGAACACCTCGAAGGACTTCTCGGTGCCGGCCGCCAGCCGTCCCTGGAGGGACTCCTTGCCGGCCTCGCGGAGCTCGCCGTTGCAGGCGGTGCAGCGCGTCCAGGGCGCCAGCGGCGGGGCGAACCGCGAGAGCACGTCCCGCAGTTGCTCCGGCGGGCGGTGGCTGTAGACGTAGCCGCCGGCCCAGAGTTCGCGGCGGCGCAGCAGGCCGCGGTCGCGGGAGAGCATCACCCGCTGCTCGGCGGCGGAGCGGGCGGCGAGCGCGGCGTCGCCGATGTCCACGCTGTCGTACGCGGCGTCCACGCCGAGCAGGCGCAGGCGGCGGGCGAGGGTGCCGAGGTGGACGTCGAGCAGGAACCGGGCGGGGCCGGGCAGCGGCTGCGGCCGGGTCACGGCGCGGACGGCGACGTGCTCGCCCTCGGCGGGCACGTGCGAGAAGGCCACCGGCCGTCCGTCGACCAGCAGTTCGCCGACCTCGGTGAGCGGGACGCCGAGCGACTCGACCACGTGCCCGAGGCTGGACACCCCGTCGGTGCGGGCCGTCGAGCGGCCGGTGCGCCGGGGCTGGGCCACGAACAGGTGGAGGTCGGGGCTGAAGTCCAGGGTGATCTCGGGTCGTTCCACCGTGCGAGCATGCCAGTCGGCGGGAGGGGTCCGCCAGGACTTTTCGACCGGTGGACACCGTTCGGCCACCCGCTATTGGTCTAGACCTTGCCGGTTCGCCGCTACGGTCTCCCCGTGGAGACCACGGACCGTACGCCGAACATCCCTCCGTCCGAGCGACCCCGGCCGGCACGCTTCGGGCCGCTCAGGGTGCTCGCCCTGGCGGGCTCGTACGGGGCGACCGCGGCGGCGTGGTGGACCACCGGGGTCGGGTTCGCCGGCGCACCCTGGCTGGTGCTGCTCGGGGTCGGCGGGGTCCCGATGATCCTGATGACCGTCGTCCTGACCGCGGCGGCGACCGCCGGGGACGGGGCGCAGACCGTCCTGACCCCGGCCGAGCCCCTCACCCTGTGGTTCGCCGGCGACTTCGGCGGCCTGGCCGCCTCCGGCCCCGGGCCACGCCCGGTGGCGCTCGCCGGCGCCGGACTGTCGATCGCGCTGCTGCTCCTCCTGCTGCGGCCGTCCGGCACGGTACGCCCCGGAGGTCGAACGGGAAAGCGATTCGGCCCAGCTCGGGCGGGCGGGGGCGGGCGGCCGGGACCGGGTGGAACGAGGGCCCCGGACGGCCGCCCCCGCTCCACCCTTCGCCGCGGTCAGGCGGACGGCGGGGGTTCCTCGATCCCGGCTTCGACTTCGGCCCGCAGCGCGGCCAGAGCCGCGCCGAGCGTCTTGTCGCGGAACGGGTTCGAGGGGTCGAGCGCGGAGGCCACCCGGACGGCCTTCTCCAGCAGCGCGCGGCGCGCCTGCGGCTTGTCCCGCACCTCGTACGACCGGCTGGCCTCGACCAGGACCTTGGCCAGCTTCGACCCGTAGACGGCCGGGCTGACCTCGGTCAGCAACCGGTAGACCGCCAGCCCCTCGCGACCGCGCAGGACCCGCCGGTCCACACTGAGCAGTCGCATCCTCGCCCGCAGTACGGCGTCCTGATTCATCGACACATCCCCCTTCGTGATCGTGCTGCCTCCTCGCCGGTCCCTGCCGGCCGCGAAGACGGGCAGCACGACGTGCGCACCGGAATCCGGGGACGGACTCCGGCGCGGGCCGGGGAGGTGGATGCCGTCGAGTCTGCGGGTCACCGACCTGCCACGACAAGGGTGTTCGGGCGTGCTCTCGGTCCTAGGAAGCGGACCCTCCGATACGGCATGATGGACCTGACACTCTCCCGGAAGTCGGTTCCGGGCCGGGGCCGGTTCGTTCCGGACGCGGTTCAGCCGGTTCAGCCGGTTCAGCCGGCCGGTGGGGCAGAGGTGAGCGGGTCGGGTGGGGTGACCACGCGTTTGGCACCGACGAGGACGCGGTAGCGCTCGCGCGCGGCGAACGCGGCCCGGGGCCAGACGGCCGGGCGGCCGGATTCGGCGCAGAGGTGGAGGATCTCGTCCCGGCCGAGCCAGACGCCGAGGTGGGCCCCGTACGCCTCCGCGGTGGCGCCGAACAGCAGCAGGTCCAGGGGCCGGAGCGGGCCGGTGACGCGGACGGTCGCCGCCGTGTCCTCCCACAGATCGCTGGAGCGCAGCGCCGGTGCCCGCACACCGAAGTGGGCGAGCACCGCGTACGCGAACAGCTGGCAGTTGGCGCCCTCGGCCAGGCCGGGCCGCCGGACGACCGCACCGGACCCGGGGTAGCGGGAGGCCACGTACGGCACCTGCCAGAACGCGGCGGGGAGGGCGGCCAGCCAGGGGTTCGTACTCAAGGGAGGCCCTCCGCAGCAGATCAGATGGTCAGTGCTCCCGGGAAGGACCAGTGGCCGACCCCGGGTGCGTCCACGGCCAGCCAGCCGTGGCCGGTCCTCGGAGTGTCGTCCTCGATCGTCTCCGGGTCCACCGTGCGCAGCTCCGCCACGTCGCGGGCGTGGTCCTGCAGCGAGGCGCCGGGCGTGTCCCGGGTGTACTGCCAGTCGTCGTCCCCCTCCTGCGGGACGTCCTCCCAGGGCAGCGGATCCCCGGACCAGACCGGGTCGCCGTAGAAGTGGTAACGGCGCACCAGCCGGCCGTTCTCGGCCACCGCCCACGCCTGGTCGCACTCGTCGTAGCTGCCGGAGGCGTAGTAGTGCACCTCGCCGAAGAGTTCGCTCAGGCGCTCCAGCCGGTGCGGGCCCGGGTCCTCGTACATCAGGCCGTTCACCGCCGGGCCGAGGACCAGCCGCCAGCCGTCGATCTCCGGCGTGACGAAGGTCCGGGTCGGGCCGGACGTCCCGCCGGACGCGTAGGTGTCGTGGCTGCGGTCGGCGACCAGGGCGGTCATGCCCATCGCGAGCGTCGCCGGGACCGGGTCGTGCAGGCCGAGGACGTCGAAGAGCGGGGTGAGGTCGGGTGCGGCGCGGACGGCTATCCAGATCTCGGGCCAGTTGGCGTCGAGGAAGCGGTCGTCGCGGGCGAGGGTGTCCCGTCCCAGCTTGATCCGGACCAACCGCTCCACGGCCGCACGGTCACGGCCCGTCAGCTCCGCGCCGGCGCCCAGGTGGGTGAGGGCGTGGAGGGCGGGGCGGCGCAGGCGGGCGGGGCCGTCGCGGCGGATCGCCAGCAACTGCGGGACCACGGACGGGCCGAGCGCCTGGAGGGCGGATTCGGCGGTGTCCTGGGTGCGGTCGTCGCCCAGCTGGGTCAGGAGGGTGGGCAGATCGGTCTGTTCCATGGGCGGGACCTTAGGGCAGGTGGGGAGGGGTGGGGGATTCGGGGCGAACCTGTCGCGGGGTTCCGGGACGCGGGCGGCTGGCCGAGTGCAGGGGGACGGCCGGTTGGCGGGTGGGGTGGTTGCGCGAGCCGGGCGAACCGGTCGCGGGTTTCCACGTCGCGCAGTTCCCCGCGCCCCTTTGTGGCTGGCCGGGTGCGTGGCGGGTTACTCGCCGGTCCAGGGGGTGGCGGCGAGGATGGTGCCGTTGGCGTGGCGGGTGTAACGGCAGGTGACGGGGTGGCGGAAGTCGACGAAGGCGAGGCCTTCGGTGGTCCGGAGGTCGACCAGGCGGGCGGTGTCGGGGAGGCGGGCGGCGACCTCGCGGAGCAGCGGGTCGGTGCTCTCGCGGGCGTCCGTGACCGGTACCGGGGTCAGTCGGGTGGGCCGGTCGCGGGAGTCGTGCCAGCGGTCGAGGAACTCCCGGCCGAAGGCGCGGGGTTCGGTGCCGGCGGTGGTGAGCGCGGCCTCGACGTGGCCGGCCAGGTCGCGCAGCCAGGCGTCGAGGGAGGGTGCGATCCGTTGGGTGTCGGTCGCGTCCCAGAACTCGAACACCGGCCCCCAGGCGCCGGATTCGCGGTCCACGTCCACGTAGACGTGGCCGTCCCCGGTGTCGGTGTACAGGAAGCGGTGGCTGTCCGGCCCGCCCGCGTGGTCCTGGTACCAGGAGACGTCGGCGCCGTGGTACCCGCCGGAGTTGTAGGGGTGGTCGAAGCTGATGTGCTCGATGGCCACGTAGCCGTTGGCCGCCACGGGGCTGACGGCGATCCGCATCCCGGCGGTCTCCCGGAACAGGGCCCGCAGCTCGGGCGGCACGGGGACGGGCCAGGCGTCCATCCGTTCCTCGGACAGCCCGGGTTCCAGCTCGACCAGCCCCTCGGACCGGGCGGCCACCCGCCGCAACAGCTCCGTCAAGTCCTCGGCCATGCCTCCCCCGTCTCCTCACCGGCCCGCGCCGGATCATGCGCGGCCGACGCTACCCGACCGCGCCGACACCCTGACGTCTGGTCGCCCCGGCCTACAGGTCCGGACCGGCTCTCAGTGCGCGGCTGCGGGCGGCAGGGCCGCGGCGAGCTGGGCGGCGAGGACGGTCGGCGCCTCGGCCAGCGACGGCCCGTACCAGGTGAGGTGGCGGCCGCTGAGCAGGGCGGCGGGCAGGCCGGGGAAGGCCTCGGGGCCGTCGGTGGCGGTGAAGCGGTAGGGCTCGTCGGGGAGGACCACCAGGTCGGCGCCGGCGGCGGTGAGCCGGTCCAGCGGGAGGGCCGGGTAGCGGTCGGCGTGGTCGGCGTACAGCTGCCGGAGGCCGAGCCGCCGCAGGACGTCGCCGGCGAAGGTGTCGCGGCCGAGCACCATCCAGGGCCGACGCCAGATCGGCACCACGGCGGCGCGGGGCGGTCCGGCCGGGGACGGCGCCTCCTGCCAGGCGCGGCGGGCGTCGTCCAGCCAGGCGGGCCGTTCCAGGCCGCAGGCGGTGGTGAGCAGGCGTTCCAGGGAGCGGAACGCCTGGTCGAGGGTCCGGACCTCGGTGACCCAGACGGGGATCCCGGCGGCCCGCAGCGCGTCCAGGTCGGCGGCCCGGTTCTCCTCCTCGTTGGCGATCACCAGGTCCGGACGCAGGTCGGCGATCCGGGTGCGGTCCGGGTTCTTGGTGCCGCCGATCCGGGGCACGTCCAGGCCGGCCGGGTGGGTGCACCAGTCGGTGGCGCCGACCAGGAGGCCGGGCGCGGTGACGGCGACGGCCTCGGTGAGCGAGGGCACCAGGGAGACCACGCGGCGTACGGCGCCGGTCCGGACGGTCGCGCCGGTGTCGTCGGTGGCGGTCCGGGCCGCCGGGCGTGGGGTCATGCGGCCACCGTACCGAGGCGGGCTGCGGCACCGGATGCCCCGCGCGCACCGGCGACCGGCTCCGGGCAGGCCACGGCCCCGGTGCGGGCGTCGGTCGCCTCACGCACGCGGGGCTACGCGGGGGGGCCGCCGGGCGGCGTCCGGGGTGGGGACGGCGGCGGCACGGGTCGCGGCCGGTCGCGGCCGCGGAAGCTCGGTCGGTCGCCTCTCGGCCGGCGGGGTGGGCTCGGCACGGTGGCGGCTTCGGCGGGTGGGGTCGCCTGGGTCGGGCGGCGCGGGTGACCGTGGTCGGCGGGCCTGGTCGGGGCCGCCGGGGCAGGGGCGCGCGGATGGCGCGGGGGGACGGGTCAGGCGGCGGCGCGGCGGCGGCCGGGCAGCTCGATGATGTCCGTGCCCACGCTGCGCAGGAAGCTGGTGATCGCGTCCGCGGTGGGGTCGTCCAGGGAGAACGTCCACCGGCCGGGGACGATGACGGTGTCGATCTGACCCGTGGCGGCGCGCGACAGCAGCATCCGCAGCTGTGGGCGGTCGGCGGCACGGGAGGAGATGCCGTTGTCCAGGAACAGCCGGGGGTTGCTGAAGCCGAGACGGGCGGCGTGGTCCTCGAGGGCGTGGAGGTGGGCGGTCATCCCCCAGTGGTCGTAGGGATAGCAGCGCAGATAGAGAGCCGCGGAACCGGCTCCCGCCTGACTGGGGTGAGTGGGGTACATGGTCGCTCCGTCGCGACAGACATTTGCTTTCACATTCTGAACGGACGGTCGGCTCCGGAGACCTCCGGATCCACCCGTCCACCGCCCATAGTGACTCAGGTAACGGCCCAATGTCGAGCACTTCTCCGCTACGTTACGTCACGGCTACAGCCGGCTCGCCCACCCGTCCCGCAGTTCCAGGGCAGAGGCCCTCATCCGGAGTCTGATCAGCGGCTTTAACCATGGGAACACCGCGGCCGGGGGCACCCTCCCCGGCCTCGGGGCGGGCCGGCCCCGGAAAGATGATCACTCTGAGCATCCACCCGGCCCGTGCAGCGCCCGCCGGTACGGGGTCCCGGCTCCAACACACCGAACCCCTCCACCGCCCGATTTCCTTCAGGTCCCGAAGCCGGAGTCAGGCCGGGAACGGGGTGACCGTGGCGTGGACGAGGTTGTGGTCGGACAGGCCGGCCACCTCCTCCACCGCCGCCCCGGCGACCTCGGCGCCGTGGACCACCACGTGGTCGATCCACTGCGCCCTGCCGCCCCCGCCGCGCACCCGGGTGGGCGGCCCGCCGGGCGGGAGGTCGGCCACCGCGAAGCCGGCGCCGAGCCCGGCGGCCACGGTGGCGCGGTCGGCGTTGAAGTCCCCGAGCAGGAGGGCCGGCTCCCCGGGCCGGGCGGCGGCCACCTCCGCCAGCCGCGCCAGCTGGCCGGCCCGCCGCTCGCCGAAGCTCACATGGGTGGCCACGCACAGCACGCCCTCCACCCGGACGGCGAGCAGGCCCTTGCCCGGGTCCTCCGGGTAGACCTCGGCCGCGACCCGCTCCCGCGACCCGTCCACGGCCAGCACCAGGTACTCGGCCGGATCGGCGAGCGCGACCGGCCCGTGGCGCGGCCGGGGCGTCCGCGGATAGCGCATCGCATGGACCGTCCGGCCGCGCAACGCGTCTCGCAGGGACGTGAGTTGGTCGCCGCTGACCTCCTGGAGGGCGATCACGCGCTCGGTCCGGCCGGCCAGCAGCCGGCTGATCGCGGCGATCCGCGCCGCCTCGTCCGGCCAGTGCGCGGGGACGTCCTCACCCCAGTTCTCGGCGTGGACGCGGTGCAGGACGTTCCACGTGGCCACCGTGATCACGGTCCGCATCCTACGCGCCCGCCACCCGGCCGACCCGCCGGACCGCCACCACCCCGAAGCCACCCGAAGCCGCCCCGACCGGACGAACAAGGCCGCGTACGACCCGTCAGGGACCCTCCTCCCGCCGCCGAGTGCCCAAGTGCACAGGCCAACCTCCAATTACGGCCGAACAGTTGACTGGTTGAAGTGACCATGGCAGTTTTTTGCGGTCCGGACGCGCGCAACCGCCGCGCGCCGGGCCATCCCCCACAAGGAGACCCATGCTCAAGGGACTTGCCTCCATAGTCGGCACGGCCGCGGTCGTCGCGGCCACGCTGACAGCCGCCTCACCGGCGCAGGCCGTCCAGGCCAATGATCTGACCTCCACCATCGCCCTGAGCAACTGCTCGGCCTCGCTGGTGCGTTACCCCTCCTCGGTGGGCACCGACCGGGCCATGATGCTCACCAACGGCCACTGCCTGCCGACCATGCCCTCCGCCGGCCAGGTGATCCTCAACGCCTCGGCCAGCCGCAGCGGCACGCTCCTCAACGGCGCCGGCTCCTCCCTGGGCACGGTGACCGCGGACAAGGTCCTCTACGCCACGATGACCGGCACCGACGTCGCGCTGTACCAGCTGACCGACACCTTCGCCTCGATCACCTCCAAGTTCGGCGCCACGGCCCTCACCATCAGCGACACCCACCCGGTCGACGGCTCCTCGATGTTCATCCCCTCCTCGTACTGGAAGCAGGTGTGGAACTGCTCGATCAACGGGTTCGTCGACACCCTGCGCGAGGACGAGTGGACCTGGCACGACTCGATCCGCTACAGCTCCGGCTGCAACACCACCCACGGCACCTCGGGTTCGCCGATCGTCGACGCCGCCTCCAAGAAGATCGTCGGTATCAACAACACCGGTAACGACGACGGCGAGATGTGCACCCTCAACAACCCGTGCGAGGTCGCGGCCGACGGCACCACCACCGTCACCAAGGGCCAGAGCTACGGTGAGGAGACCTACTGGTTCACCACCTGCCTCGGCACCAACCGGGCCATCGACCTGAGCGTCAGCGGCTGCCTGCTCACCAAGCCGGCCGGCACCGCCGTGTCGGTGACCAACCCGGGCAACCAGACCACCGTGGTGAACACCGCGGTCAGCCTGCAGGTCCAGGCCTCCGGGGGCACAGCGCCGCTGACCTTCTCGGCCACCGGCCTGCCGGCCGGCCTGTCGATCAGCTCCAGCGGCCTGATCACCGGCACCCCGACCGCCGCGGGCACCTCCACCGTCACGGTGACCGCCAAGGACGCCGCCAACAAGACCGCCTCCGCCAGCTTCACCTGGACGGTCAACACCACCGGCGGCGGCTGCACCGGCACCCAGCTGCTCGGCAACGCCGGCTTCGAGACCGGCTCCGCCGCGCCGTGGACCGCATCCTCGGGCGTGATCGACAACAGCACCGGCCGGCCGGCCCGGACCGGCTCCTGGAAGGCCTGGCTGAACGGCTACGGCTCCACCCACACCGACACCCTCTCCCAGACCGTGTCCATCCCGGCCGGCTGCAAGGCGACCCTGAGCTTCTGGGTCCGCATCGACACCGCCGAGTCCGGCAGCACCGTCTACGACAAGCTCACGGTCCAGGCCAACGGCACCACGCTGACCACGCTCTCCAACGCGAACGCGACCGGCAGCTACGTGCAGAAGACCTTCGACCTGTCCGCCTACGCGGGCCAGAGCGTCACGCTGAAGTTCACCGGCACCGAGGACTCCTCGCTGCAGACCAGCTTCGTGATCGACGACACCTCGATCCAGACCAGCTGACGGTGAGTCGGTGAAGGGCCCGGCAGCCACCGCTGCCGGGCCTTCGGCCGTACGGGGCCACGGGCGGCCGCCGCCGGCCGGGTGACCTCCGGAGTGGCGCCGCACCGCCCCCTTCGCGCACGGCTTAGGTTGCCCAGGGACCTGCCCGCCCGGCGCCGGCCGCCCGCCGCGCCGCTCCCCCGCCGGAGGACCCGCACCATGGCCGTTCCGCCGTTCGACCACGCCGCCACCTCCCACAGCCTCCCGCACGCGTACTGGATGGCCCGGGCCGCCGCCCTCGCCTACCGCGCCCGCCCCGCCGTCGAGGCTCTGGCCCGCACCTGGGGCTTCGACGAGGTCCGGCACTTCGAGTCCCGCCACCCCAAACCGTTCCCGATCGAGGACACCCGGGCGTACGTGATGGCGAGCGACCGCATGATCGTCGCGGGCTTCCGCGGGACCGACGCCGGGACGATCCGCGGCTGGCTGAGCGACACCGCCACCCCGCCGGTCCCCGGGCCGGGCGGCAAGGGGTACGTCCACCACGGTTTCGACCGGGCCGTCCGGTCCGTGTACCCCGAACTCCGCGACGCCGTCCTCGAACTGCGCACCGACCAGCAGACCGTCTGGCTCACCGGCCACGGCCTCGGCGGGGCGCTGGCCATGCTGGCCGGCGCCCACCTCTACTTCGAGGCGCCGCGGCTGCTGCCGGACGGCGTCTACACCTACGGGCAGCCGCGTACCTGCGAGCGCCTGCTCGCGGCGGCGTACCGGGAGCCGTTCCGGCACCGCAGCCACCGCTTCGTCAACAACGAGGACGTCGTCCCCCGGATGCCGCCCGGGCAGGTCTACACCCACGTCGAGACGCTTCGCCGGTTCGACGCCGACGGGCGGCTGCACGAGGGCGCGCCGCCGGTGGGCGGGGTCCCGGACCAGGGCGTGCAGCCCGATCCCTTCGCGCCGGGGACGGACGGCCTCAGGGACCACCACGTGGAGCACTACCTGGCCGCCTTCGAGCGCAGCCTCGCCGCGACGGTCTGACGTCCCCCTCGCGCGCTCCGTGGCCGCCCGTGCGGCGGAGGCGGAGGGCCCGGCGGTGGTCGCCCCGGGAGATCCGGACCGGCGGTCCGCCAGGGGGCCGTTCGGAACCGAAGCGTCGCCCTCCGGCTCGCCGGGGCACGGCGGGCTCGGTCCGCCCGGACGCATGACGGATACTCGTGCGGGAGAACCAGCGCGGGTGGCGTGCCGGCAGGACCGGCCGCCCCGCCCGCGGTGGCGGGTTCACGAGAGGATCTGTGATGGGTTTCAAGCGGTTGCTGGCGGGCCTCGGAGTCGGTGGCGCGTCGGTCGAGACGGTGCTGCTCGACCCGAACACGGTGCCCGGCGGCGTCCTCCACGGCGAGGTCCGCATCCAGGGCGGCAAGGTCGACCAGCAGATCGAGGGGCTCGGTGTCGGTCTGCAGACCCGGGTCGAGGTCGAGGGCGGGGACACCGAGCACCTGCAGACGGTGACCTTCCACAAGCAGCAGCTCGGCGGGGCGTTCCAGCTGGCCGCGGGCGCGGCGCACGTGGTGCCTTTCGCGCTCCAGGTGCCGTTCGAGACCCCGGTGACGGCGGTCGGCGGCCACCAGCTGCGCGGGATGACCATGGGCGTCACCACCGAGCTGGCCATCGACCGCGCGGTGGACGCCGGCGACCTGGACCCGATCAACGTGCACCCGCTGCCGGTGCAGCAGGCGATCCTGGAGGGCTTCGACCGGCTGGGCTTCCGTTTCAAGGGCGCCGACCTGGAGCGCGGCCACATCCGCAACACCCGCCAGCGGCTGCCGTTCTACCAGGAGATCGAGTACTACGCGGCGCCGCAGTACCCGGGGCTGAACCAGGTCGAGGTGTCCTTCGTCGCCGACGAGCACGCGGTGGACGTGGTGCTGGAGATGGACAAGCGCGGCGGACTGTTCACCGAGGGCAGCGACACCTTCCGCTCCTTCACCGTGCCGCACTCCGCCGCCCGGGAGACCGACTGGGCCGCGTACCTCCACGAGTGGATCCACTCCGTGGGCGGGCGCCGCGGCTGGCTCTGACGCCGGGCCCACCGTCCCGGGTTCGTTCCGCCCGGGACGGTGGGCGCGGGCCCGTCGGCTTAGGTTGGAGGCCCGGGAGGGTTCCGGGGGTGCGTTCCGCCCAGCCCGCCGTCCGCGCGAGCCCCGCGGCAGCGCCCGCGGAGGTCCGCCGGAGTGAGGAGGCCCCCATGACCGTCGCCGATCCGCCGGCCCGCGCGACCCGCGCGTCCCGGGGCGCCGACCGGTGAGGGCGGTCGTCCACCGTTTGTACGGCCCGGCGGACCTGCTGGAGTTCCGGGACATCCCGAAGCCCTCGCCCGCCGAGGACGAGGTGCTGATCGAGGTCCGGGCCACCGGGCTGAACGCCGCCGACCGGCTGCTGATGCACGGCGAGCCCTTCGCCGTCCGCGTCATGGCGGGCGGCCCGCGGCGGCCCCGGGCCGACCACGTCCTCGGCCGGGCGGTGGCGGGCCGGGTGGCGGAGGCCGGGGTCCGGGTGACCACCCTGCGGCCGGGCGACGAGGTGTACGCGGAGTGCACCGGCGCCCTCGCCGAGTACGTCAGCGCGCCGGCTCAGCTGGTCGCGCCGAAGCCCGCCTCGCTGGGCTTCGCGCAGGCGGCGACGCTGCCGGTGGCCGCCACCGCGGCGCTCCAGGCGCTGCGGGACTGCGGGCAGGTCCGCGAGGACCAGCGGGTGCTGGTCAACGGCGCCTCGGGCGGGGTCGGGACCTTCGCCGTCCAGATCGCCGCCGCGTACGGGGCCCGGGTCACGGCCGTCTGCGCCACCCGGAACCTCGGTCTGGTCCGCTCCCTGGGCGCCGTGGAGGCCGTCGACTGCACCCGCGAGGACTTCACCGCCGCCACCGGCCGCTACGACGTCATCCTCGACCTGGTCGGCGACCACCCGCTGGGCGCGCTGCGCCGCGCCCTCGTTCCGTCCGGCACCCTGGTCCTCTCCGCGGGGACCGGCGGCCGCTGGCTCGGCCCGACCCGGCGGCTGGCCGCGGCGCTGATGGTCTCGCCGTTCGTCCAGCAGCGGCTGCGGCCCTTCGCGGCCAGCCGGACCCGCGACGACCTGATCGTCCTCGACCGCATGGTCGCCACCGGCGACCTCCACGCCGTGATCGGTCGGATCTACCCTTTCGCCGAGGCCATCACCGCCCTCCACCACCTCGACCACGGTCACCCGGTCGGCAACCTGGTTGTCACCACCTGACCCGCCTGACCCACCTGGTCCGCCTGGTCCGCGTTACCCGCCGGCCCGCGGCGGCGCCCCACGGCGCTTTCCGAACGAATTCCCGCTGTGCGTACTTGCGTGCGCCCCCCGGATCCGCCATAGCGTCGCACGCTGTCACGCCACTCGAACGACCGTGGGGGTCATATGAGAAGAACGCCGGAGAGCGCCCTGCCCGACCGCGGGAAGCGGGAGCGGCCCAGACCGGTGGCGCCCCGCCGCCTGACGAGCACCGGCCGGGGCGCGTTCGTCGGATTCTCCTCCTGGGAGGTCCTGCACGTGCTGGCCCGGGCGCTCACCCTCGCCAGACCGCCCCGGGCGGCAGCGCTGCCGCAGGCCGGGTACCGGAACGCGAGGTCGGCGGTGGTCGCGCACCCCTTGCGGTGACGGCCCCCGTACCCGCGGTGGGACGCTCCGGAGCGGACCGGCTCCATCCGGTCACCGGAGTCGCCACGCCCGCGGGTGCGCTCGACTATCGTCCGGTACGAGGACGAACTCCACATCCGACGGGGGATCATGAGCGAACGTCTGGGCCCACTCGAACTGGTCGGCGGCCGGTGGATCATCGGCGATCACGAAAGGAGCGACGGGGAGTTCCTGGTCCTCGGCCCCGAGGGACTGGAACACCGGACCGGCGCCGGACGACCGCCGCGTCCGGTGCCCTGGTCGAGGTTCATGGAACTGGACGTGACGCTCGCCGCCCACCGGCTGTCCGACTCCGACGTGTTCACCGGGGTCGCCCAACTCGCCCCGGCGGTGGTGCGGATCGGGGCCCACGGCTCCTGCCTGGAGGGTACCCTGCGCTGCCCCTACGAGTACTGGACGGCGCCGTTCAGCCGGCACGGGCGGCGGTACGGCTGGAGTGAGGTGCTGCTGGCCGGCGAACTGCTGCGCCAGACCGTCGAGGTGGGCGCGGTGCGCCGGCTCGGCGACGCGATGTGGCTGCGCAGCGCGGTGGCCCGGTTGACCGGCCTGCGGCCCAGGACGCTCAACTCGGCGCGCTCGGCGGTGGCCCGCGTCCTGGAGACCTGACGCGCCCGGCCGGCGGCCGCGGTACGGAACGCCGCGCGCGTCACGGTAATTCCCCAACTCCCTCGCCGGGGTGATTCGTTGTCAGCTCCACCCGGGCAGTGACAGTGGGCGCCGGTAGCGTTTTGGACATGAGCTTCGATCTCGCCTTTGCTGGGGCTGACCAGGTTCCGACGCGTCCCGAGGACAGGGTCGCGGCCGGCTCCTGGCTGCCCTGTCCGGACGCCCTTCCGCACCAGACCCTCGTCGGGTCGCCGATCTCCTACGTGTCCGTGTCCCTGTGGCAGGCGCTCGGCCGGATGGCCGCCGAGCTCGATCCCGTCGCCGCCCGGCAGGATCCGACCTCGGTGGGCTGCGACGTGCTCCGCCTGATCACCATGGCGGCCGTGGACACCGCTCTGGCCCCCGGCGCCGAGCCGGGCGAGCCGCGCGACGACCTCTACATGACGCCCTCGGTGGTCCAGTTGGGGCGCCGGCCGGTGTGGTTCAAGCGGTTCGGCCCGGACGGCACGCTGACCGCGCTGTTCCCGGAGGACATGTAACCGGCGGTCGACGGGGCGCTGGGCCGGCCCCGGCGCCCGCACGGCGCCACGGGGGGCCTACCCCTCCGCCGCCACCTCCGCCGCCGTCCGGGCCAGCGCGGTCTCCAGGCGCCGCAGCCAGTCCGCGGCCGATCCCCGGACCTGCGGGTTCTCCGACCGGAAAGCCCTCCAGTCCTCCTCCTCGACCCGCACCTCCGCCCTTCCCGCCCCCGTTCCGCCGGCGGTACCGACCGCCGGGCCCGGAAGCCGGGCACCCGGCCGCTCGGACAGCAGCACGGCGTCGTACAGGTCCTTGGCGCGCGACCGCCCGTCCGCGGCGTCGGCGCGCAGCCACCTCAGCTTCCACGCCAGCGACTGCTCCGCGCTCGCGGTCCGCAGCAGCGCGGGCGGGCCGCCGTCCCCGCGCGGTACGAGCGTCCACACCGGCGGGACGGACAGCCGCTCGCCGTACGCGAAGTCCAACTGCGCCACACCCTCCGGCCCGCCGCCGTCGGCCTGCCACGGGACCAGGACCCGCAGCCCGCCCTCCCCGGCCGTGGTGTCGAACCGGTACCCGCCGCCGCTGTAGTCGTACGTCCAACCGGCGTCCGTCCGTATCCCGTTCGGGTCGAGGCCGAGGCCCGGGGCCGCCTCCGGGAAGCGGCGGATCAGGTCGGTCAGCGCCGGCAGCAGCTCGCCGAGGTCGTCGGGGTCGGGTTCGACCTCCCAGTGCGTCCCCTCGGGCGGTGGGACCGCCCGCAGCCCGCGGACCTCGTACTCCTCCCAGCCGTCCCGCCAGATCTCGTACCGGGCGGCGCCGTCGGCGGCCTCCGGCCAGTGCTGCACCTCGGCGAGCCGGTCCACATACGGGTGCGGGTCCAACGGGTCGACGGGGACGGCCAGTTCTGGCAGCAGCAGGAAGTCCAGGTCGGCCGGTGCGCGGGCCGCCTCCCCCACCCACGCCGGCATGGTCATGCTGCCGCGCAGCACCAGGTGGTCCGCCCGGGGTGATCCCGCGACCAGGCCCAGCAGATGATCGAGGACCGCCCCGCGGGCCGCGCCGCCCGTCCCGCTCCACCCCTCGCCGCGCACCACTGCTCTCCCAGCCGCTCGCCGCCCCGGCCCGCCCGGGGACGGCGGCCATCATCGCCGCAGCCACCGACAGCCGGGGCCCGCTCAGGCCTCGCCGGTCTCCGCGGCCGTGCGCCCGGCGAGGCGCTCGTACCGCTGGCGGCCCGCCTACGGGGTGCCGAGGCCGAAGGCGACCTCCTGCCAGGTGAACCCGCGCCCGCGGGCCTGGGCGATCAGCGAGCGCTCCAGCGCGTCGAACTCGGCCCGGGCCTGGGGCAGCAGGGTGAGCGCCGCGACGATGTCCGCGTGGTCCACCTCCGGTTCGCCCTCCTCCCGCACGGCCGACCCGCCGAGCAGCAAACATTCCGTTCACATCCGTTCGGCCCCGGGCTGCGTTCACCTGGGCGTGGGAACGCGGCCGTGACCGTTCGGCGCGGGTGGCGGTCGGGCCGGGAACCCGAACGGAGCGGTACTACCGCGCGGCCGCGGCGGCGAGCGAGCGGGCCCGGGTGAACTCGGTGGCGTCATGGGCGCAGAGCAGCCGGACCTCCTCGGGGTGGTCGCGGCGCAGCTCCCGCAGCCGAGCCTGGTTGGCCAGCCGGGCCCGGTCGTCGGTGGCGACCAGGCGCTGGAAGGCGGCCAGGCCGGGCGCGGTCCGCGGCCCGGCGCCGGGCTCGATGTCGGTGCGGGCGAAGTACGCGTCACCGCAGTGCAGCAGCCAGCCGTCGCCCTGCCGGACGGCCACCCCGCTGTGGCCGCGGGTGTGCCCGGGCAGCGGGACGAGCAGCATCTCGGGCGCCGAACCGACCGACAGGCGGGCGGCCCGGAAGCCGTACCAGGACTCCTCGGCGGGCCCGTGCTCGACCCAGCGCGGCCCGTGGGACCACTGCACCGGCCGGTAGCGGTCCCGCTCGGCGCGGGTGGCGCGGATCCGGGCGGCGCGCAGTTCGTCGGCGAGCAGGTGGACCCGGGCGTGCGGGAAGTCGCCGAGGCCGCCGGCGTGGTCGACGTCGAGGTGGGTGAGCACGATGTGGCGGACGTCCTCGGGCCGGTACCCGAGGGCGCGGACCTGGTGCAGGGCGGTCCGCTCCAGGGTGAGCCGGGGCCGGACCACGGTGAGGAAGGAGCGGCCGAGTCGGCGCGGGTCGGCCACGTCGCCGGTGCCGAGGCCGGTGTCGACCAGGACCAGTCCGTCCTCGCCCTCGACCAGGAGGCAGTGTCCGACCATCCGCCCGGTCAGTGGCCCGCCGCTGCCGAGCAGCAGCCGGCCGCCGACGGGGCACATGTTGGCGCAGTCCAGGTGGTGGATGGTCATGTCGCCTCCTGCGGGGACCGGGCGGCGGCGGTCGCCGTACCGGCGACGCATCCTACCCGCCGGTAGACGGAGCCGGCCGGGGTTCCGGCCGACCGTTCCCCCGCCGTTCAGCTGACGGCGATTCCGCTGACGGCGGATGCCCCTGGACCTGCCGCCGGGGGCCGTCGAGAGTGAGCGGTATGCGAATACTGATGCTCGGCGGGAGCGGGTTCGTCGGACGTGCCGTCGTCGACGACGCGCTGTCCCGCGGCTGGGATGTGACGTTGCTTCACCGCGGTACCCGCCGTCCGCCCGAGGGCGCGACGGTGCTGGTGGGCGACCGGACGGCGCCGGACGGCCTGGCCGCCCTGGCGGAAGGCTCCTGGGACCTGGTGGTGGACACCTGGTCGGCGCGGCCCTCGGCGGTCCGGGACGCCGCGCGGCTGCTCGCCGACCGGGTCGGCCGGTACGTGTACGTGTCGAGCTGCTCGATCTACGCCGACCCGGTGGACCACCGGGCGGCCGAGGACGGCGTCCTGGTCGAGGGGTCACCGGACGACGGCGAGGTGCCGTACCCGCGGGCCAAGCGCGGCGGGGAGCTGGCGGTCACCGGCGCGTTCGGCGAGGACCGCTCGCTGCTGCTCCGCGCCGGGCTGATCCTCGGCCCGGGCGAGGACGTCGGGCGGCTCACCTGGTGGCTGAACCGGATCGCCCGCGGCGGCCCGGTGCTGGCCCCGGGCCCGCGCGACCTGACGCTGCAGTACGTGGACGCCCGGGACCTGGCCCGCTGGGCGCTGGACGCGGCGGTGGCCGGACGGTGCGGCCCCTACAACCTGGCCTCCCGGCAGGGTCACTGCACCATGGGCGAGCTGCTGGACGCCTGCGTGGCGGCCACCGGCTCGGACGCGGAGCTGCGCTGGACGGATCCCGCCCGGATCGCCGCCGCCGGGATCGAGCCCTGGACGGACCTGCCGATCTGGGCTCCGCCCGGCGAGCTGCACGAGTACCTGTTCGAGCTGGAGACCGCGAGGGCGTTCGCCCACGGGCTGCACTGCCGCCCGGTCGCGGAGACCGTGGCCGACACCTGGCGGTGGCTGGACGGGCTCGGCGGGGCCTCCCCGCAGCGGCCCGACCGTCCCGTGCTCGGCCTGGACCCGAAGGTCGAGGCCGCGGTCCTGGAGGGCTGATCCGGCCGGGCCGCTCGGGCCGATCCGGCCGCTCGGGGCCAGCCGGCCCCAGCGCTCGGCGGGTCAGCCGTTGTCGCGGGGTGCGGGGCTCAGCCCGGCGCAGCCGCGCAGGCCGTCCAGCCGGGCGCGGGCGGCCGTCGCGGCCTGGCCGGTCTGCGGAGCGGGCACGCCGTCGGCGCCGACGTGGGCCGGGGTGAAGGACTCGCCGACCACCTTGCCCTCCGGGCTGACGGTCAGTGTGACCACCCCGGTCTCGTCGGAGTCCTTGTAGTCGGAGGTGCCGTACCAGAGGAAGTTGCCCAGGCCGTACGCCACGTAGGTGCCGCCCTGCATGCCCGTGCCGAGCATGGTGTGGGCGTGGGTGCCGACCACGGCGGTGGCGCCGGCCTGGGCGAGCTTCTTGGCGATCGAGGTCTGCGCGGCGGTCGGGCAGGTCTTCCCCTCCTCGCCCCAGTGCAGGTAGACCACCACCACCTTGGCCTGGGTCTTCGCCTGCTTGACGGCGTTCAGCAGGGCCGACTCGTCCAGCGCCGAGGCGATGCCCGGCTTGGCCGCGCCCGCCCGGTACTTCTGGTTGGTGAGGTCGACGATCTGGCTGGCCGCGATCACGGCCACCCTCACGCCCTCCACGGTGGTGACGTACGGGGCGTACGCCTGCTGGGCGTCGCGGCCGATGCCGATCACCGGGATCGGGGCGGACGCCTGGGCGGCGAGGGTGTCGGTGAGGCCGTCCGGACCGTAGTCCACCGCGTGGTTGTTGGCCATCGAGACCACGTCCACACCGGAGTCGCGCAGCGCGGCGAGCGCCTGCGGCGAGGTACGGAAGTGGTAGATCTTCGCCTCCGGGGCACCGCGGCCGGTGATGGCCGTCTCCAGGTTGAGCACCGAGAGGTCGGCGGCGGCGAGGGTCTGGGCGATCGGGCCGAGCGCCGCCTCCGGCGGCTTCACCCCGAGCCGGGGCTGGGTACGGCCCTCGAAGTGGACGTCGCCGGCGAACGCGATGGTCAGCTTGCCGTCGGGCACGGGGGCCGCGGACAGCGCCGGCGCGGCGCTCGCCGTCCCGGCCGGGGCGGCACCGGGCTGGGCGCTGCCGCCCTGGGCCGCGGGGGTGGCGGGCGGCGGCGGGGTGGAGCCGCAGCCGGCCACGGCGACGAGGCCGAGCAGCAGGGCGGCGGCGGTGGCGGCGCGGCGCATGGAGAGTCCCCCCGGAAGTTCGTACGAGCCCGCAAACCCTACGACACCGGCCGCCCGCTCCCGGGCTGCGGGGCTCACCTTCGCACCCGGACGACCCGTTGGCTCGCCGCACGCCAGGGCTTGTCCTAGAGCCGGAAGCGCGCCACGTAGCGCCGCTGCCACGGCGTCTCCACCGCGCGGCGGGCGTAGCCGGCCCGCACGTATCCGACCGCCTCGGCGGCCGGCACCCCGTCGAGGACGGCGAGGCAGGCGAGGGCGGTGCCGGTCCGCCCCAGGCCTCCCCCGCAGGCGATCTCGACCCGCTCGGTGGCGGCCCGCTCCCAGGCCTCCCGCAGGGCTCCCGCGGCGTCGGCCGGGTCGGCGGGGAGCCGGAAGTCCGGCCAGCGGAGCCAGCGCGACGGCCACGGGACGGCCTCGGGGCGCCGCCCCAGCAGGTAGAGCCCGAACTCCGGCTCCGGACCCGCGGGCAGCGGCCGCCGCAGGCCCCGCCCCCGGACCAGCCGACCGGACGGGAGCCGCAGCACGCCCGGCGTGGCCGGGTCCCAGGAGGTGGTCATCCCCGGATCGTAGGCCATCCACCCTTCCCCCACACCCGCTCCACATTCCACCCTTCCGACCCCTCCGGTTCGCCCGCGGAACGCCGGGAAGCACCCGTCTCCGATCGAATACGATCGGATTTGTCGACGAAACGTTTACTCTCCAAAGGGCCGTGCTTTACTAGTTCTTGACGGTACGTCAGACGCGGCGCGCCTCACCGCGCCCCTCACGTTCGAGGATCCGATGAACAACCTTTCCAAGGATGTCACCGCTTCCCTTGTCGTCTTCCTCGTCGCCCTCCCCCTCTGCGTCGGCGTGGCCGTCGCCTCCGGTGTCCCGGCCGAGTTGGGCCTGGTGACCGGGATCGTCGGCGGGCTGGTCGCCGGCCTGCTGCCCGGCAGCAGCCTCCAGGTGTCCGGGCCCGCGGCCGGCCTGACCGTCCTGGTCTACGAGGCCGTCACCGAGTTCGGGCTCTCCGCGCTCGGCGTGCTGGTCCTGTCCGCCGGGCTGATCCAACTCGCCATGGGCGCACTCCAGTTGGGCCGCTGGTTCCGGGCGATATCACTCTCGGTGGTCCAGGGCATGCTCGCCGGCATCGGCCTGGTGCTGATCGCGGGGCAGCTGTACGCCCTGGCGGGCTCGGCGGCGCCCGGGTCCGGGCTCGACAAGCTGGCCGGGCTGCCGGCGCTCGCCGTCCGCGCGGCGGGCGACGGGCGGATGCTGACCGAGGCCGCGATCGGCGTCGGCACCGTGCTGGTGCTGGTGCTGTGGCGGCGGCTGCCCGAGCGGGTGCGTCCGGTGCCGGCGCCGCTGGCCGCGGTGGCCCTCGCCACCGCCGCGACGGCGCTGGGTGGCTGGCCGATCGGCCGGATCGAGGTGCACGGCCTCGCCGCGGCCGTCCACCTCCCGGCCCCCGCCGACCTCGCCGGGCTGACCGGCCTCGGCATGGCCGGCACGGTGGTGGCCTTCGCGCTGATCGCCTCCGCGGAGAGCCTGTTCAGCGCCGCCGCCGTGGACCGCCTCCACCACGGCCCGCGGACCGACTACGACAAGGAGCTGATCGCCCAGGGCGCCGGCAACACGGTGTGCGGCCTGCTCGGCGCCCTCCCGCTGACCGCCGTCATCGTCCGCAGCGCCGCCAACGTCCAGGCGGGCGCCCGGACCAAGGCCTCCCGGGTGCTGCACGGCGTCTGGCTGCTGCTGTTTACCGCGCTGATCCCGTCCGCCCTCTCCGCCATTCCGCTCGCCGCCCTGGCCGGGGTCCTGGTGCACGCCGGCGCCAAGCTTCTCCCGGTCCGCGCACTGCCCCCGCTCTGGCGCGAACACCGCGGCGAGGCCCTGGTGTTGGTCGCGACCGCGGTGGCGATCGTGGTCACCAACCTCTTCGAGGGCGTCCTCCTCGGCCTGCTGCTCGCCGTCCTCAAGTCCGCCTGGGAGACCTCCCAGCTGCACACCGAGATCCGGGACGAGCCCGCCACCGGGATCCGGGTCCGGCTGTCCGGGCACGCCACCTTCCTCCGGCTGCCGCGGCTGCTGGAGACCCTGGAGTCGCTGCCCCGCGGCCGGCCGGTCCACCTCGACCTGACCGACCTGCGCCACCTCGACCACGCCTGCCGGACGGCCCTCGACGAGTGGGCGGCCCGGCACGGTCACCCGGGCGGCGGCCCCGGCCTGGCGGCCCGCCCGGCACCCCAGCGTCCGTGAGCCCTCCGAAGCCCGGCGCCCGGCCCGTCAGCCGAAGTCCAGCGAACCGGTCCGGGTCCGCTTCAGCTCGAAGAACTTCGGGTAGCCGGCCAGCAGCCGGACGCCGTCGAAGATCCGCAGCGCGTCCTCGCCCCGGGGGATCGCGGTGAGCACCGGGCCGAAGAACGCGGTGCCGTCCACGTGGATCGTCGGCGTGCCGACCTCCTCGCCGACCGGGTCCATGCCCTCGTGATGGCTCTTGCGCAGGGCGTCGTCGAAGTCGGTGACGTACGCGGCACCGGCGAGGTCCGCGGGCAGGCCCGCCTCGGCCAGGGCCTCCCGGATCAGGGCGTCGTCGGCCGCCCGGTCCTGGTCGTGCAGGCGGGTCCCCAGCGCGGTGTAGAGGTCGCGCAGGACGTGGTCGCCGTGCTGCTCGGCGGCCGCGATGCAGACCCGGACCGGGCCCCAGCCGGTGTCCAGCAGCCGCCGGTAGCGCTCGGGCAGGTCCGCGCGGCCCTCGTTGAGCACCGACAGGCTCATCACCCGGAAGTTCAGGTCGAGTTCGCGCTGGCGCTCCACCTCCAGGATCCACCGGGAGGAGATCCACGCGAACGGGCAGATCGGGTCGAAGTAGAAGTCCACAGAGTTCGTCACCCGACCGACCCTAGGGGCCCGGTGGCCCGCCCGAGCGGGCCATTTCCGCCCCGGATCCCTGGGCCACTTACCCACCCCACCAGGGTCCGTCCCCAAAGATGATCAAGCGCAAGTTCGGAGAGTCGGGGAGGCGGAGGGGGAGCAGTCCCACAAGGAATCCACAAAATCGATCCGTACGGTGCGGGAAGGAAGTGGGGACCGTTCACGCGCCGACGCGTGTCCCGGTCGCGGGGCACGAGGCGCCCGGGAGGGTCCACACGTTCGATCCCGAGGGGGGATCTTGACCGCACTGTTCCGCGGACGCCTGAGGGTCCTGGCGGCCGCGGGCGTCCTCGCCCTGGCTGTCGGCGCTCTCGCCACCGCCCCGAGCACGGCCGCCCCGCAGGACCGCGCGTCCGACTCCGTCGTGGCGCAGCCCGTGACGCCCGACACCGCACCGGTGTCGGACCCCGACACCGCGCCGCCCGGCGCCGGCGCGTACCCGACCGTCGTCCTGCCCGCCCTGTCCGCGCCGTCCGAGCAGGCGACCGTCGTCGCCAAGCCGCGGCACGACGTCGACGGCGACGGCCGCAGTGACCTGATCTCCATGGAGTACGACCAGTCCACGGCCGTCTACCTGACGTCGCTCCGGGAGTGGAGCGACTACGCGATCTCCAAGACCGACCCCGACGCCTCGTTCAAGGACCTGCTGCCGGTGGGTGACGTGGGCGGCACGAGCAAGCCCGAACTGCTCTCCCTCTCCTTCGACGGCGTCCTCACGCTCTACGAGGCCGGCCCGACCTCCACCTCGGCGCCCCTGTGGTCGGGCACCGGCTGGCAGAAGTACAACCGGGTCATCGCCACCGGGGACGTCACGGGAGACCGCCACCCCGACCTGCTGGCTCGCGACTTCGCCGGTGACCTGTGGCTCCACCCGGGGACGGGTACGGTCACCAAGCCCTTCGACGCGCGGGTCAAGGTCGGCTCCGGCTGGGGGGTCTACGACCAGATCGTCGGGGCCAGCGACGTCGACGGCGACGGCCTCGGCGACGTCCTCACCCGCACCCTGACCGGTGACCTGTGGTTCCACAAGGGGGCCGGCAGCGCCACCGCCCCGCTCAAGGCCCGGGTCAAGGTCGGCACCGGCTGGAACGCCTACAACATGATCACCGGCATGGACGACTGGGACGGCGACGGCCTGAGCGACCTGCTCGCCCGCGACCGTGACGGCGTGCAGTACTGGTTCAAGTCCACCGGCGGCGGGCACTTCGCCGCACCGGAGTACTTCGGCGACGGCTACGAGTTCAACAGGTTCATCGTCGGTGCCGGCACCACGCAGCTCTACGGCAAGTCCCAGAACGTCATGACCCAGACCGACGGCACCCTGGTCAAGTACGAGGCGCTGGCCGACGGCACCTACCGGACGCCGCCGACCGGGGTCGGCACGGAGCCGCGCGGCTCCCGGAACACGTACGCCACCGGGCTCAACAGCCACAACCACGCCATCTACGTGCAGAACATCGGCAGCGACCTGTACATCCGCGGCAAGAAGGTCAACTCGACCTGGAACTACAACCTGATGGTCGGCCCCGGCGACCTGACCGGCGACGGCAAGGGCGACCTGCTCAGCCGCGACGCGGCCGGCGTCCTGTGGCTGCACCCCGGCGACGGGGCGGTGTACCCCAGGCTCGGCACGCCGATCAAGGTCAGCAGCGGCTGGAACGCCTACAACGCGCTCGTCGGCGCCGGCGACTACTCCGGCGACGGACGGCCCGACCTGCTCGCCCGGGACACCTCCGGCCGGCTGTTCCTCTTCAAGGGCACGGGGACGTCCACCGCGCCGTTCACCGCCCGGGAACAGGTCGCCAGCGGCTGGGACGTCTACGACATGCTGATCGCGCCCGGTGACATCGACGGGGACAGCAAGGGCGACGTGCTCGCCCGGGTCAAGAACGGCGACATGTACCGGTACTCCTCCACGGGCAACGCCGGCACCGCGACCTTCGCCCCCCGGGTGAAGTTCGGCGCCGGCTGGAACATCTACACGAACATGCTCTGATCCCGTCCTTCGGACCCCGGCGGCGGGCCCCGGCCCGCGAGCAAGGAGCCGTACACGGGCGACCACCCGGGCGTCCGTGTACGGCTCATGACGGCGCGTCACGCCGGACACGAGCTCTCATTGCTTGATCACCTTTGCCAACGGCCCCGGGCCCGGTCAGCCCTGGACCGTCTCCGCCCACTCCCGGGGGCAGGTCCAGGCCTGCAGCGTCCGCCGGCTCTCGAACCGCCGCCGCCCGCCGGTCACCGGATCGGTGAACTCCACCACCCGGGACAGCAGTTGGAGCGGGCGGCGGAAGTCCCCGGGTGCCACCTCGCCGACCACCTCGGGGTAGAGCGGGTCGCCCAGGATCGGCAGCCCGAGCGTGGCCATGTGCAGCCGCAGCTGGTGGGTGCGCCCGGTGTGCGGCTCCAGCCGGTAGCGGCCGAGCCCGCCGCGGTGCTCGATCAGCTCGATCCGGCTCTCGCTGTTGGGCTCCCCCGGCACGGTCCGGGCGGCGAGTTCCCCGCGCTCCTTCACCATCCGGCAGCGCACCGTGGCCGGCAGCTCCAGCCCGGGCAGGTGGCCGGCCACCGCCTCGTACTCCTTGCGCACCAGGCGCCGCTCGAAGAGCCCCTGGTAGGCGCCCCGCTGCCGCGGGTCGGCGACGAACATCACCACGCCCGCGGTGAGCCGGTCCAGCCGGTGCGCGGGGCTGAGCGCGGGCAGCGCGAGATCGCGGCGCAGCCGGGCCAGCGCGGTCTCGGTGACGTGCCGCCCGCGCGGGGTGGTGGCGAGGAAGTGCGGCTTGTCGACGACCACCAGGTGCTCGTCCCGGTGCAGCACCTCGACCGGGAAGGGCACCGGCACCTCGGGTTCGGTCTCGCGGTGGAACCAGACCAGCCCGCCGGGCCGGTACGGCGTCGCGGGGCCGACCGGCCCGTCGGCGGAGACGAACTCGCCGCCGCGCAGCATCGCCTCCACCCGCTCGGCTCCGACCGCGGTGCCGTAGCGGTGCAGGAGGTAGGCGGGGACGGTCGGCCAGGTGCCGTCCGGGGGCAGCCTGACCCGGACCGGGTCGATGCCGTTCCGCTGCGGCAGCGGGCTCGCCGGGCCGGGATTCCTGCGCCTCATCGCCTCTGCTCTCCTGTGCTCACCCGGGAACGGTACAGGCCGCAGGGCCTGTCGCCCGTCTGGGCGGTACCGGGCTGCCATGGGACGATGGCAGGGCGGAGCGCCGACCTCTCCCGGACAGGTGGCCAGATGGACACCGGCAAGCAGCGTTTGGTCCGTCGGACCCGCCGTCTCCCGGCATCACCGGCCGACGGCGAGCAGGTTGTCGACGGCCTGCTGATGGTGCCCATCGCGACCGCGCTGATCTCCGAGGACGGGCGGATCCTGCACTGGAGCCCGGACGCGGAGGCGCTGCTCGGCTACCGGGCCGAGGAGGCGGTCGGGGCGATGGCCGCGCAGCTGCTGGTCACCGACGAGCAGCGGCCCGAGGTGCTGGCGCTGTTCGCGGACATCCTGAGCGGCCGGGCCTGGTCCGGGGTGTTCCCGGTGCGCCATGCCGAGGGCCACTACGTGAACCTGGAGTTCCGCACCCATCCGATAGCCGGTCCCGGCGGGCGGCCGCTGGTGCTGGCGGTGGCCTCGGACGTGACGGCGCTGCGCCGGCTGCAGTCGGACCTGGCGGTGCTGGACGGGTTCTTCACCCAGTCTCCGGTCGGCATGGCGGTGTACGACACCGAGCTGCGGTTCGTGCGGCTGAACGAGGCGCTGGCCCGGATCAACGGCCTGCCGGTGGCCGAGCACCTGGGGCGGCGGGTGACGGACATGCTGCCGGGGATCAACGGGGAGGAGATCGAGGCGGTGATGCGCCGGGTCCTCCAGGGCGGCGATGCCGTGGTGGACACCCGCTCGCACGGGCGGACCCCCGGCGATCCGGGGCACGACCACGCCTGGTCGGCCTCGTACTTCCGGCTGGAGGACTCCAGCGGCCGGGTGCTGGGCGTCAGCTCGACGATCGTGGACATCACCGAGCGGTACAAGGCGGAGACCCTGGCGGCCCGGGCGCAGGAGCGGCTGCGGCTGCTGGCGGAGGCGACGGCCTCGATCGGGACCACGCTGGACCTGCGGCAGACCTCGCGGGAGCTGGCCGACGCGATGGTGCCGGACCTGGCGGACACGGTCGGGGTGTTCGCACTGGAGCACCTGGTGACCGGGGACGAGCTGCGGCCGGCCGGGGCACCGGGGACGCAGCGGGTGCGGCGCCTGGCACTGTCGACCACCGATCCGGACCACCCGGTGGAGGGCATGCCGACCGAGAGCGTGTACCGGATCCCGCTGGACTCGGGGTACGCGCGGGCGCTGGACTCTGGCCGGACGGTGACCGCGCCGACCTGGGAGCTGCCGCTGCTGAGCAGCAACGTGACGGAGGAGCGGCTGCGGGCGTACCTCGGCGCCAAGCCGCGTCCGGTGGTGATCACGCCGCTGGTGGCGCGCGGCGCGGTGCTGGGCATGGTGGTGTACTCGCGCCGCTCGGGCCGGGAGCCGTTCGACGACGCGGACATCACCCTGGGCGACGAGCTGGCCTCCCGGGCGGCGGTGGCGGTGGACAACGCCCGGCTGTACCAGCGCCAGCAGCAGACCGCGGAGTCCCGGGAGCAGGCGCTGCACGAGGCGCGCGCGGCGCAGGAGCGGCTGGCCCTGGTGAACACCGCCTCGGCGCGGATCGGCACCAGCCTGGACCTGGCGGCCACGGCCCGGGAGCTGGCCGAGATCGCCACGCCGCGGCTGGCGGACACCGTGGTGGTGGAGGTGCTGGACGCGCTGGTGCGGGGGGCGCGCGAGCCCGGGCCGGGCCGGGCGGACCGGTCGGCGGTGCTGCGGCGGATGGCCTTCCACACCGTGCCGGGCAGCGGGATGCACCCGATCGCACCCGTGGGCTCGGTGCACCGGTTCCACCCGTCCACCCCGTACGCCTGGGCGCTGGCGCACCGGCGGCCGGTGTTCCTGCCGCGGATCGACGAGCAGGCCATGAACTGGTTCACCGACGACCCGGAGCGCTACGCGGCCGTCCGGGACCAGGGGGTGCGCGCGGTGATGGTGGTGCCGCTGATCGCCCGCGGCGCGGCGGTCGGGGTGGCGACGTTCTACCGGAGCGTGACCGAGCGGCCGTACGACGAGGCGGACGTGGCGCTGGCCGCCGAGCTGGCCGCGCGGGCGGCGGTGTCCATCGACAACGCGCTGCTGTACACCCGGGAGCGGGACGCGGCCCAGCAGCGGCAGCGGGCGCTGGAGGCGGCGGGCGCGGCGCAGCAGCGGCTGGCGCTGCTGAACGAGGCGAGCACCCGGATCGGCACCACGCTGGACCTGCAGCGCACCGCGCAGGAGCTGATCGAGGTGGTGATCCCGCGGTTCGCGGACTTCGTCACGGTGGACGTGCTGGAGTCGGTGCTGCAGGGCGACGAGCCGGATCCGATGCCCGCGGACGGCGGCGTGATGCTGCGCGCGGTGGCGGTCGGGGAGATCGGCGAGGAGGGGGTGATGGCCAGCGCGGCCGACCCGATCGGCGGGGCGTCGAGGTCGGCGCAGCTGTACGCGCAGAGCCTGCGGACCGGGAGGTCGATCCTGGTGCCGCACGTGGACGAGGCGGCGCTGCGGCGGATCGTGGCCCATCCGGACCGGATAGAGCCGAGCCTGGAGGCGGGGGTGCACTCGTACCTGATGGTGCCGCTGCTGGCCCGGGGGACGGTGCTGGGCGGGGCGGAGTTCATCCGGACCCGCAATCCGTCGGCGTTCACGGCGGGTGACGTGGCGCTGGCCGAGGAGCTGGCGGCGCGGGCGGCGGTGTGCATCGACAACGCCCGGCTGTACCGCCGGGAGCGGGACACCGCGCTGACCCTGCAGCGCAGCCTGCTGCCGCAGGACGTGCACCGGACGCCGGGTCTGGAGATCGCCTACCGATACCTGCCGAGCAGTGTGATCAGCGAGGTGGGCGGCGACTGGTTCGACGTGGTGCCGCTGTCCGGCGGCCGGGTGGCGCTGATCGTGGGCGATGTGATGGGGCACGGCATCCGGGCGGCGGCGACCATGGGCCAGTTGCGGACGGTGGCGCGGACGCTGATCACCCTGGACATGGAGCCGGCCCGGGTGCTGCGCCGGCTGGACGACGCGGCCGGGGCGCTGGGCGAGGGCCAGTTCGCCACCTGCGTCTGCCTGGTGTTCGACCCGGTGGACCGGGAGTGCACGGTGGCCAGCGCCGGCCACCTGCCGCCGGTGGTGGCGGACGCGGACGGGTCGGCCCGGCTGCTGGAGCTGCCGGCGGGGGCGCCGCTGGGCGTGGGCGGGGTGCCGTTCGAATCGACCCGGTTCACTCTTCCGGAGGACGGCGTGCTGGTGCTGTACACCGACGGGCTGGTGGAGCGGCGCGGCCGGGACCTGGACGAGGGCATGGACCTGCTGCGCCGGACGGTGGCCTCCCGGGAGGGGTCGCTGGAGCAGGCCTGCGACGCGGTGCTGACGGCGCTGGGCGCCAACAGCGGGCAGGACGACGTGGCGGTGATCATGGCGCATGCCCGATCCATCCAGGGTGACCGGATCGCCACCCTGGAGCTGGCCGGCGACCACGCCATGGTGCGGCACGCCCGCCGGTTCACCCGGGACACCCTGGCCGGCTGGGGGCTGGGCGGCCTGGGCGACCTGGCGGAGCTGCTGACCAGCGAGCTGATCACCAACGCGCTGGTGCACGCGGGAGCGCCGATCCAGCTGCGGCTGTTCCGCAACCGGCTGCTGACCGTGGAGGTCTCCGACGTGGAGCCGCACGAGCCGCGGCTGCGGCGGGCCCGGGCGGAGGACGAGGGCGGCCGGGGCATGCACCTGGTGAACGAGCTGGCGCACCGCTGGGGCAGTCGCGGCACCCGCGACGGCAAGGTGGTGTGGTTCGAACTGGAGGTGCCGCCGGGCACGGTCCGGTGACGCGGGGTGACGGAGCCGGCCGGATCCCGACAGGAAGGCCGGGCGGGTGCGGGTCATGCTGGTCCGAGGAAGCTGCCCGTCTCTCCGGCCCGCGAGGGGGAGTTCGATGAGCCCGACCCGGCGATTGGCCGCGCTGCCCTGTGGGCGCCGTGCCAAGTGGGTGGTCCTGCTGGTGTGGGTGGCGCTGATCATGGCGCTGAGCCCGCTGGCCGGCAAGCTGACGGGCGCCGAGGACAACCAGGCGTCCAGCTGGCTGCCGGGTTCGGCGGAGTCCACCCAGGTCCTCAACGAGCAGAAGGCCTTCCAGCCCACCGACGTGCTGCGGGCCGTGGTCGTGTACGAGCGGCCGGGCGGGATCACCCCCCAGGACCAGGCGAAGGCGCAGCAGGACGCGGCGGCGTTCGCCACCGCACCGCACGTGCTCGGTCCGGTGGTCGGGCCGCAGTCCTCCCAGGACGGCCAGGCGCTGCAGACCGTGGTGCCGGTGGACATCGGCATCGGCGGCTGGGAGGACCTGCGGCCCGCGGTGGACAGCCTGCGGGACACCGCCACCGCGGACGGCGCCGGGATGGCGGTGCACGTGACCGGCCCGGCGGGCGTCGGCGCGGACCAGGCGGAGGCGTTCGCCGGCATCGACTCCACGCTGCTGTTCGCCACCGTGGGCGTGGTGATCGTGCTGCTGCTGCTCACCTACCGCAGTCCGGTGCTGTGGCTGTTCCCGCTGCTGTCGGCCGGTGCCGCGCTGGTGGTCTCGCAGGCGGTGATCTACCTGCTGGCCGCGCACGCCGGGCTGACGGTGAACGCGCAGAGTGCGGGCATCCTGATCGTCCTGGTGCTGGGCGCGGGGACGGACTACGCGCTGCTGCTGACCGCCCGCTACCGGGAGGAGCTGCGCCGGCACGTGGACCGGCACGAGGCGATGGCGCTGGCCCTGCACCGGGCAGGACCGGCGGTCTGCGCCAGTTCGGCGACGGTGGTGGCCTCGATGCTGTGCCTGCTGGTCGCCGAGATGAACTCCACCCGGGGCCTGGGCCCGGTGTGCGCGATCGGCGTCCTGGTGGCGCTGGCCGCGATGCTCACCCTGCTCCCGGCCCTGCTGGTGATCTTCGGCCGCTGGATCTTCTGGCCGGTCAAGCCGGTGTACGGGTCACCGGAGCCGACCAGGAGCGGCTGGTGGGCCCGGGTGGGCGGGTGGATCGCCGGCCGGCCGCGCTCGGTGTGGGCGGGCACCACGGTGGTGCTGGCGGCCTGCTGCCTGGGCCTGGTCTCGCTGAACGCGGTGGGGCTGAGCACGGCCGGCACCTTCACCGGCCACCCGGACTCGGTGGCCGGCCAGCAGGTGCTGGTGAAGCACTTCCCCGGCGGTACCGGCGCACCGTTGACCATCATCAGTACGGCCGAGTCGGGGGCGGCGGTGGGCCGGGCGGCCGCGGCCACACCGGGCATCACGGCGACCACGCCGCCGGTGACCGCGCAGGGGCTGGCGTACCAGCTGGCCACGCTGTCGGATCCGCCGGACAGCGCGGCGGCCGAGGCCACCGTGGACCGGGTCAGGGACGCCGTGCACGCGGTGCCGGGCGCCGAGGCCCGGGTGGGCGGCAGTACGGCGATCGTGGTGGACGCCAACCGGGCGGCGGCCGACGACAACCGGCTGATCATCCCGCTGGTGCTCGGGGTGGTGCTGCTGATCCTGGCGGCGCTGCTGCGGGCGGTGACGGCGCCGCTGGTGCTGATCGCCACGGTGGTGCTGAGCTACCTGGCGGCGCTGGGCATCTCCGCGTTCTTCTTCGCGCACGGGTTCGGCTTCGAGGGGCAGGACAGTGCCTTCCCGCTGTTCGTGTTCGTCTTCCTGGTCGCGCTCGGCATCGACTACAACATCTTCCTGACCACCCGGGTCCGCGAGGAGTCGCTGCACCAGGGCACCCGGAAGGGCGCGGTGGCCGGCCTGGCCGCGACCGGCGGCGTGATCACCTCGGCCGGCCTGATCCTGGCCAGCACCTTCGCGGTGCTGGGCACGCTGCCGCTGGTGGGGTTCGCCGAGATCGGCTTCGCGGTGGCGCTGGGCGTGCTGCTGGACACCCTGGTGGTGCGGTCCGTGCTGGTCACCGCGCTCATCCTGGACCTGGACCGGCACATGTGGTGGCCGAGCGCGCTCTCCCGCCCTTCGGATGAATCCGCTGGGCCGATCCGGGTCAGCTCCTGAGCCGCCCGGGTGACCCGGGTACGGAGGTTCGCATACGACCGCCCGCCTGCGGCCGGGCACCGCTGTGGGGTGCCCGGCCGCTTCCGTGCGTTCCGCGGACGCGGCGGGGGTCACTGCGGGGTGACGTACGCCCCCGAGATGCCGCCGTCCACCAGGAAGGTGTTGGCGGTCATGAACGAGGAGTCGTCGCTGGCCAGGAAGGCCACCGCGGCGGCGATCTCCTCCGGCTCGGCGAACCGGCCGAGCGGGATGTGCACCAGCCGCCGGGCGGCCCGCTCCGGGTCCTTGGCGAACAGCTCCTGCAGCAGCGGGGTGTTCACCGGCCCCGGGCAGAGCGCGTTGATCCTGATCCCCTCCCGGGCGAACTGCACGCCCAGCTCCCGGGACATCGCCAGCACCCCGCCCTTGGAGGCGCTGTAGGAGATCTGCGAGGTGGCCGCACCCATCACGGCGACGAACGAGGCCGTGTTGATGATCGAGCCCTTGCCCTGCCGCTGCATGTGCGGGATGGCGTACTTGCAGCACAGGTAGACGCTGGTGAGGTTGACCTCCTGCACCCGCTTCCACGCCTCCAGGCCGGTGGTCAGGATCGAGTCGTCGTCCGGCGGGGAGATGCCCGCGTTGTTGAAGGCGATGTCCACACTGCCGTACGCCTCCACCGCCGTCTCGTACATGGCGCGGACCGCGTCCTCGTCGGTGACGTCGGCCCGGACGAACAGGCCGCCCACCTCGTTGGCGGCCTTGGCGCCGCTCTCCTCGTCCAGGTCGACGCAGACCACCTTGGCGCCCTCGGCGGCGAACCGCCGCGCGGTGGCCAGGCCGATCCCGCTGCCGGCTCCGGTGATGACCGCCACCCGGCCGTCCAGTCGCTTGGTCATGCTGCTCACTCCTCCGTGGAGATGAAGACGTTCTTGGTCTCGGTGAATGCGTCGAGCGCGTCGGGGCCGAGCTCACGGCCCAGTCCCGACTGCTTGAATCCGCCGAACGGTGTGGAGTACCGCACGGAGGAATGGGAGTTGACGGACAGGTTGCCCGCCTCGACGCCGCGGGCGACGCGCAGCGCCCGGCCGACGTCGCGGGTCCAGATCGAGCCGGACAGGCCGTACTCGGTGGAGTTGGCGATGCGGATCGCGTCCTCCTCGCCGCGGAACGGGACCACCGTCACGACCGGCCCGAAGATCTCCTCGGTGAACGCCCGGTCGTCGTGCCGCACCGGCGCCAGCACGGTCGGCGGGAACCAGAAGCCGGGCCCGTCCGGCGCGCTGCCGCGGAAGGCGGGCTCGCCGGTCACGTAGCCGGCCACCCGCTCCCGGTGGGCGGCCGAGATCAGCGGACCCATCTCGGTCTTCTCGTCGGTCGGGTCGCCCACCCGCACGCCCCGCACGGCGGTCTCGAACCGGGCGGTGAACTCCTCGAACACCGACTCCTCGACCAGGATCCGGGAACGCGCGCAGCAGTCCTGGCCGGCGTTGTCGAACACCGCGTACGGCGCGGTGGCGGCGGCCCGCTCCAGGTCGGCGTCGGCGAAGACGATGTTGGCGCTCTTGCCGCCGAGTTCGAGGGTGACCGGCTTCACCTGCGCGGCGCACCCGGCCATGACGGCCTTGCCCACGGCGGTGGAGCCGGTGAAGACCACCTTGCGGACGTCCGGGTGGGTCACGAAGCGCTGCCCCACCACGGCGCCGCGGCCCGGCAGCACCTGCAGCACGCCCTCCGGCAGGCCCGCCTGCAGGGCGAGTTCGCCGAGCCGGACGGCGGTCAGCGGGGTGAGCTCGGCGGGCTTGAGGACCACCGTGTTGCCGGCGGCGAGGGCCGGGGCTAGGCCCCAGGCGGCGATCGGCATCGGGAAGTTCCAGGGCACGATGACCCCGACCACGCCGAGCGGCTCCTTGAAGGTCACGTCCAGCCCGCCGGCCACCGGGATCTGCCGGCCGAACAGCCGCTCGGGGGCGGCGGCGTAGTACTCGATGACGTCCCGGGCGTTGCCCGCCTCCCAGCGGGCGTTGCCCACGGTGTGGCCGGCGTTGGCGACCTCCAGGGCGGCGAGGTGCTCGCGGTCGGCGTCCACGGCGGCGGCGAAGGCGCGCAGCAGCCGGGCGCGGTCCGCCGGCGCGACCTTGCGCCAGCTCTCGAACGCGGCCCTGGCGCGGGCGATCGCGGCGTCGGTCTCGGCGAGGCCGGCCAGCTCGACGGTGGTGATCACCTCCTCCGTGGCGGGATTGACCACGTCGTAGTGGTCGGACTGCTCGGTCATGCGGCTCCTTCTGGTCTGCGATGGACGGGCTCACCCAGGGGCATCACCGGCTGCTCCCTGCGGCGTCGGCGAGGGCCTTGAAGAGGCGGAGGTCGTCCGCGGCGGTCTCCGGGTGCCACTGGACGCCCAGGGTGAAGTGGTGGTCGGGGAGTTCGACGGCCTCGACGGTGCCGTCCGGGCTCCAGGCGGTGGGCCGCAGGCCGTCGCCCAGTCTGCCGACCGCCTGGTGGTGGTAGCAGGAGACCCGGGCCGACTCGCCGAGGATCTCGCCCAGCCGGCTGTCGGCGAGCACCCGGACCTGCTGCCGGACGTACCGGCCGGGCGGTTCCTGGTGGCTGCCGTCCGGCAGGTGCTGGACGAGGTCGCCGCCGAGTTCGACGCTGAGCACCTGCATGCCGCGGCAGACCCCGAGCACCGGCAGGTCCCGGTCCAGCGCCTCCCGGAGCAGGGTGAACTCCCAGGAGTCCCGGTCCCGTTGGGGTTCGCCGGTGCGCGGGTGGGCGGTGGCGCCGTACCGGGCGGGGTCGAGGTCGGCGCCGCCCGCCAGCACCAGGCCGTCGAGGGCGTCCAGGAGCCGGCCGGCGCCGCCGGGCTGCGGCGGGAGGAGGACGGGGGTGCCGCCGGAGCGGGAGACGGCGTCCACGTAGGTGTGCGGGACGAGCGCGGCGGGCTGCCGCCAGACGCTCCAGGCGGCCTCCTCCAGGTAGCTGGTGATGCCGATGAGCGGTCGGTGGTGCGGTGTGCGGTGGTGCGTGTGGTTCACAGGCGCTCGAACCCCCGGCGGCGCTCCCAGTCGGTCACCGCGGCTTCGTAGGCGGCCAGTTCGACCCGGCCGGCGTGGGTGTAGTGCTCGACGACGTCCTTGCCGAAGGCCTCGGTGGCCGCCGCGCTGCGGGCGAAGGCGTCCACCGCCTCGCGCAGGCTCGCCGGGACGCGGGGGGCGTCGGAGGCGTACGCGTTGCCGGTGAACTCCGGTTCCAGGGTGAGCTGCTGTTCGATGCCGTGGAGTCCGGCGGCGATCAGCGCGGCCACCGCGAGGTACGGGTTGACGTCGCCGCCGGGGACGCGGTTCTCGAACCGGAGCGAGGGGCCGTGGCCGACCACCCGCAGCGCACAGGTGCGGTTGTCGCGTCCCCAGGCGATGGCGGTGGGGGCGAAGCTGCCCGGCACGTACCGCTTGTAGGAGTTGACGGTGGGCGCGAGCAGCAGGGAGAACTCGGCGAGGCAGGCGAGCTGGCCGGCCAGGAAGTGTTCCATGGTGCGGGAGAAGCCGTGCGGCCCGTCCCCGGCCATCACCGGGCGGCCGTCGGCGTCGCGCAGGCTGAGGTGGATGTGGCAGGAGTTGCCCTCGCGCTCGTCGTACTTGGCCATGAAGGTGAGGCTGACGCCTTCCTGGGCGGCGATCTCCTTGGCCCCGGTCTTGTAGACGGCGTGGTTGTCGCAGGTGGTGAGCGCCTCGTCGTACTTGAAGGCGATCTCGTGCTGGCCGAGGTTGCACTCGCCCTTGGCGGACTCCACGGTGAGCCCGGCGCCGGCCATGCCGTTGCGCAGCCGGCGCAGCAGGGGCTCGATCCGGGAGGTGCCGAGGACGGAGTAGTCGACGTTGTACTGGTTGACCGGGGTGAGGCCGTGGTAGTCGCGGCTCCAGGCCTGCTCGTAGCTGTCCCGGAAGACGATGAACTCCAGCTCGGTGCCGGCGTAAGCCTTCCAGCCGTAGCCGGCCAGCCGTTCCAGCTGGCGGCGCAGGATCTGCCGCGGGGAGACGGTGACCGGGCGGCCGTCGTGGTGGTGGACGTCGCACTGGACCATCGCGGTGGCCGGGTGCCAGGGCACCATCCGCAGGGTGTCCAGGTCGGGGGTGAGGACCAGGTCGCCGTAGCCGCTGTCCCAGGAGGAGATCCGGTAGCCGTCCACGGTGTTCATGTCCACGTCCACGGCCAGCAGGTAGCCGCAGCCCTCGGCGGCGCCGGGGACGACGTCGGTGAGGAAGTAGTCGGCGGCCAGCCGCTTGCCCTGGAGGCGGCCCTGCATGTCGGTCATCGCGAGGACGACCGTGTCGATCTCGCCGGCGGCGACGAGGGCGCGGAGCCGGTCGAGGGTGAGCCGGGGGGCGGTCATGGGGTCTCCAGTTCGGCGGCCGGGTGGGCGGGGGCGGCGGCCGGGGCCTCGTGGACCCGGGGGCCGGTGAACCAGCGCCGGGCGGACACCAGCCACCAGAGGCCGGCGAAGCCGAGGACGACGCTGACCGCCACGGGGGTGTAGTTGAAGGACTTGGCGGTGACGGGGCTGACGGTCGGGAGCATGAACAGCACGGTGATCACGGCCGTCCAGCCGACCGCGACGGTGCCGATGATCCTGCTCCAGCGGCCCAGATGCCAGGGGCCGCGCGGGAAGGCCGCACCCTGGCGCAGCCGCAGCAGGACCGGGATGACGTAGCTGATGTACAGGCCGATCACCGAGATGGAGGTGACGGCCGTGTAGGCGGTGGAGTTCCACAGCGCGGGCAGGACCAGCAGCAGGGCGCCGCCGGCGGCCAGCCAGACCGCGTTGGTGGGGGTCTGGGTGCGGGGGTCGATCCGGTGCCAGATCCGGGAGCCGGGCAGCGCGCCGTCCCGGGAGAAGGCGTAGATCATGCGGGAGTTGGCGGTGACCGAGGCCATGCCGCAGAAGAACTGGGCGCCGATCACGATGACCAGCAGCAGCTTGGCGCCGGTGGGTCCGACCGCGTCGAGGAAGATCGCGGCCGGGGGTACCGCGGCGGCCGCCTCGGCGGCGTAGTCCTGGACGGCGAAGGTGAGGCCGATCAGCAGCACCCAGCCGGCCACCAGCGAGACCAGGATGGCGTTGACGATGCCGCGCGGGCCGGAGCGGGCGGCGTCCACGGTCTCCTCGGTCATGTGCGCGGAGGCGTCGTAGCCGGTGAGGGTGTACTGGGCGAGCAGCAGGCCGAGCATGCCGACGTAGAAGCCGTTGCCGAAGCCGGTGTTGTCGACGAACTCGGTGAACACGGAGGAGGCGGAGGCGTGGTGCTCGGGCAGCAGGGCCAGCGCCCCGACGATCACCAGCACGCCGACCAGGTGCCACCAGACGCTGATGTCGTTGAACAGGGCGACCAGCCGGACGCCGAGGGTGTTGAGCAGGCCGTGCAGGAGCAGGATCACCACGAAGACCAGCACGGTGTGCCCGGGGGTGACGGTGAAGCCGAACTGCAGCTCCAGCAGGGCGTTGGTGAAGAACGCCGCGCCGTAGTCCACGCCGGCGGTGACCGCGACCTGTCCGAGGAAGTTGAACCACCCGGTGAACCAGCTCCACGCCGGGCCGCGGGAGGGCGCCAGCTTGGCCGCCCAGTAGTAGAGGCCGCCGGCGGTCGGGAAGCTGGAACAGATCTCCGCCATGGCCAGGCCCACGCACAGGGTGAGCAGGCCGACCAGCGGCCAGCCCCAGACGATCATGACGGGCCCGCCGGTGTTCATGCCCATCCCGTAGAGGGTCAGGCAGCCGGAGAGGATGGAGACGATGGAGAAGGAGACCGCGAAGTTGGAGAAGCCCGACATGGTGCGGGCGAGTTCCTGGGTGTAGCCGAGTTCGCGCAGCCGCTGTTCGTCGGCGGAAACCGGTGGGGAATCCGCCGGAAACGCCGGGTCGGCAGTCTGCTCTGGTGATCTTTCGGACGTCATGCGCACCCCTGGGGAGTCGAGGCCGTACCGACGCGCGCGCCACGGCTCTGTGGTGCGCCCTCCGCCGCGGTCAATGGACTGGAACCAGACCATTGGCTCGGTGCCCAGCATCGTTCACCCCGCGCACCCGCGCCGTCAAGGGGAGACGCGCCCTTTCCCCCGGCCCGCCACTGGGTACGATGCCCCGATGGACGAGGCATCCCTCCCCTGGCAGGTCGGCGCGGTCTTCCGCCCGGTACGCACCGGCAACGCGTTCGAGGAGACCGTCGAGCGGATCCTCCAGGCCATCAAGCTCGGCGTGGTAGGCCACGGCGACCGGCTGCCCGCCGAACGCGAGCTCGCCACGCTTCTGGGCGTCAGCCGCGAGACCCTCCGCGAGGCCCTGCGCTCGCTCCAGCAGGCCGGCTACGTGGAGGCCCGCCGCGGCCGGTACGGCGGCACCTTCGTGACCTACCGGCTGCCCGCCCCCGACGTCGGCGAGCTGCGCCGGGCCGCCGAGGACCTCGGCAGCGAGCTCGAGGACGCCCTGGCGTACCGGCTGGTGCTGGAGACCGGCGCCGCCGAGCTGGCCGCCCGCCGCGAACTGACCGCCGAGCAGCGCGGCTACCTCACCCAGCGGCTGGCCGAGGCCGACGCGGCCAGCCCCGAGGAGTACCGGCAGTGCGACTCCCGGTTCCACCTGGCGATCGGCGAGCTCACCGGTTCCCGCTCGCTGGCCGCCAGCATCGCCGAGGCCCGGATGCGGCTGAACGACCTGCTCAACGCCATCCCCATGCTGGAGCGCAACATCGACCACGCCTCCCGCCAGCACGGCGCGATGGCCCGCGCCATCCTGGACGGCGACCACCTGGCCGCCCGTCAGGCCACCGAGGAGCACCTGGAGGCCACGGCCGCCCTGCTGCGCGCCTTTCTCGGCTGACCCACCGGACGTACAGGCCGGAGATGCATGATCGGCAAAACCGGTTGCGCCCGGTCCGGGCCCCTGGTTGCGTTCGGCCCGACAGTTCGAACACCTGGACACCGGAGCCGACTTGACCATCAGCGTCACCCCGCTCGCCGACCCCGCCCGGACCGCCTCCTCCCACCGGCTCGCCTGGCTCGCCTCGGGCGCCGAGGGCGCCCCCGCCGGCTCGGCCTACCTGCGGGTCTTCACCGCCGCCGGCCAGGACCACCTGGCCGAGCTGGAGATCGGCGTCCACCCGGCCGAGCGGCGCCGCGGCGTCGGCTCCCGGCTGCTGGAGGCCGCCGTCGACGCCGCCCGGCAGCACCGGCGGCGCTCGGTGATCGCCCAGGCGGTGGCGGACTCCCCCGCCGAACGGTTCCTGGCCGCCCGCGGCTTCCGCAAGGTCCTCACCCTCACCTACGCCCGTCTGGACCTCGCCACCGCCGACCACGCGGCCCTCGCCGCCGTGGCCGACCGCCCGCACCCCGGCTACCGGCTCACCTCCTGGCAGGGCACCGTCCCCGAGGAGCTGATCGCCACCTTCACCGCCTCCCGCCGGGCCATGGACGACATGCCGATGGACGACACCGACTACGGCACCGTGGTCTGGGACGAGGAGCGGGTCCGCTCGGCCGCCGCGGCGATCGCCGCCCGCGGCGAGGTGCTGCGGACCGTCGCCGTGGTGGCGGAGTCCACCGGCGCGATCGTCGGCTTCACCGAACTGGTCGTCCCGGCCGACGGCACCGGGGACGCCCAGCACTACGGCACCGCCGTGCTCCCCGAGCACCGCGGCCGCGGCCTGGCCCGCTGGCTGAAGGCCGCCGCCGTCCGGGACGCCCGCGAGCACCACCCCGCGCTGGCCGGCCTGCTCACCGACACCGCCGACAGCAACCACGCCATGCGCGGCCTCAACGACTCCCTCGGCTACGCCCCCACCCACCGCTCCACCGAGTACCAGCTCGACCTGGGCTGACGCCCGCAGGACGACGCCGGCCGGGCCCGCGGGATCCCCCGGGCCCGGCCGGCGCCGGTCACCCCTCCGCGTCCTCCGCCCACTCGTCGTCGAAGCGGAGCGTCGGCAGCGCCGGGGCGCCGTACTGGGAGGCCGAACCGCCGCCCGCCGGGGCCGAGACGTTGCCACCGGGCGACTCCCCGCCGCCGCCACCCGGCGAGGCCGGCGACCCGGAGTTCCCGCCGGCGGGAGGCGAGTTGCCGCCGGCCGGCGGCGAGTACGGCGAGACGCCCGCCGACGGGCCCGAGGGCCCGCCGGACGCCGGCCCCGAGCCGGGGCTCACGGTCCCGGGCGAAACGGGCGAGCCGGGTGACACCGAGCCGGGCGAGGCCGAGCCGGGCGACCCGGACGGGCTGCCGGTGGTGCCCACCGGCTTGTCGTACGTCCCCCCGGTCTCCTCGTCCACCAGCACGATCTTCCCGACCGGCTGCGGCGCCGGCTCCACCGTCACCACCTTGTCGCTCTGGAACGACGCCCACTGGTCACCGGTGTACGTCGGCTGGTCGATCGCCTCCGGCGGCGTCAGCGGGTTCCCGCAGGCGCACCGCACCCGCGGCACCCCGTACGAGTCGACCAGCACCGCGGTCCCGGCCTCCAGCACCGCCTGGTAGGGGATGGCCTCGCCGTCCTGGTAGCCGTGGTTGGTGACCCGGGTGTCGGCGCGCAGCACGACCGGGGTGAGCCCGCCCAGGTAGGAGCCGATCTCGCTCGGCTGGATCCCCTGGACCGAGGCCCAGGCCCGGGCCTTGTCCGGCTCGGAGTCGAGGTACGCGGTGAGCTTGGGGACGTCGCAGACGGCGGTCTTGGTGCTGCCGCCGTACAGGCCGGCCTCGCCGCCGCTCACCTTGGTGCCGGCGCTCGCGGCGCTCGAACTCTCCGGGCTCGCCCCACCGCCGGTCTGCTCGGTCGGCTTCTCGGCGGAGACCGGCGGGGTGAACGGCTTCTTCCCGGCGGTGCCCTTGGCCTGCTTCTCCACCTCCTGCGCGGCGGCCGGGTTCGAGGAGGAGCCGGCCGTGGCCAGGACCACCGCCAGCACCACGCCCACCACGACCACGCCGGCGCCCATCACCAGGTTGCGGGTGCGGCGCCACCAGGGCGGGCGGCGCTGGCCTCCGGAGGCCGTCACCAGGACGCGCGGGGGCGGACCGCCGGGCGGGCCACCGGGGGTCGCGGGCGGCGGGGGCCCGCCCGTGGTCGGCGGCTCGGCGCCTCCCCCCGGGGGACGGGCCGGTCCCGTGGGGGTACCCCCGGTGACCGGTTCGCCGCTCGGACCCGGCTGCGGACCCTGCCCCGGTCCGGTCCGCGGACCCGACCCCGGCCCGCCGAGCGGACCGGACGGCGGGCCCGTGGGCGGACCGGAGGCGCCGCCCGAGGCCGGCCGCGACGGCGGGTCGGATCGGGGGCCGGAACCGCGGTCCGACGGCGGGTCCGGCGGGTGGGGCGACGGGTCGGACGGCGGGTCCGAGGGCGGCTGGGAACTCACCGGCAATTCCTCCCGATCGGGACGACCCCCACGGCCATATCCGTTCATTCTCTGCGTGCCTGACCGGCGGTATGCAACTCGCCGCCAGCGTCCGGGTGGCCGAAGCTGAAGGGGTCTTCCGGCTGGTCCCGGCCGGTCGCTGCGGGCCCGGCCGACGGCCTGACGCCCGCGTTCGACAGCCGCGTCGACAGGAGCAGGGCGTGCAACGGAGTGACACCATCCCCCCGACCGCGACGCGGTCACCACTGGTCGGCCTGGTCGACGGCCTCGCCGTGACGGTGGCCGCGCTGGCCGCGATGGTCCTCGTCGCCGCCGTCGGCCTCTGGCTGGCGCACGCCGACACCCTGCCCGGCAACGGGTTCCTGTCGGTGGTCGCCGCGACCGTGCTGATGGCCCTCGGGACGCCGATCGACCTGGACGGCAGCGCCGCCTTCGTCGCCACCGCCCAGGGCGGCATCACCGCACTGCCGCTGACGGTGAGCCTGGCGGGCGCGCTGGTGGCCGGGGTGCTGTTCGTCCGGCCGATCCGGCTGCACGCCGTGGTGGGGACGGGCGAGTTGCTGCGCCGGGTGCTGTGGACGGCCGGGCTGTGGACGGTGGCGGTGCTGCTCTTCTCGCTGGCCGCCCGGCACACCTTCACCGTCGAGACCGGTGAGCCGATCGTGGACGAGCTGGGCGACCTGCTGGGCGCGGCCCCGGTGGTGGGCTTCCGGGCCCCGCCGGGCCCGGCGATCGGCTGGGGACTGCTGTGGCTGGCCGTGGTGCTCGCGGTGACGCTCGCCGTCTCCCGGTCCGCGCCGCTGCCCAGCGCGGCCCTGCGGTTCCACGCCGCCGTCCGGCCCACCGCGCACGCCGTGCTGACGGCCCTGCTGGTCTGCGTGGCGCTGGCGCTGGTCGCCGGGGTGGCCACCGCGCTGGCCCGCGGCGACCAGGGACGGGAGACGGTGGCGGTAATGTTCCTGGCCCTGCCCAACCTGGCCTGGCTGGGGCTCGGCATCGGTATGGGCGGCTCCTGGCAGGGCCACGTCTCCGGCTCCCTGGGCCTGCCCTTCCCGGAACCCCTGGCCGGAGTCCTGCGCTCCGACGAGAACGTCACCCTCGACCTCGGCACCCTCGCCGAGCACGACGGCCGGGCCTGGCTGCTGCTGCCGGCCGCCGCCGTGATCCTCCTGCTGACCGGCATCGGCATGGCCATGCACGCCCCACCCGGCCTGCCCGCCTGGCGCCACGCCCTGCACCTCGCCGTGGCACTGGCCCTGACGATGCTGCTGATCTGCCTGGCCACCCGGATCACCGCGGCCTACGGACTCTCCCTCCTCGGCCTCGGCGGCGGCGGGTCGGCCACCCTCCGCCCGAACTGGCTGCTCACCATCGCCCTCGGCGCCGGCTGGGGCGCCGTCACCGGCTTCCTCGGCGGCCTCGTCGCCACCCGCGCCCGCCGGCGCCCCTGACCCACACAACCGGCGCACCCAGGGGCGCGGGCCGCCTGCGAAAGGCCGCCCCTTCAGCGCGGCGCCACCCCGAACACCGGCCAGGCCCACGGGGGCGGGCTCGGCACCGGCTCCGGCACCTGGGCGACCACCTCGGTCGGGGTCGGCCCGACGGCCGCCACCACCACCTCGGCCGCCTGCACCACGTCCGCGGCCCGCAACGCGGTGATGAACCCCAGGCAGCTGTCGTAGCGGTCGTCCGGCGTCTTGGCCATGGCGGTGGCGATCACCTCGTCCAGGGCCTCGGGCAGCTCCGGCCGGCGGGCGGTGAGCCGCGGCGGCGGGTCGTTGAGGTGGGCCCAGAGCAGGGCGAGGTCGTCGTCGCGCTCGTACGGCGGGAAGCCGGTGATCATCTCGTGTACCACGGCGCCGAGGCTGTACACGTCGCACCGGCCGTCCACCGGTTTGCCGGAGATCTGCTCGGGGGCGACGTAGTCGAGGGTGCCGACGAACTGGCCGACGGTGGTCAGGCCGGTCAGCGAGAGGGACTTCTTGGTGAGGCCGAAGTCGGTGAGGTAGGCGTACTCGGGGTGCTCGCTGTCGGTGCCCTCGGCGATCAGGATGTTGCCGGGCTTCACGTCCCGGTGGACGAGTTCGTGGGCGTGCGCGGCGTCCAGCGCGCTGGCCACCTGGACGGCGATCCGGGCGGTCTGCCGGACCGGGAGCGGGCCCTCGCGGTCGAGCAGCGCCCGCAGGTCCCGTCCGCGGACGTACCGCATGGCGATGTAGAGGACGCCCTCGGCCTCGCCGGCCTCGTACACCGGGACGATGTGCGGGTGGTCGATGGAGGCGGCGATCTTCGACTCGCGGGCGAAGCGCTGGCGGAAGACGTCGTTGCGGGCGAGTTCGGGGGCGAGCAGCTTGACGGCGACGGTCCGGCCGAGGCGGAGGTCCTCGGCGCGGTAGACCACGGCCATGCCGCCCCGGCCGATCAGGCGTTCCAGGCGGTAGCCGGCGAGCTGCTGGCCGGCCAGGTCGAGGTGGGCGGCGGTGCTCACGGCGCCTCGCCCCGGTCCACGGTGGCGTAGGTCTGCAGCCGGGTGCCGTCGCAGTAGTACCAGCGGCCCTGGTCGAGGTCGAGCAGCCAGGCGGAGGAGCCGTCGAGCACGGCGCCCAGGCGCAGGTTGCGGGTGCCCTCGCGGAAGGCCTCCAGGTCGATCTTCCCGGCGGCGTAGTCGTCGACCATGCTGCGGTAGGAGGCGAGCGAGCGTTCCAGGGCGGCGAGCAGCGGGCGCGGGTCCTCGGTGGTGGCCAGCGGCTCGCCGGTGCCGGGCGGGCGCTGCGGGAGGGCGACCAGCAGCCGGCCGTCCACCCAGGCGGACCAGCCGTTGGAGCAGACGATCCGGGCCCAGTTCCCGCTGCTGTCGACCAGTTGGACGGGGAGCAGCGGGTCGAGTCGGACGGTCGGCCGGGACGGGTCCGGGCTCGCCCAGGTCTGCAGGCCGTCGCCGGGGGCGACGTGGGTCGGCTGGAACTCGTACGGGGTGCCCATCGCCGGCTACCGCCGCCGCATGATCGCGGGCTCGTGCCGGCGCAGCAGCCGGGCGACGACGATGCCGTAGATCACCGCGAGGGCCACCAGCATGCCCATGTCGAGCAGCCAGATGGAGCCGCGCGGGGCGAACAGCGGGTCGTCCGTGAGGGTGCCGGGGACCAGGTCGTTGAGGTTGACGGTGGCGGCCATGGCGCCGAGGGCCCAGCGTGAGGGCACCAGCCAGGAGAGCTGGTTGAGCACGGGTGCGTGGTCCAGTTCGAGCAGCGCGCCGCAGAACACCACCTGGACGATGGCGACCAGCACCAGCAGCGGCATGGTCACCTCCTCCTTCTTCACCAGGGCGGAGATGAGGAGGCCGAGCATCATCGCGGAGACCGAGAGCAGGGCGACGGCCAGGGTGATCTCCAGCAGGCGCGACAGGTAGACGCCGCTGGAACCTGGTGGGCCGAGCTGGACGCCGACGAGAGCGACCATGGTGAGCACCACCGCCTGGACGACGGTGATGGTACCGAGCACGATGATCTTGGAGCACAGGTACGCGGATCTGGACAGGCCGACGGCTCTCTCCCGCTGGTAGATCACCCGTTCCTTGACCAGTTCGCGGACCGCGTTGGCGGCGCCGGTGAGAACGCCGCCGACGCAGAGGATGAGCAGCGCGTTGAGGGCGGTGTTGCCGTCCAGCCGGCTGCCGGCCAGGGCGTGGGCCATGGCGCCCATGATGAACGGCAGGGCGATCATCACGGCGATGAAGGTGCGGTCGGCGGTGAGCGCGGTGGTGTACCGGCGGACCAGGGTGCCGACCTGCCTGCGCCAGCGCTGCGGGGTCGGCTTCTGGACCGGGACCACCGCGGCCGCGGGCGGCAGGGCCTGCTCGGGGAGGCCGGCGGCGGGCTGCATGGCGCCGGCGATGTAGCGGCGGTAGGGCGAGGAGGACCGGTACTGGCCGGCCCAGTCGCGCTCGCGCTGGTTCTCGAACGCCTCGAACGCCTCCGGCCAGTGCTGGAAGCCGAAGTGGCCGAGGGTCTCGTCGGGCGGGCCGTACCAGGCGATCTTCCCGCCGGGGGCGAGCAGCAGCAGGCGGTCGCACAGGTCGAGGCTGAGCACGCTGTGGGTGACCACGATGACGGTCCGGCCGTCGTCGGCGAGGCCGCGCAGCATCTGCATCACCGAGCGGTCCATGCCGGGGTCGAGTCCGCTGGTGGGCTCGTCCAGGAAGAGCAGGGAGGGCTTGGTGAGCAGTTCGAGGGCGACGCTGACCCGCTTGCGCTGGCCGCCGGAGAGGCTGGAGATCACCTGGTCGGCGCGCTGGGCGAGGCCGAGTTCGTTGATCACCTCCTCCACCCGGGCCTCCCGCTCGTCGGCGGCGGTGTCGCCGGGGAAGCGGAGTTCGGCGGCGTACCGCAGGGCGCGGCGGACCTGCAACTGGGTGTGCAGGATGTCGTCCTGCGGGACCAGGCCGATGCGGTGGCGCAGCTCGGCGTAGTCGCGGTACAGGTCGCGGCCGTCGTAGCGGACCGTGCCCTCGGTGGCGGGGCGCAGGCCGGTGAGCGCGTTGAGCAGGGTGGACTTGCCGGCGCCGCTGGGTCCGGCGACGGCGAGCAGGCACTTCTGGCCGACCGGGAAGGTCACCTGGTCGAGCAGCACCCGGTCGCCGGCGACCCGGACGGTGAGGTCCTCCACGTCCAGGTTGATGTCGCCGGTGTCGACGAACTCCTGGAGCTCGTCGCCGACCAGGGCGAAGACCGAGTGCCCGATGCCGACCAGGTCGCCCTCCCCGACCAGGGCCTGGAGGACCGGCTGGCCGTTGAGGTAGGTGCCGTTGTGGCTCTCCAGGTCGGTGATCTCGTACCGGCCGTCGGGGCGGGCCCGCAGTTCGGCGTGGTGGCGGGAGACCGACAGGTCGCGGACCACCAGGTCGTTGTCGAGCGCGCGGCCGATCCGGACCACCTTGGCGGGCAGCGGCCGGACGGTGGTCGGCGGCCGGTACGAGCCGGTGATCGAGGTCAGTGCGGAGGGCTGCACACTGCGGACGGCGGTGGGCTGCGGCAGCGCGTGCAGACTGCAGCACGGCCCGTCGGACGGGCTGCCGAACCGCACCACACTGCCGGGCCCGACGTCCAGGTGCTGGACGCGGTGGCCGTCGGTGTAGGTGCCGTTGGTGGAGCCGATGTCGTCGAGGACCCAGTGGCCGTCGCCGACGTGCAGGACCGCGTGGTGCCAGGACACCCGTGGGTCGGTGAACACGATGTCGCTCGTCGGGTCCCGGCCGACCGCGTAGGACCGGCTCGGGCTCATCACCTGCGAGTCGCCGCCGTCGGCATCGAGCACGAGCTGGGGCGCGCCGCCGGGCGCGAACTCTCGCTCTCCCATACGGACGATGCTAGTCCGGGGGGCGGCCACCCGCCCGAGGGGCCGGATTGAGCCGTACGGGTGACATGACGCTCCGCCGGGCCCTGGCTGGGTAACTGTCGGGGGCGTGGCCGATCGGCGCGTTGGGCGACGGATGGGAGCGGATACGTGAACACCTGGGCGACCTGGACGACGCAGGGGGTTCTGGCCGGCCACGGCGGTGTGCGGACCGTCGAGGTCGGTGTCATCACCGGCGATCTGACGCTGCACACGATGTGGATCGACGGCGAGGCGCGGCTGACGGTGCAGTACAGCGGAGCGCTGGACTGGTTCACCGTCGAGGGCAGCCCGGTTCCGGCGGCCGACGAGGCCACCGCCCGCGAGGTGCACCAGCGGATGGTGGAGGCCGTCAAGACCGGCGGCGGCGCGACGGCGCCGGCGCAGGGCTGAGCCGCGCGGCGGCGGGGGCCGTCGCGTCGGCGGGGGCGGAACGTCCCCGGGTGGGCCGCCGGGAGGTCTGCGGCGGCGCGAGGAAAGGAGCGTCCATGGCTGGTGCCCGAGCGATGATCGACAGGGCCGAGAGGTGGATCGGATACCGGGAGGGGCCCGGCAACAGCAACCGGTTCTCCGCGGAGATGGGCAGACCCGCGGAGAGCTGGTGCGCGGACTTCGTCAGCGCGGTGGCGAAGGAGAGCGGGAACGCCGCGTACTTCCCCAACACCTCGTCCTGCTCGACCGGGCGGGCGTGGTTCCAGCGGCGGGGCCGGCTGTCGGTCTACCCCGCGGTGGGGGCGCAGGTGTTCTTCGGCGAGCCGGGCGGACCGCTCGGTCCCGGCGGCGAGCACACCGGTGTGTGCATCGCCTACACCGCCACGACCATCACGGTCGTCGCGGGCAACACCAACGACAACGGCTCCCCGAACGGCGACGGGGTCTACCGGCGCACCTACCGGCGGCGGTCGGACTACGTGGAGTCGTACGGGTACCCGGCCTACCCGGAGGGGCTGGTGTGCGCGGACCCGTCCTGGCGGGGGCGGCCCGGGGTGACGTACTTCGGGCAGCAGGCGGACGAGCGGGACCTGCCGCGGCGGGCGGTGGCGTCGATGGGCTCGGCGGCGGACTCGGCGGCGGACCCGTCCGAGCCCGGGAGCACGGACACGGCGGACCCGGGGGCCCACCCGGAGCGGCCGGAGGTCGAGGCCGCCTCGGCTGAGGTGCCGGCGGCCGAGGACGGGGCGGGCCCACGGGCCGAGGAGATCCCCGGTCAGCGGCGGGACAGCGAACAGGAGACGGACCTGTCGGGGTGACCGCCGGTCGTCGGAACGGAGGGTGACGGGCCGCGGGCCGGCGGGTCCCGGGCGGGTGGTGCGGCGGGTCGGGGTCGGTCCCCGGTGCGCGGCGCCCGTCCGGTCCGTCGGCCCGCGGGCTCGCGGCCCGAGCCTCCCGGCAGGGCGCCCGGACGGCCGTCCTGATGCAGGTTCAGCGGAGTACGGCCTCCAGGAGGTCGCCGCCGAGGCGGGCGCTGGCGGTGAGGTCGAGCTCGTACAGGACGTAGCGGCCCCGGCGCCGGGTGGTCAGCAGGCCGGCCTTGCGCAGCACGGCGAGGTGGCGGGAGACCTCGGGGGCGGTGAGCTGCCAGCTGTCGGCGAGTTCGCCGGTGGTGTGCGGGCCGCGGGCCAGGGTGCGGACCAGACGGAGGCGGACCGGGTGGGCCAGGGCCTCCAGCCGCTGCTGCACCAGGCCGAGCGGGACCGGATCGGTCAAACCGGCCTCGGCCACCGGGTACTGGACCACCGGCCGCCAGCCCGGGGCGTTCACCACCACGAGGTGCGGGCGGCCGAAGGCGGTCGGGAGGAAGGTGACGCCACCGGCGTCGACGGCACTGGTGGTGTTGTCCTGGAGCTTGTCGATGACGATCCGGCGGTGGGGCGGGCGGGGGCCGGCGACGCCCGGTTCGGCCTCGGGATTGCCGTTCGGGTCGGCGTTCGGGTCGGCGGGCTCGTCGACGGCGAGGGCGAGGGCGGGCGACACCGCGGCGAGGGTGGCTGCGAGGCCGTGGCGCTCCAGCAGGTCGGCCTTCCGGCGGGCGTCGGCCGCCAGGCCGGGCAGCACCTGGCGCCAGGCGTCGGCGAAGAACGCCTGCTCGCACTCCAGCAGCAGCCGCCGGATCCGGGCCCGGACGGCGGGCGGGTCGGTCAGCAGCCGGTCGGCGAACGCCCCCTGCCGGGGGCCGCGGGCCAGCGCCAGCTCGCGGGCCCGCTCCCGCGCCACCGGGTCGGCGAGCGGCGAGGACCGGCGGTGGGTCAGCCGGGAGGAGCCGCAGGTGGTGATCAGCGCGGCGGCGACGAACCGTTCGTCGTCCAGCCGGTCCACCGCGTCCAGTTCCTCGGCCAGGGTCGCCCCGGGCAGGCCGGGGACCAGGAAGTCCGCGCGGGAGGACCGCCAGAGGAAGTCGGCCTCGCCCAGCCGGTCGGCCAGGTCCGGCGGCAGGGCCCCGGCCGTGGCGGTGGCCCAGCCGTGCAGCCCCGGGTGGTGCGCCGGCTCGGCGAGCAGGTGGAGCATCGCGATCAGCTCGGCGAGCGGCGAGGGGGCGAAGAGCAGCCGGTCGTCCGGCAGGCCGCCGAGGTCCACGGTCACGGTCATGCCCCGATCCTGCCAGCGGCCGGCGGCCCCCTCCGCGCCGGTTGACGCGGATCGTCAATCGACGTGCCGGGCGGGGGCGGTCGGGCGCAGCGTGAGCGGCATGACGACGACTCAGCAGGTGGAGCGGGACGGGCGGGAACGGCTCGCGGACGGGACCGGCGGCGCGGCGGCGGACGGGGGCCGGCCGCCCGGGTTCCTGGCGCTGCTCCGGGTGGCGGGCGGGCGGCGGTACGCGCTGGCGCTGGTGGTGGACGCGCTCGGGGGCGGTCTGCTGCGGCCGTTCCTGCTGCTGTACGGGGTGAGCGTGCTGGGCATGGACGCCGGCCGGGTGGGTCTGGCGCTGTCGGTCGGGATGCTGGCCGGGCTGGCCGCGATCCCGCTGACCGGACGGTGGATCGACCACGGCGCGCGCAGTGCCGCGGGTGCGGTCGCGCTGCTGACCCGCTCGGCGGGTGTGGCCGTGCTGCTGTCCGTGGACGGGCCGGTGGGGTTCGCGCTGGCCGCCGCGCTGATGGGGATCGGCAGCCAGAGCTGGCCCACCACGCACGCCGCGATCGTCGCCACCCTGGCCGAGGGCCGGACCCGGGACGCGGCGCTGGCCGCCGGGCGCTCGCTGCGGAACGCCGGGCTGGGCGCCGGCGCCCTGCTGGCCACCGTCGCGGTGGCCCAGGGGACGGGCGCGCTGCGGGCGTTGGCGGTGGGCACGGCGGTGGCCTCGCTGGCGGCGGGCGGGCTGGTCTGGTCGCTGCGGGTGCGGGCGGCACGGGAGCCGAAGGAGCAGCGGGAGTCGCAGGAGCCCCGGACCGGCGCCGGTCCGGCTCCGGCAGTGCGGGTGGAGGGGCCGGACGGACGACGGATGCGGGTGCTGAGCGCGGCGAACCTTCCGTACGCGTTCTGCTTCGACGTGCTCGAAGTGGCGCTGCCCGCGCTGCTGGTGACGTACCTGCACGCCTCGCCCGCCTGGGCGTCGGGGATCTTCGTGGGCAACACGCTGCTGGTGATCGGGACCCAGGTGGGGGTGGTGGTCTGGCTCGGGCGGCGGTCGCGCCGGTCGGTGCTGGCGGGCTCGGGCCTGCTGCTGGCGCTGTCGTACCTGGGGTTCTGGGCGGCCGGGGCGCTGGGCGGGACGGCCGGGGCGGCGGCCCTGGCGGGGGTGGCCGTGCTGTACACCGGCGGGGAGATCCTCTACGCGGGCTCGGGGACGGCCCTGGTGGTCGCCTCGGCGCCGCCGGAGCGGCTCGGGCGGGCGCTGGCCCGCTGGGAGCTGTCCACCGGCATCGGCCGGGCCGCGGCGCCGGCCGGACTCACCGCCCTGCTGGTGGTCGGGCCCGGGGTGCTGTGGGGCGTCCTGGCGGGGACCACGGCCCTGGCGGCCGTCGCCGTCCGGCGGTACGCGCCACGGGTGTGACGCCCGGTCGGAAAGGCACCCCCTGTCGGCCGTCCTGAGTACGCATACTCATGACAGCCGACCGTTCGGGAGCGGAGGATCGGCCGGCACCACATCACACCAGGGGGCGGAATGATCGACTACGCGGAGGACGAGCCGGTGCCGGACGGGGAGGAGGAGCCGTCGGCACCGCGCGCCAGGCCCGGACGGCGGGCGCTGAAGATCGGTGCCGCCGTGGTGTTCGGCGCCATGGTGGCGGTCGGCGGGTACGGCGTCTACAACATCGCCCACGCGATCATGGGCGGTTCCAAGGGCGGGACCACCCCGGCCGCGGACGGTCCGACCGCCGCGTCGAGGGCCACCGGGAAGCCGCCGACCGCCGAGCACGCGGCCGCCACGGCGAAGGAGTTCCTGGACGCCTGGGCCCGGGGCGACCTCCCCGCGGCCGCCGCGCTGACCGACCGGAAGGACAACGCCGCGGACCAACTCGCCGCCTTCCAGCAGGCGTTGCGTCCGCGCGAGGTCACCCTCGCGGCGACCGGCCCGCAGGACCCGGCGCAGGCCGCGCCGGGCAGCCAGGCCGCCGTCGCCTTCCACGCCCGGCTGCTCCTCGACGGCACCGACCGCGCCTGGGAGTACGACGGGAGGCTGGGCCTGGTGGGCACCGCCGACGGCCGGACCGCCGTGCACTGGGCCCCGGGCGCGATCCACCCGCAGCTGACCACGGGCAGCTCGCTCGCCGTCCAGTCGGTGCCCGCGCCGCCCGGCCGGCTGCTCGACCGGAACGGCACGGCGCTGGACGCCTCCTCCCCGGCCGGGAAACTGCTGGCGGGCGTGACGGGCGGGAAGGCCGACGGCGGGCAGGACGGCGGCGCGACGGGCCGGGCCGTGGTGCTGACCTCCAGCGGCGGGAAGGCGCCCGAGCCGCTGTTCGTGCTCACCGAGGCGACCGGGCCCGAGCAGCGGGTCACCCTGGACGCGGAACTCCAGCGGACCGCGGAGGCGGCCCTCGCGAAGCAGACCTCGGGCGGCCGGGCGGGATCGCTGGTCGCCGTCGAACCGAGCACCGGACGGATCCTGGCCGTCGCGAGCGCGCCGGCCGGCGGGTTCAACCGGGCCTTCGGGGGCGGGATCGCGCCCGGGTCGACCCTGAAGGTGGTCAGCGCCGCCGCCCTGCTGGAGTCGGGGCTGGAGCCGGACAGCGCGACGCCCTGCAAGGACACCGCCACCTCGCCGAAGGTCTGGCACAACGACGAGCGCGGCGACCACTCCGACTACACCCTGGCCGAGGCCTTCGCCCGGTCCTGCAACACCGCGTTCATCGAGCAGGGGCTGGCGCGGCTCGCCCCCGGGACCCTGGCGAAGGTCGCCGGCGAGCAGTTCGGCCTGGGCCTGACCTGGCACATCGGCGTCCCCACCTTCGACGGCAGGATCCCCGTCCCCGGCAGCCGGGACGAGCAGGCCGCCGAGTACATCGGGCAGGGCGGCGTCCAGGTGAACACCCTGGCGATGGCCTCCGTGGCGGCCACCGTCCAGAACGGCACCTTCCGCCAGCCGTACCTCGTGGACGGCACCCGGCGGGCCACCGCCCAGAGCCGGCTGCCGGCCAAAGTGGCCGCCGACCTGCGGGCCATGATGGCCAGGACCGCCGCGAGCGGTACCGCCCGGCGGCCGATGAGCGGGCTGGGCGGGCAGGTGGGTGCCAAGACCGGCACCGCCGAGGTCGACGGGAAGAACCCCAACAGCTGGTTCGTCGCCTACCGCGGCGACCTCGCCGTGGCGGTGGAGGTCGAGGGCGCGGGGCACGGGGCCGATGCGGCGGGGCAGGTGGCGGCGAAGGTGCTGCGGGTGGGGAACGGGAGGTGACGGTGCGCCCGGCCGCAGGCGGACGGCGTACGGCGGAAGGTGCGGCGTCGCACCTTCCGCTCGCGCGCGGCCACTCGCGCGGTCAGGGGCAGTCGTAGGGGAAGGTGGTGGAGGCGGAGCGGACGGTGGGGGTGAGGACTTCGAGGGTGGCGGTGGCGTCCATGGTGCCCTGGCCCTGGAAGGTCCAGCGGAGGATGACGTCCGTGCGGTGGTGGCCGCTCGGCACGTGCTGGGTGAGCACCTCCGAGGTGGTGCCGTCGCTGCGGACCCAGCGGTAGGTCACGTTGCCCTCGCCGCCGGTGGTCTCCAGGGTGCCGGTGATCACCGCGGTCCCGTCGCAGGCCGGGCCGGCCGCGTCACTGGACACGGTCGCCGCCGCCACCGCGGTCGGACGGCCGAACCGCTGCCAGCCGAACCACGCGCCCGCCGCGAGCAGCGCCAGCACCAGCGGCAGCACCACCCAGCGGCCCTTCCGCCTGCGCTTCGGCGGCTCGATCGGCTGCTGGATCGTGGTGGTCGAGCCGTGCCAGACGGCCGCCGCCTGCGGCGGGACCCCGGGGCCGAACCGGCGGAGGTCCTCCTCGGCCGGGGTCCTGGTCGGCCACACCTCGGGGTCGAGGAAGGTCGCACTCTCGAAGCCCTCGGCGGCGGGTGACGCGGACTCGGACGGGCCGAAGCCGATCGTCGCACCGTCCCGGACGGCACCCGCCTCGGCGGCCGCGGCGGCCGTACCGGCACCCACGGCGCCGGCGGCGGCGCTGGCACCGGGACCGGTCGCACGGGAGCCGGGCAGCCGGACGGTCGACGCCTCGGCCCCGACACCCTGCGCACCGGGCAGCCGGACCGTCGACGCCTCGGCCCCGACACCCTGCCCACCGGGCAGCCGGACGGTCGAGTCCGGGTCCGCGGCGGCAGCCCGGCCCAGCCGGATCGTTCCGTCACCGGCCGGGCTCTTCCCGGCCAGCCGTACCGTGCTGTCGACGTCGGCGGCCACCTGGCCCAGGGTCAACGTCCCGCCGTCGGCCGGGACCGGCGCCGAGGCACCGAGCTTCACCGTCGACTCCGGGTCCACGACGGCACCCTTGCCGAGCGTCAACGTCCCGCCGTCGGCCGGAACCGGCGCCGAGGCACCGAGCTTCACCGTCGACTCCGGGTCCACGACGGCACCCTTGCCGAGCGTCAACGTCCCGCCGTCGACCTCCGGCTGCGGCTCGGGGGCGGGGGCGGGGGCCGGTTCGGCGGCCTGTTCGGCCTCGGCCGCAGCGGCGGTGAGCTTGGCCTTGGCCTCGGCATGCGGGACGGGGCCGAGGCGGAGCGGGGTGGCGGACTGGGCCCGGGGGTCTTCGGAGGGCTGGGGCTGGTTGGTGGTCATGTACGGTCCCTGGGCTCAGCGGATCGGGTTGCAGGTGTAGTAGTCCAGCTCTCGGTGGTCGTTCTGACCGCGGTCCGCCGCCGGAGTGGTGCTCACCCGCACGCCGTAGTAGGTGGACGTGAAGGCGTGCTGCCGCCGGATCGAGACCTTGGTCTGCCCCTTGGGCACGGTGACGGTCTCATAGACCACCGACGGACGGCTGCTGTTGAACGGCTTCGCACTGCTGAGCCAGGCGAAGGTGAGCGTACCGGCCGCCGCGCCGTCCGAGGTGACGGTGACCTGGACGTCCATGCCGGTGCTCCCCCAGCAGCGGGCGTCCGCGATGCCCACCGAGTAGACGTGCAGGGTCGGCGGGGGCGGCGGCGTGACGGTGGTGGGCGGCGCGACGGTCGGGGTGAGGGTGGCGGTCGCGGTCGGGGTGGCGCCCGGCTTGGTCGGGGACGGGGAGGGCTTGGCCGTCAGCGAGGAGGTGGCCGAGGGCGAGGCGGACGGGGACGCGGAGGCCGAGGCGGAGGGCGACCCGGAGGCGCTGGGGCTCGGGTCCGCGATCGGGGTGGCGGTCAGCGTGGGTCCGCCGATGCTGAAGGTGGTGGTGAGCTCCGGGGTCGCGACCTGGGTCCCGCCGTCGGTGGTGCTGCCGCCGGCCGCGGCGACGCCGGCCAGCGCGCCGCCGAGCAGTGCGACGCCCGCACCGGCGCTGATCAGCTTGGCCCGCCGTCCGAACCGCGCGGCCCGGACCACCCGGTCGCCGCCGCTCGGCGACCCGCCGGACCCGCCCGATCCGCCGGATCCGTCGTTCCAGCCGCCGCCCTGCCCGGTGCCGGACTCGGCGCCCGGCAGGTGGGTGGTGGCGAGCGAGGTGGCGCCGACGGCGTGCCCGCCGCCCGCGCCGAGCGGCAGCAGGAACGGGACGAGCGCGACCAGGGCGGCCAGCTTGCGGCGCCCGCGCTCCTCCCACTGCGGCCCGTAGGCCGCGCCGGCCACCGCCTCCAGCTCGACGACCAGGGCGGCCGCGCCCCGGGGACGCGAGCCGGGGTCCTTGGCGAGGCCCGAGCGGATCAGCGGGCGCAGCGCCTCGGGGGCCTCCTCGTCCGGGATCGCGGCCTCGGTGTGCTGGAGGGCGAGCTCGACCAGGGTGGTGCCGGCGTACGGCTTGGCGCCGGTGAGGCACTCGAAGAAGGTGGCGGTGGCGGCGTACACGTCGGAGGCCGGGGAGGCGGGCTCGCCGGTCCACTGCTCGGGGGCCATGTAGGCGGGCGTGCCGGCGAGGTCGCCGGTGTCGCCGCTGCGGACCGCGATGCCGAAGTCGACCAGCTTGGAGGTGCCGTCGGTGGTGACCAGGACGTTGCCGGGCTTGTAGTCGCGGTGGACCACGCCCGCCTCGTGCGCGGCGGCGAGGCCGAGCAGCGAACCCTTGAGCACGGTGAGTGCGGCCTCGGGCGAGGTGGCGCCCTCGGCCTGGAGCAGCTCGCGCAGCGAGACGCCGTCGACCAGCTCCATCACGATGGCGGCGCCGAGCGGGCTCTCCACGTACTCGTAGAGGCGGGTGACGTGCGGCGAGCTGAGGCCGCCGAGCAGTTCCGCCTCGCTGCGGAAGGAGGAGTGGTCGGCGCTCTCGCCGTTGAGGTACTTGATGGCGACGGGGGTACCGGTCGCGTCGTGGCTGGCGAGCACCACGCGTCCCGCGGCGCCGGCGCCGAGTTCGCGGCCGTGCGTGTAGTCGGGGAGCTGCCAGCGGGCGTCCTCGGGCGTCTGGCCGGCCTGCTTGTTCGCGCTTCTTTCGTCTTCCACCTTGTCCACCCCGGGAGGGCCTGGTCCGCACCGGACGCGCGGCCACCGGGAGTGACGCTATCGCGGGCCGGGAGGTTCCGGCCCGCGGGGGTTCGAAGGTCACGATTCAGCTGTTTCGCACACTACTTGTCGGGTGAGGGGCCCGGTCCCGGTGGCGTCCGGGTCGGACGTGTACGGTCACTCTCCGTCGCGCCGGCGCGCGGATTCGGCCGCTTCGGCGGCGACCGAACCCGCGTGCACCAGCCGGTGCCCGAGGTCGAGCAGGGCGCGGCCGACGGCCAGCTCGTCGCCGATCGCGGCGTCCTGCGGGTCGTGCGCGCTGCGCCGGGCCTCGGCGTCGGCCTGCAGCAGGCCCGTACCGGTGTCCAGGACGGCGTGGGCCTGAGTGAGGTCGCCGTCCTCGGTGACGGTCAGCCTCAGCTGCCACTCGCTGGTGTGGGGTGCGGATCCGGCCATGCCGCCGCCCGCCGTGGCGCCGCTCACCGGGCTTCGTCCGTCATCTCGTCGCGGTCGCCCTCGGCCTGGGACTCCTCCTGCGCGTGGGCGGTCTGGTAGGAGGTGACGCCTTCCTCCGGGTCGGCCGCGCGAACGTCGAGCGTCTCCTCGGCCGTGTCACTGAACCTGTCGTGCATGTCGGACATCGCCGGCTCCAAGTGCTCGGGCGGGCGGCGCGGACGCTGCTGCCGTGACGGCATACGCGACCGGCCGGACGCGTTCCTGCCTCCAGCGTGCTCCCGCCGGGCACGCGGGGCCATCGGGTGGGCTCGCCCGGCCGCGGGGACGGTGGCGGGGACGGTGGCGGCGGGCCTACTCGGCGAGCTCGGCGAGCAGCGCGGGGTTGGCGGTCGCCACGATGGCGCGGACGTCGGCGGGGCTCGCGGCGGGCCACAGGACGGCCCGGGCGGCGCGGTAGCGCTCGGCGAGGCGGTGGCGCTGCTCCTCGGCGAGGCGGGCGGCGCGGTCGGGGCGGGAGTTGTGGGCGTTGTCGGCGATCTTGAGGAGGGTGGCGGAGTGGTCGGCGGTGATCGCGTGGAGCATGGCGGTGTAGTCGGCGCCGGGCGCCTTGGTGACCGCCCGGACGGTCGCCACCACGGCCGAGGGGACGCCCGCGCGCAGCAGGTCCTCCGCGGTCAGCTCGGTGTCCTCCAGGACGTCGTGCAGCAGCCCGGCCATCTGCAGACCGGTGCCGAACGGCGCCAGGGCGGCGGCCACGGCCCGGACGTGCTCCACGTACGGGACGCCGATCTTGTCCACCTGGCCGGCGTGCGCGCGGGCGGCGAGGGCGTCGACCTCGGTGAGTGTGAGACGGGGCAAGGCGGGCCCTCCGATGATTGACCGGCGCTGTGGCCGGTGGCGGCGGTGGCCGCGGCGGTGAACGGTCCTCAGATGGGCCGCAATATAGTCGACTTGTTGACAGGAGTGGATCCCAGGGTGCGGATGACACCGATCTCCCCCGAACGGCTCGCCGAGCTGCTGGCCGACCGGATCGCCGGCCTGCCCGCCGAGGACGGGCGGCGGCTGCGGATCGCCGTGGACGGCGCCCCCGCGGCCCGGCCCGGCGACCTGGCGGACGCGCTGGTCGAGCCGCTGCGGCTGCGCGGCCGCCCGGTGCTGCGGGTGTCGGCCGCCGACTTCCTGCGGCCCGCGTCGGTGCGGCTGGAGTACGGCAAGCAGGACGCGGACGCGTTCCACGATCTGTGGCTGGACGACGGCGCCCTGCAGCGCGAGGTGCTCGACCCGCTGGAGCCGGGCGGCACCGGCCGGGTGCTGCCCTCGCTGTGGGACGCGGCCACGGACCGGGCGACCCGGGCGCCGTACACCGAGCTGCCTCCGCGCGGGGTCCTGCTGCTGGACGGCGCCCTGCTGCTCGGGCGGTGGCTGCCGTTCGAGCTGACCGTGCACCTGGCGCTCGGCGGGGCGGCGCTGGCCCGCCGCACCCCGGCGGAGGAGCACTGGACGCTGCCCGCGTTCGCCCGCTACGCCGAGGAGACCGACCCGGGCGCGCTCGCCGACCTGACCGTGAAGGTGGACGACCCGCGCCGGCCCGCCCTGGTCGAGCGCTGACCTGCGAGCCGCGGCCGGCGAGCCGCGGAGCGGCGTGACCCGCGCCCCCGGCGGGCAGGCTGCCTGCGGAACGAGGAGGGTGTCGTGGGCGGTGCCGGGAGAATCGCGCTGATCGTCGCCGGGCTGCTGCTGATCGGGGTGCTGCTGGTGATCATGGGCCACGCCATCGGCGGCGACGGCTCCGCCGCCACCGGCTGACCCCTCCCCCGGTCCGGATGCGGCCTCAGCGCCCGGTCGGCGCCGGCCCGTGCTGGCAGCGCGGGCACCAGTACGCCGGCCGGTCCTCCGCGTGGCTCGACGAGCGGACCGTCGTACCGCAGCGGGCGCAGGGCCGGCGGGCGCGGCCGTACACCCAGTTCTCCCGGCCGGGGACGGTGGTGCCGGTGGTGGGGTGCCCGGGGCGCAGCTTGTTGGCGTCGAGCAGCTGGTGGGCGCGGGCGAGCAGCCGGTCGAGGACGGTGACGGTTCCGACCGGGGTCCAGGGGGTGACGGCGGCGAGGAAGCACAGCTCGTTGGCGTACACGTTGCCGATCCCGGCGAGGTTGCGCTGGTCGAGCAGGGCCGCGGCGAGCGGGCGGTCGGGGTCGGTGAGCAGGCGGCGGGCGGCCTCCGCCGGGTCCCAGTCGGGGCCGAGCAGGTCGGGGCCGAGGTGGCCGACCGCCCGGGCCTCCTCGGCGGTGTGCAGCAGTTCCACCACCGGGAGGCGGTAGCCGACGGCGGTGTGCCGCTCGGTGCCGAGGACGGCGCGGACCTGGAACTCCGGCCCGCCGCGCCAGCGTTCGCCGGTGCGGTAGACCGCCCAGCGGCCGTCCATCCGCAGGTGGGTGTGGAGGGTCAGGCCGCCCTCGATCCGGGTCATCAGGTGTTTGCCGCGCGGCACCACCTCCAGCACCTGCCGGCCGGTCAGGTCGGCGGTGGCGTGGGCGGGCACGCGTAGGTCGAAGGTGGTCAGCGGCCGGCCGGCCAGGGCCTCGTGCAGCTGGACGGCGGTGCGGTAGACGGTGTCACCTTCGGGCACGGGTCCATCTTCCCCCGGCGGTGGCCGGGCATCCCCCGCCGGGGGCGGGCCGGTTCCGGGGCGGTGGCCGCCCCGGGTCCGCCCGTTGAGCCGTTCCGGTGAGTGGGGGTGCGGGCCGGCGGCGGCACACCGAGGCTGGAGGGGCAGCCCCCGTGCCCGCCCCGCGAGGAGCACACCCCGTCATGACCGACGAGCTCGTCCGTGAGATCTCCGCGCTGATGCCGCGCGCCCGGGCCGACCTGGCCGAGCTGCTGGCGCTGCCGTCGGTCGCCGAGCCGGACCGGCCCCCGTCGGCGGCATGCCGGCAGGCGGCGGCGTGGGTGGCGTCGGCGTTCGCCGAGGCCGGGCTGCGGGACGTGCACCTGGCGGAGACCGCGGACGGCAGCTTCGCGGTGCTCGGCCACCGGCCGCCGCCGCCCGGTGCGCCGACGGTCCTGCTGGTCTGCCACTACGACGTCCCGCCGGTGCCCGACGCCGCGTCCTGGAGCCGGCCGCCGTTCCGGCTGACCGAGCGCCGGGGTGGCTGGTACGGGCGCGGTGCGGCGGGCGGCAAGGGGGCGGCCGTGCTGCACCTGACGGTGCTGCGGGCGCTGGGCGAGGCACTGCCGGTGGGCGTGAAGTTCCTCGCCGAGGGCGCGCGGGAGGCGGGCGGCGGCGGGCTGGCGGAGTACGTCGGCCGGCACGCCGACGAGCTGCACGCGGCCGTGCTGCTGGCCGCCGCACCCGGGCCCGTCCGGGCCGGGGCCCGGGCTCCTGGGCCGCCGTTCCTGGCGGCCGTCGCCGGCGGGTGGGGGGCGACGGCGTACGACAAGGCCGTCCAGGAGGTGTACGGGCGGCCGCCGGGCCCGGTCGAGCCGGACGGTGTGCTCGAAGCGTTCGGCGCCCTCACGGCGACGTACCCGGGGACCGAGGTGCTGCTGACCGGCCTGGCCCGGCCGTCCCCCGGGGATCCGGGGCCCGAGGAGGGCGTCGACCCCGCCGAGCTGGCGCGGACGGCCCGGGTGGCGGGGCTGTTCCTCCGCCAACTCGCCGCCGCCCGCCGCCGCTGAACAGATCCGAACCGGACCGGAAGCAGACCGGAAGCATCGCCCCAGGAGGCTGAGATGGTGAACCCCACCGAGCGGTACCGCCAGGGCCGGGCCGTGCGCAAGCGTGTGCCCCGCTCCTCGCACGGGCAGTGGATCCCGGGTGCGGACCGGCCCGACCCGGTCTCCCTGCTGGAGCGCCAGGGCGAGGACCGGGTGCAGGAGCTGCTGCCGATCCGCTACGGGCGGATGTCGGCCTCCGGGTTCGCCTTCCTGCGCGGCTCGGCCGCGGTGATGACCGCCGACCTGGCCGCCGTCCCCGCCACCGGCCTGACCGTGCAGCTCTGCGGGGACGCGCACCTGCTGAACTTCGGGGTGTTCGGCTCGCCGGAGCGGGCGCTGCTGTTCGACCTGAACGACTTCGACGAGACCCTGCCCGGCCCGTTCGAGTGGGACGTCAAGCGGCTCGCGGCCAGTACGGCGGTGGCCGCGCTGGACCGGGACTTCGGCCGGAAGGCCGCCCGGGAGACCGCGCTCGCCTCGGCCGCCGCCTACCGCGCCTCGATGCGCCGGTTCGCCGAGCTGGGCGAGCTGGAGGTCTGGTACCAGCGGATCGACTCGGCGGAGATGATCCCGCTGGTGGAGCACCCCAAGCAGCGCGAGCGGCTGGAGGCCGGGCTCGCCAAGGCCCGCCGCCGCACCAGCATGCAGGCGTTCACCAAGCTCACCGAGACCCGGGACGGCCGGCTGCGGATCATCTCCGACCCGCCGCTGATCCAACCGCTGGACGTCCCGGTCGGCCAGGCGGTCAGCAAGGTGTACTCGGACTACCGCGGCTCCCTCCCGGACGACCGCCGGGCGCTGCTGGACCGGTTCCGGTTCATCGACCTGGCCCGCAAGGTGGTCGGCGTCGGCAGCGTCGGCACCCGCTGCTACATCGTGCTGCTGGAGGGGCTGTCCTCCGGCGAGCCGCTGTTCCTGCAGGTCAAGGAGGCGACCCGGTCCGTCCTGGAGGACTACCTGCCGGTCAGCGCGTACCCCAACCACGGGCAGCGGGTGGTGAACGGCCAGCGTCTGATGCAGGCCGCCAGCGACATCTTCCTCGGCTGGACCGCGGGCCCGCTCGGCCGGCACTTCTACGGGCGGCAGCTGCGCGACTGGAAGGGCGCGGTGGACATGGAGCGGATCACCGCCCCGCTGCTGCTCCAGTACGCCCGGCTCTGCGGCCTGGCCCTGGCCCGTGCCCACGCCCGCTCCGGCGACCGGATCGCCATCGCCGGCTACCTCGGCACCTCCGACTCCTTCGAGCAGGCCGTGGCGGACTTCTCGGTCCGCTACGCCGAGCAGACCGCGCTGGACCACGCCGCGCTGCTCACCGCGATCAAGGACGGCAGGGTGGAGGCCACGACCGGGGTCTGACCGCCCGGTCAGCGCCGCAGCCAGTCCCCCGACGCGATCAGCGCGGGGCGCTCGCGCAGCGCGGCCTCCACCGCCGCCCCGGCGAGGTAGACCCAGGCGGGCTCCGGCTCGCCGCCGGCGCCGGTGACCTCCAGCCGGCGCCGGACGTACTCCCCCGAGCCGTCCGGCCGGCAGTCCTCCAGGTGGTCGAGGGCGGCCAGCACCTCGGCGTACCGGGCCGGGTCGAGGGTCACCAGCTCGCCGTGCACGCTGCGGCCCGGGCAGGCGACCAGGTAGGGGTAGCCCGGGCCGTCGTGCAGGGCCGCGCCGGGCAGGGTGCCCGGCCGGACGGCGGTGGTCCGCCCGGCCAGGTGGGCGCGGTGGTTGCGCCCGCCGGGCCGGAGCGTCCCGTACACGAAGACCGGGAGCCGGTCGGGGTCGGCGGCGGGCACGGGCGGGGGGCTCCTCGGGAGAATCGGGAGAAGGGGAACGGCCGGGAGGGCCGGCGGGCCCGGTTCAGGGGACGTGGCGGTCTGGACGTAGCGGTCTACGGGAAGTAGGTGAAGCCCACCTCGGGGTCGCCGCGGAAGTAGACGGCGTCCGGGCCGAGGCCGAGGGAGTCCAGCAGCAGGTCGAGGGCGGCCTCGACGTCCGGCTCGGTGCGCCAGATCCACACCCAGGTCTCGCCGACGGTGTCCCCGTGCCGGCCGCTCAGCGCGAAGTCCACCCGCCGGATGCGGAACATCGCGGCGTCGACGACGTCCGGGTCGTCCCAGCCCTGCTCGACGGTCAGGCGCAGCCGGGCGGCGAGGTCGGTCAGCGGGACCCGGATGCCGGCGGCGAGCCGGAACTGCCCGACCGCGTAGGCCCACAGGCTCTGCTGGAAGGCCTGGTGCGGTGCCTGTCCGGGGAGGTGCGGGAGGCCCGGCGCCGGCCCCCAGCCCGCGCCGGGCTCCACCACTTCGACCTGCCGCTCCATGTGCCCCTCCCCGTTTGCCGATCAGAGCACAGTACCGGACCCCGATCGGTACGGGAGTTCGATCTCGGCCCAGACGACCTTGCCCTCCCGGGTGGTCCGGGTGCCCCAGCGGTGGGCGAGTTCGGAGACCAGGTGGATGCCGCGGCCGCCCTCGTCCTCCTCGGCGGAGGAGCGCAGCCGCGGCGACTGGCTGCCCGCGTCGGCGACCTCCAGGGTGAGCACCCGGTCGCGGAACAGCCGCAGCCGGCGCGGGGCGTCGGCGTGCAGCAGGGCGTTGGTGACCAGCTCGCTGACCATCAGCTCGGCGTAGTCGACCAGCGCGGTCAGCTCCCAGGCCTCCAGGGTCTCCCGGGTGAAGCGGCGGGCCCGGGACGGCTGCGGGCCCTCGCCGGCCAGGTGGAGGGTGGCGATCCGGTCGGCCGGGATGGGCAGCACCCGGGCCATGATCATGGCGATGTCGTCGTCCGTCCCGTCGGTGACCAGGGTCGAGAGCACCGCGTCGCAGCTCTCCTCCAGGGTCCGGCCGGGGGCGGAGAGGGTCCGGGCGAGCAGGTCGATGCCGTCGTCGATGTCGCGGTCGCGGCGCTCGATCAGGCCGTCGGTGTAGAGGGCGAACAGGGTGCCCGGCGGCAGCACGGTCTCCACGCTGTGGAAGGCCGATCCGCCGACGCCCAGCGGTACCCCGGGCGGCAGGTCCACGGTGCCGGTCCGGCCGTCGGGGGCGACGTACACCGGCGGGAGGTGGCCGGCCGAGGCGACCGTACAGGCGCCGTCCACCGGGTCGTAGACCGCGCAGATGCAGGTGGCGAACTGGCCCTCGCCGATCGCCGAGGCGGTTTCGTCCAACCGGGTGAGCACCTGCTCGGGCGGCAGGTCCAGGGTGGCCAGGGTGCGGGCCACCGTCCGCAGCTGGCCCATGGTGGCGGCGGCCCGGATGCCGTGGCCCATCACGTCGCCGACCACCAGGGCGACCCGCCCGCAGGAGAGCGGCACCACGTCGAACCAGTCGCCGCCGACCTCGCTGACCAGGCTGCTCGGCAGGTACCGGTGGGCGATCTCCAGGCCGAGGGTGCGGTGGATCTCCTGCGGCAGCATGCTGCGCTGCAGGGTCAGCGCGGTCTCCCGCTCGCGGCGGTACAGCCGGGCGTTGTCGATGGCGAGCGCCGCCCGGGCGACCAGTTCCTCGGCGAGGGCGACGTCCGCGGCGGTGAACGACTCCGGGTTGCGGGTGCGGACGAACTCGGCGCCGCCCAGCACCATGCCGCGGGCCACCACCGGAACCATCAGATAGGAGTGGATCCCGGCCGACACCCCCGGTGCCACACGATCGGGCGACGGGACGAGACCGCGCAGCACCTCCTCGTCCACCTGCGGCTTCAGCAGCGGGCGGCCGCTGCGCAGGCACTGGGTGTAGATCCGGCGCGCGTCGTACTCCGAGGTGAGCCCGACCGCGTCGGCCACACTGGTCAGCCCCGACTCGTACGCCTCGCCGACCGCCACCGCCCGCAGGTGCACCCCGGTGTCCGGCTGGATCGGCGACGGCTCCTCGCCGCGCAGCACCGGCTCCAGCAGGTCCACGGTCGCGAAGTCGGCGAACCGCGGGATGACCGCCTCGATCAGCTCCTCGGCGGTGCGCTGCAGGTCGAGGGTGGTGCCGATCCGGGCGGTGGCCGCGGCCAGCAGGGCGAGGCGCTCCTGGGCGCGGGCGGCCCGGGCCTCGGCGCGGAACCGCTCGGTGACGTCGATGATCGAGGAGCTGACGCCCAGCACCCGGCCGGCGGAGTCCTCCAGCCGGAAGTACGAGGCCGACCAGGCCCGGTCGCGGCGCGGGTCGCCGGGGGTGCGGCCGTGCGAGCGGGCGTCCACCACCGGCTTCCCGGTGCTGAGCACCTGCCGCATCACCGCCTCGATCTCGGTGCTGTTGATGCCGGGCAGCACGCTGCTCACCCGGCGTCCCAGGTGGTCGGCCACCGGCACGCCGTTGATCTGCGCCAGCGCGCCGTTCAGCCGGACGAACCGCAGCTCGGCGTCGTACACGGCCATGCCGATCGGCGACTGGGTGAAGAAGCCGTCCAGCACCGCCAGGTCGGCCTCCACCTGGCGCAGCGACCGCACGTCGGAGGCGGTGGCCAGCAGCAGCGGGCGGCCGCCGGGACCGGCGATCGGGTACGTGTGGAACTCCAGCTCCACCAGGTGGCCGTCGCGGTGCCGGATCGGGTACACGCCGGTCCATCCCGGGCCGGCCATGATCTCCTCGAACAGCGCCAGCACCTTGCCGCGCTGGCTCTCCGGGGCCAGCAGGTGCACGGCGTACGAGCCGATCGCCTGGTCGGCCGGGTAGCCGGTGAGGGTCTCGGCCTCCTCGCTCCAGTGCAGGATGCGGCCATCGCCCTGGACCAGGGCGGTGGCCAGCGGGACCAGGCGGTGGCCGGACAGGCGCGCCGAAGCGGCGCCCGCCGCGTCGCGGTCGGCGCCGTCCGGTGCGGTCTGCTCGAATCCGTGCATGATCAGGTAACCACCCGTACACCTTCCCGGTGGGGCCCGGGCCGAACCCGGCTCCCACCAGGTTGCACGGCGGCGGTCCGGGGGGCGAGCCGGCTCGGCGGTGCGAAGGCGCCGGGACGTGGTGGGAACCGACCGTCAGGGGTGGCGGGCGGCCTCGGCGCCGAGGGTGGCGTCCAGGACGCGGGCCCACTGGCGGACGATGCCGGCCCGCCGGGGGCCGTCGTCCGTGAGCAGGTTGGCGAGGCCCAGGCCGCGGGCCATGTCCAGGGTGGCCTGGACGGTCTCGCGGACGCCCTGGGCCGACTCGTCCACCCCGAGGAACTCCACGGCCGCCCGGTGCGCCTCGCGGCCGATGTGGTTCTCCAGGGACAGGATCCGCTCGCGCAGCGGCTCCTCGGTGGCCGCCGTCACCCACAGGTGCAGGGCGGCCCGGAACAGCGGCCCGGTGTACAGCCGGACGATCATCCCCACCACGGCCTCGGTGCGTGCCGCGCCGGCTCGCGGCAGCGCCTCGCCGTCCGCCCGGACGGCCGCCAGGCGCTCGGCCGCGACGTGCTCGACGGCGGCGGTGAAGAGGTCCTCGCGGGTCGGGAAGTGGTGCTGGGCCGCGCCGCGGGTGACCCCGGCCCGTTCCGCCACCACCGCCACCGTGCTGCCCTGCCAGCCGAGTTCGGCCAGGCACTCGACGGCCGCCTCCAGCAGCCGGCGGCGGGTGGCGCGGCTGCGGTCCTGCTGCGGGGCACGGACGGCGGGCGAGCGCAGGGCGGGCTCGCGCAGGTCGGGGTGCGCGTCGCCGGCGGGCTGGGCGGTCATCGGTCCTCGGGGTGCCCTCTCTGCTCTCCACCGCTCTCCACCGCCGTCCACCGGCGGTGCGGGCCCACCGATCATGCCAGACCCGCCGCCCCGCGCGAACGTCCAGGACCGACCGGGCCGCCGGGCGGAGGCGGTTCGGTTCCGTGCCGGGCGTTGAACCGATCGGGCGACGGGCGAGGTGTGCCCGGCGCTCTCACGCCTCGGACGGCGCACCACTGCCGTGGCGCTGCCGCTGGCGGTGTTTGCGCATGGACACCTGGGAGCCGCAGCCGGTACTGCAGTACAGCCCTCCCCCGTTGCGGGTGCGGTCGAAGAAGCCGAAATGGCACGGGGGGTTCCGGCACGCCTTGATGCGCCCCCACTCGCTGGTCTGCGCGAACGTCGTCACCGCGGCCAGGACGGTTCCGAACACGCGCGGCACCCCCGCCTGCGGCGAGGCCAGCTCCACCCCGCCGGCGGTGACCACCGGCGCCAGCGGGTAGAGCGCACCCACGCGCCGCAGGTGCCGCTCGGCACGCAGCAGCGGCTCACCCAGGCTCTCCTCATCGCCCGAGTGCGCGAGCAGCACGGTCACCAGGGCATCACGCAGCTCGCGCGCGACCGCGGCGTCGGCGTCGGTCGCCACGGTCTCGCCGCCGAACTCGTCGCGCTCCGCCAGCCACGCCGCGAACGAGTCCCCGTCCCCGAACAGCTCCCGGCGACCCGATCCGTCCGCGCGCGTGTTCACGAACGCGAGAACGGTCTCCACCGTCGGCGTGACGGTGCGTGGGCTGGGTTTGGGGGATCCGGCTGCCGCAGTGACCATCCCCCCACAGTACATCAGCGCGAGCAGGGCTAATCCGGCTAGTGGGCAACCTCCGGGTCGATCGAGGTTGACTCGTTGCGAGCTAACGGCTTACGGTCGCAACATGAACGAAGCATCCAACCAGCAGACCCGCCCCCGCACCTGGCTGATCACCGGCGCGACGTCCGGCATCGGCCGCGAACTGACGCTCCAGGCGCTGGAGAACGGCGACACCGTCTCGGCCCTCGCCCGCGACACCTCCCCGCTGGACGACCTGGCCCACACGCACGGCGAGCGCCTGCTCCCCATCCAGGCGGACGTCCGTGACGAGCGGGCCGTCCGGGACGCGGTGGAGGGCACGCTCGCACGGTTCGGCCGCATCGACGTCGTGGCCAACAACGCGGGATACGGACTGTTCGGAGCCGTTGAGGAAGCCTCCGACACGCAGGTCCGCGCCGTGTTCGACACCAATGTCTTCGGAGTGCTCAACGTGCTCCGCGCGACGCTGCCGGTGCTCCGCGCCCAGCGGTCGGGGCACGTCCTCCAGGGCTCGTCGGTCTACGGGCAGTCCGCCCATCCCGGCGTGGGCCTGCTGGCCGCCACCAAGTACGCGGTCGAGGGACTGTCGGACGCGCTCGCGGCCGAGGTCGCACCGCTCGGCATCAAGGTCACGATCATCCAGCCCGGGATGACCGCGACCCCCTTTCTCGCCAACCTCGATGTCGCGGACGGCCTGGGCGACTACGACCAGACCGTCCGCGAGGTCCAGAAGGCCATCGGGGAGCTGCCGGCGTCCGCGTTCTCCGCCGCGGCGCGGATCGCCGCAGGCATCCGGACCGCGGTCGACAGCCCCAACCCTCCGCTGCGCCTGGCCCTCGGCGCCTCCAGCGTGACGGGCATGCGTCCCGCCCTGGAGGCGCGGATCGCGGACCTGGACGGCTGGCAGCGCGTGACCGACGCCGTCGACAGCTAGCACGTGGGGAGCCGCCCGGCCGGGGGCTGACGTTTGCCCAGATCGAACGCGTGTTCGATACTGGGGGCGTGACCGCCGACATCCCGTTCAGCCGCCCCCGGCCGGCCGCGCCGTCCCGACCCGGGGACGCCGTGCGCGCCTCCCGGGAACTGATGACCGTGCCCGGCCACAGCCGGGACGAGCGGACCTGGCGCCTGGTGCACATCCGGGTCGGCGGCGAGTGGCGCTCCGGCATCCTCACCGTCTGGCGGCGGCCGCCGAGCAGTCGGGTGTGGGTGGCGCACGTCCGGTGGGGCGAGGACGACCAGTGGGGCTGGTTCGTGTTCGACCCCGCGACGATCCGGCCGGCGCCCGAACCCGCCGGTGCCGCCGCCCCGGGCCCCCACGGGCGGACGCCACCCGGGCCGGCCGCTCCGCGGGAGCGCGGTACCCGCTGAGCGCGGCGGGCCGCCCGACTTCCGGCGAACCCCGGCCCACCGCCGTACGGGTGGCAGCCGGGGCCGGGGTCAGGACGGGCGGGTGCGGAGTTCTCGGCGGAGGATCTTCCCGCTGACGGACTTGGGGACGGCGTCGATGAACTCCACCAGGCGGACCTTCTTGTACGGGGCCACCTGGGAGGCGACGAACTCGGCGACCTGGTTGACCGTCAGGTCCTGCGCGCCGGGCGCCCGCACCACGAAGGCCTTGGGGCGTTCGACGCCGTCCTCGCCGGTGACGCCGATGACCGCGGCGTCGGCGATCCCCGGGTGGGTGAGCAGCAGGGCCTCCAGCTCGGCCGGGGCGACCTGGTACCCCTTGTACTTGATCAGCTCCTTCACCCGGTCGACGATGAAGAGGTAGCCGCGCTCGTCGACCTGGCCGATGTCGCCGGTGTGCAGCCAGCCGTCCTCGTCGATCATCGCGTCGGTCTCGGACTGGCGGCCGAGGTAGCCCTTCATCACCTGCGGTCCGCGGAAGAGGATCTCCCCGCTCTCCCCGGGCCCGAGGTCCTTGCCCGGCGCGTCGAGGGAGACGATCCGCAGCTCGGTGGACGGGACCAGCTTGCCGACCGAACCGGGGGCCGGGTCCGGGTCGTCCAGCGGGACCACGTGGGTGACCGGCGACAACTCCGTCATGCCGTACCCCTGGTGGAGCCTCGGCAGGCCCAGTCGGCGGGCGCAGGCCTCGGCGAGTTCGGCGTCCAGCGGTGCGGCGGCGCTCAGCACGTAGCGGACGGAGGAGAGGTCGAACCGGTCCACCAGCGGGTGCTTGGCGAGCGCCAGCGCGATCGGCGGGGCCACGAACAGGCCCTCGATGCGCTGCTCCTCGATGGTGCGCAGGAACTGCTCCAGGTCGAACCGCGGAAGCACCACCACCGTGGAGCCGGAGCGCAGCGGTTGGTTGAGCAGGGCGGTCAGCCCGTAGATGTGCAGTAACGGCCCCGAATGAACATGCCGCGCTAGGCGCGGCCGCTCAAACCTCCCAGGCCATCAACACGCGAGCCTGCTTATCGCCCAGCAGCTCCACGCGCCCGATCACGCGGCGCAGCATGGCGTTCAAACGGCCAGGCTCCAGCGTGTCCCACTCCTCCAGCAGACCGATCGCCACGGGCACCGCAGCGCCGCGCACCGCCGCTTCCCCGCCGCCGTCCACGACGCTTCGCAGCTCGTCGCGCTCGCCCGCCAGGAGCGCCTTCTCGGCGCGAAGGCTCCCCAGCGTTTCGAGGTACTCCTTCTCCAGGGTGCCGTCCAGGTCGTCATCATCCGCCATGGCGTAGACCCGCATGTGCCGGACGATCGCCTTCTCCAGCTTCGCAATGGATGCGTCGACTTCGTCCAGGCGCCGTCGGACCGGATCGTGTCGCCGTTGCACCGGGATGGTCGCGGCCGCGTCGACCGCCGAGTCGAACTCAGCAACGAACTCCGCGAGTCGCTTACGGATCTCATCGATGATCAGGGTGTCGCGCAGGCTCGTCCCGCGGCACGCCGTGTGCCCCTTCTCCTGGTGGGGCATGCACGCAAACCGGGTGTGCTGCCGCCGCCCATCCACGCTGCGACGGGCCCTGTACTGACACAGGCCGCAGAAGACGAGTCCTGTCAGCGGGTGGCCGGCGTTACGAGCTCGCGGCGCTGCGGTCTTGGTGAAGTCGCGCCGCTGCTGGTACAGCTGCCAGACGTCATCGCCAATGAGCGCGGCATGGTGCATCGTGGGATGGCGCACGAGCTCGTACTCCTCGCAGCCGTGCTCCACGGATCCCATAGGGCAGCTCTTCTTGTGGAAGCGCAGGTATCCGACTGCGAAGCCAGAGTCCAGGTAGCGCCTGACGGCCTTGCCTGACCACACTCCGCCGCCTCGGGTCCGGTGCCCTTCCTCGTTGAGCCAGAGGGCCAGCGCCCGGAAGCTCTCGCCGGCGATGTAGCGCTGGTAGAGACTCTGAACCACCGGGCTCAGGTTGGGGTCCGGCTCGTACCGCTCCTCCTGCAGTGTGATCGTTCCGTCGGGCTGGTAGATCTTCCGCTGGTGCCAGATGTACCCGAAGCGCGGGCGCCCCACGGCCGGCAGGCCGTGGTCGCGCCGCCACTGATGGGTTTCCATCCACTGCTCGCCGGCGCGGTCGGACTCGAACGCGTTGAACTCCATGATCATGCCGCGCTGGAATCGCCCGACCGCGGTGGTGGCGTCGACGGCCTCGGTCGCGGAGATGAGCTGGCCGCCAGCTTTCTCGACGCGGGCGAGGTTGGCAGGCACGCCGGTGCGTGTGCGGCCGAACCGCGAGTACTTCCAGACGGCGATGACGGAGGCTTCGCCGCGTTCGACACGTTCGATGACGCCCATGATGCGGCGCTTGAAGGTGCGGCCCGTCTTGTCGAGGTCCTCGACCCAGTCGATGATTCGGTGTCCGGTGCGCTTGGCCCAGTCGGTGATGGCGGCGCGCTGAAGCTCGGGGGAGATCATCTCCTCACGGGCCATGCTCACCCGGATGTAGCCGATGGCCGGGGTAAGACCGGCTTCCGTCGCGCTTCGGCTGCCAGCCTTGACCTGCGGCATCGATTCCCCCTGGCGGACTATGACGGGACGTTGACTTCCTGGCCTGATGCGGTTGAGCCTACGGGCCGCTGAGGCATCGCGATGACCTGTGCGGAGCCGCTTGACTGCTGGGCGGGCAGGGTGAGTATGCCGCGCTCCATGTGGTCGAGGGCCAGCTCGTAACCCTCCCGCTTGATTGAGGCGCGCATGTCCTCAACGTTGGCGACGAGCTCTTCGAGGCGCGACTGGTAGGACCGCTCGCGCGCGGCCTCGGCTTGCTCTGCTCCGCGCAGGACGCGGTCCGTCTCGGCGTCGAGGACGGCTCGCATGGCGATGCAGCGGGTGTACTCGTCGGTGGCGCGCGCCTGGGCAGCGTGGAGGTTACGGCGGTCCTCGGAGGTGTCGCGGATGGCTGCGTCGATGACAAGGGTGACGATTGCCGCGACACCTACGATCAGGACCGCCAGGCCTGCTATAGCGGCGGGGACGTGGGTGCGGGTGATTGCGAGGCCCTCGGCTATCGCTCCAAGAGGGAGCGTAAATCCGGCCATGTTGCGAGCGATGGTCTTTGTGGTCACCCGGGCTCCCCACTTAGTGCGCGACGGCACCCCCTGCTTCGCCCTCGTCCTCGGCAATGCGCAGGTGGCGACGGTTTCGGCGTGCGAGGTCTCGCATGAAGCGTGCTCGCTCCACGGGGTCCGTGAGGCCGAGTTCGTCGGCCGCTTGCGCGGGGGTGATGGGCTGAGATCGTACGCCTGTATGTGTCTGTGGCGTCACTGATTCGGCCGAAATGATTCCACTTTCAATCAGCATGTTGACTACTGGCACCCCGACCGTGTCGGCGATGGGCTCGAAGTACTCGGGGCTGGGCACGGCCTTGGCGTCGAGCCACCGTGCGACGGTGCTGCCGGAGACGCCGATGGCTTCGGCGAGCGCCTTCCGGCCACCGCCTCGCTGGCGGTCGATGTCGAGGCCGGCGCTTCGCATGGCGTTGGCGAGCCATGCCGCGTACTGCTCTGAAATGGTCATGTAAGTGTCACCTCTCCCGGGCCGCAGCTTATCGGGAGTGCAGCCGCACGCGGCAGTAGTTCCATAAGTGGAACCTGCCTGTTGAGGCAGCAGCGTACAGCGGTAGCGCGGAGCTGGACGAGCACAACCCCCAGGAATCGCCTAACTTCCACATGTGGAAGTACTTGCGCACGGGGCCCCACTGGGCCTACGTTGATTCCACATCCGGAACTACTCCCAGATGTGGAACTACGTGAAGGGAGGGAAACCCCCATGCGCCACGAAGCCCCCATGCGCCTCAATACCCAGCGCCTCCGCACAGCCGCCGCCGAACACGGCGACACCAGCGACTACCAGATCGCCGGACGTACGGGGCTCAGCAAGTCCACGCTCTCCAGGCTCACCAACGGCAAGTGCCTACCCCAGGCCGCCACGCTCATGCGGTTCCGCCGCGCGTACGGCCTCAGCGCCGACGACCTCCTCGTCGCCGACGACCTGCCGGCCGCAGCATGAGCGCCGACATCACCCGCGCCGCCGCCATCCGGGGCGCCGCGATCGTCTTCGCCGAAGCCCGTGCCGCCCGCGACGCGCTGACGCCCCGACAGGCCGCTGAAGCCGCCTACTACCCGGGGCACCGGCTCGGCTCGGTCGACGCCATCGAGCAGCTCATCATCCGCCAGCGGCAGCAGGCCGCGGCCAAGGCGACTCCGCTCGCCGCCTGACAGAACAAAGGGCCGCCCGGAAGCGACCCGGACGACCCCACGGCCCACTCCTACGAAGGGGACCGCAATGCACAACCCTAGCGAACTCGCGGGCATCTTCACCCGCGCCGCCCAGCACATCAGCCGCCACGGCTACCACAAGGGCGCCTTCTACGCCCCCGACATCGACAGCTACGGCCGCCCGCGCTACGCCTCCACCCCGCACCAGGACCGGCCGGCCGACTTCGTCGGCGCGATCCGTATCGCCGCGACCGGGCACCCGCTGGAGACCTCGGCCCTCGTCGACGCCGCGCTGCAGTTCGCGTCCCGGCAGCTGCCGACCGAGCCGCCGGCCACGGACGGCGTCGACGACTACGTCGAGCACCTCGCGTACTGGAACGACGAGGAGCAGCGGACCGCCGCGAGCGTGGCCAGCTTCCTCCACCAGCTGGCCGTCCAGGTGACCGTCCCGCAGCTGTGTCTGGCGGTGGCGGCGTGAGCACCAACCCGAAGATCCGCGCGGCTGCGGACGTCCTGGCCTCAACCTCGTTCGAGACGCGGCAGGCGCCCGACCCCTACACGGCGATGGCGCACCGGCTGGAGGAGGCCAACCTCCTCGTCCAGCCGACGGCGTCGGTGTACGCGGCCCTGCCGGTGCGGGTGCGCCGCACTGGTCTCGCGATCGAGCTGGACACGTCGGCCCTGATGAGGGCGCTGCTGACCACGCTCGCGGACCAGTTCAGCGAGGACCCGGAAGGCGTGGGCGAGGCGCTGCTGGAGATCTCGCAGCTGTCGGACTCGGCCCGGGCGGAGCACACCCTCGACGGGCGCGGTCACGCCGAGCACGCCCGGGACGAGAAGCTCGACGCCCTGATCGAGGACCTGGGCGGGGCGGAGCAGCAGCTCACGTTCACTCACGCCTGGCAGGTCGTGGATGCGCTGGCGCGGGCGGCAGGCCCGCGGATCCCCCGGCAGGGCGACACGCAGGGAGCGGTGGCATGACCGACCCGAAGCACGCGCACGCCACCGAGAACGGCCGTTACTACACCGACCCCGCCGGCGGGCCGGCCCTGATCAGCGTGACGAACGTCCTCGACACGTCCGTCAGCAAGAAGGCCCTGATGCCGTGGGCCGTGAAGCTCACCGTCGAGTGGGTGCTCGGCAACCTCGCCGACGTCGCGGCCCGGGTCATCACCGACCGGGCGGCGCTCGTCCGCGACATCAAGGCCGTCCACATCGACGCCCGCGACCGGGCCGCGGACCTCGGTACCCGGATCCACGCGGCCGCCGAGAACCGGCTCCTCGGGGCGCCGGTCCCGGCCGACCTCACGATCCGCCCCTACGTCACCCAGTTCGAGGCGTGGCTCGCCGAGTGGGGTATCGACGTCCACCGCGACGTCGTCGCTACCGAGATCACCGTGCTGCACCGCCGGCTCGGCTACGCCGGCACCGCCGACCTGATGATCTGGCTGCCGACCGGCCCGGGCGGCCGCCGGGAGATGTGGCTCATCGACTACAAGACCTCGGCCACCCGCTCCGCGAAGTCCGTCTACAAGGAGAACGCGCAGCAGCTCGCCGCCCTACGGTTCGCCGAGTGCGCGCTCCTCCCGGACGACACGGAGGAGCCCATGCCGCCCATCGAGCGGACCGGTGTCCTCAACCTGCGGCAGAAGTCCCACGCGCTGGTGCCGATGCCCGGCGACCGGAAGGCGTTCGCCGCGTTCCGCGGGGCCCTGGCCAACGCCCGGTGGCACCACGCCGCCCCGTCCTCGTACCCCGCTCTCATGCCGCCGCAGGCGCGGCCTGCTGGAAAGGCGGCCTGACATGGGCTCACGGCTCTTGAACATCCAGGCCCGGGCTGCCGAGCACGGCAGGCTCCGCACCGGCTACACCCAGGGCAACCGGCCCGTCCGCTCCCGAACGTGGGTCGTCAGCTCCCACTCCGAGGAACACGTCCGTGCCGCGGCCGAGCTGTGGGGCGGCAAGCCCGAGCAGTGGAAGCCGCTGAACCAGACCACGGAGCAGTGGCGAGTCATCACCGAAGCCGAGTCGATCGAGGCCCTAATCACCCCCGGCGATCCGCTCAACCAGTACAACGAGATGTGGACCAAGGGCGGATGCGCCCGCAGGTGCGACGGCCAGACGGAGCTGATCTCCCGCAAGCCGTGCCTGTGCCTCGCCCAGTTCGGTGAGGACTGGCACCTGCAGCCCAAGGAGAGGGTCTGCAAGGCGACGTCACGGCTGAACGTGATGCTGCCGGACCTGACCGGCATGGGCATGTGGCGGGCGCAAACGCACTCGTTCTACGCCGCCGCGGAGTGGGGCGCGATGGTCGACATGATCCTCGCCGGCACGAACGGCCGTGGCTTCCTCCCGGTCAACCTGCGGATCGAGCCGCGGCAGCGCGTCGCGGAAGGCAAGACGAAGCGGTTCCCCGTGGTGGTGGTCGAGCTGCGCGGTGTGACGCCGCGGCAGGCCCTGTCGGGCCCGCTGTCCACGGCGGTCGCGCTCAACCCGGGGGCGTCGTCGGAGGCGCTGGCGATCGAGGCGCCGCGGCCGGACTACATCGCGGAGGCCGAGGGCGGGTTGACGTCCGAGGACGTGCGGGATGTGTGGCGGCGGGCCCGTGAGGCCGGCCATGTCAGCCCTGAGGGCTCGGATCCGCTGTCGCAGCAGTTGATGGCGATCGCCGCCCGGATGGACGCCGAGGGTGCGGAGCCGGTGCCGGATGAGGACGGGGCGGTTGAGGCCGAGCTCGTCGAGGAGCCGGAGCCCGCGCTGGCTGGCCCTGGCCAGCAGTCCTGGCCGTCGGTGGCGCAGCCCGGTTCGCGCGGCCGCTGACCTCTGGGGCCGCCCGCACCGTGACCGCGGGCGGCCCTTCCCTCCCCACCTCCAGGAAGGAGGACCCCCATGAGCTTGAAGAGCATCCGCCGGGCCGGCTTCGACACCGAGACCACCAGCCCCGATCCGGAGACCGCCCGCATCGTCACCGCAGCGCTGGTCTTCCGCGGCGGCAACAAGCCCGCCCAGGACTACACGTGGCTGATCAACCCCGGCGTCGAGATCCCCGCCGAGGCCACCGCAATCCACGGCATCACCACCGAGCAGGCCCAGGCCGAGGGGCAGGACCCGAAGGTCGCGCTGGAGGAGATCGCGGACATGCTGACCCGCGCCATCGCCTACGGCATGCCGATCGTCGCGTTCAACCTCAGCTTCGACTGGACCGTGTTCGACAGGGATCTGCGCCGCCACGGACTCGCGCCGATGACCGAGCGCCTGGTCGGCATCGCGGCGCCCGCGCTGATCGATCCTCACGTCATCGACAAGCAGGTCGACCGGTACCGCAAGGGCTCAGGGATGCGGAAGCTCCAGCCGACCGCCGACGTGTACGGCATCGAGATCACCGACTGGCACACGGCCCAGGCTGACGCGCTCGCGGCGCTGCTCATCGCCGAGGCCCAGTTCGAGCGGTACCCGTGGCTCGCTGACCGCGGGCCGGCAGGCCTGTACGAGGCGCAGCAGACGTGGCGTCGGGAGCAGCAGGCCGGGCTGCAGGAGTGGTTCCGGACGAAGGCCACGCCGGAGCAGGGCGGGGACCCGGACAAGGTGATCGACGGGTCGTGGCCGATGCGCCCTTTCCCGATGACGGCGGTGACGTCGTGACCGCCCACCCGCACGGCCTGCTCGACGTCAGCCCCCTCGGTGTGGACGTGCTCAGGATCCTCGCCCGCGGCCTGGACATGCCCGCCATCGCACGGGAGATGGACATCAGCGTCCACACCGCTCGCAGGCACCTGAAGACCGCGATGGAGCAGCTCGACGCCGCGAACCCGACGCAGGCCGTCGCCATCGCGATTGGCCGCGGCCTGCTCGCCCTCAATGTCGCTCTCACCCCGGGAATCGCTGGAGGTAGCCGTGTTCGGTAGGAAGCAGCGCCGCATACGCGCGCTGAAGGTGGAGGTCGCGGACCTGACCCGGGCGCTGCGCCTCACGCGCCAGCAGCGCGATGAACAGCGCGACAAGACCGCCGAGTGGCACAACCGCGCCGAACGCTTCGGCGATGACCGGATCGCTTCTGAGCGGCGCCTAGCCCAGCACAAGCTCGGCCAGGCCGCCGCCGAGCTCCGCGGCAAGGCCCTCCTCCGGCGGGCGCTCACCGCCCATCGGGCCTACGCCAGCCGGCAGCAACGCATCATCCAGGCCCTGCAGACAGACCTCCGCCGGACCGCCGTTGAGCTCCGCGCCGCGAACGAGCGGACCGCCCTGCAGGACCGGCAGCTCGCCACCCTTCAGACCGCGAACGAGGCGCACTACCGCGACCTCCAGCAGTCGCCCCAGACCCTCCACCCCGCAGCCTAGGGAGCCCACCACCATGGACCTCAAGCAGACCTTCGCGTACTGGCTGCGCGGCACCGGCCGCCGGCGCGCCGCCGACTTCATCCGCGTCGTCGAGGCCGAGCGCGACCACTGGCAGGCCCGCGCCGCTGCGCTCACCGAGCGGCTCGCCTGCGCCGACGAGCTCATCATCGACCTGGCGTGCGACCGCGACAAGAAGATCCGTCTGCTCGCGCAGGCCATCGAGGACCGCGACCTCGTCCTCGACGCACACCGATTCCTCATCGAGGAGAACGATGAGCTGACGGCCCGGTGCACCGAGCTGCGTATGGACCTCGCCAACCGCGACGCCATCTACTCCCCCGCCCCGGCCGACAGCGGGCCCGCCATCCCGCTGCCCACGTACGACCCCGACGCGCCCACCGAGAAGCTCCCCATCACGACCCTCTGGAACAGCCTCGGGCTGCGCACCGTCGGGAGCGCCGCATGAACACGACCCCGCGGATCCTCGGCCTCGACCTGTCCCTCACCGCCACCGGCGTGTGCATGCCCGACGGAACCACTCTCACCATCACCACCAAGACCAAGGACGGCGACCGGCGCCTCGTCCAGATCGCAGACACGATGGCCCGCATCGCCGCCGAAGGCGCCGACCTCGCGGTCATCGAGGACCTGCCCAAGCACGCCATGTCCGCCGGGATCACCGGCATGGTCCACGGAATCGCCCGCGCCGCACTGGTGCGGGCCGGCATCCCGTACGCGCTCGTCTCCCCGGCGACGCTCAAGTCCTACGCGACGGACAACGGGGCGGCGGGCAAGGCCGATATGTCGGCCGCGGCCCGTAGGGCCGCGGGGGTCGTGTTCGCCGACGACAACCAGTGCGACGCGTGGTGGCTGCAACAGGCCGGCCTGGACTGGCTCGGCCACCCCCGGTTCGTAGTCCCGGCCCACCAGCGGGCCCGGCTCGCGAAGGCCAAGTGGCCGACCCTGTGCCTGGGGGTGGCGGCGTGAGGACGTTCCTCGTCGTCAGCGGTATCACGTTCTGGGCCCTGCTCGGGTGCTCCATCGCGCTGGTCGCGATCGGCGCCGCGGCAGGCCGGCGCAGCACCCCGGCTGAGACGCCCGCGGACCCGATCGAGGTCGAGGTCGGCAAGGGCATCGCCGCCATCGAACGGCTCCTCCGGACGGAGGCCGACCGATGACCCCCGCCCGACCCCTCCCGCCACACGGCACCTACGCCCGCGCCGTCGGCCGCCCGCAGAAGAAGATCCCCGGCTGCGGCTGCGAGCCCTGCATCCTCGCCCGCCGCCAGTACCGCAAGCGGCTCCGTGTCCTCAACGGCACTGGCCGAACCCTGACCGTCGACGCGGCGACCGCGGCCGACCACGTTCGGCGGCTCGTCGCACAGGGCGCCGACCGACAACGGATCGCCGCCCAAAGCGACTGCGCCGTCCACACCGTCGCGCACCTCATCAGCGGCCAGCTCACCCAGATCTGGAGCAGCACCGAGGCGCGCATCCTCAGGGTCCGGCCCTCCGACGTCCTCAGCCCCCGCCGGATGGTCCCTGCCACGGGCACCTCGCGGCGCATCCGAGCGCTCATGGCGATCGGCCACGACATCCAGGCCATCGGCCTGGCCATCGGCTCCGACCCCGCGTTCGTCCAGCGGTTCGCCGCCGGCACGCAGACGACGCTCCGAGCCTTCAAGGCCGAGCAGGTGGCGGATGCTTACAGACGGCTCGTGCGGTCCGCAGGGCCCTCCGTCAGCGCCCGCAGGCGGGCCGAGCGCGAGATGTGGCCGGGGCCGATGCACTGGGACGGCGCCGCGATTGACGACCCCGCCGCCCAGCCCGATTGGACTGGCACCTGCGGAACACCGCAGGGCTACACCCGGCACCGGAAGAACTCGAAGGTGCCTCCCCCATGCCCGCCGTGCACGGCCGCCTACAAGACCGAGCAAGCCAAGGCCGAACAAGAGCTCGCGGCATGAAGGCCAAGGAGCTGCGGTGCGGGCACTTCATCGGCGCCGAACAGCGCCACTGCCACAGCACCCGGAACCTCCGCGAGTACCTGCCCGGCTACCGCTGCCCGGCCCACACGCCCGCAGCGGTCGCGGGCCGGCCCGAGCCGCCCGAAGGCGAGGGCCCCCTCCCCGGCGCGTGGACCACCCCCACGCCGGACGCCGCGAGTTGGGCAGCAATCGACGCCCGGCACATCCGCTCCGGCAAGCGCCGGAGCAACACCACCGACTACCGGGCCGCGAAGGCGGCAGAAAGGAGGACAGCCTGATGGCAGGAATCAAGCGCAGCGAGACGGCCGCCAGCTCGCGGCCCTGCGCTATCGAAGGCTGCTCCAACCTGGTCGGTCGCAAGGGTGCCGGTGGCCTCTGCTCCAAGCACTACCAGCGAAAGCTGGCTACCGGTTCGGCCACTGGCACTCGGCGGCCATCAGCGGAGGCCCGGTTCTTCGAGAAGGTCCGCGAGGACAACGGCTGCTGGACATGGACAGGTGCCGTGGACAGGTCCGGCTACGGACTGCTCAGCAACTCTGCAGGGCTCGACCGGAAGCGCATGGTCAAGGCCCATCGGTGGTGCTACGAGTTCCTGCGCGCAGAAATACCGCCACGACTGGAGCTTGATCACCTCTGCCGCAACCGGGCGTGTGTGAATCCCTGGCACCTCGAACCGGTCACCAGCCGCGTCAACACGCTTCGAGGACGGTCCTTCAGCGCCGCGAACGCGCGCAAGTCCGCCTGCCATCGAGGTCACCCGTTCACGCCTGCGAACACGTACGTCAACCCTGCGGGGAGCCGGATCTGCCGAGCTTGCTCCGCCGCCAGCCGCACTGCCTATGAGCAGCGGAAATCCCTCAAGAAAGCAGCATGAGATGGCCAACGAAACCGTAATCACCCTTGTCGGCAACGTAGTCGACGAGCCAGAACTCCGATTCACCCCGTCCGGCGCGGCGGTGGCCAAGTTCCGCGTCGCCTCGACCGCCCGCAAGTTCGACAAGACCACGAACGCGTGGGTCGACGAAGAGCCGCTGTTCCTCACCGTCAACGTGTGGCGCCAGCAGGCAGAGCAAGTAGCCGAGTCGCTGTCCAAGGGCATGCGCGTCGTAGTCGTCGGCCAGCTCCGCCAGCGCTCATACGAGACGAAGGAGGGCGAAAAGCGGACGGTCTTCGAGGTCGAGGCCGAGGAGGTCGCGGCAAGCCTCAAGTTCGCCACCGCGAAGGTCACCCGCGCCAACCGACAGCAGGGCGGCGGCCAGCAGCAGTCCCGAGGCAGCCAGGACCCGTGGGCCAGCCAGGGCCAGCCCGCGCAGGGCTCCGGCGGGTGGGGAAGCCCGCAGTCCCAGGGCGGCGGCCAGGAGCCCCCCTTCTGATCCTGACCCGCTGAACCACCCTCTCCCCCCGCACCAGCCCGCACCACAGGAGGTACCGCCGATGACCACCACCCCCGCCCCCACCACCGGCGGTACCCCCACACCCGACACCCTCAAGCACGGCCGGCACGGCACCTACACCTGGTACGGATGCCGCTGCCCCAAGTGCACGGCAGCCGCCACCCGCTACTCCGCCAACCGGCGCCGCCAGAAGGCCTACGGCCGGTGGCAGCCCCTCGTCGACGCCGGCCGCGTCCGCGCCCACCTCGACACCCTTCGCGCCGCCGGCCTCACCACCCGACAGATCTCCGACCGGTCCAGCGTCCACGCCATCGTCATCGAGAACCTCGGCCGCAACCGCACCCAACGGGTCCGGCCCGCGAACGCTGACGCGATCCTCGCTATCCAGCCGCCCGCCCACGTCTACAGCCTCGCCCCCGTGGATGCCACCGCCACCCGCCGGCGCCTGCAGGCCCTCACCGCCCTGGGCTGGCCCCTCACCCGGATCACCACTACGGCCGGCGTCCACCCCCGCAGCATCCGCGATGTCCTCCACGGCCGGCAGGCCGCCGTCGCCGCCTCCACCGCCGCGGCCATCCACGCCGCGTACGGGCAGCTGTGGGACAGGGACCCCGCTATGCACGGCGTCCTGCCTCGGCTCATCCGCGGTGCCCAGGCGCTCGCCGCCAGCCGACAGTGGGCCCCGCCGCTCGCGTGGGACGACGACAGCATCAACGACCCGACGGCCCTGCCGGACTGGACCGGCCGGTGCGGCACCACCGGCGGCTACTACGACCACACCCAGATCGGCTCGCCGACGTGCCCGCGCTGCCGCGAGGCCGTGCGCGTGGCCGCGGCCGACCGCAAGTTCCGGCGCCGCCAGCGCCAGGCCGCCTAACCCGCCGATCACTCCGACCACACAGGGAAGCCGTTCATGGCCCGCATCCGATCCATCAAGCCGGACTTCTTCACGTCCCTCACCGTCGCCGATCTGCCGCTGTCTGCGCGGCTCACCTTCATCGGCTTGTGGTGCTACGTCGACGACAACGGCGTCGGCATCGACGAGGCCCGACTGATCCGTGCGTCCGTGTGGCCCCTCGACGAGTCTCCCGACATCCTCCAGAGGACTCGCGAGGATCTCCGGAGGCTTCAGGAAGCACTCCTCGTCACCCGGTACACGGTCTCCGGAAGGCCGTTCCTGGCCATCCGAAGCTGGTCCGAGCACCAGAAGATCTCCCACCCGGGCAAGCCCCGCTTCCCCGGCCCCGACCAGGCCGACAGCCCCACCGACACCCCGCCCGAGCAGGGGAAACGGAATCCTCCGGAGACCTTCCCGAGCCCTCCGGAGCCACTCCGGATCGCTCCGGAGATCCTCGCCCCTGAGCAGGGAGCAGGGAGCAGGGATATAGGGAAGCGCGCGAACGCGCCCAGCGAGCCCGAACCGGCCGCCAAGACCCCCAAGCGATCCACCGGCGCGCCCGACCACATCGCCGTCACCGACGACATGCGCGCCTGGGCCGTACGCAAGGGACTCGAACCCCCGCGCATCGATGCCGAAACCGAACGATTCCTCGACCACCACCGCGCCAAGGGATCCACCTTCAAGGACTGGACCGCCGCCTGGCGCACCTGGATGAGCCGCGCCGTCGACTACACCCCCCGCGCCGCAACCGGCACCACCGGCCCCCGCTACACCGATCCCACCGAACGAGGCGTCTTCTGATGACCACCACCGACGAGCCCATCGACACCCGGCTCGAACCCCACGACCTCCCCAGCGAACTCGCCATGCTCGGCCGGCTCCTCCTCGGCAGCGGCCGCGCCATCCTCCGAGACGTCACCCTCACCGCCGAGGACTACTACCGGCCCGCCCACGGACTCATCCACCAAGCCATCGAGGCCGTCGCCGAAACCGCCGACCCCATCGACCCGTTCACCGTCACCGCCGCGCTCCAGGCCCGCGGGCACCTCGCCCGCATCGGCGGCTACGACTACCTCAACGCGTGCATCGACGCCGCCCTCCACGGCGGGACCGCCGAGTGGCTCGACTACCGCATCCGTGACCTCGCCATGCGCCGTGAAATCGTCCGCGTCGGCACCCGCATCCGCGACCTCGGCTTCACCCCCGAAGACGACAGCGAAGCCACCGACCTCGCCGAACACGCCGTCACCCTCGCCCGCGAACTCCGCGACGCCGGCCGAGCCGCCACCGACAGCCCCGTCCTCGACATCCACGACTTCCTCGCCCAAGCCGACCCCGGCTACGACTGGGTCCTGCCCGGCTACCTCGAACACACCGACCGCATCGTGTGGACCGCGGGCGAAGGCGGAGGCAAAAGCGTCCTGCAGCGGCAGCTCGCCGTCACCGCGGCCGCCGGCCTCCTCCCCTTCGGTGACGGCCGCGGCAACCCGATGCACAACCAGCTCGGCCCGCAGCGCGTCCTCGTCCTCGACTGCGAGAACTCCGACCGGCAGTCCCGCCGTCACTACCGCGGCCTCATCGACACCGCCGCCCGCCTCGACAGCCCCGTCGGCCGCGGCCAGCTCCACATCGACATCCGACCCCAGGGCGTCGACCTCACCCGGCCCGACGGCCGCGCCTGGCTCATGCGCCGCGTCGAAGCCGTCATGCCGGACCTGCTCATCGTCGGCCCGATCTACCGGCTCCACAACGGCGACCCGAACTCGGAGGAACTCGCCCGGAAGGTCACCGTGGTCCTGGACGACGCCCGCGCCACCGCCGGCTGCGCCCTGTCCATGGAGGCGCACTCCCCGCAGGGCGGACCCATGGGCCCCCGGGCGCTGCGCCCCGTCGGCTCCAGCCTCTGGCTCCGCTGGCCCGAGTTCGGGCTCGGGCTGCGCCCCGTCGAAGACGAGCGCACCGCGACGGAGGACCGCGGCCGCCGGGTCCTGCCGTGGCGCGGCAACCGCGACGAGCGTGCGTGGCCCCGCTTCATCTGCCAGGGCCACGAAGGCGGCTGGCCCTGGCGCGCCTACACCCCGATCGACACCACCATCACCGGCTACTCCCCGACAGGAGCCCTCTCATGACCGAGCACTGCCCCAGTTGCCTCTCCGCCGCTCACGCCTGGGGGGAGCAGCAGGACGGCGAGCAGACCATCAGGACGTGGCGCTGCGCTTCGTGCCATCGCACGTGGAAGACCAGCTACCTCACCGCCGCCTACGGCGACCCGGGCGATGTGGAGGTCGGCGACGAGCCGATAGACGACCCGGAGGACCGGCCCGGCTACTGGGACCACGGTGAGCCGGCGTGGGATCCGCGTACGGGTTGGTGACGGGCCGCGCTACGACACAAGCCGCTCGCCAGGAATGCGACTTGCCGGTAACCGATCTGGCGGGTTTGACCCCCGCCCCGAGCCCTTCACTCCAACCCGCCCCCTAAAGGACGCTGACGCACCGTTTCTAGCCCGGGAAGGGGCATTCGTGGACCGCACCGTAACCCCCTCCGACGGAGTGCCCGGGTCGGGGCGGCCTGCGGGTGTTGAGTCCGGGGCTGTGCGCGGGCAGCACGAAGGGCCGCGCGGCGCAGCGGGCCGGCGGCTTGTGGGACGAGTCGGGTCAGCTCTCGGCTGGCTCCTCGGCCGTCGCCGACTTCTTGCGGCGGCCGGTGGTCTCGCCGGTCTCCAGCTGCTTGACGCGGGTGAAGTGGATGCCGAGCTTGTCGCCGATCGTGCGGTAGGAGAGTCCGTCGGTGCGCAGCTGCTGGATGGCTTGGGAGCGGATGCGGGCGACGTCGCTGGTGGCGTCGCGGACGGCTTCGGTCATGTCGCCTGCTGCGAGGGCGCGTTCGGTGGGGTCGGGGATGTCGGCGAGGGCTTGGACGGCTTCGCGGAGTCGGGTGGCGGGCTTCTTGGTCATGCCAAGAGTGTAGAGGGTGGACTCTTTTCGGCATACCCCTTGCGGATCGTAGAGTCCGGGGTCTACATTGTGATGCGTAGAGACCAGCCTCTACGAACCTCCGAGGGAGACGCCGTGACCGCCAAGGCCCGCAAGCTCATCCGCCGCATCACCGCCACCATCCAGGCCGGCGTCCAGATCGGCACCGACGCCGCCTACGCGATCCTCAACAGCGGCCTCGACCTCAACCACCTGATCCGCACCAGCGACATGCTCGACCGCCTCGGCATCCACCTCCCCGACGGCCAGCAGTCCTGGTACGGCCGGCACGTCGCCAAGGCCTACCGCAACGCCAACGGCGGCCAGAACGCCCCGCGGGCGTGGGTGAAGCACCGCACGACCGGCCGCCGGATCCACGTCTTCGTGTACGCGCCGAACGACCCGGCGCTGATCGAGGGCCTCCGCTCGTACAAGTCCACCCGCTCCCTGGTCACCGCCGCCGACTTCGCGGAGTGCGCCTAGACCAACTTCGCCGCCACCCAGGACAGCCGCCCGCGTGCCACCAGCCCGAAGGAGAACTCCGTGACCTCCGTCAAGCCCAAGCTCGACGCTTCCGAGCGGGCAGCCCGTGACCTGCTCAACCGCAAGGTCCGTGAGGGCATCATCGACCGGCGCAGCGCGAACGAAGTCCTCAAGGTGGGCCTGCCGTTCGTCCGCCACATGCTCGCCACGTGGCGCCGCGAGGGAACTGACCCGCAGTGGATTACCGGCAAGTTCCAGGCGATCCACGCCGAGGCCCTTCAGCGGCAGGCCGCCGCTGCCGGTGCCGTCGCCCAGCGTATGGCTCTCACGCGGGTGATGTGCGCGGAGCTGTACCTGGCGGTCTGGGCCGGCTTGCAGGAGGACTACGCGGCGTTCGTCAACGAGCGCCGGTCCCGCCCGAGTCTGCCGGCCTAACCCCCGATCTCGGCCCGGCGGTTGTGACCGCTCCACCCGCCGGGCCGCACCACCCCACCGACTCACACCACGGGAGCACCCGATGACCCAGCCTCTCGACCTCGACGCGATCGAGCAGCTCACCAACGCCGCCCTCGACCCGGCAAGCTGCGGCAGCTGCCGCCACCACGCGGAGCGGGGCCGTGCCGTCATCCACGAGCAGTGCATCGCCCGCGCCACCCTGCTGCCCGCCCCGGACGCCCCCGGCTACGAGACCATCCTCGACACCCCCGAAGACCAGCGCGCGCAGCTCCCCGCCCGCTTCCACATCCCCGTGTACGACGACTTGGGCACGCCTAAGTCGTGGAAGTGCGCGGTGTGCTGGGGAGACGGCTGGGGCACCGCCTGGCCTTGCGCCACCGCGCTGGAGAACGGCCGCGACGTGTTCACCCCGGAGCACATGGCCGAACGCAGCCGGGCGGACGTGCCCGCGCTGGTCGTCGAGGTCCGCTGGCTCCGCGCCGAGTCGGAGCAGACCCGGCAGCAGCACAGCATGGCCATCGAGGCGTGGAACAGCGGCGACATCTCGGCTGATGCTGCCCTGATCTTGATCAAGAAGGCGCTTGGCGTCTGACCCCTCGCACGCCGGTGGGGGCGCATCCGAACTGCGCCCCCACCCCGCAACCGTAACCCCAGGAAGGACCGACATGGCTCGCCACCGCTGGAACAAGATCCACGACCACCGGAAGCGCTGCACCGTCTGCGGACTCCTCGCCGACCAGCGCCCCCACCCGTACCGCCGGCAGTGGTGGACTGAGTGGAGCCGCAACGGCCAGTACTGGAACACCCTCCAGGGCGACAAGACCCCGCCGTGCCAGCCCGTTGACGCCGTGCAGGGGGCGTGATGACCGACCAGCCGCGTCGGCCCGTCTGCGGGAACGACCCCACCGCACAGTTCACCGATGGCGATCGCTCCGCCGTCGCCGAGTTCCGGGCCTATCTCGCCCGGCGCAAGCAGCAGGCCACCGAACATCCCGGCGCCCGTGATGCCGGTCCGCCGCACGACGGCGCGCTTTGCCTGCCTGAAGGCGTCGGCGGATGGCTGTGCCGCTACCCCCTCGGCGACGGCCACCGAGTCCACACCCCCTACGTCGAGGGCGAGTACCTGCGATGACCGACGACCTCCGCCAGCACCTGCGGACTCTCGACCTCATCCAGGACGAGCACGACGAGCAGCCGCAGCACTTCCGGGCGAACCACGACCTGCACGCGCCTCGCCTGCTGGAGACCGCGCAGACCCTCCGCGCCGAGCTGGACCGCACCCGCGCCGAACTTGACCGCCTCCGCCAGGAACGCGCCGCCAACCGCAGCGCCCCCGGAAGCGCCGGCGAACGAATCGAGGCCATCGCCTTCGACCTCGCCACCGGCAGCCGTGTCGTCCCGCCGGATGAGCTGTACGCCGCGATCGCCGCCCACCGCGACGACTGCCGCGCTGCGGGGATGCGGGAGGCCGCGGCGATGCTCCGCCGCTACTGCCCCACGCACAGCACCGCAGACACCTGCCTCATGGACTGCCACTGCGCCGGCGCCGACGAGATCGACCGCGACGCCCGAGCCGTATCCACCCCCACGGACGGCTGCGGCTGCAAGACCGACGTCCACCCGGGCCACTACCCCAGCTGCCCCACCCGCGACGCCGCCCCGTCCGCCCCGACCACCTGACAGGAGCCACCGTGGCCCGCTACACCGTCACCCTCACGACCAGCGCCAACGCCGTAGTCGACGTGGAGGTGCCCGACGACGTCACCGACCCCGAGGAGATCGCCGAACTCGCCGTGGCCGCCCTGGAGGACGAGGGAGCCCCGGACCTGTGCAACGCCTGCGCGACGCCGGTTCAGCTGGGCGACGACTGGCGCCCCGCCCGGCACCAGGGCGCCCCGCTCCTGACCCGCCACGACGCCTGAGGAGTCACCGTGATCGTTGACCTGTTCGCTGGCCCCGGCGGACTCAGCACCGCCGCCCGCCACCTCGGACACCACGTCATCGGCATCGAGCACGACCCCGACGCCTGCAAGACACGCCGCGCCGCCGGGCACGCCACCGTGGAGGACGACGTCCGCCGCTACGGCCCTGCCGCCTTCCCGTCCGCCAGCGTTCTCGTCGGCGGGCCGCCCTGCCAGACGTTCAGCGCCGCCGGCCAGGGCGCAGGCCGCGACCAGCTTGACCTCGTCCTCGCGTTGGCCAATCGCCTCGCCGCCCGCCAGGACATCACCGCCGACCTCGCCAAGCTGTCCGACCCGCGGACCGGTCTGGTCCTGGAGCCCCTGCGCTGGGCCCTGGACGCGCTCGACGCCGGTCGCCCGTACGAGGCGATCGTCCTGGAGCAGGTTCACCAGGCTCTGCCCGTGTGGAAGGCGTACGCGGAAATCCTCCGCGCCGAGGGCTACCAGGCCGCGTGCGGCGTGCTGAAGGCCGAGCAGTACGGCGCCCCGCAGACCCGCCGCCGCGCGGTCCTGATCGCCCGTCTCGACGGTCCCGCGGCCCTGCCGGCCCCGACGCACCGGCCGTATCGGAAGGGCGTTCCCCGGGACGCCGGAGACCCGCGACTCCTACCGTGGGTGTCCATGGGCGACGTCCTCCCACACCGCGGCCCGTTCACCGTCGTGTCGAACTACGGCACCGGCGGCGACCCCAAGGCGCGCGGACGACGCACCCACGCGGAGCCGGCGTTCACCGTCACCGGGAAAATCAGCCGACTGCGACTCGTCGACCCCGACGGCAACGAACTGCCTCGCCTCACCTGGTCCGAAGCCGGGATCCTCCAAGGCTTCCCCGCGGACTACCCGTGGACCGGCCGGGACATCAGCCAGCAGATCGGCAACGCCGTACCCGGGCAGCTCGCCCGCGCGATCCTCACCGCAGCCCTCGCCCCGTCCTGCACGGCGGTGGCCGCGTGACCCCGGAGCGGCGCCGTGAGATCCGCCAGGCGGCCCGCCGCTGGGCCGCCGCCGAACTCGCGGCCAACATCGACGAGGCCGGAGAAGAAGCCATCGAAGAGCGCTACCCGGATCCGGGCGAGGCCGAGGTACACCGTGCCGAGCTTGCCGCGATCATCCGCCGGATCCGCCCGGCTTGACACACCGCCGGCCGCCCACCAGCGGCCGGCCCACCCGAAGGAGAACCGCAGTGTCGTACCCGACCCTGTTCAGCACCCCAGGCGTGAAGGCGTTCGCCGAAGCCATCGACGCCGAGCGCGCCCGCCAGATCGCCAGGTTCGGCGACCAGCGGCACCACGACGGCACCGGCCTGCCGATCGACCAGTACAGCGCGCACCGCTATCGCGACCTGGCCGACCGCAATACGGCGGCCGGCGTGCTGACGTGGCGCAACGTGCTGCTGGAGGAAGTGCACGAGGCCCTTGCCGAGACCGAGCCGTGCGCCCTCCGCGCCGAGCTGGTCCAGGTCGCCGCCGTGTGCGCCGCCTGGATCCACGACCTCGACCGCCGGTGACCACCCCGGCCCGCCCGGTGGTGCCGGGCGGGCCCGTACTGAAGGAGAACATGATGACCCACGACTGGTGCCGGGGCGCCTACCGCATCGACCCCATGCCCGGCCCCGCGTTCTGCTACGAGGACGCCGACCACAGCGAGACCGGCACTTCGCACCGAGGCCGCGACGGAGATGGCCACTACTACACGTGGTTCTCCACCGACGAAGGCGCCTATGAGGTGGCCGAGTGATTCGCGTCCTGCTGTACGCCGCCGCGGCCCTCCTCCTGCCGACCGCCGCCGTCGCCCTGTTCCTCGCCGCCGCCCGGCGCGGCAGCCGCGCCGACCAGAACGGAGACCCGAAGTGACCGACCACCTGACGCTCGCCGACCTCTTCGACCCGGCCGACCTCGACGCGGCGCTCGACGCCGGCTACGTCACCCGCAAGCCCCACCCCACGGACCGGCTGGAGATCTACACCTACTCCGCGACCTGCCAGTACGGGAACATCTGGACTCCCGTCACCACCGCCTGCCGCGGCCTCATCGTCGAGAAGCACACCGGCCGGATCATTGCCCTGCCGTTCCCCAAGATCTTCGTCACCGGCATGCACGGCACCGGCCACGACTTCGCCCCGCCCCTGCCCACCGGCGAGCCGTTCGAGGTCTACGAGAAGGCCGACGGATCGCTCGCCATCGTCCACTTCTACGACGGCACTTGGCGCGCCGCATCGAAGGGCAGCTTCATCTCCGAGCAGGCCCAGTGGGCGCAGACCGTCCTCGACCGGTCCGACCTGTCCGGCCTCGACACCGGCCTCACCTACCTTGCTGAGGCGATCTACCCGGGCAACCGGATCGTCGTCGACTACGGCACCCGCGAGGACCTCGTCCTCCTTGCCGCGTTCCGCCCCGCTGACGGCAGCGAGGTGCCTCTCGACATTGCCGCCGGGCACTGGAAGCCGATCGGCACGGCCGTGCAGTCCTGGGGCCTCTACGACGACGTCACTGTCCTGGAGAAGCGCGCAGCGGCCAGCCTCGACATGCACGGCAGCCAAGTCAACGGCATGCAGGAGGAGGGCTACATCATCCGGTACGCCTCCGGCCGCCGAGCGAAGATCAAGCTGTCTGCGTACCTGACGCTCCACAAGCTGTACACCGGCACCAACGAGCGCACCGTTTGGGAGGCACTCGCGTCCGGACAGGACCTTGGGACGCTGTTCGACCGGGTGCCGGACGAGTTCCGCGACTGGGTCGACGAGATCGCGATGCGGCTGCGTGCCGAGCACAACGCGCTGGCCGGTGCGGCGGAGCGCGACTACACCGCCGCTATGGACGGTCTCGCTGACGTCAGCGACAGGAAGGCATTCGCGATGGCGGCCAGCAAGTCCGCCTACCGGCCGGCACTGTTCCTGTTCTACGACGGCCGGCGTGACGCGGTCGGGCAGTGGGTGTGGAGGCAGCTGAAGCCGCGTGCGGACAAGCCGTTCAAGGCGGACGAGGAGGGTTGAGCTGTGAGGATCCTCGTCACCGGCAGCCGTGACTGGCTGGACCCGCGGGCCGTGTGGGCGCAGCTCGACGCCGCCGCGGCCGAGTTTGGGCACGACGGCCTGGTCGTGTCGGACGGCGAGTGCCCGACCGGCGCGGACGCGCACAGCAAGGCGTGGGCGCTCGCGCACCGGCACCTCGGTGTGGTGCACGATCCGCACCCGGCGGACTGGGACTCGTGCGGCTGGAACTGCCCGCCCAGGCAGCACCGGCGCCGGAAGCAGCCGGGGGATGTTCACCATCCGGGGATGTTGGAGGACTACTGCCCGACGGCGGGGCCGCGCAGGAACGCCCGCCTGGTGGCGTTGCGGCCGCGCGCTGTCCGCTGCTTGGCGTTCCCGCTCGGCCGTAGCGCCGGCACCCGCGGTTGCATGGCGCTGGCCCGCGCCGCCGGCATACCCGTGAAGGAGATCGCACCATGACCCGTGAACACGCGCCCAAGGCCGGCGTCACCTGGGACACCCGACCTATCGCCAACGAGATCGTCGTCCCGGACACCCGCGACGGCATCGACCACAACGCCCCGCTGGCACCTCGGCCGAACCGCGCCACCCGCCGGGCGCTGGCCCGTGCCGCGAGGACCCGGTAAGGAGGCCGCTCATGCCGACACCCAACCGCCGAGCCTCAGCCCGTGCCGCGATGATCGCCGTTGCCGAGGCCCAGGACATACCCGTGACCGTCCGCCAGGTCGAGGCGCTCCTGGCTGCCGCCGAGTCGGCGCTCCTCACGTGGGTCGATGCAACCCCCACCCAGCAGGCCCTGTATGAGCTCAGGGCTGCGGGCTGGACGCTCCCGTACCTGGCGGCCCGGCTCGGCACTTCGTCCGCCGAGATCGGCCAGCGGATGCGCCGCCGCCATGTCACTCCTCGGGTTGAGGAGCAGACGCTGCGCCTGGCGGCGGAGTTGAAGGACGTTGATCCGGTTTCGGCTGGGCTTTCTCAGTCCGCCGTTCGTATGGCCCGTACGTGGGCATCCCGTCGCACCCAGGTAGGAGTTCACCGGTGACCGAGAGCGTGTACGACCAGCAGGTTCGGCGGCAGTTGCGTGAGGCGACGGAGGCGGCGGCCCGGTTGCGGCGGGAGCGGGACTCGCTGGAGGAGGAGATCGGGCCGCTGCGCCGGGCGTTGGAGGACGCTCTGCAGCGGGCGGCGGGCGCCGAGCGCCGGGCCCAGGAGTGGGAGCAGGCCCGGGACCAGGAGTGTTTGAACACCGCGGTCGTGTTCCACGAGTACCACCGCCGGTGGCAGTCCACGATCGTCGAGGCACGCAGGCAAGCCGCGCGGGCAGGCCGCGCCGAGGCTGCGCTCGCCAAACTGCATGAGGGTGAGGAGCCGGTGGGCGCGCTCGGTCTCCGCATGACAGCCGGGCAGTGGATCGCCGCGTGGAACGCGCAGACGCCCGCCGAGCGGCTCCAGCATGCGCAGCGGATCCTCAACGTGTGCCGGGAGCTTGCTGCCCTGCGCACTGACGAGGAGCTGGCGGAGGCCGCGTCGTGAGCTGCGCCGACGACCGGTACGAGGACGTTCGGTTCACCGATGAGGCGCTCGCCGAGGTGGACGACAGCGTCGATGTTGCGCCCGAGCCTGTGGGGCGGCGCACCCTGAACGTGATCGGCGACCTCGCCGACTACAACCCCGCCAGTGAGAGGACCGCAGCATGAACCAGCAGGAGTACACCGAGTCCCGCGCCGCCGCTGTCGCCGGGCTCCCGCACGCGACGGGCAGCCCCGAGTTCGATCACCTCGTCGATGAGATCCAGCACCCGGAGACCACGGAGGCGCTGTACGAGATGCCGGGGAGACCCGGCAACCTGGTTGCCTGAAGAGCAGCAGAAGGCCCGCCCGGTCATGGTGACCGTCGGCGGGCCCTTCTGCTGTGCTGGTCAGGGGGTGAGGCGCAGCACGGTGATGTCCTCGCGGCTGAACACGACCTCGTACTGGGCGCCGGGGTGGAGCGCTGCGCCGGCGGCTGCGGCGTCTTCGGGCTTGGGGGCTTCGGTCCAGTCGTGGCGGTCCATGACGATGTAGTCCGGCAGTCGGGTGTGGGAGCCGCCGTACCAGTAGGTGTCGGTGCGGGCGGCGAGCGGGGCGAGGACGGCCGTGGTGGCTTCCACGCGGGCGCCGTCGGGGATGGTGGCGAGGGCGGCGTTACGGGCTTGGGTGATGGGGCCGGTTGTCCAGGCTTGGGGGCGGGTGAGTTCGGCGGGTCCGTAGCCGAGGGCGCACATGCAGGCCAGGGCGACGGCGGGTAGGGCGGTGACGGTTCGGTCGGTGAGGGCGCGGAGGGTGAGTCGGCGGGAGTCGCGGTGGCGGGTGGCGGCGTCGGTCGCGGCGAGGAAGGCGACGGGCATGAGGACGGCGCTGTAGTGCCAGTCGGTGCCCCAGTAGACCGGGTTGGTGGACAGCAGCCGCCAGCCGAGGGTCGGCGCGGTGAGGAGGAGCAGCGGGGAGCGGGCGGCGAGGAAGCCGGTGATGCCGAGGGTCCAGCCGATGGTCTTCCAGGTTTGGAGGCGGCTGATGGGCTGCCAGAGGGCTTGTTGCCAGCCGTGGGGGGCTTTGTCCCAGTAGGCGTAGGTGCCGGCGTGGTTGAAGTGCGGGATGAGCCACCAGATGGCGGCGGCGGTGGCGGCGAGGCCGGCGGCGACCAGGAGGGGTCCGGTGATCCAGCGGCGGCCTTGGATGGTGATGAGCAGGCCGATGGTGGCGACGGTGAGGCCGAGGTCTTCTTTGACGAGGAGGAGCGGGAGGGCCCAGTAGGCGGCGCGGTGCCAGCGGCGGGCGAGGAGTTGCCGGCCGACCACGGCGAGGAGGGGGGCGGCGAAGCTCGTCTCGTGGAAGTCGACGTCGATGGCGCGGAGTAGGCCGAAGGAGAGGCCGTAGGCGGTGCCGATGCATAGGCCTCGGGTGTGGCCGAGGTGGCGGGCGGCGGTGTCGGAGACGACGGCGGCGGACCAGGCGAGGAGGGCGGCTTGGGCGGTGAGGAGTAGGAGGGGGCTGGGCCAGAGGTGCCAGAGGGGGGCGAGGGTGGCGGTGATGGGGCTGGTGTGGTCGCCGAGGATGTTGAAGTCCTCGCCTTTGATGGGGGTGATGGGGGTGCGGGCGTGGGCGTAGGCCTTGACGGCCTGGGTGAAGATCGCGAGGTCCCAGCTGGATGAGGCGTGCTGCCGGTAGCGGAGGGCTGAGACCAGGGCGTAGGCGGCGAAGAGGAGCGCGGCGAGGGCGGCGTGGGGGGTGGTGGCGGGGCGCCACCAGTGGGTGCGGCGCGACGGGCGGGCCCAGGCGGGGCGGCTCGGGGCTGGTAGGGCGCGGGTGGTGCCGGTGGCCATGGCGGCACGGTACGCCCGGCGCGGGGGCCGTGTCCGTTGATCGGGTGATATGCGGGACTGGACGCACGAGAGCCCTGCCGGCGGGGGCGGCAGGGCTCACTGCGGGCAGCGGACGGGGGCTGCCGACCGTCGTTGCGGCGTACGCGTCCGGCGGAGCGATTGCCTATCGGCGCAGGACGTTGACCCGCTCAGTGCCGAGGATCGGCGCGTCCTCGCAGCCCTTGGGGACGGCGAGGTAGGGGCCGACCCACTTCTTGATCTGGCCGGAGGGGCTGGCCTTGTCGGAGTAGGTGCGGCGGTGCAGGCGGACCATCCATCGGTGCCGGTACACCTTCTCGGCATGGCCCCGCTCTCCGGCCGCCGCGGGACGGTCGGGGCGGAGCGAGGTGCGCAGGGTGACGAGCCGCACCTGGGCGTCCGCGTTCAGGCGGGTCTGGCGCAGGCGCCGCTGCACGGCCTTCGGCGCGGGGACGTTCTCGACTTGGTGGAGGGTGCGTTCGTCGGCGGGCTGCCGGATGAGGAGCCACGTGGCGAGCAGGGTGCGGATCGCGGTGTCGTTGTGCGCGAGGTTCATCCGGTCCCAGGGCCGTTCACGGCCGTCGATCGGGAGAGTCTGGGTCTGGCCGCGCATGACGAGCCGTCCCGCCTGGACGGAGCGGGAGTCGGCCGCCCCGGACGGGCCCCACTGCTTGGCCCAGGCGGTGTAGCCCGCGGCGGAAACGAACAGGGTGACAACGAACTTGGTGCCGTGGGCGAGCCACATCACCGCGACGGGCGCCCAGTGCGGTGCTCCGTCGTCGATGGGCTGCTCCCACACGAGGAGGCCGCTGGGCGAGGGCAGGTCGTCAACGGTGAGGGCGAAGACGTCGAGGTCCTGGCCGGCGGTGTGGGCGACCTGTGTCATGTCGGCGTTGACGTAGTACAGCTCGGCGCTGGTGGCGTTGACGCCGAGGAAGTCGGTGATGCCGCGTTCGCCGCGCTCTTCGAGGAGCTGGCGGGTGGCGGGGGTGGCCAGCCAGTCGGCGAGGTCGAGACGGGTTTGGGGGACGTCGCGGGCGGTGATGCCGTGCGCGGGCGGGGTCACTCGGTGTCCTTGAGGTCGGTGCGGGCGCCCTGGCCGGGGCGTGTGGCGTGGGCGTACATGACCTGGACGGTGAGGTAGAGGTTCTGGCCGCCGCGGCCGGGGGCGCGGCCGACGGGCTCGATGCCGAGGCGCTTGAGGGCGCGCTGCGCCGTGTTGGTGTTGGCCGCCTTCATGTGGTCGGTGGCCTGCTGAAGGGTCCAGGTCTCGGCCTCGTCCTGGCGCTCGACCGTGGCGATGTAGCCGGGGTCGAGGCCCTCCCAGTCGCCGGTGATCCGCCAGCCGGCGGCCTCCAGCAGTTCCTCGCTCTCGCGGATGGCGTCCGCGTCGTCCCCTTCGCGGGCGTCGACCTCGGTGACGGCGGTGAAGACTTCGCCGCCTCCGGATTCCCATTCGACCTTGCCGCGCCGGTAGCCGGCGAACGTGTCGGCGAGGACGACGACGTCGGCGTTGTCCCCGGCGAGGCAGCTGGGGGTGGTGGTGACCCAGGCGGTGAAGTGCGGGCCCGGGGCGGGCTCGATCTCGTCGACGGTCTCCTGCAGTTCGGGCAGGTACTCGGCGGCGTCGTCGTCGGTGAAGTCGTCGCCGAGCCAGTCGATGAGTTCGGGGAGGGTGATGACGATGGTGTCCTTGTCGACGTAGGCGGCGTCCCACACGGCGAGTTCGGGCTCGTAGTCGACGTCGCGGTTGACGAAGAGGACGGGGTTGTCGGCGCCGCTGGCGAGGAGTTTGCGCAGGTTGGCGGGGGTGACGGTGAGGCTGGACATGAGGGGTGCTCCTGTCGTGGTCAGAGGGCGGCGACGGCGGCGTTGATGCCGGCGCGGAGGCGCGCGACGAGGTCGATGATGTTGCGCTCGCCGTCGAGGTAGCGGACGTCGACGAGGTCGGCGTCGTAGTGGCGGATCCAGAGGCGGCCGTCGGCGGCGTCGAACCACACCTTCTCGATCTTCGAGAGGAGGCCGGCGACGCGGCCGTTGGCGATGCCGCGTCCGCCGAGGGTGGCGCCGGAGACGTTGCCGGTCCCGTAGTAGGCGATGTCGAGGCCGGCGAACTGGGCCCAGTCGTTGATGTAGACGCGGTCCATGCCGTTCTTCTGCCAGCGGCGGCCGCCGATGGCAAGCATGGCTTCGGTGGTGAGGGTGATGGTCTTGCGGGCGGGGCGGAGCAGGGCGGGGAGGTTGATGCGATAGGTGAGGGAGGCGGTGTCGATGAGCCAGCGGCCGGCGTGCTTGGTAGCGGTGATGACGCCTCGGGTGCACCAGTTGCGGATGGTGGCGACGGTGACGCGGGCCTGGGTGGCGGCTTCGGTGGTGGTGATGGTGGTCATCGGGTGGCCTCTCTCGGTGGCGACACCCCTAACTATGTCCGACCGTCGGACAAGGTTCAAGCGGTTCGGCAGAACTCACCCGAATGGGTGACATGCGGGCCCGCGACCAGCCCGAACTTCTCCCGCGCACCCATTGACGCCGAGCCAGGCGGAGGCAGATGCTGTGCGTCCCTCGGTGATCAGGAGGTGCACATGTCCGTCCGGGTCGAACGCTGCGATCGAGTGGGCGCATGCGCCACATGCGAAAGCGATCTGCTGCTGGTGACGCAGATCCCCGTCGGCGACGGCCGCCGCGTGCCTCTGGCGCTGTGCGGCACCTGTGATGCGGAACGCGGCGCCGCGGGTCAGCTGGTGGCGCTGTTGAACGTACCGGCGGAGCAACGTGACGTCGCCGCGATCGGCGACTCGATGGTGGCGTGGATGCGGGAGGAGATGGCGGCGCGGGGCTGGGTGCATGTGCCGCGCCCGAAGCCATCGTTGAACTAGCCGCGCCCATGTCGAAGGCCCGCCCCGGGGTGTGAGCAGCGCATCCCAGGGCGGGCCTTCCGTTGGCGTCACCCGTGACAGTCGTCCGGGGTGCCGCCTTCGCACACGTGCTGGTCGAGGGGTGTGCGGGTGTCGGCATGGAGCCGGTACAGGTCGAGGAGGCCGTCCATCATCTGCCAGGCCTCGGGGTGGTCGGCGGCGGCGTCGCGCTGCGCCCTGAGCCACGCTTCGACAGCGTCCCCGCAGGCCGCCAGAACGCCCCACTGGGTGATCGGGCCGGGCACGACGTGGTGGGTGTCGTCGACGAGGAGAGCGTCGGCTACGTACTGGCTGAGGTTGGCGTGGGCGAGGGTCTCGCTGCCATCCTGCTCGGCGGTCACCGCTGGGCCTCCTTCGGCGGGTACTCCTCGCTGCGGGCGAGGGCGTCGCGGGCGCGCTGCGCCTCGGCGATGCCGCGGGTCAGGCGGGCGTTCAGGTCGTCGGTCACTTGAGCAGCTCCTTCCGTTGGGCCCAGCGCTCGGTGCACTCGTCGGTGTGCATGTCGATCTCGTGCCGGTTCTCGTCGGCGTGTGCGCACTGTCCGCAGCAGTAGGTGGAGCCGGTGGACTTGAGGCGGGTGCAGGCGTCGGTGGTGCACTTGTTGAGCCGCCTACGAATGCCCGGCTCCTCGATGACCTCGATGACCGCCTGGGGGTGCTGACGGTGCCAGTTGTAGGCGCTGAGGTCGTCCCCGGACGGGTACTCGCTGCTCACGGCTGCTCCTGGTGCTGGTAGTTGCCGTCGCCGGTGTGCTGGTAGTGGTGGATGGCGTGGACTTCGCCGCGGAGGAGCGCGGGCGGCAGGTCGTCGATGGGCCCGTGGGGGAAGCCGAGGCGGATGGAGAGTTCGAGTTGGGCGGGGACGGGGTCGCCGGCGAAGAGGCGGTAGGTGACGCCGTCGGCGGGGCCGCCGTGGAGGCGGAGGGTGGTGGTCACGCCAGGGCCTCGATGCGTGCAGGCAGGAACCGGGCGCCCGTTCCGTGGGCGAGGCTCAGGGCGAGGAACTGGCCCCCGGTCAGATCCGGGGTGAGGTGGAAGAACGACTGGTCGGCGAGCTCCGGCCTGCCCAGCTCGGTCAGCACCGGAAGCATGTGCGGGCGGGCGTGGTTCTGGATCTGACGGCACAGGTCGTCGCGGTTCGCCGCGGTGGCCGTCAGGGTCGGGACGGGGAAGTCGTCTCCGAGCTTGCCGAACTGGACGCGGTACGTGGTCATTCCTGGACCTCCGGAGTGGTGGGCTGGCAGCCGATCTGGTGGACGTCGTCTTCGCCGCCGCAGACGGGGCAGGCGTTGAGGGGTTGGCCGATGATGTGGCGGGCGAGGGTGACGGTTTCGGGGCCGGCGATGCCCTTGAGGAAGTCGGGGTCCCAGCCGGCGGTGCGTTCCCAGGCGTCGAGCATGTCGGCGATGATCGGGTTGAGGCTGGCGGGGAGCGGGCCGGGGCGGTCGCGGAGTTCCCGGGCAGCGGCGGCCAGGATCGCGGTGTCGGTCACGGCTGCTCCTCGTCGGGGTTGATGCCCGCGGCGGTCAGCTGGGCGCGGAGCCGCTCGATCTCGGCCTTCTGGGCCTCGTACGTGTCGCGGCCGACGAACTTGCGGTGGTCGCGCCAGCGGGTGATCAGCTCGTTGGCCTGCTGCCGCTGCTCGGGCGTGATGCCCGCGAGCATGGACTCGGCGAGCGGCTCGCGGAAGACGTCGGCCATGCCGGTGCCCCAGAACGACCAGTCGAGGTGCCGCCACAGTTCGTCGTGGACCTGCTCGGCAGCCGCCTGAGGTGCGCGGCTGGCGAGTTCCGCGCGGACGATGGGACCCATGAAGACGCCGACGGCGATGGTGATCTCCGCGACGAGTCGGTCGATGGGGTCACCGAGGATGAAGCGGGTCTGGATGGCGTTGCGGATGGTGTCGGCGAGGGGCTTGAGCTCCTCGCCGATCTGCTGGTCGGTCATGTCCTGGGAGGTCACTGCTGCTCCTTGGCGAGTTGGTCGAGCCGGTCGGCGGCGCGGTTGAGGGCGAAGGTGTACCAGTGCCAGTCGGGGCCGGCCTCGGGCGGGGCGGGGAGGCTGCGGATGAGGTTGGCGGCGTCCGCGAAGGCCTCGCGTCGGTTCTCGACACGGTGACCGTCGAGGAGTTCCGCAGCCTGGTGGGGGAGCTTGAAGGAGACGTGGAAGGCACGCTCGATGAGCTCGCGGGCCGTCTTCGGCACTGGCGCTCCTCAGTTGGCGGGGTGGTAGGTGACGAGGGGTCCGGCTTCGACGCGGGCGCGGCGTTCGAGTTCCTTGGCCCAGCCGTCGTCGGTGTTGCGCTTGGCCATCTCGTGGGCGACGGCTTCGTCTTCGAGTCGCTGGGCTTCGGTGCGGCGCCGGTCTTCGGCGCGGGTGACGGTGGCGTCCAGGGCGTCGAGGTCGTTGAGCAGCTGGCAGAGGTTGATCGCCGGGTAGCTGCGGTTGATCCGGCTGATCTCCCAGTGGATGCGGCCCCAGGCGCCGGCCTTGGCGCTGCGGGCGATGTCGCGGCGCAGCTCTTCCAGGGAGCCCAGGTTGCACGCGTTGTCGTAGCGGGTGCCTTCGAGTTCGATGAACCAGTTGGTGCGGGCGCGGCCGGCCTTGGGCCTGTCGGGCAGCAGCGTCTTGAGACGGTTGATCTCGGCGTTGAGGAGCGGCCGGACGGCGGTGGCGAGGGTCTGGGCGAGGCGCTGGGCTTCGGTGTCCTCATCGGGGGTGGTGAAGACGGCGTCGGCCGGGAGGCGCTCGTACATGGTGCAGAACGTGCGGACGGAGTACTCGGCCTTGGCGGCCCACTCCTCGCGGGTGGGCCAGACGCGCTGCGTCATGCGATCCTCCGGCTGCTCAGGACCCATTTGTGTAATACAAATATTCCTCACCTCGGCACCCCCTGTCAAGGGAAAGCCCAGCAAGCTAGGCTTTGCTGTATGACAGAAACCCGTCGCAGGGGTCGGCCGGCTACCGGGCAGAGCCCCATGCAGAGCTTTCGCCTCCCGGAGCCGCTCAAGGCCGCCCTGCACGACAAGGCCGAAGCCGAGGGCCGACCGGTCACTGAGGTCCTGGTCTCCCTTGTCAGGCGGTACGTGAGCACCCCGCCCAAGCCGAAGCCACCCGGCGGCACAGACTGACAGCGCCCTCGCCGACTACGGGGCGGTGTCACGCCCGCCCCCTACCCTGACCCTCATGAAGCCCTACGCAGGCCCCGCGACCGTCACCACGCCGGACGGCGCCACCATCCCCGTCACCGCCCACCTGTCCACCCGCCCCAGCAACCGCGACGACTGGGCCGGCCTCCTCACCGCCGATGACGGGGTGGCCCTACTCAACGTCCACGAGGGTCGACTGCTCCTGCCCGACGGGAGAGAGGCCGGCTTCGTCCGTACCGCAGGCGGCGTTCCCGGCGGCCCGATCCAGATCGCAGGCGCCAGCGGCGAGGCCCTGCTGTAGCGCGACTTGGCCCGCCCGCAAGGGTGAATCACGGTCACAGCTTGGCCACGCCGCCCTCACAGGCCACACGCCCGGCGCTACCGTCCCCCAACAACAACCACCGTTGGGGGACGCCACCTTGTACCGCCGCGCCATCGCCACCGTCGCGCTGCTCGCCAGCCTCACCGCCTGCAAGACCACCACCGTGACATCCACGACCTCCCCGGCCAGCCCTCCGGCAGCCGCGACCACCACCCCGGCCGGCAGCCCGCCAGCCAGCACCGCCACCAAGACCGGCACCCTGCCGAACCTCGTCGGCATGGGCCTGCAGTCCGCCCAGGACACCGCCCAGGCCGCCGGCTTCTACAACCTCCACAGCCACGACGCCCTCGGCCGATCCCGCAACCAGATCGACGACCGGAACTGGAAGGTCTGCAACCAGACGCCGGCCCCCGGGCAGCAGCCGTCGAACATCAGCATCGACTTCGGGACGGTGAAGCTCGACGAGCAGTGCCCCGCCACGGATCAGGGCGCAGCGACGCCGAAGGCCGGGGCGTCGATGCCGGACTTCCGGGGGAAGGCGGTGTCGACGGTGAAGGACACGCTGGACAAGTCGACGAGCTACACGGTGAAGGACGTGAAGGAGAACCGGGCGGTCCTCGTTGAGTCGAACTGGCAGGTGTGTTCGCAGGACCCGGCGCCGGGGGCGCAGCTGAGCGGCCAGCCGGTCAGCTTGAAGGTCGTGAAGTTCGGCGAGACCTGCCCGTGATCTTGGCGTGACCATCGTCCGGACGCCCGTACGATGATCGGGTGCTGACACACACCCAGCGCCTCCCCGAGCGGGACCCGATCGCGGCCGCGGTGCGCGCGGCAGAGCTTGAACTCGGCGAGTACTGCGCCCACGTGCAGGCCCGGCGGCGGGCCCAGCATCCGCACGATGCGGCGGCCCGGTGCCGGTGGACGGCGGAGGAGCTCGAAGAGCGGGACCGGCTCGCCCGGGTCGTCGATGAGCTCCGCACCTTCACCGCAGCAGCCTGAGCCGGACAGCAGAGTGCCCCGCTGTGAGTACACGGCGGGGCACAGTCGCGCTCAGGTCCTGAAGGCCTTCCTTCCCAGATGCCGGGCGTCGCGCTGGCGGCCATGCTGGAACCAGGCACATCAGCCGGGAGTATCGATGGACGAAGATGACCCAGTCCCCTTCAGCCCATGCCCAAACTGCGGATGCGATGACCCCAGCAAGGTCGTCTGGAGCCGACGCAAAGTGAGCGTCACCCAGCAAGTAGGGCGGGCCAGCGAGCATCAGACCTGCGAGATTCACGTCAGCTGCGCGGAGTGCGACAGCGAGGGCGCGGAACGCGAGATCGTGATCACTATGCGGCCGGAAGACAAGCCCTAAGCCGCGACCCGCCCAGCGCCCATCCGAGGCGTTTTCACGACCCGACTGAACCCGAGGGGCGGGGGCGCCAGCGAGGTCATCGGCGCCCCCGGCCGTGCTGATCACGGCGGGGAACAGCCGCCTCTACGGGGCCCGCCTCGCCTCGGGCACCACCACCGCGGCCCGGTCCTCGGAGTGCGGGTAGTAGTCCGTGGTCGCCGCGGTGTCCGGGTGCTCGGCGAAGCACTGGTTCTCCATGTCCGATCGGGCCTTGTCGAGATCGTCGACCGCCGACTTGATCAGCTGGTGCGCCCGAGCCTCGGGTCCGCTTCGGGGGTAGGCGCGGGCGAGCTGAGTCTGGCAGTGGACGAGTTCCTCGCGCATGCCGGCGAGCTTGGCGCCGAGTTCGATGTGCTCGTCCTGGGTGAGGCGGGGCTTGGTCATGGGCGATGCCTTCCTGGGTTGGTCGGGTTCGGTTGTCGCCGAGGCGGACCGGGGAGCGTTAACGAGATCCAGGCTGGGCCTGTCCATGCGCAGCAGTCGGGCGACCGTCCACACCTGTTGGTCACTCATGGGACCGAGCAGTGCGAACAGGTCGGCGCCCTTCCGTGGCGTGCTCCTGGGCTGCCGGCTGGGGCGGGTGTCGGTCATGGCCTTTCCTGGGTCGGCGTGGGCCTGGTGGTGGCTACGGTGCCGTGGGGGCCGGGGCGCAGGGGCGGAGATGAGGCGCGTGAACCCGATCGGGTGATGGAGCCACCCGCTTGGCGCGGCCGGGGCGCTGTGCGCCAGCGTGATGGGCTTTCAGGGTCCGGCTGGACCCGAGGGGCGGCGGACGCCTGCAAGGCCGCCAGAGCCCGCCGCCCGGGCGCTCCCGGGCCTATCCCGCCCGCGCCGCCGAGTACGCCTCGAACTCGGCCTCCGCCCGGTCGATGTACTCGCCGATCCAGTTGCAGTCCCCCTGCCGGGCCATGTAGATCAGGCGGAGCTCTTCGGGGGTGGACCAGGTCAGCTCGGAGACGGTCTTCGCCTTCGTGTGGGTGCACGGCTTGAACACCCACTGCGCGAGCATCGTGACCGGGTTGTCGCGGGCGTCGCGCCGCTTGTGGTGGGCGCGGAGCCAGCGGGCGAAGCTCATCTCCAGTCGCACGGACGGCTGCTGGTTGCTGCCGTGGCAGCCGGTGTGCCAGGTGACACCGTCCGGGGTGATGGTCCCGACGATCGGGGCGTCCGGGTCGTACGGTGCCGGGTGCTTCGCAGTGCGGCCGTCACGGCGGATCGCGACGGTCTCCTCGCACACCGCACACAGGGCCTCATCGGGCGGGGTCCAACTCACGATCCGGTCCTCCTCTGTCGTCGGTCTTCCAGGCGCGGCACTCCGGCACTGAGGTGCTCCGCCCGATCTGCCGCAGCGAGCAGCGCCATCGCGAGCCGCCGCGCGTCGACGGGGAGCATCGCAGTGAAGTCGAGGCGGTCCAGCCAGTCATGGGCGCGGTACTGGTCCGGCTCGGCGAGGTACACGCAGTCCCGGGTGTCCTCGTCGTCGACGGTGCGCACGAGCCACAGCGGCGGCCGGTGGGCGTCAACGCGGACGGTCTGCTGGACGCGCCACTCGTGGCCGGGCATCGGGTGGCCGGGCGGGTTGATGACGTCGGGCTTCGGGCGCTCGGCGGTGTCGGCCATGGCGACGAGCTGCGCCAGCTCACGGCGGACCTCGGCGAGGCGCAGCCCATCGAGGGTGTCGCTCACCTGACGCTCCTCAGCCCGGACTCGTCGTTGGTCCATCCGCAGATGAACGCGGCGCCGGCCTCACGCAGCCGGAGGCGCTGCACCGCGAGCCCCAGCTCGACCGGGTCGTGCTGCGCCAGATCGGACCAGGCTGCGCGCCGCATCCGCTCCCCCGTCGGGTCGGCGGGGTCGTCGCACGGGCAAGGGCAGTTCGGCCGCTGCTCGTCGAGGACGTTGGCGCCCCAGCACTTGTGGTGCCAGTGCCGGGCGCAGGCCTCGCAGGCGTCGCGGGGCACGATGAGGAACGGGCCGTCGTTGCCGTCGTCACCGCCGCCGCCTTTGCGGCGCTTCTTTCGGACGGGGGTCTCGTGGACGTGCGCGAGGTGGAGAGCGGCTCCCATCGGTCAGCCCTCCGCCGGCGCAGCGGACGGGCCGAGGTTGATGCAGTCGGCCCAGCCCGATGCGTACGCGTCCAGGAGCTGCTCCTCCCGGTCGGCGGTTGCTTCCGCCAGCTGCGCCTTCAGGCGGTCGCTCTCCAGGACGAAGCGGACGAGGGTCTTGGAAAGCTCTTCCTCGTCGTGCTGGGTGAACAGGTGGTCGTCGAGGGTGCCTTCGGCGTCCCAGTCGCAGTCATCGATCGGGCAGGGGCCGGGGGCCGGCTTCTCGACTTCGTGGGCGGGCGGCTGGGGGCAGGCGCTGACCGAGTTGATCGCGGCAGCGGCGTCAGCGACCCACATGATGCACCGGGTGCCGTGGTGGGCGTGGTGGAGGCCTTCGGGGTGGTGCCGTTCCTGGCACGGGATCGCACGCATGGCGTCCTCGTCGGCGTAGCTGCCGGGGCAGGTGAGGGTCATCGGTCAGCCCTCCTGAACCGGAAGGTCATCAGCCCACGCCGCGAGCGTCTGGAAGTCTGCCTCAGCCAGCCCCACTCGCGGGTCAACGTGATGCAACAGAGCCGGCCCCTCATGCTGCGCCGCAGCGTAGTCCCGGTCAGCGCGGCCGATCTCGTCGTCAACCCAGGCGAACGGACGCCCCTGTGCCCAGCGGACGATGTCCCACGTCTTGAAGTAGGTGCCGTCCGGCCGGGATGCCCAGAGTTCCTCGAAGGGAACGTACGGCAGCGTCGGTAGCCCGAGGTGGGGAGCGATCCACTCGTTCGCTTCGGCCATCCACGTCGTGCACCAGACGAGGTCGTACGGGAGTGCCTGCAAGGTGCGGCCGTGGTCGTGGTTGAGCCAGACCCGTAGGGGCTTGCGGTTGCCGCGGGCGACCCAGGAGTCGGGGTTCATGCGGTGGGTGGTGTAGCCCTCGGGACGGCGGGTTGGTTTGGCAGCGTAGGGGTTGAGTGGGCCGTCGATGTCGAGCAGGAGCAGCGGGCGGGCGCTGGTGAGGGTCATCGGTTCCTCCTGGTTTGCAGTCAATTGTCCAGCGGTTTTGGGCATGGGGGTAGCCCTGTGACGTGTCGGAATGCGCTCAACTCGACGGCGAGGAGCAGCGAATGGTGGTGCAGGATGGGGGCGTTGCGGGCGGCGCAACGCCCCCGGCGGGGCCGAGCTATCGGGCGCCGGACTCGCCGTGCTCGAAGCGCGCCGAACGAGCAGCCTCGTACGCGGCGGCCACGACGGGCGCCGTGCGGAAGATCCGGAGCAGCGGCGGGTTGAGGATCTCCTCGACGGACGAGAAGGCGTTTGCAGGGCCGAGCGGGAACAGGTGGCCGCCATCGGTAGGCATGAACATCACCCGCTGGCACACGACAGTCTGTCGGCGCTCGTGGTCGAACAGCTTCTGAACCGCCGACCTGGCCGGCTCCTCCAGGCTTCGCATGGCGGTCAGTGCCTGATCGGCCACCTCCATGCTGGGCCGGCCGTTCAGTTCCCCGCCGACACCGCTCCGCCAGTCGAAGACCGGGCTGAACATCGCGTGCGTGGGGAGCGTGTTCTCCTCGTGGGCGGGGATCTCTCCCAGGATCAGGACGAAGAGCGTGTCCCTGGGCGACTTCTCGGCGAGGTCGGTGAGTACCTTGAAGTCGAGCTTCGTCGCGTCGCCCTTCACCTCGACGAAGGCCTTGAGGTCGGGGAGTCGGAAGTCGGGCAGGTACGGCTTGCCGTTGACCACGTAGCCCTGCGGCTCGTACTGCCACTTGATGCCGAGCGTGTCGAAGAACACGGCCCAGCGGGCTTCGAGGCGGGAGCGGAACTTGCATCCTGCGTACTTGGTTTCGATCGGGGTGATGGCCACGGATCCTCCTTGATGGGTGGTCAGTTGATGATGCCGAGAGCTGGGGTCAGCGCGCGGGCGTTTGCGTGGTCAGGTTCCGCAGGGAGGCGTACCGGCCCTCGAACTGCAGCCAGGTCTCCACGCCCCGACGGCCGTTGCGGTTCTTCGCAATGATCACCATGACCTTGCCCGCGTTCGCCCCGGTGTCGTTGCCCTCCTCATCGAGCTCACGGTGGAGCAGCAGGACCGTCGAGGCGTCCTGCTCGATCTGCGAGGAGTCCTTGAAGTCCGACACGAGGGGCTGCCGGCCGACGGCGCCGCGGTTGAACTGCGCCAGGAGGAGTACGGGCACCTCGAACTCGTCGGCGATCTCTTTCATGCCGATCGAGATGTTCGCAACGTCCTGGGTGCGGTTCTTTCCGGCGTTCGGCCCGCTGGGCTTGACGATCTGGGCGTAGTCGACGACCACGAGTGCGGGCTTCTGGTCTCGCGAGATCATCCACCGGATGCGGGACCGGATCTTCGGGACGGTGACGGCCGGGGAGTCGTCGATGACGAAGTTCGTCCCCTCGGGAGAGGTCATGCGGTCACTGATCCGTGCAATCTTCCGCCACTCGGTGTCGCCGAGCTTGCGCCGCACCAGGGCGTCCAACTCGATGTTCGCCTCCGCCGAGGCGATGCGGCCGAGGAGTTCGTTGCCGCCCATCTCGATCGACACGACGAGGACGGGCTGCTTCCGACGGAACGCAACGTGCGCAGCTTGGTTCAGCGCGAGAAGGCTCTTGCCGCCGGAGGTGGCGGCACCGACGACGGTGACCTCCTTCGGCTTGAACTGGATGTGCTCGTTGAGGTCCGGCCACGGCGTGTCTAGCGCGCTCGGGTCGTTCTCCTGCTCCAACTCGTCGACGAAGCCCTCCCACCGGTCGGCGACGGACAGCTTCTCGGTCTTCCCGCCGGCGCCGTTGCCGAACAGGGCCTGGACTTCGGCGAGGACCGCGGCGGCGACCTCGTCGGGCGAGGCCTCGGGCATGCGGGCGCGCTGGGTGAGGCGGTGCCCGATCTCGTACATGCGGCGCAGCTGCCAGGTCTCGTGGACGATGTCGGCGTAGTCGACGCCGTTCGCGGCGGTGGGGACCGCTGCGATGCAGGTGTGGAGGTAGGGCTCGCCGCCGACGAGGAGGAGCTCCCCAGTGGTGCGCAGCGCGGCAGCGACGGTGATCGGGTCGGCCTTGCCGTCGGGGCTGTCGTGGAGGCGGAGGATGGTGGTGTAGATCTTCTCGTTCGCCGGGTGGTAGAACGCCTCGCCCTCGCCGAGGACGGGGGCGATCTCGTCAACGGCCCTGCGGGACAGGAGCATGGCCCCGATGACGGCCTGCTCGGCGACGGTGTCGCGGGGGCGGGGGTCGGCGTCGCCCTCGGGCTCGTCGGTGGGCGGGGCGTCGGCGTAGTCGATCATGCGGCGTCCTGTCGGGTCTGGTTGTCCGGGTGGCAGTCGGGGCACGGGCCGGTGTAGGTGAAGCCGTGGTCGTCGGTGTGGGCGCGGCGGCGGGTCTCGGCGTCGCAGTCGAGGTCCTCGCACCAGGCCGGCAGGGCGGGCCCGTGCTGCTCGGTGCGGGTCTTCCGCGGCATAGCGGTGACGGAGGCTTTCAGTGGCAGGTCGGCGATGCGGGTCTTGAGGACGGCCGAGTAGTTGTTGATCCGGTCGGGGTTCTTGGTCAGCTCGGCGGTGAGGTGCCGGTCGAGGTCCCAGCCCTGCGCGGTGATGGCTTCCAGGAGCCTGGGGGCCTGGCGCCGGGCGGTCTGACGGCCAACAGCCCAAGGGGCGGGGAGCAACTGGAGGAACCGCTCGGCGTCGGCGATCTGCTCCGGGCTGAAGTCCTCCGCCTCCTCCCCCGTCGGCTGCGCTGTGGGCTTGAGGGGGTTGGGGGAGGAGGTATCCACCTCCTCCGGGGGGTGCGGGGGGGAAGGCTTGCCAACGGCACATGGTGCGACCTGGGAAAACGGCTTGCCGACCTTCTCCCGTCGGCGACCATGTCCTGTCGCCAGCGGCACATGGTTCGACCTGCGGTTTCCGTTGCCGACCTTCTCCCGTCGGCCACCATCTCCTGTCGGCGACGGCACATGGTCCGAGCTGGAGTTTTCCTGATTCGGGTTCTGGATCGGGATCCACGGGCCAGCGGCAGGCAGGTCGGTCTGGGCCCGCTTGGACACTTCGTAGCGGATGCCCGCGACGCGGCCGCCGTCGCCGCGCAGGCGCACGGCCTGGATGTAGCCGGCCTGGCGGATGAGTGCGAGCTCGCGGCGGACACCGTCGACGCCGAAGGGGCGGCCATTGGTGCTCTTCCATCCGAGCTGGCTGAACCAGGCGGCGAGGTCGTCGACGGTGAAGGCCATGCCTTGGGGCATGAACCAGATCGCTTGGAGTGTGGCGATGGTGGTGGGCTGCCAGCCGTGGCCGAAGAAGGTGGCGTCGGTGATGGTGACGGACGGCTCGGGCTCGACCGCGCGGGCGTATGCGGACGCGGTGGGGGTGGTGTTGGTGGTCACGCGGTGTTCTCCGTTGAGAAGGCGCGGGTGTGAAGGGGGCTGCCCCATCGCGGGGCGGCCCAGGGAGATGGCCGGCTGGCTAGCGCCCGAGGATCCGGTCGATGGTGCGCTGCGCCGTGGCGGCGGGCAGGTCGCCGGTGACGGTGTGCATGCCGGTCCGCGGGTCGTAGCCGGTCTGGACGTTCTCGAAGCCGAGCGTCTTGGCGTCCTCGGCGGTCGCGGCGATGCGGCCGGCGGCGCCGTGCTGGTCCTTGTGGAGGGCGGAGAGGAGCTTCACGCCGGCACCCCCGCGACGAGCTGGTAGCCGGCGGGGATGGTGGTGTCGAGCCACAGGGACACGAGCGTCCCGTCGAGGACGCTCGGGTTGTAGCCGACGATCATGGTGCGCTCGTCGATCCACGTGTAGGTGAGCTGGGGGCTGCTCGCGGGGAGGGTCACCTCGACCAGGCCGACGGTGACGCGCGAGCCGAAGACGACGGGGCCGGGCTTGGGGATGGCGACAGAAGCTGCCATGATGGAATCTCCGATCTGTGCGCACTGCGGTTACCAGGCCAGAAGGCGCGCACGGTGAAGTAGCTGGCCCCGCTTCTGCGGGGCCTTCTGCGTTTCAGGAGCAAGTCAACCGTACAAGGTTTCTTGATATGTTGCAATGCTCTCTGGGGTGCGCCATGCTGGCTGCACTACCGCGACACATGAGGGATTGGGCCGAGTTCGGCAGGCCTCTCAAAGCGCTTGAGTCGCGCCATGTACCGTGGATCCCTGCTCGTCGCCACCGAGCACATCCCTCGCCGCCAACGAAGGAAGCCTCGCCATGCGCCCTGCCCGCTTCGAATCACTGCTTGCCGACGCCGCCCGCCACATCCCGGTCGTCGATGGCGTGAAGACGCTGGCGGACGCCGGCCACACCGAGCACCCCTTCGGCGTCGTCACGCACCTGACCGACGGCGCCCAGGTGTGGTGGTCCTTCACTGCGATGGGGCGACCTGGCGACAGCTACCGGGAGGAGGAGGCACCTCCGGTCTCGGGGCCGCACCCCGAGGTAGCCGAGGTTCCGGCCGCGCCCACGGGGTCGATCCCGATGGCATACCTGGAGGCAGCTCTGGCTGCGGCACTCCTTGACGTGGACCACAACTCGGAAATCAAGGGAGTTACACGCTTCTCCGAGGGCGAGGGCTCGATCCCGTTTGGCCTGACCGTCGACTTCCACGATGGCGCAAAAGCCTTCGTGAACAGTCTTGCCGCGGTACGGTCTGGACAGTCATCCCCGAGCGGGCGCTGGTACGAGGTGCCCGCCACTGTCTGACCCAGGAGCGTGAATGACGCCGCGAGGGAAGTGCGCAGTGTGTGGCCAGGCGATCGGCAGCGAGGCCGGCAAGCCGGCTCCGCAGCACCGCGCGCCGGATGAGCGAAGCGCCTGCCCCGGTACTGGGCAGCCAGCCCGCCCGCTGTAACCAGAAGGGCCCCACCCGAGTCGGGTGGGGCCCTCTGCGTTGCAGATCGAGTCAGAACTCGTACTGCAGCTCGTACCGGTAGCCAGCCTTGGCCATAACCGTCACCTCGATGAGGCGGTCATCGGTGCTGTACGTAGCGCGCAGCGTCCGCAGGATCGGTTCCCGGGTCGGCATCTTGAGAGCCTGGAGATGCTCCAGCGTCGGCATCCAGGCCGCCACGCGATCCACGCACCGGAGCGGCGGGTACCCCATGTCGGCGAGAAGCCGCGGCGAGCCACCTCGGATCTTTGCCGGTTCCGCCAATGCCGTTCCACGCGCCAGTTCGACCGGGTAGTAGGTCTTCACCAGCTCGGCCGGCTCGCCGTCCAGGGAGAGCACCTGCGTGCGCAGCAGCGCGATGCCCTTCTCAGGGAGACCGAGGAGGGCCCGCACGTCGGCCGACGGCGTGACCTCGCCCACGAAGGTGATCTCACTCTCGGGACGCAGCCCTTGCTTCTGGGCCTCGGCGATCCATCGGTAGGACTCCCCTGGCTTCGCCGGCTCCTTGTACGCCGCGGGGACCATCGTGCGCTGAGGCTGCGGGCGGACCAGGATCCCGCTTCCCCGGCGGCTGACGACCAGGCCCTCCTTGGCGAGGAGGTCGTTGGCGTTCTTGATGGTCTGCGGTGCGGCGTCGAACATCTCCTTCATCACCCGAGTGGAAGGCAGCTTGCTACCGGGCGGGAAGTCGCCAACGAGGATTCCCTCGCGCAGGTAGCTGGCCATCAGCTCGTGCTGGGACCACGGGTCCCAGCGAAGCTTCTGCTTCTTCTCTTCCGCCTCACCGTTCGAGGTGTCTGCGAGGGGCGTTTCTTCTGTCATGGGCTCAGCCGATCTCGACGGTGTAGTGCAGGGTTCGCTCACGGGCGGGCATGGTCATGGTGGTGACCTCGAAAGGTTCGCCGCGGGCGTCCACGACGACTCGGTAGACGTCGAGCACCCACTCGCCAGGGTGGATGGCCAGGGCTGAAGCCTCGTCCGGTGAGGGGGGCCGCGCAGTCACGTCCTCGCGCGAGCTTCGAGCGACGTAGCCGAGGTTGGCAAGCAGCGAGACCGCCCCGCCCTTGATCTTGCGTGGGTACGCGAGCGCGGTGCCGCTGGCCACGGTGAGCGGGAAGTACGAGTCGGTCAGCTCTGCGGGTGCGCCGTCGAGGAGAACGAGCCTTCGACGGACGACCACCGCGGAGCCAGGGTCCAAGCCGAGGCTCGCCGCGACACGCGGCGGAGCTGACACTTCGCCAGCGTGCAGCAGCTGCTGGCTGCCGACCCGGCCCTGCCGGGCAGTCGCCTGACTCCAGGCATCGCCTTGGCCGCTTTCTGCAGGGCGCAGGTAGAGCGCCGACTCGTCGAGCGGGTTTCCGCTGCTCACGCCGCCTCCTCTGCGCGTCGCGAAACCTTGTCGCATTTCAAGTTAAGGCACAAGGTTGCGCGCCGGGTAGCCAGGGACACATTGAGAACCTTGCAACCTTTCAAGAACAGCTATACAGTTGGGGTCATCGCCAAGCCGCAACCCCCCTCGAAAGGAGGGCTTCAGCATGCTGCCCGAGAGTCCGCCGGTCCTGACCGTGAGCGAGGTGGCCAAAGCACTTCGGGTCAGCAAGCCGACCGTCTACCGCTGGGTGAAGGACGGCGAACTGGAAGCGATCCGCCACGGCAAGCAGTGGTCTCGCGGCCAGGCCGGCCGAGGCGGAGCGATCCGCATCCCCGTCGCCGTCGTCGCCGCCAAGCTCCAGGCAATCCAGGACCTCATCGCGGACGCCGCCTGATGTCGCGCCGGCCCCGCCTCTGGGACGGCCTCGACAACCCCTACGGCCCCGACACCACCAACCCCCAGCCCTCCCGCCCCACCCCCAACATGGGCGCCCCCTACATCGCCCCCGCCACCCCGAAGGAGACCCCCACCATGGCCGACACCAACCAGGGCCTCACCGGAAGCAACTACGGCCCCAACCAGCCCCTCGCCCTCCCCCGCGACCCGTTCCCCGTCAACGAGGTCCTCGTCAAGGACCAGCCCGCCCCGGCCCCGCAGCCCAAGACGGAGACCAAGTGAGCGACGACTGGTCCGGCAAGCCCGTCATCCCCCGCATCCCGCCCCAGCGCCAGCCCCTCCCCGAGGAGAAGTAGCCATGACCCTCCGCCAGCGCCTCGACGAGACCGCCAGCGTCCTCATCGCCCTCGGCGAGCTGAACTCGGACGCCACCCCGATCGAGCGAGACCAGGCCGCCCACGACGCGATGGCCGACCACCGCCTCGGCGCCCTCAGCCTCGAACTCCTCTACCGCCTCGGCGCCGGCCCCATCCACCACCCCGCCGCCGCCTGAACCAGCACCCACGCCTGATCGCCGTACGGCGCCGCACAGCCCCCGGACTGCGCGGCAGCCGCAGGCACTCAGTCCCCCGCCTGACAGCCACCGAGAGGACGCACCCATGGACAACACCTCGCGGCCCGAGGGTCTCGCCCAATACGGCGCCGCCGTGCGCGCTGCCCGCGAGCAGTACGCCGCGGCGGACGCCGACGCTAAGACCGCCTGGAACCGCTGGTACGGCGACCCGACAGACGAGAACTGGACCCCCTACGAGCAGGCCAGCGCTGCGGCAGTCGGCGCGCTCCGTGCCCTCCGCGCCCTGGAAGACCAGCCCCTTGCCTGATCGCCGTACGGCGCCACACAGCCCGGCCCACCCCGGCTGGCCTGTACGGCAGCCGCAGGCACTCAGACACCAACCCACCAACCACCCCAGAAAGGACGCCCCGTGTCCGAGACCGACCCCTTCGCCGGCCAGTGGCGCGACATCAACAGCGTCCTGACCGACAAGCCCAAGACCAACCTCACCGACGCCCAGAAGACCATCATCGGCGCCGTCACCGGCGGCGCCCTCCTCATCGCCACCCTCGGCTTCGTCGGCTCCTACAGCGCCGTCCGCAAACTCGCCACCCACAAGGGCTTCGGCGACTTCGCCTACGCCTTCCCCATCGCCGTCGACGCCGGTATCGCCGTCCTCCTCGCCCTCGACCTCCTCCTCACCTGGCGCCGCATCCCCTACCCGATGCTCCGCCACGTCGCCTGGTTCCTCACCGGCGGCACCATCGCCTTCAACTCCGCCGCCGCATGGGGCGACGAGGTCGCCGTCGGCATGCACGCCGTCATCCCGATCCTCTTCGCGATCATCGTCGAAGCCGCCCGCCACACCGTCGGCCGCCTCGCCGACATCACCGTCGACCGCCACATCGAGACCCCGCCCCTCAAGCGCTGGCTCCTCAGCCCGATCTCCACCTACCGGATCTGGCGCCGGCAGCAGCTGTGGCACATCACCTCCTACACCGACGTCATCCGGATCGAGCGCGAGTCCTTCGTGTACCGGGCCAAGCTCCGGGGCCGGTACGGGCGACTCTGGCGCCGCCGGGCCGCGACCCACGAACTACTCGCGCTCCGGCTCGCCCGGTTCGGGAACCCAGTCCGCGAGACCCTCGCCGAGCACGAGACCGAAGTCCGGTCCGCCGAGACCAGCGAGACCACCGCCTCGGAGACCAGGGCCAGTCTCGCCATGGCGGAGACCGCCGGGACCGGGACCAGCAGGACCGAGACCGGGACCAAGGCTTTGCCGTACGAGACCGAGACCGGGCACCGCCGCGAGACCAACCGAAGCGAGACCGGCGGGCGAGACCTCGCATCAAGCGAGACCGAGACCAGCGACAGCGTCTACAAGACCGAGACCGCCCGCAGGGACCACACCGAGACCGCAGAGACCACCACCCGTGAGACCGGACGCGAGACCGACACCGAGACCCGCAAGGTCTCCCGGTCCCAGTCCCGCCCGAAGGAGACCGGCAAGGTCTCCCCGATCGGGGACCGGAACCCCGAGACCGAGATCGATCACCTCCTCGGTCTCATGCGAGACCGGGGATCCGAGACCGCGGTCAGTCTCGACGACGCCATCACCGAGACCGGCCGGCCGAAGTCCACCGCCGCGAAGCGCCTGAGGGCCGCACGAGACCGGTACCGCGAGACCGCCGCCTGAGACCGGCGAGACCAGAGACCGAAACCGAGAGGAGCTCACCACCATGACCGAGACCAAGTCGGTCTACAACGACCCGGCGTTCGACATCACGTCGGCCCCGTCCTGGAAGTCCCCGCCCCCGCATGACGCATACGCCCCGAACGCCCGCCATCACCAACACCAGCAAGGCCAGCAACGCCGTCCAAGCACGCCTGCCCGAGGCCACCCAGTGAACGACATCGACCGTGAGGCGCAGCGCCTCATCGCCGAAGCGCTCAACGGACCGTCAACAGCCGGACGAACCCCGAACGCCACCAACTACCGGAGCGACACCCCGACTCCCGCCTACGGCCCCACCCCGCCCGTACAACTCCCGCCGCCGCCGGTCCCGTCCTGGGCCGCCGGTACGGCTGTCGCAGCCGTTGGGGTCGGCCTCGGGTCGATCGGCCTCGGGGCCGCCATCAACCTCGTGCTGTCCGGTCTCAGTGCGATGACCATCGGCGGGATCGTGGCCGGGGCCCTGTTCACCGCCATCCCCCTGGCCGGTACCGCCGTCATCGTCCTGGCCTGTGGCCGGGCCGCCGCAAGGGTCCGGGCCGCCGGACCGGCGAGCGTGACCTACGCCGGTCCGGTCGTGCGCAACACCGAAGTGACCAGCACGGCCAGGGGCTTCCTGAGCCGGGCCACCACCAGAGTGAACTGAAGGGGGATTAGCAGTGAGCGAGCAGGAAGACACGAAGCCACAGGTCAAGGCACCTACGGCCAGCGAGGTGAAGGCCGCTCAGATGGTGCCCGCCCGCCAGGTGCTCGCCCTCGGTTCAACGGCCACGGTCACCGCGCTGGTGGCCGGGACCGCCGTGGCCGGGCCGGTTGGCACCTTGGCGGCGGGGGTTGTGCTGGCGGGTGGCGCAGCAGCAGCCCGCCGGTTCACCACCGCGTCCGGGAAGTCCCGGGCGCCCGGCGGCACCCCCGCCAGGGGGCAGGGAGCTGCGCCCGTCCGGCACTCGAAGGTGGGCCGCGCGGACGCCGCGCGGACGCACAGCGGCGGGGCGCCGGGGGGCCGCTCCCTTGTTGACACCCCCGCGCGGAAGGCCGCTCCGAAGCCGTCCGGCAAGGGGTCCGGGGTCCCCCTGACGGGGCTTGGCGCCAAGCTTGGCACCAAGAACCTTGGCACCGTTCCTGACCAGCACAGAAGCCTTGGCGCCAAGGCTCCCGCCAAGCCCTCCGCCAAGGCGGGCAAGGGCGGCTCCCAGACCCCCTCCCTTATTGACAGTGGGCGCCAGCGGGCCGCCGAGAAGCGCAAGGCGGACATCTCCAAGCGGCTCCCCGGGGCCCGTGAGGAGCAGCGCACCAGGCCCGCCAAGGGGGCTCTGCGGCGCAGCGCGGCGCGGTCGGCGGCGCGGGCCGTCTGGGATCACGTCCGGCCGTCCCTGGCCCGGGGAACGGCGGAGCGAGAGTTCCGCCGGGCCAACCCGGCTCCCGGCCACAACGCCAATCCGACGCCCGAGCAGAAGCGGGCCGTCAACGCCTGGCGGAACGGCTTGTCCGCAGCGCGCCGGACCGACCGGAAGGAGCGTCTCGCCGACCGGAAGGCAAAGCGGGACGAGCGCCGCAAGGCCAGGGACTCCGCCATTCGGGCCGCGCTCGCTCCGCTGGAAGGCGCGGTTGCGGCCCTGGAGAAGTGGGCCGACCTGCCGGACTTCATGCCGGGGTACCCGAAGGGTGCTCTCGGCCAGGCCGTGGCCGTCGTAGCTGCCGCCATCAACATCAACAGCGAGGGGAACGCAGTGAACTTCTTCGACATGAGCCAGGCCGCCGAGGACGTGTACGCGGCAGCCACCGCCGCCGAGATCGAGGGCGCCCTCGGCGTCGGCAAGTCCCTGATGACGCTGCCCGAGGCCATCAAGGTGATCGCGGACGCGTTCGTCGTCATCGCCGGAAAGTGCTCCCCGGAGAACGCGCCGCTTGACCAGTCCGTCTCCGACGCCCTGACGGTGGCGCAGGGCCACCTGATCCAGGCGGCCAGCGCGGCCGAGGAAGCGTCCAACGTCTTCCAGAAGGCGCACGCGCAGGAGATCGAGCGGCTGACCAACCAGCGCGTCAACGAGGCGGCGTGGGACGTGACCCGCAACGAGTAACCGGCCGGCTGGCCGACCCGCCGCGGCCCCGCCGGTCCGCCCGGCGGGGCGCCACCCCCGATCCTTCCCCCTTCCTGAGAGGCAGGCATGAGCCCCACGACGACCTATGACTGGTCGAAGCCCGCCGGTCCGACCGTGACTGGCGTGGCCGCATCGTTCATTGCGGCTGACACCGCCGCCGCCGTGGCGTACACGGGCGGCCCCACATGGGTTCCGCTCGCTGCAGGGGCAGCCGTCGGCACGGTCCACGGCCTCGCCGCCATCAAGGGCCGCATCACCAAGCGGCTGTCCGCTGCCCGCGCTGCGATGTGGCTCGGCGGCGGGACACTCGCCTCCCTCGCCGTGGCCAGCGACCCGGGGTCCTGGGCCGGTACCGGCTGGTGGTGCGCCGCCGCCACGGCCCTGGTGTACGGCGTGGCCGTCGGCAATGGCACCTACCACGCCGAGATCTGCGAGACCGCGGCTGTCATCGCCGCGCAGCCCACCACGCCAGCTGACGTCACCGACGTGCAAGCCGCTGACAAGGACCTCGCGCAGGAGTGGATGACCCGCATCAAGAAGCTGTCCCGCCAGGACGGCATCAAGTTCCTGCGGTTCGAGCGGTTCAACGGCGGGTTCCACATTTCGGTGCTGCTCCCCGAGGACGGCGCCTACAAGCTGACCGACCTTCAGGGGCTGAACGTGGCCCTCGCGGAGTCGGCCCGGCTACCGCTCGGCTGCACGGTGACGATCGGCCCATGCCTGCGGCAGGGTGAGGCGCGGCTCACTGTCGAGCTGGAGCCGCACGACCCGGCCGGCCATCCGACGGTTGACTCCGACCTGTCTGAGCTGTCCGTCGTGACCGGGATCCCGATCGGCTGCCACCGCGACGGAACCCCGGCGATCATGTCGTTCCGCGAGTCCGGAGTGTTCATCGTTGCCCCGCCGAAGGGAGGCAAGACCACGCTGCTCAAGAACATTTACGCGGGACTGGCCCGCTGCCGCGACGTCGTCCTGTGGGGCATCGAGGTCGGCAAGGCCGGCAAGGACTTCGACAGCTGGGACGGCGACGGCACCGCCCCGCTGTTCCCGCACAAGGCCCGCACCATCGAGGACGGCATCGAGATGCTCAAGGCCGCCCGCCGGATCTCCCAGGCCCGCATCACGCACCGCCCGTACCTGGAGCGCACTGCCGTCGCCGACTTGGACGGCAGCCTGCTGGTCGACGCACAGATGCCACAGCTCCTGATCGTGATCGACGAGGGCCTGTCATTCATCACGAACCCGGCCGCGCTGGCGCAGCTCAAGGAACTCAACAACGAGTCCCGCGAGTCCGGGGTCCGGGTGCTGATCTCCGTGACGGACGCGAACGTGTCGTCTTTGCCGGACAGCGGCCTGTACCGGCTGACGGGGCAGCGGATCGCGATGACGTCGGTCGGCGGCGTCACGAATGCCGTGCAGCGCATGTTCGGCAACGGGAGGCTCCCGGACCTCAAGCAGATGACCGGCCTAGGTGTCGGCCTGTACGGCGACGACAGCGGCGCCGCCGCCTTCAGGACCGTCGCCGTCACTCCGACCCACATGCGGGCTGTGACGGCCGGCACGGTGCATCTGAGGGGCCGGCTGGACCAGGTGTCGGCGGAGGCCGCGTTCGGGAGTCAGGGCGGCAGCGGGGTGGCCTATGAGCCCCCGGCGGGGCGCCCGTCGGACAAGACGATCAACCAGATGCGCCAGCCTTCGGACGCCGAAGTTGACCAGGAGTTTCAGGCACTCATCGGCGGCCTGTCCGACAGGGAGCAGCCGACCGACGACAACCCGATGGCTGCTGAGATCCGGCGACTGCGGGGGCTGGGGCGGTCGTGGCGCGCCATTGGCGACGCGCTGGGCATCTCGCCGGACAAGGCCCGGCGGATCGTCGGAGAGAAGTAGCTAGATGACCGCAGACCGCATGGTCGTGGCCCTGGTCCTCGCCGGGATCGCCGGCGGCGCCGTCGCCGGCGCCTACGGCCTGTACGGGATCATCGACAGGGTCCTCAATCTCATGGGCGCGTGGTGCCGCCGGTGATGGGGCCGTCCCGGCATCCTGCGCGGGACGGCCCACCTGCGAGAGGATGAACCATGAGCGAGACGCCCTTCCCTCCGCAACTGGCCGAGGCACTCAGCACCTTCGCCATCAACCTCCGCAACTCACTCGCCGAAGCAGCCCGACAGCTCGCCGCAGCCCTCGAACCACTCCGCCCGCTCGTCGAGTATTACGAGCAGCACCCGGAGGAACTCGAAGAGATCCGCCGCCAGAAGGAGTTGCAGGCCGCCCTCGAAGAGAAGGCATGCCACTGCCTATGCGGCCTCCACCGCGACCGCGCCAACGTGGTCTGTGAGGGCTACACCACAGAGCTGCTGACGATCACCCGGCACTCCCCCACGGTCGGCACTGTGCACGTCCCGATGTGCCGCTCCTGTTACGAGGCGGCGACGGCATGACCTCTGACCTGGCGGCGTTCCTCCGCGCCCGCCTCGACGAGGACCAAAAGCTCGCCTTCGAGGCAGGCAACGGCGGACACGACCACTGGATCTTCAACCCCGAGCTGACCTGGAACAGCGGCAACGGGCCACGCCAAGCCGTCGTCCGGTTCAACGGCTCAGCTCTCGGCTACGTGGCCGCCGCCGACCCGGTCTACGGCAAGTACGGCGAGTGGAACGCCAAGCACATCGCTTGCTGGGATCCGGCGCGAGTGCTGGCCGAGATCGAAGCCAAGCGGCGCATCATCGACGCGCACCCGATCACAACCAGCACCATCAATCCTGGCTACGGAAAGACAGGTGCCGGGTTCGGATGCGAGGTCTGCCATGACTGGGACGGCGCAACCGAAGGCTACGGCTACTGCCAGACCCTCAGGCTGATTGCCCTGCCGTACGCCGAACACCCCGACTATCGGCAGGAGTGGGTGCCTGAGGAGTAGCCGCGTCCGGGCCCAGCCCGCACCAGCGCGGCTGAGCGTTCGAACCAGACCGCGCTGGCAGGTTCATGCTTCGGCCTATGACCGACACCCCCTACAGCCCCGACACCGCCGCCGCCATCGCCGAGGGCGCCACCAGCGCCGGATGGGTGCGCAACACCGGAGTCCCCTGGGACGGCGACCTCGACTCCTACAACCTCCGCGCGCTGGACGGCCGGACCGCAGCCCAGATCGCCGCCCTGCGCGACGGCATCGGCGCGATCCTCTCCTACGTCGCCCCGCCCACGTCCACCCTGCGGATCATGTGCGTCGGCGACTCGATCACCGTCGGCGCCGGCTCGATCGCCCCCGGCGGGCTGCTCGATCCCTGGGGCAACGGCTCCGGGCCCGGCTACCGGCCGTGGCTGTCCTACCTCCTCGCCCAGCGCCGCATCGCCGCCCAGCTGGCAGTGGTCGCCGAGGGTGGGCAGATGCTGCGGCAGATGGCGCCGCGGGCACTCGCCGCCCTGCCCACCGTCCGACCGGACGTGGTCTTGATCCACTTGGGTACGAATGACATCGGGATGGACGCCGGACCCGACTGGCCGACCCGGTACGGCCAGCTGGTCGACTCCATCCTCGCCAGCAGCCCAACCGTCCGCGTCGCGTGCGCCCGGATCGCCCACTACCGCAGGCCCGACCTCGACGCCGGCGTAGACCAGATCAACAGCTGGGTCGACTCCGTCGTGCAAGCTCGGAAGAGCGGCGGCCGCGTCTGCTCGGCCGACATGACCGTGGTCAGCCCCAGCTGGACTGCCGATGGCACCCACCCCCTCGACGCCGCCTACCTCGCCATGGCCCAGCAGTGGATGAACGCCATCGCGGCCTGGCTGCCCGCGAGCTGACCGCCGGACAGACATCGAAGGCCCCGCCACCCAGCGGGGCCTTCGTCGTGTTCGCAGCCCCGCCCCGCGGCCGTGCTCCGATAGCAGCGTCCGCCCGGGCCCCCTCCACCCGGCACCGCACCGCCGTGCCCAGCTGGAGGCCCCCGTGGGGAACATCGTCTTCAACATCGCCCTCGCCAAGGTCGCCTACTACGCCAGCCTCCCCGCCGCGAACGACGCCCTCATCGCGGTCCCCATCGAGACGTCCGGCATCGTCTCCGACGCCACCATGCGCGACTACGACGACCTCTCCACCCTCCTCGCCGGCGCGTCCAACGAGCAGACCACCATGGGCCGCAAGACCCTCGCCTCGGTCACCGTCACCGTCGACGACACCAACGACCGCGTCGCCGTCGACTGCGCCGACATCACCTGGACCGCCGCCACCGGCAACGCCATCAGCGCGATCGTCATCTGCTACGACCCGGACACCACCACCGGCACCGACGCCGACCTCATCCCCCTCACGAAGCACGACTTCACGATCACCCCCGACGGCAGCGATGTCACCGCCACCATCAGCGACTTCTTCCGCGCCACCTCCTCCGCCTGACCCTCAACCCCTGACGAGAGGAGGGGGCGGACTTGGCGACACGGTTCTGGCTCACGAGCTCCGCCCCGCCCTACACGCCCACCACCAAACGCGGCGCCTGGGACGTCTCCACCGGCGAGGACGTCCAGTACCTCGGCAGGAAGCCGGCCGGGTCCGCTGGCACGTCCACCATCAACGTCGGCTCCACCGCCGCCGACCGCGACATCCTCCTCCACCGATCCATCTCCGACGGCGCCGTCAAGGCGGGGACCGTAGCCGGCACCGTCACGTGGATGATCGGCGCGAAAGAGTCGAACGCCGCCCTCAACGGCTTCTTCCACCTGCACATCTACGTCACCTCCGGCGACACGGACACCCCGCGCGGCACCCTCCTCACCGACAGCATCGGCGCGACCGAGTTCGGAACCACCGCCATTGGCGCAACCGAAGGCGCCAAGACGCTGTCCTCCGTGGCCGTACAGGTCGGTGACCGGATCGTCGTCGAGATCGGCTACCGGGCGAACGCCGGGTCGAGCACGCAGAACGCGACGATCAACTACGGCAACACCGGGACGACCGATCTGAGCGCCGGTTCGGCGTCCGTGACCTCGCAGCCCGGGTGGGTCGAGTTCTCCGGCGCGGACGGCCTGTGGACCAAGTCGTTCTCCGCGCTGACGGACCAGTTCCCGTCGTCGATCGACTCCAAGTGGACCGCGTCCGCCGGCGTGTCAGCCACCGGCGGCCGCGCCCGCATCAACTGCACCACCGCGACACCGAACATGTACACCGCGACCGCGTACGAGATCCAGTCCTCGTCGCTCGCGTTCAAAGTCCCGACCCTGCCCGTCACCGGCGGCGGTTCCACCGTCACGTTCTCCGCCTACCTCATGCCCGGGCCCACGGTCAGCACGACGAACCTGGAGTTCGAGTACTCCCCCAACACCGGCAACCTCGTCCTGCGCAGCAACGTCGGCGGGACCGACGCCTCCCCCACCACGCTCACCTACAACGCCACCGACCACCTGTGGTGGCGGTTCCGTGAGGCATCCGGGCAGATCCTCCTGGAGACGTCCCCGGACAACTCCACCTGGACAACCCGCCGCACCATCAGCACCCCGTCGCAGTGGATGCTGCAAGGCAACCTCATCGCCTACTTCGAGGCCAGCCGCGCGTCCGGCACCGCTGACTTCGCCGAGATCGACGACATCAACCCGCCGGCCGGGCAGACCCAGGCCCTCGGCGTCGCGTCCGCATCCGAGACGGCGCAGGCCAGCGGCAAGGCGAAGACGAAGACGGTCACCCTCGCAGCCGGCAGCGAGACGGCGCAGGCCCTGGGCCGAGCGAAGCGGATCAGCCTCGGCGTCGCCACTGAGGCCAACGCCGGCCAGCCGGTCGGCCACACCCGGCAGCGCGCCGCCGCACCTACTGCCGCCGTGGAGACCGGGCAGCCCCTCGGCCGCACCAAGGCCCGGCAGCTCGGCCCGGCCACCTCCACTGATGCGACCCAGGCCCTGCCGACCACACGGGGCGCCGTGCTCGGGCAGGCCGCCGAGACCGCGAGCGCCCAGCCCATCACGGCGACGAAGCGGCAGGCTCTCACCCCCGCTTCTACGGCCGACACGGCAACGGACATGGCCGCAACGAAGGGCCGGCTCCTCAGCCCGGCGGCCGCTGCCGATACCGCGAGCGCGATCGTCGGCGCGAAGACCCGGGCGACCGGCGCCGCCGCGACCATCGACACTGCGCAGCCGACCGGCGCCGCCAAGACCCGCGCCACCTCCCCGGCCGCCGGCACCGACGTCACCCAAGGATTCAGCGCCACCAAGACCAAGCCCCTCACCCCAGCAGCCGAAACCGCCACCAGCCCAACCGTCGGCGCGGCCAAGAGCCGCCCCCTCGCCCCAGCCGCCGAACAGGCCGAAGCCCAGCCTCTCACCGGCAGCGGCGCCTACCCGCTCCCCGCCGCGCAGCACACCGACACCGCCCAACCGATCGGCCGCACCAAGACCCGCGCCCTGCCCCCGGCCAGCACTCTCGACGGGGCCCAGCCCGTCAGCGCCGCCCAGCCCCACCCCATCGATCCGGCCGCCGCCACAGACAGCGCGCAGCCGATCACCCCGACCAAGCGGGTCGCCCTCGGGCCCGCCTTCGACTACGCCACCGTCCCACCAGCAGGCCGGGCCAAGACCACCCCACTCGGCCGCGCTGCCGAGGCCGGCACCGCCCAGGCCCTCACCGCCCCCGGCACAGGCACCGCCCACGGCATCCGCCTCATCGGCCGCCCGGCCACCGCATGGACCGCCGGCCAGACCCGCGCCGCTTGGGCCAGCAGCGCCGTCCACACCCGGTGGGATGCCGACCCGGTCGCCAGCCCCTGGGACTGCCGCAACCGCCAAGGAGGAGACGTGAACAGCCAGTCCACCGAGTACCACGAGGTGCCCGTCACCTGGACCCGCGGCGACCCCACCGCCCACACCGTGCAGATGGCCGTCATCCCCGTCGGCCACGAACCCGACGACACGGACTGGCACACCGCCGCATGGGACACCGACGACGACGGCACGACCGTAGCGAAGCTCCTCGTCGGCCCGGACGGAGGCGCTGTCGCCCCCACGCCGGGAACCTACCGGGACTGGGTGTCGATCGACGCCCCACCAGAGCACCCGGTGCTGTTCACCCCGCCGTTCGAGATCAACTGAGGGAGGAGCCATGGCCAAGCGGCATCGGAGCGGCACCCACGGATTCGCGTCCCGCGCACAGTGGAGATGGGCCTTCGCTACGCGGAAGACCTGGGCGCGTCGCAAAGCACACGAGACACCCGGTGGGCCGGTCGTCCGCTACCGCCGGCTCCCCGCCCGCAAGCACGCCCGCAAGCGGGCCTGACCGTTCGCGGCCGCCGCGCCTCCTCGGGCGATCATCCAGGTCGACCCGAGGAGGCACTATGTCTGACGTCAACCGGTACGGGAAGGTCCTCGTTTCGGAACGCCGCGCCAAACTCATCAAGGCCCGCATCGACGGCATCTCCTACGAGACCATCGCCGATGACCCCGAGTTCGGCTACGGCGGCGACGTCTCCGCCGCCCGCAAGGACTTCACTCGTGCCAGGCGCGCCGCCAAGGCCGCCGAGCAGGAGATGGCCGACGTCTGGGTGCAGCAGCAGATCGACCGGCTGGAGCACTACCTCGTGTGCCTCTCGCCCCGCGTCGACCGAGGCGAGCCCCGCGCGATCGAGGTTGCGGTGAAGGTCGGCGAGCGGATCGCGAAGCTTCTCGGCATCGACGCCCCGGTCCGTGCGGAGGTCACGGTCGAGGAGGCTCCGACCGTGCAGGACCTGGAACTCCGCGACATGATCAACGCCGCGAAGGCGCGGATCGCCGCCGAAGAAGCCGCGCTCCGAGGTGGGCAGTGAGCATCACCCGCTACTACATCGAGTCCCTCGCCCCCACGTGGCTCGCCGCCGACCCCGGCTACCGGGCGGCGCTCGGCGAGTACCTGACGGCGTGCATGGACCAGAACGGCTGGAGCATCGTCGACCCGCCCACGGTCCGGCCCGTGGAGGCGGCCGCCCGGATGCCGGTCGGCATGGTCCTGCTGCAGGCCGAGTGCGGGGTGGAGGAGTTCGACGTCGACCTCGACGACGACACCACCCTCAACAAGGGGTGGCTCGCCGCCATGGCCGACGACGGCACGGCGCACGTCGTGCCGCTCGACGATGTGATCGAGCACGACCTCGACGAGGACTGCCCGTGCGGGCCGGCCGTCCGCCCGGAGCAGCGCGGCGACGGCTCCCAGGGCTGGGTGGCAACGCACCACTCCCTGGACGGGCGGGAGCAGCGCGAGGCGCGAGGCGCAGCGGAGGAGTAGCCGTGATCGACGCCATCACGGCGCCCCTCGACTCATACCTGGCCGGCGTGGACGCTCAGTCGTTCGACCTGGACCGGTATCTGTCCCGGGTGGTGCCGGACGCCCGGATGCTCGAAGACTCCGACGGGCGGAAGACTCTGACGCGCCTGGATCCGATCCTGTTCGGGCTCGTGTACATGCGGCACCACCTCCGCGACAGCGACGGGCACGTCAGCTTCGGTGACGCCCACCTCGACTGGTGCCGAGCCGCACGGCGCTGGATCCGCCCGCCGAGCGTGCCGGCGGAGCAGCGGGACGCCTACATCGCGCCGCGTGAGACCGGCAAGTCGACGATGTGGTTCCTGATCCTGCCGATGTGGGCTGCGGCGCACGGCTTCGTGAAGTTCGTCGCCGCGTTCTCCGCTTCGGCGCAGCAGGCCGAGGCGCACCTGGCCACGTTCAAGCTGGAGGTTGACCAGAACCCGCGCCTGCGTGAGGACTACCCGGAGCTGTGCAGCCCGGCGAAGCGCCCCAACGGCGCGTCGGTGGCGGACACGCAGCGCATGTTCGTCGCCGAGAGCGGGTTCGCGTTCGCCGCCCGCGGCATGGACTCCTCCAGCCTCGGCATGAAGATCGGCTCGCACCGGCCGGACCTGCTCCTCCTCGACGACGTCGAGCCAGACGAGTCGTCATACTCCCCGGAACTCGCGAAGAAGCGCTTGACCACGCTGCGGGACGCGATCCTGCCGCTCAACGTCAGGGCCCGGGTTGTGCTGGTGGGCACCGTGACCATGCCGGGCAGCATCGTCCACCAGTTGGTGAAGCACGCCCGCGGGATCGAGACCGCGGAGTGGATCCGCGACGAGAACTTCCAAGCGCACTACTCGGCGCCGATCATCCGCTCCGATGACGGTACCGAACGCAGCATGTGGCCGGCGAAGTGGCCGCTCGCCTTCCTGAAGAAGATCGAGCACACCCGGTCGTACGCCAAGAACTACCGCAACGACCCGATGGGTGCCGACGGCGACTACTGGTGCGCCGACGACTTTCGCTACCCCGACGGGCAGCCGGACCCGGTCACGCACATGGTGCTGTCCATCGACCCCGCGGTCACCGCGAAGGCCAGCTCGGATTACACCGGGCTCGCTGTCGTCTCCTGGTCGGCGCAGACCCGGCGCTGCACCGTGCACGCGGCGATCCCCGTCCGGATCCCGCCCGGGGCGAAGCTGCGGGAGCGGGTGCTGGCGATGCTGGACGAGTTCCCGGAGATCGGGCTGATCCTGCTGGAGGTCAACCAGGGCCACGGCACCTGGGACGCGATCTTCCACAACATGCCGGTCAAGGTGAAGACCGTCAACCAGGGCGAACCCAAGCAGGTCCGTGCCGCCCGGGCCCTCAACCACTACCAGCGCGGGCGCGTTCATCATGCCCGGCCGCTGCGGGACGTCGAGGAGCAGATGGTCGGTTTCCCCAGGGCGCCGCACGACGACCTGGTCGACGCGGTCGGATCCGCGGTGACCCGGTTCCTTGACCCTTCGAAGAAGCAGGCGCCGACGGCGACCCGGCACCAGTACGCCCGCTGACCGGCGGCTGTTCGCAGCCCCGATCTGGCCCGCACCTACGGTGATCGCGACCGAGCATGGAGGATGCGGTGACCGCGAGCGATGACCTGTGGGACGGCATCGAGGCCCTGAATGGCGCCCGGCCAGGCTATGAGAAGGCCGCCGCCTACTACGACGACGAGGTGCCGGAGGTGTTCTCCTCCGCCCGCGTGCGGCGCGCTATCGAGCGCACCGGCGTCGACTACAAGCTGGGCTTCATCGCCACCGTCGTCGACGCGGTATCCGACCGGCTGCAGCTGTCGACCGTCACCAGCCCCGACCAGCAGCAGGCCGAGACACTGCAGGCCATCCGCGAGAACAACCTGATGGAGCTGGAGGAGCCGGAAGTTCACCGCACGGTCTCCCGCTACGGTGACGCCTACCTCATCATCCTGCCCGTTCACGGGGACGGCGACGACAAGACCGTCACCGGCGTCGACATGTACTGCAACGACCCGTTGACCGTCCGGATGGTCTACGACGCGGAGAACCCCCGCCTGAAGTCGTTCGCGATCAAGCGCTGGTGTGAGGAGGTCGGGTCCGGGCCGCGAGCGCAGGAGATTCACCGGGCCGAGCTGTACTACGCGGACCGCATCGAGCGGTGGACTACCCGCCCGGGCTCCCCCGGCAACAGCGAGGGCGACTGGTACCCCTGGCTGCCCGACGCCGTCGAGGCCGAGGACGGCGCACTGTTGGAGCCGGATGACGACGCCTGGATCATCGAGCACGACTTCGGCGAGATCCCCGTCTTCCACTTCCGCAACGCCCGCCCGTACGGCGTCCCCGAGCACCGGCGGGGTTACGGCGCCCAGAACGCGATCAACAAACTGATCGCCACTCACATGGGCACCGTCGACTACCAGGGCTTCCCGCAGAGGTACGCGCTCACCGACACGGCGACGACCGACACCGGGGACCTCGAACCCGGCGACTTCGACGACGACCTCTTCCCGCCCGACCCGGACGCCGGCCCCACCGACAGCGGCGACGACTCCTCCCTGAAGTCCGGCCCGGGTGAGCTGATGCTGCTGCGCGGCTTCAAGCAGGTCGGCCAGTTCGACGCAGCCCAGCCGGCGGTGTTCTTCGACCCGATCGAGTTCGACATCCGAGCGATGGCGCAGCTCACCGTCACCCCGCTGCACCTGTTCGACACCAGCGGCGAGCAGCCGTCCGGGCAATCCGTCCGCGCGCAGGACGCGCCGTTCAGCCGAAAGATCGAGGCTCGTCAGCGGGCCTACACCGGGACGTGGAGGGACGGGTACGGATTCGCCCTACACCTCCTCGACGTCGCCGAGCCGGCTGTGGATGTGCGGTGGGAGGCCGCAGAGACCATCGACGACACCGACGCGTGGGTGGTGTCCGGGAAAAAGTCCGACCTCGGAGTGCCGCAGCGTCAGGTGCTGCTGGAGCGCGGCTACAGCGAGGACCAGGTCGAGGCATGGCTGGAGTCGCAGACCGACGACACTGCCGAGCTCACCAGGCGCCTCGCGGACTTGGCGACACTCGCGGACACGCTGGAGAAGCTGGGCACGGCGGTCACCCTCGGCGCGATCGACCAGCAGCAGGTGCAGCAGCTCATCAACCCGGTGGTCGCCCGCATGACCGAGCCGGCACCCCAGCCGGGTGAGGGCCCGGCGTGACCGGCACGGCGTCCTCGCTGGCGGCCCTGGTCCAGGAGCGGCAGATCCCGCAGGCTACCGACCTGGAGGAGCGGACCTCGGCGGCCGCGGTCGGCGACACAGACGACCTGCTCACCGAGGCACTGGCGGCGGCCGCGGCCCTGTGGGTATCCGCCTTCGGGGCGACCACGGCGGCGGGCAGCGGACTGGCCCTGGCACGGGTGCTGCGGCAGGTCGGGGCGGGCATCACGCAGGCCCTGGCCGGGCTCGGCGAGCGGGCGCGGCGGGCAGTGGCGAAGGTCCTGCCGTCGGCGGTCGGCTTGGGTGTGCGGCACGCCCGCGAGGTTGCGCGAGCTGCTGGCCGCCGTGTCCCCGCCCGCGCAGGCGGCAGAGCCAAGCCCGGCCGGGACACGGTGATGGAGGCAGCCCGGATCGGGCAGCGAGTGGAGGAGATCAGCCGCCGCGTCGAGAAGCTCCTCGCTGCCCGACCCGCCCGGTTCTCCGGCCTGGCCGCCGTCGTGCAGGCCGCCCGCACGGCCGTCAGCCACGTCCGGGCGGCTGTTGCCTGGCTGGTTCACCGGGCCGTCGACGTAGGCGGCGCAGCGGTCGCCGCTGATCTGCGGCTCGGCCGGCTATGGGTCGCCGAGGTCGACGCGTGTGTGCGGTGTTCGGCTTACTCGGGTCAGTACGCGGCACCGGGTGAGGGCTTCGAGGGCGGCCGCTCCTTTGACCCGGCGCAGCGCGGCCGTGGCCCTGACGAGGTCACGGGCCCGCCGCTGCACCCACACTGCCGCTGCCGGGTCGTGCCGTGGCTCATCTCGTGGCCCATCCCGCTGCCAGCCTGGCTGGAGCAGCGCGCCGCGAACGCCGTCGCCGAAGGACGGGCTCCCGCTTCCGAGTCGCAGGCCGCCAGGGTCAGGGCCGCCCGGACCGTCCTCGCCTCGCGGCGCCGACTCCGCGCCCGCGCGCAGGCAGCGGCCCGGCGCGCTGTCCGCGAGGGCCGCTTCCCGGCCGCCGGATGATCGCAGCCCCGCCCCGCAGCCGCTCTACCGTCACGCACAGTCAGAACACAACCCGCGATGGGAGATCACCCGTGGACGTTCCGGAGATCGGAGCACCCCGCATCAGCCTTCCGCCCTTCACGCTCCTCGGCCACCGCGCCGACGGCCGCCCCATCTACAACGTCGCCGGCGGCTCCGACGACGAGCCCGACATCGAGGTCGACGACGGCGGCGACACCGCCGACGACACCGAGCTCGACGACGAGCCGGACACCGGCGACGACAGCGACGAGGCGACGCCCAAGCCCGCTCCGCCGAAGACCTCGAAGGACCCCGCGCTGGAGCGGGCCGAAGGCGAACTCGCCAAGCTGCGGGCCGCGCTCAAGAAGAGCAACGACGACGCCAAGCGGCACCGGCTCGCCCTGAAGGAGCGCGAGGACCGCGACCGGGCATCCGAGGGCGACCACGAGCGTGCACTGCGAGAGGCCCGCGAGGAGTCCGAGAACCGGTGGAAGCCGCGGATCATCAACCAGGCCGCCCGGGCCGCACTCGCCGAGGCCGGCATCAGCGGCAGCCCCGACCGGCTCCTCAAGCTGCTGGACCTGGACGCCCTGTCCGTCGACGACGACGGCGACGTCATCGGCCTCGCCACCGAGGTCGACCGGCTCCGCGCCGACTACCCCGAGTTCTTCGCCAAGCCCGAGGCGACCAAGCCCAAGGCCCGACCCACCGCCGCCCCCAAGTCCCCGGCCCCGGACAAGCCCAAGAACTCCTGGGACAGGCACGCCGCCCGCATTTTGCAGGGCGGCTGATCCCCCGCCCTACCGTCACACCTGTGCGCGCCGGTGATCGGCACGCCCACTGCACCTGCCCGAGGCGCCCGTGATGGGGCCCGAGCCACACACCGCTCCGCCCCATCACCGCCCAGGAGGGCACCGTGGCACGCAACACCTACGAGGCGTGGATCCCCGAGGAGTGGGACTCCGCCGTCATCACCCGCATCAACCAGATCTCCGCCGTGGAGGCCAAGGCCTCCCGCGTCCCGATGGGCTCCGACACCCGGCACCACCCGCGGTCCGCGGGCATGGGCGTCGACGTCGTCGACAAGGGCGGCACCTACGGCGAGGACACGTCGACGAACGACGATGTCACGCTGACCGCGAAGAAGTTCGGCAAGGCGGTCCGGGTCGCCGAAGAGGACATCAACGACTCCGTCGCGAGCATCCTCGCCACCAAGATGAAGGACTGGGGCGTCTCCTACGCGAAGATCATCGACAACGCGTGCCTCGCCGTCACCGCCGCACCCGGCACCGGCGTCCCGTTCACGTCGCTGTACAGCCTGCTGCACACCACCGACGCGACGCTCGGCTACACCGCCGACACCAACATCACCGTCGCCGCGACCGCTGGCTCCCCGACCTACGCCGAGTTCTCCACCTCCCTCGGCAACCTGGAGGCCGGGGACTACTTCGACCCGGCGACGACCGTCGCCATCGCGCACCCGTCGTTCCGGAAGTACCTGCGCGGCGTCGTCGACACCACCAACGAGCCGATCTTCATCCAGGGCCTCGCCGGCACCCCGGACACCATCTTCGGTGTGCCGATCACCTGGTCCCTCGGTGCCCGAACCTCCCCGACCGCCACCGCAGCCCCGACCGGCCGACCGCTGATGTGCTTCGTCAGCACCGACCTGATGCTCCTCGGCATCCGCTCCGGCCCGGAGTCGGTGTTCATCGACGGTCGTGACGGCCTGTCGGCCCTGACCGACGAGTCGATCCTCAAGATGCGCGCCCGCCGCGGCTGGGCCTACGGCCACCCGGCCGGCGCCGCGATCCTCGTCGGCTGACCCGCCCTCGCTCCTCGCGCCGACACCCACCCGGCGCGAGGAGCACCCCGCGACCCAGGAGGCCGTCATGACGGTGGAAGCGTGGACCGACGCCGCAACGGTCCTCAGCGTCACCGGCGTCGACGTCACCGACGGCAGCATCACCCAGGCGCAGGCCGACATCGAGATCTTCACCGGCCGGACCTACGCGGACACCGAACGAATCCGTTCCCGGGACCTGTACTGGCTCGGCCGTGCCGTCGCCTACCAGGCGGCGTGGCGGCCCGGCCAGCCCGGCATCGAATCCCGCATGGACACCACCGCGCAGTCCCAGGATGGCGTCTCGGCGAACTTCGGCCCGGACGCGGTCGTCCTCGCGCCGATGGCCGCACGGGCGATCAACCGGCTCTCCTGGCGTCGCTCCCGCACGGTGCACATCCGCTCCCCGTACGTCGACGGCAACACCTGGCTCGGCCCGGACCCGCTCGCGGAGGGCAACGACGAGTCGCAGCCCTGGTTCCCGATGGGCGGTGCGCCGTGATCGCAACGACCTGGATCACGGTCCTTCGTGGTGTCGGAACCGACTCTTTTGGCGATGAAATCGACCTCGACACCGAGGCCGGCACGGACGCCCAGACCCGGATCCCCGCCAGCCTGATCGAAGCCACCCGCAACGCCCGCACCCCGGTCAGTGGGAACCCGCGGGTCGTCCGCTCGGCCGTCGGCCGGGTCCCCGCAGGAACGGACGTCACCGAAGAAGACCGGATCCGCGACGAGCGGACCCGCCGCGTCTACTCCATCGACAGTGTCACCCCGGTCGTCGGCCTCGGCTTCACACCCGAGCTGCGGCTGGACCTCACGCTCATCAACTGAACAGGCCAACGAGCCCGGGGAGACCGGGCGGCCACCCCAGCACACGCCACGAGATCCGGAGAGGACGGCGGCGATGACGATCAGGCTTGACCCGAGCGCGGACACACACCTCGACGCCGCTCTCGCGCGGTCGCTTGCACACCTCATGCAGGACATCGCCGCCGACGCCCGCCAGTACGCCCGCGTCAACACCGGCCGGCTCAAGGCCAGCATTCAGTGGGAGGTCTCCGGGCTCACCGGCCGCGTCTCCACCGACGTCTCCTACTGGAAGTACGTCGAGTACGGCACCGCCCCGCACGTCATCCGGCCGAACACGGCGAAGGCCCTGTTCTGGGAGGGCGCGGACCACCCGGTCGCGAAGGTCAACCACCCCGGCACCGCGCCGCACCCGTTCCTGCGGCCCGCCCTGCTTCAGGCCCGGGAGCTGCGATGACCCTCACGCTACGGGCCACCACCGAACTCGTCGCCGAGGCCTGGCTGAAGGGCGCCGTCGGGGACATCGTCGCGACGAAGCTGCCTCGCGACAACACCACTTGGGCGGCGTCCGGGTTCGTCACCGTCGGCACCACCGGCGGCAACACCGGCCTGTACGTGCCGCTCCGCTCCCCGGCCCTGACGGTCACCTGCTGGGCTGTGGCCCCGTCCAGCAACCGGCCGCCGTGGAATAAGGCCAACGTCCTCGCCGAGACGATCGTCGCCGCAACGTTCGACCACGCGAACACGCCGCGGCTCCTCACGCTGCCCGCCGGCTACCCGCACGCCCGGGTGCTGACCGCGTACCCGGCCTATGAGCCGCGCCGCATCCCGGACGATCCCGGCTCCTACGCCCGCTACGACCTCGGGCTCGTCCTGAACTGGGTGGAGGTGTCATGAGCGAGCGCTGGGCGCTGCAGGGTGAGCAGTCACGCGAGCTGTGGACGTGGCGCGGCCGCGTGATCGTGCACAACAGCAAGCCCGAGCTGGAGTTCCTCATCACCGGGGCCAAGCCGGTTCGCTGCCCGCGCAGCATCCCTGACGAGCAGACCGTGCCGCTGCGGTACCACCCGCAGTTCCGGCACCACTCCTTCCCGATCCGGCGGGAGGCCTACCGGTGACCCGCACCACCACGACGCGTAGCGAGGACCCCTCCACCTCGCCGAACGCCGCCACCCCGCCCAACCGGGCAACCACCAGGAGGGACTGACCCATGGCCGTCACCACCACCAACCTCATCCTCGGACCCGCCACCCTCTACCAGGGATCGTTCGGCGCCGCCGAGCCCGCCGACACCAACGTGGCCATCAACGCCACTCCGGCCGCGTCCGCCTGGACCGACGTGGGCGGCACCATGGACGGCGTCAAGCTCGTCGTCGACCAGACCTACACGGCCCTAGAGGTCGACCAGATCGTCGACCGAGCCGGCTCCCGCCTGACCAAGCGGGACATGAGCGTCGAGACGACTCTCGCGGAGCCCACGCTGGAGAACCTGTCGACGCTGATGAACGGCGGCACGGCGGCCTCCGGTTCGGGCTACAAGACGTTCGAGCCGGCGTCCGCCTCCAGCGCCACCCAGCCGAACTACTCGGCGGTGCTCTTCGACGGCTGGGGCCCGAGCAGCTTCCGCCGACGGGTCATCGTCCGGAGGGTCCTCAACGTCGAGTCGCTGGAGCTCGGCTACACGAAGGACAAGCAGACCGGCCTGAAGGCGAAGTTCGCCGCCCACTACGTCAGCAGCGCGATCGCGCCGCTACACATCGCCGAGGCGACGTCGTAGCGCCCCTGTGACAGCCCGGCGGCGACCGTCCACGCCGCCGGGCACCCCCGCCCTCCACCCCGCACCAGGAGACACCGATGCCCCCGCGCACCCGCACCACCACCGCCGTTCCCGCCCCCGCGCCGGACACCGGCTTCACCCCGATCCGCATCACGCCCGCGGACCAGGACCGGCCGGCCGACAGCGTGCCGCTGTTCTACCTCGGCGACGAGGAGTTCCGGATCCCCCGGAAGGTGCCTCGCACCATGGTCCTGGAGTTCATGCGCCTTCAGCGCGCCGAGGGCGAACTCGGCGCCGCCCAGCGGATCCTGGAGCGGCTCCTCGGCCCGACCGCGTACCTCGCGCTGGAGCAGTCCGACGACGTCACCGAGGACCACCTGGAGCAGATCCTGCGGGCCGTCGTCCACCACATCGCGGGCCCGCCGGAGTCGGGAAAAGACTGACCGCAGCGGTCGCCGAGCGGCTCAGCCAAATCGCCTGGATCCTCGACCACCAAGCGGACCTGGACGCCGACTTCCTCGCCTTCTACGGCATCGACCTGGAGGAGCGGGAGATCGGCAGCCGCCGGTTCGTCCAGCTCGCCCAGCGGGTCGCCGCGTACGACGGGGTGATCGCGGCGCGAATCGAGGAACAGCGCGAGCGGCAGAGCCCGCGCCCGGCAGCCGCACCGGAACGGGCGCAGTCCGGCGGTAGCGGAACCACGCAGGTGGAGCTGGCGGCGTTTCGGATGTCCTTCCCCGGCGTGGTGAGCATGACCCGAGCAGCAGAGTAGGAGGTGAACCGCCTTGTCGTTCAGGGTCGCCGAAGGTTTCGTCGAAGTCAGCATGGACCGGTCGAAGTACGACGCGGACCTCGCCCGGCTGAAGAGCCAGAAGCTCGACCTGCAGGCGCTCGTCAAACTGGAAGACGGCGCCGCCCGCGCGCAGCTTGCCGAGCTCGGCAAGAACCTGGCCGTCAAGGTCAAGATCACCCCGGAGCTGCAGGCCGGCACCTACCTCACGCAGTTGCAGCGCATCACCCGCGACCAGGTCGTCAACATCACGGCCGTCCTGAACGCCACCACCTACCTCGCCCAGCTCGAACGCCTCACCCGCGACCAGTTCGTACAGGTCACACCCCGGCTGCGGGCGGACGGCTACCTCACCCAGCTGGACCGGCTCACCCGCGACCGCATCATTGACGTCCGCGCCAACCTGGTCACGGGCGACACCCGCGCCCGGCTGGACACGCTCACCCGTAACCGGCACGTGCGGATCGACGTCGACAGCCCGAACCTGGGCCCGCTCGCCGGCATGTTCAGCCGTGTCGGTTCCAGCGCGTCCGGCGCCTCAGGCGGCGTCGGCATGTTCGGCGGCCGCATCGGCATGCTCGTCGCGGCAGCCGGGCCCGCCGTGCCGGCCCTGGCCTCCCTCGGGCAGGCGATCATCGCGATGGGCCCGGCCGCCGCGGTCGCGGCCCCGGCGCTCGGCTCCCTGATCAGCATCATCGGCACCCTGAAGGTCGGCCTCGGTGGGATCGGAGGGGCGTTCAAGCAGGCATTCGCCCCCGCGGCCGGCGGCGCCGGCGGAGCAGCGTCCGCCACCCACGCGCTCGCTGACGCGCAGCAGCAGCTCAAGCTCGCCATCCGGGACGCCGCCGACGCCAACCGGCGCGCCATCCAGCAAGTCGCTTCCGCCGAACGGGACCTGGCCACCGCTCAGCGAGACGAGAAGCAGGCACAGGACGACCTCAACCAGGCCCGCAAGGACGCCGCCGAGCAGCTGGAGGACTACCAGGCGCAGCTCACCGACGGCGAACTCGACCACCGCCAAGCCGTCCTCGACGTCCAGCAGGCCCAGCAGGACCTGCACGAGACGATGGCCGACCCCAAGGCCAGTGAGCTGCAGCGGCAGCAGGCCCAGCTCGCTTACGACCAGGCCGTGCAGAACCTGGCCGAGCAAGAGACCGCCCAGCGCCGCCTGAAGGCGGAGGCCGAGGCCGCCACCCGAGCCGGCGTCGAAGGCAACGAGCAGGTGCGACAGGCGACGCAGGACGTCGCAGACGCCCAGCAGGACGTCATGGACCGCACCCTGACCCTGTCGGAGGCGCGGATCACGGCCGACCGCACCGCCGAGGACGGGGCGATCCGCATCGCGCAGGCACAGCAGGCCATCGCGGACGCCATGCAGGCGGGGGCGGCCGGCGCGGCGGCGTTCGGCAACGCCATGGCGAAGTTGGCGCCCGCCGCGCGCGAGTTTGTCGACGCAGTGATCGCGCTGAAGCCCGCGTGGGACTCGTTGCGCCTGGATGTGCAGCAGGCCCTGTTCGAGGGCATCGGCGCGAAGCTCACCACCGTCGCCCGCCAAGTGCTGCCGGACCTGCGGGACGGCCTCGTCGGTACCGCCACCGTGCTGAACCAGATGGCGCTCGGGGCGATGGACGCCGTCGACCAGCTGTCCAAGACCGGCACGCTGAAGCAGGCGTTCGCCAGCATCAACGAAGGCCTCGCCCCTCTCCAGCAGGCGCCCGGCCAGCTGCTGACGATTTTCGGGCAGCTCACGGCCGCTGCCGGGCCTGCTTTCCAGCGCATCACCTCCGCAGTCGGTGACGCCCTTGGCGGATTCGGTCAGCGTCTGGCCGCGTCGTTCGCGTCCGGGCAGCTGACCGAGACGATCAACTCGGCGCTGTCCCTGGTCGGGCAGTTCGGCCGTCTGCTGGGGGACGTTGCGGGGACCCTCGGCAATGTCATGAAGGCTGCGGCCGCGGCAGGCGGGGATGCGCTCGGCGTCCTCGGCTCGGTCTTCTCGGAGCTGCGAAAGGTTACGGCTAGCCCCGAGGTGCAGGGCGCCCTGACCGCCCTGTTCGCCACTCTGAACCAACTCGCGGCCACCGTCGGCCCGCTGGTCGGCCAGGCGCTGGGCGTCCTCGGCCCTGCCCTGACCGCCCTGGCCGGGCCGGTGCAGGAGCTGATCCGCACCCTGGGTGAGCAGGGTCTGCGGCCGATCATCGCCGCGCTCGGTCCCGTCCTGCTATCCGCGGCGCAGGCCATCGGACAAATGATCATCACGGCGTCGCCGCTCATCGGCCTGATCGGCACCCTCGCCGCCCAACTCCTCCCCGCCGCCGTACCCTTGATCGACGCCGTCGGGGTCGGGTTCCGCCTCCTGCAGCCCGTCATCCAGGCCGCCGTCCAGGCCCTGCAGGAAGGGCTGAGCCCGATCCTCAGCGCCCTGCCCACGCTCATCGCGCCCGTCGTCGGGATCTTCACCGTCCTGGCGGCGAACCTCCTGCCGATCCTGACCCAGCTGATCCAGCAGCTGCCGCTCGCGCAGCTCGGACAGTCGTTCGCCGACGTTGCCCTCGCCCTCGCCCCCGTCCTCGCGTCTATCGCCGAGCTCCTCGGCGCGCTCCTGCCGCCGCTGCTGTCGCTCCTCACCCCGGTGATCACGATGGTTGCTCGGCTCGCCTCCGTGTTCGCCGGTGAACTCGCCGCGCAGATCCAGCAGATCGTCGTCCCTGCCCTCCGCATGGTCGCCCAGCTCCTGCGCGGCGACCTGTCCGGCGCCTTCGACAGCTTCAAGCAGGTCGTGAGCGGGATCCTCTCCGCCGTCGTCCGGATGTTCTTCGACCTGCCGCTCCAGATCGCCAGCGCCGTCGTGGACGCCGCAGGCATGCTCTGGACCGCCGGCCGCCGCATCATGAGTGGTCTGGCCGACGGCATCCGCTCCATGGCGGGCCCCGTCAAGGACGCCGTGCGGAACGTCCTCGCCGACGCCCGCGACCTGCTGCCCTTCTCCCCCGCAAAGGAGGGCCCGTTCTCCGGCCGCGGCTGGACCCTGTACTCCGGCCAATCCATCGGAGATGGTCTCGCCACGGGCATGCTGCAGCGCACCCAGCAGGTCACCGCCGCTGCCGGCGCCCTAGCTGGTGCGGCTGCTCTGCAGGTCACCCCCGCAGCTATCGGCGGCGGCCTGCTCACCCCGGGTGCCGCCGTCGGCACGGGGACTGCCACAGCCACGCTCGCCCCGGCGCCAGCCGCACCAGCGCCCGCGGCCGGCGCTGTCACCATCCACATGACCATCAACGTGAACGACGCCAGCCTCATGGCCGACGCCGACGCCCGCCGCCGCTTCGCCGACGCCATGGCCGGCGACCTGTCCGACGCCATCCGCAACCGCGACCGCGCGAGGGGGCGCTAATGCCCGGCACCTGGGGCACCATCCAGCTCGGCCGCACCCAGCTCAGGGAGACGTTCACCGTCACCGAGACCGGAGGCGACGCGAGCCTTGACCTGGACGGGCAGGAATCCAGCCCGCCCCTGACCCGCGCCGTCCTCGTCGCCCGGCACGACAATGTTCGCTGCCTGGAACAGGGCGTACCTGTCGCCGTGACGTGGACGGACAAGCCGGAGCGGAACGGCTACTACGCCGTCAAGGGCTCTTCCGCAGCGCTGCGGGAGTACGTCAACGACGCCGTTACCTCCACCTGGAAGGTCAGCCTTGAACGGCTCGGCGCCGCCGGTGAGATCGACCTGCAGAGCAGGCTCACCGGCGTGGTCAGGGCGAACGACTTCTCGCTCACAGGGGAGACCTGGCACGCCCCGCCGATCGGCCACACCACCTACTACACCGGCGCAACCAGCCCCTCCACCATGACCCGCGCCGGCGCCGACGGCACCATGACCGTGTACCGCGGCATCCCCACCGGCGCGTCCCCACGCTGGGGCTGCGACCCGAGCAGCTACCTGACCGGCCGGGTCCGCATCAACGACACCGCGGCCGCGACCGGAACCGGGTTCGAGATCGAGGGCGTCACCCAGCCGCTGCCCGTCGCCGCCTGGACCATGGGCAATGGCCTCGTCAACGTCACACCGACCGCGACCGCCGGGGTGATCGACGTGCAGGCGTACACCGGCAGCGCCTGGCACAGCAAGCTGTGGAACGTCACCGTGGGCGGCAGCAACGTCTCGGCGTGGGACACCGCCACGATCCTTCGCAACGACGTCGAGCAGTGCATCCTCCGCCTCACCGCCCCCCGCTCCCCCGGCCGGGCCACTCTCGACCTCACCCTCCGCCGCGGCTCCCGCATTGTCGAGGCCTACCTCCAGTCGGGCGCAGCTTCCACCCTCGCCATCTACCTCCGCACAGCCGAGACCAACACCAGCGCAACCGCGTCCGGGTACGTCGTCGCAACCGGCAACGACGCGGACGGCAACCGGGCCACCGCCGGCAGCGCGCGGACGTTCACGGCGCACGCCAACCTCGGCGTCTCCAAGGCGAGCACGGCGACGCTCGACTGCTACCTCGGCGTCGTCGCCGGCGGCGGCTCGGCGGTCTCCGGCGACGCGGCAACCGACCTACGCAACCAGTACATCGGCGCCCTGGCCGAGTCGACGTTCGTGGTGAGGCGCTGATGTCCGTCAACCAGGTCCTCACGGCGCTCGGCCGCTGGCAGCTCGAACTCCTCCCCACCACCCCGCGCGAGACGCTCGACGCCTTGGTGGAGTTCGGGCACGTCGCGATCATCCCCGGCCGGGTCGACGTCCGCACCGCCGGCGACGGCCTCCTCACCGCCGCCCGGTACGTCGGCGTGCTCCGCACTGGCACCCGCGCTGACGACGGCCGCACGAAGGTCCCCGGCGACAAGGTGACCATCGGCGGCGCGGGCATGGAGATGTGGCTCGGCGACGAGGACGACAAGGGCTCGGTGTTCGAGAACGCCACCCAGTTCTCCTCCGCCAGCTTCGCCACCACGATCACCGGGTTGCTGCCCGCCTCCGGCGCCATCACCGTCGGCACCCTGTACTCCGTGACCGGCACGTACTCCGGCACGCACCAGTGGCAGACCTCCCGCAAGGCCATCAGCTACGTGTGCGACACCATGTCCACCACGTCCGTGCCCGTGTCGTGGCGGGTCAACGGCAACGGCACCATCGACGCCGGCCCCGAGTCCAACCTGTTCGTCACCACGCCGCAGTGCGCGATCGTTCGCCGCGGCGCCGGCGAGGACATGTCCCTGCGCGCCCTACCCGGACAGCTCAACCTCGCGCAGGACGTGGAGGACTTCACCACCCGGGTCGTCCTCCTCGCCCAGGGCGAGGGCGAGTCCACCGCCACCGGCTCTGCGGACATCAACCCCGGCCTGAACCCGTACAAGGACATCCACGGCAACACGCTGGTCATGACCCGCATGGTGTCGGAGTCAGCCACCTCGCAGACCAACGCGACCGTCCGCGCCCAGCTCGCTCTCTCCCAGTGGGTCGGCCCGCACCGGGCCCTGACCCTCACCACCGCCGACTACGAGATCGACGGCTCGTTCTCGCCCGGGGATTACGTCTGGGCATACGACCCCGACAAGGGCCTCATCGACACCGGCAACGAGATTGTCTTCCGCGGCCAGCGCCTCAACCCGCTCAAGCTGCAGGTCACCGAGACCACGTGGCCCGTCACCGCCGGGCACACCGTCGCCTACCGGTCCGGCGCCGGCACGTGGACCGACCTGACCGACTACGTGGCCTTCGAGCAGGGCACCACCAGCGTCGTCGTCGGCGACTTCGAACGGCAGCTCAACAACTCCTCCGCGGAGCCGGTCGGGTCCCGGCCCAACGCGGACACCTCAATCCCCGGCATCCCGACCTTCGTGACGCCCTTCTCCGGCGCCGCCTACCTCGACGGAAAAGGCTTCACCCGCTCCCGGGTCATCGTCGCCTGGAACGCGCCCAACAACACCGACGGCAGCAGCATCCTCGACGGCGACCACTACGAGATCCGGTACGCCGTCGACACCGACCTCATCTACCCCGCCACCTGGGCCCAGCTCTCCCAGGTCCGCTGGATGGACCTCCAGGAGTGGCGGCAGCCCTTCGCCGCCCCCACCGGGCAGTGGCTCACCGTGTACGTCGCCTGGGGCGACACCTCCGTGCAGCTACAGGACCTGTCCCCCGGTGTCGGCTACGACGTGCAGATCCGCGCCGTCGACAAGGCCGGCAACGCCGGCAACTGGTCCGGCACGACCACGTTCGTCGCGACGTCCGACAACATCCCGCCCAGCACGCCCGCGGCCCCGAGCGTGGCAGGCTCCCGGATCGCCCTCCAGATCACGCACACCCTCGGCAAGGCCACCGGCGGCACGTACAACCTCGAAGCGGACATCCACCACCTGGAAGTCCATGTCGAGTACGAGCCCACGTTCACCCCCTCCACGACCACCCTCAAGGGCAAGGTCTCCGCCACCTCCGGCATGCTGCAGGCGCAGATCCCCGTCGTCACGACCGTCCAGGTCGAGGAGACCTCCGCCCGGTACGTGCGCGTCGTCGCCGTCGACATCGCCGGCAACAAGTCCGCACCCAGCGCCGCGGCCACTGCGACCGCGCTGTTGATCGACGACGCCCACATCTCCGACCTGACCGTCACCAAGGTCACCGCCGGCACGATCAGCGCGGACTGGATCGTCGGCTCCCGCATCAAGACCAGCGACACCGGCGCCCGCGTCGAGCTCAACTCGGCCGGGCTGCAGGCCTACAGTGCGGCCGGCACCCAGACCGTGAACATCGCCTCCGCGGACGGCTCCGTCTCCATCGTCGGCCAACTCCTCTCCGGCACCACCGGTCGCCGTGTCGAGATCAACCCGACCTCGACGCTTCTCCCGGAGATCCGCTTCTACCCGACCTCCGGCTCGAACTACGCCTACATCAACGCCGTCTCCACCGGCACCGACGCGAACCTCGGCCTGAACAGCGGCACGTTCGTTGTCGGCGCAGACACCCTCTACGAGCGCCTGTACCTGACGCCGAACAGCATCCAACTCGCGCTCGTCGACCTGGACCAGAACCGCAAGGGCGGGTACGTCGCCATCTCCCGCAGTGCCGCGTCCCTCGGCAATACGGACGGCTCCCTTGACTACTACCTGTCCGTCCACGACGACGGCCTGATCCTCTCCAGCGGGTACTTCCACAACTACTTCTCGGCGCTCACCAACCGCGACGCCCTGTTCGTCGGCTACCAGGACGTCTCCGGCCTCACGACCGTCAGCTTCGGCTACGGCACGACCATGGCGTCCACGATGGCGCCGGTCGTCACCCTGGCGGACTCCGGAGCGCTGAAGACAACCCAGGTCACAAGCGCCAACACCACTGGCTTCACCGCCTCGTTCAGCGCCGCGGCCAGCGGCGGCGCGAACCTCGCGTTCTGGATCTTCCGAGTCTAAGGAGAGGAGCTGTCCATGCCTGCACCCGAGTACCAGCTCACCGAGTCCAGCCGCATCACCCGCGACCAGGGCGACATCTTCCGGCTCGTCTACACCCGTCCCGACGGACAGCTGCACGGCCACTTCTTCCCAGCCGACACCCTCGCCTGGCGGGCCGCCGAACTCGGCCTCGACCTCGACGCGGACCGCGAGCAGCTGATCGAGGTGGTCCTCCACGAGCCCTGGATGGAAACCGACCAGACACCGCCCGCCAACACCCGGGCCGGGCGGGCAGCGGCGCACCTGGCGCGCGTGGCCGACGCCAAGACCCGCGTCACCATCACCCACGTGAAGGCCAAGGCCGGCGGGCCGCACCCGCTCGACATCCTGCGCGAGCACCGCCCCGACCCGGCGCGCGTCGCAGCCATCCACGCCCACGTCCACGGTGCCCGTCAGCCCAACCCGTTGCCGCTCGATGCCGCCGGACCCGCTCGGCGCGCAGCCCTGGAGGCCTGATGTCCACGACCACCACCCGCCTCGGCCTCTACAAGACCGCCTCCGATGGGTCCGAGCTGGTCAATGTCGTCACCGACCTCCTCAACAACCTCGATGCGATCGACCTCAACATCGGCTACCGCGACTGCACCTCCAGCACCAGGCCGTCCACGGTGTGGAAGGGCCTGCCGATCCGCGAGTCCGACACCGGGCGCCTCTACGTCTCCAACGGCAGCTCGCCGGCGTCCGCTTCGTGGGTTGAGATCCCCTCCGCTGGCGCTGCCGTCCTCGCTGCGATGACGTTCTCCGGCGCCGTGTCCCTCAACTCCACGCTGACCGTGACCGGCGCGACCGTCCTCAACTCCACCCTGCGGGCCGTCGGCGCCACCTCCCTCAACAGCACCCTCGCCGTCACCGGCGCGACCACACTCAGCTCGACCCTGGCCGTCACCGGCAACACCACCCTCAGCGGCAACCTCACCGTCTCCGGCATCGGACAGACCCAGGCCGTCACCAAGTCCGCCACCCAGTCCGTCACCAGCTCCACCACCCTGGTCAACGACACCCACCTGCTGCTGCCCGTCGCAGCCAACGCGGAGTACCACCTCGAAGGATTCGTGGTCTACGACGGGGCGTTCTCCGCTGGCGACTTCAAGTGCGACTGGTCCCTGCCGGCCAGCGCGTCCATGCTCTGGGCCGGTAACGGCATGTCGACTGGCGCCGGCGGCGGCCTCACCGCCAACACCCAGGCCAGCGGCACGACCGTGGCCTTCGGCACCTACGGTGCCGGCCCGCCGTACACGTCCCTCTCGGTGCGCGGCCGGATCGTCACCGCCGGCACCGCGGGGAACGCCCAGTTCAAGTGGGCGCAGAACAGCTCGAACGCGACCGCCACCCGGGTCCTCGCCGGGTCGTGGATCCGCCTGATCCGAGTCGCGTGAGGAAGGATCCACCGATGGCTGACCCTCAGATGACCGTGCCACTCGCGCCGGTCCTGGACGAGTACATCCGAATGCACAGCGAACTCACGCTGACGGTCACCCAGCTCCGTGTGCTCGTGGCGGAGCGGGATCGTGAGCTGGCGGACGTGAAGGCGAAGCTGGCGGCTCTGGAGGGGCAGGCGCAGCCGTGGCCGGAGCAGGCCGGGGCGGTCGGCTAGGAGCGGGCGTCGCCGCGGTTGGGCTGGCCGCTGGTGTTGGAGCCGTGGTAGTTCCAGATCCAGGTCCGCTTCGGGAGGTGCACGATGTGGGCGCCAGCGGCGAGGCACTCCACGGTGAAGAGGAAGTCTTCTCCAAATCTTTCCCCGTCGATCAGCGCCCCCGGCGGGGGTTCGCGGAAGCCGACCGTCTGTGCGAGTTCGGTCCGGACGAGCACGGTGATCGTAGTCTGGGTGGGGTTCGCCGGGTCGAAGGGCTTGCCGAAGTGGGGCAGCGGGTCGGAGCCGAACCCGACGGGCAGGTACCAGCTGTAGACGTAGTCGGCGCCGGTCTCCTCGGCGCAGGCCATCAGCTCCGCTAGGTGCTCAGGTCGGAACTGGTCGTCGGAGTCGAGGAACGCGGTCCACTCCGTGGTGACCTTCCGCAGCCCGCGGTCCCTTGTCGCGGCGGCGCCGGCCTGGTGGAGATCCTGCTCAACCAGGATCGCTGATGCGGGCAGGGTCTGGCCCAACACGCTGCCGACCGCCCGCTTCGTCATGCCGTTCCGGACCCGGGCAGGGTGAGTGGGAACGACGACTGAGATGCCGAGCTGCATAGTGTTCCTCCTCAGGGGCGGAAGGTGGCGGGTGTCTGCTCGGCAGGGATGGTCGCCTGCGTCCGCTTCACTGACGGGATCGCAAACAGTGGTTCGGGCCGCTCAAGGGCTGCGAGTTCGTCGTCCGTGATGCCGAGAGCGTGAGCCAGATCGAGGAGTTCGGGGCAGTCGTTCAGGTTCTCGACGTTGGGGCCGCAGTCGTCATAGCCGCAGCCATCGCAGGCCGTCGAGTAGAAGCTGACGCCAGTGCCGAGGCAGTGCCGGGCGAGGATCCGCCGATCGGCCTCACAGCGACGCAGGGCATCAGCGACAAGACCGGGATCGTGCAGCGGTTCCTGAGCCACCTTCTGTGCGAACCGTGTGCGTGCTTCGACGACCTCGGTGATCCATTCGTGCAGGTTCATGACCCGTCCTTGAGTGCCCTGCGAATGCCTTCTTCCAGGCTGACGCGGGGCTGGTAGATGGAGAGCAGCCTGGTCGGGTCGGCGACGCGGTACTGCACCCCGTCGGGGGCGTCGAGGCGGTGCTTGAGCTGCGGCCGGTAGCCGGCCTCGCTGCACACCATCTCGGCGAGCTGATTGAAGGTGGTCGCCCTGCCGGTGCCCAGGTTGACCGGGCCGGGCACATCCTGATCAACCGCCGCCAACGTAGCGCCCACTAGATCATCCACATGGATCCAGTCCCTGACTTGCCGGCCGCTGCCCCAGATCTCGAACGGGTTCGCCCTCCGGCGCGCCCGGTCGATGAAGGACGGGAACGGGTAGTCCAGGCTCTGGTCCGTGCCGTACCCGGACATGGGGCGCAGCACGTGGACGCGGCAGCCCTCCGCCTCGGCGTACTGGGCGAGCTGTTCGCCGGTGAGCTTGGCGAGCCCGTAGGTGGCGTCGGGCCGGCCGGGACGGTTGAGGTCGATGTCGTCCTCGTGAAGCCGGTGGCCGCTGTCCTCTCCCTGCAGGGCGACCGGGTACGCCGCCGAGCTGGAGTAGTAGACGGCCCGCCTCGTCTTGGTGGCAGTGAGCCAGCGCATGAACCATGCGTCGAGCGCCAGGTTGGTGCCGACTCCGAGTGGCGAGCCGTCGATGCTGGCGCGGCCGCCGACGATGGCGGCGCAATGAATGGCGAGGTCGTAGCGGGTTCGGTCGGTGCGGAACAGGTCGAGGGCGTCGCCGCGGTGGGCGGCTTTCAGGTCGCAGGTGGTGACGTGCCATCCGCGCTCGTCGAGGGCGCGGTGGAGGTGGCGGCCGATGAACCCGGCGCTGCCGGTGAGGAGTACCCGCATCAGGAAACCTCCACGTCGAAGTCCGGCTCGGGCTCCGGCTGAGGGAAGGTCGACGGGCCGCGCCAGCGATGGTGGGAACGGTCGCGGGACATGGCGGCGGCGATCCGGGCGCACGCTTCCTCTGCCCACCGACCTGCGTCAACGGCAGCATCGGACACGTCGGTGCCGGAGCCGAGGACCTCATCGCCCTTCCACGAGTGGTTACGGGTCGGAATGCCCGGGCTGGAGGTCCAGTCGACTGTCCAGGACTCCACCGATCGACCGCGTCGCCGCCCCTTGCGCTGCCGCTGGAGTTGGAGTGTCACCTCGTGTACATCACCCTCGGGCATGACCACCCGTCCCGGTCGCTTCGGGCCCACGTCCTCGTAGGAGTAACGCACCGGGCCGAGCCACCGGTCGATCGGGTTGAGCACGGTGTTGCCATCCATCCACCGCGGGGTGCCCTTGGTCCACGAGTCCCGCGGGGCCCAGAGCTTCCACCAGAGGCTTCCGTCATGCGCCGCGACCTCGATCACCCGCGACTCGTAGGTGCCGGCGTTGAGGCGCCGCTGGATCCGGCGGCCGTAGTCGCCTGAGCTCAGGTAGAGGGCGCCGAGTCGGCCCAGTCGTAGGCTGCAGGCGAGGGCGTTCTCGCTGCCGTCGTTGCCGACCTTGAGGGTTGCTCCGAGGGTTCGGTATGTGCTGCGCCCGATGACGAGCTGGCCGCTGAAGGTGACTGTCGGTTGTGTCGGCCACGGGCCGGGTGTCTGCGGGCGGGCGGGGGGTGCGGGGGCCGCATCGGTTTTGGTTGGCGGCGCAGCGTCCGAGAAGGGCCCGGGGTAGCGCTGGCCGAGGCGCCACTGATCCGGGTCGAGGTCACCCTGGGGGCTCGGTCGGACTCCGCATCGGCCACACGCCACCCAGCGGGCGGCGCTGCGGGCCATGGCGGTGGTCGTGTCGTAGCCGTCGACGACCGGCCGGTGGCCGAAGATTCGGCACAGCAGGATCAGGCGAGGCATGTCGTTCAGGTAGAACGACCGGTTGACGAGGGTGCCAGCCTCGTGGCCGTCGATCTTCTCGTGGTCAACGATGTGCAGCCGGGCGCTCACTGCTTCTCCCCGAGGATGATCTGGAACTGTCCGACGGTTTCGTGGCGGAGCACGGTGTAGCCGCCCTGCTCGATCAGGGCCCGGTAGCCGTCGTGGTCCCAGGCCCATGCGTGGCACTCGTCGTGGGACTCGGGGCTCTCGTTCCACGGGGATGACGCCACCAGAAACCGGGAGTGCCCGCCGATCCAGCGGACCGCGTCGTGCGGGTCGGCCAGGTGCTCCAGCACCTCGGTGCAGACCGAGATCGAGCCGAGGGTGACCGCGGCACGGTCGGCGCCGAAGACGTCGAGGGCGAACGCGCGGACGCCACGCTCCTCCCATCCGGCCCGGTTGGAAGGCTGGAAGTCGTAGCCCCAGTAGTGCAGTCCGACGTTCCACAGGAGGGAAAGCAGGCCGCCGTCGCCGCAGCCGAGATCGGAGACGGTCCGATCCTCACACGGCAGCCTCTCGGCGGCGTCCTGGATGAGGCGGGCCGCAGCCTCCAGGCGGGGCCGGTGGGTGGCCTGCTCAAGGTGCGGAGCCCGCTCTCGGTCCGCGTGGAAGGCGGCGGTGGAGACGTGCGGGACATCGCCCGCGAACAAGCGGTACTCGACCATGCCTAGTCTCCGTTCCGGTCGCTGACCACGTAGGCCTGGGCGTCGTTGTCCCAGGCGACCATGAGCACGTTGTCGTCAATGCCAACTTCGAGCCGTGAGTAGGGCGTCAGGGTGACCGCATGGGTCTTGGTGATCTCGCCGAGCTGGTCGAGTGCGGCAGCGAACCGGCGCAGTTGCTCGGCCGTCAGATTGAGTGGCGCGCTCACCGCAGGTACTCCCGGATCTGCTGGACCCACAGGTCCAGGTCGTTGGCCCGCCACCGCTCGAACACCTCGCGGTCGGCGTCGGATCGCTCGTCGGTGTTCGCCTCGGCGTAGCCCTCGTCCCAGGCGGCGCGGCCCGCGATCGGGTGGCAGTGCTCGACGACCACGTCCGGCAGGTAGGTGATCGAGCCGAGGGCCTGGCCAAGCGTCAGCCAGGCATTGTCGGCATAGAGGTGCACGATCCCCGGCGGCACCATGTGGTCGGTGGCGAGCACGATGTCGGACGTCATGGCGACCTGCGTCGGCAGGGCCTGGTGCTGGATCAGGTCGTCGCCGTAGACCAGGCCGGTGCCGAGGGCATCGAGGGCCTCGATGTACCGGGAGTCCCAGCCGACCGTGCGCGGCCGGTGATCGTCACCGAGGAACCCGATCCGCGGGCACTGGTGCGCGTACACCGGGGCGGCCGCGTTCAGGGTGCCGCCGAGGCGAAGCCGCGGGCCGGTGATGTGCCGGAGCCTGGGGTCGCCTGCGGCCCAGTCGTAGCGCTGCTCGTAGCCGGGGAGGTGCGGGTCGTCGTCGTCCGTGATGGCGACGAGGAGGGTGTCGGCGGTGCAGGTCTCCCGGAAGGCCAGCCACAGCTGCCACAGGTTCTCCGGGCGGCCGCGGGTCGGCACGAGCATGATGAGGTCAGGCACTGGATCCCTCCTGGCAGGTGTGCTCGGCGATGACAGCGGCGAGGAGTTCGACGTGCGCCGCGTCGATGGGCGCCGGCGGGTCGCCCCGCGTGATGAGGTACAGCGGCCCGGGCCGGTAGGTCAGGGTGTGGCACGCCGGGCAGCGGAAGACGGCCCGCCAGTGGTGCCTCAGCGAGCCCATCGGGTCCGACCCCGAGATGGTCAGGCCGTCGGGCTCGAACCAGGCCGCCGGGATCATCGGGTGTCCTCCGTCGGCTCCTCGTCGGCGAAGAGGAAGACGCTGCCAATCTGCAGTTCCTCGTCAGCGCCGTTGGCCCGCTGCAGCTCCCGGATCAGGGCCTCCACCTGCCGGCGGTACGCGGCCGCCTCGTGCTCCGCCACGGCGGCTCGCCGCTCAGCTGCGATCAGAAGCGGGAGCATCCCGCCGCGGACCCGCGCACCCCGCCTCACGACGTCTCCAGCCACTGCGGGTGGTCCATCGTCCACTGCACCGTGGACCGCAGGGAGTCCGCGAAGCGCAGCGGCGGCTTCCACCCGGCCTTGGCGAGCTTCGCCCCGTCGAGGGCGTACCGCAGGTCGTGTCCGGGCCGGCTGGAGTGGAAGTCGACCAGGTCCAGCTCCGGCTCTCCCAGGCCCATGGCGTCGGCAATGAGCCCGACCATCTCGACGTTGTCGACCTCGCGTTCGCCGACGACGTTGTACCGGGTGGGCCGGTCGTGGCCGTCGGCGTAGGTCTGCACCTCGGCGTTCCGGATCAGCCACAGCCACGCGTCGGCGAGGTTCCTCGCGTGCAGGTAGAAGCGGGAGCCGGGCTTGCCTGCGGGGCTGACGTGGACGATCGGGCGCTTCCCGGCGGCCAGGGCCCGCATGGTGCGCGGCACGAATTTCTCGGCGTCCTGCATCTCCCCGATGATGTTCATCGTGTTCGTGATCACCAGGGGCACGGCGTACGTCCGCCAGTACGAGATCGCGATGGCCTCCTGCGCGGCCTTGCTCGCGCTGTACGGGTTCGACGGGCAGATCGTGTCCCACTCGTGGTGGTCGTGATCCGGCGACGCCGGCCCGAAAACCTCGTCGGTGGACATCTGCAGGAACATCCGGGGCCGGACCAGCCGGGCGTACTCCAGCAGGTTCAGGATCAGGTCGACGTTGTTGCGGATGAACGGGCCGGGCTGCTCGATCGACCGGTCGACGTGCGACTCGGAGGCCACGTTGAGGATGTAGTCGATGTCGCCGAGCCGGACCGCAGTCGTCGTCGAGATCGGCGCCGCGAGGTCGCACATGACGACGTCGACTCGCTGGTGCCAGGCGTCGTTGCCGACGAGGGCTGAGGCGATGCGGTCCCCGTTGCCGCGGTGTCGGAACGTCACGGGGCAGACGATGTGCCAGTCCGTGTTGACGAGGAGGTGGCGCAGGACGTGGCTGCCGACGAAACCGCCGGCGCCGGTGAGAAGCACACGGGTCATCGCTGGGTCTCCGCGGGGGTGGAGGTCTCGGGGCAGTGGTGTCGGGCTATCAGGGCTCGGAGCAGCGGCCCGAACTCGGTGTGAGAGGTATCCGGAAGGCCGTCCTCAGGGATCTCCCGGCCGGGACCGAAGTCGCTCTCCTTCGCGTCGCATGCCGGGCAGAGGTACGTGACCTGCCAGTGGTAGCGGGGTCGCGGCATCGGGTCCGGGTTCTGTGCGACGACGACGTCGGCCCAGGCGATGCGGCGCTGGAAGAGGCTTTCAGCTACCGGGAGGTCGACTCTCGGCATGCCGTGATCACCTCCGCCCAGGCGTCGACGTTGCCCTCGATCGTCCAGTCGGCGGCCTGCCGTCGGGCGGCGGCGCCCATCTCCTCGCGCATGGCCTGGTCGTTGACGAGGTCGCGCAGGTACCGGCCCCACTCGTGGTCCCGGCGAACCCGGAAGCCGGTCTCGCCGTGCCGGACGAACGCGGCGTACGGCCCGTAGTCGGAGGCGATGACCGGGATGCCGAGCATCGCCGCCTCCAGGCAACGCAGCGCGGACTTCGAGGCGTTGAACACGTGGGCGCGCAGCGGGGCGAGCATCACGTCGAAATCGATCGCCCGCCAGTAGTCCGCCGGGGTCGCCGTCCAGCCCGTGTGCCGGACTCGCTCCCGGGCGCCGAACTCCTTGCGGTAGTCCGCGCCGATGAGGTGCAGCTCCGTGTGCGGGTTGCGGGCCATGACCTGCCGGAGCTGGGCGCCGATCTCCTGCACGTCCATGTGGTGCGTGGCGGAGCCGCCCCAGCCGATGGTGACCGCACCGTCGTCGCGGCGCGGCCGTTCGTGCTGCAGGAGCCAGGCGGGCAGGTAGTTCGGGACGACGTGGACGTTCGGGTTGAAGCGGCGCACCTGCTCGGCGAGGGGCTCCATGGTGACGGTGACCGCGTCCGCTACCCGGATGTTCGCCTCCAGGCGGGCCAGAACGTCGGGCTGGGTGAAGAACGCATGGGCCACCGGGGACGAGCCGTCGATGTTCCACAGGTCGTCGTCAACCTCGAACACCAGCCGCGGCCGGTCCGGGCGGCGGGACAGCTCCTGCCACACCGCCGAGGGGCCCTCGTTGCACACCCGCTGCCCGATCAGCGTGCGGGTCTCCAGGTGCTCCGACATCCGCTCAGAGAATGCCGTGGCGTAGCCGCGGGCACGGAGCGCTTCGAGTGGGAGCTGGATCCGGATCGTTCCGCATCCGGCGCGGTCGGCCATCCAGCCGAAAGCATCCAGGGGTGCCAAGGGGTGCCTCCTCGCGGGCGGTTCGCGGGCTTGACGCGGGGCCCAGGCCCGCGATGACCGGGCCCCGCTTGCGGCCGGCGGGCTGGGAGGCAGACCGGACCGTGACCAGGAACCGTAGGCGCGCCGCTGGTTGGGGCTGGAAACGCAGGTCAGAGCGTTGAGGCGGCCGGATGTCAGCGCGTGATGGTGGGGGTGCGGGCCCGACGTGACGCGATGCGCCTGGTCTGGCTGGAGGGTCACAGGCATAGGCGCTGACCTGCGGCGGGCCCGTGCTGCTGTGTGCGCTGCGGGCGTGTGGCTGCCGACTGGCGCCGGGACTTCAGGCGGCCTGCGATGCGGGTGGGTCTGTTGTTCCTGGTGTCGGAGCCACCACTTTTAGCGGCGCGCGGAGTGGCTTCCCGGCCACGCGCGGCCCGTGCCGCGGACTCTCCATCCGGAGGCACCATGACCCGCACCGGCCCGCAGAGGATCCCGGGCGCCAGCTTCGACCTGTACTTCGGGGACGGCCGGTACAGCGGCTCCGACATGGAGGTCAACTGCGTAGCCGTCCACACGACGGAGGGCGCCACGCTGGTCGACTACGACGACGGCGCGGTAGCGCCGACCGTCACCCTCGTCCCGGACTTCCGTGCCCAGCGGCTGGTCACCTACCAGCACTACGACGTGGACGAGAGTGCGCGCGCCCTGGTCAACGCCCCGGGCGGAGTGCAGACCAACACCGCGAACGTCTTCCAGATCGAGCTGGTGGGCACCTGCGACCCGGACACCCACGCCAAGTGGGCACGCGCCGGCATCCAGCACATCTACTGGCCCGCGCCCCCGGACTGGGCCGTGCGCGACCTCGCGTGGCTCGCCCGCTGGCTGCACGACAACCACAACATCCCGCTGACCAGCGGCCTGACCTTCAAGCCGTACCCCGCCAGCTACGGCGCCAACAACGGCGTCCGCCTCTCCTTCGCCGAGTGGGGCCGTTTCACCGGCTGGCTGGGGCATCAGCACGCACCCGAGAACCTGCACGGCGACCCGGGCGCCCTGCCCATGGAACACATCCTCGCCGTCGCCCGCGGCGAGCAGACCACGTCCGAGGAGGACGACATGACCCCCGACCAGATCGCCGGCGCCCCGCTCCCGTACTGGGGCCCGGACGGGCAGCTCGCCGGCACCGCGACCCTCGGCGAATACTTCGGCGGCCTCGACCTCGCCGCCCGCGCCACCAAGGCCACCCTCGCCGCGATCCAGGGCCAGCTCGCCGCGCAGGCCGCCACGCTGAGGCTCATCCTCGACCAGCACAACAACGTCGACACCGCCGCCGTCCTCGCGGCCATCCAGGCCATCAGCGACGACGCCGCGAAGGCCGTCCAGCAGGCCCTCGCCGCGGGCGTCAACGTCCACATCGACGTGGCGCAGACCCCGCACACCGCCTAAGCACTCACCGACCCACCGAGAAAGGCCACCACCACATGAAGATCTGGGGCAGGGAACCCGCCCTCTGGCTCGCCCTCATCGCCGTCCTCGTCAAGCTCGGCGCCGCGTTCGGCCTCCACGTCACCCCCGACCAGCAGGCCGCCATCAACGCCGTCGCCGCCGCCGCGGCCGGCCTCATCGTCGCCTACCTCGCCCACGAAGGCGGCATCGCCGCGGCCGCCCTCGGCCTGATCCAGGCCGCCGCCTCACTCGCCGTCGGCTTCGGCCTCGACTGGAGCGCCGACCAGCAGGCCGTCGTCATGAGCGCCGCCGCCGCCATCGCCGCCATGTGGACCCGCACCCAGGTCACGCCGCCCGTCCCCGCGGCCGACGTCCGGCGCGAGTAGGCGACACCACCAAGCAGTGACCCACAACCGCCGCTTACCGAACGGGGCGCCCCGTGCTTGAAGTCACCGCAGTCGGCGCCCTCCAAGGAGGCGCCGCAGGGCTCGTCGCCCTCATCGTCCTCCTGATCCTCAGAGGCAACCTCGTCCCGCGCTCCGTCCTCGACGACGTCAGGGCGGACCGGGACGCCAGGCTCGCCGAACTCGCAGCCGAGCGCGACACCTGGCGCGAGGCCCACAAGGTGTCAGAGGAGGCCCGCCACGTGGCACAGGACCAAGCCGGCGAGCTCCTGGAGCTGTCCCGCACCGCGGACTACTTCCTCCGCTCACTCCCCCGGGCAGGGGAGGTGACCAATGGCCCTGACACCAAGGTGGATGAGACGCCTGCTCTGCCGGCGCCGTAGCGGCGTTTCCCTGGTCCGCCGCACTTCGCGCCCGACGCCGGGTCAGCGGGACGCCACGCAGGCCCTGTACCGGGCCACCTGCGCCCGCGATGAGGCACAACGCCAGACCAGGGAGGTAGAGGCGACAGCTGCACGGCTTCGCGCAGTCCGAGAAGCCAACCACTTCGCGGAGCTGTTCAGGAGCAGCATGGAGGGATACCGATGATCAACGACATGGACTGTGCGCAGCTCGCCAACTTCGGCGCATCCGGCCTCGTCACCCTCACCTCCGCCGTCGCCGTTGCCACCTACCACCGGCTCGCCCCCTGGCGCAGCACCCGCTACGGCCGGCACGTCATGACCGTCACCGCCGCCGTAGGAGCACTCGGCCTGTACACCGTGCTCATCACCCTGTGGCCCACCGGAGTTACCGCCACGATCCTCCGCGGGATCCGCACCGGCCTACTTCTCCTGCTGGCCGTCATGATGATCCAGCGCACGCGGATGTTCATCGACGCCCAGCACCGGCCGCCACGCGACGAGCAGCCCAAGTAGCAGCGAAGGCCCCCGCCCCAGGTGGGGGCCTTCACACTGCTACGGCCGCTAGGCTCCCGGCATGCCCGCGATCCGTGCCGTCGTGTTCGACATCGGCGAGACCCTCACCAGCGACACCCGCTACTGGGCGGACTGGGCCCGCTGGTTGGGAGTCCCGCCGCACACCATGTCCGCGCTCGTCGGAGCGGTCCTCTCTCAGGGCCGCGACAACGCGGACGCCATCCGGATCATCCGCCCCGGCATCGACGTCGCCGCCGAATGGCGCGCCCGGCGGGCCGTCGGCGCCGATGACGCCCTGGACGAGTCCGACCTCTACCCGGACGTCCGCCCAGCCCTCCAGCAACTGCGGGACGCCGGGCTGTGGGTGGGCATCGCCGGCAACCAGAACCCCAAAGTCGGCGCGCTCCTCCATTGCCTCCACCTGCCCGCCGACGACATCGCCACGTCTGGCGGATGGGGCATCGCCAAACCTGCCGCCGGCTTCTTCCGGCACGTCATCAGCTGGGCGCCCGGCCAACCGAACGAGATCCTCTACGTCGGCGACCACCCCGCCAACGACATCACCCCCGCCCACGCGGCAGGCCTCCGCACCGCACACATCCGCCGCGGCCCCATCGGGCTGACCACCTCGGCACCCGACGCCGACTACACCGTCAACACGCTCACCGAACTCGCCGACATCCTCACCGCCGCCCGCTGACCTCAACTACCGTTCCCCACGTGCCAACCACCACCGCCGCAGCTCTCGGCGCCCGCATCGAAACCGCCCGCCTCGCCGCCGGACTCACCCGCCGCCGCGTCGAGGACCTCTCCGGCGTCTCCTACGGCATGATCCGGCACATCGAAGCCGGCAACCGCTGGCCCAGCGACAGCATCCTCCACGCCCTCGCTCACGCCATCGGCACCACACCCGAGGCCCTCCTCGACGGGCCGGGCCGCACGGACAGCCGCGTCCACAGCGCCATCCCCGGCATCCGCCAGATCATCGCCACCTACGACCTCCCCGACGACGGCCCCATCCGGCCCCTCAATCAGGTCGCCCAGGACGTCGCCGCCGCGACCCGGCAGCGCGTCGACTCCCAGTACGGGCAGCTCGCCGAAGGTGTTGCCTGCCTCCTTGCCGAGCTGTTTCGCGCCGTCGACCAAGGCCCCGACCGCGAAAGGGCCGCCCACCTCCTCGCCCTCGCCGTCCGCTCCGCCGACGCCATCGCCTACAAGTACGGCTACCACGACCTGTCCGGGCGCCTCGTCGAGATCATGCGCTGGGCCACCAACCAGACCGGCGACACCGCGCTAGCCGCGGCCACCGCCTACGTCCGCACCGAGACGTACCTCGCCAGCGGCCACCTCGCCGCCGGCCTGAAGTCCCTGCAGCGGGCCGCCGACCAGATCAGCAGCCCGCGCGGCGAACGCGCCACCGCCGCGGCCGGCGCCCTCCACATGCGCGCCGCCGTAGTCGCTGGCCGGATGCGCGACGCCGGCGCAGCTCGCGAGCACCTCGCCGCCGCAACCCGGTACGCGACCGCGGTCCGGGAGCAGCTGTACGACGGCACCGCAGTGGGCCCGGACTCGTTGGAGATCCACCGCCTCGCCGTCGCCGTCGAACTCGGCGAGCCCGCCGATCTCACGGAGGCGGTCGCCGCCGCGACCCGCTGGGTCCCTCCTCGCAGTCTCCCGGCCGAGCGGCGGTCCCACTACTACATCGACCTCGGACGGGCCCAGATGGCGCTCGGGAGGCCGCAGCACGCCCGCGAGTCCATGCAAGTCGCCCGGCAGATCGCCCCCCAGCACGTGCGCGAGCACGGCCAAGTCCGCACCGAGCTGGCCACCATGGTCCGCCTCGACCGCGGCCGGGATCCTCAGCTGCTGGCGTTCGCCCGTTGGGCCAAGGCCATCTGACGATGTGTCCCACACTGGGACACTTCCCGGGCTTCCGGCGGGGGATCGTGTTCGTGTGACAGCGAACCACACCCCTAGCACCAGCGACATCAGCCCCGCCAGACTCCACGCCGAGGCCTGCATCGACTGCGGAACACCCGAACCGCCCCTCCACCCCGCCGGCACCCTCAGCGTCCCCGACGGCGACCTCGTCCGGGACTACGACACCGTCAAGTGCACCGCCTGCCTGACGGGCCAGCGATGACCGCGCTTGGGCCCGTCACCGTGTCCATCGACGGCCTCGCCGACCCCACCACGCACCCGGGCCTGCAAGACGGCCTCGCAGCGCTCTGGGCGGCCGCCAACGAAGCCCCCATCTGGATCCCCTCCTACCAGGGCACCCGCGACGTGCTCACGTCCCGGGAGTGGCGCTACCGGATCGCCGAGCGCCTGCGGCAGGACGGCCGCTGGCAGGCCCCGCTGATCCTCTCGCCGGGCACCGAGCGGCGGATGATGCGGATTCGGGCTGCCGACCCCTGTGAGCGGCTATCGGAGTCGCAGTCTCCACCGGTCGGTGGGTAAGACTAGGTCCGCTGTCTCGACGGCCCGGCCGTCCACACCAAACCTGGTGCGCGTCACACGCCAGGTAGGAACTCCCGCTACCAGGCCCAGCTGATCGGCCTCGTCTAACCGCAGGTGGTCCAGCGCCGCCTCTGCCTCGCACCTCTCCCACCCGCGAGGTCGGGCGCCTGCCCACCAGGCGGTGACGAGATGGCTGGGCCGGTAGTCGGGATCCAGGCACTCGGTGCGACGCCACGACAGGCGTGTGCCGGCCGGGACACCGAGCCGCTCCGCCAGGTCCGAGGTGGCTCGGCAGGAGCCTGTCGCGCCGTCTCCGGTGGGATACGGCCACTCAGCGTCCGGGTCGAGGAGCGTGCGCACAGCAGGAGCATGCGCCACGAAGAGCCTCGCGCGGGCGGATCCGTCGAGCTCGCCGGTGCGTCGCAGGCTTGCCATGGCGCGCCGGACGGACGCAGGGCTGATGGCGAGCTCCCGGGCAAGTTCGGTCCGGGACGGGATCTGGTGGCCCGGGGGCCAGTCGCCGCGGGCGATGCGTCGGCGGATCTCCGCGATGACGCGCTCGTACGGCGCGGGCGGCATGTGTATCCCTGCTGGTACCCGGGGGTGCGTGTAGCGCCACAGTAGGGATCGCCTATCTTCTGGGTTAGCCCAGGTCCCGGGTAGGGCAATACCGATCCGATGATCATTCGTTGGACAAGTCGCTAGGCATGCGACCTACCGATATGGGAACATCCGTTCGAACGTTCGGGCAGTGGCGCCCCTCACCACTAGAGGCGCCACCTGCCCACACGCGGACCGGACCCCACCCGGGACGAAGCACGACAGGAGAACCGTGAGTCACACCAGCGGCCGACCACCCTCGCCGGCCGACCACATGCGAATCCAGATGGCGCGAGCACGACTGATCGAAGCGCGGAACATGCGGATCGAGAACACCCCGCCCGCGTCGCTCATCCTCACCATCGAGCGCCTGGAGAGCGTAGTCGAGGATCTACTCCACCTCGTGGATAAGTGCTGGTCAGCGTGCCCGGCTACGCATCCAAGCCCCGATAGTCATTCGGAACCGTAGTAGTGGAAGAAGGGCAGGACGGCCAGGATCCGCTCGCCCGGCGCGGTGCTGTGCACGGCGCCGGTCTGGACGAGGTTGGTGGCGATGCTGCGGTGGGTGAGCATCACGCCCTTGGGGAGGCCGGTGGTGCCGCTGGAGTACGGCAGCACCGCCACGTCGGTGCCGGGGTCGATCCGCGGCAGCGGCTCCGGGGCGGTGGAGGCCCGCAGGTCGGCCAGCGAGCGGTGGCCGGGCGCCTCGTCGCAGACGAAGGTCTCCGTGATCGGGCTGCCCTCGGCGGCGAGGACGGCGGCCGCCTCGGTGGCGACGGGCAGGAACGCGGAAATGGTGATGATCCAGCGGGCGCGGGAGTCGCGGAGCTGGGTGGCGAGTTCGCCGGCCGTGGCCAGGGAGCTGACCGTGGTCACGGTGGCGCCGGCGCGGGTCGCACCGAAGAAGGCGGAGGGGTAGGCGATGGTGTTGGGGCTGTACAGCGCGACCACGTCGCCCTTGCGGACGCCCGCCTCGGCCAGGCCGGCGGCGATCCGGCGGCCGGCGGCGTCCAGTTCGGCGTAGCTGACCGAGCGGCCGGTGATCCCGTCGACCAGGGCGGCCTGCCCGGCGAACGCGGCCGAGCCGCCGAGGACGGCCTCGTGGATCGGGAGGTCGAGCGGGGCGATGTCGGGGTAGTCGCTGCGGAACACCATACGGGCCTCCAGCCGGGGTGGGCGGTGAACTCATCACAGCCTGGCGGCAGTTCCGTCCGCAGGACAGAGGGCGTGAGCTGGGAATGTTCCGGCGCCCCCTCGGGACCGCCCCGAGGGGGACCTCGCCTGCCCTCGCGGTCAGCTGGGGTGGTACCAGACGGCGAACCGGGGATACGGGTGGCTGCCCGGGCGGCCGTCGAGCTCGCGGACGGCGTCGCGGATCTCCTCCAGCACGGAGACCGGGAGTTCGAGGGGCGGCTCGTCGGGCTGGTAGGTGGTGCCGATCGGGTAGTCGCGGCCGGGGGTGGTGCTCATCTCGATGTGGCAGCCGAGGACGTGGGTGACCGGCCGGTCGGCGGCGAACCGCACCAGCCGCTCGATGCTGTCGGCGAAGGCGGGCCAGTCGGCGACGTACAGGCGGCCCGGGTAGACGGTGTCGCCGGTGAGCAGGAAGCCGGAGTGCGGGTCGTAGTAGGTGACCGCGGCGGCGTGGTGGCCGGGGGTGGCCAGGCATTCCAGGACGCGGCCGCCGAGGTCGAGCCGGGCCACCTGGCCGGGGTCGCCGGTGAGGCCGAGGAACGCGCGGACGGACGCCTGGTCCGGCGCGACCACCTCGGTCGCCGGCCGGTCGGCGAACTGGCCGTCGCCCGCCACGTGGTCGCCGTGCCCGTGGGAGTGCAGGACCAGCAGCCGGTAGTCCTCCCGGGGGTGGTCGGCGAGCCACCGGTCGACCAGCTCGTCCACGGTGCGGCGCAGCGGGAAGTACGCGGCCTCCGGGGTCGCCCCCGTGTCGATCAGCACGGCACGCTCGTTGCCGAACAGCAGGTAGAGGAACGGCGCCTCGTAGTGGACCGCCTTGTTCTGCCGCAGCACGTAGGTGTGCTCGTCGCGGGCGTGGACCTGGATGTCCGGGTCGGTGTTGTGCTTCGAGGAGGTCGAGCCGTGGATCCAACGGACGTCCAGCGGACGCGGATCGGGCTTCTCCGTGGTGAACGTGATGTCGGTGTCGGTGTCCATAGGCGGCCAGACCTATCACAGCGGCCGGGCGGGGCGGGACGGAATCACCGCCGCCCGGCTCAAGGTCGACAGGGCGTCATGCCGACATGGCGGTGAACCGACTGAGGTACGTGACGACTGAGGTACGTGACCACTGAGCGATGGGACGACCGGGGTACGTGACGACCGAGGCACAGAGCGCTGAAGGCGCAGGACGACAAGGACGGACGACCGTGGCCCACCCTTCCCCCGCCGCACCCACCGCTACGGGCGTCCGGGGGCTGCCCGGTGCGCTGGTCGTGCTGACCGTGGTCAGCGGGCTGCTCGACGCGGTCGGCTACCTGGGGCTGGGGCACGTCTTCGCCGCCAACATGACCGGGAACGTGGTGGTCGTCGGGTTCGCGGCGGTCGGCACCCCGGGGTTCTCGCTCGGCGCGCCGGTGGTGTCGGTGGGCGCCTTCCTCGCCGGCGCAGTGGGCGCGGGCCGGGCGGCCGGGCTGCTGGGCCGGCTGTCCCGGACGGTGTGGGTGCGCGGCGTGCTGGCCGCCGAGGCGGTGCTGCTGGCGGCGGCGACGGCCGTCGCGTCCACGGTGCCGGCCGGGACGGCGACGCTGGTGCTGGTCGCCCTGCTCGCCGTGGCGATGGGTCTGCGCAACGGCGCGGTCCGGAGCCTGGGGGTCCCCGACGTCACCACCACGGTGCTGACCGGGACGCTGACCGCCTTGGCCGCGGAGTCCACCCTGGCGGGCGGCGGCAACCCGCGGTGGGGTCGCCGGGTGGTCGCGGTGGCCGCGATGCTGGCGGGCGCCGCGGCGGGGGCGGCCCTGGTGGACGACCACGGGCCCGGCCTGCCGCTGCTGCTCGCCACCCTTCTGGTCACCGGCGCGACCCTGGCCGTCCGGCCCGAGGCGTGAGGTGTGACGCGCGAGGAGCGCCGGTTGCGCAGCGGTCCCGCTCACCGCTCGCGCCTGCGGGGGCGCCGACGCCCGAGCCGGCGGGGCGCAGCCTCGAACGACCCCCGCGCCGGTGCCCTCCGGCGGCGAGCCGCTGCGCCGCCGGGCGGCGACGGTGGTCCGGGCGTAGCCGTCACCCGAGGGCAGCAGGTCGTAGTACGCGCTGCGGGACCGGACCCGGGCGCCGGACTTGGGCGCCATCACCTCGACCGCGCCCTCCAGCACCTTCTTGACCAGCAGGTCGAACTCGGCTTCCAGCGCCGGATCGGGCAGCGCGCCCGGCGACGGCGCGAGCGCCCGGTACCGGGCGGCCTGGGCCTTCGCCCTCGCGCCGAGCGCCGGGAGGATCTCCTCGTAGAGCTTGCCGAGCTCGGCCTCCGCCTTGATCGCGCGGGCCTTGGCCCTCGCCCTGGCCCGCTCGGCGAGGTGGTTCTCCACGAAGGTGCCGAGCACGGCGACCACGGTCAGTGTGACGCCGATCAGGTGGATCGAGCTCTTGTCGTCGTCCTTCCCGAACCCCTCACCGTAGGTGCCGACGGCCACCACGCCCGCACCGGCCACGGCGGATATCGAGAAGAAGAAGATCGTCTTGCGCCAGTACGTCCACCCCGCGCGTCGTTCCCTTCCCCCTCGCGTCGGCGGGCCACCGGCGGCACTGGCCCACCGTCAGGCGACCCGCACCCCTCGCCTCCCCATCCGGACCTCCGCTGACACCTGGCGGGCGGCGCGGGCGGCGCGGGCGGCGCGAGGGGCGGCCGGTGCGGCGCTGGGCCGGGTGGTGGATCGGGGGCCGCCGGGCCCGTCCTGCTGCGGCGGGGCACCGGGCGGGCGCCGTAGCGTCCGGGGTGGGCCGGCGGCTCGCGAGGCGGGCTTGATCCGAAAGTGATTGAACTCTAAACTACTTCCACGAACACCCGCGTGGAACCGCGAACCGGAGGACCCCCATGAGCACCCGTGTGACGGACCGGCAGGACGAGTCCCGCTTCGAGATCTTCGACGGCGAGCAGCCGGCCGGCTTCGCCGAGTACTACCGGTCGGAGGGCGAGATCGCCTTCCTCCACACCGAGATCGACCCGGCGTTCGGCGGCCGCGGCCTGGGTGCCGCGCTCATCGAGGCGGCGCTCGGCGCGGCCCGCGAGGAGGGGCTGGCGGTCCTGCCGTACTGCCCGTTCGTCCGCGGCTGGCTGCTCAAGCACCCCGACCAGGTCGATCTGGTGCCGGCCGACCAGCGCGCCAAGTTCGGCCTGTAGTCCGGACCCGAGGGGGAGGAAGAACCATGGAGAACAGCGTGGAGAACGCAGTGGACACTGCCGTGGAGCCCATCGTGACCACCGGCGTACCGGCCGCCGCGGACCCGTACGTCCGCTCGGCGGCAGCGGTGGTGACCAGCACCGGCGAGGACCACCGCGTCGACATCCGCTCCGGCCACCACCGGCTCGCCGCGGACGAGCCCGAGTCGGCCGGCGGCCGGGACACCGCCACCACGCCCGTCGGCCTGCTGCTGTCGGCCGTCGGCTCCTGCACCGCGATCACCCTGCGGATGTACGCCGGGCGCAAGGGCTGGCCGCTCGACACCGTACGGGTGCACCTGGGCTACGAGAAGGGGCCCGACTCGGCCGTCCGGATCACCCGCCGCATCGACCTGACCGGGGAGCTGGACGCGACCCAGCGCGCCCGACTGCTGGAGATCGCCGACCGGACGCCGGTCACCCGGGCCGTCAGCCAGGGCACCCCGATCGTCGCCCAGCCGGACCGCCACCACCCCGCCGACGCCACGACCCGCGCCGTGGCCGACCACGCGGCCGACCGCACGCCCGACAGCACGGCCGCCGGCACGCCCGACGACGCGAAGGAGACCGGCCGCCATGAGTGACCTCGACCTGCGCCCCTCCCCCACCCACTGCGGCGGCCACCGCGCCGAGGGCCCGGTGCGCGACCTGCTGCCGCCGAAGCCGACCGCCCTGGGCGGCTCCACGGTGGTGCGGCGGCTGCTGCCGAACCTGGGCCGGCGGATGGTCGGCGCCTGGTGCTTCGTCGACCACTACGGCCCGGACGACATCGCCGACGAGCCCGGCATGCAGGTCCCGCCCCACCCCCACATGGGCCTGCAGACCGTCAGCTGGCTGCACGAGGGTGAGATCCTCCACCGCGACAGCCTCGGCAGTCTGCAGACCGTCCGCCCCCGCGAACTCGGTCTGATGACCTCCGGCCACGCCATCAGCCACTCCGAGGAGACCCCCCGGGCCCACTCCCCCCTCCTCCACGGCGCCCAGCTCTGGGTCGCCCTGCCGGACGCCCACCGGCACACGGCGCCCGCCTTCGAGCACCACGCCGAGCTGCCGACCGTCACCGCCCCCGGACTGACCGCCACCGTCATCCTCGGCACCCTCGACCACGCCACCTCTCCCGGCACGATCCACTCCCCGCTCGTCGGCGCCGACCTCACCCTCCGCGAAGGCACCCACCAACGCCTCCCACTCGAAGGCGACTTCGAGTACGCCGTGCTCACCATGAGCGGCCTGAGCGAGGTCGACGGGGTCCGCCTCGAACCCGGCTCGATGCTCTACCTCGGCTGCGGCCGCACCGAACTGCCGATCCGCGCGATCACCGACGCCTCCCTGCTGCTCATCGGCGGCACGCCGTTCGAGGAGGAGCTGGTGATGTGGTGGAACTTCATCGGCCGCACCGGCGAGGAGATCTCCCAGGCCCGCCGGGACTGGATGACCGGCACCCGCTTCGGCGAGGTCCACGGCTACGACGGCACCCGCCTCGACGCCCCACAGCTCCCGCCCGTCCCACTGAAGGCGCGCGGCCGGGTGCGCTGAGCCGCGGCGCCACGCGGAGCCGCACGGGCGCAGGGCCTCGGGCCGACCGGAGGGTGAGGGGCGTGACCGTGGTCGTGTGGATCGCCGAGGGCACCCGGCCCGCCTGCGTGGACGCCGCCGACGCCCACACCTCGCCGGACGCGGCCCCCGCTGCCCGGTGCTGCTGGTGTGACCCGGCCGGGACGGGGACGCGGCTGCGGATGCGGTGCGGATGCGGTGGCGCTCAGCGTTCGCCCGCCTCCGGGCGACCGCGACGGCCGCGACCGGACCAGAGCGGTTCGACGAGTTCCCAGTCCGGCTCCCAGGCGCGCTCGGCCCGGCGGTCGAGGATCCGGCGACGGACGGCGCAGCCGGAGGCGATGGCCGCGCTCCCGAGGACGAGGGTGCCGAGGCCGTACCCGGTGGCGAACAGTGCCGTCTCGGCGGTGGAGCGCGGGCTCTCGGCGGGTGCGCCCTGGTCGTCGATCCACAACGGGACCTGCTCGCCGACCGCGGTGCCGGCCGGCGCCTCGATGCTGCCGCTCCGCGTGACGCCCTGCGGGTCCGTCCAGACGGCCTGGGCGTGCGCCGCCAGCGAGGCCGGGCCGGGGTCCTCCGCGGCGGTGGAGGTGGCCGTGGCCGTGACCCGGTGGCGGTGCTGGGCGGCCTCCCGCGCCTCGGTCCGCAGCGTGGCGAGCGAGGCCAGGGCGACCACCACGGCGAGCGCCACCACCAGGAGCAGCGCCAGCAGGGCGGAGAGGAGGAGCCGGCTGCGTGCGCGGTCCACCGGTCGGCAGAGCGGGCACCCGTCCCGTCCGACCGCTCGCCGCAGATGGCGGGCGAGGGGGGTGCGGGTGGCCCGCGGCGGGTGCGAGGCGGATGCGGCTGGCATGACGCGCCTCCTCTGGACCGTGTTTCGGTTGCCGGACGGCGCCGTCGGCGCCGGGCCGCGAGCGGTGGCTCGCCCGGCCCGACGACCGGCGGTGAATCCAGGATCGACCCCTGCGGCGCACTGGTCCAGGGCCACACGTCTACCGGGGGTGGGCGGAACGTCCCTGGTGCCGGGAGGTGGTCCGGGCGGTCACGGAGCGGGGTCGCGGAGCGGCGTTGCGGTCCGGGTGCGGTGGGGGTTCGGTTCAGTGGTCCCGACGAACCGGAGCGGTGAGGTCACTCGAACCGTCGGTCCCGCAGACCGCCGTTTCCTCCGCCGGCCCGCTGTCGCGGGCGATCCGGCCGAGCAGGTCGCGCAGCGCGCGGCGGTCGGCGGGGTCGAGTGCGGCGAGCAGGCCGTCCTCCGCCGCGCGGACCCGGCGCCGCAGGGTGTGGAGGGTGTCGACGCCGAGCGCGGTGGCGAGGATCCGGCGCCGGCGGCGGTCGGCCGGGTCGGGTCGGCGCTCGACCAGCCCCGCCGCCTCCAGGTCGTCGATCAGGTAGGTCATCACCGTGCGGTCGATCCGCAGGTAGCCGGCCAGGGCGTGCTGGTTGGGCTCGGCGCCGTGGACGACGGCCGCCAGCGTCTGGTAGCCGCGGGCGCCCTGCGGCAGGTCCGCGAGGACCGCCGAGACGGCCGTCCGGTACGCGTGGGCCACGGCCATCAGCGCGAACCCGAAGTCGCCGGTCAGGTCGGCGCACCCGGCCCCCGGCGCGGCGGGCGTCGGGGCAACGGGCTCCGATACGGCGGGCGTCGGCGCAACGGGCTCCGACACCGCGCGCGCCGGGCCGCTTGTAGCGGAAACGCCCATACCGGTCATATCCGGAATGGTACTCGCAGGCCGGTTGTTGAACCGATCGTCTGCTCGGCAGACCATCTGCCGGACAGCACGGTCAGCCACCCGCGGTGCCGCCGGTTCCCCCGGACGCCGCGGACGAGGAACGCCAGGAAAGCCAGGCCCGCCATGCTGAAGATCGGCATTCTCCTCGGCAGCACCCGCCCCAACCGGCTCGGCGAGCAGGTCGCCGCCTGGGTGCTGGACATCGCTTCGCGCCGCGGCGACGCGGAGTTCGAACTGCTCGACCTGCGCGACCACCCGCTGCCGCACCTCGACGAGCCGCTGCCGCCGTCGCTCGGCCGCTACCAGCAGGACCACACCCGGCGCTGGGCGGAGACCATCGCCGCCTTCGACGGGTTCGTCGTCGTGACGCCCGAGTACAACCACGGCGTCCCCGGCGTCCTGAAGAACGCACTCGACTTCCTGTACGCCGAGTGGAACAACAAGGCCGTCGGGTACGTGTCCTACGGCGGGGCGGGCGGCGTCCGCTCGGTGGAGCAACTGCGGCTGGTGGCCGGCGAGCTGCAGATGGCGGACGTCCGGCAGCAGGTCACGCTGTCCCTGGTCACCGACTTCGAGGACTACCGGCGGTTCCGGCCCGGCGCCTACCACCTGCCCGCGCTGAACACCCTGCTCGACCAGGTCGTCGCCTGGAGCACCGTGCTCGCCCCACTGCGCACCGTCCCGGCCTTCCCGGACGCGCCGGCCGTAGCGGCCTGAGACGCGGCGCCGCCCGCCCGTGCACCGTCCCGGCTCGACACCTCCGGGCGGTGACCGCAGACTCCACAGAGGAGATCCCGTGGCAGCCGCGGGTCCGGCGGGGCCGCACCCGGGGGCCGGCCGCCGACGGCCGCGGGCTCCTCGCCGGGAGGCGAGCGGGGCACGAGGCCCGCCCCGACCCACCACCGCAGGAAGGCTCCCACCATGGCGATCACCCTGACCACCGACCGACTCCTGATCCGGGAGTGGACCGTGGACGACGCCGAGGACGCGCTGGCCATCTACGGTTCCGCCGACGTCGCCCACTGGCTCACGCCCGTGATGGAGCGCGTCACCGACGCCGCGGCCATGCGCTCGGTCCTGCACGCCTGGCAGGAGTCCCAGCCCAACCTCCCGGTCCCGCGCGGGCGGTGGGCCGTTCAGCGGCGGGACGACGGCACGGTGGTCGGCGGCCTGGGCATCCGGCTGCTGCCCCCGTACCAGGACGACCTGGAGATCAACTGGCAGCTGGCACCCGGCGCCTGGGGCCAGGGGTACGCCACCGAGGCCGGTCTGGCGCTGATCCGGTGGGCGTTCACCCAGGACGTGGAGGAGCTGTTCGCGGTGGCCCGGCCGAAGAACGTCCGCGCCATCGCCATGGCCAAACGGCTGGGGATGCAGTGGGTCGGCGAGACCACCAAGTACTACGACCTCAACCTGCAGGTGTACCGGATCCGCCCGAGCGACCTGCCCGAGGAACGCTGACCCGGCCGTCCGGCCGAGGAATCCGCCGTCCGGGTGAACCGGGTTCCGGCCACCGGGGCGGACACTGGACGTGGAACCCGCCGCACCCCCGGAGGCCACCGTGGACCAGGGCTCACCAGCGGACAAGGAACAGGCCGCGATGCGGACGGCGGGCGAACGCCTGCACCGGCGGTTCGACGACGCGGTCGGGGCCGGCGAGGTGGACCGGGTGCTGGACGAGGCGTTCCACCGCTTCGACGGCAGCCGCATCCGCGCCTTCATCCCCATCCTGGCCGAGCGCATCGCCACCGACATCCTCCGCACCACCCCGGCCCGCGAACTCGCCGACAACCCCACCGCCGGCCTGGCCGACCAGGTCTGAGCCGCCCACCCGGACGGGCCACAACCCGTACGACCGCAACGCACAGCCCCATGCACCCGCAGCCCCGGCCCACGGCCAGCCCCTCCCGTGAGGCGCCGTTCGCTCCTGTCTACTCCGCCCGGCGCGCCTGGTTGGCCTCCTGGAGGACGGCCCGGGCGTCCGCCACCGGGCCGACGTGGGCGAGCTTGTCGGGGTTGCTGATCGAGCGGATGGTCTGGATCCGTCCGCCCAGCACGTCGAGCACCCAGGCGGTGAGCACCCGCCCGTCCCGGTCGCGCAGCACCGCACCCGGCTGCCCGTTGATCCGCCGCGCCTCCACCACCACGCCGATCCGCCGGAACGGCGGCGCGATGGCCGCGAGCAGCCGGGCCACCTTGTCCGCCCCGACGATCGCCCGGGGCAGCTGCGGTGCCTTGCCTCCGCCGTCGCCGACCAGCTGGACGTCCGCCGCCAGCAGGTCCCGGAGCGAGTCGACGTCCCCCTCGCGGAAGGCGTCGAAGAACCGGTCGGCCAGCTGCTCGCGTTCCCTGCGGTCCGCCTCGAACCGGGGCCGCCCCTCGTCCATGTGCCGGCGGCCCGTGCCGCGAGCTGGCGGCACGCCGCCCCGGACCGTCCCACCGCCGACGCGATCTCCGGGTACTCGAACCCGAACACCTCCCGCAGCACGAAGACGGCACGCTCCAGCGGGCTGAGCCGCTCCAGCAGCAACAGCGCCGCCATCGACAGCGAGTCGGCCAGTTCCGCCGAGCGCTCCGGGTCCTCGTACGGGTCGGTCAGCAGGGGCTCGGGGAACCACGGCCCGACGTACTCCTCCCGCCGGACCCGGGCGGATCGCAGGACGTCGATCGAGATCCGGGTCACCGTCGCCGCGAGGTACGCCTTGGCGGAGGCGGGCCGCGTCGGCGTCGCCTCGTAGCGCAGCCACGCCTCCTGGACCGCGTCCTCGGCCTCGGCCACGCTGGCCAGGATCCGGTACGCGATCGAGAACAGCAGCGGTCGCAGGTCCTCGAACTCCTCCACCTTCGTCACGCCAGCCCCTCCTTGAAGCCCTGTCGCCACGACGGGTACCGCAGCTCCCAGCCGAGCTCGCGCTTGGCCTTGGCGTTGGAGAAGCCCCGCCCCTCGGTCATCATGATCACCGCCACTTCCCCGGCCAGCAGCCGGGCCAGCCAAACGGGCACCCGCACCGGCCGTTTCGCCCCCGCGCACGCGGCCAGGTACGGCAGCCACGCGGCGGCCGGCGCCGGTTCGTCGTCGACGATGTCGAACACGCCCACCGCCTTCTGCTCCACGGCGAGGGCGGTGGCGCCCGCCGCGTCGTCCAGGTGCACCCAGGAGCTGTGGCCGGCGCCGCTGCCGACGAGCGGGACCCCGGTCCCACCGGCTACGAACACCCGCATCACGATCACCGTCCCGCACTCGGAATCCGTCCCCGGAACAGGAGACGAGACAGCCCGCCCACCTGTGACATCCGCACCCGTGGCGGCACCTGCGGGGTCGGGCGGTCGGGTCAGGACGGGCTGCGGGGGTGGCCGATCGGGAAGGTGAAGGCGGTGGTGGCCGGGTCGAAGGCGGTGAGGCCGCCGTCGGTGGTGAGGACGGCGCCGTTGACCAGGCTGGCGGCGGGTGAGAGGAGCCAGGTGATGGCCTCGGCGACCTCGGACGGTTCGCCGGGGCGGCGGACCGGGGTGAGGCGGGTGGCCTCGGCGTAGGCGGCGTCGAGGTCGGGCAGGTCGGCGGTGGCCGCCAGCCGGGACATCGGCCGGTCGGCCATCTCGGTGCGGACCCAGCTGGGGCAGACGGTGTTGGCCCGCAGTCCGCGGTGCCCGTAGTCCACCGCGAGTGAACGGCAGAGCTGGAGCAACGCCGCCTTGGAGGTGGCGTAGGCCGCGTTGCCGTACCCGTTGCGCAGGGCGGAGACGCTGGCGACCGCGACCACCGCGCCGGCGGCGTCCAGCAGGTGCGGCAGGGCGGCGCGCAGCAGCAGGAACGGGCCGGTGAGGTTGGTGCGGAGCACGGCGTCCCAGTCCTCGGGGCTGAGGTCGCCGACGGCGCCGGGACGGCCGATGCCGGCGTTGACCACCAGGCCGTCCAGCCGTCCGAAGCGGGCGATCACCGTGTCCACGAGGTCCTGGACGGCGTCCGGGTCGGTGGTGTCGGAGGGGTGGGCCACGGCGCCGGTCTCCTCGGCGACCCGGAGCAGCGGTTCGGACCGCCGTCCGGAGATCACCACGTGGTGGCCGTCGGCGCGCAGCCGGGCGGCGGTCGCGGCGCCGATCCCGGTGCCGCCGCCGGTGACGAGGACGACGCGTGGTTCGGCCATGGGGTGGGGCCTCCGATCGGTTCCGGCACGAATGACATGATCATATTCCCTTCGTGTGACGCCAGTTGACCTTCTGCCATCCGGCCGCTGCGGGGGACGCGACACCGTCGCTCCCACCGGAAGCCCAAAGCATGGCGAGGCATCGCCACCCGATACGACAGGACTCCCGACCGCTACCTCGCCGGTCTCCACCTGCGCGCCTCGATGATCTGGATCAAGGACCTCACCAGGACCACCCGGTGATCACGACTCGATATGCCCCTGGGTGACGCGCTGAGGTGCCGGACGCCAAGCGGGCAGGAGGTGAGTCAACGGTCAACCAGCCGTGGACGCGGGGCCTCACCCGTGGATTCAGCGTCGGTGTCGTCGGTGCCGACCGGGCCGCGGGGAAGCATCCGGTCCAGCCACTTCGGCAGCCACCAGTTGGTCCGGCCGAGGAGTGTCATGGTCGCCGGTACCAGCACCATGCGTACGACCGTGGCATCGATGAAGATCGCGGTGGCCAGGCCGAGCCCGAACATTTTGGCGGAGGGGTCATCGGCGACGGCGAAGGACAGGAAGACCGCCACCATGATGAGCGCGGCCGAGGTGATGATCCGGGCGGTGCCCGAGACGCCCTCAACGATCGCCGTGCCGTTCTCGCCGGTGCGCAGGTACTCCTCGCGTACGCGGGAGAGGAGGAACACCTCGTAGTCCATCGACAGGCCGAACAGGATGGCGAAGAGGAACATCGGGATGAACGACACGATCGGAACCGTCGCCTCCAGCCCGATGAGTGCGCCTCCCCAGCCCCACTGGAAGACCGCGACCATGATGCCGTAGGCCGCGCCGATGCTCAGCAGATTCAGCAGTACCGCCTTGAGCGGTACGAGTACCGAGCGGAAGACCAGCATCAGCAGCAGGAACGACATCGCCAGCACGGCGGCGACGAACACCGGCAGGCGTTCGCTGGTGCGTTGGCCCACATCGGCCAGGCTCGCGGCGGCGCCGCCGACGTGGGCCCTGGCCGGGCCGTGCCCGATCGCCGCGGGCAGCACGTCGGTGCGCAGCCGGGCGATGGTGTCGGCCGTGGCCTTGTCCTGAGGGCTGGTGATCGGGAACACCACGAGGGTCGCGATGCCGGTGGCCCGATCGATGTGCGGCGGCGCGACGGATGCGATGCCCGGATCCGCCGCGACCGCCCCGACGAGTCGGTCCAGCACTCCCGGATCACCGGTGGGGTCCGCGGCGATGACGAGGGGACCGTTGGTGCCCGGGCCGAACCCCTCGGCGACGAGGTCGTAGGCCCGGCGCTCGGTACGGCTGTGGGGCAGTGAGCCGTCGTCGGGCAGGCCGACGCGCAGGCCGAGCACGGGCAGCGTCGCGGTCAGCAGCAGCCCCGCCGCGCCGACCGCGTACGGCACCGGGTGCCGGCTGACGTGCCCGATCCAGCGACGCCACCCGGCGGCGTGGGCGGCGCCTGCCGCCGGGTCCCGCCGCCGTGCGAGTCGGCCCGGCTTCCCGGTCTGCAGAGCCCGGCCGATCCGGCCGGCCCGGGCCAGGCGTGGGCCGGCGGCGCCGAGGAAGGCCGGCAGCAGCGTCACCGACGCGAGCACCATGATCAGAACGACGATCGACACGGCGAGCCCGCCCACCGTCATGAACGGTACGTTCGCGACCGCCAGGCCGAGGATCGATACGACGACGGTGCCGCCGGCGAAGACCACGGGCCTCCCCGCCGTGGCCACCGCTCGCCCCGCCGCCTCGCGGGGATCGAGCCCGCGCGCGAGGTACTCCCGGTGCCTGGCGAGCACGAACAGCGCGTAGTCGATGCCCACTCCGAGCCCGACCATGCTGCCCAGGACCGGGGCGAAGGTCGGGACGTCCGTCACCCCCGCCAGTGCCGTCATCGTGGCGACCCCGACGGTCAGCCCGAAGACCGCCATGCCGATCGGCAGCGCGGCGGCGACGAGCGAACCGAACGCCAGGAACAGGATCGCGGCCGCGGCGAGGAGGCCGATCAACTCGCTCGCGCCGCCGTCGGGGTCGGAGAAGGCGTAGAAGAGGCTCCCGCCCATCTCGATGCGCAGGGGCAGTTCGGCGCGCAGCCGGTCGCCGAGATCGACGAGGGCGTCGAGGTCTTCGGCCGACAGCCGGCTCTGGTCGGGGTACTGCACCCGGACGACCGCGATCCGCCCGTCGGCCGAGACGAGGCCGCCGCGCACGGCGGTGTCCCCGCCTGCGTCGAGTGCCCCCGCCGGGTCGCTCGTGCCGAGCACGTGCGGCAGCCGCTTCACCTCGGTCTGCAGCCGCGTGAGAGCGGTGCGCGCACTGTCGTGGTCGAAGAACGTCGCAGCGCCGTCGAGGGGGGTGACGACCACTTGGGCGGTCATCCCCTCCTGGCCGGTGCCGGCCCGCTCGATCAGTTCCGCGGCCTGCTGGGAGTCCAGTCCCGGAGCGGTCATCGAATCCGCATTCCGCCCGCCGAAGGCGACGGCGGCGAGGACGGCGAGCGTGGCGACGACCAGCCATGTCGCGATCACCCGCCAGGGATGGCGGGCGGCGCTTGCGCCCAGGCGCAACAGGGCTTTCGAGAGCATCGGGTCCTCCAACCACCTCGTCGGCCGTCCTTGTACGGCCGCCGATACCGAGGCTCCTCGCCACGGCGCTCCGCGGCATCGGCCCGCGGGCCGCGGATCCGTCGGCCCCGGGGCGGAGTGACGACCCGTCCTTTCGGCCGATGCGCGGCACGCCGCGGCCCCTAGGCTGAGAACCGTGCTCCGAGACGACCTGCGAACCCTGTGGACCGAACCCCGGCCGCCCGACGCGCCCGCCCGGGTGCGGCGGGACTGGGCGCTGCTCGCCGCGGGCCTTGCCGGTGTGGCGCTGGAGGCCACTCTGCGCGAGAACGTCGTGTGGCGTCCGGTGGCGGTGGTGTTCGCCGTATGGCTGTGCCTGCTGCCCCTGTGGCGCCGGACCCGCCCGCTGGCGACGGTCACGCTGGCGTTCGGCTCGGTGATCCTGCTTCAGGTGGCCACGCTCGTCGCCGCACCGCGCGAGCCCGTCGGCCTGTACACCGGCGCGGTCGTGCTCGTGCTGGTGTACGCGCTGCCCCGGTGGGGATCGGGACGGGAGATCGTGCTGGGCGGCGCGGTGATCGTCGCGGCGTGCGCGCTGTGTGCCTTCACGGACGAGACCCCGGTCGTCGAAAAGGTCGTGGGCTTCCTCTTCGGGCTGCTGCCCGGCGTGGTCGGGGCTGCTGTGCGGTTCCGGGTGACCGCTCGCGAGCGGCAGTTGGAGCAGGTGCGCTCCCGCGAGCGCGAGCAGCTCGCCCGGGAACTGCACGACACGGTGGCCCACCACGTGTCGGCCATGGTGATCATCGCCCAGGCGGGCCGGGTGCTCGCGGGCAGCGACCCGTCCGCCGCGGTCGAGGCGCTGGACGGGGTCGAGGAGGAAGGGGCGCGCACGCTGGAGGAAATGCGCGCCATGGTCGCCGCGCTGCGCGACCGCGGGGTCGGCGCCGAGCTGGCGCCCCCTGCCGGCGTCGCGGATCTGGAGCGCCTGGTGCGCACCCCCGGCGGTCGCATCAGGGTCGACCTGGGGCTCGACGGCGAGCTGGACACGCTGCCCCCGGCCGTGGACGCCGCCGTCTACCGGATCGTGCAGGAGTCGGTGACCAACGCGCTGCGCCACGCGGTCGACGCGACCGAGGTCGTCGTCCGGGTCGCCGCGGAACGGCACACGGTACGGGTGAGCGTGCGGGACAACGGCCGGCGCACCGGCCGGGGTCGCGACGGATACGGACTCACCGGACTGCGCGAGCGCGCGACCCTGATCGGCGGCACACTACGGGCCGGCCCGGGCACCGACCGGGGCTGGCATGTCGAAGCCGAGCTGCCGAGAGCGAGGAACGAGAGCGGTGTCCGTACGCGTCCTCGTCGCTGACGACCAGACGATCATCCGCACCGGGCTGCGGATCATGCTGAACGCCCAGCCCGGCATCGAGGTGGTCGGCGAGGCCGCCGACGGACAGGAAGCGGTACGTCTGGCCCGCGAACTACGCCCCGACGTCTGTCTGTTCGACATCCGTATGCCCGTACTCGACGGGCTCGAGGCCACCCGGCTGGTCGCCGGCCCGGGCGTCGCCGACCCGCTGGCCGTGGTCGTCATCACCACGTTCGACCTCGACGAGTACGTCTACGGCTCGCTGCGGGCCGGCGCCCGCGGATTCCTCCTCAAGGACACGGGACCAGACCTTCTGGCCCAGGCCGTACGGTCGGCGTCCGACGGGGAGGCACTCATCGCGCCCAGCGTCACCGTCCGTCTGCTCCAGGCATTCGCGGACCTGCCCGCCGGCCGGCCCGCGGCCCAGCCGGTCTCACCCGTCACCGCCCGCGAGGAGCAGGTGCTCCTCGCCGTCGCTCGCGGGCTGACCAACACCGAGATCGCCGATGCACTGCACATCAGCCTCAGCACGGTGAAGACGCACCTGGCCAGCCTGATGGCCAAACTCGGCGCCCGCAACCGGGTCGAGATCGCGATGTGGGCCTACGAAACGCGCCGTATCCTCCCCGGAACCTGAGCCGGGTGCCGGGCCTGCGGGTGTACGGGCCGACCCGGCGTTCCGAACTCCGGGTGATCACCTGCGGCGGCCGGTACGACAGGCGCACCGGCTACCGGGCCGACGTCGTGGTGTTCGCCCACCTCACCGGGGTGCGGTGGCGAGGAGGCGCCCTCAGTACGAGCGGGGCAGTCCGAGGGTGTGCTGGGCCACGTAGTTGAGGATCATCTCCCGGCTGACCGGCGCGACCCGGGCCACCCGGGTGGCGGTGAGCAGGGCCGCCAGGCCGTACTCCTGGGTGAGGCCGTTGCCGCCGAGGGTCTGCACGGCCTGGTCCACCGCCCGGCAGGAGGCCTCCCCCGCCGCGTACTTGGCCATGTTCGCCGCCTCGCCGGCCGCGAGGTCGTCGCCCGCGTCGTAGAGGTGGGCGGCCTTCCACATCATCAGCCGGGCGAGCTCCACCTCGATGGTGCACTGGGCGAGCGGGTGGGCGATGCCCTGGTGAGCGCCGATCGGCTTGTCCCAGACCGTACGGGACTTGGCGTACTCGGTGGCGGCGGCGAGGGCCTGGCGGGCGACGCCCAGGGTGAAGGCGGCGGTCATGATGCGCTCGGGGTTGAGGCCGGCGAAGAGCTGGAGCAGGCCGGCGTCCTCGTCGCCGACCAGGGCCTCGGCCGGCAGCCGGACCTCGTCCAGGAAGACCTGGAACTGCCGCTCGGGAGTGAGGAGTTCCATCGGGATCGGCTGGTACTCGAAGCCGGGGGTGTCGCGCGGGACGATGAACAGGGCGGGCTTGAGGCGACCGGTCCTGGCGTCCTCGGTGCGGCCGACGAACAGGACGGCGTCGGCGTGGTCGACACCCGAGATGAAGACCTTGCGGCCGGACAGCACCCAGTCGGTGCCGTCGCGGCGGGCGACGGTGGAGATCCGGTGGGAGTTGGAGCCGGCGTCGGGCTCGGTGATGCCGAACGCTATCCGGCGGGTGCCGTCCGCGAGGCCCGGGATCCACTCCTGCTTCTGGTCGGGGGTGCCGAAGCGGGCGAGGACGGTGCCGGCGATGGCCGGGGAGACGATGAGCATCAGGAGCGGGCAGCCGGCGCTGCCCAACTCTTCAAGGACGATCGCGAGTTCGGTGATGCCCGCACCTCCGCCGCCGTACTCGGCGGGGAGGTTGACGCCGAGGTAGCCGAGCTTTCCGGCCTCGGCCCAGAGCTCCTGGACGGTCTCGCCGGCCCGGGCCTTGGCCTGGAAGTACGCCGGGCCGTAGCGGCGGGCGAGGTCGCCGACGGCCCGGCGGAGGGCCTGGCGCTCCTCGGACTCGGCGAACGGGGTGGGGGCGGGGGTGGTGCGCGGTGCGGACATGGTGGGTCCTTCCGAGCGGAGTGTGGTGAGGGTGGGCGCCCGCGGAGGCTGCCGGACGCAGGTGGGCAGCCTCCCGGGGGCCCGGAGGGGTGAACCGGGTGCGGGTGAACGGGTGCGGGTGGAGCGGGTACGGCTGGAGCGGCGGTGCACCTGGCGGACCGGGTCACCGGTCAGGGGCGCGAGACCTCTGCTGCGCGCGGTGCCGCGCGCCCCTGGCGGGTCACCCGTCGGCGGTGACCTGGGCCAGCAGGGTGTCGCGTTCGACGTGCTGGCCCGGGGTGGCGTGGAGGGCGGTGAGGGTGCCGTCGGCGGGGGCGGCGATGAGGTGTTCCATCTTCATCGCCTCCAGCCAGAGCAGCGGCTGCCCCGCCGTGACGGTGTCCCCGGCCTGGGCGGCGACCCGGACCACGGTGCCGGGCATCGGGGCGAGCAGGGCTCCGGGGTCGATCCGGGCGGCGGGGTCGGGGAAGCGGTCGAGGGCGGTGAGGACGGTGGTGCCGTCGGGGGTGTCCACGTACACGGTGGCGCCGTGGACGGCGACGGCGAAGGTGCGGGTGAGGGTGCCGGTGCGCAGCACGACGCGGTCGGGTTCCGCGGCGACCAGGACGGTGTCGGGGTGGTCCTCGGCGTACAGGGTGCCGCGGACGAGGCGGTAGCGGGCGTGGTGTTCGGTGCCGTCGGCGGTGCGGTAGCTCTTGGTCTGGGGCTGGGAGGGCAGGTTGCGCCAGCCGGAGGGCAGGGCGGTGCGGCGGGTGGCGGCGTCGGCGAGGGCGGCGGCGAGGACGGCGAGCGGGGTGTCCTTGTCGTCGGGGGCGGTGAGTTCGGCGAGGTGGTCCTCGAGGAAGCGGGTGTGCAGCCGGCCGGCGAGGAAGTCGGGGTGGCGGAGGGTGCGGGCGAGCAGGTCGCGGTTGGTGGCGGGTCCGTGGATGCGGGCGCTGGTGAGGGCGCCGGCGAGCCGGCGGGCGGCGGCGGCGCGGGTGGGAGCCCAGGCGACGACCTTGGCGAGCATGGCGTCGTAGTGGATGGTGACGGCGCTGCCGGCGGTGACCCCGGAGTCCAGCCGCAGGCCCTGCACGGTGGTGAACTCGGCGACCGGAGAAGTGAGTTCGAGGAGGTGCACGGTACCGGTGGAGGGCTGCCAGCCGTGGGCGGGGTCCTCGGCGTAGAGGCGGGCCTCGATCGCGCAGCCGGTGGTGGCGGGGGGCTGGTCGGGGAGCGGTTCGCCCTCGGCGACGGCGAGTTGGAGGGCGACCAGGTCGAGTCCGGTGACGCACTCGGTGACGGGGTGTTCGACCTGGAGGCGGGTGTTCATCTCCAGGAAGTGGAACCGGCCGTCGGGGCCGAGCAGGAACTCGGCGGTGCCGGCGCCGACGTAGCCGATGGCGCGGGCGGCGGCGACGGCGGCGGCGTGCAGCTCGCGGCGGAGGTCGTCGGCGAGGCCGGGGGCGGGCGCCTCCTCGATGACCTTCTGGTGGCGGCGCTGGACGGAGCAGTCGCGGTCACCGACGGCCCACACGGTGCCGTGCCGGTCGGCCATCAGCTGGACCTCGACGTGCCGTCCGGTGGGCAGGTACGGCTCCAGGAAGACCTCGTCGGAGCCGAAGGCGCGGGCGGCCTCCCGGCGGGCGGCGGCGAGGGCGTCGGGGAGTTCGGCGAGGGTCCGGACGATCCGCATGCCGCGTCCGCCGCCGCCGGCGGCGGCCTTGACCAGGAGCGGGAGGTCCTCCTCGGTGGGGTGGTCGCCGACGTCGAGGACGGGGACGCCGGCGGCGGCCATCAGGCGCTTGGCTCCGGTCTTGGAGCCCATGGCGGCGATCGCCTCGGGCGGCGGGCCGATCCAGGTGAGTCCGGCGGCCTCGACGGCGCGGGCGAACCCGGCGTCCTCGGAGAGGAATCCGTAGCCGGGGTGGACGGCGTCGGCGCCGGCGTCCAGGGCGGCCCGGACGATGAGGTCGCCGCGCAGGTAGGTGTCGGCCGGGGCGGCGCCGGGCAGCCGGACGGCGGTGTCGGCCTCGGCGGTGTGCGGGGCGCCGGTGTCCGGGTCGGAGTGCACGGCGACGGTGGCGATGCCGAGGTCGCGGCAGGTGCGGAAGACCCGGCGGGCGATCTCGCCGCGGTTGGCGACCAGCAGTCGGGTGATCATGCGGGTGTTTCCCCTTACATCCGGAAGACGCCGTAGCCGCGAGCGCCCTCGACGGGGGCGCTGTGGATCGCGGAGAGGCAGATGCCGAGTACGGTGCGGGTGTCGCGCGGGTCGATGACGCCGTCGTCGTAGAGCCGGCCGGAGAGGAAGGCGGGCAGCGACTCGGCCTCGATCTGCTGCTCGACCATGGCGCGGATGGCGGCGTCGGCGTCCTCGTCGTAGGGCTGTCCCTTGGCGGCGGCGGACTGCCGGGCGACGATCGAGAGCACGCCGGCGAGCTGCTGCGGGCCCATCACGGCGGACTTGGCACTGGGCCAGGAGAACAGGAAGCGCGGGTCGTAGGCCCGGCCGCACATGCCGTAGTGGCCGGCGCCGTACGAGGCGCCCATCAGCACCGAGATGTGCGGGACGCGGCTGTTGGCCACCGCGTTGATCATCATCGCGCCGTGCTTGATGATGCCGCCCTGCTCGTACGCCTGGCCGACCATGTAGCCGGTGGTGTTGTGCAGGAAGAGCAGCGGGATGTCGCGCTGGTTGGCGAGCTGGATGAACTGGGCGGCCTTCTGCGACTCCGGGCTGAACAGGACGCCCTGGGCGTTGGCGAGGATGCCGACCGGGTGGCCGTGCAGGGTGGCCCAGCCGGTGGCCAGGCTGGGGCCGTAGAGCGGTTTGAACTCGTCGAACTCGGAGCCGTCGACGATCCGGGCGATCACCTCGCGCGGGTCGAAGGGCACCTTGAGGTCGCCGGGGACGATGCCGAGCAGCTCCTCCTCGTCGTACCGCGGCGGCCTGACCGCGACGGCCGGTCCGGGGCCGGCCTTGCGCCAGTGCAGGCGGTGGACGATCCGGCGGGCGATCCGGCAGGCGTCGGCCTCGTCCTCGGCGAGGTGGTCGGCGAGGCCGGAGGTACGGGCGTGCATCCCGGCGCCGCCGAGGGACTCGTCGTCGGCCTCCTCGCCGGTGGCCATCTTGACCAGCGGCGGTCCGCCGAGGAAGACCTTGGCGCGTTCGCGGACCATCACGGTGTGGTCGGACATGCCGGGGACGTACGCGCCGCCGGCGGTGGAGTTGCCGAAGACCACGGCGAGGGTGGGGATGCCGGCGGCGGAGAGCCGGGTGAGGTCGCGGAAGAGCGCGCCGCCGGGGATGAAGATCTCCTTCTGGCTGGGCAGGTCGGCACCGCCGGACTCGACCAGGTTGACCAGCGGGAGGCGGTTGGCGAGGGCGATCTCGTTGGCGCGCAGGGCCTTGCGCAGGGTCCAGGGGTTGCTGGCGCCGCCGCGGACGGTGGGGTCGTTGGCGGTGATGACGCACTCGGTGCCCTCGATCACGCCGATGCCGGTGACGATGGCCGCGCCGACCGGGTAGTCGCTGCCCCAGGCGGCCAGCGGGGAGAGTTCGAGGAACGGCGAGTCCTGGTCGATCAGCAGCTCGATCCGTTCGCGGGGCAGCAGCTTGCCGCGGTCGCGGTGGCGGGCGGTGTACTTGGGGCCGCCGCCGGCCAGGGCCTTGGCGTGCTCGGCGTCCAGGTCGGCGAGTTTGCCCAGCATGGCGTCCCGGTCGGCGGCGTAGGCCGGGCCGGCGGGGTCGAGCCGGGTGGCGAGGACGGTCACAGCAGGGCCTCCGGGATGTCGAGGTGACGGGAGCGGAGCCACTCCCCGAGCGCCTTGGCCTGCGGGTCGAACCGGACCTGGGCTCCGACGCCCTCGCCGAGCAGGCCGGTGACGGTGAAGTTGACGGCCCGCAGGTGGGGCAGCAGGTGCCGTTCGACCGGCAGGTCGGCGGTCTCGGGCAGCAGCCGGCGCAGCACGGGGACGGTGAGGGTGTGGGCGAGCCAGCGCCAGCCGTCCTCGGTGCGGGCCCAGACGCCGAGGTTGGCGTCGCCGCCCTTGTCGCCGCTGCGGGCGCCGGCGACCAGGCCGAGCGGGGCGCGGCGGGTGGGGCCCCGGGGCGGCGGTTCGGGCAGAGGTGGCGGGTCCAGCGGGCGGAGTTCGGCGGTGGCGGCGGGCGGCGGGACGGCGACGGTGCTGCCGTCGGGCAGGACGGCGGTGTGCTCGACCGTGCCGGCGGGGACGTACGCGGACTCGAAGACGCCGTAGGGGGTGCCGGGTCCGGGGGGTGCGGTGAGGTGGAAGCCGGGGTAGCCGGCGAGGGCGAGTTCGACGGCGGCGGCGCCGAGGGCGCGGCCGACCCGGCGTTCGTCGGGGTCGCGGACGGTCAGCCGGAGCAGGGCGCTGGCGCTCTCCTCGGTGTCGGCGTCCGCGTGGTCGGTGCGGGCCAGGGTCCAGCGCTGGTCGGCGGGCGGTTCGGCGAGGGCGGTGGCGAACTGGCGGCGGACCAGGTCGGCCTTGGCCTCGATGTCCAGGCCGGTGAGGACGAAGACCACTTCGTTGCGCCAGCCGCCGAGCCGGTTGAGGCCGACCTTGAGGTCGGGCGGCGGGGCCTCGCCGCGGACGGGGGCCACGGCGACCCGGTCGGGCCCTTCCTGCCGCAGCCGTACGGTGTCGAGGCGGACGGTGACGTCGGGGCCGGGGTAGCGGGCGCCGGCGGTCTCGTAGAGGAGCTGGGCGGTGACGGTCCCGACGGTGACGGCGCCGCCGGTGCCGGGGTGCTTGGTGATGACGCTGCTGCCGTCGGCGTGGAGTTCGGCGATCGGGAAGCCGGGCCGGACGGTGTCGTGCTCCCGGAAGAAGGCGTAGTTGCCGCCGGTGGCCTGGGCGCCGCACTCCAGGATGTGGCCGGCGGTGGCGGCGCCGGCGAGGGCGTCCAGGTCGCCGGGCTTCCAGTCGTAGTGGGCGATGGCGGGCCCGGTGACCAGGGCGGCGTCGGTGACCCGGCCGGTGACCACGACCTCGGCGCCGCCGCGCAGGCACTCGGCGATGCCGAAGGCGCCGAGGTAGGCGTTGGCGGCGAGCAGTCCGTCGCGGCCGAGGTCGGCGGCGCGCGGGAGCAGGTCGTCGCCGGTGACGTGGCCGACCGGGACGGTGAGGCCCTGGTCGGCGGCGAGTTCGCGGAGGGCCTCGGCGAGGCGGCGGGGGTTGAGCCCGCCGGCGTTGACCACGATCCGCACCCGGCGGTCGGCGGCGAGCCGCAGACCGGTGCGCATCTGGCGCAGGAAGGTCTTGGCGTAGCCGAGGGCGGGGTCGCGCAGCCGGTCCCGGGCGAGGATCAGCATGGTGAGTTCGGCGAGGTAGTCGCCGGTGAGGACGTCCAGCGGGCCGCCGGTGAGCATCTCCTCGAACGCGGCGAACCGGTCGCCGTAGAACCCTGACGCATTGCCGATCCGCAGCACGCTGTGCCTCCCCTGCCGGCTGGCTTCGGGAGCAGCCTGGCAGCGGCCGGGACGGAAATCAAGCACGCGTGCTGGTTTTTACCGGGCGGTCGCGGGATCCGACGGACCCTCAGTTACCGTTCACCCCATGACGATGATCACCAGCGCCCCGGGGGCCGGGGTCGGCCCGCTGCTGCGCGGCTGGCGGGAGCGCCGCCGGCTGAGCCAGCTGGAGCTCGCCCTGCGGGCGGAGTCCTCGGCCCGGCACATCAGCTTCGTGGAGACCGGCCGGGCCCGCCCGGGCCAGGCCCTGCTGCTGCGGCTCGCCGAGCACCTGGACGTTCCCGTACGGGAGCGGAACGCGCTGCTGCTGGCGGCCGGGTACGCGCCGCTCTACCCGGAGACCCCCTTGGACGACCCGTCGATGGAGGCGCTGCGCGAGGGCGTCGAGCGGCTGCTGGCCGCGCACGAGCCCTACCCGGCACTGGTGGTGGACGGCACCTACCGGGTGCTGGCCGCCAACCGGACCATGGCGCTGCTGCTGGACGGGGTGGCCGAGCACCTGCTGGTGCCGCCGCTCAACGCGATGCGGCTCACCCTCCACCCGGAGGGCGTCGCACCGCGGATCGTCAACCTCCGGCAGTGGCGCGAGCACCTGCTCCAGCAGATGGAGCGGCAGATCGCCCTCGCCCGCTCGGAGCCGCTGCGCGCCCTGTACGAGGAGGTCAGCGCCTACCCGCTGCCCGAGGGCGCGGTGGACGGGCCGGACGAGGACGCCAGCCAGCTGTTCCCGTTCGCCCTGCCGATGCGGATCGCGTACGGCGGCCGGGTGCTGAACTTCCTGTCCACCATCGCGACCTTCAACACGCCGATGGACGTGACCGTCTCCGAGCTGGCCATGGAGACCTTCCTCCCGGCCGACCCGGAGACGGGTGCCTTCCTCAGGTCGCTGCTGCCCTGACCGGGCCGGGCCGGGCCGACGCGGGGCGGGCCGTCAGCCCCGCTCGGCGGCGCGGACCGCCCGCAGCGCCAGGTACTGCAGGGCCGCGAAGCCGCCGACCGTGGCGGCCTGCAGCGGGATCCACACCAGGCCAGGCGCGGTCGGCGAGAACCAGGCCAGCAGAGCCACCAGGCTGAGCACCGGCCAGAGGAGGTTGACGTCGACCACCAGCGCGGCGCCGACCGCCGGGGGCCGGCGGCGGGCGGCCAGGGCGGCCACCGCGGCGGCGAACAGCAGCAGGACCGCGCCGACCTCGGTGAGCACCCCGCGGGAGACGCCCAGCAGCTCGCCGATCGGGCCGGGCAGCGCCAGGTAGGCGAGCGCGTTGCCGCCGGTGACCACGGCGTCCAGGGCGAGGAAGCGGCGCAGCCGGCGGTACGCGGCCTCGACGGCGGCGGCGCGGCCGGTACCGGTGTCGCGGGCGTCGCGGGCGGGGGTGGTGAAGGTGGTCGCGGACATGACGGATCAGCCTCCAGGGCGTCTGGACTCACGGTGGGTGCCCCGGCCGGAGGGGCTTCCCGCCCCGTCCCGGCCTGGTGGTACCAGCTTCGCCGTCCCGGCCGCCGCGGTCGATGACCTGTCAGGTAATCCGCGCGGGCTGCCGGACGGCCCCGGCACCGGCGGCCCTCCGCGACTGCCGCCGGGCCATCACCCGGCGGCCGACGTACCAGGCGGTGGCGGCGTACAGCCAGCCGACCAGCACGTCGACGACGTAGTGCTCGGCGCCGTACACCAGGGCGAAGGTCATCGCCAGCGGGTACGCGGCCAGCAGCATCCGCAGCCCCCGCCCGGCGAGCGGCCAGCAGAACAGCGCCAGCAGCATCGGGTACGCGGAGTGCAGCGAGGGCATCGCCGCCACGTCGTTGGTGAACCGGCTGCCGCCCTGGAAGATCGAGCCGGCCCGGGGCAGCCCGCTGCCGTCCAGGACCGCCTGCACCACCCGGGTCAGCTCCGGCAGGTGGCCGTGCCGGGCGGTCAGCCACGGCGGCTCGGCCGGGTAGAGCACGTAGGTGGCGAACCCGGCGAAGGTGACCGCCAGGTAGAGGGCGAGCAGCCGCAGGTAGCGGGAGCGGTCGCGGCGCCACAACACGGCGAGGGTGACGAACACGGCGAAGAAGTGCGACATGTAGACGCCGACCGCGGCGTAGTCGTACCACTGCGGCTCACCGGGGTGGTAGAGCCGGTGCTGGAGGCGGACCGTCCAGGTCTGACCGCCGCCGAGGAAGGTGTCCACCGCCAGCTGCGGCCGCCAGTGCGGCGCCCACGGGGTGTGCGAGCCGTAGCCGCGCAGCAGGGCGTACGTCCACACCGCCGCCATCACCGGCACCCAGTCGCGCAGCACCGACAGCCAGCCGTGCCGGCCCCCGGCGTGCACCGAGGCGGCGACCAGGGCGGCGATCAGCCAGCAGAAGACCACGTCGTTCTCGTACGGGAGGCCGTAGCCGTCGACGTACCAGGCGAGGGCGAGGGCGAACAGCGGCCAGGCCAGCAGGCGCGGGCGCAGCCGCCGTACGGCGGAGCGGGCGGGATGGGACAGATCGGTCATGCGCCCGGAAGCTAACAGCGCATCCTTGGAGAATCCGGCGGCGGCATCCAGGCGCTGCCCAGGAAAAACTCACGTGTGCGGCCGCCGTGGAGGGAGTGCGCCCGCCACCCCCACGGACGGCGGGCGATGTGCCGGAGCGGAGGAGCTCAGCGGGTCTGGCGGGCGATCTCGGCGACGATCCGCTCGCAGAGCTCGTGGGTGCGCAGCGCGTCCCGGGCGGAGAGGGTCTTGCCGGCCCGGACGGCCTCCAGGAAGTGCAGCACGACCTGCTCGATGCCGCGCTGGCGGGACACCGACACCCAGTCGCCGCGGCGGCGGATGCTGGGCTGGCCGCGGAAGTCGATGATCTCGGCGAGGTTGACCACGACCCGCTTGGAGTCGCCGCCGGAGACCTCCAGCACCTCCTCGGTGGAGCCGCTGACCCGGTTCATGATGCCGAGGGCGGTGAAGCCGTCGCCGGACAGCGTGAGCACCAGGTGCTCCAGCAGGCCGTCGCGGCTGCGGGAGCGGACGTCCACGTGCTCGATCTCGCCCGGGACCAGGAAGCGCAGGGTGTCCACCACGTGGATGAAGTCGTCGTACACCGCGCTGCGGGCGTCCTCCGGCAGGCCCTCGCGGTGCTTCTGCAGCACGATCAGGTCCCGCGGGCGCTCCTGGGCGAGCAGGTAGCCGGGGGCGTGCCGGCGGTTGAAGCCGACCAGCAGCGAGCGGCCGGTCTCCTCGGCCAGCTCGACCACGGCCCGGGCGCCCTCGATCCGGTGGTCCAGCGGCTTGTCCACGTACACGTCCACCCCGGCCCGCAGCAGCTCGGTGACGATGCCGACGTGCTGGTCGGTGGAGGCGTGCACGAAGGCCGCCCGGAGGCCGCCGGCGATCACCGCGCCGAGGTCGGTGTACCGGTGCTCGCGGGGGATCCGGTACGCCTCGCCGAGGCGCTCGACCTTGGCCCGGTCGCGGGTCATCAGCCGCAGGTCCAGGCCGGGCAGGGCGGTGAGCACCGGCAGGTAGGCCTTCTGGGCGATGTCGCCCAGGCCGATCACCGCCACCGGGATCGTCGCGCTGTCGAGGTCGAGGTGGTGGTCGCTCATCGGGCGCTCCTGAGGGTGGATGGCCGCCCGCGTCGGTCACCGGGCCGAACCATCGGCAGCATATGCCAGAAGCACTGTTGAGCAGTCAGGATGCCTGGAGATCAGCCGATTCGGGGCGCTCGCCACCGCCTTCGTCCGCGCCACCGCCCTCGGTCCCGCCCTCGCCGAGCCGGCCCGCGGCGGCGGCCAGCGCGGCCAGCACCGGACGGATCAGCGGGTGCCGCTCGGCGCCGCTGCGGACGGCCGCGAACACCTTCCGGGTCGCCAGCGCGCTGTCCACCGGCCGGACCGCCACCCGGGACAGGTCGGCGCCGCGCAGCGCGGACCGCGGCACCAGGGCCACCCCGGCGCCGGCCGAGGCCAGCGCCACCACCGCCCGGAAGTCGTCGGAGGAGTGCACCAGGCGCGGCTGGAAGCCGGCGTACTCGCAGGCCAGCAGGACCACGTCGTGGCAGGGGTTGCCGGGGTAGGGGCCGATCCACGGCTCGGCGGCCAGGTCGGCCACCGCCACCGGGCCGCGGCCGGCCGCCAGCGGGTGGTCCAGCGGCAGCACCGCCTCGAACGGCTCGGCGTACAGCGGGAGGCGGGTGAGCCGCCGGTCGTCGGCGCGCGGCGCGCCGCGGTACTCCACGGCCACCGCCAGGTCGGCCTGCCCGTCCAGCAGCATCGGCAGGCTGGCGTCGCCCTCGGCGTCCAGCACCTTCAGCCGGACGCCGGGCGCGGAGTCGGCCAGGGCGGCGATCGCGGGGGCCAGGACCAGGGCGATGCCGGTGGCGAAGGCGGCGACGGTGACCTCGCCGGAGACCCCGTCGCGGTAGGCGGCGAGGTCGGCCTCGGCGCGCTCCAGCTGGGCCAGCACCGCGTCGGCGTGGGCGACCAGGATCTCCCCGGCGGCGGTGAGGCGGACCCCGCGGCCGTCCCGGGTGAGCAGGCTGTGGCCGGTCTCCTGCTCCAGCGCGGCCAGCTGCTGGGAGACCGCCGAGGGGGTGAGGTAGAGGGCCGCGGCGGCGGCCGTCACCGTGCGGTGGTCGGCCACGGCCCGCAGGGTCCGCAGCCGTCGTGCGTCGATCACACGGTCAATTCTGCCAGCGCGCGGAACGCTCCCCGCACCCCGCCCGGGACGGCCCGGAGCAGGAGTGCGGGGAGCGTTCCGCGCGGCCGGTCAGCCCTCCAGGACAGACCGGGCGTCGATGAACGCGGCCACCGCGCGCTCCACGTCCTCGGTGGAGTGGGCCGCCGAGAGCTGGACCCGGATCCGGGCCTGGCCGTGCGGCACCACCGGGTAGGAGAACCCGATCACGTACACGCCGCGCTCCAGCAGCAGCTCGGCCAGCCGGCCGGCCTTCGCGGCGTCGCCGATCATCACCGGGGCGATGGCGTGCTCGCCGGGCAGGATCTCGAACCCGGCCTCGGTCATCCGCGTCCGGAACAGCCGGGTGTTGTCCGCCAGCCGCTCGCGCAGGTCGGCGGAGGTCTCCAGCAGGTCCAGCACCTTGAGCGAGGCGGCGGCGATCACCGGCGCCAGCGAGTTGGAGAACAGGTACGGGCGGGAGCGCTGGCGCAGCAGCGCCACGATCTCGCGGCGGGCGGCGACGTAGCCGCCGGATGCGCCGCCGAGGGCCTTGCCGAGGGTGCCGGTGATGATGTCCACCCGGTCCATCACGCCGTGCAGCTCGGGGGTGCCGCGGCCGCCGGGGCCGACGAAGCCCACCGCGTGCGAGTCGTCGACCATGACCATCGCGTCGTACCGGTCGGCCAGGTCGCAGATCTCCTGCAGCGGGGCGATGTAGCCGTCCATGGAGAACACGCCGTCGGTGACGATCAGGCGGCGGCGGGCGTCCTGGGTGGCCTTGAGCTGCTGCTCCAGGTCGGCCAGGTCGCGGTTGGCGTAGCGGTGGCGGCGGGCCTTGGAGAGCCGGATGCCGTCGATGATCGAGGCGTGGTTGAGGGCGTCCGAGATGACCGCGTCGCGCTCGTCCAGCAGGGTCTCGAACACGCCGCCGTTGGCGTCGAAGCAGGAGGAGTACAGGATGGTGTCCTCCTGGCCGAGGAACGCCGAGAGCCGCCCCTCCAGCTCCTTGTGGACGTCCTGGGTGCCGCAGATGAAGCGGACCGAGGCCATGCCGTAGCCCCAGCGGTCCAGCGCCTCCTTGGCGGCGGCGATCACCTCGGGGTGGTCGGCCAGGCCGAGGTAGTTGTTGGCGCAGAAGTTGAGCACCTGGCCGCCGGTGCCGGAGCTGACGGTGACCTCGGCCGACTGCGGGGAGCCGATCACGCGCTCGGGCTTGAACAGGCCGGCCTCGCGGATCTCGTCGAGGGTGGCGGCGAGGTCCTCGCGGACGTTGTCGAACACGGGGTCTCCTACGGGAAGGGTGAACGCTGCGCGGCGGTGGGGCGGGGGCGGTACGGCGACCGTCAGAGGGTCGTCCAGTCCAGGATGACCTTGCCGCAGTTGCCCCCGGCGGCCTCGTCGAAGGCGGCCTGGAACTCGGTGGCGGGGTAGCGTCCGGTGATCACCGGGCTGAGGTCGAGACCGCCCTCCAGCAGGACGGACATCGCGTACCAGGTCTCGAACATCTCGCGGCCGTAGATGCCCTTGAGGGTGATCATCGAGGTCACGATCCGGGCCCAGTCGACCGGGAACTGCTCGGCGGGCAGGCCCAGGATGGCGATCTTCCCGCCGTGGGTCATGTTGGCGATCATCGACTGCAGCGCCTCGGGGCGGCCGGACATCTCCAGGCCGACGTCGAAGCCCTCGCGCAGGCCGAGCTTCTGCTGGCCCTCCTCGATGGGGTGCTCGGAGACGTCCAGGGCGAGCGAGACGCCGACCCGGCGGGCCAGCTCCAGCCGGTACGGGGAGACGTCGGTGATCATCACGTTCCGGGCGCCGGCGTGCCGGGCCACCGCGGCGGCCATGATGCCGATCGGGCCGGCGCCGGTGACCAGCACGTCCTCGCCGACCACCGGGAAGGACAGCGCGGTGTGCACGGCGTTGCCGAACGGGTCGAAGATCGCGGCCACGTCCAGGTCGACCGGGACGCGGTGCACCCAGACGTTGGAGGCGGGCAGCGCGACGTACTCGGCGAAGGCGCCGTCCCGGTTGACGCCCAGGCCGACGGTGTTGCGGCACAGGTGGCGGCGGCCGGCCAGGCAGTTGCGGCACTTGCCGCAGACCAGGTGGCCCTCGCCGCTGACCAGGTCCCCGACGTTGATGTCGGCGACGGCCGCGCCCACGGCGGCGACCTCGCCGACGAACTCGTGGCCGATCGTCATCGGCGTGCGGATCGTCTGCTGCGCCCAGCCGTCCCACTTGCGGATGTGCAGGTCGGTGCCGCAGATGCCGGTGCGCAGCACCTTGATCAGCACGTCGGTGGGGCCGATCTCCGGCTCGGGGACGTCCATCAGCCAGAGCCCGGGCTCGGCGGTCTTCTTGACGAGTGCCTTCACGGCGGGGGCTCCTGACGCACGGTGGAACGGGCCTGGCGGGGGGGGCAGGCCCGGGGCACCCGGGCGACGGACGATCACCGGCCGGGCACCAGCAATCTGCCTGGTCACGGCCGGTGCGGTCCATCGAGGAATTCTTAAGGGCGGCCACAGCTGGGCTGAACGATCGTGCCCGAGCGGATGCGGGTCGGGCCCGTAGGCGTGCCGGGCGCCACCCGTTCGGAGCAGCGCGCCCGGCGCGTTCATGGGTTTGACGGGACGTCAGGGACGGGTGGCCGGTTCGTGTCGAGTACTTGACAGTCGAATTGGTCCAGTCCATTTTGGTGTCACTCCCCCGCACCTCCACCCCCACGTTCCCCCACCGGAGGTACCCCCGTGCACGTCCGCACCCGCCTGCCCGCCGCGGGCGCCGCCGCCCTGCTGGCGGCGGCCACCGCGCTCAGCCTGCCCAGCCCGGCGCACGCGGCCAATTTGCTCACCAACCCCGGCTTCGAGTCCGGCCTGTCCGGCTGGTTCTGCACCGGCAACCTGGGCTCGGCGGTCTCGAGCCCCGTGCGCACCGGCGGCAAGGCGCTGGCCGGCGCCGCGAGCGCGAGCGACAACGCCAAGTGCACCCAGACCGTCGCCGTGCAGCCCAACACCACGTACACGCTCTCCGGCTGGGTCCGGGGCAGCTACGTCTACCTCGGCGTCACCGGCGGCGCCTCCACCTGGACGCCGTCCGCCGCCGACTGGTCCAAGCTCTCGCTCTCCTTCACCACCGGCGCCTCGCAGACCAGCGCGCAGATCTACCTCAACGGCTGGTACGGCCAGGGCACCTACTACGCCGACGACGTCAGCCTGGACGGCCCCGGCGGCGGCCCGGTCGACGGCCAGGCGCCGACCGTGCCCGGCGGCCTGCGGTCCACCGGCAAGTCCTCCTCCACCGTGGCCCTGGCCTGGACCGCCTCCACCGACAACGTCGGCGTCACCGGCTACGACGTCTACCGCGGCGGCACCCACGTGGCCACCGTCACCGGCACCACCGCCACCGTCTCCGGCCTGAGCCCGTCCACGGCGTACACCTTCACGGTCAAGGCCCGCGACGCCGCCGGGAACACCTCCGGCGCCTCCAACGCCGTCACCGTGACCACCGACCCGGGCGGTGGCGGCGGCACCGGCTTCAAGCAGGCCGCGCCGTACTTCTACAACGGCTGGGGCAACCCGCCCTCGCCCACCACGGTGATGAACGCGACCGGCGTCAAGTGGTTCACCATGGCGTTCATCCTCTCCTCCGGCGGCTGCAACCCGGCCTGGGACGGCCAGCGCCCGCTGGCCGGCGGGGTCGACCAGTCCACCGTCAACGCGGTCCGCGCCGCGGGCGGCGACATCGTGCCGTCCATCGGCGGCTGGCAGGGCAACAAGCTCGGCCCGAACTGCGCCACCGCGGCCGACCTGGCCGGCGCCTACCAGAAGGTGATCGACGCGTACGGCCTCAAGGCCATCGACGTGGACATCGAGAACACCGACGAGTTCGAGAACACCGCCGTCCAGGACAAGATCCTCGGCGCCCTGAAGATCGTCAAGCAGAACAACCCGGGTCTGCGGACCATCCTCACCTTCGGCACCGCCACCACCGGCCCCACCTACTACGGCAACCGGCTGATCGAGCAGTCCAAGGCGCTGGGCGCCGACGTCGACGTCTTCACCATCATGCCGTTCGACTTCGGCAACGCCTCCACCGACATGTACGCCAGCACCGTCAGCGCCGCCGAGGGCCTGAAGGCCAAGCTCAGGTCCACCTTCGGCTGGGACGACGCCACCGCCTACGCCCACCTGGGCATCTCCGGCATGAACGGCGTCAGCGACACCCAGGAGGTCACCACCGTCCAGAACTGGACCGGGATCCGCGACTGGGCGAACGCGCACCACATCGCCCGGCTGGCGTTCTGGTCGGTCAACCGCGACCGCCCCTGCCCGGGCGGCGGGCTGCAGGAGTCCTGCTCGGGCATCGCCCAGAACGACTGGCAGTTCACCAAGATCACGGCCGGCTTCACCGGCTGACCGCCCGCGCACCCGCCGAGCCGCCGCTCCTCCCGTACGGGGGGGCGGTGGCCCGGCGCCGGGCCGTCGGGGTCGGTCGGTCAGCCCTCCGGCCGCGCCAGGCGGACCTCGGTGTCGCCCGGGCGGGCCGCGGGTCGGCCGTGGTCGGTGACCGGCACCAGCCGGCCGCCGCGGCGGACCAGGAACAGCAGCTCGCCGTCGGCCGGGTCCGCGCCGTCGGCGGCGGCGTCGGCGGTGGCCGGGTCGCCGTCGGCGGGCCGCAGCAGAACCCGGAAGCCCTCGGCGTACCGGCGCTGCAGGGCGGGCCGGGACAGCTCCCGCCGGAACAGCAGGTCCCCGTCGACGAGCGGCCGGGCGGCCGGGTCGGCGGTGGTGGACGGGCGCACCCGGTACACCGGGCCCTCCACCCGGTCCCGCAGGGCGGCCGAGGCCAGCAGGTTGAAGTCGTCCTCGGAGGTCAGCAGCAGCACCATGGTGATGCCCTCCGCCTCGGCGTCGGTGCCGACCGCCGCCGGGAGCAGCCCGCCGTCGGCGTGCCGCAGCCCGGCCGCGTGGGCGGTCCGGGAGCGTTCCTCGTCGCCGTCCCAGACCAGCACCTCGATGCCGGCCCGCTGGAGGGCGTGGGCCAGGTCGATCCCCCACGGCTCGGCGCCGACCAGCAGCGGACGGGAGCTGGCCGGCCGGACCACCCGCAGCCGCTCGGCCACCGGGCCCGCGGTCAGCCCGTACAGGGTGACGGTCGCGACGATCACCGTGAAGGTGACCGGCAGGATCTGGTCGGCGCCGCCCACCCCCTCGGCCGTCAGGGGCCCGGCGAAGGCGGAGGCGGTGGCGGCGGCCACGATGCCGCGCGGCGCCATCCAGCCGATGAAGGCGCGCTCGCGGCCCGGGAGGTCGGTGCGCCAGGTGGCGGCGGCGGCCAGCAGCGGGCGGGCCAGCACCACCAGGACGGCGGCCACGCCGAGCGCCGGCGCCAGTACCTCGCCCAGCGACGCGGGGGTCACCGTGGCGGAGATGGAGACGAACAGCAGGCCCAGGATCAGCCGTACCAGGGTCTCCAGGAAGGTCCGCCGGTCGCGCAGGTCGAACCCGGGCAGCCGGGCGGCGGCCACGCCCATCGCGATCGCGCTGATCAGCCCGGTGGCGTCCATCAGCGCGTTGCAGCCCGCCGCGATCCCCACCACCAGGGCCAGCTGGACGGTGGCCGTGGTGATCTCGCCGGGCCGCAGGAAGCGCAGCACCAGCCAGAGCACCAGGGTGCCGAGCGCACCGCCGCCGAGGCCCACCAGCATGCTCAGCAGGAACCGGACGAACTGCTCGCCGACCGAGGGCTCGGTGCCGCCCAGGATCGCGTGGAACACCACCGCGCCGATCACCGCGCAGACCGGGTCGATCAGCGAGCCCTCCCAGACCAGGATCCGCTGGAGCCGGTCGGCCGGCCGGACGAAGTGCAACAGCGGCCCGACCACGGTCGGGCCGGAGACGACCAGGATCACGCCCAGCATCAGCGCGGTCCACCGTGAGACGTCCAGCAGCAGGAAGGCGGCCATCGTCCCGATCACACCGGTCAGCACGGTGCCCATCCAGACCAGCCGGACCACCGTCCGGCCGGTGTGGCCCTTGAGGTGCGCCGGGTCCAGACCGAGGCCGACGTCGTAGAGGATCACCGCCACGGCGAGCGAGACCAGCGGCTCGAAGGAGGAGCCGAGCAGCCGCTCGGGGTCCACGCTCGTGGTGAGCGCCCCCGCCAGGAAGCCCACCGGCAGCAGCACCACCAGGGACGGGACGTTGAGCCGGCTCGCCAGCACCTGCGAGCCGACCGCCAGCACCAGGATCAGCCCGAAGCCAAGGAAGATCTGTTCACCGGTGAGCATCCGTCACCCGGCCGCGGGCTCCGCGGGGAACGGTGGTTCGAGCACCTCGACACTCCTCCCACACCGCCCGGGGCGGTGGCGCGACCCCTTCGATTCTCCGCCCGCCCGGCGGCCCGGCGCAGCCCGGGCGGGACGGGGAGCCGCAGGGCCAGGCCCCCGCCCGGCGTCAGCCCTTGACCGCCCCCTCCTCGACCCCGCGGAAGAAGAACCGCTGGAGCGCCGCGAAGACCACCACGATCGGCAGGAACGCGATCATGGTGCCGGCGGCGATCAGCCGCGGGTTGGCGCTGAAGGTGCCGTTCAGGTACTGCAGCCCGACGGTGAGCGTGTACTTGTCGGGGTCGGTCAGCACGATCAGCGGCCAGAGGAAGTCGTCCCAGGCGCCGATGAAGGTGAAGATCACCACCACGCTGAGCATCCCGCGGACGTTCGGCAGCCCCACGTGCACCAGGCGCTGCCAGGCGTTGGCGCCGTCCACCAGTGCGGCGCTGTCCAGGTCGGGCGGGACGGCCCGGAACGCGGTGCGCATCAGCAGCACGTTGAGCATCGAGACCGCCCCGGGCAGGGCCACCCCGGTGAGGGTGTCGGCGAGGCCGAGGGAGCGGATGGTGACGTACTGGGAGACGATCGTGACCTCGCCGGGCAGCACCAGGGTGGCCAGGAAGGCGCCGAGCACCAGGCGGGCGCCGCGGAAGCGCAGCCGGGCCAGGGCGTACCCGGCGGCGGTGGCGCCGAGGACGTTGCCGGCCACCGCGATGGCGGCCACCGCCAGGGAGTTGGCGGCGTACGTCCAGACCGGGATGGTGTCGGCGACCCGGGCGTAGTTCTCCAGGGTGGGGTCGGCGGGCAGGAAGCTCGGGGTGCGGGTGTAGACATCCTCGCCGGGGCCCTTGAGCGAGGTGGACAGCTGCCACAGGAACGGGCCGATGGTGAGCAGCAGGACGCCGGCCAGCAGCAGGTAGCGCACCGCCCGTTCGGCGGGCGAGGGCGTGTTGAAGCCGCGGGCGGTCACCGGGCGGCCCTCCGGTCGAACCGCAGCAGCAGGAGCATCGGGCCGACGGTGACCGCGAGCAGCAGCAGGCTGAGCGCGGAGGCGTAGCCGAGGTGGCCGGTGAAGCCGCGGCTGTACATCTGGATCAGCATCACCACCGACATGTCCCGGCCGCCGGGGCCGCCGGTGCCGTCCGAGAGCACGTACAGCTCGGAGAAGACCCGCAGGGCGGAGACCGAGATCAGGACCGAGACCAGCAGCATGGTCGACCGGACGCCGGGCAGGGTGACGTGCCAGAAGCGGCGCAGGACGGAAGCACCGTCGACGGCGGCGGCCTCGTGGAGTTCGCGGCCGACGTTCCCGAGGGCGGAGAGGTAGATGACCATGTAGTAGCCGAGGCCCTTCCAGACGGTCAGGCCGATGGCGCTGAGCAGCAGCAGCCAGCGGTCGGTGAGGAACGGGACGGGACGGGTGATCGCGCCGAGCTCCTGGGCCAGGCCGTTGACCAGGCCGCGGTCGTCCAGCACCCAGCCCCAGATCAGGGCGACCACCACGGCGGAGGCGATGACCGGGGTGTAGAAGGCGGTCCGGAAGGCGGTGATCCCGGGCAGCTTCCGCTCCACCAGGAGGGCGAGCAGCAGCGGCAGCAGGGTGAGCAGCGGGAGGCAGACCACCAGGTAGACGATGCTGTTGACCAGGGCGTCGACCAGTTGCTCGTCGGTGAGGGCCCGGCGGAAGTTCGCCAGGCCGGTGAAGTGTCCGCCGCCGAGCGGGCGGGCGTCGGTGAGGGAGAGGACGACGGTGTTGGCGGTGGGCCACAGGTTGAAGACGGCGAGCCACAGGACGGCCGGTCCGACCAGCAGCCACGGGGTGTACCAGCGCCGGTGAGTCATGGGCCTGTGCCTTTCCGGCTGCCCGGGCCGGGCCGGTGCCGCGGCGGCCTCGTGGGGCCGGCCGCCGCGGCGCGGCGCGGGGTCAGCCCTTGAGGAGTTGGTTGCAGCGGGCGACGGCGGTGTCCAGGGCCTGCCGGGAGGTGGTGCCGCCGCTGATGGCCAGGGCGATCTGCTGGTTGACGATGTCGCTCATCGCGCCGTCCACCTGGACCGGCTGGAGCACCCGGGCCTTGGCCAGGGAGGTGAAGGCGATCACCTTGGCGTCGCCGGCGTTGGTGCCGTCGCTGCGGCTGAAGTACGGGTCCTGGGCGCTGGCCCGGGTGGAGGGGAAGATGCTGGTCAGGTGGGCGAAGGCGGCCTGGTTCTCGGCGTTGGTGACCCAGCGGGCGAGGGCGACGGCGGCGGCCTTGTTCGGGGAGCTCCGGGCCACCGACAGGCCCTGGACGTAGAGCGGCGGGGTGCCCATCGCCGGGGAGGGCACGGCCTTCGGGGCGAGGCTGGGGTTGTCGGTGGCGAGGCCGGTGATGAAGTTGCCGCCGCCGGTGGTCCAGGCGGCGGCGCCGGAGGTGAACAGCTTGGCGTTGCCGGCGTACTTGTCGGTGAGGACGTCCTGCGGGAGGAGGCCCTCCTTGAAGGCGTCGCGGTAGCGGTCGAGCAGGGCGGCGGCCTCGGGGGTGTTGAAGGTGAAGCCGCGGCCGTCCGCCGACATCAGCGGGACGCCGGCGTCGGCGAGGTCGCCGAGGCCGGGTTTGCGGCTCATCAGGTGGACGGTGCCGCCGGACCTCTCCTTGACGGTACGAGCCTGGGTGATCAGCTCGTCCAGGGTGGTCGGCGGCTTCCTCGGGTCGAGGCCGTAGCGGGTGAGCAGGTCGCCGTTCCAGTAGTTGACGTCGGTGTTGAGGTACCAGGGGTAGCCGTAGGTGCCGGGGTGGCCGGCGAACCGGTAGGCGTCCACGCCTCCGGCGACGTACTCCTCGGCGAGCTTCGGGTCGGCGCCGGCGACGTCGAGCAGCATGTCCCGCTTGACCAGCGGGAGGGCGAAGTCGGGTGGCAGGTTGACCACGTCGGGGAGGGTGCCGGCGGCGGCCTGGCTGATGACCTTCTCGGCGTAGCCGTCGCCGGGCTGGTCGAGCCACTCGACCTGGACGCCGGGGTGCTCCTTCTCGAAGGCGTGGATGACGCCCTGCAGGTAGTCGGTGAACTTGGGTTTCAGCGCCCAGGTCTGCAGCGAGACCTTGCCCTTCACCTCGCCGCCGACGGCGGTGGAGCCGCCGTCCGGGGAGCCGCCGCCGCCGAGGCCGCAGCCCGCGAGGGTGGCGACCGCGAGAGCGGCCGCGGCCAACCGTGCCCAGTACCGTCGCATGTGGTCTCCTGGCCTTGCCCTGAGAGGGTGTTCGGTAGGTGAATCCCCCCAACTGTCCGGCTTTGATCGGCACGGCACGGACTCGGTTCCATGATCTCGTGGCGGCCGGGTCCGTGTCCGCGATATTGATCGACCGTGACGGAACGACGCCGGTACCCCTCGGACCTGAAGGACGATCAGTGGCAGCTCATCGAGCCGATGCTGCTGAGATGGCGGGCGGCGCGAGCCGAGGGTCGTGAGCCGATCACCGAGCTGCGCGAGGTGGTCAACGCGATCCTCTACGTCGCCCGGACCGGCATCGCCTGGCGATACCTGCCGCACGACTTCCCGCCCCACACCACCGTCTACGGCTATTTCAAGGAGTGGGAACGCGACGGGACCACCGAGCAGATCCACGACACGCTCCGTGACCAACTCCGGGCGAAGAAGAGTCGCCGGATCCTGCCGACCGCGGCGATCATCGACGCCCAGTCGGTGAAGGCCTCGCCCAACGCTCCCGCCGACTCCCAGGGTTTCGACGGTGGCAAGAAGGTCAAGGGTCGTAAGCGGCACATCGCCACCGACACCCTTGGCCTGCTCCTGGTGCTGATCGTCACCGCCGCTGGCGTCCAGGACTCTGCCGGCGGGAAGCAAGTCCTCGACGTCCTCGCGGACCGGTGGCCGAGCGTGACCAAGGCCTGGGTCGATGCCGGCTACAACCACGCCGTCGTCAGGCACGGCGCCGCAATGGGCATCGATGTCGAGGTCGTCGCCCGGGACAAGGAGCAGAAGGGCTTCGTCGTCCAGCCGATCCGCTGGCGGGTGGAGCAGACGTTCGGGATTATGGCCCGGTACCGGCGGCTCCACCGTGACTACGAGGAGCTGCCGGACCGGTCACGCTCGATGATCCAGTGGGCCATGGTCAATTCGATGACCACCCGGCTGACCGCCAGCCCGGACAGAACCGGGCAATACCTCCGCCCGAAACCGCCTGCGGCAGCCTAAATCGGTATCGAACACCCTCTGAGGGGTGGGGTGGTGTGCACAGGCAATTGACTAAACCGGTCTAGCAACGGGGGACTATCCTCCCGGTTAGACTCCGGTGTCAACAGCCGGGACCGAATCCGCGAAGGAGCCCGAGCCCGTGGGCAGACCGACGATCGCCGACATCGCCAGACAGGCCGGGGTATCGAAGGGGGCGGTGTCGTTCGCGCTGAACGGCCGGCCCGGGGTGAGCCAGGCGACCCGCGAGCGCATCCTGCGGGTGGCCGAGGAGATGAACTGGCGGCCGCACAGCGCGGCCCGGGCGCTGGGCGGCTCGCGGGCCGGGGCGGTCGGGCTGGTGATCGCCCGGCCGGCCCGGACGATCGGGGTGGAGCCGTTCTTCAGCCAGCTGCTGTCCGGGCTGCAGGCGGTGCTCTCGGCCCGGTCGGTGGCGCTGCAGTTGATGGTGGTGGAGGACACCGAGGCCGAGATCGAGGTGTACCGGCGGTGGTCCTCGGAGCACCGGGTGGACGGGCTGATCCTGGTCGACCTCCAGGTGCACGACCCGCGGATCGCGGTGCTGGAGGCGCTCGCCCTGCCCACCGTGGTCCTCGGCGGGCCCGGCCGGCACGGCAGCCTGCCCAGCGTCTGGGCGGACGACCGGGAGGCGATGCTGTCGATCGTCGACTACCTGGCGGCGCTCGGCCACCGCCGGATCGCCCACCTCGCCGGCCTGCCCGCCTTCCACCACACCCAGCGCCGGATGCGGGCGCTGCGGGACGCGGCGAAGCGGCTGGGCCTGGAAGAGGCGGTGTCGGTGCCGACCGACTTCAGCGACGCCGAGGGGGCGGCCGCCACCCGCGCCCTGCTGGCCCGGGGCCGGCGGCCCACCGCGATCGTGTACGACAGCGACGTGATGGCGGTGGCCGGGCTCGGGGTGGCGGCCGAGATGGGGGTGTCGGTGCCCGGCGAGCTGTCGATCGTCTCCTTCGACGACTCGGTGCTGGCCCGGATCGTCCACCCGGCGCTCACCGCCCTCTCCCGGGACACCTTCGCGCTGGGCGGGCAGGTGGCCCGGGTGCTGCTGGCCGCGCTGGACGACCCGGCCGGCGTCCGCGACGTGCGCACCCCGACCCCGCGGCTGACCGTCCGGGAGAGCACCGCGCCGCCCGGTCTTGGCAGGGCATCTAAAACGGTTTAGGCTCCGGGAGCGAAGCGGGGCTCCACCGTGCCCCGGGCCCGTCCGACAGCAGGAGGACGAGTGACCGCACACCCCACCGATCCGGCGCGGCTCCGGTTCGGCGTCAACTACGTGCCCTCGGAGGGCTGGCTCTACAGCTGGCTGGACTTCTCGGCGGACGCGGCCCGGCGGGACTTCGAGGACATCGCGGAGCTCGGGATGGACCACGTCCGGGTCTTCCCGGTGTGGCCCTGGATCCAGCCCAACCGCGGCCTGATCCGCCGCCGCGGCATCGAGGACCTGCTCGAACTGATCGACACGGCAGCCGAGTTCGGCCTGTCGGTGGCGGTGGACCTGCTGCAGGGCCACCTCTCCAGCTTCGACTTCCTGCCCTCCTGGGTGCTCACCTGGCACCAGCGCAGCCTGTTCACCGACCGGGCGGTCAGGGACGGCCTGGCCGCGTACGTGACCGAGGTGGCCCGGGCGGTGGCCGAGCGGCCGAACGTCTTCGCGCTGACCCTGGGCAACGAGGTGGACAACCTCTGGCCGGCCAACCCCGTCACCGCCGAGGAGTCCGGCCGGTGGGCCGCCGAGCTGCTGGCGGCGGCCCGGGCGGCGGCACCCCGGCTGCTGGCGCTGCACTCGCTGTACGACGCCGCCTGGTACCGGCCCGACCACCCCTTCCTCCCGCAGGACGCCGTGGAGCTGGGCGATCTGACCACCGTCCACTCCTGGGTGTTCAACGGGGTCTCGGCGATCGACGGGCCGCTCGGCCCGGCCACCGTCTCGCACGCCGACTACCTGGTCGAGCTGGCGGCCGCGAGCGCCACCGACCCGGCCCGGCCGGTCTGGCTGCAGGAGGTGGGCGCCCCGCAGCCGGACGTCCCGCCCGCCGACGCCCCGGCCTTCGTCCGCCGCACCGCCGAGCAGGTGCTGGCCAACCCCTCGCTCTGGGGCCTCACCTGGTGGTGCTCGCACGACCTGGCCCGGTCCCTCGCCGACTTCCCCGAACGGGAGTACGAGCTGGGGCTGTTCACCGTGGACCACAAGCGCAAGCCGGTCGCCGAGGAGCTGGCCGCGGTGATCCGCGAGCCGCGCCGTCGGGCGGCCGACCGGCCGGCCCTGCTCTGCGACGTGGACCTGCGCACCCAGCCCGGACGGCGGGCCGAGGTGGCCCCCGGCAGCCCGTTCCACGCCGAGTGGGTCCGGCTGCGGGCCTCCGGGCCGCTGGCCGTGGTCCCGTCCGCCCGGGCCGGCGACCGGGCGTACCTGGCCGCCCGCGGCGTCGCCACCGTCCTCACCCCCGCCTGACCGCACCACAGCACTCGCACCTCCGGTACCTCCGCACCACCGGCACCTCCCCCATGGCAGAACCGCTGGATCGGAGAACGATGAGACGTCCCCTGCCCCTGCCCCTCCTGCTGTGCGCGGCCCTCGGCGCCGCCACTTTGGCCACCGCCCCGGCCGCCGCCCGCCCGGCCGCCGACCCCCCGGCCACCACGGGCGCGGCCGCCGCCGCGTCCGGCACCCAGCCCTTCGCCTCGTACTGGTACCCGAACACTCTGCTGACCTGGGATCCGGCCACCGACCCGGACGCCCGGTTCAACCGCTCCCGGGTACCGCTCCAGCCGCGCACCCAGGACCCGGCGCTGCGGGCCAACCCGGCCGCCCGCGCCGGCGAGGGCCGGGTGACCTCGCTGGCCGCCTTCGCCCCCACCTCGGGCAACCCCTCGCAGGGCTCCGCCGACCCGAACGCCTACGCCTTCGGCTACTGGCAGTACCTGGACACCCTGGTGTTCTGGGGCGGCTCGGCCGGCGAGGGCCTGATCCTGGCCCCCAACCCCACGGTGATCGACGCGGCCCACCGCAACGGCGTCAAGGTGTACGGCACGGTCTTCTTCCCGCCCGCGGCGTACGGCGGCCGGCTGCAGTGGGTACGGGACTTCACGCAGAAGTCCGACGGCCGGTACCCGGTCGCGGACAAGCTGGTGGAGGTCGCCCGCTTCTACGGCTTCGACGGCTGGTTCGTCAACCAGGAGACCGGCGGCGGGGACGCGGCCCTGGCCGGCGAGATGCGCGAGCTGATGCGGTACGCCGACGCCCGGGGCCCGGTGGAGTTCATGTGGTACGACGCGATGACCGAGAGCGGCGCGGTGGACTGGCAGGACGCGCTCAGCTCCGCCAACGACGCCTTCCTCCAGGAGAACGGGCGCCGCACCTCGGACTCGATGTTCCTCAACTTCGGCTGGTCCGCCTCCGGGCTGGACTCCTCCCGCACCCTGGCCCGCTCGCTCGGCCGCAGCGCGTACGAGCTCGCCGCCGGCGTCGACACCGAGGGAGGCGGCTACAACACCTCGGTGGACTGGAACACGCTCTTCCCGCCGAACCGGCCGCACACCGCCTCGCTGGGCCTCTACCGCCCGGAGTGGACCTGGAAGTCCGCCGCCGACCGGGCCGACTTCCAGGCCCGGGACTCCCGCTACTGGGTCGGCGCCAACGGCGACCCCTCGAACACCTCCACCTCCTCGTCCTGGAAGGGCCTGGCCACCTACGTCGCCGAGTCCTCCCCGGTCACCGCCAAACCCTTCGTCACCTCCTTCGACGCCGGGCAGGGCGACTTCCACAACTCCCAGGGCCGGCGCGTCGCCACCGGCGGCTGGAACAACCTCTCGCTCCAGGACGTCCCGCCGACCTACCGGTGGCTGGTCGCCTCCGCCGGCAGCAGGATCACCCCGTCGATCGACTTCACCGACGCCTACGAGGGCGGCTCCTCCCTGCGGCTCACCGGGCGGCTGGACGCCGTCAACACCGTCCGGCTGTACCAGTCCCGGCTGCCGGTCGCGGCCGACACCCGGCTGTCGGTGGTCCTGAAGACCCCCGCCGCCGGGCCCAGCCACCTCAGGGCCGCGGTCTCCTTCACCGACGCGCCCGGCACCTTCACCACCCTGGACCTCGGCTCCACCTCCGGCGGCGACTGGGAGCGCCGGACCCTCGACCTCTCCGGGTACGCCGGGCGCACCATCGCCCAGATCGGCCTGCAGACCACCGGGACGGCCGACGCCCTGGACGTGCGGGTCGGCCAACTCGCCGTGTACGACGGCACGGTGGACACGGCGGCCGCGCCCACCGGGCTGACCGTGCTGGGCGCGAGCGAGGTCTCGGCCACCCGCCGGTCGCTGCGGCTGGCCTGGACGGCCTCGGCGAGCGGCGCGGTGCACCACTACGAGGTGTACCGGCGCAACCCCGACGGCGGCCGCACCCTGCTCGGCGCCACCCCGAACGACGCCTACTTCGTCGCCGGACTGGACCGGGTGGGCGCGGAGACCGAGACCACCCTGGAGGTGGAGGCGGTCTCCACCGAGTACGGCCGCTCGGCCGCCGCCACCACCCGGGTCACCTGGCCCGGCGGCGGCACCGCCACCAACCTGGCGCTGGACCGGCCCGCCACCGCCTCCGGCCGGTGCAACACCGCCGAGGGCCCCGAGAAGGCCGTCAACGGCAGCGTCACGGGCGGCAACGGCGACAAGTGGTGCACCCTGACCTCCGCCAAGTGGCTGGAGGTGGACCTGGGTTCGGTGCGCAGCCTGAGCCGGTTCGAGGTCAGGCACGCGGCCGCCGGCGGCGAGAGCGCCGCCTGGAACACCCGCGACTTCACCATCCAGGTCCGCGACTCCACCACCGACCCGTGGACCACCGCCGTCACCGTCACCGGGAACACCGCGGCCGCCACCAGCCACCCGGTCGCCGTCACCGCCCGGCACGTGCGGCTGCAGGTCACCCGGCCGACCCAGAACGGCGACCCCGCCGCCCGCATCTACGAATTCGAGGCCTGGGGGGCGTAGCCTCGCCCCCAGGGGAGCCGACAGGAAGGAAGCGCCCCCGTGCCGGTCACCATCACCGCCGTCACCAGCACCGATCTGTTCACGGGCACCGAGCAGGCCCCGCGCCAGCTGCTGCGGGTCACCCTCGAAGGTCCGCCCTGCGCCGTGGCCGTCGACGGCCCGGGCGTCCACGGCGAGGCGACCGGCACGGGGGTGCTGGAGGTGCCGCTGGAGATCACCGACCGGGCCTCGCCCGGCGACCTGCTGCCGGTCACCGTCACCGCCGGCGGGGCCCGCGCCGAGGCCGTGGTCGAGGTGGCCGAGCCCGGCTGGACGATGTACCTGGTCTCGCACTTCCACTACGACCCGGTCTGGTGGAACACCCAGGCCGCGTACACCTCGCCCTGGGAGCTGCTCTCCGGGGACGCCACCACCCGTCCGCTGTGGGAGCGCAACGGCTTCGCCCTGGTCGACGCCCACCTGGACCTGGCGCTGCGCGACCCGGTGTACCGGTTCGTGCTCGCCGAGATCGACTACCTCAAGCCGTACTTCGACCAGCACCCCGAGCGCCGCGCCCAGCTGCGCCGGCTGCTGGATTCGGGGCAGGTGGAGCTGGTCGGCGGCACCTACAACGAGCCCAACACCAACCTGACCGGCGCCGAGACCACCATCCGCAACATCGTGCTCGGGGTCGGCTACCAGCGCGACATCCTCGGCGCCGACCCGCGGACCGCCTGGCAGCTGGACGTGTTCGGGCACGACCCGCAGTTCCCCGGGTACCTGGACGCCGCCGGGCTGACCGGATCGGCCTGGGCGCGCGGCCCGTTCCACCAGTGGGGGCCGATCCAGAAGAACTTCCGGGAGGCCAAGGACGACGCCACGGTGATGCAGTTCCCGAGCGAGTTCGAGTGGATCTCGCCCTCGGGCCGCGGCGTGCTCACCCACTACATGCCGCACCACTACTCGGCGGGCTGGTGGATGGACTCCTCCGCCGACCTGGCCGCCGCCGAACAGGCGGTGTACGAGCTGTACCGCAAGCTGAAGCCGGTCGGCGCCACCCGGAACCTGCTGCTGCCGGTCGGCACCGACTACACCCCGCCGAACAAGTGGGTCACCGAGATCCACCGCTCCTGGGCGGCCAAGTACCTGTGGCCGCGGTTCGTCTGCGGCACGCCCCGGGACTTCCTGGACGCCGTCCGCGCCGAACTCGCCGCCTCCGGGCGCCGGCCCAGCCCGCAGACCCGCGACATGAACCCGGTCTACACCGGCAAGGACGTCTCCTACATCGACACCAAGCAGGCGCAGCGGGCGGCCGAGGTCGCCGCGGTGGACGCCGAGAAGCTGGCCACCCTGGCCGCACTGCACGGCCTAGGCCGGTACCCGGACGCGGCACTGGACAAGGTCTGGCGCCACCTCGCGTACGGCGCGCACCACGACGCCATCACCGGGTCGGAGTCCGACCAGGTGTACATCGACCTGCTGGGCGGCTGGCGGGAGGCGTACGACCTGGCGGCCGGGGTGCGGGACACCGCGCTGGCCGGGCTGGCCGGGCGGATCGACACCACCGGCGAGGGCGCGGCCGTGGTGGTGACCAACACGCTCTCCTTCGACCGCTCCGGGCTGGTGGAGGTCCGACTGCCGGAGGACGCGGGACAGGTACGGGTGGTGGACGGCGGCGGCGCGGCCGTGCCGTGCGCGGTGGCCGGCGGGGTGCTGCGGTTCCTCGCCGAGGGGGTGCCGGCGCTGGGCTGGCGGACCTGGCGGCTGGTGCCGGGCGAGGCCGACCCGCTGTGGACGCCCGCCGAGGGCACGGAGATCCGTGACGAGCGCTACCGGGTGGTGGCCGATCCGGCCCGCGGCGGCGGTCTGACGGTCGTTCAGGATCTGCTCCACGAACGGGATTTGATCGCCGACGGACAGGTCGGCAACGAGCTGCGGGTGTACCGGGAGTACCCGCAGCACCCGGACTTCGGAGAAGGCCCCTGGCACCTGGTTCCCCAGGGCCCGGTGACCGGCTCGGCCGGCGCCCCGGCCGAGGTGCGGCGGGAGACCGGGCCGCTGGGCGAGCGGCTGGTGGTGGCCGGCACGGTGGAGGGCCTGCGGTACGAGCAGACGGTCACCCTGTGGCGGGGCGCGGCGCGGGTGGACTGCCGGACCCGGGTGGTGGACTACGCGGGCGCGGACCGGCTGCTTCGGCTGCGCTTCCCGGTGGACCTGCCGGGCGCGCTGCCGGTCAGCGAGGTGGCGGGCGCGGTGGTCGGCCGGGGCTTCGCCCTGCCCGACGTGGACGCCGCGGAGGCGCCCTGGACCCTCGACAACCCGGCCAACACCTGGTTCGGACTGGGCTCCACCGCCCGGGTGGCCCTCACCGGCCCGGCCGGGCAGGTGCTGGGCGAGCGGGCCCTGGGCGTGGCCGAGGTGGTCGTCCCCGGCCTGGCCGAGGCCCCCGACGCCCGGGACCTGGTGGTGGCCCTGGTCCGGGTCGGCGTCACCGCGACGGTGGCCGCCGCCGACTGGTCCCGGTACGGCTGGCTCGACGTGGACTCCAACCTGCCGGACGTCCGGATCGTGCTGGGCGGCCCCGAGGTGAACGACGCCGCCCGGGACCTGCTGGAGCGGGCCGGCGAGGAGTACGCGGCCGTGCTGAAGGCCGAGGGCCGGGTGTGGGTGCCGGCCGAGCGCCCGCTGCGCGAGGTGTGGCGGCCCAACGCCGACCTGCGGGACCTGCGGGCGCTGCCCGCCCTGGTGGTGGCGGACCCCGCCGCCCTGGCGGAGGACCTGGCCGACGCCCGGGTGTCCGCGGTCTGCCCGGGGCCGGTGGCCGCCGAGGAGCTGCTCACCGACCACACGGTGGCGCTGCTCACCTACGGGCTGCCGGGCTTCGCGGTCGACCCGGCGGGCGCCCTGAACCTGTCCTTGATGCGCTCCTGCACCGGCTGGCCCTCCGGCGTCTGGATCGACCCGCCGCGGCGCACCCTCCCCGACGGAGCCTCCTTCCAACTCCAGCACTGGACACACGAGTTCTGCTACGCCCTGGTGTCCGGACCGGGCGACTGGCGGGAGCTCGCGCTGCCCTCGCAGGGGCAGGAGTTCAACCACCCGCTGTACGCCCGGATCGCCGAAGCGCAGGCCGGGGACCTGCCCGCCGCGCACTCCTGGCTGCGGGTGCGCCCGGAGCGGGAGGTCCTGCTCGGGGCGCTGAAGCCGGCCGGCAACCCGATCGCCCGCGGCTCCGCCCAGCGGGTGGACCCGGCGGACGGGGTGGTGCTGCGGCTGCTGGAGTCCACCGGACTCGGACGGGAGGCCGTCCTGGAGGGCGGGCTGGCCCCGGACCGGCTGCGCGCGGCCGATCTGCTGGAGCGGCCGGGGGCCGAGCTGGACGGGCCGGTGGCGCTGGCCGGTTCGGAGGTCGCCACGGTGACCGGGGTGCCCGCCGTCGCGGCCGCCGCCGGTGACGGTGTCGGTGGCGGTGGCCGTGGGGAGCCGTCCGGGGCCGTACTGGGTCCGGCCGCGGAGGCGGCGCAGCCCGTCCACGCCCGCTACTGGCTGCACAACCGCGGGCCGGCGCCGATGGGGTACCTGCCGGTGTCGGTCGGGGTCTCCCCCGGCCTGCTCCGGCTCCCCGCCGGTACCGCCGACGCCCCGGTCGAGCTGTCGGTGGCGCTGGCCTCGCAGCTCACCGACGCCGCCGTGGAGGGCACCGCCGAGGTGCTCGTACCCGAGGGCTGGTCGGTGGACCTGCGGCGGCGGCCGTACCGGCTGGCGGCGGGCGGGCACCTGCGGTTCCCGGTCACCGTCACCCCGCCGCCGGACGCCGAACCCGGCCTGTACTTCGTCGCCGTGCGGACCGCCTACGACGGCCAGGAGGTGGAGGACGTGGCCACGGTCGCCGTCGGCGACCTGCCGGCGCTGCTGCCGGTGCCGGGCGAGGTGCCCGAGGACTGGTCGGCGGCCCAGGGCACCCAGGCCACGAGCGGCCGGGACACCGGCCTGACGGTCGGGGTCGCCGGGCAGTCGCTGCACCTCACACCCGGCGGGCGGGCCGAACTACGGGTCCTCCTGGCCAACCGGACCCGCGGCGAGATCCGCGGCGAGCTGCAGGTGGTGGCGCCCTGGGGGATCTGGGAGGCGCTGCCCGACCCGGTCCGCGGCTTCACCCTGGCGGCTGGGGCCCGGACGGAGATCGCCTTCCCGGTGGAGGTGCCGGCCGGCACCGAACCGGGGGCGTACTGGGCGCTCGCCAAGGTGATGTGGTTCGGCCGCTGCCAGTACGCGCCGACCGTGGCACTGGTGGTGGAGCCGTGAGCGGGCACCACCACGGCCCGCACCCGGCGGCGGCCGGGGTGCTGGGGTTGCTGGACGGGCGTCCGCTGCCCCGCGCCGAGCTGGACCGGCGGCTGGCCGCGCTGCGCGGCGGGCCGCGGTCCTCGGCGCTGCCGGTGCCCGGGAGCGCCGAGGACCGGCAGCTGACCCGGTGGGTGGCGCAGGTGGTGCTGACCGAGGAGCTGTGCGCGGTGGAGGCGGCCGAGCGCGGGCTGGACGCCTCCACCGCACCCCCGGTCCGGCTGGACCAGCGGGCGGCGGTGGAGCTGGGGTCGATCGCGGCGGCGGCGTTCGAGGGCAGTGCCGCCGTCCGGGCGGTGTACGCGGCGGTCACGGACGGGGTGGAGGTGGATCCCGCCGCCGTGGAGCGGTACCGCACGGCGGCGGGCGGGCAACCGGCGGAACCGTCCGAGCTCTGGCGGCTGGCCACACCCGACGGCACCTTCGACACCGACCCGGCCGGCCTGCCCACCACCCTGGCCGACGCCCTCCGGGCCGCCGGGCCGGGACGGGAGGTCCACGCGGGCGGCTGGACGGCCACCCTGATCGACCGTCGACCGGCGGCGGCACCGGGCGAGGACGCGGAGGCCGCCCTCCGGGAATCCGCCCGCCGAATCGCCTTCGTCCGCTGGCTCGACCACACCCGCGCCACCCGCCTCACCATCCTCCCCGGCCTCGAACACCCCGGCGACCCCACCCAACCCGACAACCACCACCGCCACTGACCCACACAACCGGGCTCCCCAGGCGCGCAGCGCTGCCCCACGCAACCGGTGCTCCCAGGGGCGCGGGGAGACCTAAGCAACCGGGATCCTCAGGGGCGCGGGGAACTGCGCGAGGCGGGAGGTGCGGCGCCGTATCCGGACAACGAGGAGAAGCTGCACCGCCGTTGCCGGCTTGAGGGGTGTGCCCTCCGCTGCGCGCAGTTCCCCGCGCCCCTGGGAGGCCACGGGTAGCGTCGGTGTCCGGATCTGACGGGATGGTGTCATTGCGGTCATGGTGGCGCGGGCGTGACGATGGGGGCATGTCCAGTTCCCGCCGTGTCGTCATCGCGGTCTTCCCCGACGTCGACCTCCTCGACGTCACCGGCCCCGCCGAGGTGTTCGCGCTGGCCAACCGCGAGACCGGCGACCGCGCGGGCTACCGGGTGGAGCTCGCGGGGCCGACGGCCGGGCCGGTCACCACCTCGGCCGGGGTGCGGCTGCTGCCGGACCTCACGTTCGCCGAGGTGGACGGCGTGCTGGACACCCTGCTGGTCCCGGGTGCGGTGGACCTGCACCCGGGTGGGCCGGTCGCCCGGATCGACCAGGAGGTGGTGGCGTGGCTGAAGGGGGTCGCGCCGCTGGCCCGCCGGGTGGCGTCGGTGTGCGTGGGCGCGCATCTGCTGGCGGCGGCCGGGCTGCTGGACGGCAGGACGGCCACCACCCACTGGTCGACGGCCGCCCAACTGGCCGCCGATCATCCGGCGGTGACGGTGGACCCGGACCCCATCTTCCTGCGCAGCGGGAACGTGTGGACCGGGGCCGGGATCAGCGCCTGCATGGACCTCTCGCTGGCGCTGGTGGCCGAGGACCTCGGTGAGGAGCTCGCCCTGGCGGTTGCCCGGCAGCTGGTGATGTACCTCAAGCGCCAGGGTGGTCAGAGCCAGTTCTCCGTCCCGCTGAGCCGCCCGGCCGCCTCCCGCCGGGACATCGACGAGCTGCGGACGTACATCGCCGACCACCCGTCGGCGGACCTGTCCGCGGCCGCGCTCGCCGCCCGGATGTGCCTGAGCGAGCGTCACTTCGCCCGGGTCTTCCGCCAGGAGACCGGCACCACCCCGGCCGCCTTCGTGGAGGCGGTCCGGGTGGAGGCGGCCCGCCGGCTGCTGGAGAGCACCGACCAGTCGCTGGACCGGGTCGCGACCGCCTGCGGGCTCGGTTCGGTGGAGACCCTCCACCGGGCCCTGCGCAAGCAGATCGGCACCACCCCGGCGGCCTACCGCCGCCGCTTCCGCACCACCGGCTGACTTCCCCTTTCACAGTCCCAGTACGGCTCGGCCCTGCCCGAAAACCCTCACCCTCCACCGAACGGAGCCCCGCCATGTCCTCCTCCGCCCCCGCGTCCACCACCCTGCGCGACGTGATCGGCCTCGACGGCAGCCTGCCGCGCCTGGCCGACGCCACCCTCCTCATGATCGACTTTCAGCACACCTACCGGACGGGCGTGATGGCCCTCGAAGGCGCCGAACAGGCCCTCGCCGCCGGGGCCCGGCTGCTGGCCGCCGCCCGGGCCGCGGGTACCCGGGTCGTCCACGTCGTCAACGACGGCGGCCCGGGCACCCCGTACGACATCCGGGCGGAGATCGGGGCGATCAGCGCCGAGGTGGCTCCGGTGGAGGGGGAGCCGGTGGTGGTGAAGTCGCTCCCGAACGCGTTCCACGGCACCGAGTTGGAGAAGACCCTGCGCGAGCTGGGCACGGGTGGGGACTTGGTGCTGGCCGGGTTCATGACCCACCTGTGCGTGGCGTTCACCGCCCAGGGCGCCTTCGCCCTCGGCTACCGGCCCACGGTGGTCGCCGAGGCCACCGCCACCCGGTCGCTGACCGCCCCGGACGGCACCCCGATGCCTGCCGCCGTGCTCCAGGCGGCCGCCCTGACCACGGTGGCGGACCTGTTCGGCACCGTCGCCGCGACGGTGGCCGACCTCACCGCCTGAGCGTCCGGCCCGGGGCCGTCCCCGTCCGGCTATCCGGCCGGGCGGGGACGGTAGGTGAGCAGCACGTTGCCCGAGCGGAAGACCCGGGTGTCGGTGAGTTCCAGGTGGACCCGGGAGTGGATCCCGGTGAAGAGGGAGCGGCCCCCGCCGAGGGCCACCGGCATGGTCATGATCCGGATCTCGTCCACCAGTCCCGTCTCCAGCAGCCGCACCCACAGCCCGTTGCTGCCGAACACCCCGAGGTCCGCCCCGGCCTGCTCGCGCAGTTCGGCGATCTCCCCGGTGCTGCGCAGGATCCGGCCGGGACCCCAGTCGGCGTGTTCCAGGGTGAGGGTGGCGACGTACTTGGGGACGGCGTTCATCAGCGCCGCCGTCCGCGGGTCCTCCCGCTCGGCCTCCGGGGTCGGCCAGTACGCGGCCATGCCCTGGTAGGTGATCCGCCCGAACAGCAGCCCGCCGAACCCGGCCAGCTGCTCCACCGCGAACGCGCCGAACTCCTCGTCCACCACCGGCCAGTCGAACGCCCGCCCGGGGCCCTCGTAGAACCCGTCGGCGCTGGCCACCATGAAGACCACGACCCGGCCCATCCCCGTCGCCCCCCGTCAGCCGAGGATCTCGGCGAGGTCGTAGGAGACCGGTTCCTCCAGCTGCTGGTAGGTGCAGCTGGCCGGGTCCCGGTCCGGGCGCCACCGCTTGAACTGGGTGGTGTGCCGGAAGCGGGTGCCCTCCATGTGGTCGTACCCGACCTCGCAGACCCGTTCGGGCCTCAGCGGCACCCAGGAGAGGTCCTTCTTGCCGGTCCACCGGCTGACCGCGCCGGGCAGCCGGGAGGCGGCCTGGGCGTCCTCCTCGGCCCAGGCGGCCCAGGGGTGGCCGGTGAGGTCGTCCAGCCGCAGCGGCGCCAGTTCCTCGACCAGCTCGCTGCGGCGGGCCATCGGGAAGGAGGCACTGACCCCGACGTGCTGCAGCCGCCCGGTGTCGTCGTACAGGCCGAGCAGCAGCGAGCCGACCACCGGGCCGCTCTTGTGCTCCCGGTACCCGGCGACCACGCAGTCGGCCGTCCGCGCGTGCTTGACCTTGAACATGGTGCGCTCCCCCGGCGCGTACGGGGCGTCCAGCGGCTTGGCCACCACCCCGTCGAGTCCGGCGCCCTCGAACCGGGAGAACCAGCCGCGGGCCGTCTCCACGTCGGTGCTGGCCGGCGCCACGTGCACCGGCGGGCGGGCGCCGCCCAGGGCGCGGACCAGTTCGGCCCGGCGGACGGTGAGCGGCTCGCCGTCCAGCGCGGTGTCGCCGAGGGCCAGCAGGTCGAAGGCGACGAAGGAGGCCGGGGTCCGCTCCGCCAGGGTCCGCACCCGGGACGCGGCGGGGTGGATCCGCTCCAGCAGCTCCTCAAAGTGCAGCCGGCCGTCGTGGACGATCACCACCTCGCCGTCCACCACGCAGCGCTCCGGCAGCCCGGCCCGGAACGCCGCCACCAGCTCCGGGAAGTACCGGGTGAGCGGCTTGCCGGTGCGGCTGCCGATCTCGACCTCCTCGCCGTCGCGGAACACGATGGCCCGGAAGCCGTCCCACTTCGCCTCGTACTGCATGCCGGGCGGGATCTCGGCGACCGACTTGGCCAGCATCGGGGAGAGCGGCGGCATCACGGGGAGTTCCATACCTCCGATGGTGGACGAACCGGCCGGTAGCGGCGCGCGGGCGCGCCGGTCCGCACCGGCGGCCCTAGCGTGAACCCCATGGCAGGAACGGCTGTGGAACTGGAGGTGGACGGCCGGGCGGTCAGGCTGTCCAACCCGGACAAGGTGTACTACCCCGAGCGGGGCTTCACCAAGCGGGACGTCGCCGAGTACTACCTCGCGGTGGCGCCCGGGGTGCTGCGCGGGCTGCGGAACCGCCCCACCACGCTGCAGCGCTTCCCGGACGGCGTCGAGGGCGAGTTCTTCTACCAGAAGCGCGCCCCCAAGGGCCTGCCCGACTGGCTCCCCACCGCCCGGATCGCCTTCCCCAGCGGCCGCAGCGCCGACGAGATCTGCCCCACCGAGCCCGCCGCCGTCCTGTGGGCCGCCAACCTCGGCTGCCTGACCTTCCACCCCTGGCCGGTCCGCCGCGACGACACCGAGCACCCGGACGAGCTGCGGATCGACCTCGACCCGCAGCCGGGCACCGACTTCCGCGACGCCGTCACCGCCGCCCACGAGCTGCGCGCCCTGCTGGAGGAGCACGGACTGCGCGGCTGGCCGAAGACCTCCGGCGGCCGCGGCCTGCACGTCTACGTGCCGCTGGAGCCGCGCTGGACCTTCACCGACTGCCGGCACGCCGTGATCGCCCTCGGCCGCGAGCTGGCACGCCGGATGCCCGGCCGGGTCACCACCGCCTGGTGGAAGGAGGAGCGCGGCGAGACGATCTTCGTGGACTACAACCAGATGGCCCGCGACCGCACCATCGCCTCCCCGTACTCGCTGCGCGCCCGCCCGCGGGCCACCGCCTCCGCGCCGCTGCGCTGGGAGGAGCTGGACGAGGTCTCCCCCGCCGACTTCGACCTGCGGACCCTCCCCGAGCGGTTCCGCGAACTCGGCGACCTGCACGCCGACATGGAGGACCACGCGTTCACCCTGGACGCCCTGCTGGAGCTGTACGCCCACCAGGACGAGGGCGACCTGCCGTACCCGCCCGACCACCCGAAGATGCCGGGCGAACCGGCCCGCGTCCAGCCGAGCCGGGCCCGCAAGCACTGAGGTCCGGGCGGGAGCCGCTCAGGGGCGGGGTGCGGGTCCGGCCGGCGCGGGGACGGCGAGCACCCGGCCCGTGGGAGCGGCCCCTCCGGCGGCCGCGGGGCCGTGCCACTCGGCGGCGGTGACGTAGAGGGTGCGGCCGTCGGGGCCGCCGAGCGCGCAGGAGAAGCCCCCGCGGTCCAGGTCCACGGTCCGCTCCACCGCGCCGCCCTCGCGGACCCGGACACACCGGCGGCCCGGCACGTCGGCGAACCAGACGAGGCCCTCCGCGTCCAGGCAGATGCCGTCCGGCGCGGAACCGGGAACCTCGGCCCAGGTCCGCCGCCCGGACAGGCCGCCGTCCGGGCCGATGTCGAAGGCCGTGAGCCGGCTCGCGTACGACTCCGCCACCAGCAGCGTCCGGCCGTCCGGGGTGAGCGCCATGCCGTTGGGGAATCCCAGGTCCCCGGCCACGGTCCGGGCTCGGCCGTCCGGGGTGACCAGGGCGATCAGCCCGGGGCCGGGGGCCTCGCCGGCCATCAGGTCGAAGCCGATCCCGTTGACGTACGCGTTGCCCCGGCCGTCGGCGACCACCTCGTTCCACGGCCGGTCGGAGAGGTCCCGCAGGTCGGCGTGGAGCGCGGTGGACCCGTCCGGCTCCCGGCGCAGCAGGCGGGCGTCGCCGCCGGAGACCAGCAGCAGGCGGCCGTCGGGCAGCCAGTCGATGCAGAACGGGAAGGTGTCGACGCCCAGCGCGGTCCCGCGGCGGCCGTCCGGGGTGACGGTGAGGAGTTCCCCGGCGCCCCAGTCGCAGACCCAGAGGGCGCCGTCGTGCCAGCGGGGGGACTCGCCGAGGACGAGACCGTCGAGCAGGACGCGGTGGTCGGGCACGGGGGGCTCCAGCCGGGAGGAGGTCAGGGACGGGGGAACCGCCACCGGGTCGGGGAGCCGGTGAAGTCCTCCTGGCGCAGGCCGAACGCCTGGACGGGGTGGACCCGGACGGTCGCGTTCACGGCGGGGTCGAGGAAGTCGGGGCCGTAGTCGGTGCGGTACTTGGTGTTGAGCGCCGCCAGGAAACGGATGATCGCCGGGCGGTCCGGGACGGTCTCGGCGCGGCCCTCCAGGACGACGGGGTTGAGCGGGTCGTCGGTGGTGACGGCGCAGTCGGGGTGCACGGCGAGGTTGCGGGCCTTGCGGGAGCCGAGGGCGGTGCTGAACCAGAGGCGGTCGTCCAGCCAGACGCCCCAGACCGGCATCACGTGCGGGCGTCCGTCGGGGCGGACGGTGGCGAGCCAGTAGTCGTGCGAGTCGGCCAGCCGCCGGCCGGCCCAGGACCACGGCAGCAACCCGCTGCCCTGCTCGGCGGGCAGGATCCCGTACCCGGGCATGTACGGCCGGCTCGCCGCCGGGTCCTCCATCGACACGCACAGCAGCGTACGGCGGCGGATGCCCGGCACGGGGTAGGCGCAACCGGTGGACCCTGAGGGACGCGGGGAACTGCGCGAATCGGGAGGCTCAGGCCGTACGACGCTCTCAGGAGGGTGAGTTGCACCTGCCGCGATCTTACGGTGGGTGATGACTGGTCGCGCAGTTCCCCGCGCCCCTGAAACAAGAACCCGGGTGCGTTCCCTCGCCCGGTCAGAAGGAGCTCCGCAGGAACTCGCGGTTGAGGCGGGCGATGCCGGTGAGGGGGATGCCCTTGGGGCAGGCGGTGGCGCATTCGCCGGTGTTGGTGCAGCCGCCGAAGCCCTCGTCGTCCATGGCGGCGACCATCGACCGCACCCGGCTCCCGCGCTCCGGCGCCCCCTGCGGCAGGACGTTGAGGTGGACGACCTTCGCGGCGGTGAAGAGCATGGCGGAGCCGTTGGGGCAGGCGGCCACGCAGGCGCCGCAGCCGATGCACTCGGCGTGTTCGAAGGCGAGGTCGGCGGCCTCCTTGGGGACGGCGGTGGCGTGGGCGTCGGGGGCGCTGCCGGTGGGGGCGGTGATGTAGCCGCCGGAGCCGATGATCCGGTCGAGGGCGCCGCGGTCCACGACCAGGTCGCGGACCACGGGGAAGGCGGCGGCGCGCCAGGGTTCGACGTCGATGGTGTCGCCGTCGCGGAAGTGCCGCATGTGGAGCTGGCAGGTGGTGGTCCGTTCGGGGCCGTGGGCCTGGCCGTTGATGACCATGCCGCAGGCGCCGCAGATGCCCTCGCGGCAGTCGTGGTCGAAGGCGACGGGGTCCTCGCCGCGGAGGATCAGCTCCTCGTTGAGGGTGTCGAGCATCTCCAGGAAGGACATGTCGGGGCTGATGCCGCTGACCCGGTAGGTGGTGAGCGCCCCGGGTGCGTCGGGGCCGGGCTGGCGCCAGATGCGCAGGGTGAGGTTCACGCGTAGCTCCGCTGGGTGGGGTGGACGTGCTCGAAGGCGAGGTGTTCGCGGTGCAGGACGGGGGCGCCGTCGGTGAACTCCCAGGCGGCCACGTAGCTGAAGTGCTCGTCGTCGCGGGCGGCCTCGCCGTCGGGGGTGGCGCTCTCGGTACGGAAGTGGCCGCCGCAGGACTCGGTGCGGTGCAGGGCGTCCAGGCACATCAGTTCGGCGAGTTCCAGGTAGTCGACCATCCGGTTGGCCTTCTCCAGGGTCTGGTTGAGCTGTTCGCCGGTGCCGGGCACCTTGACGCGCCGCCAGAACTCCTCGCGCAGCCGCGGGATCTCGGCGAGAGCGCGGCGCAGTCCGGCGTCGTCGCGGGCCATGCCGCACTCGTCCCAGAGGAGTTCGCCGAGTTCGCGGTGGAAGGACTCGGGGGTGCGGTCGCCGTCCACGGCGAGCAGCAGGTGGAGCCGGTCGGCGGCCTCGGCCTCGGCGGACCGGATCTCCGGGTGGTCGGGGGCGACCGCGCCGAGCGGGGTGCGGGCGAGGTAGTCGTTGAGGCTGGGCGGGAGGACGAAGTAGCCGTCGGCGAGGCCCTGCATCAGGGCGCTGGCGCCGAGCCGGTTGGCGCCGTGGTCGGAGAAGTTGGCCTCGCCGATGGCGAACAGGCCGGGGACGGTGGTCTGCAGGTCGTAGTCGACCCAGAGGCCGCCCATGGTGTAGTGGATCGCCGGGTAGATCCGCATGGGGACGCGGTAGGGGTCCTCGGCGGTGATCCGCTGGTACATCTCGAAGAGGTTGCCGTACCTGGCCTCGACGGCTTCGCGGCCCATCCGGGCGATGGCGTCGGCGAAGTCCAGGTAGACGCCCTGCCCGCCGGGTCCGACGCCGCGGCCCTCGTCACAGACCACCTTGGCGGCGCGGGAAGCGATGTCGCGGGGCACCAGGTTGCCGAACGAGGGGTAGATCCGTTCGAGGTAGTAGTCGCGTTCCTGCTCGGGGATCTCGGCGGGCGGGCGGGTGTCGCCCTGGGCCTTGGGCACCCAGATCCGGCCGTCGTTGCGCAGCGACTCGCTCATCAGGGTGAGCTTGGCCTGGTGGTCGCCGGAGCGGGGGATGCAGGTCGGGTGGATCTGGGTGAAGCAGGGGTTGGCGAAGTAGGCGCCGCGCCGGTGGGCCCGCCAGATCGCGGTGGCGTTGGAGTTCTTGGCGTTGGTGGAGAGGTGGAAGACGTTGCCGTAGCCGCCGGTGGCGAGGACCACCGCGTCGCCGAGGTGGGTGCTGATCTCGCCGGTGACCAGGTCGCGGGCGACGATGCCGCGGGCGTGGCCGTCGATGACGAGGAGGTCGAGCATCTCGGTGCGGGCGTGCATCTCGACGTTGCCGGCGGCGATCTGCCGGGAGAGTGCCTGGTAAGCGCCGAGCAGGAGTTGCTGGCCGGTCTGGCCGCGGGCGTAGAAGGTGCGGGAGACCTGGACGCCGCCGAAGGAGCGGGTGTCCAGCAGTCCGCCGTACTCGCGGGCGAAGGGGACGCCCTGGGCCACGCACTGGTCGATGATCTCCACCGAGACCTGGGCGAGCCGGTGGACGTTGGACTCGCGGGCACGGAAGTCGCCGCCCTTGACGGTGTCGTAGAACAGGCGGCGGATCGAGTCGCCGTCGTTGCGGTAGTTCTTGGCGGCGTTGATGCCGCCCTGGGCGGCGATGGAGTGGGCCCGGCGAGGGGAGTCCTGGAAGCAGAACTGCTGGACCCGGTAGCCCTGTTCGGCGAGGGTGGCGCCGGCGGCGCCGCCGGCCAGCCCGGTGCCGACCACGATCACGGTGTGCTTGCGGCGGTTCGCCGGGTTGACCAGCCTGGCCTCGAACCGCCGGGTGTCCCAGCGCTGTTCGATCGGCCCGGCGGGGGCCCGGGTGTCGGCGATCGGGTCGCCGAGGGTGTAGTCGAGGTGGGTCATGAGACGACTCCGGTCAGCACGGCGACGGGGACGGCGAGGAAGCCGGCGGTGAGCAGCAGGGCCAGCACGTTGGCGGTGGCCTTCAACGCCCGGTCGCGGCGCGGGTTGTTGGCGCCGAGGGTCTGCGCGGCGCTCCAGAAGCCGTGCCGGATGTGCAGGCCGAGGGCGAGCATGGCGACGATGTAGATCCCGCCGCCGTACCAGGTGGAGAAGGAGGCGACCACGTTCTGGTACGGGTGCCCCTCCTGGGCGGCGGGGTTCACGGTGAGCGTGGTGAGGTCCAGGATGTGCCAGACGATGAACAGGCCGAGGATCACCCCGCCCCAGCGCATGGTGCGGGTGGCGTAGCTCGCCCGCTGCCGGCGGTGCCGGTACTTCTGCGGCCGGGCGGCCAGGTCGCGCCGGCTGAGCTGGTACGCGGCGGTGGCGTGCGCGAGGACGGCGGCGAGCAGCACCGTCCGGGCGATCCACAGGAACCAGCCGTACCGCAGGAACGGCTCGCCGAGGGTGCGCAGCCAGTGGGCGTAGCCGTCGAGCTCGTCCGGGCCGAGGAAGACCTTGAGGTTGGCCAGCATGTGGGCCACCAGGTAGAGCAGCATCAGCAGGCCGCTGACCGCCATGACCGCCTTCTTGCCGACGGTGGAGCGCCAGAGGGCCGCCAGGGCGGACGGGTGTCGGCCCGTCCGGGTCACGAGTGCCATGGGGTCGACGGTAGGGAGGCGACCCGGGTGGCGTCCAAGACATGAAAACGCGGATCACGATAGGCACGGCCTATGATGGCCGGTGTGCAGTTCCAGCAGCTCCGCTACTTCGCCGCCGTGGCCGAGACCGGGCACTTCACCCGGGCGGCCGAGTCCTGTCATGTCGCACAGCCCTCACTGTCGCAGCAGATCCGTTCGCTGGAGCGGGAGTTGGGGGCCGAGCTGTTCCACCGGGGCCGGGGGTCGACGACCCTGACCGATGCCGGCGAGGCGCTGCTGCCGCTGGCCCGGCGCATCCTGGCGGACACCGAGAGCGCGCGGCGGGCCGTGCAGGAGACGGTGCAGCTGCGGCGTGGCCGGGTCCGGTTCGGGGCGCCGCCGAGCCTGTGCGTGAGCCTGGTGCCGGACGTGCTGCGGGAGTACCGCACCGGGTACCCCGGGGTGGAGCTGGTCCTCCAGGAGGACGGCTCGCGGGATCTGGTCCGCAGCCTGCGGGCCGGCGAGCTGGACCTGGCGCTGGTGATCACCCCGCGGGCCCGGGAGGCGCCGGCGCTGGCCGTCACCGAGCTGCTGCACGAGGAGCTGGTGCTGGTGACGGCCGAGCCGCTGCGGCGGCGCCGGGCGAGGATCGAGGACCTGCGCGAGCGGCGGCTGGTGATGTTCCGCGAGGGCTACGACGTCCGGGAGACCACGCTGGCGGCCTGCCGGGCGGCCGGGTTCGAGCCCCGGTACGCGGTGGAGGGCGGCGAGATGGACGCCGTGGTCGGCCTGGTCCGGGCCGGGCTGGGGGCGGCCGTGCTGCCCGGCATGGTGGCGGCCCGGTCGGGGCTGGCGGTGACGCCGTTCGCGGCGCCGGGGCTCGGGCGGACCATCGCCGTGGCGCACGGCGGGGAGCTGCCGCTGAGCCGGGCGGCGGCCGAGTTCCGGACCGTCCTGCTGGCCCACCTGGCCGAGGCCGCCCGGATCGGCGCCCTCCCGCCGGGGACCCGGCTGCTGCCCGGGGTGGCCTGACCGGCGCCGGCACGGGTGCACCCGGCGGGTCGACCAAGATCACGCCGCGGCCCTATCCTGCCGGGATGTCAGACACCACACCTCCGACCCTGCTCTTCGTCGTCGGTCCGGCCGCGGTCGGGAAGATGACCGTGGGCGGCGCCATAGCCGACCGCACGGGCTTCAAGCTCTTCCACAACCACCTGACCATCGAACCGCTGCTGCGCCTGTTCCCCTACGAGTCGCCCCAGTTCCAGCGGCTCAACCACGCCTTCCGGGAGCAGATCTTCGCCGAGGCCGCGGCGAGCGACCTGCCCGGGCTGGTGTTCACCCTCGTCTGGGACTTCGACGACCCCGAGGACGCGGCCCTGGTCGAGCGCTACGCGGCCCCGTTCCGCGAGCGCGGAGCGCGGGTGCTGTTCCTGGAGCTCTCCGCCGACCAGGAGGTCCGGCTGGAGCGCAACGCCGGCGAGACCCGCCTGGCGGAGAAGGCCTCCAAGCGCGACCTGGCGTGGTCGAACGGCAACCTGATCGGCATGGACGCCAGGTACCGGCTCAACTCGGTCGACGACTTCGCCCATCTCCCCGACGCGCACCTGCGGATCGACAACACCCGCCTCGGCCCCGACGAGGTCGCCGAGCGCGCGGTCGCGCACTTCAGGCTCTGACCCCGTCGGGCGGCTCACTCCGCCCGGTTCGCGGCGGGTCGCCGTCCGGAGGCCCGGTGTCCGCCAGGACCTGCGCGAACGCCTCGACGAGGTGCTGCGAGGCCGTGCGCATCGCGGACCGGGTCATGCCCGCGGCGTGCGGGGACAGGGTGCAGAAGGGGTTGTCCGCGAGGACGGAGGCGAAGCCGGGCCCCTCGGCCGCGAAGACGTCCACCGCGGCCCACCAAGGACCGCCGGCGGGGTCGCGCAGGGCTCGGTCGAGGGCCTCCTCGGGGACCACCGCGGCCCGGGAGGTGTTGACCAGCACCGATCCGGGCCGCATCAGCCGCAGTTCCTCGGCCCCGATCAGTCCGGCCGTCCGCGCGGTGGCCGGGACGTGCACCGAGACCACGTCGCAGCCCGCGAGCAGCTCGGCCAGGGTCCCGGTCCGGCGCCCGGGCCACCCGGCCGCCCGCTCCGGGGTGAACCGCGGCGACCCGTGGACCCACACCTCGGCGCCGAAGGCGCGCACCAGCTCGGCCACCCGGCGGGCGATGGCGCCGGAGCCCACCAGCCCCACCCGGGCGTCCGCGAGCCCGCGCACGGGCAGGTCCGCGACCGCGTCGGTCCAGGAGCCCCGGCGCAGGGCGGCGTCCCGTCGGCCGACGCCGCGCAGGGCGTCCAGCATCAGGGCCACGGTCAGTTCGGCCACCGCGGCCGCGTTGGCCCCCGGGGTCGTCCGGACCGCGACGCCGAGGCGTTCGGCCGCCGCGAGGTCGAAGGTGTCGGAGCCGGCGGCGGCCCGTCCGACCAGCCGCAGGCGCCGCACCAGGCCGTCCCGGGTCGCCCGCTCCAGCACCGCCCGGGTGAGGGGGATACCGGCCCGGCACTTGAGCACCTCGTGGCCGCGTCCGCCGTCCTCCAGGTGGCCGGCCAGCTCCCGTTCGTCGAAGCCGTCGAAGTCCACGGCCGCCCAGCGGGCCGCGATCCGGGCGCGGAGGCCGGGGTCGGCGACCCGGCGCAGGTTGACCGTGGGGACCAGGCCGAGAGCGGTGAGGGCGGCCAGTTCGGTGAGCGCGTCCTCCCCGGGGGCCGGGTCCACGACGAGGACGCGGCGCGGAGTCCGGTCCACCTGGTCCCTCTGTTCCCTGAAAATACGTCAACTCCTTAGCCCAGTAGGATGCTAGCATCCTACTCATGAGCGCCGAGCGACAGGTGAAACAGTTCAACGTCTACCTGCCCGTCGACCTCATTCGAGAGGTCAAGCACCATGCCGTCGACACGGAGCGGTCGCTGTCCGCGATCGTCCAGGCGGCCCTGTCCGAGTACCTGCAGCGCATGGGCACCACCGGGAAGGAGAGCACACATGGCGACTGACGGCATCGAGGGATTCCTCGTCGAGACCCGCAACTACGGTGCGACCGCAGCGTTCTGGAAGTCCCTCGGGTTCGAGAGCGTGCTGGAGACCGACCACGGCTCCGGGCACTGGCGCCACCCGGCCGGCGGGCCGTACGTGTTCATCGTCGAGCAGCACGACCGCGAGCTCGCCACCCGCCCCGTGCTGACCGTGGCCGACGCCGCGGCCTTCGCACCCGACCGCACACCGGAGTACGCCGAGCCGTTCACGCCCACCCACTGGGGCGTCCAGCAGGCGGCGCTCCGCGACCCCGACGGGCGGACCGTCGCCCTCCAGGCCCCCCTCCCCCACGGCACGGAAGGACACTCCCATGGCTGACGCACCGCTCACCGAGCGCCCGGTACCGGACCACACCGCCGTCCGCGTCGCCCTCTGGCGCGCCCTCCACGTCGAGGCCGACGCCGCGCCGTACGTGCTCGAGGACCGGATCGGGCTCCGGCTCGCCGACCCCGGGCCCGACTGGCGCGAGCGCGGCGACATGACGATGCCGGGGGTCAGCGGCGTCCGCGCCTCGATGGTCGCCCGCGCCCGCTTCGTCGAGGACCTCGTCGCCGAACGCGCCGACGCCGGCGCCGCACAGTACGTCATCCTCGGCGCCGGCCTGGACACCTTCGCCCAGCGCCGCCCCGAACTCGGTTCCCGCCTGCGCGTGTTCGAGGTGGACCAGCCCGGTACGCAGGCCTGGAAGCGGCAGCGGCTGGCCGAACTCGGCCACGCCGTACCGTCCTGGCTCACCCTGGTCCCCGTCGACTTCGAGGCCGGCGACTCCTGGTGGGAGCGGCTCACCGCCGCCGGGTTCGACCCGGACCTGCCGACGGTCGTCGCCTCCACCGGCGTCAGCATGTACCTCACCCGCGAGGCCAACACCGCGACGCTGCGCCAGGCCGCGGCGCTCGCCCCCGGCTCCGTCCTGGCCACCACCTTCCTGCCGCCGCTGGAGCTGCTCGACCCGGAGCAGCGGCGGGTGCAGGAGTTCTCGATGCGGGGGGCCGCCGCGGCGGGCACCCCGTTCCTCAGCCTGTACGCGCCCGAGGAGATCCGGCGGGACGCCCTGGCGGCGGGGTTCGGCCGGGCCGTGCACGTCTCCCCCGACGAGCTGGCCGCCCGGTACTTCGCCGGCCGCGGCGACGGGCTGGAACTGCCGCGCGCCGAACAGTTCCTGGTCGCGGAGGTGTGAGCGGCTGTGGCCGCTGGCTAGGGTGAGGGTGACACGACAGGCAGGGGCAGGGGGAGTACGTGAAGCTCGACGAGATCCTGGCGGACGCGGCCCGCGGGGTGTTCCCGCCCTCCGACGGCGGGGTCACCGTGGTGCCGCAGCCCTCGGAGCGGGAGGCCGGGGTGGTCTCCTTCAGCGCCCACGCGGTGGTGTTCTGCGACGAGGACCCGGTCTGGGTGAAGCAGGCGATCGCGGACTCCCCGGCGGACCCGCTCGCCGCGCCGCTCTCGCCGTCCTTCCTCACCGCCCTCGCCGCCCGCACCGGCCGGAACATCGGCAACGTCGACCTGATCACCGCGGCCGGACGGCTGCCGGGCGCACCCGCCCTGACCGTCGAGCCGATCACCGACCGGGAGCACCCGCGGGTCGTCCGGGCCCTGCGGTACCGGGAGGACGTCCGGGTGTGGAGCACGCCGGACGGGGCGGGCGTGCTGGTGCTCGGGCGCGGGGTGGCCGGGCGCTGGGAGGCCTCGGTGGAGGTCGATCCGGCGGCGCGCGGGCGCGGCCTGGGGCGGGCCCTGGCAGTCGCCGCCCGGCATCTGCTGCCGGAGGGGGACGTCCTGTGGGCCCAGCAGGCACCCGGCAACGCCACCAGCGTCCGCACCTTCCAGGCGGCGGGGTACCGTCCGATCGGCGCGGAGGTGCTGCTGGTCAGGCACCGGCTCTGAGCCCGGTCGGCCGGTCGGTCGGCCGGTCGGCCGGTCGGCCGGCGTCAGGCCTGCGCGGTGGGCCGGACGACGATCTCGCTGATGTCGACGCCGTCCGGCTGCTCGATCGCGTAGCCGATGGCGGAGGCGACGGCGGAGGGTGGCATGGCCATCTCGTCGCGCTGCCGGGTCATCGCGGCCGCGACCTCGGGGCTTGCGCCCTTGCCGACGCCCTCGGTGTGGGTGAACCCCGGCGAGACCAGGGTGACCCGCAGGTCCGGTCCCGACTCCTGCCGCAGGCCCTCGGTGAGCACCTTCACCGCCGCCTTGGTGGCCGCGTAGACGCCCTGCGGAGGCTTCACGACGTAGGCCGCGGTGGAGGCGACGTTGACGAACTGGCCGGAGCGCTGCCGCCGGAAGACCGGCAGCGCCGCCCCGATGCCGTTCAGCAGTCCGGTGATGTGGGTGGCGACCATGGCGTCCCAGTCGTCCTGGCGCAGCTCGTCGAACGGCGAGACCGCCATCGTGCCGGCGTTGGAGACCAGGACGTCGAGCCGGCCGAAGCGGTCGACCGCGGTGTCCGTCAGCCGCCGGAGGTCCTCGCGACACGTCACGTCGACGACGACCCCGGTGGCCGAGGCGCCCTGTGCCGTGATCCGGTCCACCACCGCGTTCAGCCGGTCCTCCCGCCGGGCCCCGAGCACCAGGCGGGCCCCGCGGGCGGCGAGGTAGGTCGCCGTCGCCTCGCCGATGCCGCTGCTGGCGCCCGTGATCGCCACGACCTTGCCCTCGATCCCTGACATTCGGCTTCCCTTCCCGGGGCGTGCGCGCGTCGGCGCGGCGCACTGATCTACAGTGAATCGGGGGCACCCCCACTTGAGGCTAAGTGGGGGCGCCCCCGATTAGCAAGTGACGAGCGCCCGAGAGGGGATGACCACGCTGATGGCCGACGGAGCAGCACGACCGCTGCGGGCCGACGCACGGCGCAACAGGGAGGCGATCCTCACCGCCGCCGTGCGCGTGTTCGCGTCGGAGGGGCTGGACGCCCACCTGGAGCGCATCGCCCGGGAGGCGGGCGTGGGCAGCGCGACCCTGTACCGCAACTTCCCCACCCGGGAGGCCCTGATCGAGGCGGTCTACCGCAACGAGGTGGCCCACCTGTGCGACGCGGCCCCCGCACTCCTCGCGGCGAAGGCGCCGGACGCCGCTCTCCGCGCCTGGACGCGCCTCTTCCTGGACTACGTCAGCGCCAAGTACGGCATGGTCGACGCCCTGCGCGCCATCGCCGCGACGGGCGGCAACCCCTACGGCCACAGCCGGGACCTCATCCAGGCCGCCATCACCACCCTCATGGACGCGTGCGCGGCCGCCGGGGTGATCCGCACCGACATCAGCCCCGGCGACCTCGGCGCCGCCCTCGAAGGCATCGCCCTCACCTCGGCGGGCGCCGAACACCGGCAGCGGGCGGAGCGCCTGCTCGACCTCACCCTGGACGGTCTCAGGCCCCGCCCGTGAGATGTGACGACACGTCAGGGCGGTGACGTCACGGGTGCAGCTCGGGCGGCAGGCCGGTCCAGCGCAGGTCCTCGGGCAGATGGCCGGCGTCGTTGTAGGTCAGCACGGAGGCGAGCCGGCCCGGCGCGTACCGGATCACGGTGAGTGCGGCGTTGCCGTGGTTCAGCCCGGCCCAGCGCCACGGCGGGGCGTCCATGGCGTGCCGGACCAGCCAGCCGATCAGGAAGTTGTGCGTCACCAGCAGCTCGTACGAATCCCGCCCGCCCGCCACCGGCCCGGTGAAGCGGGCCAGCGCCTCCCGGGCCAGCTCGGGCCCGCGGGCCAACTCCTGCGACCCGTAGTGCTCCAGGACGCGGGTGACCACGGCGGCGTGCTCGGCTGGCAGGTCCCCCTCGGCCGGGAGGTACGGCGGGTAGTCGCCGGCGGGTTCGGCGGCGGAGGGCGTCGGTGCGGCGGTCAGCCGGGAGGCGATCAGCTGTGCGGTCTGCGCGGCCCTGGGCAGCGGGCCGTGGTGGACGGCGGTGAACGGGATGTCCCGCAGCCGGTCGCCGAGGAGTTCGGCCTGCCGGCGGCCGCGGTCCGTCAGGCCGCTCTCGTCGGGCAGCGCCTCACCGTGCCGGGCCAGGTAGAGGTAGCGGGTAGCGATCATGAAGGGGGCGACGCACGGCCCGGGCGGGCGGTTCCCCGCCCGGATGGCGGCGGCCGGGCGGGGCATCGACTCCGGGGCTTGGTCAGTACCAGCCCGTCCAGGAGTCCTTGTAGCAGCACTGGGTGGCGTGGTAGGCGCGGGCCGTCAGCGAGCCGTGGTCGTCGACCATGGCCGTCCACGTCTTGGAGCTGCTGACGTACGCGGAGTAGCTGAGGCCGGTGGAGCTGGTGACCGCCACGTAGTCGCCGACGTAGGACTGCAGCAGCCGACCCCAGGCGGCCCCGCAGGCCGGGCTGTAGCGCAACTGGAGCAACCGGCCGTCGTCCGTGGTCACCTGGGAGCCGGTGTAGGCGTCGGCGTAACAGCCCAGCGCCTGTGGGTCCTTGCCGTTGCAGCCGGAGCCGTAGCACCCGACGGCCGCATGGGCCGGGGAGACCCCCACCAGGGCGCTCAACGCGAGTGCTCCGACACCGGCGAGCACGCCGATCCTTCTGCGGTCCATGTCCTGCCTCCCGTCCCGCACCCGCCGTTCGGCGGCGGGCGCTCCTCGGCTCGGAGGCACCGACTGTAGTGCGGGCGTGCCGGCGGCGAACATGGTGTGGACCAACCCAATTCCCTTGCCGCAAAGGCGGTTTGCCACATGGCCGCAGCCGCTGGCGGCGGCCGCACCGGGGCGGGAACGGGCGGAGCGCGCCCCGGGGTTGGTGGCCGCCGGGTGGTGGCCGGGGGCGCGCTCGGGACGGTCAGGCCGGGCTGGTGGCGAGCAGCGCGGTGGTGGTCACCTTGTTGTCGCACTCGGCGAACAGCCCGTCCGCCAGGCCGACCTGGTGGGAACCGGCGCCGCCCGGCAGGCCCAGGACCACGCTCGGGTAGGCGACCGGGGTGGCGCCGGAGACGCAGTAGCCGTCGGCCTCGCCCTGCACCTGGACGAAGGTCAGCTTGGCGTACGCCTTGCCGCCCGGCGCCAGCTTGACCGGGGCGGCGGAGCCGCTGTGGGTCACCGTGAGCGGCACGTTCTTGTCCGGCGAGCCGTTGCCGGCGCCGGCCACCGTCGGGAAGCCCTGCACGGTGCAGGGGTGTCCGGAGCTGTTGGTGACGGTGACGACCGCGGCGCCGAGCCCCGTCCCCTGGGGACGCTCGGCCGCCTGGCGGGCGGACACCTTCAGCTCCGTCCCGGTGCAGGCGGCCGCCGCACCGCCCGAGGCCTCGGCCCCCTTGCCGGCGGCCGTCGCACTCGCGCTCGCGGCCGGGGCACCGCCCCTGGTGGGCGCGGAGGCCGCGGACGCCGCGGCACTCGGCGCACCGGTGGCCGCGGCCGACGGCGCCGACGCCGCCCCGGCGGAACCGCCGCCCGGCTCGCAGGCGGTGGCCAGCAGCGCGGCCGCGGCCACCGCGACCATCGTCGCCGCGACTCTGCGGGCACTCGTTCCGTACGACATGACGCCCCCCGATTGGAGTGGTAGGTGCCGATCGGCGTCGGCGCTCGCCCACGTACACACGGCCGCGCCGGTGGCGGTTCCGGCCTCCCGACGGTGTGACACGGCGGTGACGAATCCCGGAAATTCGCCCACATACCCCGGGACGGCTCTCCGCAGTCGGCGCCCCTGAGTGGTTGCCCGGTTGCCCTAAGGGGTTGCCGGTTGCGCGGGGTTAGCCGGTAGCGGTCCGGGGGATTCCCGCGTCCGTCAGGGGGTCGGGGCGGTGGCGGTGATGATGTCGACGGCGTGGGTGATCTGCTGGTCGGTCAGGTCGCCGCGGGCGGTGAGGCGGAGGCGGGAGATGCCGTCCGGGACGGACGGGGGGCGGAAGCAGCCGACGGCGAGGCCGGCGGTGCGGCAGTCCGCGGCCCAGCGGACTGCGGCCTCGGGGCCGGGGGTGCGGACGGAGACCACGGCGGCGTCGGGGGTGGAGGCGTGCAGGCCGGCGGCGGTGAGCCGGGCGGCGAGGGTGCGGGCGACCTCGCGGGCGCGGTCGGCACGGTGCGGTTCGGCCCGGAGCAGGCGCAGGGCGCCGAGGGCGGCGCCGACGGCGGCGGGGGCGAGGCCGGTGTCGAAGATGAAGGTGCGGGCGGTCTCGGTCAGGTGTCTGATGACCCGTCGGGGACCGAGGACGGCTCCGCCCTGGGAGCCGAGGGACTTGGAGAGGGTGACGGTGGCGACCACGTCGGGCTCGCCGGCCAGGCCGGCGGCCGCGGGAGCGCCGGCACCGCCGGGGCCGAGGACGCCGAGACCGTGGGCGTCGTCGACGAGGAGGGCGGCGCCGTGGGCGCGGGCGGCGGCGGAGAGCCCGGTCAGCGGGGCGGCGTTGCCGTCGACGGAGAAGACGGTGTCGCTGACCACCAGGGCCCGCCGGTGGGTGCGGGTGCGGAGGACGTCGGCGACGGCGTCCGGGTCGGCGTGCGGGGCGCGGTGGACGTCGCTGCGGGAGAGCCGGCAGCCGTCGATCAGCGAGGCGTGGTTGTACGCGTCGGAGACGATCAGCGTGTCCGGGTCGGTGAGCGCGGTCAGGGCGGCGAGGTTGGCGGCGTACCCGGAGGAGAACACCAGGGCGGCCTCGAAGCCGGTGAACTCGGCGAGTTCCCGCTCCAGTTCGGTGTGCAGCTCGGTGGTGCCGGTGACCAGGCGGGAGCCGGTGGAGCCGCCGCCCCAGCGGAGTGCGGCGTCGGCGGCGGCCCGGGTGACGGCCGGGTGGTGGACCAGCCCGAGGTAGTCGTTGCTGGCCAGGTCCACGACCGGGTCGTCCGCGGGACGGCTGCGCAGGGTCCGGGTCAGCCCGGCCTCGGCCCGGAGTTCGGCGGCCTCGTCGAGCCAGTCGAAGACGGTGGCGGGGGCGAGGGCGGGCGCGGGTGACTGGACCATGGACGGCACTCTGTCATCCGCCGCAGGGCGGCGGCAATGTGCGTCGAGGCACACTCCCCCGGGGTGCGAGCGCGTAGACTCCCCCGATCGGCGCGTTCGGCGCGGCCGCCGCGCGGGGGGTGTCCGGCGGGTCCGGGCGGGGCCCGGTGCGTCCCCGCGCCCGGCGGAGGGAGCGTGGGTGGACGACGGCCGCCTGACCGTGCGGAAGGTGTTGGAGCTCGACCTGGTGGCCCCCTGGGACGCCGAGGTGGTGGCGGGCCGGGGGCGGCTGGACCGGCCGGTGCGCTGGCTGCACGTGGCCGAGGCGCGGGACGTGGCGGTGATGCTCAGCGGCGGCGAGATCGTCCTGACCACCGGGGTGCTGCTGGCGGGCGACGAGGCGGCGCAGGTCGAGTACGTGGAGTCGATGCGGCGGGCCGACGCGGCAGCCGTGTTCCTCGGCCTGGGACGGGCGTTCGGGACCACGCCGGGGCCGATGCGGCGGGCGGCGGAGCGCTGCGGGGTGCCGCTGGTCGTCCTGCACCGGCCGGCGCCGTTCGCCCGGCTGACCGAGGAGGTGCAGGCCCGGCTGCTGCACGGCCGGTACGCGGCCCTGGACCTGCTGGACCGGATGGGGTCGGCGCTCTCCGCGCTCAACCTCTCCGGGGTGCCGCTGCAGCGGCTGCTGGACGAGGTCGCCGCCTTCGCGGGCTGCCCGGCGGTGGTGGTGAACCTGGCGCACCGGGTGCTGGCCGCCGGCGGGCCGCAGGAGGCGGTGGGCGATCTGCTGCGCGACTGGGAGCGGGTGTCCCGCCAGGTCGCGGCGCTGCGCGGGAACGGGCCGGTGGCGCTCGGCGCGGACGGCTGGGTGGTGGCCCGGCTGGAGGCGCGCGGCCGGCAGTGGGGATACCTGGTGCTGTTCGGCCATCCGGGTACCGCCGACACCGGGGTGGCGCTCGGCCGGCGGGCCGCGGAGGCGCTGGCGGTGCACCGGCTGCTGGGCGACCGGGAACGCGGCTGGGAGGACCAGGCCGCCGAGGCGCTGCTCACCGACCTCGCCTCGGGCACGGTCCGGCCGGAGCAGTTGCTCCCCCGGATCCGGGCGGCCGGACTGCCCGCGAACCGGCGGACCTTCGTCCCGGTGGTGGTGCGCTGCTGCGGCGAGACGGGCGGCGAGGCCGAGACCGGCCCGGGCGGCGCGGCCGGCGGGCTGCGGGAGCTGGTCGAACGGGCGCTGGCCGAGGCGGCGCTGGCCGGCCTGGTCGCCAGGATCGGGCCCGGGGAGGCGACGGCCGTCCTGCTCAGCCTGCCGTCCGAGCTGGACGCGGACGAGGAGGTGGCCCGGCTGGCCGCCCGGCTGCACGAGCGGACGTCCGCCCGGGGCGCGGGCCGGGCGGTGGTCGCCGCCGGGTTCGGCTGCGGGGTGCTGGACGAGGTGCGGCGCTCGTTCGTGGAGGCGGTGCACGTCGCGGACGCGGCACTGGCCGGCCCGCCCCCGCCCGGCAAGGTGGCCCGTCTGCGGGACGTCCGGCTGCGCGGGCTGGTCCGGCTGCTGCGGGACGAGCCCGAGCTCCAGGGCTTCGTCGAACGGGAGTTGGGCCCGCTGCTCGGCCGCCACGACCTGCTGGACGTGCTCCGCACCTACCTGCGGACCGGCCGCAACAAGTCCCTGGCCGCCCAGGAGCAGCACGTCAGCCGGCCGGCCCTGTACCGGCGCCTGCAGAGCATCGAGGCCCTCCTCGGCGTCGACCTGGACGACCTGGAACAGCTCACCTCCCTCTACGTGGCCCTCCTCGCCCACGACGCCCAGCAGGGCCCCTGACCTCGACCGGTTGCGTACGGCCTAGCCCAGCAGGGCGGCGATCGTGCGGCGGGCCGTGGCGGTCATGTCCGGGCGGGTGCGGCGGTAGTAGCGGAGTTCGGCGAGGGCGATGGACAGGGTCCAGCCGCGGGCGCGGGCCCAGGTGGCGTCGTCCGCGCCGGCGCTGGTGCGGAACAGGGCGCGGGAGGCGGCGGGCAGCACGTACCAGGCGGCGATCAGGTCGACGGCCGGGTCGCCGAGGCCGAAGCAGCCGAAGTCGATGACGGCGGACAGCCGGCCCTCGTGGAGCAGCAGGTTGCCGGGCTGGAGGTCGGCGTGCAGCCAGACGGGCGGCCCGGGCCAGGGGTCGGCGGCCAGGGCGGCCTCCCAGACGGCGTGGGCCCGGCGGAGGTCCGCGGGGGTGCCGAGGTCGCCGGCGGCGGCCACGTCGGCGAGGTTCTCGCGGGTGCCGGGGTCGCGGGCGGTGAGGGGTTCGCTGCGGAAGGAGGGCGGGGCGCCGGCCGGGTCGGTGCCCCGCAGGACGGTGAGGAAGGCGCCCAGGTCGCGGGCGAGGCGGTCCGGCTCGGCGATGGCGTCCGGGGTGGCGGTGCGCCCGGGGAGCCAGCGGTAGACGGACCAGGCCCAGGGGAAGCCCTCGGCGGGCTCGCCCAGGCCGACCGGCTCGGGGACGGCGACGGGCAGCGCCGGAGCGAGCCGGGGCAGCCAGTGGTGCTCGGCGGCGATGTCCCGGGCGGCGCCCTCGGTCCGGGGGAGCCTGACCACCAGGTCCGGGCCGAGCCGGTACATCTGGTTGGAGGTGCCCGCGGAGCCGACCGTGACGAGGTCCCGCTCCGCCCAGTGCGGGAACCGGCCGCGCAGCAACCGCCGCACCAGGGCGGCGTCCACCTCCGGCTCACCGGCGTGCAGACCCATCCGTACGTCCCCTCTCCCCTGCCGGACACCGCCGGTGATCGAACCCCGGGCCGCGTCGGCGGGTCAACCCGTTTTCGGGCCCGCAAGGCCTGGGCGGCGCGGGCGGGCAGACGGGTGATGCCGGGGCCTGCCCGCGCGGCTTCGCGGACGGCCCGGGGCCGGGCGGGCGATCATCGCTGCCTGGGAGGCTCCGGTGCAGCACAGCGAAACCCACCACCACCACGACCACCTCGCCGAGGAGGACCTGCAGGAGAAGGGTCTGCGGCCCGGCGCGGTCGGGCTGCTGTCGAGCGTGGTGCTCAGCGTCTCCTCGGTGGCCCCGGCGTACGCGCTGACCGCGACCCTCGGCCCGACCGTGGCGGAGGTCGGGCTGCAGATGCCGGCGGTGTTCCTGGCGGGGTTCCTGCCGATGTTCCTGGTGGCGTACGCCTACCGGGAGCTGAACCGGGTGATGCCGGACTGCGGGACCTCGTTCACCTGGACGGCGAAGGCGTTCGGGCCGCGGACGGGCTGGATGTGCGACTGGGGCCTGGTGGTCGCCACGATCATCGTGCTGTCCAACCTGGCGGGGGTGGCCGTCTCGTTCTTCTACCTGCTGCTGGGCCGGATCTTCGACGATCCCGACCTGGCGGCGATGAGCCACAACCGGGCCGTCAACGTGCTCACCTGCGTGGTATTCGTGGCGGCCGCGACCTGGGTGGCGTACCGGGGGGTGACGCTGACCAAGGAGGTGCAGTACGTCCTGGTGGGCGTGCAGCTGGTGGTGCTGGCGGTGTTCACGGTGACGGCGCTGTGGAAGGCGGCCGACGGGGGGTCGGTGCTGGCGGAGCCGTTCGACTGGCAGTGGCTGGACCCGTTCGCGGTGGAGTCCTTCGCGGCGTTCACGGCCGGGCTGTCGCTGTCGCTGTTCATCTACTGGGGGTGGGACACCTCGCTGACGGTGAACGAGGAGACCGTGGGCAGCGACAAGGTCCCGGGGCGGGCGGCGCTGCTGACCATGCTGGTCGTCCTGACCACGTACCTGCTGGTGGCGGTCGCCGCCCAGCGGTTCGCCGGGGTGGGCGCCACGGACTTCGGCCTGGGCAACCCGGAGACCACGGACAACGTGTTCGCGGCGCTGGCCGACCCGGTGCTGGGCGGGGCGGCGCTGCTGCTGTACGTCGCGGTGCTGGCCAGTTCGGCCTCCAGCCTGCAGACCACCTTCCTGCCGCCGGCCCGGACGATGCTGGCGATGGGCACCTACCGGGCGGTCCCGGCGCGGTTCGCCGCGGTGCACCCGCGGTTCCGCAGCCCGTCCTTCGCCACCGTGGTCGCCGGGGTGGGGACGGCGCTGTTCTACTCGCTGATGACGCTGATCAGCGAGCACGTGCTGGTGGACACCATCTACGCCCTCGGGCTGATGATCTGCTTCTACTACGGGCTGACCTCGTACGCCTGCGTCTGGTACTTCCGCAAGGAACTCACCCTCGGCGTCCGGGACTTCGTCTTCAAGGGGCTGCTGCCGACGGTCGGCGCGGTGCTGCTCACCGCGGTGTTCGTGAAGACGGCGGTGGACACCTGGGACCCGGACTACGGCTCCGGCACCTCGCTGTTCGGGGTCGGCGCGGTGTTCCTGATCGCGGTCGGGCTGCTGGTGCTGGGCGTGGTGCTGATGGTGGTCTGGGAGCGGCGCGCCCCGGCGTACTTCCGCGGCGGGACGCTGCGGCACGACACCCCGTCGCTGATCGCCGAGGACTGAGACCGACCGGCGATTGAAGGGCGGTCTGAACCCCGCGGGCCGGACGCCGCCCGGGGTCAGTCGGCGGCGACCGGCAGCGGCGGCAGCGCGGTGTCCGACAGCCAGGCGTCGAACAGCGGCTCCAGCGGCCGGGCGGTGTACCGGGCGGCGTGGGCGGTGAAGTCGGCGGCGGTGACCACGCCGTGCCGGTGCACGGCCGCCCACTCCTTCACCATCCGGAAGAACGGCTCCTCGCCCAGGACGCAGCGCAGCGCGTGCATCACCAGCCCGCCGCGCTGGTAGAGCCGGTCGTCGAACATCAGCTTCTTGCCGGGGTCGCCGAGCCGGAGGTCCTGCGGGAGCCCGGCGAGCAGGGTGTGCGCGGCCTTGGCGTGGGCGGTTGCCGTCCGGCCGCCGGCGTGCTCGGACCACAGCCACTCGGCGTACTTGGCGAAGCCCTCGTTGAGCCAGATGTGCCGCCAGTCGGCGATCGAGACGCTGTTGCCGAACCACTGGTGGGCCAGCTCGTGGGCGACCAGCCGCTCGGAGCCGCGGGTGCCGCCGAGGTGGTTGGTGCCGAAGGTGGCCATGCCCTGGGCCTCCACGGGCACGTCCAGCTCCTCGTCGGTGATCACCACCGCGTACTCGCCGAACGGGTACGGGCCGAACAGCGACTCGAAGTAGTGCATCATCCGGGTCTGCCGCCCGAAGTCGGCGGTGAACTCGGGCAGCAGCCGGGCCGGCAGGTAGGCGGTCTGCGGCACCGGCCGGAACGGGACCGGCGCCGGGTTGGACTCGACCAGCCGGACGGTCTCGTAGTGGCCGACGGAGACCGTCACCAGGTAGCTGGAGGTCGGCGCGGCCTGCTCGTACACCCAGGTGGTGCTGGAGGCCCGGGTGGTCCGGGTGAGCAGCCGCCCGTTGGCGATCACGGTGTACGGCGAGGGGGCGGTGATCGAGAGCAGGTAGGAGGCCTTGTCGGAGGGCCGGTCGTTGCACGGGTACCAGGAGGGCGCGCCGATCGGCTGGCTGGCGACCAGGGCGCCGTCGGTCAGCTCCTCCCAGCCCAGGCCGCCCCACTGGCTGCGGACCGGGCGGGGGTTGCCGGTGTACTGCACCTCGACGGTGAACGCGGCGCCGGCGGCCAGGGCCTTGGCCGGGCGGATCCGCAGCTTGCCGGCGCGCAGGGTGTAGTGCCCGGGGCGGCCGTCGACCAGGACCCGGCCGATCCGGAACTCGGCGAGGTCGAGGGCGAACTCGGGCAGCGGCGCGGAGCCGGCCACGCAGACCAGCCGCGCGGTGCCGCCGAGCCGGTTGGGGCCGGGCCGGTAGTCCAGGACGAGTTCGTACCGGTGCACCCGGTAGCGGTGGTCGCCGTGGGTCGGGAAGTAGCGGTCCGCCGCGGGGGGCGTCGCCTGCTTGGGACTCACCGGTCTTGTCGCTCCCTGCGCTCAGCGGTCCGCGGCCCGCGTTCCTCCCGGCCGGGCCGCCGCTAGGACTGCCAGGCCTCGATGGGGTTGCCCAGCCACCGGGTGTCGTCCGGGACGGACTCCGCGCGCATCACCAGCGACGCCGGGCCGAGGGTGGTGCGGGCACCGACGGTACTGCCGGGGAGGACGATCCCGCCCGGGCCGAGGGTGGCGCCCTCGCGGATGATCACAGTATCCATCCGCATGATCCGATCGTGGAAGAGGTGGGTCTGCACCACGCAGCCCCGGTTGACGCTCACCCCGTCGCCGAGGGTGACCAGGTCGGCCTCGGGCAGCCAGTACGTCTCGCACCAGACGCCGCGGCCGACCCCGGCGCCCAGCGAGCGCAGCCACAGGTTGAGCACCGGGGTGCCGGGCACCCAGCCGATCAGCCAGGGCACGGCGAGGGTCTCCACGAAGGTGTCGGCGAGTTCGTCGCGCCAGACGAAGCCGCTCCACAGCGGGTGCTCGGCCACCCTGAACCGGCCGACCAGCAGCCACTTGGCGGCGACCGCCACCAGGCAGGCGGCCAGGCCGCAGCCGAGCAGGACCGCGCCGGACAGGGCGGCGGCGAGCAGCGGGCCGTCGGCCGCGGCCAGCGCGCAGAGCGCGCCGAGGGCGAGCACCCCGAGCGCGGCGGAGGCGAGAGGCGGCAGCAGCCGGCCGGTCTCCACCAGGCCGCGGGCCAACAGCAGCCGGGCCGGCGGCTCGTAGGTGAGGCCCAGGTCGGCGCTGTCCGCGGAGCGGGGCAGCCGGACCGGGGGCATGCCCAGGTAGGAGCTGCCCTTCTTGGCCTTCTTCGGCGCGGCGGAGAGCACCCCGACCAGGCCGCGGTCGGGGACCGCCCGGCCGGCCCCGGTCATCCCGGAGTTGCCGAGGAAGGCCCGCTCGCCGATCTCGGCCTCGCCCAGGCGCAGCCAGCCGCCGCCCAGCTCGTACGGGGCGATCAGGGTGTCGTCGGCGAGGAAGGCGCCGTCCCGGACGGTGGTCAGGCTGGGCAGGGCGAGCACCGTGGAGACCTCCGCCCGGCTGCCGACCCGCATGCCGAGGGCGCGCAGCCAGACCGGGGTGATCAGGCCGGCGTAGAGCGGGAAGAGGGTCTGCCTGGCCTGGTCCATCAGCTGGCTGACCGTCCACGCCTGCCAGGCGGTCCGGCCGTGCAGCGGGTGGCAGCCGGGGCGCAGGCCGAGGCTGAGCAGCCGGACGGCGACCACCAGCTCGGCCGCGTACACCGCGCCGAACACCAGGGTGGCGGGGGCGGAGGCGAGCAGCGCGCCCCGCAGCGCCGGCCCGAGGCCGTCGCCGGGGTGGACGAACCGGCCGGCCACGGCCAGCGCGGCGAGGGCGGGCAGCACCGGCAGGACGCTCACCCCGAAGCCGCCGGCGCCGTACAGGGCCGCCCAGCGGGCGCGGCGGCGGGGGCGCTGCTTGGGCCAGTCCCGCTCGGCCCGGCCGAGCTTCACGGCGGGGGCGCCGCCCCAGCGCTGCCCGGTGGGCACCTGGCCGGTCACCCCGGAGCCGGGGGCGACCTGGGCGTGCTTGCCCACCCGGGCGCCGGGCAGCAGGATGCTGCGGGTGCCGACCAGGGCACCGGAGCCGACCCGGACCGGGCCGATCTCCAGCCGGTCGCCGTCCAGCCAGTGGCCGGCCAGGTCCACCTCGGCCTCGACCGCGCAGCCGCGGCCCAGTTTGAGCATCCCGGTCACCGGGGGCAGCGAGTGCAGGTCGACCTCCCGGCCGATCCTGGCGCCCAGCGCCCGCCCGTACCGGACCAGCCAGGCGCCGGAGAGCGAGGTGGCGCCGCTGAGCTCGGCGAGCCGTTCGGCGGTCCACAGCCGCAGGTGGACGGAGCCGCCGCGCGGGTGGCTGCCCGGTCGCAGGCCGCGCAGCAGCAGCCGGGCGCCGCCGGCCGAGAGGGCGATCCGGCCGGGCGGGCTGAACATCAGCAGGGCGCCGGCGCCGACCGCCCACCAGGAGGCGGTGGGGGCCCACGGGTAGTCGCCGAGCAGGGCGAGCAGGTTGCCGAGGGTGAACAGGGTGACCGTCCAGCGCAGGCCGACCACGGTGGCCAGGGGCAGCAGCAGGAGCAGCTGGACCAGCCGGGCGCCGGTGGGGACCGGCCGGACGGTACGGGCGGCGCCGTCGCCGCGGGCGGACCGTTCCAGGTGGCGGGCGAGCTTGCGCAGGGTGGGGTGCTGGTAGACGTCCAGGACGGCGGCCGCGGGGTAGCGGGCGCGCAGCAGGGTGGCGAGACGGGCGGCGGCCAGGCTGCCGCCGCCGATGGCGAAGAAGTCGTCCTGCGGGCCGCTCACCGGGATGCCGAGGATCTCGGTCCACTGCTCGGCCAGCCACGCCTCGGTGCCGTACAGGTCGGCGGCCGGGCCGGCGGTGGCGGCGCCGGGCAGCGGCCAGGGCAGGGCCGCCCGGTCGACCTTGCCGGACGTCCGGGTGGGCAGGGCGTCCACGGGGGCGAGCAGCGGCACCAGGGCCGCGGGCAGCTCCTTCTTGAGCCGGGCGACGGCCTCGGCCTGGTCGAAGCCGTCCCGGGTGACCAGGTAGCCGACCAGCAGCTGGTTGCCGCCCTTGGCGGTCCGCACGGCGGCGGCCGCGCCGGCCACCCCGGGCAGCGCCTGGAGGGCCGCGTCCACCTCGCCGAGTTCGATCCGGCGGCCGCCGAGCTTGACCTGCTCGTCGGCGCGGCCGAGGAACACCAGGCCCTCGGGGTCGGCGCGGACCAGGTCCCCGCTGCGGTAGGCGCGCGCCCAGCCGAGCGACTCCAGCGGGGCGTACTTCTCGGCGTCCTTGGCCGCGTCCAGGTAGCGGGCCAGGCCGACGCCGCCGATGACCAGCTGCCCGCTGCCTCCGAGCGGCACCGGCCGGTCGGCCTCGTCCACCACGGCGAGCTCCCAGCCGTCCAGCGGGAGACCGATCCTGACCGGGCCGTCGGCGGTGAGCTGGGCGGCGCAGGCGACCACGGTGGCCTCGGTCGGGCCGTACGTGTTCCACACCTCGCGGCCCTCGGTGACCAGGCGCTGCGCCAGCTCGGGCGGGCACGCCTCACCGCCGAAGATCAGCAGCCGGACCTCGTTCAGCGCCTCGGCGGGCCAGAGCGCGGCCAGCGTGGGGACGGTGGAGACCACGGTGATCTCCTGCTCGGCCAGCCACGGACCGAGCTCCGCGCCGCCGCGGACCCGTGCGCGCGGCACCGGCACCAGGCAGGCGCCGTGCCGCCACGCCAGCCACATCTCCTCGCAGGAGGCGTCGAAGCCGACCGAGAGCCCGGCCATCACCCGGTCCCCCGGGCCGACCGGGTCCTCCCGCAGGAACAGCGCCGCCTCGGCGTCGACGAAGGCGGCGGCACTGCGGTGGGTGACGGCCACGCCCTTGGGCCGGCCGGTGGAGCCGGAGGTGAAGATGATCCACGCGTCCTCGGCGGGGGTCGGGCGGACCGGCCGCCGGACGCTGCGCGCGGTCCGCACCGTCAGGGCCCGGCCCTCGCCCAGCACGGCGGCCACCGCGGCCTCGGTGAACACCAGGTCGGCCCGCTCCTCGGGGTCGTCGGCGTCCACCGGGACGTAGGCGGCGCCGGCGGCGAGCACCGCGAGCACGCACACGTACAGGTCGTTGGTGCCCGAGGGCACCCGGACGCCCACCCGGTCGCCGGGCTCGACCCCGGAGGCGGCCAGCCGGCGGCGGACGGACTCCACCTCGGCGGCCAGCGCGCGGTAGCTGAGGGTGGTCGTGCCGTCGTCCAGGGCGGGCTCGTGCGGATGGGCGCGGACGGTGGCGTCCAGGACGTCCAGCAGGGTGCGCGGGGCCGCGGCGGGGCCGGCCGCGTACCGGGCGGGCGGGACGCGCTCGGGGACGCCCGGGGGTGTGCCCGGTACGGGCGGTCGCTCCGGGGCCTCCGGTGCGCGGAGCCCGTCCTGTGGTGCGGAAGCCTGCGTCATGTCAGCGCTGCACCCCTCGTCCCTCTCCCCCGCCCGTCGGGCGGCCCCCGTCGCCGGGGCGCCACCGCTCCGGGCGGTAACCGAACGTCAGACGGTATGACACTAGGTCAGGTGGGATGCGGACGTCCGCGCTTCCGCCTGGCCGCGTTCCCCCGAACGGACCACGCACTCGGGCCGGCCGGGCCTCCATTCCGGCTCCCACCTGGAGCTTTCCGCGATCACCGACCGTCTTGGGTCGCATGCGGACGGTGAGGGCGATCCGCGCGGGCAGCGCCCTCCGCGGGGCCCGATCCTCCTCGACGGCGTCCGCCGGGCGGCCCCGGGGGCACTCCGGCCCAGCCTACTCGCGCCACCCGCCCGGACCACGGAACCGGTGGTCCGGGTCCTGCCGAGGCCCCTCCGGTACCACCGGCCGCCGGCGCGTCGCCGCACCGAACGCGACCGGGCCCGCCGTACCGGCGGCGAACTCTCCGCACGCAGCTCCCCCACGCCCCTGGCCTCCCGCCGGCGATCCGACTGACCGGGCGTCAACCGTCCCTCCGTGCCGGTACGGTCGGCTCCGGACGGATCGGTGTGGGCGAGGGGCTGGGGGCTGGGACGGTGGAGGCGCTGTTGCCGGGGGACCCGAGACGGGTGGGTGGGTACCGGCTGCTCCGGCGGTTGGGTGCGGGTGGGATGGGCGAGGTCTACCTGGGCCGCAACCCGGGCGGGCGGACGGTCGCGGTGAAGCTGGTGCGCGGAGAGTTCGCCGCCGACCCGGAGTTCCGCTCCCGGTTCCGCCAGGAGGTGGCCGCCGCCCGCCGGGTCGGCGGCCAGTGGACGGCGCCGGTGCTCGACGCGGACACCGACGGCGAGCAGCCGTGGGTCGCCACCGGCTACGTCGCGGGTCCGCCACTCGGCGCCGCCGTGCGCGAGCACGGCCCGCTGCCCGTCCCGGTGGTCCGCGCCCTGGGGCTCGGCCTCGCCGAGGCCCTGGAGCACGTGCACGGCCAGGGGCTGGTCCACCGGGACATCAAGCCGTCCAACGTCCTGCTGGCCATCGACGGTCCACGCCTGATCGACTTCGGCATCGCCCGCGCGCTGGACGCCGCCACCGTCCTCACCCAGGCCGGGTACGTGGTGGGCTCACCCGGGTTCATGTCCCCCGAGCAGGCGCAGGGGCAGCCGGCCGGGCCGCCCGGTGACGTGTTCTCCCTCGGCGCCGTGCTCGCGTACGCGGCGACCGGGGTGGCGCCGTTCGGCGAGGGCGTCAGCGCGGCGGTGCTGCTCTACCGCGTCCTGCACGAGCAGCCCGACCTGGGGCCGGTCGCTCCCGCGCTCCGGGCGGTCGTCGAGGACTGCCTCGCCAAGGATCCGGCGGACCGCCCGACCCCCGCCGAGCTGCGTGAGCGGCTGGCGGCCGGCGAGGGCGGAACGGTCCGCCTGGGGGTGCGGGGGTGGCTGCCCCCGGTGGTCGCCGAATCCGTGGCCCGGATCGCGGTAGAACTGCTGAGCCTCGACTCCGACGCCCCCGACCCGACGCCGGAGCCTTCGGACGAGCAGGCCGACCGCGCGCCGGCCGACGCCGTCCCCACCCCCACCCCCACCTCGCCGGCCGCGGGCGGCCGCCCGGAGGCCGTCGTACCGTCCCCGACCGCCTCGGGCTCGGCCCCCGGCACTCCCGGGCCGCTGGTGGAACTCACCCCGCCGGCCCCGGCCGCACCGGCCGCCGCGCGTCGGCGGGTCCGCTGGGCGGCGGGCGTGGCCGTGGCGGTGGCCGTCGCGGTGACGGCGGGTCTGGTGCTCTGGCTCGGCCGGGGCACCGACGGCGACGCCGAGCAGGGGGCGGCGCCCGTACCCCCCGTCTCGCCGCAGGCCACACCCTCCCCGACGCAGACCCCGACACCCACGCCCACCCCCTCCCCCACGCCGTCCATGGCCGGGGACCTGCCCGTCGGGTTCCTCGGGACCTGGGAGGGCCGGGTCCTCAAGGACGGCGACGCCCCGTCGCACGTGTGGATCTACCGGATCAAGCTGTCCGCGGGGAAGGTCGGGGACCTGGTGGGCCGGTCCAGCACCACCCTCGAGTCGGAGGGCCGCACCTGCCCGTCCGTCAACAAGCTGCTCTCGGCCGCCGCCGACACCCTCGTGGTGGCGGAGATGGGCAACGGCGGGAGCTGCTCCGAGCAGGGCATTCCCCAGGCGATGACGTTCAGGCTCACGCCCGAGGGCAGGCTCGCGGTCTCCCAGGAGGGCTGGGTGGACGCCGAACTCACGCACGAGTGAAGGGTTCCGGCCGACCGCCGGGTCACCCGCCGCCGGCTCACCCGGCGCTGGATGACCCGGCGCGACCGCGGCGTTCGGCGAGGCGCCGGTGGGTGGCGTCCGCCCGCCGGCGGGCGTCCTGTGCGGCGGCTTCCCACTCCGCCTCGAGGGCGGGGCTGGTATGAGGAGGGATGGGCGAGCACCGCCCGCACGGCCGGACCAGGTCGCGGCCGTCGGTGGTGGGGATCCAGCGGGCCAGCGCGCGGGCGATGCCGGCGTCGCCGTACCGGTCGGCGGTGTCCCAGAGCCGCTCGGCACAGGTCAGCAACTCCGCCTCCCAGCGCGGGGCACAGCGTGGGCAGCTCGGCAGGCTCGCCGCGTCGGCACGGACCAGGGCGGCGACGGCGGCCGCGAGGGGGTCCGGCAGCGGGCGGCCCGGGTCGAGGGTGGAGAGCAGCGGGAGGTGCGGCACCGGGTCGTAGGGTTCCGTCCAGGCGACGGCCAGCAGCCCCCGGGCGACGATCCGACGGTCCTCGCCGGGCCGGCCCGGTCCGGTCAGCTCCAGGCGGGAGAGCAGCATCTCCTCACCGGCCGCGCCGATCCGGTCGTCCACGGCCTCCACGACCCACCGGACCTCGTACGCCGGCCGGCCGTCGGCCTGGTGCGGGACCGCCAGCGGGTACTCCTGGAGCCGCGGGCCGACGGCGGCCGGCGGGACGTCCTGCGCGGGCTCGATCCGGCGTACCGAGAGGATCCGGCAGGGCAGCGAGGTCCGGAACCGCAGCAGCGCGCCGGGCTCCGGCCGGGATCCGTCGGCGACGCGCACCCCGACCAGGCTTCGGCCCTCCAGCACGCCCGCCGGCAGCACCGGGACGTGATGCAGGACCAGCTCGGCACCGTTCGCCGGATCCTCCCCCTCAGCTCCGCTCATCCCCGCCCCCCGCCGTTCGGATCCCCGCTGTCCCGCCCGAGCGTACGGCAGCCCGGCGGCCGCTGCGGGCGGCCGGTCCGACGCGCCGGAACACGCCGTGGTCATTGCCCGGTACGTCCGGTGATGCGCAGTAGAGTGCCAGTCGCCGAGCCCCGGACACCCGTTCGGATCGTTGGGTGGATGGTGGACGACCGGTCGCGCAGGGGGTCGCGCGCTCCCCCGTACGCGCCGGCGGCACAGGCGCCGGGTTCGACGGGTTCGACGGGTTTCGGCACTGGATTTCGGCCGAACGGGTGACCAGGCGTCAACGGGCTGTCAGGAGGGCCAGTGGTTGTGTCAACGTCGCGTCAGGAGCCGCGGGTCGGCGGCGATCCGGGCCTAGCGTCGGGAGTGCTCTTCCCGCCCGGGTCGACCCGGACCCGGCAGGACCCTCCCTCGTTCAGGAGCACCGGCCCATGGCACGCGACGACAGCACCTCCGCGGACTCCCCCTGCCATACCCTCTGGTACGTCCCGGTCCGCCGGACCGGCACGGCCGCCGTCCTCCGCTTCTTCCGCCGCGGCGACGGCCGCCGCTGCGCCGTCGGCTTCGGCTCGGCCGAGGTCCTCACCGCCCTGCTCGGCCCCGCCCAGGCCTCGGTGACGCTCACCGAACCCGCGCTGCGCGGGCTGGCCGAACCCCTCGGCGTCCGCCTGCTGGTGTTCGACCCGGCGCTGGTCGCCCCGCAGGCCGCACCGGCCGTCCCCGCCGCGCCCCCGGGCAGCCGCGGCGCCGTGCCGCGGTCCCGCCCCGCGCCGCCGGTCCGACCCGTCGCCGTGCTGCGACGCCCGTGCTGACCCCGCCCGCCCTCGCCGGCGGGTGCGTCCCGGCCATCCGGACCGTCACCGTTCCCCGTCCGGCCGCGGCTCCGGCACCGTCCGCCCCTGCCCCCACCGCCGAGCGGGACTTCCACGCCCTGATGCGGATCCGGTGCGGACCGGGACCGCTCGACTTCCACCGGCTCGCCGCCCGGTTCCCGGCCGTCCGCAGCGGCCTGGCGCTGGCCGGCGAGGTGGACCTGGAGCTCCGGCTCGCCTGTACCGGACCCGATGAACTCCGTCTGATCACTGCCGAGTTGCTCCGTACCGGAGCCGCCCGGGTGCAGGTCGAACTCGTCCTGCGCTCGCTGACCCGTGCCGCCGACACCGATCCCGCCGCCACCGTCTGGAGCTGCAGGCCATGACCACGCAGATCAGCACGTCCACCGCAGACCTCGCCCCCGCCGCCCGCCCGGGCACCGCCGCACCGACCGCACCGACCGCGCCGATCGCCCCGCCCGCGCCGGTCACCCCCGCGCGACCGGCCGTCCCGTCCGTGCCGGTCATCCCGGACGCCCCCGCCGTCCCGCCGTCCCGGGACGGCGGGGGCCCGGTGGGTCGCCCGTGGCCGGCCTCGGCCCGGGTGGACCGGCACGGCGAGCTGCTGGTCGGCGGGGTCGGCCTGGCGGAGGCCGCGGACCGGTTCGGCACGCCGCTGTACGTGCTGGACGAGGACGAGGTACGCGCGCGGGCCCGGACGTACCGGGCGGCGCTGCCCGGCGCCGAGGTGCTGTACGCGGCCAAGGCGTTCCTCTCCAGTGCGATGGCGGACTGGGTCGGCGAGGAGGGCCTGGGCATGGACGTCTGCTCCGCCGGCGAGCTGCGGCTGGCCGTGGAGGCCGGCTTCCCGCCCGAACGGCTGCTGCTGCACGGCAACGCCAAGAGCACCGAGGAACTGCGGCTGGCTCTGCGGCTGCGGGTGGGCCGGATCGTGGTCGACAGCTTCTCCGAGATCCCCCGGCTGGCGGCTCTCTCCATCGCCCGCAGCCCGCAGCCCGTGCTGGTCCGGGTGGTGCCGGAGGTGCGGGCCGGGCACCACGAGTCGGTCCGGACCGGAGTGGCCGGGCAGAAGTTCGGCTTCCGGCTCGCCGGCGGCGACGCGGAGGAGGCGGTGGACGCCGTGCTGGCGCAGCCGGGCCTGCGGCTGGCGGGCCTGCACTGCCACCTCGGCTCGCAGATCACCGAGGTGGAGCCGTACCTGGCCGCGGTGGAGCGGCTGGTCGGCCTGATGGCCCGGGTCCGGGACCGGCACGGCGTGGAGCTGTCCGAACTGGACCTCGGCGGCGGCCACGGCGTCTGCTACCTCCCCGGCGGTCCGGAGCTGGACCTGGCTGAGTTCGCCTCCCGGGTGCCGGCCGCGCTGGCCGCCGCCTGCGCGCGGCACGGACTGCCGGTGCCGCGGCTGCTGGTGGAGCCGGGCCGGGCGATCGCCGCCCCGGCGGGGATCGCGGTCTACCGGGTGCTGTCGGTCAAGCGCTCCTCGGACGGCCGGGTGTACGCGGCGGTGGACGGCGGGATGAGCGACAACCCGCGCCCGGCGCTGTATGGCGCCCGGTACGCGGTCCGGCTGGTCGGGCGGGTGTCCGAGTCCGCGGCGCGGGCGGTCGACGTGGTCGGGCGGCACTGTGAGGCGGGCGACGTGCTGGTGCGCGGGGCCCGGCTGCCCGCGGACCTGCGGGCGGGCGACCTGCTCGCGGTGCCGACGGCCGGGGCGTACCAGCTGTCGATGGCCTCCGGGTACAACCTGGTGGGGCGTCCGGCGGTGGCGGCGGTCCGGGACGGACGGGCCCGGCTGCTGATCCGGCGGGAGACGGTGGAGGACTTCCGGGCCCGCGAGGTCGGCCGCTGAGCCACCAAACGCCCGGGGTGCGGGTCCGACGGCCGGTCAGCGGCCGCGCGGGGCGTACATGATCACGCCGACGCCGGCGAGGCAGATCAGCGCGCCGATCACGTCCGCCCGGTCGGGCCGGTAGCCGTCCACCGCCATGCCCCAGGCGAGCGATCCGGCGACGAACACCCCGCCGTACGCGGCCAGGATCCGCCCGAACTCGGCGTCGCTCTGCAGGGTGGCCACGAAGCCGTACAGCCCGAGGGCGACCACCCCGGCGCCGATCCAGGCCCACCCGCGGTGCTCGCGCACCCCCTGCCAGACCAGCCAGGCGCCCCCGATCTCGAACAGGGCCGCGACGGCGAACAGGGCGGCGGAGCGGAGCACGGTCACGGCAGGGCAGCCTATCCGGCGGCCGGGGGGCCGGGTAGGTTGGCCCGTCGTGCCCGATGTCGAGCCGACGTCGATCCGGGCTCCGAAGGGCGGTGGCAGGTGGGTTCGCAGCCGGCGGTGGACTGCGCGCGGTACGAGCGGGGCGAGCGGCTGCCCGGCACGGTGGACCTCGCCGGGCCGGCGGTGCCGGAGGCCGGGCGACCGGACCGCTTCGTGTGGGTCGGGCTCGACCGGGCCACCCCGGACGGCCTCGCCGAGGCCGCGGCGGCCTGCGGGGCCGACCCGCGGGCCGTGGACCACGCCCTGCGGGTCCACCTCCGCCCCGGCCTCGAACGCTTCGGTGAGACCGTGGTCCTGGTCCTCAAGACGGTCTCGTACGTGCCGCACAAGCGGGTGACGGCGACCGGCGAGATCGTGGAGACCGGGCAGGTGACGGTGTTCACCGGCCCCGGGTTCGCCCTGGTGGCGCAGCAGGGCGGGGCCGGCTGCCCGCCGGCCGCGGTACGGCGGGAGCTGGAGGCGGCGCCGGACCGGCTCGCCCTCGGCCCGGCGGCCGTGCTGCACGCGGTGGCCCACGCCGTGGTGGCCGGTCACCTGGCGGTCGCCGACGCCTTCGACCGGGACGTGGAGGAGCTGGAGAGCGCCGTGTTCTCCCCCGAGCGGACCGACGACGCCCAGCGGTTCTACCAGCTGAAACGCGAACTGCTGGAGTTCCGGCGGGCCGTGCTGCCGCTGGGCTCCCCGCTGCGCCGACTGACCGACGGCACCCTGCCGGACCTGCCCGCCGAGCTGGCGCCGTACCTGCGGGAGGTCCTGCACCGGCACGCGCTGGCCGTCGAGCGGCTGGCCGCCTTCGACGAGCTGGTCACCGGGATCCTGGCGGCGAGCGTCAGCCGGCTGACCGTCCAGCAGAACGCCGACATGCGCCGGATGAGCGTCGGCGCCGCGGCGCTCGCGGTGCCCACCATCGTGTTCTGCCTGTACGGGATGAACTTCGACGTGATGCCGGAGCTGCGCCTGGCCTTCGGCTATCCGGCGGCGCTGCTGCTGTCGGTGGGGATCGGAGCCCTCGTGGTCCGGGCGTTCCGCCGCAACGACTGGCTCTGAGGGCACCCGAGGGGTCTCCGCCCGCGGTTTTGAACACGTTCATATCTACTGTTAGGCTCGTCCCGACCGATGGGGGAGCCATGAGAATCGTCATCCCGGGCGGCACCGGACACCTCGGCGTCATCCTGAACCGTGCCCTGACCGACGCCGGCCACGAGGTCACCGTCCTCACCCGCCGGCCGACCCGGCCCGGTGAACTCCGGTGGGACGGCCGGACCCTCGGCGACTGGGCCGAGGCCGTGGACGGCAGCGACGTGATGATCAACCTGGCCGGCCGGACCGTCGACTGCCGCTACACCCCGGCCAACCTGCGCGAGATGATGGACTCCCGTGTGGAGTCCACCCGGGTGGTCGGCGAGGCAATCGCCGCCGCGGCCCGGCCGCCCCGGCTCTGGCTGCAGATGAGCACCGCCACCGTGTACGCCCACCGCTTCGACGCCCCCAACGACGAGGCCACCGGCCGGATCGGCGGCACCGAACCGGGCGTCCCCGCATACTGGTCCACCAGCGTGGAGATCGCCAAGGCCTGGGAGCGCACCCAGCGGCAGGCCGCCACCCCCGGCACCCGCAAGGTCGCCCTGCGCACCTCGATGGTGATGAGCCCCGAACGCGGCGGCGCCTTCGAGATGCTGCTGCGGCTGGCCCGCCTCGGCCTCGGCGGACCGGTCGCCGGCGGTGGGCAGTACGTCTCCTGGATCCACGACACCGACCTGGTCAGGGCGGTGGAGTTCCTGATCGCCCGCGAGGACGTCGCCGGGCCGGTGAACCTCGCCGCGCCCCACCCGGTCACCTACCGGGAGTTCATGCGCGGGGTCCGGACCGCCTGGGGCATCCCGATCGGGCTGCCCGCCACCCGGTGGATGGCGGAGATCGGCGCCTTCGCGCTGCGGTCGGACACCGAACTGCTGCTCAAGAGCCGCCGGGTCACCCCGGGCCGCCTGCTCGCCGAGGGCTTCGCCTTCACCCACCCGAGCTGGCCGGAGGCCGCGGCCGACCTGGTCCGCACCATCCGCGCCGACCGTACGGGCCACGCCGGCCGCTGAGGCTGCTACCGGCGGTCGGTCCCGGTTCGGCGGTCGTCGAGGCGGAGATCCAGGACGGGCCAGTGGGCCGCCCACCGGCTCCACCGGTCCGCGTCCAGCGGCTGCCGGGCGGACAGCGAGCCGTCCGGGAGGAAGTGCACCCGCGTCCCGGTGGCACCGTCCGCCTCCACCGGGTCGAGGCCGGTCACCGGGATCCCGTGCTCGTAGCGCTGGGTCCAGGCGCCGTTGCGGCGGCGGTTGGTGTGGATCAGCCACGCGCTGAGCGCCGCGACGACGGACACGCCCCGGCGGGGGTGCCCGTCCGGCAGCGCATCCGCCCCCGGGTGATCGAAGAACCGCAGGTCCTTGGAGGCCATGACCGGCTTCCTGACCGCCCGGCCGTGCTCGTCGAGGCGCGTGTCGGTGCCCCGGCCGTCATCCTCCACCGCCACCGAGCCGTCGGCGTACAGGGTGACGACGCACCGTCCCCCGCCCTGGCTCGCCGCCTCGTCCGCCGCGTACGCCACCACCTCCAGGAGGAGGTGCTCCGGCCCGCCGGGGGCGAACTCGGCCGGCGCCCGGCGGATCGCGGCGAGGTGCTCCGCGTCCACGGCCGTGGCCCAGTCGTGGGTGGTGTTGACCCAGGCAGCCCTCGTTCCGTCCATGCACGAAGTATCCCGCAGGGCCGGGCCGGCCAACAGCCTTACGGTGGGCGCACGGTGACGGATGGATCCTCCGGTGGCCTCACCCCTCCCCGGGCGTGCGGAATTCCTCGGCGGCCTCCTGGTAGGCGACGGTGGCCCGGGCGAAGTAGTCGAACAGCACGTCGAGTTGCTCTGGGGAGTAGCCGCCCATGATCTCGCCGATCCGGCGGCGGGCGGGGGCCATCACCTCGTCGAGCCCGGCGGGCCGGCCGACCGGCTCGACGACGACCTTGCGCCGGTCACCGGGCACGGGGGCGCGCCGCACGTACCCGGCCTGCTCCAGCCGGTCGATCAGGCGGGTGGTCGGGCCGGTGGTCAGCCCGGTGCGGGTGGCGAGCTCGCCGGGGGTCATCGCACCCGCGAGTTCGAGGATGTTGAGCGCGTACAGGTCGGTCGCGCCGAGCTCGCAGGCCTTCGCCCCGGCATGGCCGTGCAGCATCACCGCACTCAGGTACCGCCGGTAGACCCGGCTCGCGTCGGGGCGCATCCCTGGCGTTGACACGAACTCCTCCACTCCCTAACCTCTTCCTCAACAAAGAGAAATCTTCGACGCAGCAGCTTCTTCAAAGAAGTTATCATGGGAGGGGACCGGCCGCGGCGGCTGTCGGCGGGTACGTCTGGCTCGACGCCACCTCGGACGTGCGCACCCTCGGCGAAACCGACTGTGCCCGGACCTCCACCACCTACCTGGGCACCCACTACAGGGCCGGCGGGACACCACCGAGGCGCACCGAGCCCTGTTCCACGACTTCCTCAAGGACACCGCGCTCGCCGACTCCTACCTCGGCGTCAGGTTCCACGGCCCCGACACCGCCGTGGTCACCGGTCGCGGCGACAGCTACACCGGCACGCCCAGGAATCCGGCCGAGCTGACCAAGACCCAGTCCTCCACGCTGGTCCGCCAGGAGGACCGGCAGTGGCGCATCGCCGCGTTCCACAACACCCGGCGTCAGAACGTGATGGAGCGCATCTCCTTCCTGTACGACCCCGCGACCCGGCCCGAGACGGAGAAGTGACCATGAACACCACCGCCCGCACCCACCCCACCGGGGACGACGCCGACCTCGCCGCCATCCGCGCCCTGCTGCGGCGCTCCCAGGAGGCCTGGAACGCCGGCGACGGCACCGCCTACGGCGAGCAGTTCACCGAGGACGCCACCGACGTCACCTACGTCGGCACCGTGTACCGCGGCGGCCCCGAGATCGGACGCGCCCACCAGGCCCTGTTCGACGGTTTCCTCCAGGGCACCCGGCTCGACCTGGAGATCACGGACCTCCGCCGCCACGGGTCCGACACCGCCGTGGTGGTCACCCGCGGCGGCGTCGGCAAGGGCCGCCGGCCCGGAAAGCTCGACAAGGTCGCCACCTACCTGGTCGTCCGCCGCCCGGGCGGCGACTGGCGGATCGCCGCCGTCCAGAAGACCCGGCGGCGCGGCCTGATGGAGTCCGTCTCCTTCCGCCTCCAGCCCGCCACCCGGCCCGCCGCACGGTGACCCACCCGCCGGCGGAGACCGTGCGGCGGAGCGCGACGGCGCTGCGCCGTCACATCCGCGGACGCCTCTTCGAGAACGGCGGGCTGCTCCCCCACCCCCACGCCACCCTCGCCGGCCCCACCTACGAGCAGTGGCTCACGGCCACCTCCTGACGCCCGCCCTGCGGGGGCGCGGGAACCTGCGGCCTCCCGCAGCGCGCGGCTCCCCACGCCCCCGGGGGCGCGCGGCCGGTCAGGCCTTCCGGACCCGCAGGAGTGCTGCGTCGAGCGGGAGTTCGGTGTGCGAGGTGAGCCGGAGGCCGGCCGTCGCGAGGAGGTCGGCGTAGTGGGCGGAGGTGCGTTCGCGGCCGCCGACGTTGCAGAGCATGTGGACGTCCCAGGGCACCGCCAGCGAGTCCTGCCCGTCCTGGGGCAACAGCCGCTCCACGACGAGCAGTTCGGCGTGCTCGGGCATCGCCGCGGCGATCCGCCGCAGGATCGCCAGGCACTGCTCGTCGTCCCAGTCGTGCAGGACCCGCGACAGCAGGTATAGGTCGCCTCCGGCCGGGACGGCACGGGTGAAGTCGCCGGCCTCCAGCCGGCAGCGGTCCGCGCAGCCCGCCTTGGCCATGGTCGCCCGTGCGGCCTCCACCGCGTGCGGCCGCTCCAGCAGGACGCCCTCCAGGTGCGGGGCGGCACGCAGGATCCGGCTCAGCAGTTCGCCGTTGCCGCCGGCCACGTCCACCACCGTCCGGACGGCGGAGAGGTCGACCAGGCCGGGGATCGGGCCGAACATCGCGGAGCTCGCGGCCATCGACCGGTCGAACAGGTCGGCCAGTTCCGGGCGTTCGGCGAAGTACTCGAAGTGGTGGGCCCCGAAGAGGTGGTCGAAGCCCTCCCGTCCGGTGCGGACGGAGTGCCCGAGCTCCCCGAAGGACCGGTAGAACGGGCCGCCGTACATCAGGGCCAGCGGGTGCAGTGAGGATTCTGCATCCGTACGCAGCAGCTCACCGATCGGGGTCAGCAGGTAGCCGTCGGCCGGGTCGGCGGTGGTGACCACGCCGAGGGTGGCGAGGTAGCGGAGCAGGCGGCCGAGGCTCTCCCGGTGGGTACCGGTGAGGTCGGCGAGACGGGCGAGGTCGGGCCGGGGCTCGGCGGCGAGGTGGTCGGCGAGGCGGAGGTCGGCGGCGACGGCCAGGGCCTGGGTGGCCCAGGCTCCGGTCATCAGGTGGAGCAGCCGCTCGGCCGGTCCCCGGTGCCCGTCCGCGCCGTCGTGACCGCCGCGGCCGGCGGACTGGGCCGGGGTGCCCTCCCCCAGGTGCCGGCCGAGGACGCCCGGGTGCGCGCCCCGGGCGTTCAGCTCCAGCCGGGTGTACGGGGTTCCGGTGTCCTCCGGGCAGCGGAAGTAGAGGACCGTGGAGCCCTCGTGGGCGTTGTGGCCGCCGCCGTCGGCGGTCATCCGGCCGCGGGTGAGCAGGGTCTCGCGCAGGCCGGCGAGGACCACGGCGTCCGGGCGGGTGACCTCCAGGGCCAGGTGGGCCTCGTGCTGCCGGGCCCGCTCGGCGGCGACGACGGCGTCCTGCCCGGCGCCGGCGGGTACGGCGAGAGCGAAGATCTCGACCTCGCAGGGGCGCCCGTCGGCGGCGGTGACCGGGGCACGGAGGATGCCGACGTCCAGGGTGTCGGCGGGCCGGCCGTACCGGCGGGCGAGGCGGTCGCGAACCACCACGCTGGGGGTGACCGGGCCGACGTCGAGCCCGCCGGCCCGCAGCTCCTCGCGGAGGCCCGCGACGGACTCGGGGAAGACCAGGACGGCGGCGTGGGTGAAGGCGCTGTGGGCGGCCAGGCCGGCCCGCTCGGCGGGGTCGAGACCGGGCAGCAGCGCGGCGAGCACCCCGGCGGTGTCGTGGGTGCGGATGAAGGCGACGGCGTCCTCGATGCGGTCGAGGTCGCACCGGTCGGTGGGCGCCGCCGTGGGCGCGTGGACGGTGGACATGGTGAACCCCCGTTAGGGCATGGGTGTGCGGTACGAGGCTGTGCGGTGCAAGGCTGTGCGGTGCGAGGCGACGGCGGGCCGGGCGGCTCCTCGGCCGGAACCCGGGAGGGGAACCCGAGCCGGTGACCCGGGGCATGACGTGGCGTCAGATACCCACGTAGTTCTCGGCGAAGTGGTCCTGGTGCCGCCGGGAGGTCCGCAGGCTCTCCAGCCGGGCGCGCTGCAACCCGCGCAGGAACACCGCCTCGTCGTGGTCCCCGGCGGGCCCGTGCAGCAGGTTGATCATCCAGTGCGAGAACTCCTGGGCGCGCCAGATCCGCGGCAGGCAGTCGGCGGAGTACGCGGCGAGCGGCTTCTCGTCGCCGCCTCGCACCGCGGCGGTCAGCGCGCGGGCGAGGATCTCGGCCTCCATCACCGCCAGGTTGGCGCCCTTGGCGGCGGAGGGGCTGATCAGGCTGGCGGCGTCGCCGACCAGGAACAGCCGGCCGTACTGGATCGGGTCCTGGACGTCGGAGGCCATGTCGACGACCCGGCGCTCCAGCACGGCGCCCTCGTGCAGCGGCCCGTACCGGTCGGCCCGCATCCGCAGGTGCAGTTCGGACCAGATCCGCTCGTCCGTCCAGTCCTGCGGGTCGGTGCCGCGGGGCACCTGGAGGTAGTAGCGGGTGACGTCGGGGGTGCGGGCCATGTGCCCGGCGAACCCGGCCTCGTGGACGGCGTACGCGACCGCGGCCATGCTCTGCGGCGCGGCGGCCAGCAGGGCGAGCCAGGAGACCCGGTGGTCGCGGTGGTGGCGCCGGGCGGCGGTGGCGGGCACGGCCGTCCGGGCGAGGCCGTGCCGGCCGTCGCAGCCGGCGACGAAGGCGCCGCTCAGGACGCGGGTGAGGCCGTCCGCGGTGCGGGTGAGCAGTTCCGGGCGGTGGCCGTCGACTCCGGTGAGGGCCACCGCCTCGGTGTCGAAGCGGATGTCGCCGCCGCGGGCGAGGAACTCGGCGACCAGGTCGCGGACCAGGTCCTGCTGCGGGTACACGGTGTGCACCTCGCCGTTGCCGCGCTCGCCGTAGACGAGCTCGAACTCGCCGTCCTCGGTGCGGAAGGCGCAGGTGTCGTGCTGCCGGCCGGCGGCGAGCAGGCCGCCGGCCAGGCCGCCCGCGGTGAGCACGCGGACCGTGTGGGCGCCGAGGAAGCCGGCCCGGGCGCGCCGTTCGACGTGGGCCCGGCTCTGCCGCTCGACGATCAGGCAGTCGATGCCCTCGGCCAGCAGCAGGTTGCCCAGCACCAGGCCGGCCGGGCCGGCTCCGGTGATCAGGACCGTCGCGCCGTCCTCCGGCAACTGCTCCACGCTGTACTCCCCCGGTCGCCGGCGGCCGTGAGGGGACCGCCCGGTCCTGATGATGCACCTGATCTTCTATCAGGTGCGGTCCCCGGACCGGTAGCCGGCGGATGACCGGTCGGTGGACGGCCCGGGGCGCCCGCGGGTGCGGGCGGGCGGCTCAGCGCCGCCGCCCGAGGGCGTGGCCGAGGACGGTGGTCAGGACGTCGAGAGCCGCCGGAAACCGGTGGTCGGAGGGTGCGGCGTAGCCGACCAGCAGCCCGCCGGGACGGCCGGCCGGGTCGTGGTGCAGCTCGGTGAGACCGCGCAGGGCGAGGCCCCGGCGGGCGCAGTCGGCGAGCAGCGACTGCTCCGAAGGGCCGCCCTCCGGGAGGGTGACGAGGGTGTGCAGGCCGGCCGGGACGCCGTGCACCGTCAGCCCGGGGAGGTCGGCGAGGCGCTGCGCGAGCAGCGCGCGGCGGCGGCGGTAGCGCAGCCGGGCGCCGCGGACGTGGCGGTCGTGGGCGTGGGTGGCGAGCAGGTCGGCGAGCACCAGCTGGCCGAGGGTCTCGGAGTACAGGTCGGCCCGCTGCTTGGCCCGCACCACGGGCCCGACCAGGTCCGGGGGCAGGACCAGCCACGCCAGCCGGAGGGCGGGCCCGAGGGTCTTGGAGGCCGTGCCGCAGTAGACCGTGCGGCCGGGTGCCGTGCCCTGGAGCGCGCCGACCGGCCGGCGGTCGTAGCGGTACTCCCCGTCGTAGTCGTCCTCCACGATCACGCCGCCGCCGGCCCGGGCCCAGGCGGTGAGCGCCTGGCGCCGCGCGGGGTGCAGCGGTACGCCGGTCGGGTACTGGTGCGCCGGGGTGAGGAAGACGGCCCCGGCGGCGGCCGGCAGGTCCTCGACCCGGGCGCCGTGGGCGTCCACGCGCAGCGGGGTGACGGCGATCCCGGCCCGGTGGAGCTTCTCGCGGAACATCCCGTGGCCGGGGTCCTCCACGGCCGCGGTCCGGACGCCGAGCTCGCCCGCCAGGACCTCCGTGAGCAGGGCCAGGCCCTGGTGGTAGCCGGAGGTGACGACGATCCGGCCGGGGTCGGCGATCACGCCGCGGGTCCGCCCGAGGTGGTCGGCGAGGGCGGTCCGCAGTTCGATCCGGCCCTGCGGGTCGCCGGCGCCGAACACCTCCGGGCGGGCGGCGGCGAGCACCCGCCGGGTGGCGGCCAGCCAGGCCCGGGCGGGGAAGGCGCTGGTGTCGGGGAGCCCGGGTCGCAGGTCGTGGCGGGGCGCGGCGGGAGGGGCCTCGCGCGGTCGCTCCGGACGGGCCGCCACGGGCAGGTCGGCGACCACCGTGGCGGCGCCCGTCCGGGTGAGCAGGTAGCCCTCCTCGGCGAGCTGGCCGTAGGCGGCGGTGACGGTGCCGCGGGCGAGCCCGAGTTCGCGGGCCAGCCCGCGGGTGGAGGGCATCCGGGTACCGGGCGGCAGCCGGCCGTCGCGGACCGCCGCGCGGAGGGCGGACTCCAGGCCGGCCCGGCGGCCGCCGCCCCCGTCGTCGGGCCCCGGCTGGAGGTCGAGGTGCAGGTCGACGCCGGAACCGGTCCAAGAATTCGGCATGGAACCGGATCTTACGGCTGGTCCGGTCGGCGCCTAGGTTCGGTCCGGCGGGCCCGCTTCGTACCGCGACCATGCCGACGACGACCAGGAGACAGGAGGGGACGAGGCACGTGATCGTGATCGCCCATCTCAGTGACGTCCACCTCGACGACGGGGAGCGCAGCCTGCGGCGCACCCGCGCCGTCATGGAGTACCTCGACGGCCTCCCCCACGACCTGGACGCCGTCCTGGTCACCGGGGACATCGCCGACCACGCGCTGCCCGCGGAGTACCGGCGGGCCCGCGCGGCACTCGCCTCCCGGCACCCGGTGCTGGTCTGCCCGGGCAACCACGACCGGCGGGCCGCGTTCCGGGAGCACCTGCTGGGGGAGCCCGCGTCCGAGGGGCCGGTGAACCGGGTGCACCGCGCGGACGGCCTGGTGATCGCGCTCTGCGACTCCTCCGTGCCGGGCCGGGACGAGGGCCTCCTCGCCGACGAGACCCTGGAGTGGCTGGACGGCGTCCTGGCCGGCACGCCGGCGGGGGTGCCGGTGCTGGTCGGCTTCCACCACCCGCCGGTTCCGCTGCACGTCCCGTACGTGGACGGGATCCGGCAGTTCGGCGAGGAGCGGCTGGCCGCCCTCGCGGACCGCCACCCCCGACTGACCGCCTTCCTGTGCGGCCACGCCCACACGGCCGCCGCCACCACCTTCGCGGGCCGCCCGCTGCTGGTCGCCCCCGGCGTGGTCTCGAGCGTACGACTGCCGTGGGAACCGCCGGGGCCGTCGCACCCGGAGGTCCACCTGGACCATCCACCGGCCCTCGCCTTCCACGTCCTGGACGGAACCGGGCGGATCACCACGCACATCCGCCACGTCCCGGGGTAGGGCTTGTCCGACAAGGGCCGCGAGGGACTGCGCGAGGTGGAAGGGTGCGGGTTTTCCCTCCCTGTCGCGCAGTCCCCCGCGCCCCCGATCGGGTGGCCGACGGCCCGGGGAGGCATCGCGCGCGTCACCGCCTGGCCCGACTGCGGCCATCGGGCTGCTCCGGGGTCGGGCGCGGAGAATCGGCGGTGCGGGGGACGGCTGTGACGGAATGAGGTCGGCGGGCATGGTGAACGGTGGTCGGGGCCGGTCGGCCGGGATGGTGTGGGCGTTCGTGGTGCACGGGGTGCCGGTGGGGCCGCCGGTGGCGGAGGCGGTGCTGGAGGTGGACGGTTCGGTGCACGCCATGCTGGCGGAGGACGCGCAGGACAGCGGGTTCACCCTGGCCGCGGGCGATCCGCCGGAGACCACCGCCGTGGTGCGGGTGCGCGGGCGGGCGTTCACCCGGTTGGTGCTGGTGGGCGACCGGCAGGTGTGGGAGCCGACCGAGCCCGTCCCTGTCTCGCCCGCCTGGCTGGCCGCCGCGGAGGGCCGGGGCCGGGTGGTGGTGACCGTGGTCCCCCCGGGCACCTGGCCGAGGGTGCTGCCGGACCTGCCGCCCGAGGAGCGCGAGGAGGCGTTCACCACCGGGCTGGCCGAGGTCCGGGCGGCGGGGCTGGCCCTGCACGGGACGGCCCGCGTCGTCGACGAGTGAGGCCGCGTACCGCCCTCCGGCTCAGCGGGCCGCCACGGCGGCCCGTCCGGCGGTCCAGTACGGGGTGGTGGTGCAGTCGCGGCGGTGCAGGCCGTGCCGGCCGGTCAGGGCGGAGCGCCAGGTCTGCAGGGCGCGGCTCTCGCCGATCAGGACGGCGGACACCGGGCCCTCGACCGGGGTGAGGTCCTGGAGCCAGTCGTGGACGGCGGCGCCGGGGCGGGCCTCGGCGGTGAGGGGTTCGAGGCCGGGGAGCAGGGCGCGGACGGCGTCGCGGTCCTCGGGCCGGGTCTCGACGGCGCCGAGGACGCGGGTGGCGGGGGTCGCGGTGGCGGCGAGGGCGCGCAGGGCGCCGATCGCGGTGGCGTCGCCGAGCAGCAGCCAGGTCGGGGCGGTGGCTCGGATGGCGCGGCGCTCGGGGCGTCCGAAGACCACCGCGGGGTCGCCGGCGGCGGCCCGTCCGGCCCAGTCGGCGCCGGGCCCGCCGGTCGGGTGGAGGTGGACGATCAGCTCGGCCCGGCCGGCCGCCGGGTCGTGGGTCTCGACGGTGTAGTCGCGGACCGCCCGTCCGTCGACCAGCAGCTTGAGGCAGTCGCCGGGGTTCAGCCGACGGCCCGCCAGGGGGCCGCCCTCCAGGCCGATCCGGCGCAGTCCGGGCGACAGCCGCTCGGACCGGGTCACCGTGACGCGGCGGCCCGGCCACCGCTGGGCCAGCGCGGCGGCGGGGCGCGGGAGGTCAGCCACGGCGCCTCCCGGCGGCGGAGGACGGGACGGCCCGGGCAGGACGACAGGGCGGCGCAAGTGCCGCGCCGCGGTGGTTCGTTGGCATGCGCCCAGCCTTCCGGTCCGGGCGTCGCGGCACAAGTTCCGTTTGGTCAAGGGGTCCTTGCGTCGGACGCAGGTGTCGGGCCGCCCCGGCGGAGCAGCAGGGCGGTGGCGGCCAGGGCGAGCAGCACGCCGCCGGCGGCGGCGCGGGCGGCGGTGGCCGGGCCCCAGGTCTGCCAGGCCAGGCCGAACAGCACCGAGGAGGCCAGGTAGGCGAGGGCCTGGCCGCTCTGGACCAGGGCCAGTCCGGTGGTGCGCAGCCGCTCGGGCAGGACGGGGGTGGCGAGGGCCATCAGCAGGCCGTCGGTGGCGGCGTAAAACAGGCCGTGCAGGGCGAGGACGGCGACGATCAGGGGCCGGCCGTGCAGCGGACCGTCGACCAGCAGGTACGCGGCGGCGAGCGCGCCGTAGCCGGCCAGCAGCACCGGGAGGCGGCCGATCCGGTCGGCGAGGGCGCCGAGCGGTCCGGCGAGCAGCAGGTAGGCCAGGGCGGTGCCGACGGCGAGCAGCGGGAACCAGCCGACGGCGAGCTGTTCGCGGCGTTGCAGCAGGAGGTACAGGAAGCCGTCGCCGATGGTGGCCAGGCCGAGCAGGACGGCGGCGGCGAGCAGACGGCGCACCCGGGTGTCGCGCAGCAGGCGGGCGGCGTCGCGCGCGGAGACGGTGTCGGCGGCCGGGCGGCGGTCGCGGTGGTCGCGGACGAACAGGGCGAGGATCACCAGGCCGAGGCAGGCGATGCAGAAGCTGGCGAGGAAGACGGCGTCGAAGGCCTGCTGGGCGACGGTGAGGACGGCCAGTGCGACCAGGGGGCCGGTGAAGGCGCCGACCGCGTCCATCGCGCGATGGACGCCGAAGGCGCGGCCGAGGGCGTGCGGCGGGGCGGAGAGGGTGATCAGGGCGTCGCGGGGTGCGGTGCGCAGGCCCTTGCCGGCCCGGTCGGCGGTGATCGCCAGGCCGATCGCGGTGGCCGAGCCGCCGGCCGCGAGCAGGCCCAGCCGGGCGGCGGCGGACAGGCCGTACCCGGCGGCGGCGACGGCCTTGCGACGGCGGATCCGGTCGGCGGTGAAGCCGCCGGCCAGGCGCAGCAGCACGGTGGCGCCGGTGTGCAGGCCGTCGAGGAGTCCGTAGGCGGCCGGGGAGAGGTGCAGGCCGGCGACCAGGTAGAGGGGCAGGACGGCGCTGACCATCTCGGCCGAGACGTCGGTGGTCAGGCTGACGGCGCCGAGGGCGAGCACGTTGCCGCCGACGGCTCTCCAGCGGTGGGCGGTGCCGCTCTGGGCGGTGGCCGGACGGGTCCGGCGGATGGTGGTGAGGTACACGGGGCGGGTCCTTCGGTACGGGCCCGGGCGGGCGGGGACGGCCTGGTCGCGCGGGGAGGGCACGGTCGTGCGGGAGGGCCTGGTCGTGCGCGGCGCGGCACCGCGGGTGCTCCGGTCAGCCCAGCGGGGCCGGCGAGTCCGCGCCGGGGGCGAGCAGCCGCGGGGTGCCGGTGCCGTCGGCGGGGACGGTCCAGACGTCGGCTCCGGCGCCCGCGTGGGGCAGGGCGTAGCCGAGGGTGTGCCCGTCGATCCAGGCGGCCTGGTCGTCGACGCTGCGCGTCTCGGCGGTCGGGGTCTCCGCGAGGTCGGCGAGGTCGAGCACGGTGAGGCGCCAACTGCCGTCGGACAGCATCTTCTTGTACGCGATCCGGGTGCCGTCCGGGGAGAGCGACGGGCACTCGACCTCGTCCTTGAGCGGGTGGAGGTCGCGGGCGGCGAAGTCGCCCCGCGCCAGCCGGCGCCGCCCGTCCGAGAACACGGTGGCGTAGAACAGGTTGTCGTCGGCGGTGAAGGTGACGCCCCAGACGTTGGTGTCGGGGGCGGCCTTCCGGCCGTCCACGGTGAAGTTCTCCAGGTTGCCGGCGAGGGTTCCGGTGCGGGTGTCGAGGATGCCGCTGCGGGTGGAGAACCGGCCGCCGTTGTACGAGTCGCCGGTGACGAAGACGGTCCAGGAGACCATCCGGCCGCTGGCGGAGACCCGGGCGCGGTTGGGCAGGCCGTTGAGCGGGATCCGCCGCCGCTCGGTCAGGTCCCGGTCCAGGACGATGAGTTGCGGGGAGAGCGGGTCGGCGTGCAGGCAGACGCCGGTGCCGCTCGCGGCGTACACCCGGGCGCAGTCGAGGGCGGAGGTGTCGCGGTGGCCGTCGGCGTGCTGGACGGCGAGGCGGCCGGTGGCGGCGTCCCTCAGCAGCAGGCCGGGGCGGTCGAGGGTGAGCCCGGCCTGCGGGGTACCGGGGGCGGGGCTCGCCCGGAGCAGGGTGTAGCCGATGGCCACGGCCGCGAGCAGCACGGTGGCGGCCAGCGCGGTGAGGATGCGCCAGGTCACGATGGTGGGGTCCTTCGTACGGGTGGGGCGGGCTCAGACGTTGCCGGGCGGTCTCAAGGGGACCCACGGTCGGTGCCGGGGCCCGGCGGTGCGGGCCCCGGCAGCGGGCGGGCAGGGTTCAGCTGACGGTGAGGTCGTCGAACCAGGTGATGCTCGGGTCGCCCGGGTAGTTGTCGTCGTGGTTGACCAGCTGCACGGTGTACGAGTGGCCGGGGGTGAGAGTGTCGGTCACCTGCTGCCAACCGCCGTTCGCGATACAGGTCCTGGGCAGCGGGGTGGCGGTGGTGCCGCTGGTGTTGTGCTTGACCACGACGGTGGCCCAGGCGTACTTCACGGTGTCCCGGCAGTCGCCCTTCCACCAGATGGTGAGCTTGCTGGCGCCGGGCGGGGCGGTGAAGGTCTGGCTGAGCACCGAGTCGCCGTTGGTCGGCGTGGTGGCGCCGGTCGCGCCGCTGTAGGCACCGGAGTGCGGGACGTCGGCGACGGCGGTGGTGCCGGTGCGGGTCCAGCCGTTGAAGGTGCCGTACTCGAAGCCGCCGTTGACGATTCCGGCCGGGGTGCCGGTCGGCGAGGGGCTGGGCGAGGGCGACGGGGAGCCGGTGGGGCTGGGGGTGGGACTGGGGCTCGGCGAGGTGGTCCAGATGCCGGTGATCGGGGCGGCGGAGGCGGCGTTGCCGAGCGGGGTGAGCCCGTAGGCGTCCTCGATGGTGCGCAGCAGGTTGTAGTGGTTGATCTGCTGGGAGGTGGTGCCGGTCCGGACGCCCGCGCCGACCAGGACGGTGGCGATCTGGTTGACCGAGCTGAAGTTGTCCTCGTCGAAGGTGACCACCAGCAGGCTGTTGTGGGTCTTGGCCCACTGCGCGTAGCCGTCCAGGTTGTCGCGCAGCCAGCTGTCGCCGGTGGGGATGGAGGCGGAGCAGCCGCTCATGCCGTGCATGTCGTTGCACATGTCCGGCACCACGAAGGAGACGGTGGGCAGTTGGGAGTAGTCGGTGGGGAAGGTGCTGTAGCGGACGTTGCTGGCGGCCGGGACGTTGTCGAAGTCGACCCAGGGGTTGTGCTTGCGGACGTAGGCGCCGTCGGAGCTGCTGCAGCCGGTGAAGCCGTCGGAGGGCATCCCCTCCGAGTAGCCCTTGAAGGTGAGGCCGGCGGCGATCAGCTGGCTGCCGAGGTTGGCCTTGCCGGTGAGGTTCTTGGGGCAGCTGTCGTCGGTGACGCCCTGCTGGGAGCCGGAGAACAGCGCCACGTAGTTGCCCTGGCTGGGGTGGGTGACCCCGAACGACTGGGTGAAGCTCGCGCCTTGGGAGGCCAGGGAGTTGATGTACGGGGCGGCGGAGCTGCCGATGACGTCGCCGTAGTCCTTGTTCTCGAAGGGGACGACGACGATGTGGTCGAAGCGGGGCACCGCGTCGGCCACCGCGGGTGCGGCGGCCCCGGGCGGGGCGGCGGTCGTACGGGCTCCCGCCGCGACGCCGGCCCCCGTGAGGGCGGCGACCGCGGCGAACACCGTGGCGACCGCCAGTTTTCTGCCGAGCATGGACTTCCTCCTGTTCCGCTGGTGGAATCGCGGACATCGTGGCGGGGACGGCGGGCACGCGGAACCGGCGTCGGGCGACCGGTGGCAGACGAAGCACCGGCCGCGCCCGCCCCGACCAGGAGGTTTGCGTGAGCGCGCCAAAAATCCAGTACTCGCCGGTAACATATGGTCCGATCGAGCCCATGGACGACGTACTGAGAACCGGCCCCTTCCACGCCGCGCTGCGCTGGGCCATCGCGACCCGCGGCCTCAGCCTGGACCGGCTCTGCGAGCGCCTCGCCGCCCGCGGCCCGGCGGTGAGCGTCTCCACGCTCAGCAACTGGCAGCGCGGGACGAGCCTGCCCCGGCGCGCCGAAAGCCTGCGCGCGGTGGCCGCGCTGGAGTCCGTCCTGGACCTGCCCGAGCGCACCCTCGCACGGCTGCTGGCCGAACCCGGCCGGCGCGGCCGGACCCTCGCCCCCGGCACGCCCCGGCGCCCGGCCGTCCGGCTGCGCGCCCAGCTGGACCAGCCCGCCGACCCCGGCCTGGAGGTGCTGGCCGTCCAGCAGGACGTCACGGTCTCGGCCGCCGGCTGGCAGGCGGCGGTCCGGACCGTGGTCCGCTCCCGCCGCCCGGGCGTGGACCGGTACGTGGTGCTCTCCCACTCCAGCGGCGGGGACCTGCCGGAGATCCGGGCCGGCGGCGACTGCACCCTCGGCCGCACCCGGACCGACCCCGGGGCCGCCCTGGTCGCCGCCGAGCTGCTGTTCGCCCCGCTCGGCCGGAACGAGACCATCGCCCTGGAGCACCGGGTGGCGGGCCGCACGCCCGAGCCCTACTACGGCTCCTGGTTCCGCGAGGCCGGCCGGTACTTCGAGCTGACCCTGCGCTTCGCCCCCGACGCCGGCGCCCGCCGGGCCTGGCGGATCTGGCGGACCGACAGCGCATCCCCACACCGCGACCTCACCGAACTCCGGCTGATCGACGGCCGGTTGGCGCACCTCGCCGAGTTCGAACCCACCCCGGGGTTCCACGGGCTGCGCTGGACGGGCTGAGACCGGCTGAGACCGGCGCGAGACCGGAGCCGGGGACCCCCGGCCCCTCCGAACCGAACACCTGTGGCACTTTCGGGTGACAGCCCGGCCGACCCGCCCCCGCGCCCCCGCACCGACTGCCAGGATCGTCCCCTCCGGCCGCCCACCCGGGCCGCCCGACACCGAGGGAGGTCCCGTGCCGCACAGCACCGTGATCGGCGTGCACCTCGGCCTGGTCCGGCAGGACCGCGTCCTGCTAGGCCTGCGCCACAACACCCCCTTCGCCGACCGGACCTGGCACCTGCCGGCCGGCCACCTGGAGCAGGGCGAGAGCGTCGCCGCCGGGATGGCCCGCGAGGCGCAGGAGGAGCTCGGACTCGACCTCGACCCGGCCGCGCTGCGGCTGGTACACGTGCTGCACGACCTGGATGCGGACGACCGCACCGGCCGGCTCCAGCTCTTCTTCCGACCCGAGGAGGGCGCCGTGGCCACCGAACCCGACAACCGCGAGCCGGACCGCTGCGCCGAGCTCCGCTGGTGGCCACTGGACGCCCTCCCGGACCCGACCGTCCCCTACACCCGCCGCGCCCTGGCCGCCATCAGCGCCGGCCACCCGCTCACCGTCCACGGCTTCCCGGCCTGACCGGGCCCTCAGAGCGCCACCCTCGCCCTGAAGGCTTGACGAGTCCTTGACCTGCTTGGACGAAGGTTGACCGGCCCTGGTCAAAGGTTTGACTCGATCATGGGACCGACCTGACGCGGCGCGGCGTACGTTCTGCCGCATGCCCCCTCGCCAGCCGGTCCTGCCGGTGCTCCCCTATCGCAAGCCCACCCGCGGACGGGACTACTGGGTGCTGGACGACGTCCTGCCCGACCCCGACGCCGTCCGCACCCGCTGCCTCGCGAAGGACGACTGGGCCGAGGGCTACCCCCACAAGCCCGAGTCCTGGCCCGGCCTGCGCACCATGCCCGGCCTCGAACCCGAGGAACTCGCCCACGTCGAGGCCCAGGTGCGGGCGGCCACCGGCGCCGAGCGGCTCTGGGTGCAGTCCGCGCCGGGCGGCGCCACCCTCAACCACAACTGCATCCAGGTGGTCGGCGAGGGCGAGTGCGAACCCCGGCCCCACACCGACTCCCGCGCCCTGGCCCGCTACGCCGCCGTCCTCTACCTCAACCCCGGCGTCCCCAAGGACTGCGGCACCAGCTTCTACCGCCAGCAGTTCCCCGGCGGCCGACTCGGCGGCAACCTGGTCACCGCCCCGCACAACAACCTCGTCGACGCCCTCGGCACCCGCTTCGTCCCCGCCGACGCCTTCACCGAGGACATCCGCGTCCCCCACCGCTACAACCGCCTGCTCCTCTACACCGCCAACCTCATCCACACCGCCACCACCTACTGGGGCACCACCCTCCCCGAGAAGCGGATGACCGCCGTCTTCTTCTGGATGGCCTGACCCACCGGACCCCGCCGATCAGGCGCGGAAAACGACGGCAACCGCTGTGCGGGCGGGGCGGAGCGGCATCGGGCAGGGCACCACCCTCACCGCAAAGCGGTGCCCGCCACCAGCTTCCGAACGACCTGACCCACCGGACCCAGCGGGCCCACCGGTCGCGGCACCGGCCGCCGCGCCGGTCGGGCACCGGTCACATGTGCGGGACGACAGCGACCGCGGCGTGGGAGTGGTGGAGGACGGCGTGGGTGACGGCGCCGAGGCGGGGGCTGAGGAGACGGGGGCGGCGTCGGCGGCCGACGACGACCAGCGCGGCGCCGTCCGAGCCCTCCACCAGGGCCGCGGCGGCGCCGCCGATCCGGGTGTCCTCGACTACGGCGACCTCGGGGTACTTCTGCCGCCAGCCGGCCAGCGCCTCGCTGAGCAGCTCGGCCTCGGCGGCGCGGAACCGCTCGGTGTCGGCCTCCAGCGGCACCCACCCGGCGTAGCCCGGCGGCGGGGCCCAGCCGTGTACGGCCCGCAGCACCGCACCGCGGCGTGCGGCCTCCTCGAAGGCGTACTCCAGCACCTCCTCGGCCGGGGCCCTGGTGCCGACGCCCACCACCACCTCACCACGGGCCTCACCGGCCTCACCGGCCTCACCGGCCTCAGCGGCGCCGCGGGTCGCACCGGCGCGGACCAGGACGGTGGGCACCGAGGTGCGGCCGACCACGGCCAGCCCGACCGAACCCACCATGAGCCCGGCGAAGCCGCCGGTGCCCCGGGAGCCGAGGACCAGCACCTGCGCGTCGGCCGCGGCCTCGACCAGGGTGTCGACCGGCTCGCCGCAGCCCTCCAGCAGTTCGGCGCGCACCTCCAGGCCGGGCTCCGCCCGGCGGACCTCGGCCTCGGCGTCGGCGAGGAGCCGCCCGGTCCGGGCCCGCAGGTCGGCGGACTGCCCGGGGTCGGCGTGGATCCGGTCCAGCCAGGTCTGCGCGTGGACCACCCGGAGCGGCAGGCCGCGGCGGACGGCCTCCGCGGCCGCCCACCGGGCGGCCGCGGTGCTCTCCGGCGATCCGTCCACTCCGACGAGCAGGTGCTGGGGGATCAAGGGGTTCCCTCCTCGGGAGGCGCGGGTTCGCCCGCCGGCCACCGGCGGACGGTACCCCACCAGTGTCCGGCCCGGACCGGCCCGTCCCCAGGGACCCACGGACCCACCGGGAGGTCCAAAGGTCCCGGGTCCACCCCCGGCAAGCCCCGGAGCAGCGGGAACGGAGCTCAGCGCGGGTCGACGATCTCCTGCGCGAACACCGTCCCCAGCGGCTCGGGCCCGACGTACTGCTGGCAGTTGCACGGCCGGGCCTCGTACCGGAGCGGCTTGCGGTCGGCGTCCCAGGCGGTCGGCGCCTCCACCACCTCGTGGCACTTGCCCTGCTTGTCGTGCTTGGCCAGGTGGTGGGTGCAGCCGCAGACCGGCTCCGGCGGCCGGTTCGCGGCGTCGAGCGCGAGCTGGCGCCGCTCGGCCGCCTGCTGCAGCTCCATCCGCCGCTCGTGACGCGTCTTCAGCGCACCGCGGACGTTGTCACCGACCCAGCCCCCGCCGACGATCACGGCAGGGACCAGCGCCCATATCCAGCCACCCATGCCACCACTCCCCTGTCCCGGTCGACGCCCGAGTCTACGACCCGCCCCGATCGGACCGGCCGTCAGGAACGGCCGTCAGGAACGCCCGTCGCGGGCCGTGAAGGAGAACAGGGTGTACAGCCCGAGTGCCGAGGCGAAGCCCACCGCCCAGCCGTAGTCGGCCAGCGGCTTGAGCGCGGGGATCAGGCCGTCGGCGGGGAACGGGCCGCCGTGGGAGCCGCCGACGGCGAGCAGGCCGCCGGCCAGGAAGGCCACCAGGGCCCGCCAGTTCCACCCGCCGTCGTACCAGTAGCGGCCGTGCGGGCGGTAGAGGTCGGCGAGGTCGAGCGCGGTGCGGCGGAGGATCCAGTAGTCGGCGATGAGGATGCCGGCGACGGTGCCGAGCAGGCCGCCGACCACGCCGAGCCAGATGAAGATGTAGACGTGGGGGTCGGAGATCAGCTTCCACGGGAAGATCACGATGCCGACCACGCCGGTGATCAGCGCTCCGGTGCGGAAGGTGATGAACCGGGGCACGAGGTTGGCCAGGTCGTACGCGGGTGAGACCACGTTGGCGGCCAGGTTCACCGACAGGGTGGCGACCAGGACGGTGACCAGGGCGTACAGGATCCCGGCGGTGGAGTCCATCTTGGCGGCCAGGGCGATCGGGTCCCAGATCGGTTCCCCGTAGACGGCCTGGGAGCCGGAGGTGACCAGCACCGACAGCAGGGCGAACAGGGTCATGGTGGTGGGCAGGCCGAGCGCCTGGCCGCGGATCTGCGCCTTCTGCGAGCCGCCGAAGCGGGTGAAGTCCGGGATGTTCAGCGACAGCGTGGACCAGAAGCCGATCATGCCCATCAGGGCCGGGAAGAAGACCTTCCAGAAGTCGCCGTCCCAGCCCAGCTGCGAGGGCTGGTCGAGCAGCGGGCCGAGGCCGCCGGCCTTCACCGCGATCCAGATCAGCAGGGCGAAGGCGCCGACCAGGACGAACGGCGCGGCCCAGTTCTCGAACCGTCGCAGGGTCTCCATGCCGCGGGCGATGATCACCATCTCGATCAGCCAGAAGAGCAGGAACGACAGCCACTGCGTCCACGGGTAGCCGCCGATGTGGCCGGCGTTCTGCCAGCCGGAGCCCAACAGCTTCCCGGCGAGCAGGAAGATGCCCTCGCCGCCGATCCAGGTCTGGATGCCGAACCAGGCGCAGGCCACCGCCGCCCGGACCATCGCGGGCAGGTTCGCCCCGCGCAGCCCGAACGAGGCCCGGGCGAACACCGGGAACGGGATGCCGTACTTGGTGCCCGCGTGCCCCGTGAGCAGCATCGGGACGAGCACGATCAGGTTGCCGAGCGCGATGGTGAGGACGGCCTGCTTCCAGTCCATGCCGAGCGCGACCAGGCCGGAGGCGAGGGTCCAGGACGGGATGTTGTGAGCCATGCCGACCCAGAGGGCGAGGAAGTTGTAGGTGGTCCAGCGGCGGCGGTCGATCGGGACGGGTCTGAGGTCGTCGTTGGCGAAGCGGGGATCGGCCAGGTCCGCGCCGTCGGTGAGTTCGACGCGGCCGTCGGCGTGGGCGGTCTGGGTCGTGGACACGGGCTACCACCTTGCGGGGGGACGGACCGGCGGCCGCCCTCGGGAAGGGCGGCCGCCGGGTGCGGGAAGGTGATGGGCGACGGTGCCGGTGGGTGCGCGGGGGCCGTCGGGGCGGCCCCGGGGCCGTCAGGACACCGCGGGGATGACGGACCGGCCGTAGGCGTCGATGGTGGACTCCACGGCGTCGTGCATGGCGTAGACGGCGAACTGGTCCACCCCGAGCTCGCGCAGCCGCTCCAGCTTGGCGATCTGCGCGTCGACCGGGCCGATCAGGCAGAACCGGTCGACGATCTCGTCGGGGACGAACTGGGTGTCCGGGTTCCCGGCGCGGCCGTGGTGGCTGTAGTCGTAGCCCTGGCGGTCCTTGATGTACGCGGTGAGCTCGTCGGGGACCATCGAGGAGTGCTCGCCGTAGCGGGAGACCAGGTCGGCGACGTGGTTGCCGACCATGCCTCCGAACCAGCGGCACTGGTCGCGGGCGTGGGCGATGGCGGCGGGCGAGTCGTCCTCGGTGACGTACGCGGGGGCGGCGACGCAGATGGTGAGCGCGGACGGGTCGCGGCCGGCCTCGGCGGCCGCGTCACGGACCGCCTTGACCATCCACTCGGTGAGGAAAGGGTCGGCGAGCTGGAGGATGAACCCGTCGGCCACCTGCCCGGTGAGGGCGAGCGCCTTGGGGCCGTACGCGCCCATCCAGACCGGCAGTTCGGCGCCCTCGCGGACCCAGGGGATCTGGATCCCGGTGCCCTCGACCTCGACGGTCCGGCCCTCGGCGAGCCCCTTGATGACCCGCATGGCCTCGCCGAGGTGGGCCAGCGTGGCGGGTTTGCGGCCGGCGACCCGCTGGGCGGAGTCGCCGCGGCCGATGCCGCAGACGGTGCGGTTGCCGTACATGTCGTTGAGGGTGGCGAACAGGGAGGCGGTGACCTCCCAGTGGCGGGTGGCCGGGTTGGTGACCATCGGGCCGACCTTCAGCCGGGTGGTCTCGGCGAGGATCCGGCTGTAGATCACGAAGGGCTCCTGCCAGAGCACCACCGAGTCGAAGGTCCACCCGTGGGTGAACCCGGCCGCCTCGGCCCGCTTCATCCGGTCGACGAGCTTCTGCGCGGGCGGGTCGGTCTGCAGGACAAGGCCGATGTCCAACACTTCTCCTTGGGTTGTCCGAGGGGTCCGGTGGTCGGGGTGTCCGAGGTATCCGGGCGGGCAGTCGGGCGGTTGGGCGGTCAGTGCAGGTACTGGCAGGTGGCCCGCGGCTGGTAGCGGCCGTGCCCGGGGCGGCCCAGGTAGGCGTCGCCGTCGACCACCACGGTGCCGCGGGAGAGCACGGTCCGGACCCTGCCGGTGATCTCCTTGCCCTCGTACGCGGAGTAGTCCACGTTCATGTGGTGGGTCTCGGCGGAGAGGGTCTGCCGGGCCGCCGGGTCGTAGAGGACGATGTCCGCGTCGGTGCCGGGGGCGATGGTGCCCTTGCGCGGGTAGAGGCCGAACATCCGGGCCGGGGTGGCGCAGGCGATCTCGATCCAGCGGCAGCGGGAGATGTGGCCGTCCACCACGGCCTGGTGGAGCAGGTCCATCCGGTTCTCCACTCCGGGCAACCCGTTGGGGATCTTGGAAAAATCGCCGCGGCCCAGCTCCTTCTGCCCGACGAAGCAGAACGGGCAGTGGTCGGTGGAGACCACCTGGAGGTCGTTGGTGCGCAGGCCCTTCCACAGCTCGGCCTGGTGCTCCCGGGGGCGCAGCGGGGTGGAGCAGACGTACTTGGCGCCCTCGAAGCCGGGCTCGGCGAGGTTGTCGGTGGAGAGGAAGAGGTACTGCGGGCAGGTCTCGCCGAAGACGTTCAGCCCGCGGTCGCGGGCGGAGGCCAGTTCGGCGACGGCGGAGGAGGCGGAGACGTGCACCACGTACAGCGGGGAGCCGGCTACCTCGGCGAGCTTGATCGCCCGGTGGGTGGCCTCGGCCTCCAGCAGCTCGCGGCGGACCTCGCCGTGGTAGCGCGGGTCGGTCTTGCCGGCGGCCAGCGCCTGCTCGACCAGGACGTCGATGGCCAGGCCGTTCTCGGCGTGCATCATGGTCAGGCCGCCGTTCTCGGCGCCGCGCTGCATGGCCCGCAGGATCCGGCCGTCGTCGCTGTAGAAGACCCCGGGGTAGGCCATGAACAGCTTGAAGGAGGTCACCCCCTCGGCGACCAGCAGGTCCATCTCCTTGAGGCTGGACTCGTTGACGTCGGCGAGGATCATGTGGAAGCCGTAGTCGATGGCGCAGTTGCCCTCGGCCTTGGCGTGCCAGGCGTCCAGGCCGTCGCGGAGCGAGGCGCCGATCGACTGGACGGCGAAGTCCACGATGGTGGTGGTGCCGCCCCAGGCGGCGGCCCGGGTGCCGGTCTCGAAGGTGTCGGAGGCGGCGGTGCCGCCGAACGGCAGCTCCATGTGGGTGTGGACGTCCACGCCGCCCGGGATGACGTACAGGCCGCGGGCGTCGATGACGCGCTCGGCCGTCCAGCCCTCGGCGGCCGAGGTGCCGAAGGCGGCGAGGGCGACCACCCGCTCGCCCTCGATCAGCACGTCGGCGTGCATCTCCTCGGCGGCGGTGATCACCAGTCCGCCGCGGATCACGGTACGGGTCACGGTGCCTCCCCTCAGGCCTCGGTCAGCGGGTTGTAGGCGTCCGGACGGCGGTCCCGGTAGAACGCCCACTGCTGCCGGACCTGGTCGATGACGTCCATGTCGAGGTCGCGGACGACCAGCTCCTCGTCCTTGTCGGAGGCCACCTCGCCGACGAACTGGCCGCGCGGGTCGACGAAGTAGCTGGTGCCGTAGAAGTCGTTGTCGCCGTACTCCTCGACGCCGACCCGGTTGATCGCGGCGACGTAGTACTCGTTGGCCACCGCCGCGGCCGGCTGCTCCAGCTGCCACAGGTACGCGGACAGGCCGCGGCTGGTGGCCGAGGGGTTGTAGACGATCTCGGCGCCGGACAGGCCCAGGGCCCGCCAGCCCTCCGGGAAGTGCCGGTCGTAGCAGATGTAGACGCCGACCTTTCCGACGGCGGTCTCGAACACCGGCCAGCCGACGTTTCCGGGCTTGAAGTAGTACTTCTCCCAGAATCCCCGGACCTGGGGAATGTGGTGCTTGCGGTACTTGCCGAGGTAGCGGCCGTCGGCGTCGATCACGGCCGCGGTGTTGTAGTAGAAGCCGGACTGTTCCAGCTCGTACACCGGGACGACGATCACGATGCCGAGCTCCCGGGCGAGGGCGCTCATCCGCTGGACGGTCGGGCCGTCCGGGACGGGCTCCGCCCAGGCGTAGTGCTCGGGCTCCTGCACCTGGCAGAAGTACGGCGCGTTGAAGAGTTCCTGGAACCCGATGATCTGCGCGCCCTGGGCGGCGGCGTCCCGTGCGGCCTTCTCGTGGGCCGCGGTCATCGTCTCCTTGTCGCCCGTCCACGCGGTCTGGAACAGGGCGGCCCGCACAATCCGACTCATGGCTTCGACTCCTCGCGGAAGGCGCTGTAGACCGTTGAGACTAGGAGTTCTGCCCGGCTGAGCGGAGTGCCACGCTGTAACGCGCTCGAAGGTTCGGCGTTCCGCCGCGAAACCATGATCTGCCGACAATCCGACGCATTCCACGGGGGCGCGCCGGGGGGAGGCGCACCGCATGGCACCGCCGGGTACCGTCGCGGGCTTTGCCCCCGGTGATCCGGACCAGGCAAGATAGGCCGGTGACCCTCCTTGACCTGATGCCCAAGCCCGCCACTCCCGACTCGCTGTTCGAGACCTTCGCCGCGTGGGCGGCCGAGCGCGGCATCACGCTCTACCCGGCGCAGGAGGAGGCGCTGATCGAGCTGGTCTCCGGGAACAACGTGATCCTGGCGACCCCGACCGGCTCCGGCAAGAGCCTGGTGGCGGCCGGCGCGCACTTCGCCGCGCTGGCCGAGGGCAAGCGGACCTTCTACACCGCGCCGATCAAGGCCCTGGTCTCGGAGAAGTTCTTCGACCTCTGCAAGATGTTCGGCACCGAGCAGGTCGGCATGATGACCGGCGACGCCAGCGTCAACCCGACCGCGCCGATCATCTGCTGCACCGCCGAGGTGCTGGCGCAGATCGCGCTGGCCGAGGGCGACCGGGCCGACATCGGCCAGGTCGTGATGGACGAGTTCCACTTCTACGCCGAGCCGGACCGCGGCTGGGCCTGGCAGATCCCGCTGCTGGAGCTGCCGCAGGCGCAGTTCCTGCTGATGTCGGCCACCCTCGGCGACGTCCGCCGCTTCGAGGAGGACCTCACCCGGCGCACCGGCCGTCCGACCACCGCGGTGCGCTCGGCCACCCGCCCGGTGCCGCTGTTCTACGAGTACCGGCGCACCACCCTGCACGACACCCTGGAGGAGCTGCTGACCACCGGTCAGGCGCCGGTGTACGTCGTGCACTTCACCCAGAAGGAGGCGGTGGAGCGGGCCCAGTCGCTGATGAGCATCAACATGTGCACCAAGGCGGAGAAGGACGCCATCGCCGAGCTGATCGGCAACTTCCGCTTCACCACCAAGTTCGGCCGCAACCTGTCCCGGTACGTCCGGCACGGCATCGGCGTGCACCACGCCGGCATGCTGCCCAAGTACCGCCGGCTGGTGGAGCGCCTGGCCCAGGCCGGCCTGCTGAAGGTCATCTGCGGCACCGACACCCTGGGCGTGGGCGTCAACGTGCCGATCCGCACCGTCCTGTTCACCGCGCTGTCCAAGTACGACGGGCAGCGGGTGCGGGTGCTGCGGGCCCGCGAGTTCCACCAGATCGCCGGCCGGGCCGGGCGGGCCGGGTTCGACACGGTCGGCCAGGTGGCCGCCCAGGCGCCCGAGCACGTGGTGGAGAACGACAAGGCGCTGGCCAAGGCGGGCGACGACCCGAAGAAGCGGCGCAAGGTGGTCCGCAAGAAGGCGCCGGAAGGTTTCGTCGGCTGGTCCGAGGAGACCTTCGAGCGGTTGATCGCCGCCGACCCGGAGCCGCTGGTCTCGCGGTTCAAGGTGAGCCACGCGATGCTTCTCTCGGTGATCGGCCGGCCGGGCGACCCGTTCCAGGCGATGCGCCGCCTGCTCACCGACAACCACGAGGAGCGCCCGGCGCAGCGCCGGCACATCCGCTCGGCGATCGCGATCTTCCGCTCGCTGCTGGAGGGTGGCGTGGTGGAGCGGCTGGAGGAGCCGGACGCGGACGGCCGGACCGTCCGCCTCACCCTCGACCTCCAGGAGAACTTCGCGCTCAACCAGCCGCTGTCCACCTTCGCGCTGGCCGCCTTCGAGGTGCTCGACCCCGAGTCCCCCTCGTACGCGCTGGACGTGGTCTCGGTGGTGGAGGCCACCCTGGACGACCCGCGGCAGATCCTCGCCTCGCAGGAGAACAAGGCCAGGGGCGAGGCCGTCGCCGAGATGAAGCGGGACGGGATCGAGTACGAGGAGCGGATGGAGCGGCTCCAGGAGATCACCTACCCGCGGCCGCTGGAGGAGCTGCTCGGCCACGCGTACGAGGTATACCGGCGGGCGCACCCGTGGATCGGCGACCACCCGCTGCAGCCCAAGTCGGTGGTGCGGGACCTGTACGAGCGGGCCATGACCTTCACCGACTACGTCGGGTTCTACGAGCTGGCCCGGACCGAGGGCATCGTGCTGCGGTACCTGGCGGGCGCGTACAAGGCGCTGGAGCAGACCGTCCCGGACGACCTGAAGACCGACGACCTCAAGGACGTCATCGCCTGGCTGGGCGAGCTGGTCCGGCAGGTGGACTCCTCGCTGCTGGACGAGTGGGAGGCGCTGGCCAACCCGACCGAGCCGGAGGCGGCCGAGGTACGGCTGGACGACAAGCCGGCGCCGGTCACCGCGAACGCCCGGGCCTTCCGGGTGCTGGTCCGCAACGCGCTGTTCCGCCGGGTGGAGCTGGCCGCGCTGGAGCACTACGACGAGCTCGGCGAGCTGGACGGCGAGGGCGGCTGGGACGCCGACCGCTGGGCGGACGCGATGGACGGGTACTGGGAGGAGTACGACGACCTCGGCACCGGCCCGAACGCGCGCGGACCGAAGATGCTGCTGATCGAGGAGGTCGCGGACGAGGGCCTGTGGCGGGTCCGGCAGATCTTCGACGACCCGGCCGGGGACCACGACTGGGGCATCAGCGCCGAGGTGGACCTCTACGGCTCCGACGAGGAGGGCCGGGCGGTCCTCCAGGTCACCGCGGTGAACCGACTCGGCGGCTGAGGCCCGCGCCGGCACGACGGACACGAACACGAACCGGCCGCCGGGATTCCCGGCGGCCGGTCCTCGTTTCATGCCCGGGGTCGGCGTCCCGGGCTCACATCCAGCCGAACGGCGCCCGGGCCGCGTACGAGGTCGCCCGCGCCGCCTCCTTCAGCGGCTCGTCGGCGGTGCCGCCGCGGTGGTCGGCGTACTGGGAGACGGTGACGGTCAGGTAGTGGCCGGCGGTGGCGACCCGGGTGACCGAGACGGGCTGGGTGGCGGTGGTCGGCGAGGGGCCCGGGGTGCCGCCCTCGGGGGCGGTGAACAGCAGGGCGGCGGCCTTCTCGCCCTGCAGGGCCGCCTCGGCCTTGTGGGCGGCGGCCTCGTCGGGGAACCGCAGCACGGTGACGCTGGAGACCACCAGGTTGTCCAGGCGGGCGAAGTTCATCGCCAGGTAGCCCTGGCAGCCGCTGTCCTTGAGCGGGTCCTGGGCGCGGTCGCGGACGGTCTCCGCGCAGTCGGCGCCCTGCCGGGCCGCGGCGCGCCGGGCCTTGAACCCGTCGTGGTCGATGCCGCGCTGCGCCGGGAAGTACCACTCGGCGGTGAAGGACTGGGCCTCCGTCAGCGGGGACTGCTGGGGGATTCCGGGGGCCTGCAGGCCGGCCGACTCGCTGGCCTTGGCGCGGCCGAGGCCGGGCAGCAGCCCGCCCGGGTTGGTGACCACCCAGACGGCGCCGACGGCGACGCCCGCGAGGGCGCACCAGACCGTTATTCGACGGCCGGCCCCCCGGGCGCGCCGGACTGCGGCGGTGGTGTCGGTGGACTCGTCGCCGTGGCCTGCCGGTAGCGGGTCGCGCTCCCCCTGCGTGGTCATGGCGGAGATTGTAAGCATTCGATCGCACCGGCCGGTCGGCCGGGTCCGCGACGGGCCGCGTGACCTGCGCCACTACCCTGCGCGGCGGGACTGTGACAACTCGCACACCTCCGAAGGGATCTTCTTGGTGGGTTCCCTCTGGCGAAACGCAAGCCGACCCGGGCAGGATCAGGCTCATGGATCTGCTCGACACCCTCACCGCCAAGGGCCTGCGCCGGGAACTCCCCACCCGGGAGGAGGCACTGGCCGTACTCGCCACCACCGACGACGAGCTGATGGACGTGGTCGCGGCCGCCGGGCGGGTCCGCCGGCAGTGGTTCGGCCGCCGGGTCAAGCTCAACTACCTGGTGAACCTCAAGAGCGGCCTCTGCCCCGAGGACTGCAACTACTGTTCGCAGCGCCTCGGTTCGAAGGCGGAGATCCTGAAGTACACCTGGCTGAAGCCGGAGCAGGCCGCCGAGGCCGCGGCCGCCGGTGTGGCGGGCGGCGCCAAGCGGGTCTGCCTGGTGGCCAGCGGCCGCGGGCCGACGGACCGTGACATCGACCGGGTCGCCGACACCATCTCCGCCATCAAGGACGCGGACGGGAGCGTCGAGGTCTGCGCCTGCCTGGGCCTGCTCTCCGACAACCAGGCCGAGCGGCTGAAGGCGGCCGGCGCCGACGCGTACAACCACAACCTCAACACCTCCGAGGCCACCTACGGGGAGATCACCACCACCCACACCTACGCGGACCGGGTGGACACCGTGAACAAGGCGCACGGCGCGGGCCTGTCGGCCTGCTCCGGCCTGATCGCGGGCATGGGCGAGAGCGACGAGGACCTGGTCGATGTGGTCTTCGCGCTGCGCGAGCTGGACCCGGACTCGGTGCCGGTGAACTTCCTCATCCCGTTCGAGGGCACCCCGCTGGCCCAGGAGTGGAACCTCACCCCGCAGCGCTGCCTGCGGATTCTGGCGATGGTCCGGTTCGTCTGCCCCGACATCGAGGTGCGGATCGCCGGCGGCCGCGAGGTCCACCTGCGCTCGATGCAGCCGCTCGGCCTGCACATCGCCAACTCCATCTTCCTGGGCGACTACCTGACCAGCGAGGGCCAGGCCGGCCAGGCCGACCTCGACATGATCAAGGACGCCGGCTTCGAGGTCGAGGGCGCGGGCGAGACCACGCTGCCCCGGCACCGGGTCGCCGGCGCGGGCCACGGCTGCGGCTCGGTCTGCGGCGGCGAGGACGCCGGGTCCGTGGAGTCCGCCGAGGACGGCGGGCACGCCTGCGGTTCGGGCGGCTGCGGCCCGTGCGGCGGCCACGCCCCCGCCGAGCCCGTCGCCTCCGCCGGGGCGGACGACGAGGCGGAGGACGAGGCCCGTACCGACCTGGTCCGGGTGCGCCGCCGCGGAGCCGGCACCGAGCTGGCCCCCAACGCCTGATGAGCGCCCACGATCCGATGGACGTCCGCACCCTGCTCGACCTGGACCGGGCGCACGTCTGGCACCCGTACGCGCCGATGCCCGGCACGGCGGTGCCGTTCGTGGTGGAGTCCGCCTCCGGTGTCCGGCTCCGGCTCGCCGGGGAGGCCTTCGGGCAGCGCGAGCTGATCGACGGCATGTCCTCCTGGTGGGCGGCCATCCACGGGTACGGGCACCCGGTGCTGGACGAGGCGGTGCGCTCGCAGCTCGGGCGGATGAGCCATGTGATGTTCGGCGGGCTCACCCACGAGCCCGCCGTCCGGCTCGCCTCCCGGCTGGTCGAGATCACCCCCGAGCCGTTGCAGCACGTGTTCCTCGCCGACTCCGGCTCGGTGGCGGTCGAGGTCGCGATGAAGATGTGCCTGCAGTACTGGCAGTCGCTCGGCCGCCCGGCCAAGCGGCGCCTGCTCACCTGGCGCGGCGGCTACCACGGCGACACCTTCCACCCCATGTCGGTGTGCGACCCGGACGGCGGGATGCACCACCTGTGGGGCGGGGTGCTGCCCGGGCAGCTGTTCGCCGGCGAGCCCCCGGCGGGCTTCGACGCACCCCTGGACGAGGCGTACGCCGCCTCCCTGGAGGAGCTGATCGAGCGTCACGCCGACGAGCTGGCCGCGGTGATCGTCGAACCCGTGGTGCAGGGCGCCGGAGGGATGCGCTTCCACTCCCCGGCCTACCTGCGGCTGCTGCGCGACCTCTGCGACCGGCACGACGTGCTGCTGGTCTTCGACGAGATCGCCACCGGCTTCGGCCGGACCGGCGCGCTGTTCGCCGCCGACCACACCGGGATCTCCCCGGACGTGATGTGCCTCGGCAAGTCGCTCACCGGCGGCTACCTCACCATGGCCGCCACCCTGTGCACCCCGCGGGTCGCCGACGGGATCAGCCGGGGCGAGATGCCGGTGCTGGCACACGGCCCGACCTTCATGGGCAACCCGCTGGCCGCCGCCGTCGCCAACGCCTCCATCGACCTGCTGCTCGGCCAGGACTGGCTGCTGGAGGTCAAGCGGATCGAGGCCGGCCTCCTGGCCGGACTCGCCCCCGCCGCCGGTGCGCCCGGGATCCGCGACGTCCGGGTGCTCGGCGCGATCGGCGTGGTGCAGCTGGACCACCCGGTGGACATGGCCGCCGCCACCGAGGCCGCCGCCCGCCACGGCGTGTGGCTGCGGCCCTTCCGCGACCTGGTGTACACCATGCCGCCGTTCGTCACCGGCGACGAGGACCTGGCCCGGATCGCGGCCGGCGCGGTCGCGGCGGCCCTGGCGGGGTGAACCCCGTCCCGTCCGGTGCCCGTTCGAGCTGCTCCGAGGAGAACCCTTCGATGTCCGTCATCTTCGTCACCGGGACCGGGACCGAGATCGGCAAGACCGTGGTCACCGCCGCCGTGGCGGCGCTGGCCGGCCCGCGGGTCGCCATGCTGAAGCCCGGTCAGACCGGCGTGGCACCCGGCGAACCCGGCGACGCCGCCGAGGTCCGCCGGCTCGCCGGCGACCATGTCGCCGTCTCGGAGCTGGCCCGCTACCCCGAGCCGCTCGCCCCCGACACCGCCGCCCGCCGCGCCGGGCTCCCCGCCGTCGGCCCGAAGCAGGCCGCCGAGGCCATCGCCGACCTCGCCGCCCGGCACCACCCGGTCCTGGTCGAGGGCGCCGGCGGCCTCCTCGTCCGGTACGACGAGGACGGCCACACCCTCGCCGACGCGGCCCTCGCCACGGCCGCCCTCGGGCTGGACGTCTCCGTCCTGGTGGTCGCCGCGGCCGGACTCGGCACCCTCAACACCACGGCGCTGACGGCCGAGGCCCTGCGGGCCCGCGGGCTGCGCCCGCTCGGTGTGGTGGTCGGCTCCTGGCCCGCCGAACCGGACCTCGCCGCCCGCTGCAACCTCGCCGACCTCCCCTCCGTCGCCGGCGCCCCCCTCCTCGGCGCCCTCCCCGAGGGCGCCGCCGCCCACGCCGCCCCCGCCTTCACCACCCTCGCCCGGGCCTCCCTCGCCCCGGCCCTGGGCGGCACCTGGGACGCGGCCGCCTTCGCCACCCGCTTCGCCCCCGCCGAGCGCCCGGTGACCTGATGGCGCGTCCGGTGACCTGAGGGCGCGCCGGAAAAGCAGGTGCCCCGCACCGCGTACGCTGCCTAGATTCGGTCGCATGGATTCCTCACCACACCTGCTCAACGTCATCGACGTCGAGGCCACCTGCTGGGACGGCCAGCCCCCGCCCGGGGCCGTCAGCGAGATCATCGAGATCGGGCTGACCGTGGTCGACCTCGGCAGCGGCGAGCGGGTCGGGAAGCACCGCATCCTGGTCCGGCCCGCCCGATCCACCGTCAGCCCGTTCTGCACCGAGCTGACCGGCCTCACCCAGGCCGAGGTCAGCCGGGGCGTCAGCTTCGCCGAGGCGTGCCGCCGGCTCGCGGCCGACCACCGGGCGGGCGCCCGGCCGTGGGCCAGCTGGGGCGACTACGACCGCAACCAGTTCACCCGCCAGTGCCAGGCCACCGGCACCCCGTACCCGTTCGGTCGGCGGCACACCAACGCCAAGGCGGTCTTCACCGAGGCCCACGGCCTGCGCAAGCGGCCCGGCATGGCCCACGCCCTGAAAGTCGCGGGCCTGCCCCTGGAGGGCCGCCACCACCGTGGCGAGGACGACGCCTGGAACATCGCCGCCCTCGTCCTCGACCTCGCCGCCCGCAACGCCTGGCCCGCCTAGGCCCGCCCAGCGGGTCCCCAGGGGGACGCAGGGCACCCGGTGACCCCGACGGCGGAACTCCGCCGTGCGTGTGACAGGCAGGGCCGATCGGGCGTGTGGGGTGGGCGGTGGAGCCGGTTCTCGCCGAGTCTGGCCCTCGGCCGCCCGTTCCGGTCGGGCACGCGAGAGATGGGAACCAACCATGGGCAGCGAGGGTTTCGACGCGGGTCGGCGAGTGCTCCTGATGGGCGCGGGCGGCGCGATGGCCGCCCTGGTCCTGGCGGCGTGTTCCGACGACGACAAGGGCTCCACCACCAGCTCCCCCACCCCCACCCCGTCGCCCACCGGCACCACCTCCCCCCGGACCTCGCCCTCCCCCACCGGCGGAGCCACCGGTACCACGACGGCCTCGCCCACCGGTCCGGCGACCACCTCCCTCTCGGCCGGGGCGACCAGCGTGACCATCAAGAACTTCGCCTTCACGCCGAGCACCCTCAACGTCGCCCCCGGCACCCTCATCACCGTCACCAACCAGGACACGGCCGCGCACACCCTGACCGCCGAGTCCCGGGCCTTCGACACCGGCATCCTGAGCCCGGGGCAGACCGCCGTGATCACGGCCCCGAGCCAGTCCGGCGGCAGCTTCCCCTTCCTGTGCACCATCCACCCGCAGATGAAGGGCACCCTGACGATCCGCTGATCCGCCCGCCGCGCCGCGAACCCATGGACACCTCCGCCGACCGTCCCGGGCCCGTTGACACCCCGTCCGGAGTCTCCCTAGGTTGGCAGCCACCCGCTACCAGCCAGTAGGGAACGGCATGCCCGCGCAACGCCCGTACGACCTCGTCCTGTTCGGTGCGACCGGCTTCACCGGCGGCCTGACCGCCGAGTACCTGGCCCGCAGCGCCCCGGCCGACTGCCGGTGGGCGCTCGCCGGACGCGACCGGGGCCGGCTGGAGGCGGTCCGCCGGCGGCTGGCCGCGATCGACCCGCGCTGCGGCGACCTGCCGCTGCTCACCGTCGACGCCTCGGACCGGACGGCGCTGCGCGAGATCGCCGGCTCCACCCGGGTGGTCATCTCCACCGTCGGCCCGTACCTGACGTACGGCGAGCCGCTGGTGGCGGCCTGCGCCGACGCCGGGACGGACTACGTGGACCTCACCGGGGAGCCGGAGTTCGTCGACCGGATGTACCTGCTGCACCACCGCCGCGCGGTGGAGACCGGTGCCCGGCTGGTGCACGCCTGCGGGTTCGACTCGGTGCCGCACGACCTCGGGGCGCTGTTCACGGTCCAGGCCCTGCGCGGCGAGGACGCCGTACCCGGCGGCGGGGCGCCGGTGGCCGTCCGCGGGTTCGTCCGGGTCGGCGGCATCTTCTCCGGCGGGACCTTCGCCACCGCGCTGACCGTGCTCTCCCGGCCGGCGGCCGCCGCGCGGGCCGCGCGGGAGCGGCGGGCGGCCGAGCCCCCGACCCGCGGACGGCGGCTGCGGACGGTGTCCGGCCTGCCGCGCCGGTCGCGAGCCGCCCGGGCGTGGATCGTGCCGCTGCCCACCATCGACCCGGTGATCGTCGGCCGCTCGGCCGCCGCCGACCCCGGGTACGGGCGGGACTTCTCGTACGGCCACTTCGCGGCGGTCCGCCGGCTGCCCGTGGCGCTCGGCGGGACGGCCGGGTTCGCACTGCTCGCGGCGGCGGCCCAGCTGCCGGTGCTGCGGCGGGCGCTGTCCTCGCTCTGGAAGCCCGGCCAGGGACCGGACGAGGCACGGCGGGCGAAGGGCTGGTTCACCGTCAGGTTCCTCGGCGAGAGCGGCGGCCGGCAGGTGTACACCGAGGTGTCGGGCGGCGACCCGGGGTACGGCGAGACGGCGAAGATGCTGGGCGAGTCGGCGCTCTGCCTCGCCTTCGACGACCTCCCCGCGACCTCCGGCCAGCTCACCACCGCCACCGCGATGGGCCAGGCCCTGATCACCCGCCTCACGGCGGCCGGCCTCCGCTTCACCGTCCTGGCGGGCCCGCCCGCCTCGGCTCCCGGCAGGTAGTCCGTCAGGGGCGAGGTGGTTCTTCAGGGGCGCGTGGGGGCACCTCCCGCCCTGACAGGGCTCGTTCTCTCGGCGCCGAGCGGCTTGGTCCACCGCCGCCAGTGCTCCTCCTGCCGGTAGCCGGCGGCCTGCCACGCCAGCTGGGCCCGCGCGTTCCCGACCAGCACCATCGCGTCGCCGCGCCGCCCGCCCAGCGCGAGGAACCGCTCCTCCGCGGCGCCCAGCAGGGCGGTGGCCACCCCCTGCCGCCGGTGGTCGGGGTGGACGGCGAGGCGGTAGAGGTGGCAGCGCCAGCCGTCGTACCCGGCGATCACGGTGCCGACCAGGGTGCCGGAGCGTTCGGCGAGCAGCAGGGCCGCGCCGTCGCGGTCGATCAGGCGGGCGAGGCCGTCGGGGTCGTCGGTGATGCTGGTGCCCTCGGCGGCGTGACTCCAGAAGGCCAGCAGGGCGGGGACGTCCGCGGGGACGGCGGTGCGGATCACGGGTGCGTCGGTCATGGCGGCCTGTCTAGCAGGAAGGATTCGCCTCCTGCCGGGAATTCCGCGGGGTGGTACGGTTCGCGCTGAGCGCCGGTCAGATCGCGTAGAGTCGGCGGACCAGCCCGCTCCCCGCGTTCTGAGGAGTAGTGCCATGCCGGCCATCACCTCCCCGGTCGAGGACTTCGTCCGGACCCAGACCCGCCTCGCCCCGGTGCCGTTCGTGCCCGAGGTCCGGCTGCACCTCGCCGAGGAGGCGATCGAGCTCTGGGAGCGGACCGAGGCCGAGAAGGGCGAGGCCGGGCTGCCGCCGCCGTTCTGGGCGTTCGCGTGGGCCGGCGGCCAGGCGGTGGCCCGGTACGTGCTGGACCACCCGGAGGCGGTGGCCGGGCGGGCGGTGCTGGACCTGGCGTCCGGGTCCGGGCTGGTGTCCATCGCCGCCGCGCTGCGCGGTGCCGGGTCGGTGACCGCGGCCGAGATCGACGACTACGCGGTGGCCGCGATCGCCATCAACGCCGCCGCCAACGGGGTCGACGTGGACGCCCGCTGCGCGGACCTGCTGGACGGGGACGGCGCCCCGGCCGAGGTGGTGCTGGCCGGGGACGTGTTCTACGAGCGGGCGATGGCCCACCGGGTACTGCCGTTCCTCCGGCGGGCGCGCGACCGCGGGGCGCTGGTGCTGGTGGGCGACCCGGGGCGGGCGTACCTGCCGCGCGAGCGGTTCACCGAGGTGGCCTCGTACCGGGTGCCGGTGGTGGCGGACCTGGAGGACACGGCCGTGAAGACCTCGACGGTGTGGCGGCTGCGCTGACCGACCGCGGACGGGCACCCGCGAGGCGGGACCCGCCCCACGCGGTGAACGACGCGGTGATCGCCGACTCCGTACCGTTTCCATACCGAAATACGTGATGAGCTGCGGAAACGCTCGCGGGCCCGGGGGCTCGCCGGTAGCATCCGGCTGACCCCCCGGGCCCGCGGCACGCCGTCGTGGCGCCAGGGCGGGCGCACTCACGCGGGAGCAGCCGACCGGCGGAAAGCCGGCCCGTCCCCGCACTCGGCACCGCGCGCCAGGGCGGTCGCGCGTACGCGGGAAGGGCGGCGTTGTGGCGGATCGGCTCACCGGGGGGGACTCCTCGCTGCTGCGTCGGATCAATGCGGCGGTGACCCTGCGGGCGCTGCGGGACGGGCAGTCGGTCACCCTCACCCAGCTGGTGGGCGACACCGGCCTGTCCCGGCCGACGGTCGAGGGCGTGATCGAGGGCCTGGTGGAGTCCGGGCTGGTCGCCGAGGTGGAGCACGGTCAGGACGGCGGCGGTCGGCGCGGCCGGCCGGCCCGCTGGTTCCGGTTCCGCGCCGAGGCCGGGCACGTGCTCGGGGTCGAGGTCGGGGTGCACGACGTCCGGGTGGTGCTGGCCGACCTGGCCGGCGAGGTGGTCGGCGGCCACGCCAAGCCGGTGGACGAGACCCTGGACCCGGAGGAGCGGCTCGGCGTGGTCCGCACCACCGTGGCGGAGGTGCTGCGCAAGGCCGGGGTGTCCCGGGACAGCCTGTGGGCGGTGGCCGTGGGCACGCCCGGGATCGTGGACGCCGAGGGCACCGTCCGCCTGGGCACGGCGATGCCCGGCTGGACCGGCCTGGACCTCGGAGCCCGGCTGCGCCGCTCGTTCCGCTGCCCGGTGGTGATCGAGAACGACGCCAACCTGGCCGCCATCGCCGAGCACTGGAAGGGCGCGGCGGTCGGCAAGGGTGACGTGGTGTTCGTGATGGCCGGGCTGAGCCCGGGCGCCGGTTCGCTGATCAACGGCCGGCTGCACCGCGGTTACGGCGGGGCGGCGGGCGAGATCGGCGCGCTGCACCTGCTCGGCCAGGAGGCCACCCCGGAGCGGCTGCTGTCCACCACCGGCAAGCCGCTCGACCCGCTGGACGAGGCCGCGGTGGCCCGGGTGCTGCGGCTGGCCCGGGAGGGCGACGAGGTGGCGCGGGTCGCCACGGACCGGTTCCTGCGGCGGCTGGTGCACGACGTGGCCGCGCTGGTGCTGGCCCTGGACCCGCAGTTGGTGGTGGTCGGCGGCTGGGCGGCCGGGCTGGACGGCGTCCTGGAGCCGCTGCGCGAGCAGTTGGCGCTGTACTGCCTGCGGGCGCCGGAGGTGGCGCTGGCCGCGCTGGGCACCGAGGTGGTGGCGATGGGCGCGCTGCGGGTGGCGCTGGACCACGTCGAGGAGCAGTTGTTCACGGTGGACCCGCCGAGCGCCACCGGCCGGTGACGGCAAGACGGCCGGGGCCGGTACGCGGGTCGCGTACCGGCCTCGGCCGTTCGATCATTCGACCGTTCGACCGTTCGGTCGTCGTCAGGAAGCGGTGCGGACGGCGGCGTCCGCGGGCACCGGGGTGACCTCGACGGCACCGGTCTCGCCGAAGGTGAGCTTGCAGGTGTCGGCCCGGTAGGTGGAGACGGCGAGGGCGGCGAGCTTGCCGGCGGCCGCGTACTGGGTGGTGACCACCAGCACGGGGGTGCCCGGCGGGCGCTCCAGCAGGGCGGCCTCGGCGGCCTCGGCCACGCCCAGCTCCACCGAGCGGGACTCGCCGTCGATGCCCTGGCGCTCCAGCCGGCGGAGCACCGAGCGGGCGCGGTCGCCCTCGGCGGTGAAGCCCGGCAGGTTGGGCACCGCGGCGTCCGGCACGTACAGCGACTCGGCGGCCATCGCCTTGCCCTGGACCAGGCGGAGCCGGCGGACCGTGTGCACGATCGCCCCCGGCTTGATGCCCAGGCGGGCGGCGATCTGGGGGGTGGCGGGGGCGGTCGTGCAGTCGACCACCCGCCAGGCCTGGCTGCGCTGGGCGCCGGGCCAGCCCTCCTCGCGGTTGACCGGGACGCCGACCCGGGGTGCGGCGATCACCGTGCCGATGCCGCGGCGGCGGACCAGGCGGCCCTCCAGCTCCAGCTGGTCCAGAGCCTGCCGCAGGGTGGCCCGCGCCACGCCGAAGCGGGCGGCGAGCTCACGCTCGTTGGGCAGGATCTGGCCGGTGGAGAACTCGGCGTCGATGGTGCGCACCAGAACCGTGCGCAGGTGCCAGTACTTCGGCTCCGGTACCGCCGAGAGCTGTCCTTGCCCCACCGTGTCCTCCACCCTGAAGCCCGGCGGCTCGCGCTCCCCGGGTGTTTCGGCAGGTGGGGAGGGCGGGCTTTATCCGTCCTTCTTTATTAAAGGTCTTTGCAGTAAGCGACCCTAGGGGGTGCCGGAGGAGATGGTCAAGACCAATGACGGGAGGTTGACCCGGCTGTACCCCGGTGTTCTTCCCCGTTCATGCCATGGACATCACACCCGTCGCTCCAGGACCGCTCAAGGGTGACCCAGGTACCCTCCTGGGGTGTTCACGGTTACTACAGTCAACGTCAACGGCATCCGCGCGGCCGCGAAGAAGGGCTTCGCCCAGTGGCTCGCCGACACCAAGGCCGACGTGGTCTGCCTGCAGGAGGTGCGGGCCGAGCCCGAGGAGCTGCCCGCGGAGCTGGACCTGGCCGGGTGGCACGCGGTCTGGGCGCCCGCGGCCGCGAAGGGGCGCGCGGGTGTGGCCGTGCTCTCCCGGCGGGCGCCGGAGCGCTCGGTGATCGGATTCACCTCCGAGGAATTCGACCCTTCGGGCAGATACGTCGAAATCGACCTTCCGGGCGTGACGGTCGCCAGCCTCTATCTGCCGTCCGGGGAGGTGGGCACCGAACGGCAGGACGAGAAGGAGCGCTTCATGGCGGAATTCCTCGTCCACCTCGGCGCCCTGCGCGCCCGCGCGGCCGGCGAGGGCCGGGAGGTCGTGGTCTGCGGCGACTGGAACATCGCCCACCGCGAGGCCGACATCAAGAACTGGAAGACCAACCAGAAGAAGGCCGGTTTCCTCCCCGAGGAGCGGGCCTGGCTCGGCCGGGTCTTCGACGAGGTCGGCTACGTGGACGTGCTGCGCAAGCACCACCCCGAGCAGGAGGGCCCCTACACCTGGTGGTCCTACCGCGGCCGGGCCTTCGACAACGACGCCGGCTGGCGGATCGACCACCAGGTCGCCACCCCCGGCCTCGCCGCCCGCTCCACCGACGCCCGCGTCGAACGCGCCGCCGCCCACACCGAGCGCTGGTCCGACCACGCCCCGGTCACCGCGGTCTACGACCACAAGGTCTGACCCGGCGGCGGCTCGGAACGCCGAGGGGCCCGCACCGCGCATGTGCGCGGTGCGGGCCCTCACTGCCGGGCGGGTGCCGTGGCAGGGAAAACTACAGCGGGCGAATGTTCTCGGCCTGCGGGCCCTTCTGGCCCTGCGTGACGTCGAACTCGACCTTCTGGCCCTCGAGCAGCTCGCGGAAGCCGGAGGCGTTGATGTTCGAGTAGTGGGCGAACACGTCCGGGCCGCCACCCTCCTGCTCGATGAAGCCGAAGCCCTTCTCCGCGTTGAACCACTTCACAGTGCCATTAGCCATAAAAAAATCTCCTTCAAGGGGCTGTCCGAAACACGGAGAGCACGGGTTTCGAGTCGCCGCGTGGAGCGCCCACCCGGGGAAGAGCCGGGAAACAAAAATGCGCCTGCCATACATCAGCAGGCGCACACAAAGTTCATGGGAACCACTACTGCAACTACGTCGACTGTAGCAGGCCGCGGCCCGCAGCGGCGGGAATTTCACCCGCGGTTTCGCGGAAGCCCTCCCCACGGGTGGCCGATTTCGAGTCGCGTGGACCGAGAACTCGCGTGAGGCGCAAGCCCCTTGGGCGTCCGGCCGCGCCCCGTCGGGGCCGGAGCCCGAGGGGAGGACGAGTCGGCGGGGGCGCGGCATCCGGGCCGGCTCGAACTCGTATGCGCGGGAAAGGTCCGCACTCGCGCTCCTCGGCGCATACTGGATGGAATGAGAAAATTTCCAGCAGGTCGCCGCCCCCTGCCCACCAGCCCCTTCAAGACCGAGCCCGAGGCACCGCGCAAGCATTTCGCCGTCGGCGACCGGGTCACCCATGACGGGTACGGCCTCGGTCGGGTCATCAGCCTCGAAGGCGACGGTGAGATCGCCGTCCTCGTCGACTTCGGATCGCGGCAGGAACGCATCCCCCAGCCGTACACCGCGATGTTCAAGCTCTGAGGTCGAACTCTGACGCCGGGGAGGTCGTCACCCTCCGCGCCAGGTAGCCGGCACGCGGTTCGCGCTCCCACCACGAGCCGATCGGGAGGCTGTGGCGGGGCGAACCCATGGCGTCAGCACCGCCGGTACCACCACGGCAGGTCGGCCGGGGTCTGCGGGTCGTGGTGGGTGCGCCGGAGCAGGACGGCGTCCAACTCCTCGACGAGATTGCGGAGTTCACCCGCGGCCCGGCCGGGCAGGACGTGGAGCGCCTCCGCCAGCAGATCACGGGCCCAGCCCTCACCGCAGCACGGACAGGTGAACTCCGCCTCCCACGGCCGCCGGCGACGACGGCTCCCGTGGACATGCGCGGTCCACACGCTCACCGCCGCCGACAGCCGGCCGGGAAGCCACCGGGCGCCCTCCGCACGGCGGATCGCCGCGTTCGCCGCGCCGGACAGACCGGGCACGTCGCGATACCGCACCCACGGGCTCCGCACCCCGACCCCACGGGGCCGGAGCGAGACGGGATTCCTACGAGGCACGGCCCCTTCGCATGACGTTCACGGGCCCATCCTCCCATGCCCCTTGATCGGCCGGCCGAGCAGGGCCGGCGATCTGACTGATCGTCATATGGATTAGCCCGGCGGGGTGCTGTCCGGTCCGGTACCGCCGGGCTTCGTCGCGTACGGAGCGGCTTGCGCGTGCAATGGCGGTACGGAGCGACCGCTGGATGACTCCTCTGGATGACCCGCGCTCGCGTCGCCCTCCTTCCCGCGTCCCACTGGAGCCCGCGTATGCGTCCGTCCACGCTCGTCTCGATGTCCATGGCGGCGGCTCTGCCGCTGACCTTCCTCGCCGCCGCCGGCGACGCCGTGGCCGCGCCGGTGCGGACGGCGTCGCACCGGGCGGTCCTGCCCGCGGACTGTCCGGACCTGCTGCCGCCCGACGACCCGACCGTGTACTACTGCGGGCGGCAGGAGCTCGGCCCGGCCGTGCTGCCGGGGACGGGGCCGGTGGCGAGCCTGCTGAAGGGCTACCACCGGCTCGGCGGTCTGCAGCCGGTCCAGTTCCTCAGCTGGTACCGCGACGGCAACCAGTGGAAGTACCCGGACAACCGCGGCTTCGCGGAGCGGAACGGCGTCCTCGACATGCACGAGCGGACGGTGGACCCGGGCGGGACGCTGGACCGGTTCGGGGCCGACTCCGGCAAGTACCTCGCCACCGGCGGGACGCCGTACGCCAAGCGCGCCCTGCCGCCGGACTCGCTCAACGGCGACGGGTACAACTACCACTGCTACGTGGTGAACCGCGGCTTCCGCGTCCAGACGGGCCACATCGCCGCCGGGTTCGCCCAGCCGGGGTTCGGCCACCAGCAGTGGCTCGACCCGGCGCTCAAGCCGTCCGACTTCGAGCCGGCCGAGACCTACAACGTGGCCAACCTCGTCAAGCACGAGTACCTGCGGACCGCCGAGCCCGAGCGGTGCGTCGGCGACGCCAACGGCCACGGTTCCTGAGTGGCTTCCCGGGTGAGATGAGCGGTCCCGGCGGGCGGCGGTTCCGTGCTGCCGGGACCGCTCCCCCGTCCCGGCGTGAGCGGCTGCGCCATGGCCACCAGGCACAGGGTGTCGGCCCCGAGCGGCCCGCCGATCGCGCGACCGTTCCGCGTCCAGGTGCGGCGCTGCCGGGTGCGGTCAGCGGCTGCGGGCGGCGGAGCGGGAGCGGGAGCCGGCGGGGGGCGCGATCCGGACCCGGGTCTCGACCGGGGCCTGCTCCAGGTCCTCCAGCTGTGCGAGGACGGTGGCGCGCAGGTCGTCGTCGTCCTCGAAGCAGTGGTCGTTGAAGAGGGTGTAGCCCGTCCACATCAGGCTGGCGCAGACCCGGGCCGGCACCCGGCCGGTCCGCGCGCCCATGCCGACCAGGGCCACCGACCGGATGCTGCCGGGCTGGGCCGCGTTCTGACGGTGGATCGCCTGGAACGCGGCGGCGCAGGCCAGGGCCACGTTCAGGGTCTCGCTGACGTCCTGGGAGGACGCCTCCATGGTGGGCGTGGAGATCAGGAACCGCGGGTTGGTCGCCCCGGACGGGACGCACACCGCGCTGCCCACCGGGAGCGATCCGGCGAAGCGGGAGCGGATCGCCCGCTGGACCCGCAGCTGGATGCCCGCGCCGAGGTGCCGCTTGATGACGGCGTCGACCCCGCCGTCCATCCGGCCGCGGGAGTTGGTGGGACTGACCCAGGCGTCGACCTCCTGGTCGAGGATCGAGCCCGGGCGGATCTCGATCTCGGGGGTGTCGGCGAAGGCGGCGCGCCACGCCTCCACCACCGCCGGGTTGACGTCGGTCAGCACCACCTTGAGCGAGGGCTCCGTCTGGTCCTTCGCCTGGTCGTTCGCCTGGTCAGCGGTCATGGGTCGCTCCGATCGGGAGGGGTCGCCGGGGTGAGTGGTTCCGAAGCTAGCGGGGCCCACTGACAGGGCGTCCGCGGCCGGACCGCCGGCCCGGCGACCGCCCGCCGGTTGTCACACCCGGTCGATAGGAAGGGTGCATCGGGGCCCGCCGGAACACCGGCTGACGTCCCCTCGCCCCCTTCTTCCGCACGGTCCGACACCCGGAGTACCGCCACCATGAGCGACGCCGCCACCACCCCCGCCACGCCCGACCCGAACGACCCGCTGGCCCTCACCGACCTGTTCGCGGGCGGCGGCGAGCCGTGGCTGCCGCTGCTGAAGCCGGTGGTCGAGGCGCAGCCGGATGCTGCGGCGTTCATCGGCCCGGGCCGCAGCCCCGAGGTGGTGCCGGTCCGGGAGCTCACCTTCCAGGCGCTCAAGCCCAACGCGCCGCACCGGTGGAAGGTGGTCGTCTTCGGCCAGAACCCGTACCCGCGGCCGGAGAGCGCCACCGGCATCGCGATGTTCGACAACACCTTCCACGACTGGAAGGACAGCCAGTTCGGCCGGGTGGTCAGCATCCGCTGCATCATCAAGGCGGCGGCGATGTGGAAGTACGGCATCGCCAAGAAGACCCCGATCGCCGACGTCCGGAAGCTGCTGAAGGAGCAGGACACCGTCCAGCCGCCGGAGTGGTTCCAGGCGATGCTCACCCAGGGCGTGCTGCTGCTCAACGCCTCGCTCACCGCGAGTGCCGACGGCGCGGTCGGCACCGACCGGCACACCGCGTTCTGGCGGCCGGTCGCCGAGCGGATCGTCGAGGAGATCCTCAAGGCCAAGCAGACCGCCCCCGAGGAGGACCGGGGTGTCGTCTTCGCCTGGTGGGGGGCGCACGCGCGCAGCCTGAAGAAGGTCGTCCAGCGGCTCCAGGAGAAGTACCCGGAGGTCGAGGTCCGGCACATCGACCACGCCAACCCGGCGGCGCAGGGCGACATCTTCTGCGACGGCGACCACTTCGGGATGGTGAACGACGCCCTCGCCTCGGTGGGCGCGGACCCGGTGGACTGGCTGCCCGCGAAGGGCTGGGACGCGCAGGCCGCCGGGAGCGGCGGGGCGGAGGGCGGGGTCTCCGAGCGGATGGGCGCCTTCATCGCCTCCACCATGGAGCTGCACCAGCTGTACCTGGACCGGCTCTCCAGCGTCAAGGACGAGGGTCTCGTCCTGCCCGAGATCACCGGCGTGTTCGACACCCCGCTGATGGACTTCCGGGACGCGGCCGCGCCGGTGGCGCAGGTGCTGCGCGGCCTGGACCGGCACATCGAGCGGTCGTACGAGTTCGGCAAGCGGCGGGCGGACGAGGCGGCCGGCACGCTGTCGGCGGACGCGGTCGCCGCGCTCTACCTGTACACCTGCGAGTCGGCGTTCTACCGGGAGATCAACGCCGTGCTGCGCTCCCCGGACCGCTCCCGGCTGGTCCCCTATCTGCCGTACCTGCGGCTGCTGTTCGCGGCGGTGTCGCAGCTGCCGGCCCGCACCGAGCCGCTGTGGCGGGGCGTCTCCCTGGACCTGCGGGCGCAGTACCCGCTCGGGAAGACCGTGACCTGGTGGGGCGTGTCCTCGTGCACCTCGGAGCTCGGCGTGGCCCGGGCCTTCCTGGGCAGCCGCGGCAAGCGGACGCTCTTCGAGGTGGTGCCGGCCCGGGCGGTGGGGATCCGCGACTTCTCCGCGTTCACCGGGGAGGAGGAGTACATCCTGCTGCCGGGCACCCAGCTGGAGGTCACCGAGATCCGGTCGGAGCGCGGCGGCCTGTGCACGGTGCGGCTGACGGAGCGCGCCGAGCCGCCGCTGGTGTCCTGAGTACCGCCGGCCGTCGCGGGCGGGACCCGGCCGGTCACCCCGGGTGCACGCGTCGAGGGCGCACCCGGTCGCCTCGGGTGCACCCCGGTGTCCTCCGGTCGTCCGGCGCGGGCAGAATCGGGGGACCGAGCGAACGGAGACGGGTATGGGCGACGGCGTCCGGCGGGGCCGGGTGTCCCGGCGGGCCGTGCTGCGGTGGGGTGCCGGGGCGGCGGCGGTCGCCGGGGCCGCGGCGTGCGAGGGCGGCGGCACCGCGCAGCCCTCCCAGCCCGCCACCTCCCCCACCCCGGCCCCGACCGCACCGGCGACCCCCGCCCCCACGCCGCCCCCCACGGCGACGGTGTCCCCCTCGCCCGCCACTCCCGCCGACTGGTCGGCCCTCGCCGCCGGTGTCGACGGCACCGTGGTACTGCCCGGTGACGCGCGCTACCCGGCCGCGAGCCGGCTCTACCAGCCGCAGTTCGACTCCCTCCACCCGGCGGGCGTGGTGTACCCCGCGGGTGCCCAGGACGTGGTGGAGTGCCTGGCGTTCGCGCGCCGGTTCGGCGTCCCGGTGGCCCTCCGCAGCGGAGGCCACAGCTACGCGGGCTGGTCCTCCGGTCCGGGGATGGTGCTGGACGTGGGCCGGCTGGACGCCGTCCGGGCGTCGGGCGGGACGGCGGTGGTGGGTGCGGGGGCGCGGCTGATCGACGTCTACGCGGGGCTGGCGGCCACCGGCGCCACCGTGCCGGCCGGTACCTGTCCGAGTGTGGGCGTCACCGGCCTGACGCTGGGCGGCGGGCTCGGGGTGACCTGCCGGGCGTACGGGCTGACCTGCGACAGTCTGACGGCGGCGGAGGTGGTGGCGGCCGACGGGCGGGTGCTGCGGGTGGACGCCGGGTCGGAGCCGGAGCTGTTCTGGGCGCTGCGCGGGGGTGGCGGCGGCAACTTCGGGGTGGTGACCTCGCTGGAGTTCCGGACGCATCCGGCGGCGGACTGCGCGTACGGATTCCTCACCTGGCGCTGGTCGCAGGCGGCGGCCGTGCTGCGGGCGTGGCAGGCGTGGGCGCCGGGTGCGCCGGACGCGCTGTGGTCGAGCCTGCACCTGGACGCCTGGCCGGACGGCCGGCTGGAGGTGTCCGCCACCGTCAACCTGCTCGGCTCCAAGGGCGAACTGTCCGATCTGATCGACCGGTTGGGCGTCGCGCCAGCCTCGGCCTCGCTGCATGCCGCCTCGTACCTGGAGACCATGCGGGTGATGGGCGGGGTGGCCGGCCGGTCGCAGGCGCAGGCCCACCTGCCGGGGGATCTGCCGGGTCAGGCGCCGCAGGGCCGGCTGTCGCGGGTGTCGTACGCGGCCCGTTCGGACTTCTTCACCCGGGCGCTGGACGGGGGTGGGACGGCCGCGCTGCTGGCGGCGGTGGAGGGCTACGCGCGGGCGGTTCCGGACGGCGGGAGTGCCGGAGTGGCGCTGGACGCGCTGGGCGGGGCGGTGAACCGAGTGGGCGCCGGTGACACCGCGTTCGTGCACCGCGGGGCGCTGTTCCTGGCGCAGTACATCGCCAACTTCCCGTCCGGTTCGGGCGGCGGGCCCGGCCCGGACCAGTCCCGGGCGTGGCTGGACGGCGTGTGGTCGGCGATGCGCCCGTCCGCGGGCGGCGGGGCGTACCTGAACTACACCGACCCGCGCCTGGAGGGGTGGGAGCAGGCGTACTACGGCGCGAACGCGGCCCGGCTCCGGCAGGTGAAGCGGGCGTACGACCCGCAGGGCCTGTTCCACTTCCCGCAGTCCGTCCCGGCCGGGTGAGCCACCGGCCCGGCACCCCCTGAGGGGCGCGGGGCCGGCGGTCGGCCTTAGGAGCTGAAGGGCTTGAAGGGGAACCTCGGCAGGTCCACGATCGGCTTGTAGATCTTGTAGCGGTACTCCAGGCTCACGTCGTCGATCAGGAACGGCGTGGTGTTGCCGCCCTCCTCCCAGTGCGTGAACTCCAGGCTGACCTTGCGGGTGGTGCCGGAGTAGAAGGCGTCCGGCAGGGTGACGGTGGCCTGCTCGTAGCCGCCGGCGCTGCCGGCCGCGTTGTACCGGGTGTAGAGCGGGGTGCGGGTGCCGTCCTCGGTGACCGCCTCGACGGTCAGCCGGTGGCCGACGCCGGCGTAGTCGCTCTTCATCCAGAACGAGAGCACCGGGACCCGGTACGCGGGGATGGTGACGTCCTGGACGATCCGGTGGCCGATCGGGCCCCGGTAGCCGTAGCCGCCGAGCCGGGCCTTCCAGGTGCCCGAGTGGGCGGGGTAGGCCGCGTCGTCGGTGATCAGGTGGCCCCACATGCCGCGGACGTACCAGTCGTCCACGGAGACTTCGCCCCAGGCGGCGCTGCTGCCGTCCTCGAAGCCGGGGTTGACGATGCCCTGGTTGGCGGCGGAGGCGCTCGGCGCGGCGACGAGGACGCCGGCGGCGGCCAGGGCCAGGGCGCGGACGGCGATGCGCGCCGGACGCGAGGTGGTTCTCATGGTTCTCCTGTGAGAAGACTGCTCGGAGATCGCCCGTCGGGGAACGGTGCCCGGGGCGCGGCCGGGGCGGCGTCCGGGGCCGTTCGGCGAGGTGCCGGTCTCCCCTGGACACGCGGCGCGTCGCTCCTGACGGGACCTCAGGATGGCGGGTGCGTCGGACGGCGCGGTGCGCTGCCGTCCCGACTTCCGGACACTCTAGCGATTGCTACCGACGGGTTCGCCCGGCCGGCGGGCGCGGGCCGGGCCCCGGGCCGCCGTGGTGCGGCGGTTCGGGTACGACGACGCGTCAGGCCTCCTCGCCCTCGCCCTCGGTGTCGATGTGCGGCAGGAGCCGGTCGAGGAACCGCGGCGTCCACCAGGCGGCCGGGCCGAGCAGGGTCATCACCGCCGGCACCAGCAGCAGGCGGACGACGGTGGCGTCGATCAGCACGCTGACGGCCAGTCCGAGGCCCATCATCTTGATGACGATGTTGTCGCTGACGATGAAGGCCGCGAACACGCTGACCATGATCAGGGCGGCGCAGGTGATCACCCGGGCGGTGATCTCCAGGGCGTGCGCCACGCTCCCCCGGCTGTCGCCGGTCCGCAGCCACGCCTCGTGCACCCGGGAGAGCAGGAAGATCTCGTAGTCCATGCTGAGGCCGAAGACGATGGCGAACATCATCATCGGCACATAGCTCTCGATCGGCACGGTCCCCGACACCCCGAGCGCGGGACCGCCCCAGCCCCACTGGAACACCGCCACCACCACGCCGTACGAGGCGGCGATGGACAGCAGGTTGAGCACGGCGGCCTTGACCGCGATCAGCAGCCCGCGGAAGACGATCAGGATGATCAGGAACGCCAGTCCGACCACCACGGCGATGATCAGCAGCAGCCGGCTCGCCACGATGTTGCGGAACTCCACCTGGGCGGCGGTGGTGCCGGTGACGTACGCGGTGGCGCCGGTGCCGGCCACGGCCTGCGGCAGCACGGTGTCGGCGAGGTCGTTGACCAGCTCGGTGGTCTGCTCGCCCTGCGGCCGCTGGGCCGGGGTGACGGTGTTGAACAGCACCTGGCCGTCCGTGCTGGTCTGCAGCGGCGAGGAGCTCGCCGCGTGCGGCACGTCGGTCAGCGCCTGCTGCACCGTGCTCTGCAGCCCGGCGCGGGCGTCGGCCGGGACGGCGCTCTGGTCGACCACCACGGTGATCGGGCCGTTGGACCCCGGCCCGAAGGCGTCGGACATCAGGTCGAAGGCGCGGCGGTCGGTGAAGCTGGTCGGGTCGGCGCCGTCGTCGATGTGGCCGAGCTGGATGGAGAACAGCGGGACGGCCAGGATGCCGATCGTGACCAGTCCGGCGGCCAGGAACCACCAGGGCTTGCGCTCCACCCGCTGGGCGTAGCGGTGCCAGGTGCCGGTGATCTCCTCGCCCGGCGCGGCCCCGGTCTCGGCGACCGGCCGGTGCACGCTCCAGCGGTCCATCCGCCGTCCGATCAGGCCCATCAGCGCGGGCAGCAGGGTCAGCGCGGCCGCGACCGCGGAGACCACGGTCACCCCGGCGGCCAGGCCGAGCTTGGCGATGAAGCTCACCCGGGAGACGGTCAGGCCCGCCAGCGCGATGATCACCGTGCAGCCGGAGACCAGCACCGCGCGGCCGCTGGTGGCCACCGCGTGGCCGGCGGCGGACACCGGGTCCCTGCCGTCCATCAGGCTCTGCCGGTGCCTGGTCAGCAGGAAGAGGGCGTAGTCGATGCCCACGCCGATGCCGATCATCGTGGCCAGGGTGGGGGCGACGGTGGCGAAGGTGGTGGCCGCGGCCAGCAGGCCGAGCAGGCCCAGGCCGCAGATCGCCCCGATCAGCGCGGTCACCAGCGGCAGGCCCGCCGCGATCACGCTGCCGAAGCCGATCAGCAGGACGACGATCGCCACCCCGAAGCCGATCAGCTCGCTGACCCGGTCGTCGGCGGCCGGCCGGGCCAGCTCGCCCAGCGGCCCGCCGTACTCCACCTCCACCCCGGCGTCCCGCAGCGGGGCGACCGCCGCGTCCACGCCGTCCAGGTACTCGTCGCCGAGGGTGCTCGGGTTCACGTCGAACCGCACGGTGATGTAGCCGGTCTGGCCGTTCGCCGCGAGCGGCCCGCCGGGCGGGGCGGGCTGGCCGGGCGGCGGCAACGGGCTCTGCGCGGACTGCACGTGCGGCAGCTGCTGCAGCGAGGCGACCGCCTGGTCCACCTGGCTCGGGAAGGAGGTCAGCGGCTGGGCGTCGTGCAGCACCACCTGGGCACTGGTGCCGCCGGCCGCGGGCTGGTGCGCCGTCAGCACGTCCCGGCCCTCGGAGGCCTGGGTGTCGGAGAGCGAGAAGTCGTCCGAGTAGGTGCCGCCCACCGCGCGGTCGATCACCTGGATGCCGGCCAGCGCCACCAGCCAGAGCACCAGGACGACGACCGAGTGCCGGGCACACCACTCGCCCAGCCGGCGCAGCGCCCCGCGCTTCACGGGTGCGGTGGCCGGCGCGGAGCTGCGCTGCCGGGACGACGCCATTGACTCTCCCAGGATCCGGCTGACGGCCGGTCACCCACCCGGACCGACCGGGGTGACCGGATCCTGATGGTAGGGAGGGATTCGTCCCATCCCGCTCGGCGACACGGCCGTGCCCCTCCCCCGGGCCCGGCCGCTGCCCGCCGCCGACTGCCGCGGGCCGGTACGCCCGAAGGCCGCCTCCTCCCGCGGACGGGTGGAGACGGCCTTCAAAGCGATGCCGCGCCGGGTGGCGGTGTGTCAGACGGACAGCACCTGGCCCGGGAGGATCAGGTCCGGGTTGTCGCCGATGACACCGGTGTTGTGCTGGAACAGCTCGTGCCAGTCGACGCCCTGCGCGGCGGCGATCTTGCTCAGGGTGTCACCGCTCTTGACGGTGTAGCTGCCGCCCTCGGCCTGGTTGACCGCGGCCTTCGGGGCCTCGGCCTTCTTGGCGACCGGCTTGGGCGCCTCGGCCTTCTTCACCTCGGCCTTGGGGGCCGCGGGCTTGGCCTCCGTCTTCGGGGCCTCGGTCTTCGGAGTTTCGGTCTTCGGGGCGGCCTGCGGGGTGGCGGCCTGCGGGGCCTGCGCACGGGCCTCGGAGCGGGAGGCGGCGGTGTCGGCGGAGGTGTCGACCGCGGCCGGGGCGCCACCCTTGGTCAGACCCGCCTTGACCGAGCACACCGGCCAGGCGCCCGGGCCCTGGTCGGCCAGGACCTTCTCGGCGACGGAGATCTGCTGCGCCTTGGTGGCCAGGTTGGCCTGCGGGGCGTACTGGGTGCCGCCGTACGCGGCCCAGGTGCTGGAGGTGAACTGGAGGCCGCCGTAGAAGCCGTTGCCCGAGTCGATCGCCCAGTTGCCGGTGGACTCGCACTGAGCGACCCGGTCCCAGGTGGAGACGTCGGCGGCGGAGGCCGTGGTGGCCGTGACGAGGCCGGCCACCGGCAGCGCGACCAGCGCGCCGCCCATCACGGCCATCCGCACGCGGTTGCGCTTGGGGGCGGAGGTGGTGGTGGCAGCGGTGGTCTCGTTACGGAAGATCATGCAGTTCCCTTCGTGGGGTCCCGGGGGCAGGCAAGGGTCGGCCACGGCTCGTCCGAGCCCGTGTCCGCCATGCCTGTGGGGGACGGCTGCCGCCGGTGGCGGTCCCGCCGTCTCGCACCCCGTTCCGCTCGGCCGGCTCCATGCCGCGCCGGGGACGCGCCCACCGGAGGAACCGGAGGGCCGTTCGGGGTGATCCCGGGTGGTGCGCCCTGCACCGGTTTCGAAGTTACGGACATTCCGGACGGAAGCCAAGGATTCGCAGGTTTCCCCAGGTCAGTGCCGGGTTACCGCCGGTACACCGCGCTTACCGGGCCCTCGCCGCCCCGAGTTTCCGGTCCCCGCACCCCACCCGAGGTGACCGGGCTCACCCCGATTTCCGCCGATTCCCCCGCTCCCCCTCACCACACCGTGAACCCCCCACCACCCTCCGCCCACCTGCCACCCCCGCCCCTATGCCCCGCACCACACCGACCACCCAGCGCAGCGCCCCACCTGCGCCCGGTCACCCCTCCAGTGGCTTCAACGACGCAGCCGGTTATCTCCGCGGAGCGCTGGGCAGGGTCCCCCCAGGCGACAGGAGGGGGACGGCCGGTGCGTGGGGGAAGGGTTGCCGTGGTCGGGGGGAGTATCGCGGGCTGCGCCGCCGCCCTCGCGGTGTCCCGCGCGGGAGCGGCCGAGGTGGTGGTGTACGAGCGCACCGCCGGCCGCCTCGCCGACCGCGGCGTCGGCGTGGCCCTGCACAGCGACCGCTACGCCGAGCTGGAAGCCGCCGGCTACGTGGACGCCGCCATGCCGTGGCTCCCGCTGACACACCGCCCCTGGGTGGTCCGCGACGGCTCCCGCCGCGCGGGGCGCGCGATCGCCGTCCTGCCGTTCCCGTTCCGCTCCTACAACTGGGGTTCGCTCTGGCGCGGCCTGCGCGCCCGCATCCCCGACACCGTCGACTACCGCGGTGGCGCCGCCGTCACCGCGGTCGTCCCGGCCGGGGACGGAGCGGTGCTGCGGCTCGCGGAGGGCGGCGAGGAGCGCTTCGACCTGGTGGTCGGCGCGGACGGGTACCGCTCGGTGGTGCGGGAGGCGGTGGATCCGGGGGCCGTGCCGGCGTACGGCGGGTATCTGGCGTGGCGGGGCACGCTGCCCGCCGAGCGGCTGCCGGGTCCGGCGGACGCCTTCCGCGAGCAGGACCTGGTCACGGTGGTCTTCCCCGGCGGGCACATGGTGGTCTACCGCATCCCCGCGTCGGCCGGTCCGGGCGCGGACGTCAACTGGGTGTTCTTCACCGCGCCGCCCGACGCCGCCGGCGCCCGCTTCGCCGATCCGGCGGCCGGGCCGGACCGGGTGGTGGACCCGCTGCTGGCCCGCCATCAGGGCGACCTGGTGGAGCGGCACTTCCCGCCGTTCTGGCAGGAGGTGGTGCGTGGCACCCGGGCCGAGAACGCGTTCCTGCAGCCGATGTACGACCTGGCCACCCCCCGCTTCGCCCACGGCCGGCTGGTCCTGCTCGGCGACGCCGCCTCGCTGGCCCGTCCGCACACCGGCAGCGGCGCGATCAAGGCGCTGCAGGACGCCACCGTCCTGGAGCGGGTGCTCCGCGAGACCGACGACCTGGACGGGGCCCTGCGCCGCTACGACGCCGAACGTGCTCCGCTGGGGCACCAGACCCTTGTGCTGGGACGGCAGTTGGGGCTGGCACAGGTCCAGCGGACCCCGGACTGGGCCGCGATGGACCAGCCGGCCGTCGAACGCTGGTGGCGGTCCTCCGGCGCCCTCACCGGCTTCGGCGGCCACGCCCTCCCCCGCCGACCCGTGCCGTAACGCACGGTGCACCCGCCGGCCGGCTCAGGGCGCGACCGAGAGGACGATCTTCCCGGTGGTCCGGCCCAGCTCGCCCAGCCGGTGGGCGCCTGCGGCGTCCTCCAGCGGGAAGACGGAGTCCACGACCACCCGCAGCCGCCCGCTCTCCACCAGCTCGGTGATCGCGCCCAGGCCCTGCCGGTCGGGCTCGACCAGCATGAACACCGCCCGGATGCCGGCCGCCTCGGCCTCGGCGTACGGGAAGCTCCCGTCCAGCGGCAGGATGGAGACCAGGGTGCCGCCCGGGCGGAGCGTGCGCAGGGACCGGGCCGGGCTCCCGCCGCCGAGCGGGTCGAGGACGACGTCCACGTCGCGGACGGTCGCGGTCACGTCCTGGGTGCGGTGGTCGAGGACCTCGTCCGCGCCGAGCGAGCGCAGCAGCTCGTGCTTGGCGGCGCCGGCGGTGCCGATCACGTGGGCGCCACGGGACTTGGCGATCTGGACGGCGAGATGCCCGACCCCGCCGGCGGCGGCGTGGACGAGGACCCGCTGTCCGGGCCGGACGTCCGCGGTGTCGACCAGGGCCTGCCAGGCGGTGAGCGCGGCCAGCGGCAGGGCTCCCGCCTCCAGGTGGGTCAGGCCGCGGGGCCTGGGGGCGAGGTGGCGGGCCGGTGCGGTGAGGTACTCGGCGTAGGCGCGGGCCGGGAACGGGAACCGCGGCATGCCGTACACCTCGTCGCCGGGCCGCAGGACGGTCACCCCCTCGCCGACCGCCTCGACCACGCCGGAGACGTCGAAGCCGAGGACGAACGGGGGCGTGGCGCCGGTGGCGAACGCGCCGCGCGAACGGGTCTTCCAGTCGGCCGGGTTGACCCCGGCCGCGCACACCCGGACCAGGACCTCGCCGCGCGCGGGCTCCGGACGCGGCACCTCGGCGATCCTCAGCACCTCGGGTGCTCCGGCGGCCTCCTGCACGACGGCACGCATGGTGGGGACGGGGGTGGCGGCCTGGGACATACGGGGGTTCTCCTGTTCGCTGCGGCGGTGGTCCGCGAGGTACCGGCGAGCACCGGCGGGTCCCCACCCTGCCCGGGGACGGCGGCCCTCGGTGCCGGTGCTCCGGCCACGGAGTGAAAGGATCCGGCCATGCATCACGTCGGCGTGCTGGCCCTGGACGGCGTCCTCCCCTTCGAACTCGGCATCCCGGGCCGGATCTTCGGCGCCGCCCGGGACGGGGCCGGCCGGCCGCTCTACTCCGTGGCCACCTGCAGCCTGGACGGCGGCCCGGTCCGCGCCGAGGCCGACTACGGCCTCGCGGTCTCCCGGGACGCCTCGCTGCTGGCCCGGGTGGACACCGTGGTCATCCCGCCCTCGCACGCGCTCGGCCCGATCCGCGAGGAGGGCCGCCTGCCGGACGCCCTGCGGGACGCGCTGGCCGCGATCCGTCCCGGGACCCGGATCGTCGGCATCTGCACCGCCACCTACGTCCTGGCCGCCGCCGGCCTCCTGGAGGGCCGGCCCGCCACCACCCACTGGCGCGACGCCGACCGTCTGCAGCGGATGTTCACCGGTGTCCGGGTCGACCCGGACGTCCTGTTCGTCGACGACGGCGACGTCCTCACCTCCGCGGGGGTGGCCGCCGGGATCGACCTGTGCCTGCACCTGGTCCGCCGGGACCACGGCAGCCGGGTCGCCAACGACGTGGCCCGCGCCTGCGTGGTGCCGCCGTGGCGGGAGGGCGGGCAGGCCCAGTTCATCCCCCGGCCCGTGCCCGATCCGGGGGCCTCCGGCACGGCGGCCACCCAGGCGTGGGCGCTGGAGCGGCTGTCCGAGCCGCTGACCCTGGCGGACCTCGCGGCGCACGCCCACGTCAGCGTCCGGACCTTCTCCCGGCGCTTCCGGGCGGAGACCGGCACCACCCCCGCCCGGTGGCTGCTCCGCCAGCGCACCGACCTGGCCCGCCACTACCTGGAGACCACCGACTGGCCGGTCGACCTGGTCGCCCGACGCTCCGGCCTCGGCACCGGAGCCTCCCTCCGCCACCACCTCCACACCACCCTCGGCATCACCCCCCACGGCTACCGCCGCACCTTCCGCCCCTGACCCGGGCAGCCTGCGCACCCACCCGCCCCGAGGCGCCACCGGCCGCCCACCGAGCCGTTCCTGATGGTGCGTACGATGACCGAATGCCCGAGATCATCCCCGTCCCCGATGCCGCGGCCCTGCTCGCGGACCCGTACGCCGGCTACGCCGCCCTCCGCGAGCAGGGCCCCGCGCACCGGCTGATAGGCCCCGACGGCCTGCCGTTCTGGCTGGTCACGCGGTACGAGGACGTGAAGGCGCTGCTCGCCGACCCGCGTCTGTCGCTGGACAAGCGCCACGCCCTGCCCGGCAACTACCGGGGCCTCGCGCTGCCGCCGGCCCTGGACGCCAACCTGCTGAACATGGACCCGCCGGACCACACCCGGATCCGCCGGCTGGTCTCCCAGGCGTTCACCCCGCGCCGGGTGGAGCGGCTGCGTCCGGCGGTCCAGCGCACCGCGGACGACCTGCTGGACGCGATCGAGCCGCTCGGCCGGGCGGATCTGATCGCCGCGTACGCCGGGCCGTTCCCGATCGCGGTGATCTGCGACCTGCTGGGGGTGCCGGCGGAGCACCGCCGCGACTTCCGGGCGTGGACGGACGCGATCGTCACCCCGGACCCGGCCCGGCCCTGGGAGGCGAAGGCCGCGGTGGCGGGCCTGCTGGGGTTCTTCGCCGAGCTGATCGCCGCCAAGCGGGCCGCGCCCGCCGACGACCTGCTGTCCGCGCTGATCGCCGCCCGGGACGAGGGCGAGGACCGGCTGACCGAGGACGAGTTGACCTCGCTCGCCTTCCTCATCCTGTTCGCCGGGTACGAGAACACGGTCCACCTGATCGGCAACGGCGTCCTCGCGCTGCTGGACCACCCGGAGCAGCTGGCGGCCCTGCGGCGGGATCCGGCGCTGGTCCCCGCGGCGGTGGAGGAGCTCGCGCGGTACGACGGCCCGGCGCCGCTGGCGATCCGCCGCTTCCCGCTGGAGGACGTCCGGGTCGGGGAGGTGACGCTGCCGGCCGGGGAGACGGTGCTGCTGGCGATCGGCTCGGCGGATCGCGATCCGGCCCGGTTCGCCGACCCGGACCGGCTGGACCTGCACCGCCCCAAGGACGCCCACCTGGCGCTGGGCCACGGCATCCACTACTGCCTGGGGGCGCCGCTCGCCCGGCTGGAGACCGGGATCGCCCTGGCCACCCTGCTGCGCCGGTTCCCCGGCCTCGCCCTGGACGTCCCGCGCGAGTCCCTGCGCCGCCGCCCGTCGCTCCGCACCAGCGGCCTGCTCGCCCTGCCGGTCCGGTTCTGACCCTTTGCCTCGGGTTTGCCCTCCCCGCGATGAAATCTCCGCTGATCAGCCCACCCGGGCGGCAATCCAAACGATCACCGCGTGGATGGTTGGTGGGGAGAGTGTGAACAGTTGCCGCATTCGTCTATTCAGTGCGGAAACTTGTGCCAGTCGGTGGGACGGGGGGTGCCACCAGCGGTGATGCCGTATCACTCCTTGTTCCGCGCGGCGCAGTTCCCCGTCCCCGTCGCTGACCCGGAGTCACCATGCACCATCCGCATCCCCCGTTCCGACATGCCCGGCCAGGCCGGGCCCCGGCGCTGGTCCTGGCCGGCACGCTCGTCCTGTCAGGATGTTCGCTGGTCGACTCCGGCGGCGCCGGGACCGAGCTCGTGATCGGGGTCGACATCCCCCTCACCTCGAAGTTCTCGGCGCCGGCCCAGGGCATCCGGAACTCGGTGGAGATGGCGGTGGCCAAGGCCAACGCCAAGAACCTGGTCCCCGGCGTCCGGTTCGTGCTCGACGTGCGCGACGACTCCGCCGAGCCGAAGACGGCGAAGGCGCACGCCGAGGCGTTCGCCGCCAGGCCGAACGTGATCGGCGTGGTCGGGCCGTACAACTCGGCCGTGGCGCTGGAGATGACCCCCGTCCTCGCCAACGCCGGGATCGTCAACATCTCGCCGGCGAACACCCTGCCCGCGCTCACCTTCGGCCAGGACTACCTGACCAAGGGCAAGAAGCGCCCGTACCCGACGTACTTCCGGACCGTCACCACCGACGCGGTGCAGGGCCCGTACGTGGCGCGGTACGCGCTGAAGAAGATGAAGCTGGACACCGTCGCGGTGATCGACGACTCCAAGGCGTACGGCATCGGCCTGGCCGACCAGATGGCCGGTGAGTTCGAGCGCGGCGGGGGCAAGGTGCTGATGCGCGAGTCGGTGCCCGCGGGCACCACGGACTTCGGTGCGCTGGTGCAGAAGATCAAGACCACCAAGCCGAAGCTGGTGTTCTTCGGCGGCGAGTCCACCGAGGCCGGTCCGCTCTCCTCGCAGCTCAAGGCGGCCGGGGTCAAGGTGCCGGTGGCCGGCGGCGACGGCGTGCACAAGGCGGACTACCCGGGCCTGGCCGGAGGGCCGCAGGCCGACGGCGACCTGGCCAGCTCGGACGGTGTCGCCATCGACGACCTGCCCTCGGCGTACAACTTCCTGGAGGCGTACCGGGCGGGCAAGTACACCGAGCCGCCGGGCACCTTCGGCCCGTACGGCTACGACAGCGTCTGGGCGCTGATGCTGGCCGTCGGCAAGGTGGTCCAGGACAACAAGGGCAAGGTGCCGACCGGCGACCTGCGGGCCAAGGTGGCCAAGGCCGTCCAGGACACCAGCTTCTTCGGGGTGACCGGCGACGTCGCCTTCGACGAGTTCGGCGACAGCAGCAACCAGATCGTCTCGCTGTACCAGGTGCGGAACGGCAAGTGGGAGACCGTGGTCTCCTCCGGCAAGCTGAACCAGCTCAACTGACCCGATCGGGCGGCCCCGCCGGCGGCGGAACGGCGGGGGCCCGGGTCGGAGCGCCGGCCCTTGCGCGGGCGCGGCGCGCGGCGCGGTCTCAGAGCAGCGCGGACCCCTGGGGGATCTCGGTGGGAACGCTGCGCAGCTTCGGCTCGGCCGGAGTGACCGTCCAGTCCGGATGGTTGGGCATGGCCGGCACCCTGGTGCCGTAGAGCCACTCGGTGAGGAAGCCCCCGAGGTCCTGGCCGGACACCCGCGAGGCGGTCGCGATGTAGTCGGCCGTGGAGGCCGTCCCGTACCGGTATGTCCGCAGGAACTCCCGCTCGATGCGGTCGAAGACCTCGGTGCCGACCTTCTCCCGCAGCGCGTACAGGGCCAGCACGCCGCCCAGGTAGCGCTGCCCGTCGAAGAGGTTCTTCGCGTTCGGCGCGGCCACCGGCCCCGAGTCGCGGCGCCACAGGTCGGCCTTGGCGTAGGTGTCCTGCATCCGGGCGTCCAGCGTGGTCATGCCCAGCGAGTCCGGCCAGCCGCGCTCGTAGCGGTACAGCAGGCCGTAGAAGTCGGCGTGGCCCTCGTTGAGCCACAGGTCGGCCCAGGTCCTGGGCGTGACGCTGTTGCCGAACCAGGAGTGGGTCAGCTCGTGGACCATGTGCGAGCCGACGGCCTGCTCCCGCTGGGCGAGGAAGCCGGGCTTGTACAGGGTGAGGGTCTGGGTCTCCAGGCCGGTGAAGTCGAAGGCCTTGGGGTCGTCGGTGTCGGCCGGCATGATCCCGTACGCCTCGAACGGGAAGGGGCCCAGATGGGCCTCCATCCAGGCGAGTTGATCGCCGGTCAGGGCGAGCGCGGGCTCCAGCGCCTCGGCGCGGGCCGTGGGCACCACGTCACGCAGCCGCAGCCCCGGACGGCTTCCCGGGCGCTCCTTCACCGTGTACGAGCCCACCGACACCTGGAGCAGCTCGGTGGCCATCGGGTCGCGCGAGACGTACGTGCGGGTGGTCCGGCCGTCGCGCTCCACCGTGCCGACCGGGGTGCCGTTCGCGACCCCGAACAGCTCGGAGGGGGCGGTGACCCGGACGGTGAACCGGGCCTTGTCCGAGGGGTGGTCGTTGCCGGGGAAGACGGTGTGCGCGGTGTCCGGCTGGCCGGCGACCGCGAAGCCGTCCTTGGTCACCACCCAGCCGGTGCGGGTGCCGGGAACGACCGTCTTCAGGTCGGCGGTGTACTCCACCTGCACCCGGAGCACCGCGCCGGGCCGGATCGCCCGCGCCGGGGTGACGGTCAACTTCTCGCCCTCCAGGGCGAATTCTGCCTTCCGGCCGTCGACCTTGACGGCGGAGACCGCGAGTCCCGCGGCGTCCAGCGAGATCCGCTCCAGCCGGGTGAGGCTGCGGGCGGTTATCGCGGCCGAGCCGGAGACCGTACGGGTGTCCGCGTGGTAGTCGAAGGCGAGGTCGTAGGCGAGGGCGTCGTACCCGGCGTTGCCCAGCCCGGGGTAGACCGGGTCGGCGGGACCGTCCGCGGAGAGGACCTGTCCGGGGCCCTGCGACCCCTGGGCGAGGGCCCGCTGGGGGGCGAGGGCCGTGCAGCAGACCGCTGCCGTGACCGCCGCGACGGCGGTGGCGAATCGTGGGCTCGTCATCTTCACCGGCCACACCCTAGCGGGAGTGCGGCCGTACACGAAGCACGGGCGACGATCACCGCCCCGGCCGCCGTTCGGCGGCCGGGGCGGTACACACACCTTGTCAGGTCAAGGGGTTGATGTTCCGTCAGATGGTGGCGGTGTCGATCACGAAGCGGTACCGGACGTCGCTGGCCACCACCCGGGCGTAGGCCTCGTTGATCCGGTCGGCGGAGATCACCTCGATCTCCGCGCCTATGCCGTGCTCGGCGCAGAAGTCCAGCATCTCCTGGGTCTCCGGGATGCCGCCGATCATCGAGCCGGCCAGCGAGCGCCGGCCGCCGACCAGGGCGAACGCGCCCACCGGGGAGGGGTTTTCGGGCAGGCCGACCTGGACCAGGGTGCCGTTCACCCGCAGCAGGTCCAGGTAGGCGTTGAGGTCGAGGTCGGCGGAGACGGTGTTGACGATCAGGTCGAAGGTGCCGGCCAGGTCGGTGAAGGTGGCCGGGTCGGCGGTGGCCCGGTAGTCGTCGGCGCCGAACCGCAGGCCGTCCTCGCGCTTGCCCAGCGACTGGCTGAGCACGGTGACCTCGGCCCCCATCGCGTGGGCGATCTTGACGCCCAGGTGGCCCAGGCCGCCGAAGCCGACCACCGCGACCTTCTTCCCGGGGCCGGCGCCCCAGTGGCGCAGCGGCGAGTAGAGGGTGACGCCGGCGCACAGCAGCGGCGCGGCGGCGTCCAGCGGGATGGCGTCGGGGATCCGCAGGGCGTAGCCCTCGTCCACCACCAGGTGGGTGGAGTAGCCGCCGTAGGTGGGCTCACCGTCGCGGCCCGTCCCGTTGTAGGTGGCGGTCATGCCGCCGCCGGTGCAGTACTGCTGGAGCCCGGCCCGGCAGTTCTCGCACTCCCGGCAGGAGTCGACGAAGCAGCCGACGCCGACCCGGTCGCCGACCGCGTACCGGGTCACGCCGGGGCCGACCTCGGCGACCACGCCGGCGATCTCGTGGCCGGGCACCATCGGGAAGATGCCCTCGCCCCAGTCACCGTCGACCTGGTGGATGTCGGAGTGGCAGATGCCGGCGAACTTGATGTCGATGAGGATGTCGTGCTCGCCCAGCGGGCGGCGCGGGACGGTGGTCTTCTCCAGCGGGGCCTTCGGGGCGGCGGCGGCGTAGGCGGCGACAGTGGTGTGCGTCATGCCGGTAACCCTGCCAGCCGGCGTCCGGGCCCAGCCAGATCATCCGTTGACGTATGTTCCCTGTGCGTACCACTGGCAGTGGCACCCTCATACTGCATCGTATGGACCAGCGCACCGAGTTGAGCGAGTTCCTGCGATCGCGCCGAGCCCGGCTGAAGCCGGAGGACGTCGGCCTCACCCCGTACGGCGGGCGGCGCCGGGTGCCGGGGCTGCGCCGGGAGGAGCTGGCGCAGCTCGCCGGGGTGAGCACCGCGTACTACATCCGGCTGGAGCAGGGGCACGGCGAGAACGTCTCCACCGCCGTCCTGGACGCCATCGCGGACGCCCTGCGGCTGAGCCCGGCCGAGCGGGAGCACCTGGGCCGCCTCACCAAGCCGGTGCACCGCCGCCCGCGCGCCGCCACCCGACCGCAGCGGGTGCGGCCCGCCCTGCAGCAGCTGATCGACACCATGGCGGACGTGCCCGCGTACGTGCTGGGGCGCCGGCTGGACGTGATCGGCTGGAACCGGCTGGCCTGCGCCCTGCTCGGCGACTTCCCGGCGATGCCGCCGGAGCAGCGCAACATGGCCTGGCAGGTGTTCCTCTCCCCCGCCTCGCGCGAGCTGTACGACGACTGGGAGGGCAAGGCGGGGGACGTGGTCGCGATCCTGCGGATGGACGCCGGGCGCTACCCCGACGACCCCAGGCTGGCCTCACTGATCGGCGAACTCTCGGTCAAGAGCGAGGACTTCCGGCGGCTGTGGGCCGCGCACGACATCCGGGACAAGGGCCACGGGGTCAAGGAGCTGCACCACCCGACGGTCGGCCGGCTGACCCTGCGGTACGAGACCCTGGTGCCGGCCGGCGACCAGGACCAGGTGCTGCTGACGTACCACGCCGAGCCGGGCTCGCCCTCCGCCGAGTCGCTGCGGCTGCTGGCCAGCTGGACCTCGCCCGCGGCGCCCGCGCCGGTGCCGGAGGAGCGGCTGCGGCCGGGCGGCCCGCGGCGGCCCATCGGGTGACATCCCGGGCGCGCTGACCGGGCGGGCGGGGGCGGCGGTCCCATAGTCGGGTCACCAGTCGCAGACCGACGATCAGACGGGACGATGATGCGCCTTCCCCGCCGAACGGTCCCGGGCGTGGCCGCCCTCCTGCTCACCGCCGCCGCCTGCGCCGGCCCGGCCGGAGCGCGGCTCTCGCCCGCCCCCGAGAACGGGCCCGCGAGCGGAGCTCCGACCGGTGCGGCGAGCGGGCAGGCGGGAGGGCAGGCCACCGCGGCCGGTGCGCAGCGGCGGCCGTTCACCCTGGTCGCCAGCGGGGACGTCCTGCCGCACGCCGTGATCATCCGGCAGGCCCAGGCGGACGCCGACGGCGAGGGGTACGACTTCCACCCCATGCTGGCCGGCGTCCGGCCGGTGATCAGCGCCGCCGACCTCGCCCTCTGCCACATGGAGACGGTCTACGGCCCGGACGGCGGCCCGTTCACCGGCTACCCCAGCTTCAAGTCCCCGCCGCAGGTCGCCCAGGCGCTGCGGGACACCGGCTACGACTCCTGCTCCACCGCCTCCAACCACACCCTGGACGACGGCGCCGAGGGCATCCGCCGCACCCTGGACGCCATGGACGCGGCCGGCCTCCGGCACGCCGGCTCCGCCCGGACCGCCGAGGAGGCCGCCCGGCCCGCGCTGCTCACCGCCGGGGGCGCCACCCTCGCCCACCTCGCCTACAGCTACGACACCAACGGCATCCCGCTGCCCGAGGGCCGGCCCTGGGCGGTGAACCTGATCGACCGGGACCGGATCCTCGCCGACGCCCGCGCCGCCCGGCGGTCCGGCGCCGACCTGGTGGTGGTGAGCATCCACTGGGGCACCGAATGGCAGGACGAGCCGGACGAGCAGCAGCTCACCCTGGCCCGCGGGCTGACCGCCGCCCGCACCGACGGCGGACCCGACATCGACCTGATCCTCGGCACCCACGCGCACATCCCGCAGGCGTACGAGAAGGTCAACGGCACCTGGGTGGTCTACGGCATGGGCGACCAGGTCGCCGGGGACATGGTCAACTACTCCGACGCCTTCGACCCGCGCGGCAACATGGGCACCATCGCCCGCTTCACCTTCGCCCCGCCCGCCGCCGGCGGCGGCCGCTGGACGGTCTCCCGGGCCGAGTTCGTCCCGCAGCTGATGGACCTGGGGCCGCCGCACCGCGTCCTGGTGCTCCCCGAGGCCGTCCGGCAGCACCCCGACCGGAGCGACTTCGCCGCCGCCCTCGACCACATCCGCAGCGTCGTCCTCAGCCGCTCCGCCGCCGACGCGGGCCTCACCATGGCTCCCTGAACGGCCTCCTGACCCGGCCGCAGGTCCGCCGCCCGGCCCCCGGTAGCGTCGTCCCGGTCGCGGGCGGGGTTCCGTCCCCGCTCCGCGCCGCAGCTCATCGCCGGTACGGCCACCGCCGCCGGCCCCGGACGCACCGCAGAGACCGAGGACCGTGAACCCCGCACTCCCCACCGAGGACGCCGACCGCACCGCCGCAGCCGACACCGCGGCCGACGCCTCCGCGGCCGCCGACCGGACCGGGCCGGCCACCGCAGCGGCACCCGCCGACCGGGAATCCCGGCTGGCCCGCCGGCTGACCGACGGCGCGGACCCCAAGAACGTGATCATCCTGCTCTGCCTCGCCCTCGGCTGCGGCCTGTACGGCTGGCGCGGCCTGGGGTGGGCGCTGATCGCGCTCACCTTCGCGGCGGTGCTCCCGATCCTCTACATCGTCAAGATCGCCGAGGGCGGCAGCTGGGCCGGCCGGCACGTGACGGACCGCCAGCGCCGGCTGAGCGTGCTGCCGGTGATCTCCGGCTCGGTCGCGGTCGGCGTCCTGCTGCAGTTCGCCACCGACGCGCCCGGCCCGATGGTGGCGCTCACCGCCGCCATGTGGTGCACCATCACGGCGGTCCTGCCGATCACCCGCTTCTGGCAGATCTCCGTGCACACCGCCGTGCTGTCCGGCGGCCTGGTGATGCTCGCCGTCACCTACGGCCCCTGGTGGCTTACCGGCTTCGCGGGCGTGGCCGTCCTCGGCTGGTCGCGCGTGGCCCTGCGGGAGCACACCCCCTGGCAGACCGCCGCCGGCGCCGCCCTCGGCGCCCTGGTCGGCGGCGGGGTCTTCGCCCTGCTGCGGTAGTGCCGGCCGGGGCGGGGGCCGGGACCGTGCCCGCGGGATCCCGGCCTGACAGGCGGGGCCGGCGAGCGGTGTAATGGTGCTGACCGGCTCCCCGCAGGCCGGGAGGCGCAATGGACTCGGCCGCCGCCCTCACCGCCGCCAGGCGCTCGTACGACCGCCAGGCATGGCGTGACGCCTGCGAGTCCTTCGCCGGGGCCGACCGGGCCACCCCGCTGGGGTGCGCGGACCTGGAGGCGTACGCCGAGTCCGCCGCGCTGCTCGGCCGTGGGACGGTGGCGGCCGAGGCGCTGCAGCGGGCGTACCTGGCGCGGGTGGAGTCCGAGGACGTGCCCGGGGCGCTGCGGTGTGCGTTCTGGCTGGCCGAGATGCTGACCATGCTGGGCGAGTTCGCGCACGCGGGCGGCTGGCTGACCCGGGCCGCCCGGCTCGCCGGGTCGGCGCCGCCCTGTGCCGAGGCCGGCTGGCTGCTGCTCCCCGACGCCGAGCAGCGGTTCCGCGACGAGGACTTCGCCGCCGCCTACGACCTGGGCACCCGGGCCCGGGAGCTGGCCGTCCGGTTCGGCGACCGCGACCTGGCGGCGCTGGCCGGACAGCTCCAGGGCCGGGCCCGGATCCGGCAGGAACGGGTCACCGAGGGGCTCGCCCTGCTGGACGAGGCCATGGTGGCGGTGACCGCCGGCGAGACCTCCGCCCGGATCACCGGCTGGGTGTACTGCATGGTGATCTCCGCCTGCCAGGAGCTCCAGGAGCTGCGCCGGGCCCGGGAGTGGACCCAGGCCCTGGACCGCTGGGCCGACGCCCACCCGCAGTTCGGCGGCGGCTACTCCGGGATCTGCCTGATCCACCGCTCCGAGCTGCTGCGGCTGGTCGGCGACTGGCCCCGGGCGGCCGTCCAGGCGCGCACCGCCTGCGAGCGGCTCACCCAGGGCTTCGGCGAGTTCCTGGCCGGCGGCGCCTACTACCAGCTGGGCGAGATCCACCGGCTGCGCGGCGACCGGCCGGCCGCGGCGGAGGCGTACCGGCGCTGTGCCGGGTACGGCCAGGACACCCAGCCGGGGCTGGCCCTGCTCCGGCTCGCCGAGCACCGGCCGGAGGCCGCCGCGGCCGGCATCCGGCGGGCCCTGGCCGAGACCTCCGACCGGCTCGCCCGGGCCGTGCTGCTCCCGGCCTCGGTGGAGATCGCGCTGGCCGTCGACGACCCGGAGACGGCCCGGGCCGGCGCCGAGGAGCTGGCCGCCACCGCCCGGGACCACCACCGCACCGCCCTGCTCGCGCACGCCGACCAGGCGGCCGCCGCCGTCCGCCTCGCCGCCGGCGACCCCGCCGGGGCCCTGACCGCCGCCCGCGCCGCCTGGCGGCACTGGCGGGAGCTGGACGTCCCGTACGAGGCGGCCAGGGCCCGGGTGCTGGTGGCACTGGCCTGCCGGGCGCTGGGCGACGAGGACACCGCGGCCGTGGAGCTGGACACCGCCCTCGCCGTCTTCGCCGCCCTCGGTGCCGAGCCCGACCGTCTCCGGGCCGCCGCCCTGCGGCTCCCGGCCGGTTCCGGGGCTGATCCCGCGGCTGATCCCGTGGCCGCTTCCGGGGCCAGCTCCGGGGCCGGTTCCGGGGCCGGCCCACCGCCCGACGCCGCCCGCCCGGGCGGGCTCACCGCACGGGAGGTGGAGGTGCTGCGCCTGGTCGCCGCCGGGCGGACCAACCAGGCCGTGGCCCGCGAGCTGTACCTGAGCGAGAAGACCGTCGCCCGGCACGTCGGCAACATCCTCGCCAAGCTGGGCGTCGGCTCGCGCACCGCGGCCACCGCGTACGCCTACGAACACGGGCTGGTGCACGCCGCCCCGGGCGCCGGGACTGCGCAGAACCACCCATGACCGGGCCGACGGGTTGCGACGTTCTGCCGACGCGGCCGGCGCGCGGCGCGACTAGCGTCGGAACCGGGCCGGAACCGGGGACCGGGGGACCTGAGGAGACACCGGCCGGGATCATCCGGGAGGCGGCGATGACGGAGCACACGGGACCGGCGACCGGCTCCGGGACGGCCGGGGGACCGGCGACCGGCTCCGGGACGGCCGGGGGACCGGCGACCGGCTCCGGGGCGGTCGGGTCCGCGGACGCCGCCGTGGCGCTCGGTACCCGGCTGGAGGCCGTCGGCGAGCACGCCCGCGCCGAGGAGGCGCTGCGCCACGCCGTCCGGATCTACGAGGCCGCGTACGGCCCGGACGACCGCCGGCTGGCCCTCCCGCTGAACGCGCTGGGCACCGCCTGCGCCGCGCGCGGCCGGCTGGCGGAGGCCGAACGACTGCTGACGCGGTCCCTCGCGCTGCTCGCGCGGGACCGCGCGGAGGAGGAGACATGACCACGGAACGAGTCGAGACGGTGATCATCGGCGCGGGCCAGGCCGGACTCGCCACCGGCTACCACCTCGCCAGGCGGGGCCACGAGTTCGTCCTGCTCGACGCCAGCCAGCGGATCGGCGACAACTGGCGCTCCCACTGGGACTCGCTGCGGCTCTACAGCCCGGCCCGGTACGACGGGCTGCCCGGGATGCGGTTCCCCGCCCCCGGCTGGTCCTTCCCCGGCAAGGACCAGGTGGCCGACTTCCTGGAGGCGTACGCCGAACGGTTCCGGCTCCCGGTGCGCGGCGGCACCCGGGTTTCGCGGCTCACCCGCGACGGCACCGGCTATCTGGTCCTCACCGACCACGGCGACCTGCACGCCGACAACGTGGTGGTGGCCACCGGCACCTTCGGACGCGGGCCGTACATCCCGCCGTTCGCCAAACAGGTGGACCCCCGGGTCCGGCAACTGCACTCCTGCGCGTACAAGAACGCGGACCAGCTGCTGGACGGGCCGGTCCTGGTGGTCGGCGCCTCGCACTCCGGCGCGGACGTCGCGTACGAGGTCGCCGAACGCCACGCCACCGTGCTGTGCGGTCGGGCCACCGGGCAGATCCCGGTCCGGCTGGAGGCCCGCACCACCCGCACGGTGTTCCCGGTGCTCTGGCAGCTGGCCAACCACGTGCTCTCCAACGCCACGCCGGTCGGACGGAAGATGAAGCCCGAGGTCCGGATGCACGGCGGACCGCTGCTGCGGGTCAGGGCGGCGGACCTGGAGGCACGCGGGGTGGAACGGGTGACCGAGCGGATGACCGGGGTGCGGGACGGGATGCCGCTGCTCGCGGACGGGCGCGTGGTCGAGGTCTCCAACGTCGTCTGGTGCACCGGGTTCCGGCAGGACTTCGGCTGGATCGACCTGCCGGTGATCGGCGCCGACGGCTGGCCGGTGGAGCACAACGGCGTGGCGCTGGACGCCCCCGGGCTGTACTTCGCGGGGCTGTCGTTCCAGCGGGCGTTCAGCTCCATGCTGATCGGCGGCGCCGGGCGCGACGCGGAGATCGTCGCCAAACACATCACCGCCCGCACCCACGCCGTCCCCCACCGCACCCCGGCCACCGTCTGACGACGCACACGGCCGGCCCCAGGGGGCTGGCCGATCGTGTCCCTGGTGTGGCTGGCCGGGTGCGCACGGGCACCCCGGGGTGCTAGTCCAGGCCCCGGGCGTGGCGGAGGCGGGTGGTGAGGTGCTCGGGGTCGACGATGGGTGCGGGGTAGTCCGGGGGTGGGGTGGGCAGGTGCCAGGGGCGGTGGACGGCGCGGCCGGGGATGCCGGCCAGCTCGGGTACCCAGCGCCGGACGTACGTCCCGTCCGGGTCGAACCGGTCGGCCTGGACCAGCGGGTTGAGCACGCGGTTCGGCCGGGTGTCCGTCCCGGTGCCCGCCACCCACTGCCAGTTGAGCTGGTTGTTGGCCACGTCCCCGTCCACCAGCAGGTCGAGGAAGTGCCGGGCGCCGGTCCGCCAGTCCTGGTAGAGCGTCTTGGTGAGGAAGCAGGCGGTCAGCAGCCGGGCCCGGTTGTGCATCCAGCCCTCGTGGGCGAGTTGCCGCATCCCGGCGTCCACGATCGGGAATCCGGTGCGGCCCTCCCGCCAGGCGGCGAACTCCTCCTCGTCCCGGCGCCAGCGGTCGCCCCGGGAACGGTAGTCGTCCCCGGCCGCGGCGGGCCGGGCGGCGAGCACCTGGTGGTGGAAGTCGCGCCAGGCCAGCTGCCGGACGAACGCCTCGGCGCCCTCGCCACCGCGGCGTTCGGCGAGGTGGGCGAGCTCGGTCGCCGAGAGGCAGCCGAAGTGCAGGTACGGGGAGAGCCGCGAGGTGCCGTCGCCGGGCAGGTCGTCGTGGAGTTCGGCGTAGCGGTCCACCGACCAGCGGCGCCAGAGCGCCCGGCCCGCCGTCTCGCCGCCGCCGGGCAGGCCGGGCGAGGACGGCCGGACCTCGGGGATCGGCAGGCTCTCCACGGCGTCGGGGGTGCGCAGCGACCGTGGCGCGGCCAGCGGGGTGCGCCGGTCGGTCCGCTGCCAGGCGCGGAAGTACGGGGTGAACACGGCGTAGTGGTCCTTGCCGACCGGAGTGAGGGTGCCGGGGGCGGCCACGGTGAGCGAGCGGTCGTGGACGGTGAGCCGGTCGCCGAGCCGGTCGCGCAGGTCCTCCTCGCGGCGCCGGGCGAAGGCGCTGACCCCGGCGGCCACGTGCACCGAACCGGCGGAGAGCCGGTCGGCCAGCCGGGCCGTCTCCTCCGCGGCCCGGCCGCGCCGCAGCACCAGCCGGCCGCCGGTCCGGCGCAGCGCCGCGTCCAGGTCGGTGAGGCAGTCGGCGAGGAAGGCGAGCCGGTTCGGGACGGCGAAGCCGGCCGCCTCGACGTCGGGGTCGAGGACGAAGAGCGGCAGTACCTCCTCGGCGGCGGCGTGGGAGGCGTGCAGCACGGGGTTGTCGTGCAGGCGGAGGTCCTGGGTGAACAGGGCGATGGCGACGGTCATGGGGTGCGGGGCTTTCGGGTCGGACGGGGTCGGTCTCAGGTGGACTAGCGGTTCTCGGTGCGCGGTCGGACGGGGTTCGAGGGGCGGCGAGGCGGGAGCGGGAGGAAGCCGAGGGCCCACAGCGCGGTACCCGCCCAGGCGGTCGGGCCGAGCGGGTCGGGCAGGTACTGGGCGGCCTGCACCGGGAGCGAGACGAACCAGAGGATCCCGGCCTGCAGCAGGTAGACCGTGCGCAGGGCGTAGCCGGTGCGGTGTCCGGCGGGGGCGCGGGCGAGCATCCGCGCGTACCGCGGGTCCTCGCCGGTGCCGCGGGACCGGAGGAGGATGTGCGCGGACAGCCGCAGGCCCCAGAGCACGACCAGGGTGGTGGCCAGGTACCGGCGGCCGTCGTCGCCGTACCCGGCGGAGAGGGCCAGGCCGGTGAGGGCGAGGGCGGCGAAGGCGAGGCCCCAGGCGACGTCGACGCCGCGGTGCCGTCCGGTGCGCAGGCCGACCGCGAAGGCGGCCAGCATGACGGCCAGGGCGACGGCGAGGGTGGCCGCCAGGTTGACCGCGAAGGCGCCGGGGTTCATGCGGCGGCCCCGGGCCGGGTCAGCAGGAGCTGCCGGACGTCCAGGTAGCCGGTGCGGAACCCGGCCTCGGAGTAGGCGAGGTAGAGCTCCCACATCCGGCGGAAGACGGTGTCGAAGCCGAGCGCGGTGACCTCGGCGGCCCGGCCGGTGAACCGTTCACGCCACAGCCGGAGGGTCTCGGCGTAGTGCGGGCCGTAGCCGTGGCTGTCGGTGAGGCGCAGCGCGGTGTGCTCGGCGGCGGTGTCGGCGAGGGCGCGCAGGGAGGGGATCAGGCCGCCGGGGAAGATGTACTTGAGGATCCAGGTGTGGGTGTCGGCGGTGGCGAGCATCCGGTCGTGCGGCATGGTGATGGCCTGGAGGGCGACCCGGCCGCCGGGAGCCAGCACCCGGTCCAGGGTGGTGAGGTAGGCGGGCCAGAAGGGCCGGCCGACCGCCTCGACCATCTCCACGCTGACCACGGCGTCGTACTGCCCCTCGGCGGAGCGGTAGTCGCACAGCCGGACCTCGGCGCGGTCGGACTGCCCGGCGGCGGCGATCCGGGTGCGGGCGAGGGCCTGCTGCTCGGCGGAGAGGGTGAGGCTGACGATCCGTGCGCCGCGGGCGGCGGCGCGCAGGGCGAGTTCGCCCCAGCCGGTGCCGATCTCCAGGAGCCGGCAGCCCGGTCGGACGTCCGCGAGGTCGAGCAGCCGGTCGATCTTGCGGTGCTGGGCGGCGGCCAGAGTGGTCCAGGCGGCCTGCGGGCGGCCGTCCGGGTCGGTGGGGAAGACGGCCGAGGAGTAGGTCATGGTCGGGTCGAGGAAGAGCGCGAAGAGGTCGTTGGACAGGTCGTAGTGGTGCCGGATGTTGGCGCGGGCCTGCTCGGGGGTGGCCAGCCGGTCGGCGGGCGGGCGGCGGACGTAGAGCGGGCGCAGCCGCCGGGCGGCGGACGGGACGAGGGTGTCCGGGGCGGTGGCGAGGGCGCTGAGCAGCGCGACCAGGTCGGGCGAGTCCCAGTCGCCGGCCTGGTACGACTCGCCGAAGCCGATCAGGCCGCCGGCGCCGACCCGGTGCAGGAAGTGGCCGGGGCGGTGCAGCCGGAGTTCCGGGGCGCCGGGCGGGGCGGGGAGCAGCGGCCGTCCGCCGGGGAGGACCACCCGCAGTCCGCGCTGCCGGGCGGCGCGGCGCAGCAGGGCCCGGGCCGCCGCGGCGCGCAGCGGGGCGTAGGGGACGCGGGCGACGTCGGGCCAGCGCAGCGGATCGATCCGGGGGTGCGGGGGCCCGGATCCCGCCGGGACGGGCCGGGTGGGCGCGGCGTGCAGGGTCACGGGGTCGGCACCTCCTGGTGGGCGGCGGGGTCCGGGGTCCGGGCGGGGTCGTCCGCGGGGGCCGCCGCCGGGGCGGTCCCGCGGGGCTGGACCGGGAGGCCCCGGAGCAGCAGCCGGATGCCCTGGAGGCGGATCCGCAGGCTGACCGCGCGGGTCGCGAACGGGTGACGGAGGACGGTCCCCACCAGCGTGCGGGCGTCTGCCCGGCTGCGCTCCCCGGAAACGGCGGCGGTGAAGGCTCGGCCGCCCGGGCGGTCGAGGTGGATGGTGAGGCGCAGCAGCGGCCCGGGTTCCGGCAGCGACATCCGGTACCGGCCGTCGACCGGGAAGAACGGCGAGACGTACAGCTCCTTGGGCGCCTCGGCGCGGCCCTGCCGGTCGGGGCGGAGGAGGTAGCGGTGGTGGGCGCCGTAGGTGTTGTGCACCTCGGCGACGGTGCAGACCGGGCGGCCGTCCGGGCCGTGGCACCAGTAGACGGTGAGCGGGTTGAACACGTACCCGAGCGAGCGGGCCTGGGTCAGCATCAGCACCCGGCCGCCGTCCAGGTGGACGCCCTGGGAGGCCAGGTAGTCGTCGAGGTTGCGGCGCAGGCTGCGGGCGGGGTCGCCGGGGTGGTCGGCGGCCCGGAAGCGGGCGAGCGGGCGGAGGACGGCGGGGATCGGCGGCAGGCGGTCGAGGTCGACCAGCCAGAGCGGGGTGCGGAGGCGGAAGGCGTGGCGCAGCGGGGTGGTGCGGACGTGGGTGATCCGGCAGTCGTACAGGGCGGCGCCCCAGGGGCCGGGCAGCGGGTCGGGCCGTGGGTCGACCGAGTCCGGCAGTGGGTCGGGCGCGGCGAGCTGCGGCGCGGGACGGTCGGCGGTCACGGCGCGAGCACCCCCAGGAGGCTGCGGGCGGCGTCGACCCCGGAGCGGCAGCCGTCCTCGTGGAACCCCCAGCCGTGGTACGCCCCGGCGAACGCCGTTCTGCCCGTGGAGAGTTCGGGCAGGAGGCGCTGGGCCGCGACGGTCTCACGGGTGTGGACCGGGTGCTCGTAGACGGTGCGGGCGACCACGTGCCGTTCGGGGACGGGGCGGTGGCGGTCCTCGTTGAGGGTGACCAGGTAGTCCTCGGGGACGTCGAGGCCGAGCAGGCGGTTGAGGTGGTAGCTGACCTGGACGCCCTCGGCGCGGCCGTGGCAGCCGGACATCAGGTAGTTCCAGGAGGCGCGGGCCCAGACGGCGCGGGGCAGCCGGGAGGCGTCGCGGTGCAGCACGGTGGGGTTGCGGGAGTACCGGAAGGCGCCGAGCACCCGGCGTTCGGCGCGGGTGGGGTCGGCCAGCAGGCGGAGGGCCTGGTCGGCGTGGGTGGCGACGACCACGGCGTCGGCCCGGGTGCGGCGGCCGTCCTCGGTGGCCACGGTGACCCCGTCGGGGTGGCGGCTGACCGCGCGGACGGGGGCCGCCCGGTGGACGGCGTCCAGGCGTTCGGCGATCCGCTCCACGTAGGTGCGGGAGCCGCCGACCACGGTGCGCCAGGTCGGCGAGCCGGTGACGCCGAGCATCCCGTGGTGGTGCAGGAAGGCGAACAGGTAGCGGGCGGGGTAGTCGCCGGCCAGGTCGGGGGCGCAGGACCAGACGGCGGAGACCACCGGCGTCATGAAGTGGCTGACGAAGTACGGGGAGAAGCCGCCGCGGCGGAGGAACTCGCGGAGCGTGGGGTCGCCGGCCTCCGGTTCGGCGAGCAGCCGCCGGGCGCGGCGGTGGAACAGCGGCACCTCGGCGAGCATCCGCAGGTAGCGGCCGCGCAGCAGCACGTCGGGCCGGGCGAGCAGGCCGGCCGGGCCGCGGGCGCCGGCGTACTCCAGGCCGCAGCCCTCGCACCGGACCGACATGCTCATCTCGCTGTCGCGGGTCCGGACGCCCAACTCCCGGAAGAGGCTCACCAGATGGGGGTAGGTCCGCTCGTTGTGCACCAGGAAGCCGGTGTCCAGCGGGAGTTCGCGGCCGTCCGGGCCGGCGGCCCGCTGGGTGTGGGCGTGCCCGCCGAGCCGTCCGTCCGCCTCGAACAGCTCCACCCGCACTCCGGCCCGGGCGAGCCGGTACGCGGCGGTGAGGCCCGCGACGCCGGCGCCGACCACCGCCACGTGGCGCGGCCGCGGGCCGCCGCGCGACCGCTCTCCGGTCGGGGAGACGGTACCGGGCAAGGTCATGGCGGGGCCCCTCCTTCGCCGGGCCCCGTCCCTCGGACGGGGCCGCATCCTGGCTTCCACCGCGCATTCGGAGCCCTCCGCCGATCGGATGGGTCGGGCCGCCGTGGGGCCCGGTCCGGGCGTGCGGCGCGGCGCGGCGGACCGGGCCCGCCCTCCGCGGGGAGGCTCGGAACGATCGCGGCCAGCACCCGGGACCTCAGCCCCGGCGGCGGCGCCACGGCCTCGGCGGCGGCCATCCGCGCCAGCACCGCCTCGAACCCCGCCACCTCCCGGGCGCAGTCCGGGCAGACGGCCAGGTGCCGCTGGAACGCGGCCCGCTCCGGCTCCGCGAGGGCGTGGACGGCGTAGGCGCCGGTGAGCACGTGCGGGCTGGGGGCGGACATGGGCGGCCTCCGGGACGGGGCGTGTCCCGCACCGGCGGGCGGGACCACCGGGAACGGGACGGTGGCGGGAACGGACTCGGCGACTCTTCGGAGCGGGTCCCCGGTCGGATGGCCCCGGCCGCCGGACCCCGGGCCGGCCCGGTGCCCATCCGTCCGGCCGGCCGCTCCGAAAACGGGGTGGCCGCCGCCCTCCGTACCGGCCGGGGCGGGCGACACGCCCCCGGGGGTGGTGGTGGCGCGGGCGGCGCCGGGGACGATCATCGGAGTCGGACCCGAACCGCCCGCCGACCGATCCGGAGAAGAGCGATGCCCGAGCCCACATCCGACCGGCTCACCTGCCTGGTGACCGGTGCGACCGGCTACATCGGCGGCCGGCTGGTACCCGAGCTGCTGGCCTCCGGGTACGGCGTGCGCTGCCTGGTCCGCGACCCCGGACGGCTGCGCGACCACCCCTGGCGGGCGGCGGTCGAGCCCGTCACCGGGGACGTCACCCGGCCCGAGACCCTGGAGCGGGCCTTCACGGGCGTGGACGTGGCCTACTACCTGATCCATTCGCTCGGCACCGGGCCGGACTTCGAGCGCCGCGACCGGGACGCCGCCCGGGCGTTCGGCGCGGCGGCCGCCCGAGCCGGCGTCCGGCGGATCGTCTACCTCGGCGGCCTCAACCCGCCCGGCGTCCCCGACGCCGAACTCTCCCCGCACCTGCGCTCCCGCGCCGAGGTCGGGCGGCTGCTGCGGGAGAGCGGCGTCCCGACCGTCGAGCTGCGCGCGGCGGTGATCCTCGGCTCCGGCTCGGCCTCCTTCGAGATGCTCCGCTACCTCTCCGAACGGCTGCCGGTGATGGTGACGCCCAGCTGGGTCGGCACCCGGATCCAGCCGATCGCCGTCCGGGACGTGCTGCGCTACCTGACCGGCGCCGCCCTGCTGCCGCCCGAGGTCAACCGGGCCTTCGACATCGGCGGACCGGAGGTGCTGACGTACCGTCAGATGATGCTCCGGTACGCCGCGGTGGCGGGTCTGCGCCGGCGGATCGTGATCCCGGTGCCGGTGCTGACGCCCCGGCTCTCCAGCCTCTGGGTCGGGCTGGTGACGCCGGTGCCGGGCGCGCTGGCCCGGCCGCTGGTGGAGTCGCTGCGGCACGAGGTGGTCTGCACCGAGCACGACATCGCCCGGTACGTGCCGGACCCGCCGGACGGCGTGATCGGGTTCGACCGGGCCGTCCGGCTCGCGCTCAAGCGGATCCGGGACGCGGAGGTCAGCACCCGCTGGTCCTCCGCCTCGCTGCCCGGCGCCCCCAGCGACCCGCTGCCCACCGACCCCGACTGGGCCGGCGGCAGCCTGTACGAGGACATCCGCGAACGCCGCGTCGCCGCACCGCCCGAGGCCCTCTGGCGGGTCGTCGAGGGCATCGGCGGCGACAACGGCTGGTACTCCTTCCCGCTCGGCTGGTCCCTGCGGGGCCTGGCCGACCGGATGGTCGGCGGGGTCGGGCTGCGCCGGGGCCGGCGCGACCCGGCCCGGCTCCGGGTGGGCGACTCGCTGGACTTCTGGCGGGTCGAGGAGATCGAGCCCGGGCGGCTGCTCCGGCTGCGCGCCGAGATGCGCCTGCCCGGCCTCGCCTGGCTCGAACTCTCCGTCTCCCCCGACGGGCCCCGAGGATCCCGCTACCGCCAGCGCGCCCTCTTCCACCCTCACGGCCTCGCCGGCCACGCCTACTGGTGGTCGGTCGCCCCCTTCCACGCGGCCGTCTTCGGCGGCATGGCCCGCAACATCACCGATCGTGCCCTGAAGGAATCCTGACGATTCGTCAGCCATGAGCCTCGCAGCCGGGGCGCGACTCCTACGACGCCCCCACCGGGCGCTGCTGCCAGCGGAAGGCCGGGCTGCCGTAGTAGTTCTGGCTCTGCGTCACCTGGTCCCCGGCGCCGACGTGGTCGGCCTTGGGCCAGTGTTTCACGCCGAGGTACAGGTGGCTGGCGGCGTTCATCAGCAGGCCGTCGAACTCGGGGCAGGTGGTCCACAGCTGCGCCTGCCGTCCGCGCGAGCAGTCCTCCTGGACCAGCGGGGCCTGGTCGGCCGTGCTGCCGCCGCTGCTCAGGCAGCGTCCGGTGCCGATGTTCCGGAACTGGAGGCCGGTGCCGACGGTGACGGGCTGCCAGGCCTGGGCGGCCCCGCCGTCGCAGGCGCGGACGGCGAGGGCGCCGCCGGGGTCGGCCTGGGCGCACAGGCCGGTCATCCGGTTGACCAGGGTCCGGGATCCGGGCGGCAGCGGGGCGGCCGTGGGGCTCGCGGTGCCGGAGACGGCCGGGACCAGGCTCGGTCCGGACGGCTCCGGGGTGGCCGCCTCCGGACCGGCGGACGCCGAGGCGGCGGCCGGGACGTCGGCGGGGGCCGGGGCGCCGCGGTCGGGGGTGCGGTCCGGGGAGGGCAGCAGCGCCACGACGGAGACCGTCGCGCCGGCGACCACCGCCGCCGTCCACACCGCCTTGGCCGTCCCGAGCCGCGCGGCCCCCAGTTTGGTCGCGATCAGCTTGGCGCCGGCGAGTTGGGCGCCGTGCCCGCTGACGGCCGGCCACAGCACGTGGGGGCTCCAGAGCAGGAGGCCCGCCGGAAGCAGCGCGCCGAGGCGGCCGTTGAGGTCGCGCAGGTCCCGGTCCGCCCGGGCGCAGTCGGCGCAGTCCTGGAGGTGGCGGGCGAGGTCGCGGTCGGCGCGCCGGTCCGGGCGGCGGATGGCGCCGGCCAACCGGCCGCCGAAGTGGCGGCACTCCTCGCTCGCCGCCTGGTCGAGGTGGGCGCGCAGGTACGCCTCGCGCAGCCCCTCGCGGGCGCGGGCGGCCAGCGAGCCGACGCCCCGGGCGGTCATGTCGAGCCGCCGGGCGGTCGCGGCGGCGGGCTCGCGCTCGACCACGGCGTGCCACAGCACGGCCTGCCACCGTTCGGGCAGGGAGCGGAACGCGCGCAGGACGAGCGAGCCCTCCTCCGCGGCGAGCACGGCACCTTCGACGTCCTGGCCGGCGGGAAGCGAGTCGGCCCAGCTCTCGAAGTCGTCCGAGAGCCGGGTCCGGGCGCCGTCGCGGGCCCACTCCACCGCGATGTGCCGGACGCAGGTCAGCAGGTACGGCCGCCAGGCGTGCTGCGGGCCGCCCCCGGAGGCGACCGCCTGGTACGTACGGGCGAACGCCTCGGCGGCGAGGTCGTGGGCGGTGGCGGCGTCCCGGCAGCAGGTACGGGCGTAGCCGAGGACGGCCTTGTGGTGCCGGGCGAACACCTCGCCCATCACCCCCTGCACGGCGGGCCCGGCCTTCCGGCCGGACTCCCTCAGCAGCGCGGAGAGTTCGGCGTCGCCGAGGCCGGCGAGATCCGACCGCGGGGCCGTCGTCAGTGTGCTCAACCTTGCTCCCGTTCCACCCGCGGACCGGTCCGGTCACGGGGCATGCCGGACACACCCGCGGTGGGTACCGCCGGGTTCGCAGCCGGAATGCGCGCCAGTGTGCCACGCCCCGACTCCCGCCCCGCAAGCGGCGATCGGCGGCCCGGTGCGCGAACGGCCCGCGGACGGCCCGGGTTCGCCCCCGACCGGTCCGCGACGCCCGGTCCCGCCGGGTCCCGCGCCGGGAGCCCCACGACGGGTTCCTCCGTACCCGATCAGCTTGCCCGTCGCCGCTCGGCCGGAAAAGAAGGTAAAGCCTTGGCAAAGGCGCGGGTCGCGCGGCCCCGAACGCCCTCTTTCTCTCCTGGGAACCGAGAGTCAGGAGCAACCGCCGTGACGATGAGTCTGATCCGCCCGCCCGGGCGTGAGCACACCGCCGCCCAGCGGCGCCGCGCGTCGGCCGCACCCGCCTCCTCCCCCACCGGACAGGCCGCGGCGCTCCCCCTCGCCGCGGCCGACCCGGTGGAGATCCCGCACGTGGGAGTGCACGGCGTCCCGGCTGCCGAGGCCTCCCACCGCGCCGACGGGCATCCCCTGGCCCGTCGGCGCCCCCGGCAGTCCGCGACTCCCCGTCTGCGCGGACTGCCGGGCCTCCCGCCCGAGACCGTCTCCCCCGCCGGGCCGCCCACCACCGCGGCGGCGGCCGGCGCACCCGAGCACCACCACGAGGAGCCCCTCATGGCCCTGCGCAACCCCGCCGACCGGCCCGTCGCCCTCCGGCCGCCGGCCCCGTCCGCGGCACCGGCCCCGTCCGCGGTACCGACTCCGGCGTCGGCCGCGCAGGCCCCGGGCACGGTGACCCGGCCGGGCGACCGCCGCCGCGCCCCGCTGCTCGCCGCCGCCACCGCCGCCGGCGTGCTGACGCTCTCGGGGACGGTGCTCACCACCCCGGCCGCGGCCGACAACGGGCCGCAGGGCACCGACCGGCACGCCGTCGTCCTGGTGAACTTCCGCAACGCGAAGCTGGCCGAGCCGGACCGGGACCGCGAGGCCGCGCGGGCCGACTTCTTCGGCAGCGGCCCCTCGCTGGCCACGTACTACGCGGCCGGCTCCGGCCGGCGGCTGAGCGTGGTGCCGGCGAAGGGCGACGGCGTGTTCGGGCCGTTCACCCTCGACATGGACGGCTCCGGCTGCGACACCGGCAGGATGGCCGAACTCGCCCGCCGGGCCATCCCCGACGTGACCTGGGACCACCTGTCGATCGTGATGCCCAGCACCAAGGCCTGCCCGTGGTGGGGCCTGGGGCTCCAGCCCGGCAACGTCACCTGGTTCCAGGAGGGGGCCGTCAAGGACGTCGCCGCCATCGTCCACGAGATGGGGCACAACCTCGGGTTCGCGCACCAGGAGCGGCAGGTCTGCACCCCCGGCAGCTTCACCTCCTGCGCCGCCGACGGCTACAGCCGGCGCACCCCGATGGGCGGCGGCGGCGAGAAGAAGGGCCTCTCCGCACCCGAGCTGCTCTCCCGGAAGTGGCTGACCCCCGAGCAGGTCGGCACGCCCGCCGCGACCACGGTCGTGCGCCTCACCCCGCTGCACGCCCCGGCCGGCGCCCCCGGGGTCCGCGCCGTCGACCTCCCGCTGGGCAGCGGCGGGGACCGGATCGTCGTCGAGTACCGCACCCCCGCGGCCGGCACGCCCGACCAGGACGTGGCCCAGGGCGTCACCGTGTACCGGGTGCCCAAGGGCCGGTACACGGACGCCGTCATGATCGGCAACACCAGGCTCGGCGACCGGGCGGCCGGCTCGCTGACCGCCGACGCCCCGCTCACCGACACCGCCACCGGCCTGTCGATCGGCGTCGTCGGCCAGGCGACCGGCGCCGGCGCCGACGTCCGGATCCAGCTCGGCGGCCCCGCCCCCGTCGCGAGCACCTCGCCCGCCCCGCCGACCCAGGACCCGTCCACCGCATCCGGGCTGCCGGTGCCCACCTCGAGCGCCGCCACGGACGACACCGCGGCCATCGGCACCACCGCCGCCCTGACCACCTCCGGGACCGCCGGAGCCGACGCCGCCCTCGCCCAGACCGGATCCACCGCCATCGTCCCCGCCCTGGTCGGCAGCGGCCTCGCCCTCTCGGGCGTCACGATGGCGGTGATGGTGCAGCGCCGCCGCGCCTCCTAGAACAACGGCGCCGCGGGCGCACCGGGGAGGGGCGGATCGGGTCGGTCATCCGCAGCAGGGCTTGCACTCCTTCACCTGGACGTTGTCGATGACCGGCCCGTACGCCCCGGCGACGGTGCTGGTGAAGCTCAGGGTGGTGGACGGGCCCTGCGCGACGAAGCTGAACTGATGCCCCACGTAGCCCATGGCGGCCTTCGTCCTGCCGGTGATGTCGAAGGAGAAGTCCTGGAAGTCCTGACCGTCGATCAGCGCCCGGCCGGTCCGCAGGGCCGGCCCGCCCTCCGGGTTGCCGGCCAGCGCGTAGGTGACCGAGTAGGTGGTGCCCGCGACGGTGGTGAAGCTCTGGGTGACGGTGCCGCTGGTGGACCCGTTCAGGTCCAGCGACTGGTCCCCCTCGGCGGCCTGCCAGAAGCCGGCTCCGATCAGGTCGACGCTGCCGGCGTCGACCGTCCACGGGCCGAGGGTCTGACCGGCGGTCAGCGAGGTGAAGGCGTTCGCCGGGGCCTTGGGCGTCTCGAAGCTGCCGTCGTCGAAATGGCTGAGGGCACGGTGCCCGCCGGCGGCCTGCGCCGGGGCGGCGAGAGCGGTGATGGCGGCGACGAGCAGGGCGGCGACGGGGGTGCGCGAGAACGGCATGGGTGACCCTCCAAAGGGCTGGTGAACGGGACGACCGCTGATCAGCCGTACACAGAGCGTCTGCCGTCCCGGTGATCACTGCCAAGGCCCGACGGGTGGCGCCCGGTGTCGCGTTCAGCCCGCGGGCGGGCTCCCTCGCGCCGGTTTCGACGGGCCCGGACCCGCCGCACCGGGCCGAGCGGACTGTCACGGGCCACCGGTGCGGGTCGGAGCGCCACGGGATGGGCGGTCACGTACGGTCACCTCCGGGGAGTGAGACGAACTGTGCACGCCCCCCGGTCACGCCACGCACCCCGCCGCCGACTCCGCCGCCGACGCCGGCCGGAGCCGCCGCCGGTCAGGCGCACGGGCGGCATCCCCGGGCGGAGGACCGCCCCGGGTTCAGGCCGGACCGCCCTCGCGGCGGGTCCGGCGGAGGTCCTCCAGCTCGTCGGTCATCCGGGTCAGGAACCGCACCACCGTGGACAGTTCCTCCGTGCTGAACTCCGACCGGACCCGGTCGGTGCGGGCCGCCACCGGGCCGAACCACTCCGCGGCGATCCGGGCGGCACCCGGCTCGTAGTGGACCTGGACCTGCCTGCGGTCGGCCGCGTCCCGGGTCCGCCGGACGTGCCCGGCCCGCTCCAGCCGGTCCAGGACGGCGGTGACCGCGCCGGAGGTGAGCGCCAGTTCCTCCCGGAGCCGGCCCGGGGTGATGCCCTCGCCGGCCTCCTCCCCACCGGGCGCGGCCCGCAGGACGGCCAGCAGGGCCTGCACGTCGGTGGCGTGCAGGCCCTGGGAGGCGGCGAAGTCGTGACCCAGCAGGTTCATCTCGGAGGCGAGGCCCTGCAGGAGCCGTCCGAAGGCCCGGTTGTCGGGCGGTCTCGGCGACGGCGGCGACTGCTCCTGCTCGGACAAGGCGACCTTCCTGGCGAGCGCTCGGCGGGGACTCGCCAGCCTAGCCGATCACGTCCCGGCGCCCCCGCGGTGCAGGGGGCCCACGGAGCCGCGGGGTACGGGCGTCAGGCCCGGGTCGAGACCTCGCGCATGCCGGCCACGGCCCGGCCGAGGTGCCGCTTGAGGAGCTTGCCGCCGGGGCGCTCGACCAGGCGGTGCAGGAGCCACGCGGCCAGCAGGACGGTGACGAGGGCGACGGCCAGGGCGGCGGCGGACCGCAGGCCGAGGGTGCGCAGCCAGTGGATCAGCGTGAAGCCGGCTTCCTGGTGGATCAGGTAGAGCGGGTAGGTCAGGGCACCGGCCACGGTGAGGCCCTTCCACCGCACCCGGTCCAGCAGACCCAGGGCGATGGCGATGACGGCGGCGAAGGCGAGGGTGATCGCCAGGGCCACCACGTTCCAGGACAGCGTGTGAGCGACCGATGCCTCGAAGGCGGACTTGAGGGAGTCGATCCGGCCCATCGCCGTCAGCCAGCTGAAGCCGACGACGCCCCACAGCAGCAGGTCGGGGCCGAAGCGGTGCATCAGGTAGATGGCGATGCCCGCGATGAAGAACGGGGCCTCGTTGGGCACCACGACGAGGGAGAGCAGCGGGATCTTCGCCATCGGGGCGAACAGGGCCGCGACCGACCAGATCCCGCAGAACGCGACGACCCGGCGGTAGGTCAGCCCCATCCGGACCACCACGGCGAAGAGCAGGTAGAAGACCAGCTCCACCCAGAGCGTCCAGTAGACCCCGTCCACGTACTTCACCCCGAACGAGGACTGGAACAGGGTGAGGTTGGCCAGCACCACCGCCCCGTCGAGGCCCTCACGGGCGAGCCTGCGGCCCAGGTCGGGAACCAGCAGCAGCACGGCCGAGGTCATCAGGACGGCGGCCCAGTACGCCGGGACGATCCGGACGACCCGGGACACGAGGAAGTCCCCGGGGCGCTTGCCCCAGCAGCTCATGCAGATGACGAAGCCGCTGATGACGAAGAAGAGCTGGACCCCGAGCCACCCGTAGGAGGTGAACCGGGAGAGCGTCGGCATGAACTCGGCGGGCCGGTGCCCGCTCCAGATCTCCGGCGCGTCGGCGAGGGCCGTCCAGTGGAAGGCCAGCACGCTGAGGGCGGCGATCAGGCGGAGTCCGTCGAGCGCGAACAGCCGAGGCGCGCCCGCGGCCCGGCCCCTCCGGCCGCGCGGTGCGGTCGACGCCGCCGGCCCGTCCGTGGCCGGTCGGGTCCCGTCCGGAAGGGGTTGTACCACCGCGAACGACATCGACCTGACACCTTTGGTTCTCCCAGAAACGATCGCGGCGACTATATCCTCTGCTCGAAAGTGCCATGAACTCTGCCCGATCGGCCCCGGCCACCCCCGGCCGCGGGCCGCCCCGTGCGCCTCAGCCCGTCCCGTTCCACTCCGCGCAGTGCGCCGAGACGGTGTCCGCGAAGGCCCGGGCCGGCGGGGAGAGGGTGTCCCAGCTGCGGACGGCCCAGCCGGCCGTGAGGGCAGGCAGTTCCGGAACGGGGATCAGCCGCAGATCGGGGTGGTCGGAGCCGCCCCAGCCGGGCAGGGCGGGCACGACGGCACGGCCGAGCCCCATCCCGGCCAGCAGGACCGCGGTGTCCCAGTCGGCCACCCCGGTGTCGAAGGCCGGCCGGACGCCCGCCTCGGCCAGCCAGCCGGTGAGCCGCAGGTGGGAGGCGGAGTTCCCGGGGAGGCCGATGAGCCGGGCGCCCTCCAGGTCGGCGGGCCGCACGGACTCCCGGTCGGCCAGCGGGTCGCCCGCGGCGACGGCGAGCACCCAGGGCAGCGCGACCACCGGCCGCTGCTCGATGCCGCGGACCGCCTCCGGTCCCAGGGTGATCCAGGCCAGGTCGACGCCGCCGGCGGCCAGCGTGTCGAAGCAGCGCCGGCGGGAGGTCTCGGTCTGGAACTCCAGGCTCACCTGCGGGAACCGCCGCCGGAACCGGACCACCGCCGCGGACATGAAGTGCCGGACGGTGGTCGCCCCGGTGGTGATCCGCACCGAACCGCCCTCGCCCCGGGCCAGCTCCTCCAGGCGGTGCAGCGCGTGGTCGATGGTGCCCAGACCGTCGGTGACCGCCGCGTGCAGCACCCGCCCGGCGTACGTGGGCGCCACCCCCCGGGGGTGCCGTTCCACCAGGCTGAGGCCCAGCTCCTTCTCCAGCCGCTTCACGTGCTGGCTGACGGCGGACTGGGTGCAGGCCAGCTCCCGGGCGGCGGCGCTGAGCGAGCCGGAGCGGCACACGGCGGCGAAGACACGGAGATCGTCGAGGGTCACGGCGACCCAAGGTATCCCTTGGAACTCACCCAGCAAACCCGAGGATTGACTGGGGTTCAGCCCGGGTTCGATCATCGATGCGGGCCCAAGGGCGGCAACCCGGCCGTGCCCTCGCCGCGAATCCGGACGCGGGCGAGGGCACGGCGGGTGCCGACCCGTCACGTGCCGAGAGGAACACGACCTTTGACCACTCCACCGGTCTCCACCGAATCCGCCGTCTCCCTGCTGCGCCGCCTCGGCGCGGCGGAACTCCACCACCCGGGCGGCACCCTGCTCGCCCACCTGGAGCGCGTCCACCGGCGGCTCGCCGCCTGGGGCGCCCGCCCGGCGCTGCAGCTCGCCGGGCTGTGCCACGCCTGCTACGGGACCGACGGCTTCCCCACCCAGCTGCTCCCCCTTGACCGCCGGGAGGACCTGGCCGCCGTCATCGGCCCCGAGGCCGAGAACCTCGTCCACCTGTACGCCGGTTGCGACCGCGCGGCCTCCTACCCCACCCTCGCCGAACCGGACGCGGCCTTCCGCGACCGCTTCACCGGCCGGACCTCCACCCCGTCGCCCGCCGTGCTGCGCGACCTCGCCGAGCTGACGGCCGCCAACGAACTGGACCTCACCCTGGTCGACCCCGGCTTCCGGGACCGGGCGCGCACCGAACTGCTCGACCTGTTCACCCGGTTGCGGCCCCTGCTCAGCCCGGCGGCCCGCGCCGCCTGCCACACCGTCCTCCGCACCGGGAACACCGCGCACCCCGAATCCCCCGAGGCTGCCGAGCAGGCCGAGGCCCTCGCCGCAGGACGGGCCGGGACCGTGGCGGTCCTCGGCCCGGGCGGCGTCGGCGGCCTGCTCGCGGCCCTGCTCGCCCGGGCCGGCCACCGGGTGATCTGCCTGGCCGGCGAGGAGACCGTACGGACCCTGCGCCGCGACGGACTGCGGGTGCGCAGCGCCCACTTCGGCACCTTCACCGCCCGGGTGGAGGCGGACACCGAGCTGCGCGAGCCGGTCGACCTGTGCCTGGTGACCGTCAAGCACACCGCCCTGGACGCCGCCCTGGAGCGGGTCCCGCCCGCCCTGGTCGGCGCCGGCCCGGTCGTCCCGCTGCTCAACGGCATCGAGCACCCGGACGCCCTGCGGCGGCGGTACGGCGCCGGGCGGGTCGCGGCGGGCGTGATCCGGGTGGAGTCCACCCGGATCGCCCCGGGCCTGATCGAGCACGGCAGCCCGTTCGCCGAGATCGACCTGGCGCCCCCGGCCGCCGGCCCCGACCCGGGGACCGCCGACCCGCTGGCCACCGCCGTCGCCCTGCTCCGTTCGGCCGGCGTCCGGACCCGGGTCGCCGGGGACGAACCCGCCGTGCTCTGGGCCAAGTTCGCCTTCCTGGCCCCGTTCGCGCTGCTCACCACCCGGTACCGGGAGCCGATCGGCCGGGTGCGGACCGAGCGGCGGACCGAGCTGGTGGCGCTGGTCGAGGAGGCCGCCGCGGTGGCCCGGGCCAGCGGCGCGCCCACCGACCCGGCGCGGACGCTGGCGCTGTACGACACCTTCCCGGCCGGGGCCCGGTCCTCGATGCAGCGGGACGCCGAGGCGGGCCGCCCGCTGGAGCTGGACGCCGTCGCCGGGGCCCTGCTCCGGGCGGCCGCCCGTCACCGCGTCCCAGTGCCCGGGGCCGCCCGGCTCACCGCGGAGCTGGAGTCGGCTCTGAACCCGCCGGCGCCGGGGGCCGGCTCGTGAGCACCACGAGCTGCCGGGTCGCCCTGGTCATGGCGACGTAGCGGTCGACCGCCCCTTCGACGCCGGTGCCGAACGCCTTCGGGTCGACCAGGACGACCAGGTCGAACTCCAGGCCCTTCGCCAGCTCCGGCGTCAGCGACCGCACCCGCGGGGTGTCCCGGAAGATGGGATCGCCGATGACGCAGGCGGTCCCGTCGGGGTGCGCGGCGAGCCAGCCGTCGAGGACCGGCCGCAGCTCGGCGGTGGAGCCGTGGAGCACCGGGATGCCGTTGCTCCGGATGGAGGTCGGCACGTTGGCGTCCGGAAGGGCGGCCCGGATGACCGGCGCGGCCTCGGCCATCACCTCCTCCGGCGTCCGGTAGTTGATGCTCAGTGAGGCCACGGTGACCCGGTCGAGGCCGATCCGCTCCAGCCGCTCCTGCCAGGACTCGGTGAACCCGTGCCGGGCCTGGGCACGGTCCCCGACGACGGTGAAGCTCCGGGAGGGGCAGCGCAGCAGCAGCATCCGCCACTCGGCGTCGGTGAGTTCCTGGGCCTCGTCCACGACCACGTGGGCGAACGGCCCGGCCAGCCGGTCCGGGTCGGCGGCGGGCAGGGCGGTCTCGTCGACCAGGGTGTCCTGGAGGTCCCGTCCGCGCAGCATGGTCACGGCGCCCTCGCCGTCGTCGTCGGCCTGGAGCAGGTGGTCGATGACCTCGGCCATGCGGGCGCGTTCGGCGGCGACGGCGGCCCGGTGCCGGACCTGCCGGCGGGCGGTCTCCGGGTCGCCGAGCCGCTGCCGGGCGGCGTCCAGCAGCGGCAGGTCGGACACCGTCCACGCCTGGGCGTCCGCCCGCCGCAGCCGCCGGACCTCCTCGGGGGCGAGCCAGGGCGCGCACATCCGCAGGTACGCGGGGACCGTCCACAGGTCGCCGACCAGGTCGGCGGCCTCGATCATCGGCCACGCTCGGTGGAGGGTGGTGACGAGGTCCTCGTCCTGCCGCAGCGACCTGCGGAACAGCTCGGGCGGCAGGTCCTCGTCCCCGTGCCGGTCCCGCAGGATCGCGACCAGTTCCTCCCAGACCTGCTCGCGCGCCTCGTTGTGCGGGGTGCCCGGGTCCGGCGCGTCGAAGGCGTCGGCCCAGTCCTCGGCGCTCAGCCAGAGGTCCCCCCAGTGGGTGGAGACCGTCATCCCCTCGGTGGGCGGCTGCTCGTAGAACCGGACGGCCGCCTCGATCGCCTTCACCATCTCCACCGAGGACTTCAGCCGCGCGACCTCCGGGTCGCCCTCCGGCACCGCTCCCGCCCCCTCGGCGACCAGGTCGCGCACCGTACAGGTCTGCACGCCCTCCTCACCGAGGCTCGGCAGCACGTCCGCGACGTAGTCCAGGTACGGCTGGTGCGGGCCGACGAACAGCACACCGCCCCGGCGGTGGCCCAGCCGCGGATCGGCGTAGAGCAGGTGGGCGGCGCGGTGCAGGGCGACGACGGTCTTGCCGGTCCCCGGGCCGCCGTCGACGACCAGGGCACCGCGGGAGCCGGCCCGGACCACGGCGTGCTGGTCGGCCTGGATGGTGGCGAGCACGTCCCGCATCCGCGCCGAACGGGCGTCGCCCAGACCGGCGATGAAGGCCGACTGGTCGTCGAGGGCGGCGTTCCCCTCGACCGCGTCGGCGGTGAACACCTCGTCCCAGTAGTCGGTGATCCGGCCGCGGGTCCAGCGGTACCGGCGGCGGCTCACCAGGCCCATCGGGTCGGCGTGGGTCGCCGCGAAGAACGGCTCCGCCGCCGGGGAACGCCAGTCGACCAGCAGCCGCCGGCCGTCGCGGTCGGTCAGACCGAGGCGTCCGATGTACAGCGGCTCGGAGCCGTCCGCGCTCACCACGTGCCCGAGGCACAGGTCCAGACCGAAGCGGCGCAGCGCGCGCAGCCGTCCGGTCAGCCGGTGGACCTCGACGTCGCGGTCCATCGCGTCCCGGCCGGCGCCGCCGGGTGCCCGGCGGACGGCGTCGAGCCGGTCGGTCAGCTCGGCGATCGCCCGGTCGAGGCTCTCCGCGACGGCCGCGAACTGCCGTTCGTCGCGGGCGGTCAGCGCCGGGTCCGCCTTGGCGGCGAGGTGGTCGGGCAGGTCGAACGCACGGGTGGTCAGGGGGTTCATGGCAGGCTCCGGTGCCGCTGGCTCGACGGGGGACGCAGACGAAGGCCGGACGAAGTCCACTGAAGGTCGCAAAACTCTCGTTTCCGCAGGTTCCGGTATCGGCCTGCGATTGTGCGGCACGGTGGGGGCCTTGCCGCAAGACCCCCCGTGCGCTATACGTTGAGAGTGGCAAGGAGTTCATGCACTCCTTGCCTTCGCCATGTCCGGGCCCCGCGAACGCAATCAGGCGGGCGAGTCAGGCGCGCGTGGGGGCACCTCCTGGCCGAAGGCTGGGGAGAACTGCGCGAACAACCCTCGCCGCACAGTCAGATCGCGGCACCTGCAACTCACCCTCGTGAGAGCGCCGTACGGCGCCGCACCTCCCGCCTTCGCGCAGTTCCCCGCGCCCCCTACGGGTTTACCCGCTTGCGCTACGACGTCGCGGGCGGCGGGGCGTAGACCAGGAGGCCCTGGGGGGCCTTGGCGAGCAGGATGCGGTCCGGGGCGGGGAGGGCCTCGCCGTCCAGGGTGAGGTGGTCGACTCCGTCGAGGCCGTCGAGGGCGATGCTGCGCAGGCGGGCGGCGCGGTAGACGGGGGTGCGGTCGAGCGAGCCGGTGAGGAAGGCGAAGACCAGGCGGGTACGGGCGAGGCGGTGTCCGGCGTCGACCACGCGGACGTCCAGCAGGCCGTCCTCGAGGCTGTCCCGTCCGCTGGGGGCCATCCCGCGCAGCCGGTACCGCCCGTTGCCGGCGAAGACCAGCCAGACCCGTCGCCGGACGCCGGCGATCTCGACCTCGGCAGGCCGGGCGGCGGGGAGCAGACGGGCGACGGCGAGGGCCAGCGCCGGCCACTTGCCGATCCGGCCCTCCCACTGCTCGCGCAGGCGGACCAGGTCGGGGTAGATCCCGATGCTGAAGGTGTTGACGAAGACCCGGCGGTGGTCGGGCCCGCCGCCGTCGGTGAGCACGCCGAGGTCGACGGCGACGCCGCGGCCGGTCTGTACGGCGTGGGCGACGGCCGCGAAGTCCTCGGCGCCGAGGTCGGCGGCGAAGTGGTTGAGGGTGCCGCCGGGGAAGACGGCGAGCGGCAGGGCGTGCTCCTCGGCGATGGCGGCGGCCAGGTTGACCGAGCCGTCGCCGCCGCAGACGCCGAGTGCGCCGCCCTCGGCGCGGGCCCGTTCGGCGGCCCGGCGCAGCAGGTCGGCCAACTCCTCGCCGTCGCGGGCGACCTGGGTGTCGGAGCGGGGCAGCAGGGCCTTGAGGCCGAGTTCGTCGGGGCTGGAGGCGTCCTGGTCGACGGGGGTGGGGTCCGCGGGGCCCGTCTCGCCGGCGCCGGCGTTGAGCACGATGTGGAGGCCGGCGCCGCCGGGGAGGGCGGGCAGTTCGGCCGGCTGGGCGGTGGCGGGTCCGGTGGCCGGGGGGTGGGTGGGGAGGACCCGCTTGAGGGTGGCGGCGACGGCGAATCCGAGGGTGGCTCCGGCGAGGACGTCACCGGGGTAGTGGGCGCCGACGTAGATCCGGGAGGCCATCACGGCGAGGGCGAAGGGGGCGACGGCGAGGCCGAGCGCGGGCGACTCCAGGCCGACGCCGAGCGCGAAGGCCGCGGCCGAGGCGGAGTGGCCGGAGGGGAAGGAGGTGGTGATCGGCTGCCGGGTGAGGTGCCGTACGCCGGGGACGTGGTCCAGCAGCGGGCGGGGCCGCCGGGTGGCGCGTTTGGCCACCACGTTGGCCAGCACGGAGGCGACCGCGAGCGAACCCACCCCGCGCAGGGCGGCGCGGCGGGCCCGCGGACGGCCCGTCAGCGCCATGCCGAGGGCCGCGGCGTTCCACAGCACGCCGTGGTTGGCGGCGCGGCTGAGCCGTGGGAGGAACCGTTCCGCCCCGGCGAGTTCGGCCTGCGCGACCCGGGTGAACAACCTGCGGTCCAACTGGTCCAAGACGTCCATGGGCCGAAACTATCCCGTCCGGCGCCGTGGCACGGCCTGGTGCGGTCCGAGCGGTCCTCCGGTGTCACCCCGTCCGCCCGGGGAACCGGCCCGGCGGCCGGACACGCCGGGCGACGGTTCGTGTCGGAGGGTCACCACGCGGGCCGGGGTGCGGAAGAATGCCCGGGGTGAACACGACCGACCGGACCGGACCGCGGGGCCTCAGTTCCCTGATCCCCGTACAGGCCCCCACCACCGCCGGGCAGCGCGCCGCCGCGCAGATGCTGGGGCTGCGCGAGGTCACCCTGCCCGCCGCGGTGGTCTCGGCGGCCGCGGAGCTGCTCGCCGAACACCTGGACGATCCCGACCCGGTCACCCGCGAGGCGACCGCCGTGGTGCTGGCCCGCCTCCGGGCGGCGGTGGGTCCCGAGCAGCCGCAGGACGGAGCGACCGGCAGCACCGGCCCCGACCGGTGATCCGGGCGGCCACCCGGGCGGTCCTGCCGTCGGCGGCGTGACCACCGACGGGGACGGGCGGTTGGTCCGGCGTGACCGATCCCGCGCATACCGGCCGGCCGTCCGCCGCCCGTACCCCCTGGCCGCTCGCCCATCCGCTGCTCGGCGCCCTCTCCCGGGCCGGGGTGCCGATGGCCCCCGGGGACGTCGACCAGGTGGGCAGGGCGTCGGCCCTCGGCCCGGAGTTCGTCCACGCGCTGGCCCGCTGGATCCGCGCCGCCCACGCCGGCGCCCCACCGGCCGCGACCTCCCCGCCGACCCCGGCGGCGGCACCGCTACGCCCCACGCCGCCCCCGCCCGCCTCCCCGGCCTCCCCGGCTTGCCCGGACCGGCCTCAGGGCACCCCGGTGGACCACCGGCGAGCCGGCTGAACATCTCACTCATCAAGTCTCTCATTCATTGAGATACCATCACGGGCGTCCACTCCCCCGCGTCCCGAAGGGCTCGCCATGCTCTCCACCGGACGGGGCCCGCGCCCGCTGGTCCCCGTGCTCCTCCTGCTGGTCTGGCTCGGCCTCGGCGGAGCCCTCGGCCCGTTCGCCGGGAAGCTCGCCGAGGTCGCCACCAACGACCGCGCCGCCTTCCTGCCCGCGAGCGCCGAATCCACCGAGGCGGCCGCGCTCGGCCGGAGCTTCGAGACCGCCGACACCCTGCCGGTGATCGTGGTCTGGGAGAGCCGCGGGGGCGCGGTGGACGCCGAGCAGCGGCAGGCCGCCGCCGAGGCGGTGACCGCGGCCGGCGCGGTGCCCGGCGCGACCGGCCGGGTCTCGCCGGTGCTGCCGGCCGAGGACGGGCGTGCCCTGCGCGCCGTCGTTCAGCTCCGCTCGGACCTCGGTCCGGAGACCGCCGACAGCGTCCGCGAGATCCGGGCCCTGGCCGAGCGGGTGCCCCGAACCACCGTCGGCCTGGCCGGTCCGGCGGCGCTGCTGGCCGACCTGTCCGGGGCGTTCGCCGGGATCGACGGCCTGCTGCTCGCGGTGGCCCTCGGCGTGGTGCTGGTGATCCTGCTGGCCGTGTACCGCAGCCTCCTGCTGCCGCTGGTGGTGATCGTCGGGGCGGTGCTCGCCCTCGGCACCGCCTGCGCGGCCGTGTACGCGCTCGCCGCCCGCGGGGTGCTCCGGGTGGACGGCCAGATCCAGGGCCTGCTGTCGATCCTGGTGATCGGCGCGGCGACCGACTACGCGCTGCTGCTCGCGGCCCGGTTCCGCGAGGAACTCCCGCGCCACGACGACCGGTTCGCCGCGATGCGGACCGCGTGGCGGCGCTCGCTGGAGCCGATCGCCGCCTCCGGGGCGACGGTGGCCCTGGGACTGCTGGTGCTGCTGCTGTCCGACCTGACCAACAACCGGGCGCTCGGCCCGGTCGGCGCCATCGGCATCGCCTGCGCCGTGCTCTCGACGCTCACCTTCCTGCCCGCCGTCCTGGTCCTGCTCGGACACGCCGCGTACTGGCCGTCCCGGCCGGTCGGCGCGGAGCCCGCGCACGGCGTCTGGCGGCACGCCGCCGCCCTGGTCGGCCGCCGCCCACGGGCCACCTGGGCCGCCGGAACCGTGCTCCTCGGCGTCCTGGCCGCCTTCGCGCCGACCCTGGACGCCCGCGGGGTGCCGCAGACCGAACTGTTCATCGGCGAACAGCCCTCGGTCACCGCCCAGCGGCTGCTCTCCGCGCACTTCCCCGGCGGCTCCGGCAACCCGGCCGTGGTGATCGCCTCCGCCGACCGGGCCGAGGAGGTGGCCGCGGCGGCCCGGGCGGTCCCGGGCGTGGCCGCCGTCCAGCCCTACACCGCCGGCGGGGCGCCCGGCCCGGCCACCGTGGCCGACGGCCGGGTCCGGCTGGACGCCACCCTCGCCGACCCGGCCGACAGCGACGCCGCCGTGGCCACCGTCCGGCACCTGCGGGCCGCCGTGCACGCCGTCCCGGAGGCGCACGCCCTGGTCGGCGGCTCCACCGCCCAGCAGGACGACACCCGCGACACCGCGCGCCACGACCGGACGGTGATCGTCCCGGTGGTGCTGCTGTGCATCCTGGCGGTCCTGGTCCTGCTGCTGCGCTCGCTGCTCGCCCCGCTGCTGGTGATCGCCACCGTGGCACTCTCGTACCTGGCCACGCTCGGCGTCTCGGCGCTGGTCTTCCCGCACCTGTTCGGCTTCACCGCCACCGACCCCTCCGTGCCGCTGTACGGGTACGTGTTCCTGGTCGCGCTCGGCGTGGACTACAACATCTTCCTGATGACCCGGGTCCGCGAGGAGTCGCTGCGCCTGGGCACCCGGGCGGGGGTGCTGCGCGGGCTGACCGCGACCGGCGGGGTGATCACCTCGGCGGGCGTGGTGCTGGCGGCGACCTTCGCCGCACTGGGGGTCGTGCCGCTGGCGTTCCTCGCGCAGATCGCGTTCATCGTGGCGTTCGGCGTCCTGCTGGACACCCTGCTGGTCCGCTCCCTGGTGGTGCCGGCCCTGGTCCACGACCTCGGCGACCGCACCTGGTGGCCGGCCCGCCGGACGACCCCGGAGCCGGCCCCGGTGCACCGCGAGCCGGAGACGGTCCGCTAGGGCTTGGCCGTACCCTCCGGCCACACCAGCCCCGCCACCGACAGCGCACCCCACCCCACCGACACCACCACGGCCATCACCCGGTGCCGCCGCGCGGGCAGCGCCGTGGCCAGCAGGGCGGCGTCGCCGAGGTCGGAGGCCACCCGGACCAGGGCCGCGGTGCGCAGGCTCGAACGGTCCGGGGCCAGCAGCATGGCCAGACCGCAGGCGGCGTCCCGGAGGACGAGCGGGCGGATGCAGGTGTCGACCCCCGGCAGTGACGCGCCGTCCGGGCCGGTCAGCCCGGACGGCCGGGCCAGCCACCCGGGGCGCAGCGTGACGGCCACGCCGTAGGCGGCGGTCGCGGCACCGACGAGGCGGAGCAGGTTCTGGTTCATCCGGGCGCATCTCCCATCCGGGGCGTGGACCGCCCACCGGAGCGTTCCCGCCGCCCGGTCGTCCGCCCGCCCCGGTCGCCCGGGTGGCGGAACGGCGTCGGAGCAGCGACGGAACAGCGGGCGGCGCCCCCGGGACGAGACCCGGGGACGCCGTCGCGGAACCGTCCCGACGGACGGTGTCACCAGTAGTGGCTCCGGCCGCCCACGGCGTGCCCCACAGCCCCCGCCAGCCAGAGCACCGCGCCGATGAGGACCAGGACGACCCCGAGTGTCCAGAGGATCGCGATGTTCGCGACCAGTCCGATGACCAGCAGGATGACTCCCAGGATGATCACAGTCCACCTCCGTTGGTGAGCGGCCGCCTCCGGGCGCCCGTACCGGTGCCCGGCGACCGCCGGGCGTCCCACGGAACTGCGGCTACCCCGCGTAGCGGAACCCAATCGGCCGCCGTATCAGCCACCGCCCGGCCCGTCGGCGAGCCGCGGCGACACCGGGTGGTCGGCCGCCGCCCACCGGACGGTCCGGAACTGTTCGCCCGCCGGTCCTTATCCGCGGACGGCCGCTCTTCCTACGCTCCCGGTGACCGGCGCACACACCCCTGGCGCCGGGCCTCCCGCTCGACCCGAGGAGCGACCGTGGACCGTCGTGGCGTCCCCCGGCACCCCGCCCCATCCGCCTGTACCGGCCGCACCGCCCGTATCGCCGGCGCCGCCCGTATCGCCGGGGCCGCTCGGCCCCGTCCGCCGGCCGGTCAGCAGCCGGCGATGTGCGGGTGGAGGCGGGTCAGCATGCCGGTGAACTGGACGCGTTCGGCGGGGGTGAGCGGCGCCAGCAGCTCGTCCTCGACGGCCAGCAGGTCGGCGCGGACCTCCGCCAGCGCGGCCCGGCCGGCCGGCGTCAGGTCCGCCTCGACCCGGCGGCGGTCCCCGGCGGGACGGGTGCAGCTCACGTACCCGGCCGCAGCGAGGTCGTCCACCGTCTTGGCGATGTCGCTCGCACCGATCTCCAGCAGCTCGGCGAGCTCGCGCTTGGCGTACGGGCCGGAGTCCTCCAGGGCCCCCATCACCAGCACGTGCCACAGCCGCAGGCGGCGCTCGGCGGCCGCCTGGGCCAGCCGTCCGCGTGCCGCCCGGCCGGTTCGGGACAGCAGATAGGTCGTCAGGTTCAGCACAAAGGTAAGGCTAACCTCACCAACCCCGTGGCGGGAAGGGAACCCCCTTCCCCCCTCCGAACCGACGAAGGATCACCGCCCATGCGCACCCTCCGCACCGCCCGCCCCCGCCACTATCTGATGTGCCGCCCCACCCACTTCGACGTGGTCTACTCCATCAACCCGTGGATGGACCCCCGGCGGGCCGTGGACACCGCCCTCGCCGTCCGCCAGTGGGAGCGGCTCCGCGAGGTCTACCTGGACCTCGGGCACACCGTGGAGCTGATCGACCCGGCGCCCGGCCTGCCCGACATGGTCTTCGCCGCCAACGGCGCCACCGTGATCGACGGACGCGCCCTGGTCGCCCGGTTCCGGGACGCCGAACGCGCCGCCGAGGCCCCCGCGTACGCCGAGTGGCTGCGAGGCCACGGCTTCGCCGACCTGAGGACCGCCGAGCTGGTCAACGAGGGCGAGGGCGACTACCTCCTCGCCGGCGAGCACCTGCTGGCCGGCACCGGCTTCCGCAGCGACCCCCGCTCCCACGCCGAGGCCGGCGACTTCTTCGGGCGCGACGTGGTCAGCCTGACCCTGGTCGACCCGAACTACTACCACCTCGACACCGCGCTCGCCGTCCTCGACGACGCGACCATCGCCTACTACCCGCCGGCCTTCTCGGCCGACAGCCGGTCCGTCCTGGAGCGGCTCTTCCCCGACGCCGTGATCGCCGGCGACGCCGACGCCAAGGTCTTCGGCCTCAACGCCGCCTCCGACGGCCGCCACGTCGTCCTCCCGCAGGACGCCACCGCCCTCGCCGACCAGCTCCGCAACCGCGGCTTCCACCCCATCGGCCTCGACCTCTCCGAACTCCTCAAGGCCGGCGGCAGCATCAAGTGCTGCACCCTCGAACTCCGTCCGGCGCCCTGACCCGGCGGCCCCCACCTCACGCAGCACCTCACCCGACCGCACTCGACACCGCCACTTGCCCGCCCCACTCCCCGGGGACACGCTGGTGGAAGCGGGCCCGCCGCCCCCGCGGCGCGCCCCCGGCACGGCCACCACCGGAGGTGCGAGATGCAGAACCACTGGGACGTGGAACTCAGCTTCGAGGAGGACGGCACGCACACCTCGTGCGAGGCCCGCCTCATCGGCCAGGGCGCACCGGGGCTGAGCGGACACGGCGCGTCACTGCGCAGCCTCGCCGACCGCCCGGCGCCCCGGATCGGCGAGGAACTCGCCGCGGCCCGGGCTCTGGAGGAGCTCTGCCGCAACCTCCGCAGCCAGGCCAACGGCGACATCAACGACGCCGCCATGCGGCCCGGCTACCTCAACTACTGACCCCCACACCCCCGATCCCGCCCGGCCCGCCGCCCAGGCCCCGCACCGGCCCCGGGGTCCCCGAGCCGCGCCCCCTCCCCCCCACTCCCCCACCCCCGCCGAATCGCCCAACTCCCTTTCCCCACCCGTCGATCCACCCGTGCACGCCTCTGGCCCCCCACCGCCGCCGTCGCGATAATGAGCATGCCAGCGACCGGTTCGCCAACGGGGGGACGCACACGTGCACCTGACCGACACTCCGATCAGCAGACGCACCTTCACCCGCTCGCTCCTCGCCACCGCCCTCGCCGGCACCGGCGCCCTGACCGCCGCCACCCCGACACCGGCCGTCCAACTCCCCTCCGGAGCCGACTGGTTGAGCACTCTCCCGGCCGACTCCCGGCTCGCCCGGCTGAGCATCCCGGGCACCCACGACAGCTGCGCCCTGTACGGCGCCCCGCTGGCGCAGACCCAGACGCTCTCGCTGCCCGACCAGTTCGCGGCGGGCGTCCGGTTCCTGGACATCCGCTGCCGGGCCATCGACGGCGTGTTCGCGATCCACCACGGGTCGGTGTTCCAGAAGATCTTCTTCGGCGACGTGCTCAACCAGTGCCAGGACTTCCTGTACCGGCACCCGGGCGAGACCGTGCTGATGCGGGTGAAGCAGGAGTACTCGGGCGTGCCCGACGCCGACTTCGGCGCCATCTTCGCGGGCTACCGCAACCGCTGGCCGGGCCTGTTCTGGACCGAGGACCGCATCCCGCAGCTCGGCGAGGTCCGCGGCCGGGTCGTCCTGATCGCCGACAACTCCGCACTCCCGGGCATCCGTTGGGGCGGCCCGCGGACGGACATCGAGGACGACTACGACATCGGCACCATCTTCGAGCTGTACTCCCGCAAGTGGCCCGAGGTCTCCGCCCACCTGGACGCGGCCCGCGCCGCCACCGACCCGCAGCGGCTCTTCCTCACCTTCACCTCCAGCTCCGGCTGGGGCCTGTGGCCCCGCCAGGCGGCCGACGCGATCACCCCCAGGCTGACCGGCCACCTCTCCTCCCTCGACCCCGCCACCCGCCCGGTCCTGGGCACCGTCCCCATGGACTTCGTCACCCCGGACCTCCTCCGCCGCGTCTGGTCCCTCAACTTCCCCGCCTGACCACCCCCGGTCCACCCGTCCGACCCGCCCCCGCCCCTCAGGGCGCGGCGGGCCGGCGGTCACCCGTGCGACACGGGAGGTCACGCTGTGCCGAGGCCGGTTTCCGCCTGGCGGTCGGGGGAGGGGGCCGCCGGGGGTGGGATGCGATGATGCGGGTTCCGCCCCGGAGGCGGACCTCCGCCGACAGGCCGCACCCATCCCTCAGCGGCCACCGGGCACGCGGCGGGGTCCGAGCTGCGCAACCCAGCAGCGCCGGCGGCGCTCTTCCCCTTTTCCTCCCTCGAGAAGAGTGCCATGCACACCCTCATCCCTGTACGAACCATGGCCGCGTTCGGCGTCGGCGGCCTGCTGCTGTGCGGCTGCGGCAGCTCCGGCTCGTCCTCCGACCAGACGGCTTCCGAACTCCGTGCCCGCCTCCCGCAGTCGATCCGGAACGCCGGCGTGCTGAGGATCGCCTCCGACCTCGACTACCCGCCCGTGGACTTCCGCATCGAGGGCGCCCCCGCCGGCCTGGACCCGGACCTCGCCGCCGCGATGGGCAAGTACCTCGGTCTGCGGACCGAGTTCGTCCACATGCCGTTCGACCAGGTGATCCCGGCCGTCCTGGACCGGAAGGTCGACCTGGCCATGTCGGCGGTGATCGACACCCGGCGCCGCCAGGAGGGCATCAACGACCGCCACGAGCAGGTCAACGCCGGGGTCGACTTCATCGACTACTTCCTGACCGGCACGTCGATCCTGGTGAAGGCCAACAACCCGCTGAACGTCACCGGGCTGGACAGCCTCTGCGGCCGGACCGTCGCCGTGCAGCGCGGCACCATCCAGGCCGAGCTGGCCGACCGGCAGATCGCGGCCTGCCAGAAGGTCAACAAGCCGCTGCAGGTCCACCCGCTGGACACCGACGACCAGGCGCAGGCCGAGGTGGCCTCCGGGGCCGCCGCCGCCGATCTGAACGACTACCCGGTCGCGGTGTACAACACCGGCCCCGACCGCGGCGGCCGGTTCCGGATGGTCGGCGCGTACGTGCAGTCCAGCCCGTACGGGATCACGCTCAACAAGCAGAACGCGGCGCTGCGCGACGTGCTGGCCAAGACCCTGGACCAGCTGATCCGCAACGGCGAGTACGACAGGATCCTGGCCAAGTGGGGCGTGCAGCGCGGCGCGGTCACCAGTGCGGTGGTCAACGGCGGGCTGTAGACACGGCGATCCCCGGCGGTCTCGCGCCGCGTCCGGAGTCCTCGGCCGTCGCTGGGACGTTCCGGTGCGGTGCGGACCCGCCGGGGGTCTGGCCGAAGCCTGGACCAGGGTCGCTCGGACGGACGGCGAACGTCTTCACCGACGGTGCGGCTCTCTCCGGTGTTCCGGTGTACTGACCAGTCTCCTCCCTTTTCCTCGCAGGTCAAGGCCCCTTCCCGCAACCACGCGAGGGGGTGGGATCAGCCGATCTCCACCGGCGCCCGTACCAGCGACCCGTACTCGGTCCAGGAGCCGTCGTAGTTCCGCACGTCCGGGTAGCCGAGCAGCTCGGTGAGCGCGAACCAGGTGTGCGAGGACCGCTCGCCGATCCGGCAGTACGCGACCACCGCGCGGTCGGGGGTGACCCCCTTGGCCTCGTACAGGGCGCGCAGCTCGTCCGCGGACTTGAAGGTGCCGTCCTCGTTGGCCGCCTGCGACCAGGGGATGTTGACCGCGCCCGGGATGTGGCCGGGCACCTGCGCCTGCTCCTGCGGCAGGTGCGGTGGAGCCAGCCGCTCCCCCCGGTACTCCTCCCCGGAACGGACGTCCACCAGGGCGGCGTCGGTGCCGATCATGGCGAGCACGTCGTCGCGCAGTGCGCGGAACTCCGGCCGCTCCACGCCGCCGACCCGGTAGCCGGTGTGCTGGTAGTCCATGACCTCCCTGGTGAGCGGACGGCTCTCCAGCTCCCACTTCTTGCGGCCGCCGTCCAGCAGTTTGACCTGCTCGAAGCCGCGCAGCCGCAGCAGCCAGAAGGCGTACGCGGCGAACCAGTTGTCGTTGCCGCCGTACAGCACGACGGTGGTGTCCTCCTCCACGCCGGCCGCCGAGAGCAGCCGGCCCAGTTCCTCCCGGTCGATGTAGTCGCGGCCGACCTCGGTGTGCAGGTCGGTGGTCCAGTTCCAGCCGACGGCGCCGGGGATGTGCCCCCGCTCGTACGCGGCGCTGTCCTCGTCCACCTCGGCGACCCGTACGGTGCCGTCGGTCAGGTGGGCGGCCAGCCAGTCGGTGGAGACCAGGGTGTCCGGGTGCGCGTAGCCGTTGGTGCTCATCGAAGGTCGCCTCTCTCTGCTCTGCCTGCCGTCGCTCCGCTGTCCGTCGTCCCCCACGGGTCGGCTCCCACCGGCCGTCCGCCCCGCCGGCCGGTCAGTGCACCTCCAGCTCCCGGCGGGCGGCCGGGTTGCAGCCGTACCCGCCCGCGTTCCAGGGGGCGGTGAGCGGCTGGGTGCGCCCCTCGGCGTCGGTGGCCCGGACGGTCACGGTGTGCACGCCCGTGGTCCCCGGCGTCCAGCGCAGGCTCCAGGGCGTCCAGCCGTACGGTCCGCCCGGGGCCTCCAGGTCGGCTGCCCGCCACTCCCCCCGGTCGATCCGCACCTCCACCCGCACCACCGCGGCGCCGCCCCCGGACCACGCGCGGCCGCGCAGCACGTTCTCCTCGCCGGCCCGCAGCGGGGCTCCGGGGGCCGGTTCGGTCAGCAGCGCCCTGACCCGGAGCTCGGCGACCGGCCCCTCGGGCGTGCCGCGCGACTCCCGGTAGACGTAACTCCCGCCCTGGAAAGGCCCGTTGAACGGCTCGACCACGGCCCGGACGCCGACCAGCCACTTCACCCCGGCCACTCCGTACCGGCCGGGCACCACCAGCCGGACGGGTGCGCCGTGGCGGCGGGTGAGCGGTTCGCCGTTCATCCGGGTGGCCAGCAGGGTGTCCGGGTGCAGGGCCGCCGCGACCGGCAGCGCCCGCTCGAAGGGGGTGTCCCGGCCGTCCACCTCGCCGGAGTCGGCGCCGGTGAACACCAGCTCCACCGCCTCCGCCCGCACCCCGGCCGGGCCGAGGACCGCCGCGAGCGGCACCCCGGCGAACCGGGCGCAGCCCACCGCGTGCTCGCCCCAGGGCACCCCGGGCGGTCGCGGTTCCATCAGCGCGCGGCCGTTGCCGGCGCACTCCAGCACCACCTCCACCTCCCGGGCGCCCTCGCGGTCGGCGAGGGCGAGCAGCTCCCGGTGGGAGAGGCGGTACGGGCGGTCCACGGCGCCGTCGACGGTCAGCCGCCACGTCGCGGGGTCGATGGTGGGGACGCCGAAGTGGTCACGGACGAAGAAGGCGTCGACCGGCGTCAGCCGCGGTACGAGGGCGGCGGGCGGGGTCTCGGCGTTGTACGGCTCCTCGGTCACCGTCCGGGGCCGCCATCCGGTCACGGCGCACACCCGCCCCCGCCGACGGCCCCCACCCCACAGGGGCCGTCACCCGACCGGAACCGCGATCCACTCACCTCGCCGCCGCTTTCTCCCCGAACAGTTCGAATCTACTCCTGGGGGCGGGAACGCACCCCTTCCCGCCGGCGCCGGCGGCTCAGCCCTCCGGCGGTCGCCTTGGCACGGTGAGGGTGAACACCGCCCTGGGCCCGTCGGAGACGGTCAGGGTCGCCCGGTGGAGCCGGGCGTTCTCCAGCGCGATGGCCAGGCCCAGACCGTTCCCGGAGCCGCCGCGGTCGCGGGCCGTGGCGGCCCGGGAGCGGTCCCCGACCGCGGTCGCCCGGGCGCGGTCGCCGCGTACGAACCGGTCGAAGACCCGCTCGCGGAGGTCCGCGGGCACGCCCGGCCCGTGGTCCGCGACCCGGACGGCGACCGTGTCCGCGGTACCGGAGACGGTCACCTCCACGGGGGCGGAGCCGTGCCGCAGGGCGTTGGAGACCAGGTTGCCGACGACGGTGTGGATACGGCGCGGGTCGACCTCGGCGCCGGTGTCGCCTTCGGCGCGGACGGACACGGCCGCGGGGTCCTCGCAGTGGGCGGCCACGTCGGCCACCAGGTCGGCGAGGTCGATCGGCTGCGGCAGCAGGACCGCCTCGCCGGCGTCCAGACGGGAGATCTCCAGCAGGTCCTCGGTGAGCGCGGCCAGCCGGCGGAGCTGGGGGGCGATCAGGACGGCGGCGCCGTCCCGGGTGGCGGGGTTGTCCAGGGCGGCGGCGGCCGCGAGGAGGGAGGCGGTCGGGGTGCGCAGCTCGTGGCTGACGTCCGCGACGAACCGGCGCTGGCGCTCCTCGTGCCGGGTGAGTTCGTCGATGGTGTCGGAGAGCCGGGCGGCCATCAGGTTGAACGAGGTGCTCAGGTCGGCCAGTTCGTCCCGTCCGGTGACCGGCAGGCGGACCGTCAGATCGCCCTCGCCGAGCGCCCGGGCGGCCGCGCCCGCCGCGCGGACCGGCCGCTGCACCCGCCCGGCGATCCACCACGCGAGCAGGGCGCCGATCGCCACGGTCGCCGCGTCGACCAGCAGCAGGCCGCGCAGGTGAGCGGCCGCCTCATCCTCCACCGGCCCGAGGCCGTGGTACTCCAGGGCCACCACGGGCGCGCCGGGGTACGGGTCGCCGGGGCCCTGGCGGCCCACCTCGCCGCCGATGACGAGCGCCTCGCCGTCCGGCGAGCGAATGACCTTCAGGTGCTTCTCGTCCATCAGCGACAGGGGGTACTCGGTGGCCGTGAAACCCGTGGGGTCGGCGAAGTCGAGCTGGACGCCGACGTTCCCCGCGATGACCGCCGTCGCCTCCCGGGACGCCAACCACTCGGACGGGTCCACCGCGGGGTCCGGGCGTTCGAACGGCGGCGGGTCGGCCAGCGTGTACCCGGCGCCGTCGGCGGTCGGCTTCAGCAGGTACACCGCGAACGTGTTGAACTTCCGGACGGCGAGCGCCTCCCTGGCGTTGGCGAGGGCGGTGCGTTTGTTCCCCTCCCGGACGCTGTTGATCGCCGACGTCAGGTCCGAGAGGGTGCTGGAGAGCGCCCGGGCGCGGAAGTCGTGCTCGGCACTGTCCCGGAGCACCCGGTAGCTGACCACCGACAGCAGCAGTCCCGGCACCAGCAGGGCGAGCAGGATCGTGGCGGCGATCCTGCCGCGCAGTCCGACCCGGCGCCTCACGGGAGGTCCAGCCGGTAGCCGACGCCGCGGACGGTGGTGATCAGCCGGGGGCGGGCCGGGTCCTCCTCGGTCTTGGCGCGCAGCCGCCAGACGCAGGCGTCCACGATCCGCGAATCGCCGAGGTAGCCGTACTCCCAGACCCGGTCCAGCAGGAGCTGACGTGTCATCACCTGGCCGGGGTGGAGGGACAATTCGAGGAGCAGCCGGAGCTCGGTCGGGGTCAGGTCCACCGGTGCGCCGTGGCGGGTGACGGCCATCGCCCGGGTGTCGACCCGGACGGCGCCCAACTCCACGACCCCGGGCGGGGCGCCGGCGCCGTCCTGCGGGGTGAACCGCCGCAGCACCGCCTTGATCCGGGCGTCGAGCACCCTCGGCTCGACCGGCTTGGCCACGTAGTCGTCCGCGCCGCACTCCAGCCCGGCGACGATGTCCACCGGCTCGGAGCGGGCGGTGAGCATGATGACCGGGGTGGTGCCGGCCCGGCGGATCCCCCGGCAGACCTCGAACCCGTCCATCCGCGGCATCATCACGTCCAGCACCACGCAGTCGATGCGCGGCCCGTCGGCCACCCGCTCCAGTGCCTCCGGCCCGTCGGGTACGCCGACCACCTCGTGCCCGAGGCCGGACAGCGCGAGGTCCAGTGCCTCCCGCAGCCCGGCGTCGTCCTCCACGAGCAGTACGCGTGCCATGTTCGCCCCCTCTTCCTCTCCGATGATCACCACTGATCGTCCACGCAGCGTGCCGGGAGCACATGTGCGGCGCATGTGGACTCTGTCACCGGACGGCAACAGGCGGGACTCCACCTGCGCGCCGCGGCAGGGGGCACCGAAGGCAACGGGCCGAGCACAACAAGGGGCGCGGGGAACTGCGCGCAGCGGAAGGGACGGACCGCCCGGACGGCGATGGCGGTACAGCCGGCCGCCGTGTCCCGCCCCCGGACCGTCCGCTAGGAGCCCGCCGGCGCGGGCCCGCTGCGGGGCGGGCGGCCGCCGAGGAGGGTGGTGGCGTGGGCCCCGGTGCGGCAGCCGGCTTCGGCGGCGGTGGCCGGGTCGGCTCCGGTGAGGGCGGCGGCGAGGTAGCCGCCGGTGAAGGCGTCGCCCGCGCCGGTGGTGTCGACGGGAGTGACCGGTACGGCGGGCACCTTCGCCAGCAGCCGGCCGTCCCGGGCGGCCAGGGCGCCCGCCGGGCCGAGCTTCACCACCGCCTCGCCGTACTCGGCGCTGAGCCGTTCGGCGGCCTCGACCGGGTCCTGACGGCCGCTCAGCAGCCGCGCCTCCGCGAGGTTGGGGAGCAGCAGGCCGATCCGGTCGCCGAGGGCGCGGCGGAAGGCGTCCGCCCCGAGCCGTTCGATGAAGCCGGTGGAGGCGGGGTCGGCGCTGACCGGGAGGCCGCGGCGGTGGGCGGCGGCGGTGGCTAGGGCGGCGAGCCGGCGGCCGGGGTCGGAGAAGTAGAGGTAGCCGGAGAGGTGGAGCCGGGCGGCGCCGTCCAGCAGGCTCTCGTCCCAGTCCTGCGGTCCGAGGGCGGCGCAGGCTCCGGAGTCGGTGAGGAAGGTCCGTTCGGCGTCCTCGTCGACCAGAGCTATCACCACGGCCGTGGGGAGTTGCGGGTCGACGGTGAGCCGGGTGCGGACGCCCGCGGCCTCCAGCGCCTCCCGGTGCCAGCCGGCGGAGTCGGCGCCCACCCTCCCGAGCAGCCGCACCTCACCCGCCGCGGTTCCGCCGCCGGCCCGACCCGTCGTCCCCGCGTCGACGAGCGACCAGGCCGCCCAGGCCGCCGCGTTGGCCCCGGCGCCACCCGGCAGCACCCGGATCCGGGCGGCGGTGTCGGTGTGCGGGGCGAGCGGCCCGCGGTGCAGCGCGACCACGTCGGTCACCACGTCGCCGACCACGACCAGCCCGCCCGACGGCCCCGGCGATCCCTGCGGCCCCGGCGACCCCGGTGGCACCTCGCCGCTCATCCCTTCCGCCCGGCCCACTCCACGGCGACCTCGGCCGCGAGCCGGACGTTGCCGCGGACGGCGGCCAGGTTGGCCTCCAGCGAGGCGCCGCCGGTGTGTTCGGTGAGGTGGGCGAGCAGGAACGGGGTGATGGCCTGGCCGCCGATCCCCCGGCGTTCGGCGGCGGCGAGCGCCTCGGCGAGCACCCGGTCGTGCAGGGCGGGGTCGAGCTGCTCGGCGGCGGGCACGGGGTTGGCGAGGACGAGGGCGCTCGGCGGTCCGCCGACCCGGTCCTGGGCGGCCATCACGGCCGCGGCCCCGGCGGGGTCGGTGACCGTCCAGTCCACCGGCCGGCCGGAGCTGGTGAGGTAGAAGCCGGGGAACTCCCCGGTGCGGTAGCCGACGACGGTCACCCCGAGGGTCTCCAGGCGTTCCAGGGTGGCGGGGACGTCGAGGATGGACTTCACCCCGGCACAGACCACGGTGATCCTGGTACGGGCGAGCAGGCCGAGGTCGGCGGACTCGTCCTGGGTGGTGGCCCAGTCCCGGTGGACGCCGCCGAGGCCGCCGGTGGCGAACACCCGGATCCCGGCCCGGGCGGCCAGGTGGGCGGTGCCGGAGACGGTGGTGGCGCCGCTGGCGCCGGCGGCCAGGGCGGGGGCGAGGTCACGGAAACCGAGCTTGCGCAGGGACGGGTCCTCGGCGACCCGGTGCAGCGCGGTCTCGTCGAGGCCGATCCGCGGGACGCCGTCGAGCACCGCGATGGTGGCGGGCACCGCGCCGGCGGCCCTGACCAGGCCTTCCAGCTCGGCGGCGACCTCCAGGTTCCGCGGCCGGGGCAGGCCGTGGGCGATGATGGTCGACTCCAGCGCGACCACCGGCGCGCCCCGTTCCAGGGCCTCCCGGACCTCCTCCGACGGCCGGAGCCCGAACTCCCCGGACTCGGACTCCCCGGACCCTGATTCTCGGAGCCCGGACGCCCGGAGCTCCCGGGACACGGACGGTGCGGCGAAGTACGGCGGGGCTTCGGTCATCCCCCATACCTGGCTCGGCCCGGGCGGGTTCAAACCCGCGCCGAACGGCCGCGCGCCCCGCCCCCGGACGGATCCGGGAACGGGGCGCGGCATGGGACGCGAGGGGGTCAGGCCGCCCGCTCGGCCGCCACCGGCGGCTTGGCGGCGGTCCGCCCCGGCAGCAGGAAGAAGGCCAGCGTGGGCACCAGGTACAGCGCCCAGACCCAGACCTGGAGCTTCGTCGGGTCGGGCTGGAAGTTGAACACGCCCTTCAGCAGCGTGCCGTACCAGCTGTCCACCGGGATCTGCTCGCTGATGTTGAAGGCGAAGTCGTGCAGCCCGCCGATCCAGCCGGCCTCCTGCAGGTCGTGGACGCCGTACGCGAGCACGCCCGCCGCGACCACCACCAGCATCGCGCCGGTCCAGGTGAAGAACCGGGCCAGGTTGATCTTCAGCGCGCCGCGGTAGAACAGCCAGCCCAGCACCACCGAGGTGAGCAGGCCGAGGGTGGCGCCGATCAGCGGGTTCCAGCCCTCGCCGGTGGCCTGGACGGCCGTCCAGATGAACAGCGCGGTCTCCAGGCCCTCCCGGCCGACGGCGAGGAAGGCGGTGACCACCAGGGCGACGGTGCCCATCGCCAGCGCGGCGTCCAGCTTGCCGTGCAGCTCGGCCTTGAGGTGCCGGGCGGTGCGGCGCATCCAGAAGACCATCCAGGTGACCAGGCCGACCGCGATGATCGACAGCGAGCCGCCGAGCGCCTCCTGGGCCGCGAAGGTCAGCTGGGTGGAGCCGTACTGCAGCACCGCGCCGAAGGCCATGCTGAGCAGCACGGCGGCGGCGATGCCGCTCCACACAGGCGTGAGCCGGTCCTTGCGGCCGGTCTTGACCAGGTACGCGATCAGGATGCAGACGACGAGGCTGGCCTCCAGCCCCTCGCGCAGGCCGATCAGGTAGTTAGCGAACACGGGTGTGTCCTCCTCGGGTTGTACCGGACGGGCTGTCAGCCGAAGAGGGCCTGGCCCCACCACTCGCCGGGCTTGCGCACACCGGGCGGGCAGGCGAAGTGCGCGGATCCGACGTGCTGGGTGTACTCGTCGTGCAGCACGTCATGGGCGGCCAGTGCCTGCTGGACCGGGATGAAGGCCTTGCGGGTGTCGCGCTGGTAGGCGAGGAAGAACAGGCCGGCGTCCAGGCGGCCGAGACCGTCGGTGCCGTCGGTGAAGGAGAAGCCGCGGCGCAGGAGGGTGGCGCCCTTGTTGCTGTCCGGGTGGGCGAGGCGGACGTGCGAGTTCTCCGGCAGGTCCTTGGGGTCGAAGGCGTCGCGCTCGCGCTGCTTGCCGATCGGCGCGCCCTCGCCCTTGGTGCGGCCGATGATCTCCTCCTGGTCGGCCAGCGGGGTGCGGTCCCAGGTCTCGATGTGCATCCGGATGCGACGCGCGACCAGGTACGAGCCGCCGGTCATCCACTCGGGGCCGTCGCCGGGGGCGACCCAGACGTGCTGGACCTGGGCGTCCTTGTCGGTGCCGGCGACGTTGTGGGTGCCGTCCTTGAAGCCCATCAGGTTGCGCGGGGTCTGCTCGTCCGGGGTGGTCGAGGAGGTCTTGCCGAAGCCCAGCTGGGACCAGCGGACGTTGACCACGCCCATGCCGATGCGGGCCAGGTTGCGGATGGCGTGCACGGCGACCACCGGGTCGTCGGCGCAGGCCTGGACGCAGATGTCACCGCCGCTGCGGGCCGGGTCGAGGTTGTCACCGCGGAACTTGGGCAGGTCGACCAGGGCCTCGGGGCGCTTGGCCTTCAGCCCGAAGCGGTCCACGCCGTCCTTCTCGAACAGGGTGGGGCCGAAGCCGATGGTGAGGGTGAGCCGGGAGGCGGGCAGGCCCAGGGCCTCGCCGGTGTCGTCCGGCGGGGCCTCGGGCAGGCCGCCGCCGGTGCCCTTGCCGACCTCGCGGCCGCCGGCCATGGTGGCGCCGGCCTTGGTCCACTCCTTCAGCACCCTCACCAGGGCCTCGCGGTCCTTGGTGATGACGTCGAAGGCGGCGAAGTGCAGCCGGTCCTGGACGGGGGTGGCGATGCCGGACTGGTGCTCCCCGTAGAACGGGATCTCCACACCGAACTTGACCGGGGCGGGCTCCCCCGAGTGCCGGGTGGCGGCGGCCACCGTGCCCACGCTCGCCGCGCCCAGCGCCACCCCGGCGCCGGCCCAGCCGATGACGGCGCGTCGGCTGATCGGACCGCGCGTCCCGGCGGTCTGCTCGGTCTCGGCGGCCGGAGCGGCCGACTGCTCGTTCTCGGCGTCCATGACGGATTCCTTCTGGTGCTGGCCGCCGACGGCCGCGGCGGCCGGTCGGGCCGCCGCGGCAGTCGCGCGGACGGGGTGGGGGGGAGGCGGGAGGTGGGCCCGGGACTACTTGACGACGACGGCGGCGGCCAGCTTGGACAGCGGCTCGCCCAGCGAGTTGACCGCGTCCGAGAAGGTCTTCCGCTCGGCCTCGGTCACCTTGTCGTACGAGGTGTAGGTGTCACCCTGCTTGTACTTGGCCAGCAGGCCCTGCAGCGCGTCGAACTCGCCGTCCAGGGTCTTGGCCAGGTCCGGCTGCTGGGCCGAGACGACGGGCTTGAGCAGCTCGTACGCCTTGCGGGCGCCCTCGACGTTGGCGGCGAAGTCCACCAGGTCGGTGTGGCTGTAGCGCTCCTCCTCGCCGGTGACCTTGCCGGTGGCGACCTCGTCCAGCAGCTCCTTGGCGCCGTTGCCCATGCTGGTGGGGGTGATCTCGGCGGAGGCGACGCGCTTCTGCCAGTCCTTCAGGTCGACGAGCAGCTGGTCGGCGAGCTTGGCCTCGTCGGCACCGGCCTTGCCGTCGGCCCACAGGGCCTTCTCCAGGCGGTGCCAGCCGGTCCAGTCCTGGCCGGCCTCCAGGCCGTCCTCGCGGACGTCGGTCTTGGGGTCGATGTCACCGAAGCTCTCGGCGATCGGCTCGGTGCGCTCCCAGCCGATGCGGGACGGCGCGTACAGGGCCTTGGCCTTCTCCACGTCGCCGGCCTTGACGGCGGCGACGAACGCCTCGACCGCCGGGATGGTGGCGTCGGCCTGCTCCTGGGCGTACTTGCGGTAGGCCTCGACGGCGGCGTCCAGACGCGGGTCCTTCTTGGCGGCGTCGCCGCCGCCCTCGCCGGTGACCGTGATCGCCGTGCGGATGCCGTCGCCGACCATGCCCGGCTTGCAGGCGACCTGGTACGTGCCGGCCTTGATCTCGGCGGTGATGCTGGCCTTGGTGCCGGGGCCGATGTTCTCCCGCTCGGTGACGATCTTGTCGCCCTCGGCGTAGACGTACACCTCCGTGGTCTTGGAGCCCTTGTTGGTCACCTCCAGCTGGACGTGGCCGGCCGGGAAGGTGGTCTTGGAGAGCTCGCAGGCGGTGTCGGAGGCGTTCACCTGGACGGCGTCGGCCGACGCGGCCCCGTCCTTCTTCTCGGAGCAGCCGGTGAGCGCGGCGCCGGCCACGGCGAGGATGAGCAGCGCGGCTGCGGTCGAACGCGGGCGACGGGCGGCGGACATGCGGACTCCACGGGTGATGCGGCAGGGGCGGGGCACAGCAAAAACTGGACAGCGGGGTCGTGCTCGGCCCCCCGGCCGCCCAGTTAGTTAAGGCATACCTTAGATACCTCGCGGCCCCGGCGTCCATACCGGCCCCCCTGCCGGGACGTCCACCCGCCGCGCCGATCCCCGATCAGATCCGGCCACCCGGGTGCGCCGGACCCCTGACCCTCCGTCATACCCCGTGGCCGCGGCCCGAACCACCGTCGCGTCAACCCCTGGGCGCCCCGCCGGGTCCGCCCCGCGCGGGCGACGAAAGCGTTTCCTGACGCCCCGCCCACCCGGAAGCTCGATGACACTCGGTACCCCTTCACGTGCACACTCCGTGCCGCCACGCCCATGATCGAGACCAGAACGTGGCACTCAGTACCTTTACACACGGCACTGAGTGCCATACCGTCCTGATGGCAGCACGCCCCGACCGCACGCCCGCCCGGGCGGCGGTACGGCGGCGCGACCCCGGCATCCCGGAGGAGACGACATGACACCCCTGGTTATGGCACCCCCCGCCGCCACCGCCCCTGCCCCCGGCGGCGAACTGCACTACCGGCGCTGCGAGTGGTGCAACTCCGCCACCGCCTCCACCCACATGCTCTGCCCGGTCTGCGGCTCGGCCGACCTGGCCCCGGCGCTCAGCGCGGGCGCCGGCACCGTCCAGCGCCTGCTCCGCCCCTCCCGGCGCGGCCCGCTCCCCGGCCGCCCCTACCTGGTGACCCTGGACGAGGGGTTCTCCGTCCCGGCCGGGGTGGTCGGCGGACTGCCGGGCGCCGTCCCGATCGGCGCCCGGGTCGAGCTGGTCAGCGCCGAGGACGACGGACGGCTGCTCACCTTCCGCCCGGTACCGCGCACCTGAGCCCGGCCCGGCCGGCTTCCCCTGTCGCGCCGGCCTCCGGAGCAGCCGGCCTCCGGAGCAGCCAGCCTCCGCCCCGGCCCGGGAATGGCCGGATTCAGATGAATGTTCAACCTCTCGTCCGTCCGTGACCGTGTCACCGAGCGAGAGGAGCCACCGTGCACACCCCTACCGCCACCCACACCCCGGGCCGGCCGGAGACGACCGCCGACCGCTGGGAGCGCGCCTCGCTCCACTTCGAGAAGAAGGCGTACGCCGACGCCGCCCGGATCCTCGCCGAGGTGGTCGCCGAGGTCCCGGAGCAGGTGGCGCCCCGGCTGCTGCTGGCCCGTGCCTACTACCACTCGGCGCAGCTGCGGCGGGCCGAGGAGGAGCTGCGCGCGGTGATCGCCCTCGACCCGGTCGAGGAGTACGCCCACCTGATGCTCGGCCGCACCCTGGAGCGCCAGGGCCGGGCCGGCGAGGCCGCCCGCTGGCTGCGCACGGCCGCCGCCCTCGGCTCCACCGGCTGACCCCCGGGCCGGCGGGGCCGCCCGGCCGCCGGCCGGCTCGGACCGCCCCGCTGGTTGCCCGCCCCCGCGCCTCGGCGCACGCTGGACGCGGGGGCGGCGGGCGGGTCGTCCGACCCGGCCGGGCGAGACGGGGGAGAGACGCGAGGTAGGGCGATGAGGACCCTTGAGGAGCAGATCGACGTCGACGTCCCGCTCCGGACGGCCTGGGAGCAGCTCCACCGGATCGACCAGTACCCGCGGTTCGTCGACGGCGTGCTGAGCGCCTCCGCGCTGGGCCGCAACCGGGCCCACCTGGAGCTGGAGGTGGCCGGCACCCACCACGAGCTGGACGCGGAGATCGTGGACCGCGGCCAGGGCAAGGTGATGGGCTGGGAGACCCTGGACGGCCCGCGGCTGAAGGGCACCTTCGCCCTCCGCCCGCTCGACGCCGACCACACCCAGCTGCAGATCCGCCTCGAGTACGACCCCGACACGCTCAAGTCCCAGCTCGGCGGCCCCAAGGGCTTCGCCCAGGTCAGCGCCATCGAACGCACGGTCCGCGAGGACCTCGAACACTTCAAGCAGCTCGTCGAGGAGAGGTGACCGGGCCCTCCGGACCCGCCTTCCCGGTGTCCACCTGCCCTCGAGGTCAGGCGCTGACCCGTGTGACCCCGTAGCCGGCCCGCTCCGCCGCGGTCGCGAAGGCCGCGGCGTCCCGCACCGCCGCCCCACCGGGGTCGTTGTTGAAGTACACCCACACCGTGCCGCCCGCCCCCGCCCAGGCGCCGCCCGCGCGTTCCACCCACCCCGCCAGGGCCCGCCGTCCGTACCGCGGGGCCGGCGCCGCCCTGCCCTCGTGCAGCCGCAGGTAGCCCCAGTCGCAGGTGACCCACAGCGGGGTGACCGGCCGCGAACCGCGGTCCGCCCAGCACAGCGCCGCACCCCGGTGCTCCAGGACCTGCCGGACCTCCGGCACCCACCAGGACGGGTGCCGCGGCTCCACCGCCACCGCCGAGCCCGCCGGGAAGCAGCGCAGGCAGTCGTCCAGCAGCCCGGCGTCGGCGCGCAGGGTGGGCGGCAGCTGGAGCAGGACCGGGCCGAGCCGGTCGCCGAGGCCCTCGGCGGCGGTCATCAGCCGCCGGACCGGTTCCGCGGGCTCGCGCAGCCGTTTGACGTGGGTGAGGAAGCGGCTCGCCTTGACCGCCCAGCGGAAGTCCTCCGGGGTCCGCTCGCGCCATGCGGCGAAGGTCGCCCGGCTCGGCAGCCGGTAGAAGGCGTTGTTGCTCTCGACGGTGGCGAAGTGCCGGGCGTACTCCTCCAGCCACAGACGTTTGGGCGCGCCCTCGGGGTAGAGCACGCCCCGCCAGTCGTCGTAGCTCCAGCCGGAGGTCCCGATCACGAACGGCACGGCGCACCCCTCGGCGGCTACTGGATCGGCTGTTCCGCCCAGATCACCTTGCCGGTCGCCGTGTACCGGGTGCCCCAGCGCTCGGTGAGCTGGGCGACCAGGAACAGGCCGCGGCCGCCCTCGTCGGTGTCGGCCGCGTAGCGCAGGTGGGGCGAGGTGCTGCTGCCGTCGGAGACCTCGCAGATCAGCGTGCGGTCGAGCAGCAGCCGGACCCGGATCGGCCCGGAGGCGTACCGGATGGAGTTGGTGATCAGCTCGCTGAGCACCAGTTCCGTGGTGAACACCGCCTCCTCCAGGCCCCAGCTCTCCAGCTGGCGGCTGACGGCGGCCCGGATGCCGGCGACGGCGGCGGGGTCGGAGGGGACGTCCCAGACGGCGATCCGGTCGGCGGGCAGGGCGCGGGTCTGGGCGACCAGCAGGGCGATGTCGTCGCCGGGGTCGTCGGGCAGCAGCACGGAGAGCACGTCGGCGCAGGTCTGCTGGGGCGAGCGGCCGGCGTGGGCGAGGGTGGTGCGGAGCAGTTCCAGGCCGTCGTCGATGTCCCGGGTGCGGTCCTCGACCAGGCCGTCGGTGTACAGCACCAGCCGGCTGCCCTCGGGCACCGGCAGCTCGGCGGTCTCGAACGGCAGCCCGACCAGGCCGAGCGGCGGTCCGGCGGGCAGCTCGGGGAACTCGACCCGGCCGTCGGGGTGGACCAGGGCGGGCAGCAGGTGCCCGGCGCGGGCCATCGCGCAGGTCTGGGTGACCGGGTCGTAGATGGCGTACAGGCAGGTGGCGCCGGTGATCGGCACCTCGCCGTCGCGGGCGGCGCGGTCCTGGTCGATCCGGTTGACCAGGTCGTCGAGGTGGCCGAGCAGCTCGTCGGGCGGCAGGTCGAGGGTGGAGAAGTTGTGCACCGCGGTGCGCAGCCGGCCCATGGTGGCGGCGGCGTGCAGGCCGTGGCCGACCACGTCGCCGACGACCAGGGCGACCCGGGCGCCGGGCAGTGGGATGACGTCGAACCAGTCGCCGCCGACCCCGGCCTGGGCGGGCAGGTAGCGGTAGGCGATGTCCAGGGCGTTCTGCTCGGGCAGGCCGCCGGGCAGCAGGCTGTGCTGGAGGGTGACGGCCATGGCGTGCTCGCGGGTGTACCGGCGGGCGTTGTCGATGCAGACGGCGGCCCGGGCGCCGAGCTCCTCGGCGAGCGAGAGGTCCTCCTCGTCGAAGGGCTCGGGCCGCTCGGAGCGCCAGAACGTGGCGATGCCGAGGACCACGCCGCGGGCGGTGAGCGGGACGGCGATCAGCGAGTGGACGCCGTGCGAGCGGGCCTGGTCGGCGCGGTGCCGGTCGTGGTCGTCCCAGGCGTCGAGCGCGTCGGCGAGGTCCGACTCGGCGACCGCCCGGGCCTGCTCCAGGCTCCGGGCGCGCGGGGTGCCGGGGACGATCGGGACCAGCCGGCCGACCGGGTAGAGCGGGGTTTCCGGGCTGATGCCGCTGAGCGCGGTGCGGCGCATCGGGTGCCCGCCGGGGCCGGGTGCGGTGGTGGGCTCCTCGCCGTCGAGGACGGGCTGGGCGAGGTCGACGCTGACGAAGTCGGCGAAGTCCGGGACGAGGGCCTCGGCCAGTTCCTCGGCGGTGCGCACCACGTCCAGGGTGGTGCCGATGGAGCCGCTGGCGTCGTACAGCAGCTTGAGGCGCCGGCGGGCGAGGTCGGCCTTGCCGGAGAGGGCGCGCAGTTCGGTGGTGTCGCGGAAGGTGGCCACGTAGCCGGGCGGGCCGCCGCCGCGGTCGGTCGGTCGGATGTTGACGGCGAGCAGCCGGTCCCCGGCGGCGACCACCTCGTCGGTGACCTCCCGTCCGGAGGTGAGCAGCTCGGTGACCTCGGGGTCGAGGCCGAGTTCGGCGACCGGCCGGCCCTCCTGCTCGGGCGCCAGCGCGAGGAGCCGGTACGCCTCGTCGTTGGCGAGCTGGAGGCGCTGTTCGTCGCCGACGATCAGCACGCCCTCGCGGACGGCGTGCAGCACGGCGTCGTGGTGCTCGTACATCTTGGTCATCTCGACCGGGCCGAGGCCGCGGGTCTGGCGGCGGAGCCGGCGGCTGACCAGGGCGGTGCCGACGGTGGCGAGGGCGAGGGCGGCGGCCGCGGTGCCGAGCAGGATGGGGAGCTGCTGGTTGGCGGTGTTGGCGATCTGGCTGAGCCGGATGCCGGAGGAGACCAGGCCGACCACCTGGCCCTGGTCGTCCAGGACCGGGACGTTCGCCTGGACCAGCCGGCCGATGGTGCCGTCCACGGTCTCGATCACCGGCTGGCCCTGGAGGGCCGGGGCGATGTTGCCGATGAACGTCCCGCCGATCCGGGCCGGGTTGGGGTGGGTGTAGCGGACGCCCGCGGTGTTCATCACCACGACGAAGTCGACCTGGGCCTTGATCCGGACGTCCTCGGCCTTGGGCTGGAGGATGGCGGTGGGATCGGGCGAGCGCAGCGCGGGCACGATGCCCGGCGAGTTGGCGAAGGTCTGGGCGACCGACAGCGAGCGGTTGCGGGCCTCCTGGTCGACGGCGTTGCGGGACTGCAGCACCACCTCGACCCCGGCGGCGACCACCAGCAGCAGGACGATGGCCACCTGGAGGACGAACACCTGGCCCGCCAGGCTGCGCACGCTGAGCTGTGTCCACCGGGGGCGGTGCGATTTCCGACCGGTGGGACGGGGGGCCGACTGGGCCCGGGACCGGCCCCAAAACCGGGTCATACGGTCATGTCTACACTGCCGGGACCGCCCGGGCCAACGGTCCGGTAGGGCCTTCCCGCGGCTGCTGCGGCCACGATCGCGTCCAGTCGCTGGTGGTGGGCGCCGTGCCAGTAGGGGCGCCCGCAGTCCCGGCAGCGGACGAAGGCGCGGTACCGGCGGCGGGTGCCCGGGGGCAGCAGGTGCGCGACCGCGGCCATGGGCACCGGGGCGAGCGGGCCGTTGCAGGCCGGGCAGCGGGTCCACGGCCTGAGCGGCGGTGCGAACCGGTCGAGCACGTCGGCGAGCTGCTCGTCGGGGTCGGTGCCGCGGACGTGGGCGCCGAGCCGCAGCGCCCGGCGGTGCAGCAGGCCGCGGTCACGGGTGAGCAGGACCCGCTGCTCGGCGTTGGCCCGGCGGACCAGTTCCTCGTCGTCCAGGTCGTTGCGGTACGCGGCGTCCACCCCGAGCAGGCGCAGCCGGCGGGCGAGGGTGCCGAGGTGGACGTCCAGCAGGAAGCGGGGCGGGGCGGGCTGGGGTCGGGCGACGGGTTCGATCCGGACCCGGTCGCCGGGCTCGGGGCGGTAGGCGGCGCCGACCGCGCGGCGGCCGGTGCTCATCGCGCCGACCTCGGTGAGCGGCACCCCGGCGGCCTCCACCAGGTGACCGAGGGTGGAGGTGCCGTCCAGCGCGACCGGCACCTCGCCGTGCCGGTACCGCGGGCGGAGGAAGAACCTCAGCTCGGCGGGGAGTTCCAGGTGGGCGAGCGGTGCGGGCACACCTCCAGGGTGCGCCCGCACCGCCCGGGGACGTCCGGGGTCAGCCGCAACGGCCGGCCGCCCAGTCGTAGGTGGCGGTGGCGCTGGAGTACGTCCACTGCGGGGTGAGCAGGTCGCGGTCGAGCCGGGCGGCCGCCTCGGGGCTCTCCACGATGTAGCCGAAGTCCTGCAGCCAGGCCGGGTAGAGGTTCTTGGAGCCGATGTAGAAGGCCGAGCCGTCCACCGAGACCAGCTTGTGGTGCAGGGCGTACGGGTGGCCGTCGGCCCAGGTGGGGGTGGCGGCGGCGCGGTAGGTGGCGAGCTGGAGGCCCGAGCACATCGCGGCGGTGGCCTTGGCGCGGTCGCCGGTGAGGGCGGTGAGCTTGTCCCGCAGCAGGTCGCTGACCTCGTTCAGGGACTTGATCTGCGAGTAGCCGCCGCTGCCGACCGCGCCCCGGTTGGCCGGGTCGCTGACCACGATGCGCAGCTTGACGCCGTCGGTGAGCTTCTTGGCGAGCAGGTCGTAGAGGCGGATGTCGTAGCGGGCCAGCGGCGGGCAGGTGGCGTTGAGGTCCTGCTGGGAGATCTCGACGTGGCTGCGGGCGCCGGCGACGAGGGCGCGCAGGGCGTTCTCCTCGGGGTTGACCGTCTCGTAGTCGCGGTCGGCGTTGGTGTTGTCGTGCAGGCCGACACCGCAGCGGGCCTGGGAGGCGTCCGGCAGGGCCGGGCGGTAGGCGGAGGTGCGGTCCGCGTCGCGGATGCCGGCGCCGAGGCCGCCGACGGCGATCACCGGGACGGTGCCGGGGGCGTTCTCCCCGGACGCACCGGACGCGTCCGGGGTGCCGGACGGCGGGTAGAGGCCGGTCGGGCAGGAGGCGCCCTTGGTGGAGGAGAGCCAGACGCTGACCGGGTTCCAGGCGTTGGAGCAGGTCCAGGACCAGAGCTGGTCGAGGTAGCGGCCGGCCGAGCCCGCGGCGGGGCCGGTCAGGGCGAGGTCGACGTCGGTGACCGGGTGGGTGGTGTCGAGGTAGTCGTTCTTCCAGTCGTTGATGCCGCCGACCACCGCGGTCCGGCCGTCCACCACGAGGATCTTGGAGTGGTTCCAGGAGAAGGCGGTCCGCGAGGTGGTCATCGAGGCGACGTGCAGGGTGACGCCGCCGGCGGCGGGGCCGAGCTTGCGGTTGAGCTCGTCGCGGTACGAGGAGGGGACCACGTTCAGGTGGTAGAGCGGCGCGGCGCCGACCAGGATCCGCACGGTGGGGTGGTTGCCGGCGGCGACGGAGGCCTTGAGGCCGGCCACGATCGCGTCCTGGAAGGCGCCCTCGGGCAGCGGGGCGAGGGTGGAGATGTCCACGGTCCGGGTGGCCTTGGCGATGTCGCCGGTCATCCGGTCCAGCAGCCGGGCGGTGCCGGGCCGCTCGCGGCAGGCGCTGTCACCCCAGCAGCCGGGGGTCTGCAGCAGCCAGCCGCCGTCGGCGTCCAGCCGGTTGCCGGCGGTGCGTTCCCAGACCTGGCCCTGGAGGCCGGGCGAGACCTCCTTGAGGGTCTTCTCGATCGGGTCCAGGTACGGGGTGGGCGGGGCCGGTTCGGCGGCGGCGGGGGTGGCCGCGAGGGCGGTGAGCGGCAGGGTGCCGAGCACGGCGGCGAGGGCGAGCAGGGGTCGGCGCAGACGGCGACGGAGCACGGGGGAGGTCCTTCAGTACGGGCGACGGGGCCATGGCACATGACAGTGGGGTGGCACCGCCGGACATTGCTACCTGACGGTAACCTGACAGTCCGTCGGCTGTCGACCCGCCGACCGGCGGGGCGCCGGCCGTCCCGCACCCCGCCGATCCGCAGGTCCGGCTCCCGCCGCTCAGCGCCCGCCGATCTGCAGGCCCGCCAGCTCCGCGTCGTCCTGGACCAGGATCCTGGCCTGCTCGACCGTCAGCGGCCGGGCGAACAGGTACCCCTGGCCGAGCGGGCAGCCCATCGAGGCCAGCAGGTGCCGCTGCGCGGTGTTCTCGATGCCCTCCGCGATCACCTGGACGCCCAGGGTGTCCGCGATCCTGGTGATGCCCTCCACCAGGGCGTACTGCTGCTGGGAGAGCCCGAGCCCGTCGATGAAGGACTTGTCGATCTTGAGGACGGAGATCGGGAACTCCCGCAGGTAGCTCAGCGAGGAGTACCCGGTGCCGAAGTCGTCGATGGCGATCCGCACGCCGAGGTCGCCGAGCGTCTTCATGTCGGTGCGCACCCGCTCGTCGCGGCGCATCAGCACGCTCTCGGTGAGCTCCAGGATCAGCGAGCCCGGGTGGATGCCGGTGGTGTCCACCACCTGCCGGACCTGGTCGACGAAGCTGGCGTCGCGGAACTGCCGGGCCGAGACGTTGACGCTCACCCTCAGCGGCCGGCGGCCGCCCGCGGTGCGCCGCCCGGAGCTGAGCCGCTGCCAGGCGGCGGCCTCGGCGGCGGCCTGCTCCAGCACCCAGGCACCGAGCGGCACGATCTGCCCGCTCTCCTCGGCGAGCGAGATGAACTCCTCCGGCAGCACCATGCCGCGCCGCTCGTGCGGCCAGCGCACCAGCGCCTCGAAGGCCACCAGGTCGCCGCTGACCAGGTCCACGATCGGCTGGTAGTACAGCGCGAAGGCCGACTCCGCGATGGCGGTGTCCAGGCTCTCGTTGAGCTCGTGCCGCTCGACCAGGCCGGCCTGCAGCGCGTGCCGGTAGCGGCACCACTGCCGCTTCCCGGCGGCCTTCGCCGAGTACAGCGCCAGGTCGGCGTGGGTGAGCAGCTCGGTGCTGTCCACGCTGTCCTCGGTGGTGGCGACGCCCACGCTGGCGGCCACCCGGACCGCACCCGAGCTGAGCCGGAACGGCTCGTCGAACACGCCGAGCACCGCGTCCGCGGTCGCCCCGACGTCGGCCGGGGAGAGCGCGTCCTCCACCAGGACGGCGAACTCGTCGCCGCCGAGCCGGGCCGCGGTGTCGGAGGTGCGCAGCGCGGTGGAGATCCGCAGCGAGACGGCGACCAGCAGCTCGTCGCCGACCGCGTGGCCCTGGGTGTCGTTGACCACCTTGAAGTCGTCCAGGTCGATGAAGAGCACGCCGGTGACCGTGCCGCGGCGCTCGCTGCGGGTCAGCGCGTGGCCGACCCGGTCCTGGAACAGCACCCGGTTGGCGAGGCCGGTCAGCGAGTCGTGGAAGGCCCGGTGGGTGAGTTCGCGCTCCATCTGCCGGTGGTCGGTGACGTCCCGCAGGGTGAGGACCAGGCCGCCGACGGTCGGGTCGTCCCGCAGGTCGTTCCAGCGCACCTCGGCCTCGATGGCGCTGCGGTCGGCGCGCAGCAGCCGCCAGTGCTCGCGCTGGTCGGACTGCTCCCGGGTCCGCATCCGGACCAGGGCCTGGTTGACGGCCTTGCTGTCCTCCGGCGGGACGAGGTCGGCGAGCCGGGAGCCGTCCAGCGACGCGTGACCGAGCACCCGCTGGGCGGAGGAGCTGGCGTACCGGATGGAGTCGTCGGCGTCGAGGATGAGGATGACGTCGGAGGCGCTCTGCACCAGGGTGCGGAAGTACAGCTCGCTGTTGCGCTGGTTGACCTCTCGACTGAGCATCACGCGCTCGACGGCCAGTGCCGATTGGGCGGCCAGGATGTCGATGGTGCCCCATAAGGCGGTGAGCTGGTGCTCGGTACCGCCGACGATGAGCACGCCGATCAGCGGCTCGCCGAGGGCACGCTTCTCCAGCGAGAGCGGGCAGACCAGCGCGGAGGGCAGACCGGCGAACCGCTCCTCCAGCCCGCCGCCGAGGTCCTCCACCGGCAGCAGCCGGGTCTCCTGCATCTCGTGCACCGGCGGGAGGCGCAGTAGGGTCCCCCGGTCGCCGCGACGGTCCCACAGCGCGCCGTCGTCGTCGCACAGGGCGAGCAGGGCGGCATGCTGCTGGCCCGGCGGCATCAGCGCGGAGGCGGCGTTCTGCACCACGTCGGCGACCTCGGTGAAGGTGCCGGCTCCGCCCAGTGACGCACCGGCCACCCGCAGTGCCCGCTCGCGGGCGATCGCGTGCCTGTGCACCGTCACCGACCCTGCCAGCCGGGCCATCACCAGCATGAACAGCACCGCCGAGAACGCGGCGATGACGCCGGCGTGGCTGGGGTCGCCGCGGGCCACGTCGATCAGCAGCAGAACCGGGGCGAGCAGCGAGGCGACGGTGAGCAGGACCAGCCGGGAGGCCGAGATGTCGGGCGGCTGGGAGGGGATCGGCCTGGTGAGCTCCACCATCGAGGGGTGCAGGGCGGACGCTCCCCAGGCGGTGTAGTACACCGCCCAGCCGAGCTCCACCGGGCTGCCGATCCGCCAGCTGCCGTGCAGCTGGATCAGTCCGTACAGGACGTCCGAGATCATCAGGCCGACCGTGCCCAGGGTGAGCAGCTGCAGCGAGCGGCTGTACCCGCCGCGTGGCACCACCAGCCGCATCAGCATGGCCAGCACCAGCACGTCACCGAGCGGGTACGCGATCGAGACGGCCTTCTGCAGCCAGGTGAGATCGGGGTTCCGCTCGTACGGGATGATCAGGAACAGCCAGACCAGCAGGGCCAGGCTCACGGTGAGGGTGAGGGCGTCGATCATGCTGCCGCGGTCCTGGTGGGCCGTTCGCCAGCGGATGAAGCCCGAGAGACCGATCGCGTACAGCACGTACTCGGTCAGGTAGAACGCGTCGGCCAGGGACGGGAAGTCCGTCTGTCCGAGGTACTCGGTCTGGATGACCTGGACCACCTCACCCACGGTGAAGGTGAGGTTCGCGAACGCCAGGATGTACCAGTAGCGGGCGTGGGCGGGGCTGTTGAGCCGTGCGCCCACGATGATGGCGGCCACCCCGCTCAGGCCCATGGCCGTCCACCAGACGATCCGGTCTTCCGGATTGAGGTAGTAGACGAGGGTCAGCAGGGCCATCCACACGAGGTAATACGCCGTCAGGCGTTTTCTCCGGAGAGTCAACCGACCTACCTCCCGGGGGGAGCCGTGGCGCCTCAATCATACCCAGCGCCCCCGGTGTGCCTATAGTCGAAATATCAGGCGCGGAACGGCCCGCATTTCCGGCCCTTCCGCAGGTGGCGACGATCCCACCGCCCGTCGGCGAGGTCCGCCGGCAATTCCCTTCACCGCACTCCCGAGGTCTGGCCGGTGGACAAGCCGAATCACTCGAAATCGCCCGGCGGCGCGCAGAGCGCCGTTCTGCGGAACGATGTCGGTCAGTACGCGATCTGGCCGGAAAGCCTTCCGGTACCGGACGGCTGGACGGCCGTGTCCGGGCCCGCGCCCCGGTCCGAGTGCCTGGACGTGGTGCGCTCCCGCTGGCACGACCTGCGCCCCGTGGGGCCGTCCCCGCACGGCCGGACGGTCCCCGAGCTGTTCCGCCGCCAGGCCGCCCGGACCCCGCACGCGGTCGCGGTGCTGTCCGAGGACGGACCGCTCGACTACCGCGCCCTGGACCGGCGCAGCGACCGGCTGGCGGCGGGGCTGCGCGAACGGGACGTCGGTCCGGAGTCGGTCGTCCCGGTGTGCCTGGAGCGCACGGCGGACATGGTGGCCGCCCTGCTCGGGGTGCTGAAGGCCGGCGGCGCCTTCATGCCGCTGGATCCGGCCCATCCGGCCTCCCGGCTGCGGAACCTGGTCCGCAGCTCCGGGGCCGCCACCGTGATCAGCGCCCACGAGCAGTCCTGGCTGTTCGGGCCCGCCGCGGTGACGGTGGAGGACTGCGTGGCCCTCGCGGGCGACCGGCCGCCCGCCCGCGAGGTGCTCCCGGAGGACCTCGCCTACCTCATCTACACCTCCGGCACCACCGGAGTGCCCAAGGGCGTGCTGGTCAACCACCGCGCGCTGGCCTTCGCCCTCTCCCGGGTGGCCGAGGCGTACGGGCTGACCCCCGAGGACCGGGTGCTGCAGCTGGGCGCCCTGGGCTTCGACACCTCGCTGGAGCAGATCCTCGCGCCGCTGATCAGCGGCTCCACCCTGGTGCTCGGCGGCCGGCACACCTGGGCGCCGATCGAGCTGGCCTACCGGATCCCCGAACTGCGGCTCACCGTCGCCGACCTGACGCCGACCTACTGGCACCGCTTCCTGGAGGTGCTGGCCGACGGCGGCCGGCCCCCGGCCGCCCTGCGGCTGCTGATCGTCGGCGGCGACACCGTGCACGCCGAGGACTGCCGCACCAGCCTGCGCCGGCTGCCCGGCACCCGCCTGCTCAACGCCTACGGCCTCACCGAGGCCGGGATCACCTCCACCCTGTGCGACCTGGACGAGGGGCTGCTGCACGCCCCCGCACACGCGCCGGTCCCGGTGGGCCGTCCGCTGCTCGGCGCCCATGTCCACGTCCTGGACGAGAAGTTGGGCCCGGTGCCGCCGGGCCGCCGGGGCGAGGTGTACATCGGCGGCCTGGGCGTGGCCCGCGGCTACTGGGGCAGCCCCGACCTGACCGCCCAGGTCTTCCTGCCCGATCCGTACGCGGGCGGCCCCGGCGGGCGGATGTACCGCACCGGGGACGCCGGGCGGTGGCGGCCGGACGGCAACCTGGAGCTGCTGGGCCGCACCGACGAGCAGGTCAAGGTCCGCGGCTTCCGGGTCGACCCGGCCGAGGTGGAGGCCGTGCTGGCCGAGCACCCGGGGGTCGGCCAGGCCCGGGTGCTCGCGGTGGACGAGGACGGCGGCACCAGGTCGCTGACCGCGTACTACACCCGGACCGGCCAGGAGACCGGCGACATCCGCGAGTTCCTCGCCGAGCGGCTGCCCGACTACCTGGTGCCGGCCTCCTTCGTGGCGGTCGAGCAGATGCCGGTGACCCCGGCCGGCAAGGTGGACCGGCAGAGCCTGGTGAAGGCCGGTCCGCCCGCCGGGAGGGGCGGAAACGGCGGCACCGCCACCGAGCACGGCCTCGCCTACCTGTGGGCGCAGCTGCTCGGCGTGGACGAGGTCGGCGCCCTGGACGACTTCTTCGAACTCGGCGGCAACTCCCTGCTGGCGATGGAGATGCTGGCCCGCGCCCGGATCATGTTCGGCCTCGGCATCGGCCTGGTCCGCGAGCTGACCCGGGCCCTGCTGCGCAACCCCACGCTCGGCGCGTTCACCGCGATGGTGCAGGAGGCCCGGTCCGGCATCGCCAACGGGTCCGGCGTCCCCGAGCGGATCGACTTCACCGCCGAGGCCGAACTCGGCGTACCGGTCCGGCGGACCGCCGGCGCCACCCCCGCCTGGGAGCGGCCGCGGGAGATCCTGCTCACCGGCGCGACCGGCTTCTGCGGCGCCCACCTGCTGGAGAACCTGCTGGCCCGGACCGACGCCCGGGTGCACTGCCTGGTCCGCGCTCCCGACCGGGAGCACGGCATGGAACGGCTGCGCGCCGCGCACCAGCGGTACCTGCGCCACGACCTGAGCTCCCAGCGGGTGGTCCCGCTGGTCGGCGACCTGGCCGAGCCGCTGCTCGGACTCGGCCGACCCCGCTTCGAGCAGCTGGCCGACAGCCTGGACGCCATCCACCACCTCGGCGGGCAGGTCAACTTCCTCTACCCGTACCGCCAGTTGAGGGCCGCCAACGTGGCCGGCACCCGCGAGGTGATCCGGTTGGCCGGGCACTCGCGCGGGATACCGGTGCACTACCTCTCCAGCATGGCCGTGATGGCCGGGTTCGGACCGGCCGGGATCGGCGAGATCTCCGAGGAGACCCCGCTCGGCCACCCCGAGCACCTCTCGGTCGGGTACGTGGAGAGCAAGTGGGTGGCCGAGGCCCTGCTGCACAACGCGGCGTCCGCCGGGCTGCCGGTCGCGGTGTACCGGGTCAACGACGTCACCGGCGACCTGGTCACCGGCACCACCAACACCGCCACCGAGCTCTACGCCATCATCAAGTACCTCGCGGACAGCGGGAGTTGCCCGGACGTCCAGCTGCCGCTGGACTTCGTCCCGGCCGACTCCTTCACCCGCGCGCTGGCCCACCTGGCGGTCACCGCGCCCGCCGACGGCCGGGTCTACCACCTCACCAACCCCAGCCCGGCCCTGCTGCCCGCCCTCGCCGACCGGCTCACCGCCCGCGGCCGCCCGGTCCGGCGGATCCCCTACCAGTCCTGGGTGGAACAACTGGTGGCGTACGCGTCCGAGCACCCCGAGCACCCGATCACCCCGTTCGTCCCGCTGTTCGTCGACCGCTCGGCCGGCACCGACCTGTCGATCAGCGAGATGTACTTCCACCCCACCTTCCCGCGGTTCACCCGCATCAACGCCGAACGCGAACTGCGCGGCACCGGCATCGAGTTCCCGCCGGTCGACGACGGCCTGCTGGACTTCTACCTGGACCGGCTGGAGTCCCACGGCCACCTGGAGCAGGCCGCATGAGGCCCTTCTGGCAGACGCTCGACCTGTCGGCCGCCCCCGCCGACGCACCCGCCGCGTTCTGCGCGGACCTCGGCCCGGAGAGCCTGCTGGCCGCGTACGGCTGCGGCCTGTTCCCGATGCCCGCCGCTGACGACTACGGCCGGTTCATGAACGAGGCCCTGTACGAATCTCAGGTCGCCGCCCGGGCCATCGCGGTGCCGGGCGGCGAGGAGGAGGTGCCGTACCAGGTCGCCTGGTGGTCCCCCGACCCGCGGCCGGTGGTGCCGCCCACCGCGGTCCGGCTCGGCCGGCGGCTGCGGCGGCGGCTGCGCAACCGGCTCGACTGGTCCACCACCGCGGACCGGGACTTCGAGCGGGTGGTGGACCTGTGCGGGGAGGGGCGCGAGCCCCGCTGGCTGACCGGGGACCTGCTCAGCGGCCTCCGGGCGCTGCACCGCCTCGGGCGGGCGCACAGCGTGGAGGTCTGGGAGGACGAGGAGCTCGTCGGCGGGGTGTTCGGCGTCCGGATCGGGCCCGTGCTCAGCCTCGACTCCATGTTCCACCGCCGCCCGGACGCCTCCCGGGTCGCCGTCGCCGACCTCGCCGCCCGCTTCGCCACCGTCGGCGGGCTCCTCCTGGACGCCCAGTGGGACAGCCCCCACATCCGCAGCCTCGGCGCCACCCCCGTCCCCCGCGCCCACTACCTCACCGTCCTCCACACCGGCCCCGAAGCCGGCCCGCCCCCCGCCACCCGGCTCCCCGCCCACCGCCTCGCCTGAAGCCCACCTCACGGCACCCGCCAGCCCCGACAGGGGCGCGTGGGGGCACCTCTGGGGCACCTCCCGGCCGAAGGCTGGGGGAGAACTGCGCGGGGCGGAAGGTGACCGCCCGCACCCCGCAACAAGCAGTGGTGCTGCGGGCTGCCCGGACCTTACGGCGGAGTGCCTCCCGCAGCGCGCTGGAGTGGCCGGCCCGCTCCGGACCGGCGCGAGGCCCCCGGTATCAGCGCCGCCGCAACCACCGGCGCCACCGCCGCCGCCGCGAACGCCGGTGCGTACCCGTGCGCCGCGATCACCGCACCCGCCACCGGCGGCACCCCCACCACCGCCAGGTGCTGCCCGACCCCGTGGACCCCCAGCGCCCGTCCCGCCCACACCGGACCGGCCCGTTCCGCGACCGCGGTGTTGTGCAGCCCGTTGGTGCTCACCGTCAGCCCCGCCGCCAGCAGCAGCGCCCCCGTCCCCAGTGGGGAGTCCAGCGCCGCGCCCAGCGCCAGCAGCACCACGTCCCCGGCCGTCGCCAGCGCCAGCACCCGCATCGGCCGCACTCGGCTCCCCACCCGGTCCGACCACCACCCGGCGAGCAGCCGGACCCCCGCGCCTGCCAGGTTCGCGGCGGCAAGCACCCCGCCCGCCGTGCCCGCCGACCAGCCTCGGGCCTCGATCAGGAAGACCAGCGCGAACCCGGTGACCACGAACTGCGGCACGCACAGCAGCCCGGCGGCGGCGTGCAGCCGCCACAGGTAGCCGCCGCGGTAGGGGGAGGCGGTCCGGGCGGCCTCCTCCGGGGTGGGCCGGGCCGGGTCGACGGCCCAGAGGGCGACGGCGGCGCCGGCCACCCCGCACAGGGCCGCGCAGAATCCCAGCGCGGCCGCGGTGCCGCCGAGGCCTGCGATCGGCGACAGGGTGGCGGCGGCGAGCCCTACGCCGAGCGGCTGGGAGGCCTGTCGGACGCCCATGGCGATGCCCCGCCGCTCAGCCGGGAACCAGCCGATCACCAGCCGTCCCGAGGCCGAGTTGACCGAGGCCCCGGCCGCGCCGGTCAGCACCAGCAGCACCGCCAGCACCCGGACGTCGCGGGTGCCCGTGGCGAGCGCCAGCACGGCCGCCGCCGGGAGCAGCCCGGCGGCCAGCGCGAACCGCTCGCCCCGGCGGTCGGCCACCACGCCCCAGCCGATCAGCGCCAGCAGGATGCCGAGGATCGGGCAGGAGACCAGCAGTCCGGCCTGCGCCAGGCCGAGCCCGTACTCCGTGCGCAGGGCGGGGATGAGGTAGGGCAGGCCGTAGCAGACGGTGGTACTGGCGGTCTGTCCGCCCGTCCCGAGGGCGAGCATCAGCCACTTGCGGTGCCGCGCGTACTGGTCCATGCCGCCGACCCTAGGACGGCTACCGCATCATGAGACAGACAATTCCATTTGCTGAGACGTCATGGCCGACGGACCGTCAGGCCGCGGGCGAGGCCAGGGTGATCACGGTGATGTCGGAGGGCGCGCCGACCCGGACCGGCGGCCCCCAGGCGCCGGCGCCCCGGGTGACGTACAGCTGGGTGTCGCCGTAGCGCTCCAGGCCGGCGACGGTCGGGTTGGCGAGTTCCGCGATGTAGTTGCCGGGCCAGAGCTGGCCGCCGTGGGTGTGCCCGGAGAGCTGGAGGTCGACGCCGTACCTGACGGTGTCGTGGATGGTGACGGGCTGGTGGGCGAGCAGGACGGCGGTGCGCGCCCGGTCGCGGTCGCCGAGCGCCCGGTCGTAGTCCGGCCCGTGGCCCTCGGCCGCGCCGGCGATGTCGTTGACCCCGGCCAGGTCGAACCACGGCAGCTCGGTGCGGGCGTTCTCCAGCGGGTGGATGCCGAGCTCGCGGACGAACTCCACCCAGGGGGCGGCACCCGAGAAGTACTCGTGGTTGCCGGTGACGAAGTACGCGCCGTCGCGGGCCCGCAGGTCGGCCAGCGGCACGGCGGCCGGGCCGAGGTCGGGGACGCTGCCGTCCACCAGGTCGCCGACGATGGCGATCAGGTCGGGCTGGGCGCCGTTGACGGTGTCGACGATCCGCCGGGTGTGCGCGCGGCCGAGGATCGGCCCGAGGTGGATGTCGCTGACCACGGCGATCCGGTAGCCGTGCGCCCGGCGCGGCAGCTTCGCCAGCGGGACGGTGACCTGCTTCAGCCGCGGGCCGCGCAGCACCCCGTACGCGCCGTTGCCCACCACGGCCGCGGCCGCGCCGCCCGCGGCCACCGCCAGGGTGCGCGCCACGAACAGCCGCCGCGACGGGTCCACCGACCCCTCGCCGACCTCGCCCGCCTCCCGCTCCCCCGCACCCTCCGCCGCACCCTCCGTGACGTCCGGGCCGGAACGGCCGCCGACCGCCACCGCCACCCGCTCCGGCGCGGCCCCCGGCACCCGGGCGGCGGCCGCCGCTCGCCGGGCCCGCCGCAGCAGCAGGTACCGCACCGGCTCCGCCACCAGCAGGGCGAGCACCAGATAGAGCATCGACGGCATCCACAGGAACCCCGGCCAGGCCAGCCAGCGCTCCGCGGCCAGCGGCAGCAGCCGTCCGCCGACCACCGCGCCCACGCTGAGCAGCGGCAGCACCACGGCGAGGACCGTGCCGGCTCGCCGGTACCGGCCACCGGGGGCGGAGACGTCCCGGACCAGCCGCCGCCACAGGTACCACTGCGCCCCTGCGACGACGGAGACCACGGCCAGCAGCAGCACCAGTGCGATCACCATGCGGTCAGTATCGGATTCCGCCGCTCCGCCCCGGCCACCGGGGTGTGCCGCGCGTCACCCCCGGCCCGACCACACCGCCGGCGCATCCACACAGCAGCCCACGTACCCGCTCCCGGACCGTAGCCGCCCGGTCGCGCTGCGCCGATCCCGCCGCGGCTCCGCTGTGAGCCCGCCCACACGCCCCGGGAGCACTACGGTCCTGGATAGTCGGTGGCCGGCTCCGCGACACACCCGGCCGCGGGCCACGGGCCCGCCGACGGCCGCCCGCCGGGGAATCCCCGCTGGTCAGCCACCCGATCCCGGCAGGTCGGAGGCCCCCGGCCCGGCAGGCGTAAGGAGTGGGTAAGCGCGGCCGGAGCGCCCGTGCGGGCCCCGGGCGCGTCGGTTCGCCTACTACCGGCCGTAGTTCCCGGGCTCGTTGCCGCCCTTCCGGGGGTCTGAGAAGAATGTGCGGGCCGCAAGGCGGCGCGGCGGTTCTCCGCCGCGTTCCCCCGCCCGCCCCGGTCCGTACGACGGGGCGCCACGGCCGCTCCCCGGGCCGACGGGCCTGCTCCGCGAACACGCGTCGCACCACCCGTGCGCCCGGACCGGCCCCGCACGACGGAAGAGGTTGTCCGCCCGCATGCCCCCCAAGCACGCCCAGCTCCCCGCGAAGCTCCGCCGGCGCCGCAACGCCGTGATCACCGGTGTCGCCACGCTCGCCGTGGCCGGCTCGGCGACCCTGGCGCTGGCCCTGCCGCAGGACGCCCCCGTCGCCGAGGTCGCCGCCCCGCGGACCGTCGTCAGCTCCGCCCCGACCGCTGACGCACTCGACGCCCAAGCCGTCGCCGACGCCCAGGCCAAGGCCGAGGCGGACGCCAAGGCCGCCGCCGACGCCCAGGCCGCCGCGGAGGCCCAGGCGGCCGCCGAGGCCCAGGCGGCCGCGGAGGCCCAGGCCAAGGCGGAAGCCGATGCCGAGGCCGAGGCGGACGCCAAGGCGCAGGCCGAGGCCCAGGCGCAGGCCGAGGCCCGCGCGGCCGAGGAGGCCAGGGCGAAGGCCGCGGCGGAGGCGAAGGCCCGGGCCGCCGCGGCGGCCAAGGCCAAGGCCGAGGCGGACGCCAAGGCGAAGGCCGCGGCCGAGGCCGCCTCCCGCTCGCAGGCCCGCAGCGCGCTGACCGGCACTCCGCAGCAGATCGCCGCCCAGCTGGTCCCGGCCGGCCAGCTGCAGTGCTTCAGCAACATCGTCGAGCACGAGAGCGGCTGGAACGTCCACGCCACCAACCCGTCCTCGGGCGCGTACGGCCTGGTCCAGGCCCTGCCCGGCTCGAAGATGGCCTCCGCCGGCCCGGACTGGCAGGACAGCGCGGCCACCCAGATCAAGTGGGGCCTCGCCTACATGAACGAGCGGTACGGCAGCCCGTGCGCCGCCTGGGCGTTCTGGCAGACCCACCACTGGTACTGACCGACCCGACCGGCTACCGGCCGGTACATGCGCAGGGCGGCCGACCCCTCGGGGGTGCGGCCGCCCTGCGCCGTTCGGGGCGACCTCGCGGTACGCGTGGGTATCTCGTGAAGATTTCGCGTACGTTGCTTCTTCTATGACCGGAATTGCACGACTTCGGGCGACTTCCGGCCTTTGCGTGGTCGTGTCCACGCCCATAACCTCCGTGCCCATGCCCGCACCGCTGATCTCCGTCGTGCTCCCCGCCTACGACCAGCACAAGCAGCTGAAGGACTGCCTCGACTCGCTGCTCGCGCAGTCGTTCCGCGACTTCGAGGTGGTGCTGGTCGTCGACCGCTCCCCCGACTGTCCGGAGCGGGTCGCCGACGCCTACGAGATCCGCGACCCCCGGGTGACCGTGCTCCGCCTGGACGCCAGCGTCGGCATCGGCCGCAGCCGCAACGCCGGCGCCGCCCGCGCCACCGGCGCGTACCTGCTCTACCTGGACAGCGACCACGTGGTGGCGCCGGACGCCCTCCAGGCGATGGCCGACCGGCTCACCGAGACGGGCGAGGTGGACGTCCTGCTGTTCGGCCACGCCCGGGAGTACAACGACCGGGTCTGGCCGGGCGGCGCCGCCGAGCTGCTGGCCGCAGCCGGCCCCGCGGTGTTCGCCCCGCTGGACCGCCCCGAGCTGCTCGGCGCACCTCCGCTGGCCTGGGACCGCCTGCTCCGCCGCGGCCTCGCCCCCGCCTTCCCGGACGGCCACTACGAGGAGGTGCCCGCGGTCCACGCCGCCATGCTCGCCGCCCACCGGGTCGCGGTCCTCGACCGCGAGTGCGTGACCATCCGCCGCCGGCACACCCTGCACCCCACCGGCTCCCCCGGCGCCAGCCACTTCGACGTGTTCGACCAGTACGAGCAGAGCTTCGGGATGCTGGACCAGCGCACCGAGCTGGAGACCGTGCGGCCGCACCTGTTCACCCGGATGATCCGGCACTACCTGTTCGTCTTCGACCTGGCGGGCTGCGTGCCGCGGGCCGAGCGGCCGCAGTTCTTCCACCGCGCCGCCGAGCACTACCGCCGCTTCGTCCCCGACGGCTACCGCCGCCCGGACGGCCGCGAGGGCATCAAGTTCTCCCTCCTCGCCAGCGGCGCCTACGCCGCCTTCGAGGTCGCCAAGCTCTCCCACATCGCCCGCGGCGCCGTGGGCCGCCGCTGAGCCGTCCCGGGCGCGCAACCCCCTGGCCGTCCGGCCCTGCCATGATCGAGGCATGGCCCACGCTCTCGCCGACGCCCTCTCCCGCGCCCTCCGCGGCGAGGTCCGCTTCGGCGCGGCCGAGCGCGCCGTCTACGCCCACGACGCGTCCAACTACCGCCACCCGCCGCTCGGCGTGGTCAAACCGGCCGACCTGGACGACGTCCGTACCGCGGTGGCGCTCTGCCGGGAGCACGGTGTCCCGCTGGTGCCGCGCGGCGCCGGGACGAGCATCGGCGGGCAGGCGGTCAGCCCCGGCGCGGTGGTGCTGGACTTCCGCCGCCACCTGGGCCGCGTCCTGGCGGTCGATCCGGAGGCCCGCACCGCCCGGGTCGAGCCCGGCACGGTCCTGGACGACCTCCAGCGGGCCGCCTCCCGGTACGGGCTGCGCTTCGGGCCCGACCCGTCCACGCACAGCCGCTGCACCCTCGGCGGGATGATCGGGAACAACGCCTGCGGCCCGCACTCGGTGGTCTGGGGCCGGACGAGCGACAACCTCCGCTCGCTGGACCTGCTGCTCGCCGACGGCACCGAACTCACCGTCACCGGCCCGCTGTCCGCCGCCGAGCGGGCCGCGCTGCGGGAACGGCCGGGCCGCGAGGGCGCCCTGCACCGCGCCCTCCAGGACCTGGCCGCCGAGAACCTGGAGGTCCTCCGCCGCGGCATGCCCGACCTGCCCCGGCGCACCTCCGGCTACCCGCTGGACGCGCTGCTCCCCGAGCGCGGCTACGACCTGGTCCGCGCCCTGACCGGGACGGAGGGCAGCTGCGCGCTGCTGCTCGGCGCCACCGTGGAGCTGGTCGCCGCCCCGGCGGCCCGCGCCCTGGTGGTGGCCGGCTACCCCGACGAGACCGCGGCCGCCGACGCCGTCCCCGCGCTGCTGCCGCTGCGCCCGCTGACGGTCGAGGGGATGGCCGCCGACCTGATCGCGGCGCTGCTGGCGGCCGGCCCGCGGCCACCGGCCCTGGACCGGCTGCCCGCCGGCGCGTGCTGGCTGTTCCTGGAGGCCGGCGGAGCGGACCCGGCCGAGGCCCTGGACGCCGCCCGGGCGCTGGCGGACGCCGTCCGCCGCGAGCGGGGCGCCACCGCGGCCGTGGTCACCGACGCGGCGGAGCAACGGCAGCTGTGGGCCGTCCGCGAGTCCGGGGCGGGCATCGTCACCCGGCTGCCGGACGGCTCGGAGGCCTGGCCCGGCTGGGAGGACTCCGCCGTCCCGGTCGAGCGGCTCGGCGGCTACCTGCGCGACCTGCGGGCCCTGCTGGCCCGGCACGGCCTGCGCGGGGTGCCGTACGGGCACTTCGGCGAGGGCTGCGTCCACCTTCGGCTGGACTATCCGCTGACCGATCCGCGGCGGCTGGGCGCGTTCCGGGCGTTCATGGAGGAGGCCGCCGACCTGGTGGTGGCGCACGGCGGTTCGCTGTCCGGGGAGCACGGCGACGGCCAGGCCCGGGCCGAGCTGCTGCCGAGGATGTACCCGCCCGAGGTGATCGACCTGTTCGGCCGGTTCAAGCGGATCTGGGACCCGGGGAACCTGCTCAACCCCGGCGCCCTGGTCGACCCCCGGCCGCTCGACGCCGACCTGCGCTTCGCCGGCCGCGACCTGCTGCCGCTGGCCCTCCCCTACGAGCGGGACGGCGGCAGCCTGCTCACCGCGGTGCACCGCTGCGTGGGCGTGGCCACGTGCGTGGACCCGACCACCGGGGTGATGTGCCCGAGCTACATGGCCACCCGCGAGGAACGGCACTCCACCCGCGGCCGGGCCCGGCTGCTCGCCGAGATGATGCGCGGCGACCTGGTCACCGGCGGCTGGCGCTCCGAGGAGGTGCGCGAGGCGCTGGACCTGTGCCTCGGCTGCAAGGGCTGCTCCAGCGACTGCCCGGTCCACGTGGACATGGCCGCCTACCGGTCGGAGTTCCTGCACCAGCACTACCGCCGCCGTGTGCGGCCGGCCGCGCACCTCTCGCTGGGCTGGCTGCCGCTGTGGCTGCGCGCCGCCGCGCTCGCCCCCGGCGTGGCCAACCGGCTGCTGGCGACGCCCTCGACCGCGGCCCTGCTGAAGCGGATCGGCGGCATCGACCCGCGGCGCGACCTGCCTCCGCTGCCGGAGCGGACCTTCACCTCCTGGTTCCGCCGCTACCGTGCCCAGCACCCCGAACCGGCGGGGGCCCGGCCCGTCCTGCTGTGGCCGGACTCGATGGCGGAACTCCTCGACCCCGAGCCGGCGATGGCCGCTGTGGAGGTGCTGGAGCGGCTCGGCTTCGCCGTCCGGCTGCCCGGCGGGCCGGTCTGCTGCGGGCTCACCCTGGTCTCCACCGGCCAGCTCTCGCTCGCCCGCCGGGTGATGCGGCGCAGCCTGCGGGCGCTGCCGCCGGGGCTGCCGGTCGTCGGGCTGGAGCCGAGCTGCACGGCCGCGCTCCGCGAGGAGTGGCCCCGGCTGATCGGCGAACGGGAGTTCCCGGACCGGGTCCGGACCCTCGCCGAGTTCCTGGACGAGTCCGGGGCCGAACTCCCGCGTCTGGACGGGCGATCGGCGATCACCCAGGTCCACTGCCACCAGCACGCGGTCCTCGGCACCGGCGCGGACCGCCGGATCGACGCCCGCACCGGTCTGGACAACCGGGTGCTGGACTCCGGATGCTGTGGCCTGGCGGGCGACTTCGGCTTCACCCGCGGCCACTACGAGGTCTCGGTCGCGGTGGCCGAACGCGTCCTGATGCCGGCCGTCCGGGCGGCCGGCGAGGACACCGTCGTCCTCGCCGACGGCCTCAGCTGCCGCACTCAGATCGCCCAACTCGCCGACGGCCGGAGGGCCGTCCACCTCGCCCAGCTGCTCCGCGACGCCCTCCGGGAGGCCGACCACTGAGCCCGGCCACCGGCAGGGCCGTTCACCCCGTCAGGGCCAGCTCCGCCACCACCGCCCGGTGGTCGCTCCCCGGCAGCGCGTGCTCGGAGACGTCCACCGCCCGCAGCGCCCCGCCGTGCAGCACGTGGTCGATCTGGATCACCGAGGGCAGCGACCATCCCACCGGGAAGGTCGGTGCCATGCCCTGTCCCAGTTCGGCGTGGCTGTCGGTGAGTCCCTGGTCCAGCAGGTCCCGCATCGGCGCGTGGTCGACGGTGGCGTTGAAGTCGCCCAGGTACACGGCGTCCCGGGTGCCGGCGGCCGCCTCCGCGCGGATCGACCGGAAGTCGGCGGCCCACCGGCCGGAGTCCCCGAGCGGGTACCAGGTGTGCACCGCGACCACCTTGACCGTCCGTCCGCCGACCGCCACCTCGGCCGTGGTCTGCGGCCCGGTGCCCGGGGTGAGCGGCAGCCGCGAGTAGATCGCGGTGTCCCGGCCCTCCGGGCGGACCCGGTACGGCATCAGCTCGGTCAGTCCTGCGGTGTCCAGTCGGTGGGCGGCGCCGGCGTCGAGTTCCTCCATGGCGAGCACGTCCACCCGCTGGTCGCGGACCAGCCGGACCACCGCGTCCGGGTCCACCCCGCCGAGGTACGCATTGCTGGTGGCGATCCGCAGCCGCGGGGCGGCCTCCGGCACCGAGCCACCCTCGGGCACGAACCGCGGCACCACCCACCACAGGTGAGCCACCGTCACCAGCGCGGCCGCCACCACCAGCCACCGCGACCGCAGCGCCGCCGATCCCGCCAGGGCGAGGACCGCGAGCAGCGCCACGTACGGGAGGCCGGCCATCGGCATCGCCCAGACGGTGCCGTCGTCCAGGCCCGCCACCCGCACCACGCCCAGCACCAGCGGGGGGAGCAGCAGCAGCCCGCACAGACCCGCCGCCGCGGTCCTCAGCCACCGCCGGACCCGTCCCGTGGGTCCGGCCGGCGTGTCCGGCCGCCCGGTCGGCGTCGCTGTGGTCCCCACCGCCATCGGCGCTCCTCGTCCTCGTCCGCGCGCCGCACGGCTCCGGGCCGGGCGCTGCCTCACCGGCCCATGATCGTCGGGCCGACGTGGACTTCAGACGCGGCTCGCCGACCACCCGGTTCCGCCGGGTGCCGGTCGGGCGGCCTCCGGGTGATCGCCGCCACCGTCAGGATCCCGTCAAGACGGTGGCTCGACCGCCGGGCCCGTGTGGGAGGCTGACGTCCGTGACCGAACAGGATTTCGCCCTCCGCTACGACCGCTGGTTCCTGCCGTTCTCGGTGCCGCTCGGGCTGGGCCCGCGCCGCGCGCGGATCCGGTTGGCGGCCGGCGCGCTGGAGGTCCGGATGGGCTGGGCGTTCCGCGCCCGGATACCGCTGGACGCGATCCGTACGGCGGCCCCCGCGCCGGGCCGGGTGACCGGCTGGGGCGTGCACGGCTTCGCCGGCGACTGGCTGGTCAACGGTTCCGCGCGGGGCCTGGTCCGGCTGGAGGTGGACCCGGCCGCCTCCGCCCGGATGATGGGCATCCCGGTCCCGCTGCGCCGCCTGCGGCTGAGCGTCACCGACCCCGCCGCCTTCGTCGCGGCCGTCCGCTCCGTCGCCTGACGGACCGTCAGGACCCGCTGCGCGCCGACCCGACGACGGCCCACCGGCCAGGTCCTGCCGAGGTCCCGGTCCGGTGACAGGTCTGCAACCACCCGTTCCCACCCCTCCGTCACCCAGACGCACGGCATGCACACTGTCAGTGGGGGCGGACAGGGTGGGATGTCCGCGGACGAGGAGGGGGGTCGGTCGCCATGACCGGCGAGCTGCAGACGGTGCACGAGCTGTTCGAGGAGCGGGCGCTGCGGGCGCCCCAGGCGGTCGCCGTGGTCTGCGGCGACCAGCGGCTGTCGTACGGCGAACTGGACGCCCGGGCCAACCGGTTGGCCCACCACCTGATCGGGCTGGGGCTGGGCCCGGGCCGGATCGCCGCGGTCGCCCTGGGCCGCGGTCCTGAGCTGCTGACGGCGCTGCTGGCGGTGCTCAAGACCGGTGCGGCGTACGTGCCGTTGGAGCCGACCGGCCCGGACCGGGTGATCCGCCACGTCCTGGTGGACGCCGACCCGCTGGTGGTGGTGACCGAGGAGGTGTACCGGGTCCGACTGGCCGACGCGGCCGAGGCGGACCTGCTCTGCGTGGACACCGCCGCCCCGGCGTTCGCCGAACTGCCCGCCGGGCGGCCCGCGGTGACGCTCTCCGGCACCGAGCCGGCCTGTGTGTTCTACACCTCCGGCTCGACCGGCCTGCCCAAGGGCGCGGTGGTCGAGCACCGAAACCTGTTGCACTCCTTCCGGGGTTGGCAACAGGTCTACCACCTCACCCCGGCCGACCGGGTGCTGCAGACGGCGACCCTGGAGTTCGACGTCTTCACCGCGGACTGGATACGCGCCCTCGGCAGCGGCGCCGTCCTGGTGCTGGCCCGCCGCAACTTCACCCTCGACCGGACGGCGGACGTCGCCGAACTGCACGCCCTGGTGGTGGACGGGCAGATCACCGTGATGGAGACCAACCTCCACACCGCGCGCCGCCTGTTCGACCACCTCCGCCCGCGCGGCCTGGAGCTGGGCCAGCTCCGCCTGCTCACCGTCGGCGCGGAGAAGTGGTACCTCGACGAGCAGTTGCGTCTCCAGGGCTACCTGGGCCCCGCCGTCCGGGTGCTCAACGTGTACGGCGTGGCCGAGGCCTCCGTGGACAGCACCTACTTCGACACCGCCGCCCTCGCCGACCCGCCCGAGCACCCGGAGACGGTGTCCCTGATCGGCACCCCGTTCCCCGGCAACCGGGTCCACCTGCTCGACCCGCAGGGCCGTCCGGTGGCGGACGGGGAGGTCGGCGAGATCTGTCTCGGCGGTCCCGGGGTCGGCCGCGGCTACCTCAACCGGCCCAAGCTGACCTCGGCCCGCTTCGTCACCACCGAGCACGACCCCGACGGCCGGATCTACCGCACCGGCGACCTGGCCCGGCGCCGCCCGGACGGCCTCCTGGAGTACCTCGGCCGCGACACCGACCGGACCGGCGCCCGCTCGGCCGGGGTGGAGGCGGCGCTGCGCGGCCACCCGGCCGTCAAGGAGAGCGCCGTCGCCGAGCTCGACCACCGGCTGGTGGCGTACGTGGTGACCGGCCCGGAGGAGGGCGCCGAGGCGCCGGCCGACCCGTGGGCGCTGCGCGCGTACCTGGCCGAGCGGCTGCCCGCCGACGCGGTGCCGGACGCGGTCGTCCCGCTGCCCGCCCTCCCCCGCACCCGGGCCGGCAAGCTGGACCGCCGGCACCTGCCGCTGCCGGCTCCCCGCCCGCCGGCCGAGGGCGGCGGCAAGGCGGCCCGTCCGCGCGGCGTCAAGGGCGGCGGGTCCGCCGGCCGACCGGACGGCGCGGGCCGGCAGCGACCGCTCGCCCACCTCCTGCTGACCCTGTTCCTCGGCGGCCTGGCCTACGCCCTCACCCCGGACCTGTGGCCCGGCTCCACCGACACCTCCGCCGTCCCCGGCCCGTGGGCCGGCGTGTTCGAGGCCCTGTACGTCTGCGAGGCGGCCGGGTTCGGGCTGGGCGCGGCCTTCCTGCTGCTGGGCGGGGCGGCGGTACGGCTCCAGGGCCGGCCCGCCTGGCTGGCGCGGGCGACCCACCTCGCCGTCTGCTGGCTGCTCGCCTCCTGGTGGCCCCAGGACAACCTCTACCGCACCACCGCCGCCACCGACTGGCCCGCCCAGGCGGCCCTGGTCCTCGGCTTCAACCTCACCCTCCTCCTGGCCGCCGCCCTGGTGGCCCGCTTCGTCACCTGGCGGCCCCAAGGCCTGTCCGAGTGAGGGCGGTCTGCCGACAGGGCCGGTGCCTCACAGCTTCCCCGGCTCCGGCACGTCCTTGACCTGCGCCGGCTCGCCCCGGCGCATCGCCCCCGGCGCCCGCCGCGCGGGCCGGTCCGCCCGCGGCGCGGAGGACAGCTGCCACGGCACGCTGATCACCATCACGCCGGGGGTGAACAGCAGCCGGCTCTTCAGCCACAGCGCCGACTGGTTGTGCAGCACGTGCTCCCACCAGTGCCCGACCACGTACTCCGGGATGAACACCGCCACCGCGTCCCGCGGGTCGTTGCGCCGCACCGTCCGCACGTACTGCACCACCGGCTTGGTGATCTCCCGGTACGGGGAGTCGAGGATCTTCAGCGGCACCGGGATCCCGTAGGCGTCCCACGCCTCCTTCAGCTGCCGGGTGGTGTCCCTCTCCACCGCGACGCTGAGCGCCTCCAGGGTGTCCGGCCGGAACGCCTGGGCGTAGCCGAGGGCCCGCAGGGTGGCCTTGTGGAGCTTGGAGACCAGCACGATCCCGTGCACCTTCTGGGGCCGGACCGCCTCCTCGTGCGGGTCGGTGATCGCCAGCTCCGCGGCCACCGCGTCGTAGTGGCGGCGGATGCCGTGCATCATCGTCCACAGCACGGCCGCCGCCAGCACGGCCAGCCACGCGCCCTGGGTGAACTTGGTGATCAGCACGATCACCAGCACCAGCGCCGTGGTGACCGCGCCGAGGGCGTTGATGGCCCGGGCGCGGTGGGCGGCGGTCCGCACGGCCGGGTCGGTCTCGGCGGCCAGGGTGCGGTTCCAGTGCCGGACCATGCCGGTCTGCGAGAGCGTGAACGAGGTGAACACGCCCAGGATGTACAGGTGGATCAGGTCGGTGACGTTGGCGTCGTACGCCCACAGCAGGGCGCCGGCCACCAGGGCCAGGGCGATGATGCCGTTGGAGAAGGCCAGCCGGTCGCCGCGGGTGTGGAGCTGCCGCGGCAGGTAGCGGTGCTCGGCGAGGATCGAGGCCAGCAGCGGGAAGCCGTTGAACGCGGTGTTCGCCGCCAGGATCAGGACCAGCGCGGTGGCCGCCTGGACCAGGTAGAACAGCACGCTGTCGTCCCCGCCGAACACCGAGGCCGCGAGCTGGGCGATGACGGTCTGCTGCGGCTCGGTGGTGCAGTTCGGGAAGCCGGTCAGGTCGCAGCTGTCCGCGGCGACGTGCACGTCGGCGATCATCGCCAGCGCGGTGACCCCGGCGAACATGGTGACCGCGATGATCCCCATGGCCGCCATGGTGGCCGCGGCGTTCTTCGACTTGGGCTTGCGGAAGGCCGGCACGCCGTTGGAGATCGCCTCCACGCCGGTGAGCGCGGTACAGCCGGAGGCGAACGCGCGCAGGCCCAGCATCAGCAGCGCGAACCCGGCCAGGGTGTTCTTGCCGTCCTCCGGGATGATCCCGTACTGCGCGCTGGCGGCCTCCGGCGCGTGTCCGAACGCCACCCGGACCAGCCCGGTGGCGATCATCAGCAGCATCGCGCCGATGAACAGGTACGTCGGGGCGGCGAAGGCGTTGCCCGACTCCCGGACGCCGCGCAGGTTGACCGCGGTCAGCAGGGCCACGAACGCGAGCGCCATCAGCACCCGGAAGTCGTCGAAGCCGGGGAAGGCCGAGATGATGTTGTCCACGCCCGAGGCCACCGACACCGCAACCGTCATCACGTAGTCGACCAGCAGCGAGGCGGCCACCACCAGCCCCGCGTTCGCCCCCAGGTTGGTCGACGCCACCTCGTACGAGCCGCCGCCGCTCGGGTAGGCGTGCACCACCTGCCGGTACGAGAGCACCACCACGGTCATCAGCGCCACCACGGCCGCCGCGATCCACGGCGTCAGGTAGAGGAACGCGGTGCCGCCGACGGTGAGCACCAGCAGGATCTCCTGCGTGGCGTACGCCACCGAGGACAGCGGGTCGGAGGCGAAGATCGGCAGGGCCAGCCGCTTGGGGAGCAGCGTCTCGCCCAGCTCCTCGCTGCGCATGGCCTTGCCGATCACGAGGCGCTTGAGCGCCTGGGGCAGGTTGAACACACTCGCGAGCGTATGCGCCCCCGGCGCCGCCCGACCGGATCCGGGCGACCCCGCCGAGCCGCCCGAATCCGCCCGGGCCGTCGCCGTCGCCGCAGGTCAACCGGGCGGTGACCGGGCACGGTTGGGCCCGGGCCCCCGCCCCTGCGCCCTCGGGGAACCCGCCGGGAGCGGAGCCCGGAATCAGTCGTCCGGAGCATTCCGCCCCCGGGCCCGGGGCCACTCTCCGCGCCCGGGGCGCACCGGCGCCACCGGCTGTGCCCGGACGGTGCGCCGCGGTACGGCGGCCGGCACCGTCCCGGCGGCCGCGGCCAGCACCAGCAGCGCCAGCCGGACCAACTCCACTCCGGACCAGCCCAGTTCACCGTAGCTGTGCTCGGCGAACCCGTTGTAGAACAGCCAGGCCGCGCCGCCGATCACCGGCGCCGCCCACGGCCGCGAACCCGCCCCCAGCAGAGCGCAGAGCGCGGCGAACGCCGCCAGCGCGAACCAGCCGTCGCGCAGCTCCCCCAGACAGGAGAGCCCGAAGGCCAGCGCCACCCCCGCGACCAGGGCCGCCGCCCCGGAGAGCGCCACCGGCGCCCGGTCCAGCACCGGCCGGAACCTCCGCCCGCCCCGCCCGGTCGACGTGGAGTACATCCGCATGCCCGCCCCCTCAGCTCGTGTCGACAGCTCCCGTGCCCTCGTCCACGCACCCCCGGGCGGCCCCTCCGCGCGCCTGCCGACCGCCCCGCACGCCCCTGACGAACCGGCCCCGGGTGTCTCGCCATCCGGACGGGCGGCGCCTACCATCCAGCCATGGCGACTCTCACCACCACCGAGGCCGACTCCATCCTCGCCGACAACTTCGCCCCCTGGGTACAGGCCCTCGGCCTGTCGGTCGTCGAGACCGGCGAGCGGCACGCGGTGCTCCGGCTCCCCTGGTCCGACCAACTGGCCCGGGAGGGCGGCGCCCTGTCCGGCCAGGCGCTGATGGCGGCGGCCGACACGGCGACCGTGGTCGCGATCTCCGCGGCCCGCGGCACGTACGGCCCGATGACCACCATCCAGCAGTCGACCAGCTTCCAGCGCGCGGTGCTGGGCAAGGACGTGCTGGTCACCGCCCGGGTCACCAAGCTGGGCCGCCGCCTCGGCTTCATCGACGTGGACCTCACCCCCGAGGGCGAGGAGGAGCCCGCCGCCCACGCCACCACCGTCTACGCCTTCCCGGGCTGAGACACGGCGGGAGGCGCCCACCGGGGGCGCCTCCACTCCGTACGGCGGGCTCGCCGGCCCTACTCGGCACAGATCGTGGTGACGAACTCCGCCACCCGCTCCTGCGGCAGGTGCCGGGCGATGTCGGCCTCGCTGATCATGCCGACCAGCTTGTGGTCGGGGTGGTTGATCACCGGAAGCCGACGCACCAGGTGCTGCTCCATGACCCTCAGCACCTGCTCGGCGTCCTCGTCCTCCTCGACCACCATCGGCCGCCCGACGGCCAGTTCGACCGCCTTGACCAGGCTCGGGTCCCGACCCTCGGCGATGCACTTCAGCACGATGTCCCGGTCGGTGAGGATGCCCAGCAGCTTCTGGTTCTCCCCGCAGATCGGCAGCGCGCCGACGTCCCGTTCCCGCATGATCCGCGCCGCGTCGGCGAGCGTCTCCGTCTCCCCGACGCACTCGGCGCCCGGATGCATGATCTCTCTCGCTGTGGTCATGGTCACGCCTCCCGGTTCGGCCGGCTGCTCCCCCTCCATCGTGGTCCGGGCCGGCCGGACCCGCCATCCGGGTGTCACGCCGCCGGGGTGTCCGGCCGCCGCGGCTCCAGCGGGGTCGGCGGCTCCAGCGGCGGCTGGGCCAGGACCTCGTCCAGGTCCGGCAGTTCCAGCTGCTCCACCGCCTGCGGCGCGGCCGGCTCCTTCTCGGCCGACTTCCCGGTACGGCTCTCGGTGGCGCTTTCCAGAAAACGCAGCAGCTCCACCGGGAAGGGCAGCACCAGGGTGGAGTTCTTCTCCGCCGCCACCTCCACCACCGTCTGCAGCAGCCGCAGTTGGAGCGCCGCCGGGGTGGCGCTCATGATCGCGGCCGCCTCCGAGAGCCGGGCCGACGCCTGGTACTCGCCGTCGGCCGTGATGATCCGGGCCCGCCGCTCCCGGTCCGCCTCCGCCTGCCGCGCCATCGAGCGCTTCATGGACTCCGGCAGAGCGACGTCCTTGATCTCCACCCGGTCGATCTGGATGCCCCAGCCGAGCGCCGGGTTGTCCAGCATGATCTCCAGGCCCTGGTTGATCGGCTCCCGGTTGGCCAGCAGGTCGTCCAGCTCGCTCTTGCCGATGATCGAACGCAGCGAGGTCTGCGCCACCTGCGACATCGCGAAGTTGTAGTCCTGCACGTTGACGATGGCCTTCACCGGGTCGACAACCTTGAAGTACACCACCGCGTCCACCCGGACCGTCACGTTGTCGCGGGTGATGCCCTCCTGCGCGGGGATGGGCATGGTCACGATCTGCACGTTCACCTTGGTCAGCCGGTCGGCCACCGGCACGATCCGCTGCAGCCCGGGCCGGCGGACCTCCTCCAGCACCCGCCCGAAGCGGAACACCACGCCGCGCTGGTACTGCTGCACCATGCGCACGCTCAAACCCATGTAGACGGCCATCAGGCAGATCACCGCCAGAACCACGTCCAGTACGATCATCGCCGCCACCTCGGCCCCATCCACGATCCCGTACCCCCACGCTACTCCGCGGTACCGCGGCGTGCGGCGCCACCGAGCGCGGTCCTCCGGCGGCCCCACGTCCTACCATCGGGCCATGCAGCACCACCCCGCGGCGGGCCTGAGCACCCTGGCCGAGCTGGACGCCCTGGTGGTCGACTGCCGGGCCTGCCCCCGGCTGGTCGCCTGGCGCGAGGAGGCCGCCCGCACCAAGCGCAGGGCCTTCTTCGACCAGGAGTACTGGGCCCGCCCGGTCCCCGGCTTCGGCCCACCGGACGCGCCGCTCGTCCTGGTCGGGCTCGCCCCCGCCGCCCACGGCGCCAACCGGACCGGCCGGATCTTCACCGGCGACCCCTCCGGCGACCTGCTCTACGCCACCCTGCACGAGCTCGGCCTCGCCTCCCTCCCGCACTCGGTCGGCCCGGGCGACGGCCTCCTCCTGCGCGGGGTCCGGATCACCGACCCGGTCCGCTGCTGCCCGCCCGAGAACCGGCCGACCCCGGCCGAACGGGACACCTGCCGGCCGTGGATCGCCCGGGAACTCACCCTGCTCCGCCCCACCCTCCGTGCCGTGGTCGCGCTCGGCGGCTTCGCCTGGCAGGCCGTCCTCCCCGCCCTCACCGCCGCCGGCTGGGAGGTCCCCCGTCCCCGCCCCGCCTTCGGCCACGGCGCCCACGCGCTCCTCCCCGCCACCGACGGCGGCCCACCACTCCACCTCTACGGCTGCTTCCACGTCAGCCCCCGCAACACCTACACCGGCCGCCTCACTCCCCTCATGCTCCGCACCCTCCTCACCACCGCCGCCCACACCGCGGGCCTCACGACGTCCTGATAAGAGCGCCCCGTCCGCGGGGAACTGCGCCACCAGCCCACCACTCGCCCGCACCCTCTCCCCGACGAATCCCCCACCCCGAGAGGCCCCGCAGCACCGCCCCGAATCACGCCCCCTCCCCCCTCCCCCACACCCCCGGCAGTTCCTCCCGCGCCCGCTCCGCCGCCGCCACCTCCCGCCCGTACAGCACCCCGTACCCGAACCCCCCGTCCGACAGCCGCCGCACCGTCGTGCAAGCGATCACCGCATCCTGGTGGCGCCCCAACACGTCCTGCACCGCCTTCATCCGCCGGGTGAACCCCGCCTGCCGCGTCCCGCCCAGCTCCCCCGCGTACCGCGCCCGCTTCGCCGCCTTCCGCGCGTCGTGCAGCGCCCGGTCCCGCTCCGACCCGCTGTCGACGCCCTCCGCCACCGAGGCCACCGCCTCCAGAGCCGCCGTCACCCGCCGCTCGGTGCGTCGCCGCTCCCGCCGGATCGTCCGCTCGATCTCCCGGTCCGCCCGCTCACCCGCCCGCGCGGTCAGCGGCGGTTCCCCGGCGAGCCGGCCCAGCAGCGCCAGCAGCGCCCGGTAGCGGTCGCTGTCGAGGGCGGCGAGCACCTCCACCCGGCCCTCCCGGGCCTGCAGGGCCGACCACTGTTCCAGGTCGGACACCACCCCGTCCCGCCCGGCGTCGTACGGCAGCTCGCGGGCCAGGCCCAGCAGCCTCGCGCCCAGCACCTCCGCGTCCCGGGCCCGCCCCAGCGAGGAGCCGAGCCAGCGGAGTTCCTCCACCGCCCCGAGGTCGTCGGCCAGCAGCCGCCGGTACGCCCCGAGGGCGCCGCGCAGCCGCCGGGCGGTGATCCGCATCTGGTGGACGGCGTCCGGAGCGTCGGCCCGGACGGCCGGCTCCAGCTCGCGCAGGCGTCCGACCAGGTCCGCGATCCGGGCGGTCAGCACCGCACCGGCGGTCCGCTTCGCATCGCTCGGCACGGCGTCACCCATCCCTTCGCGCCTTCCAGCGTATGCCGCCGCCTTCCCCCCGCCACCGCACCCGACCGCACCCGACCGCACCCGCCACCGCACCCCGACCCCCACCCGACCCGGCCACGGCCCCTCGCCACCCGTGGCGGACCGTCAGTTCGCCTCCCCCCAGGCGTGCGCGGCCGGGAGGCGGTCTATGGCCGCCCGCCCGGGCGTGGCATACTCCGTGACCATGACCGAGAACCGTGCGACCAGGGCCCTGCGGGCCGCGGTGTTCACCGCGCTCGCCGTGCCGCTGGCCGCACTGGGCCAGGTCGTGCTCACCGGGCGGGCCCTCCCGCTGGTCCTGGTGGCCGCCGCCGCGGCGGGCGTGTTCCTGCTCGCCGCCGCCCTGGACGGTGCCCGGCGGTGCTTCCTGCACCTGTCGGCCGTGCTGCTGCCGGTCGAGCTGCTGCTCAACACGCTCTTCAACCTCGGCCAGGACAGCTGTGCCACCGCCGTGCCCTCGCACGGCGTCAACCTGCTGGTCTGCGGCGGCGGCTCGGTGGACGGCAGCCCGCTGCTGAGCGGCTGGGCGGGCCGGTCCACCTTCGCCGTGCAGCTGCTGGTGCTGGCGGTGCACCTGGTGCTGGCGCTGGCCTCCGCGGCGTGGCTGCGGCTGGGCGACGCCGCCGTGGGCGGTCTCGCCGACGCGCTGCGCGCCCTGGGGACGCTGCTCGCGACCCCGTTCCGGGCGCTGCTGGGGGCCCTGCTGCTCGCCCCGCTCCCGGCCTGCCCGCAGGCGCTGGTCCCGGCCCGTACGGCCGAACGCCCGCTCCCGCTGCCCGAGGACGTGGTCCTCTCCCCCGCGCCGCGGCGCGGTCCGCCGGCTCTCGCGCTCGCCTGCTGACGGCCTCCGCCACCCGGCCCTGATCCGCGCTCCCGCGCGGACCCCGCCCGCTCCGGACCCCGTCGGCTCGCGCTCCCGCCAGCCCGCTTTCCCCACCGACCGTGCGCGGCCCCGACGCCCGCACGCCCAGGAGTCGACGGACCATGACCATCCAGCAGAACCAGACCCAGCCGACCCACCGGAACCAGCAGCAGCCGCGGCCCACCGCCCGCCAGCGTCTCCAGGAGGCCCAGCGCCGCGAGGCCCGCGCGGCCGCCGTCCGCCGCCGGGTGGTGATCGCGCTCGCCTCGCTCGGCGTGGCGGCCGTGGTCGCCGGCAGCGTCGCCATCGCCATCGCCACCGCCGAGGACGGCGACTCCTCGCCGTCGACCGCCGCGCCGCTGGTCGTCCCGGCCAACGCCACCGGCCCGGACGGCACGGTGGTGGTCTACGGCCGCCCGGACGCGCCGCACACCCTGAAGGTGTACGAGGACTTCCGCTGCCCGGTCTGCGAGCGCTTCGAGACCTCCACCGGCAAGGCCGTCCAGCAGCTGGCCGACGACGGCACGTACAAGATCGAGTACCACCTGGCGGCGTTCCTCGACACCAACCTCGGCGGCCAGGGCTCGCACACCGCGCTGGCCGCGATGGGCGCCGCGCTGAACGAGGGCACCGACAAGTTCAAGCAGTTCCACGACGTGCTCTACGCCAACCAGCCCGAGGAGCGGGTGGACGGCTTCGGCGACGTCAACCGGATCCTGGAGCTGGCCGCGCAGGTGCCGGGGCTGCGGACCGAGGGCTTCACCAAGGCCGTCACCGAGGGCACCTACCGTCCGTGGGCCGACAAGGTGGCCAAGGCCTTCAACGCCAGCGGCGTGCGCGGCACCCCGACCGTGACGCTGGACGACAAGCCGCTGACCATCTTCGGCAAGGACGGCGCGCCGCTGGCCGCCGACCAGTTCACCGCCCTCGTCCGCCAGACCACCGGGGGCTGACCGATGAGACCCGGTGCACCGGTCGGCGCCGGCCGTCCGTACGCGTTCCTGCTGCTGGCCGGCGGGCTGCTGGGCCTCGCGGCCTCGGCGGTGCTGACCGTGGACAAGATCCGCCTGCTGCAGAACCCGGGCTACCGCCCGAACTGCAACATCAACCCGGTGATCAGCTGTGGTTCGGTGGTGCAGACCGCGCAGGCGGAGGCCTTCGGCTTCCCCAACTCGCTGATCGGCCTGGCCGCCTTCGGCGCGCTGGCGGCCGTCGGCACCGGCCTGGTGGCCGGCGCGGTGTACCACCGCTGGTTCTGGCTCGGCCTGCAGACGGGCACCCTGCTCGGCCTCGGCTTCGTGCTCTGGCTGATCGACCAGGCGCTGTACGACATCGGCGCGCTCTGCCCGTACTGCATGGTGGTGTGGGCGGTGATGCTGCCGCTGTGCTGGTACACCGCCCTGCACCTGCTGCGCAGCGGGGTGCTGCCGGCCCCGCGCTGGTGGCCGGCCGTCGCCCGGTGGCACTGGGTGGTGCCCGCCGTCTGGTACCTGGGGATCGCCCTGCTGATCCTCAACCGGTTCTGGTCCTACTGGCGGACGCTGCTGTGAACCGGTACCGGTGAGCGGGACGGGCGCGGCCCGGCGACCTGGCCTCAGGTCCGCCGGGCCGCGCGGCGGCTGACGGGCCGGCACGGCGGGGCGCGGGACACGCCCGCCGTCCCGGGCGGCACGGGCTGCGCCACCGGACTAGCCTGGGCGCGTTGCGCGCCGCGCAGTCCCCGCCGCCCCGGAGGGCCGACCGTGACCGACCCGCCGCCCGCCCGGCCCGCCGGCGCGAGCGCCCTCGCGCGCGGCACCTCGCTGTGGCGGTACCTGCGGTACGGCGCCTGGCCGCTCTACCTCGCCCTGCTCGGCTGGTGGACCTGGGAGTACGGCGTGCCGTACACCGACGACCTGGTGCTGTGCTGGCTGATCGGCGCCCTGCTGGCCGCCGCCGTGCACAGCGGCGACAGCTGGCACGCGGGCCTGCTGGTACTGCGCGACTGGCTCCCGGTGGCGGCCGTGCTGTGGACGTACGCCCTGCTGCGCGGGTACGCCGCGCACACGCCCTGGCCGCCCCGGCTGCAGCCCCAGTTGGCGATCGACACCGTCCTCGGCGCGGGCGAGACCTGGACCGTCCGCCTGCAGCACGCGCTGTACACCCCGGGGCGGCCCCGGGTGTACGACTACGCGGCCGTCGCCGTCTACATGACCCACTTCTTCGCGGTGTTCGTCCTGCTCGCCGTGCTGTGGCGGCGCGACCGCCGCCGGTTCCGTCGGCTGCTCGCCGGCTACCTGGTCCTCACCTACGCCGCGTTCGCGACCTACGTGCTGTACCCGGCGGTGCCGCCGTGGCTGGCGGCCGAGGAGGGCAACATGCCCGAGGTCACCCGGGTGGTGACCGACGTCCTGGTCCACAGCGGCCTGCCCCGGGCCGCCTCGGTGTTCGAGAACGGCAGCCGGTTCGCCAACGACGTCGCCGCGATGCCCTCACTGCACGCCGCGTACCCGATGCTGATCACCCTGTTCCTGTGGCCCACGGCCGGCCGCCGGACCCGCCCGCTGCTGGTCGCCTACCCGGTCGCCATGGCCGTGGTCCTGGTCTACGGGGGCGAGCACTTCGTGGTCGACATCGCGCTCGGCTGGCTGTACGCGGCCGCCGCCTACCTCGGGGTCGAGCGCCTGCTCGCCCGCCGGGCGGCCCGCCGCCCGACCCCGACCGCCGCCGAGGCGAGGGCGGACAACCGGGTGGACGGCCCAAGGTGACGTCCCGCCGGACGCGCGGAGGCGCGGCGGAGGACGGTTCCGGTCGTCCTCCGCCGCGCCTGTTCGGGGGGCGGGTCGCCTGAGGCGTGCCCGACAGATGGTCGGACGAGCCCTAGTTCGCCATGGCCTCGCGCACCACTTCCAGACACGGCATGCAGTAGCGGTCGGTCGGCGGGGTCGCGTCCGAGCCGGCGGCCGGGACGGCCGTATCGACGGACAGCTGGCGTCCGCACAGCGCGAGGGCCTGGCCACCCGGGTGGGTGGCGTGCCACAGCAGGCCCGGGCCGGGCAGTGACTCGTCCGGTTCAGCACGCATCTCGTACATCGAGGTCTTCCTCTCCGTCAGTGGTGCCTGCACATCCATTGAGCCGAGTCCCGGCCGCGGCGGCCACCAGGAGCCGCCCAGACGGGCGAACGCCCGTGCCCTTCCCGCCGGGCGGACCGCGCCGCCCTGACCCGGGGTCACCCGGCCCGGGGCCGACCCGGCCTCACCCCGGGTCGGGCCCGAGCACCTCCTCGGCGAGCTCCCTGGCGGCGGCCAGCGCCTGCTGCGGCGGCGGGCCGAAGAGGCCGTGGGCGCGGTCGGCGAACGAGGGCGGGGCGCAGGCCAGGCGGCCGGCCGAGGCCACGGCGCCCTTCTCGTTGACCACCCACCGCCGCTCCCGTGCATGCAGCGCCTGGACCAGCAGCCCGACCACCCGGAACAGGCAGCCGTGCAGGTGGAAGACGTCCTCGCGGGCGGCGCTCTTGGCGGCGAGGCCGAGGGTGAACGGGACCTCCCAGCCGGCCTCGGCCAGCAGCGCCTCGCGCAGCGGCTCGGGATACACGGCCAGCTCCCGGCGCAGCGCGGTGAGCTCACCGGTCGGGTCGGCCAGCACCCGGCCGAGCACTAGTTCGCCCACGTAAGCGTGCGAGTGGACGCCGAACGGGTGCCCGGCCTGGACGCCGTGGCGGTAGGTGCCGGCGCGGCACTCCTCGCCGTAGCCGCGGACCCGGTCGAGGTCGCGGTAGATCCAGTCGACGCGGACGCCGTCGAGGTCGAGCCAGGCGCCGCCGTCCACCCAGGGGCCCCAGCCGCCCGGTTCGGTGACCTCGGTCGGGCGGCCGGTCAGGTCGGCGGCGAGGCGGCGGAGTTCGCCGGTGTCGAGGGGGCGGCGGTAGTACAGGCCGAGGTCGTGGTCGGAGTCCGGCCGGTGGGTCCCCCGCGCCCGGCTCCCGCCGAGGCAGACGCCCACCACGCCGTCGACCCCGGCCAGCCGCCGCGCGATGTCGGGTATGCGGTCCATCACCCCGCGATCATGCTACCCGGCGGGAATGGTCGGACAGGCCTCAGGCGAGCGTCTTGCCCAGGCAGACGCTCAGCGGCGAGTCCTTGTAGTAGCCGAACTTGGTGATCGGCGCGTACCCCTCGGAGGTGTAAAGGGCGATGGCCTCCGGCTGCTCGGTGCCGGTCTCCAGGACCAGCCTGGTCCGCCCCGCGGTCAGCGCCTCGGTCTCCAGGTGCCGCAGCACCGCCCGGGCCAGGCCCCGACCGCGGGCGGTGGGCACCACGTACATCCGCTTGAGCTCCGCGTCGCCGTCCCGCAGGCCGTCCGCGTCGGCCGCCTTGACCCGCCAGCCGCCGCAGGCGACCGGCTCGTCGTCGAGGTACGCCACCACGAACAGGCCGTCCGGCGGGTCGAAGTGGTCGGTGTGCATCGAGGTCTGGTCGATGTCGCCGTAGCGGCGGACGTACTCCTGCTGGACCTCGGCGGCCAGCTTCTCGGCGTCCGGGTGACCGAACCCGGTCGTGCGTATCTCCATGGGGTCCAAGCGTACGGCGGGTGATCAGCGCTGTTCGAAGCGGGCGACCAGGTCGTCCTTGCCGAACATCCGGGCGGTGTCCAGCGCGTTCGGGGTGCCGGCCTGCGGGTCGGCGCCGCCGGCCAGCAGGGCGTCGATCACCTCGCCGGCGCCCTTGAACACGGCTCCGGCGAGCGGGGTCTGGCCTCGGTCGTTGGCCCGGTCCGGCTCGGCACCGCGCTCGATCAGGGCCCGTACGGCCTCCGCGTGGCCGTGGTAGGCGGCGAGCATCAGCAGGGTGTCGCCGCGTTCGTTGGTCAGGTCGGCCGGGGCGCCGGCGTCCACGTAGGCGGCGAGCAGGGCCGCGTCGCCCGCCCGGGCGGCGTCGAAGAGCTTGACGGCCAGGGCCAGGACCTCGGGGTCGGGCTGCTGCGCTGCGGAGTCGGCCATGACGGGACCTTTCGCTTCAACGGTTCGTGTCAGGGGGCACGGTATCGGACGCCGCTCGAGGCCCGGTCTCACGCAGCCGTTCGAGCGAATTCCGCCGCACGGCCGACCGGGCTCCCGCCGTCCGGGGAGGCCTTCCGGCAGGGCGCCGGGCGGCGGGACGTACACCCCCGATGCGCGGGCCCCGGCGAGAACCACCCGTTTGCCGCGTCCCATCGACGATCACCTTTTGTCACGATTAAGGCACTTTCAGTACTTCTGTCCCCCGCCACCTCTCCGAGGAGCAGCCGTGATCCTGTCCATCTCCGGAATCGTCCTGTTCGGCGTGATCGCCTTCCTCTTCTTCAAGCGGGACGGCCTCAAGATCTCGCACGCGCTGGTGTGCGCGCTCTTCGGGTTCTACGTCGCGGGCTCCTCGATCGCCCCGAGCATCCAGGCGGGCGGCGCGAGCCTGGCCAGCCTGATCGGCGGCCTGAAGTTCTGACCCACCGTCCCGACACGGGCCCGGGCGCGCATCCCACCGCACCGGGCCCTCCCGGCTGTCCGGCCGTCCCACCACCCCCTCCGGCGGCCCACCGGCCCGCCGTCCCACCTGCCCGGGGAGTCCCGCAATGTCCCTCACCCGCCACCTCGGCAAGGGCCGCGACCTGGCCCGTACGGCCGGCGACCACGCCGCCGACATGTTCGCCCCGCTCGCGCTGATCGGCCGCGGCCTGCGCCACCACGCCGACTGGGCCAAGGCCCGCTGGGCGGCCACGCCGAAGGACCGGCGCGGACCGACGCTCTTCCTGCTCGCGGCCGCCGCGGTCGGGATCTTCCTGCTGCCGCACGGACCGCTGTTCACGGTGGCCGCGCTGATGGCCAGCGCCGCCTGGGCCGGCCGCCGCCCCAAGACCCCGTCCGCGCCGGTGCCGGACGCCGGTGACCTCAAGCTGACCGCGCTGTACACCGCCCTCACCCCCTACCTCGCCGGGCCGGACGACCTCAGCCCGCTCTACAGCCTCGACGGGCAGTACAAGAACGCCTTCGCCGACTGGCAGTTCGACGGCGAGGGCCGGCTGACCGCGCTGGAGATCGCGTACCCGGCGTACTTCACCGACACCGAGCCGGCCGCCCGGGCGCGGATCGAGCAGGTGGTCCAGGGCAAGGCGGGCCGCGCCCGGGAGTACCGGTTCGACTGGGACGAGGAGTCCAACCGGCTGCGGATCACGGCGCTCGCCCCGCTGACCGCCGACATCGCGGCGCAGCCGTTCGTCACCTCTCCCGGTGAGATCGTGCTCGGGTTCACCGACACGGCGGGCAGCCGGCGCACCATCCCGGTCCGGCAGGCGGGGGTGACCGTCCAGCAGCCGCCGGTGGTGTGGCGGACCGGTCCGCGGTCGGCCGAGCCTCACCTGCTGGTGCTCGGCGCGCCCGGGTCCGGCACCTCCTCGCTGTTGCGCTCGATCGCGTTGCAGGCCCTGCCGACCGGCGACCTGGTGGTGATCGACGGCGCGGGCACCGGCGAGCACGCCTGCCTGGTGAACCGGCCCGGGGTGCACACGGTGGAGACCAGCCTGCGCGGCGCCCACGCGGCGATCGAGTGGGTGGCCAAGGAGACCGAGCGGCGGCTGATCGTCCTGAACGCCGCCCGGCACACCGGGGCGACCCCGCCGGAGGACGCCACCCGGCCGTTGTGGCTGCTGCTGGACCACCCCACCGAGCTGAGCGAACTCGCCCACGCCGAGGGGCACCCGGATCCGCAGGACCTGCTGGAGATCCCGCTGCGGCACGGCCGGGCGGCCCGGGTCACGGTGGTGTTCGCCGAGGACATCGAGGCCAGGGAGCGGATCTCGCCCACCGTACGGGCCACCACCCGGGCGAAGGTGGTGCTCGGTTCGGCCGGCCAGGAGGCGGTGGCGGCCGCGCTCGGCACGGCGGTGGACATCGCCCCGGCCGCGCTCACCCCGCTCGGCCGCGGCTACGCCCGGATCGGCGCGGCGGCGCCCGTCCGGCTGCAGGTCCCGGCGACCCCCGACCCGCTGGACGAGGAGGCCCCGGCGCACCTGCGCGAGGCGGTCATCGCCCTGCTGCCGCACCGGGACACCCGGACCGAGGCCGCCGCGGCCCCGGCCGCCCCGCCCATCCCACCCGTCCCGCCCGTCCCCGCCGCGGCCCCGACGGTCGGGCCGGCGGAGCCGGTGGAGGTGGGCGCCGGGGACCCCGGGGCGATCGAACCGACCAAGGACGCCCCCGCCGTCCGCCCGCGCCCGGCGTGGTGACTACGGCGGCCGATAGGGTGTGATTGCACGGGCCGAGCGATCACAATGTGCACAATATGTGACACAGCGGGTGATATCACCGATCAGATGTGACAAATCGGGCGACGATGGGTACAAACAGGGGCGGCACGACAGGCGACGCATGTCCCGGGACGGGAATCTTCGTCGGCGGCCGAGCGTTCACCGAACGACGAAGACAGCGACCAACTAGTCCTGTGGGCCAGAAGCCCGGGAGGCACGATTCATGAGCGAGCGAGCTCTCCGCGGCACGCGACTCGGGGCGACCAGCTACGAGACCGACCGCGGCATTGACCTGGCCCCGCGCCAGACCGTCGAGTACGCATGTCAGAACGGACACCGCTTCGAGGTTCCCTTCTCCGTGGAGGCGGAGATCCCCTCGGTGTGGGAGTGCCGGTTCTGCGGCCAGGAGGCCGCACTGCTCGACGGCGACGAGCCGGAGGAGAAGAAGACCAAGCCGACACGTACCCACTGGGACATGCTGATGGAGCGTCGGACGCGTGAGGAGCTGGAGGAGGTGCTGGCCGAGCGGCTGGCCGTGCTCCGCTCCGGTGGGATGAACCTCGCGGTCCACCCGCGGGACACGCGCAAGAGCGCATGACGGTCCCTCCGCCCCCGCGGAGGCACTGAACGGCAAGGGGCCCCGGGCATCAGCCCGGGGCCCCTGCGTGTCGGTCACCTGATCACGCCGGCCTGCTCGCGGTGGTTGCCCGGATCACTTGGCCAGCGGGGGCCGGTAGTCGGTGTCCGGTCCGTCGGGCCGCGTCGGCTGGTCCACCACCTCGCCCTGGATCACCTTGCCGTCCGGCCGGTGGATCCGCAGCTGCTCCTGCAGGTGCAGCGCGTCCGCGAACGGATCGGCGCCCCGCGGCGCGGTGGAGCGCAGCGCGGCCCGGCCGACCCGGCGGCCCAGCCCGCGCCACAGCGCCCGGGTCGGCGGGAGGAGCAGGGTCACCGCCAGCACGTCCGACAGGAAGCCGGGGACCATCAGCAGCAGACCGGCCAGCACCGTCATGCTGGTGCCCGTCTGCGGCTGCTGGGACTGCGGATTGCGGGTCTGCTCCACCGCCTGCGAGAACGCCCGGGACCCGGCCCGCCGGATCAGCCAGCCGCCCAGGAACAGCCCCGCGAGCAGCAGCACCAGCACGGCGAGCCAGCCGATCGCGTCGGCCACCACCATCACCAGCCAGATCTCCAGCACCAGCCACGCGGCGACCAGCAGCGGCAGCACCCGCCGCAGGCGTCCCCTGGGGGCCGGACGACCCCGGTCGACTTGCTCGGTCACGGTACGCATCCACTCCATCGCGGCCCCGTGGTCCGGCCGGCCCGCCCGGCCGTGACTACGGCACCATCATGGGCAACGGATCGGAGGCGTCCCGTGTTCCGTCCGAACGGCGTCGCCGCAGGCCACCGGCGACCGCGACCCCGCAGGCCGCCAGTCCGGCGAGAGCCAGCACCCACTCCGGCACCGCGCCGACCCGGTCCGCCACGGTCCGGGCGTCGCGCAGCGGGACGGTTGCGGTCAGCACGTCCGGCGTCAGCTCCTCGGTCCGGGAGACCACCGAGCCGTCCGGGGCGATGACCGCGCTGATACCGCTGGTCGCCGCGATCAGCACCGACCGGCCGTGCTCCACCGCGCGCAGTCTGGACATCGCCAGCTGCTGCTCGGGCTGCCCGCTGCGGGCGTAGGTGGCGTTGTTGGTCTGCACCACCAGCACCCGGCCGCCGTCGTTGACGGTGTCGCGGATGATCTCGTCGTACGCGACCTCGAAGCAGATCACGTCACCGATCCGGGCCGGGCCGAGCTGCATCACGCCGTTGCCCTGGCCCGGGTAGAAGTCGCGGGCCACCCGCTGCAGGCGGGTGATCACCTTGGACAGCTCGGAGCGGAACGGCACGTACTCGCCGAACGGCACCGGGTGCTGCTTGGTGTAGGAGGCACCGGGGCCGGTCATCGGGTCCCAGACGATGCCCTCGTTCTGGACGTGCTGGGCGTCCGGACCGTCCACCAGCGCACCCACCAGGGTCGGGACGCCGACCGCCCGGACCGCCTCGTCGATCCGCGCCCGCGCCGCCGGATCGGTGAACGGGTCCAGGTCGGAGGAGTTCTCCGGCCAGATCACCACGTCGGGCCGCTCGGCGCGGCCTGCGGCGACGTCCTCGGCGAAGCGCTCGGTCACGCCCGCGTGGTTGTTGAGCACCATCATCGGGCGGCCGAGGAAGTCCATGCCCGGCTTCTCGACGTTGCCCTGGACGATCGCCACCTTGACGGTGTCGGCGGCGTCCGTCGGGACCGGGACCGCGTAGCCGACCAGCAGCAGACCGACGGCACCGAGACCGGCGAGGGCGGCGGGCCGGGCGGAACGGGCCGAGCTCGCGGTGCTCGCGGTGTTCCCGGTGTTCTCCGTGTCGGTGGAGTCGCGGCGGAGGGCGGGGAGGAGGCGGACGGCGGACCACGCGAGGAGGGTGCCGGTCAGGGCGACGGCGAAGGTCACCAGCGGGGCACCGCCGAGGGCCGCCAGCGGGGTGTACGGGCTCGCGGTGTTGGCGAACGCCAGCCGGCCCCACGGGAACCCGCCGAGCGGCAGCCGGTCACGGGCCCACTCCTGTGCCACCCACAGGCACGCACCCCACAGCGGCCAGACCGGCAGCCGGGAGGTCACGGCGAGGCCCGCGCCGAGCGCCGCGACGAACAGCGCCTCGACGACCGACAGGCCGATGGTGGCGTCCCAGCCGATCACGCTCAGCCAGGACAGCAGACCGAGGAAGAAGGGGAAGCCGAAGGCGAAGCCCGTCCACGCACCCTGGCGGGCGGTGCGGCCCCGGGTGAGGAGGGAGAGCGCCGCGACACCGACGATCGACAGCGGCCAGAGGTCGTACGGAGGGAACGCTGCCGCCAGGAGGAGGCCGGCCAGCACGGCGAGGCCGGTCCTGGGGAGGCCCGCGCGGATCCGGGCGAGACGGCCGGGCTTCGGCGGGTCGGCGGGCAGTGCCACCTGCGCACCACCTCTCTGCTGTGCTGTCGACTGGGCGAGGTGCCACCCGGTAGATCGAGAGGCGTCCGACGAAGGTACCTCCTCCCCATCCCACGAGGCCAACCACCCCGTGAGACCACGGGAACGCGACCCGACAGGGGCGCGGAGCGCGGGGGGGGTCAGCGGTGATAGGTGGTGCGGCCGCGGACGACGGTGTGGCGGCAGGCGGGGAGGGGGTGGCCGGGGGTGAGGTCGGGGAGGCCGGGGGTGCCGGAGCGGGGGTCGGTGGACCAGCCGGCGACGCGGGTGTCGGGGGCTTGGACGACCAGGTCGGTGACCTCCCAGATCGCGTAGCTGGCGACGGCGCCGGGGACCAGGACGCCGTCCTGGTCCCGTCCGAGGGCCCGCCATCCGCCGCGGGTGTGGGCGGTGAACGCGGCCCGCACCGAGATCCGGTGCTCGGGCGTGCGGTGGAAGGCGGCGGCGCGGACGGTGCCCCACGGGTCGAGCGGGGTGACGGGGGCGTCCGAGCCGAAGGCGAGCGGTACGCCGGCGCGCAGCAGGGCGGCGAAGGGGTTGAGGGCGGCGGCCCGCTCGGCGCCGAGGCGCTGGGCGTACATGCCCTCCGGTCCGCCCCAGCAGGCGTCGAAGGCGGGCTGGACGGAGGCGGTGAGGCCGAGTTCGGCGAAGGCGGCGACGGTCTCCGGGTCGAGGGCCTCGGCGTGCTCGATGCGGTGCCGCATGGCGCGGACCCGGTGGGAGCCGAGCCGCTCCCCCGCCGTGCGGACGCCGTCGAGGACGGCGGTGATCGCGGCGTCGCCGATGGCGTGGAAGCCGGCCTGCAGGCCGGCCTCGGTGCAGGCGGTGACGTGGTCGGCGATCTGCTCGGCGGTGAGGTAGGCGGTGCCGGTGTGCTCGGCGTCGGCGTACGGGGTGTGCAGGCAGGCGGTGTGGGAGCCGAGGGCGCCGTCGACGAAGAGGTCGCCGCCGGCGCCGACCGCACCGAGCCGGCGGGCGGTCTCGACGCCGCCGAGCTCGCCCCAGTAGCCGAACACCTCGGGGCCGTCGGTCTCGGCGGCGAGGGCGAGCAGGGCGGCGAGGTCCTCCTCGGAGGAGATGTCGGGGCCGGCGCACTCGTGGAGGGCGCCGATGCCGAGTTCGGCGGCCCGGCGGAGGGTGGCCAGCTGGGCGTCGCGCCGCTGGTCGGCGGTGAGGTGGGCGAGCGCGGCGCGGCGAACGGCGTGGTGGGCGTCGCGGCTGAGCGGGCCGTCCGGGGTGTGGCCGGGGAGGGCGTCGAGCCCGGGGGCGAGGGCGCGCAGGGCGGTGGTGGCGAGCGCGGAGTGCACGTCGGTGCGGGAGAGGTAGAGGGCGGCGCCGGCGGCGGCGTCGTCCAGCTCGGCGAGGGTCGGCGGGCGGCCCTCGGGCCAGCCGGTCTCGTCCCAGCCGTGGCCGATCAGCACGCCGCCCGGGTCGCCGGCGGCCTTGGCGAACGCGGCGATCCTCTCCAGGGCGGCCGGGAGCGAGGGGCAGCCGGTGAGGTCGAGTCCGGTGAGCGCCAGGCCGGTCGAGGTGGCGTGCACGTGGGCGTCGACGAAGGCGGGGGTGACCAGCGCGCCGTCCAGTTCCACGATCTCGTCGGCGGAGGCCGCGTACGCCTCGGCGGCGCCGTCGCTGCCCACCCAGGCGATGTGTTCGCCCTCGACCAGCATGGCGGTGGCGAACGGGTCGGCGGGGCTGTAGACGTTGCCGCCGCGCAGCAGGACGGTCCGGGAGGTGCGTTCGGTCATGCGGCTAAGTCTGCACCGGTACGAACCGGCTCAGAGCTTCGGGGGGCGCGCCTCGTACGGGGTGGAGAGCACGACGGTGGTGCGGGTGGAGACGCCGGCGGCGGAGCGGATCCGGGCGAGCAGGTCCTCCAGGTCGCCGGGGCCGGAGACCCGGACCTTGAGGATGTAGTTCTCGTCGCCGGCGACGCTGTGGCAGGCCTCGATCTCGGGCAGGTCGACCAGGCGCTCCGGGGTGTCGTCCGGGGCGCTGGGGTCGAACGGCTTGACCGAGATGAACGCGGTGAGCGCCAGGTCGACGGCCTCGGGGTCGACGATCGCGGTGTACCCGCGGATCACCCCGCGCTGTTCCAGGCGGCGCACCCGCTGGTGCACGGCCGAGGTGGACAGGCCGGTGGCCTTGCCCAGGTCGGTGTAGCTCATCCGTCCGTCCTGCAGCAGCAGCTGGACGATGCGCTGGTCGAGATCCTCCACAAGGCGCAAACCTACTCGATCCACCACCGGGCGTGTCGAGACCGCGCCCGGGGGCGCATTCGGGGGGCACATGCCAAGGGAATGTGGCGAAGGACACACCCCGTGCTTCACCATACGCCGGGGCGCAGGGTTATGACGGCCCGTCGGGGGGAATTGCTGCTGGTGGCCCGGGCTGACGACCGCCCGGCGCGATCCGAGGGGGATCACATGTCTGCTGTTGACCAGCGTTCCCGCGACGTCGAGGACGAACGTACCGAGCCCGGCTCCGGCCCGCTCCTGGGCACGGACCCGGGCGAGCCCGACACCTGGGAGATCGTCCGGGTGCACTGCCCGGCCTGCGACCGTCCGATCGCCCTGGTGGGCGACGAGGAGCGGCTCCCGCAGCACGCCGTGCTGCCCTCCGCCTGGCACCCCTTCTCGCCCGCCGTCTGCCCCGGCTCGGGCGCGCCCACCGACGAGCTCCCCGAGTGCGAGGAGCACGCCGAGGAGGGCACCGGCCTGGAGGCCCTGCTCACCCTGCCCGCCGAGCTGGACTGGCGGCGCCAGCCGTTCTCGCACGCGGCCGTCCACCGCGCCGTCCGGGCGCAGGTGCCGCAGCAGCGCACCCGGCGCTGACCCCGGTCCGCCGAGCCGCCGGCCCCGCGCCGGCGGCGTCCCTGCCCGGACGTCCCGAGGGCCCGGCCGCCCGAGCGGCGGTCAGTGGCCGGTGAGGTGACGGCCGATCACCAGGCGCTGGATCTGGTTGGTGCCCTCCACGATCTGCAGCACCTTCGCCTCCCGCAGGTAGCGCTCGGCCGGGTAGTCCTGGGTGTACCCGTACCCGCCGAGCACCTGGACGGCGTCCGTGGTGACCTGCATCGCGGCGTCGGTGCAGAACAGCTTGGCCATCGCGGCCTCCCGGGTGAACGGCAGCCCGTCGTCGCGGCGGCGGGCCGCGGCCAGGTAGAGGGCGCGGCCCGCCTCGATCCGGGTGGCCATGTCCGCGAGCAGGAACGACAGCCCCTGGAAGTCGGCGATCGGGCGGCCGAACTGGCGCCGGCTGCGGGCCCAGTCCACCGCCAGGTCGAGGGCGGCCTGGGCGACGCCCACCGCGCAGGCGGCGATGCCGAGCCGGCCCGAGTCCAGGGCGGCCAGCGCGATCTGGAACCCCTGCCCCTCGGCGCCGATCAGCCGCTCGCGGGCCACCCGCACCCCGTCGAAGTGCAGCTGCGCGGTCGGCGAGGAGCGCATGCCCATCTTGTGCTCGGGCGGCGCGGCGGACAGGCCCGGGGCGTCGCCGGGCACCAGCAGGCAGCTGATGCCGCGGGCGCCCTCGTCGCTGGTGCGCGCCATGGTGCTGTAGAAGTCGGCGTGCCCGCCGTGGGTGATCCACGCCTTGGTGCCGCTGACCAGGTACTCCTCGCCCTCCAGGTCGGCCCGGGTGCGCAGCGAGGCCGCGTCGGAGCCGGACTGCGGCTCGGAGAGGCAGTACGCGCCGAGCTGCTCGCCGCCGAGCATCGCCGGCAGCCAGCGCTCGCGCTGTTCCTCGGTGCCGAACGCGGCGAGCGCGTGGCAGGAGAGGGTGTGCACGCTGACGCCGAGGCCCACCGCCAGCCAGCCGGCGGCGAGTTCCTCCAGGACCTGCAGGTAGACCTCGTACGGCTGGCCGCCGCCGCCGAACCGCTCGGGGTACGGGAGGGAGAGCAGGCCGGACCGGCCGAGGGTGCGGAAGACCTCGCGGGGGAAGCGGTCGGCGGCCTCGTCCGCGGCGGCGCGCGGGCGCAGTTCGCCGTCGACCAGGTCGCGGGTGAGGTCGAGCAGGGCGCGGGCCTCGTCGCCGGGGAGGCGGCGCTCCACGGGGACGGCGGATCCGGTGGCCATCGGGGGCCTCCTCGGTCAAGGGCGTCCTCCCCGCCGGTCGGGCGGGCTCGGGCGCGCAGCGGTGCCGGTGCGGACGGTCGGCCCCGGGCCGGGGTGAACGGTGGTTCACCGGGCGGCGAGGCGAGTATGCCCGACGGCCGGGCCGCCGTCACCGCCGGCGGGCATCCGGCCCGCCGTAGAGTGGCCGGGTGGATCCCGGACTCGACCTGCTGGCCGCCGACCTCGCCGCCCTCCCCCCGTCGCTGGGGCCGGTGCGGCTGGTCGCCGTGGACGGGCACGCCGGTTCCGGCAAGACCACCTTCGCCGGTCGGCTGGCCGCGGCGCTCGGCGGCGCGCCGGTGGTGCACCTGGACGACCTGGCCACGCACGAGGAGCCGTTCGGCTGGACGGAGCGGCTGCGCCGGCAGGTGCTGGAGCCGCTCGGCCGGGGCGAGGACGCCGAACACGGGGTGTACGACTGGGTGCTGCGCCGGTTCGGCGGTCCGCGGCGGGTGCCGGCGGCGCCGGTGGTGCTGGTCGAGGGCGTGGGGGCCGGGCGGCGGGCGGTGCGGCCGCTGCTCGCGCACCTGGTGTGGATGGAGCTGGACGCGGCGGCCGCCCGGGCCCGCGGCGAGCTGCGCGACGGGCCGGAGCTGGCCGCGTTCTGGGCGGGCTGGGCGCTCGCCGAGCGGGCGCACTTCGCGGGCGACCCGAGCCGTCCCCACGCGGACGTCCGGGTGGACGGCGTCACCGGGCGGATCCTCCGGAACACCGTGGGTGAGTCCTTCACACGCTCTTGACCTGGGGCGTCACCAGGAATTAGCTTTTCCGCAGGCGAGATTAGTTGATCTCGCAACCAGTCTCGGCATCTCCGGCTTGTTCCCCCGTGAGCCGGAGATGCCGTTTCTCTTTTTCCGGGAATCCCCAACACCCGGACGCCTGAGCGGATTTGCTCCGCCGCGGCACCCTTCCGGATCAGCCGGGCGCCGGTACGATTCCTGGCAGGCGCGAATGCGTCCCGGGGGCGGCCGGCTGACGGACGGATCGCTGACGCCCCGTCGGTGGCCGGCTCCGAGGCACACACGGGGGGCGTGAGTGACGGTGGACACTTCCGGCAGGGACTCCGGTGCGGTACCGGGCAGAGCGGCCGACCGCGCCTGGCTCCGCGCGATGGACGCGTACGCGGCGGGCTCCTACACCCGGGCCGAGGAGGAGTTCCGCACCGCCGCCCGGCTCGACCCCGGGATGGCCGACGCCTGGCTGGGCCTGCACGCGCTGCGCTGCGACACCGCGACCGCCCTGCTCGCCATGTACCGCCACCGGGACCGCTTCGGCGAGCAGCGGGAGCGCCACCGGCGGCCGCTCAGCTCCTGGTACTGGCTGGGCTGGTGGGTGCAGCCGGTGCTGGAGGACGCCCGCGACCTGGCCCTGGCGCACGCCTCGCACTGGCTGGACGGGCGGCACCTGGCCGAGCTGGACCTCGCGCTCGCCGCCTGCCCGCCGCCCGACCGGGACCCGTCCGTCCGCTTCCTGCACGCCTGCCGCTCGTACCTGCTCAAGGACTGGGAGCAGCTGATCCGGGACACCGACCGGCTGCTGGACGACCCGGTGCTGGGCATCGAGTCCGGGCTGTTCGGCGGGATGGCCCGGGTGCGGCTGGACATGTGCGCCCAGGCGCAGGGGCCGCTGTCGGCCTCGCTGGCGCGCTGCCGTTCGGAGCAGCCGCAGCGCAAGGAGCTGCGGTACTGGCTGGCCCGGGCGTACGAGGGCGCCGGGCGGACCGCCGCCGCGCTGCCGCTGTACCGGGCGGTGCACCGGGCCGACCCGGCCTTCATGGACGCCGCGGCCCGGCTGGCGGCCATCGCCGCCGAGGACGGGCTGCTGGAGGAGGGCGAGCAGCCGGCCGTCGAGGACGGACCCGGCTACACCGAGGAGGCGGTGTTCGGCGAGGAGGCGCACCTGATCGGGCCGGAGGTGGAGGCGGCCCCGGCCAGCCCGCCGGGCGGTCCGGCGGGCGACGGCCCCGAGCGCGGCGCGGGTGGTCCGCGCCCGTCGGCGGGTCCGCGGGCCGAGGGGCCGGGCCTGCCCCCCGAGCCGGTGCCCGAGCGGTTTGCCGCGGTGGGCGAGCCGGGTGCGGCCGCGGCCCAGCGGACGGCCGGACCGGCCGCCGATCCCGGCGGCGACCCGGGGTCCGGCCGGCCGGCCGGCGAGGGCCGGCTGCACGCCGCACTGGACGAGCTGGAGCGGATGGTCGGGCTGGACCCGGTCAAGCGCCAGGTCAGGGCGCTGTCCGCGCAGCTGCGGATGGCCCGGCTGCGGGCCGACCGCGGGCTGCCGGTGCAGCCGCCGAAACGGCACTTCGTCTTCCTGGGGCCGTCCGGCACCGGCAAGACCACGGTGGCCCGGATCCTCGGCCGGGTCTTCCACGCCCTCGGGCTGCTCTCCGGGGACCACCTGGTGGAGGCGCAGCGCGCCGACCTGGTCGGCGAGTTCCTCGGCCAGACCGCGGTCAAGGCGAACGAGCTGATCGACTCCGCGCTCGACGGGGTGCTGTTCATCGACGAGGCGTACAGCCTGTCCAACTCCGGCTACAGCAAGGGCGACGCGTACGGCGACGAGGCGCTGCAGGTGCTGCTGAAACGGGCCGAGGACAACCGGGACCGGCTGGTGGTGATCCTCGCCGGGTACCCGGAGGGCATGAACCGGCTGCTGGCCGCCAACCCGGGGCTGAACTCCCGGTTCACCACCCGGGTGGACTTCCCCAGCTACCGTCCCACCGAGCTCACCGAGATCGGCCGGACGCTGGCCGCCGCCGACGGTGACTCCTGGGACGAGGACGCGGCCGAGGAGCTCGGCTCCATCTGCGCCCACGTGGTGCGCGAGGGCTGGATCGACGGGCTCGGCAACGGCCGGTTCGTCCGGACCCTGTACGAGAAGTCCTGTGCCTACCGCGACCTGCGGCTGTCCGCCCAGCCGACCGTGCCGACCCGGGACGACCTGGCGACGCTGCGGCTGCCCGACCTGCTGCAGGCCTACGGGGAGCTGATCGACGGCCGGCTCTGAGCCCCGGTGCCGCGGGCGTCCGCGGCCGGTGTGTCCGGTCCCTCGGCCCGGTGGTCGGGGTCGTGCACCTCGCCGACCAGCTCCTCCAGCACGTCCTCCAGGGCGACCAGGCCCAGCTGGCGGCCGTCGGGGCCGGCCACGGCGGCCAGGTGGGCGGCGGCCCGGCGCATCGCGGTCAGCGCGTCGTCCAGCGGCAGGCCGGCCCGGAGCACCGTGATCGGGTGCAGCAGCCGCTCGGGGACGGCCGCGTCCGGGTCGTCCACCTCCAGGATGTCCTTGACGTGCAGGTACCCGGCGACCTCGCCGGTCGGGCCGACCACCGGGAAGCGGGAGAACCCGGTCCGCACGGCCAGCCGCTCGATCTCCCGGGCGGTGACCCCGGGGGTGACGGTGACCAGCCGCTCGGCGGACAGCAGCACGTCGGTGACCGGGCGGCGGGCCAGCTCCAGGGCGTCCTCCAGGCGCTCCTGGCGGCGCTCGTCCAGCAGCCCGGCGTCGGCCGAGTCGGAGAGCAGGTGGAGCAGCTGCTCGGTGGTGAACACCGACTCCACCTCGTCCTTGCCCTGCACCTTGAACAGCCGCAGCACGGCGTTGGCGAAGGCGTTCAGGAAGGCGATCACCGGGGTCAGCCAGCGGGCCAGCCGGTCCAGCGGCGGGCCGAGCCACAAGGCGGCCTTCTCCGGCCCGGCCAGGGCGATGTTCTTGGGCACCATCTCGCCGAGCACCATGTGCAGGAACACCACCACCGCCAGCGCGATCGCGTACGACAGCGCGTGCATCGCGGACGGCGGGACGCCGATCGCGTGGAACGGGCCCTCCAGCAGGTCGGCGATGGTCGGCTCGGCCAGGGCACCGAGGCCCAGCGAGCAGACGGTGATGCCGAGCTGGGCGGCGGCCAGCATGGCGGAGACGTTGGACAGCGCGTGCAGCACCGTCCGGGCCCGCCGGTTGCCGGCCTCGGCCAGCGGCTCGATCTGGCTGCGGCGGACCGAGATCACCGCGAACTCGGCGCCGACGAAGAAGGCGTTGCCGAGCAGCAGCAGCAAGGCGGCGGCCAGTTGCAGCACGGTCATCGGGCGTCGTCCTCGTCGGTGCGGCGGCGCCCGTGGCGGCGGCGGTCGTGGTGACGGCGGTCGGGCCGGCCGGACGGGCCGGCGGCGTCACCGTCCACGCCGCCCGCACGGCCCTCGCCGCCCGGGCCGCCCTCACGGACCCGCTGGACCTTCACCCGGCTGGTGCGGTGCCGGTCAAGGGCGAGCACGGTGAACCGCCAGCCCGGCAGCCCGGCCGCCTCGCCCACCCCGGGCAGCTTGCCCAGCAGGTCGGCGATCAGCCCGCCCAGGGTCTCGTACGGGCCCTCCGGGGCGTGCAGGCCGATGGCGGCCAGCTGGTCCAACCGGGCCCGGCCGTCGGCCTCCCAGACCGGCAGGCCGTCCTCGGCCGGCAGCGATCGCAGTTCGGGGGTGTCGGCCGGGTCGTGCTCGTCCTGCACCTCGCCGACCAGCTCCTCGACGATGTCCTCGATGGTCACCACGCCGGCGGTGCCGCCGTACTCGTCGACCACGATCGCCATCGGCTCGCGGCGGCGCAGCCGGTCGAGCAGCAGCTCGGCGGGCAGGGTCTCGGGGACCAGCTGCGGCGGGGAGACCAGGTGCCGGACCCGGGTGGTGGCGCGGCGCTCGGCCGGCAGCGCCAGCGCGTCCTTGAGGCTGACCGTGCCGATCACCTCGTCCAGGCTCTGGCCGTAGACCGGGAACCGGGACAGGCCGGTGGCCCGGGTCAGGTTGAGCACGTCGGCGGCGCTGGCGTCCTGCTGCAGCGCGGCCACGTCGACCCGCGGGGTCATCACGCTCTGCGCGGTGAGCGCGCCCAGGTTGAAGGTCCGGACGAACAGGGTCGCCGAGTCCTCGTCTATCGCCCCGGCGCGGGCCGAGTGCCGGGCCAGCGACACCAGTTCGGCGGGGGTACGGGCGTGGCCCAGCTCCTCCTGCGGCTCGATGCCCAGGGCGCGGACCGTCCGGTCGGCCGCGCCGTTCAGCAGGCTGATCAGCGGACGGCAGGCCGAGGAGAAGGCGCGCTGCGGCCCGACCACCGCGTACGCGACCTGGATCGGACGGGAGATCGCCCAGTTCTTGGGGACCAGCTCGCCGATCACCATCTGCAGCACGGTGGCCACCACCATGCCGACCACCAGCGCCACCACGCGGGCGGCCGCGTCCGGCACCCCGAGCGCCTCGAACACCGGGCCCAGCAGCTCGGACAGCGCCGGCTCGGCGAGCATGCCGACCACCAGCGAGGTGATGGTGATGCCCAACTGGGCGCCGGAGAGCTGGAAGGAGAGGTGGCGCAGGGCCTTCGACAGGCTCGCCGCCGTCCGGTCGCCCGCCCGGGCGGCCCGCTCCACGGCCCCGCGCTCCACGGTCACGAAGGCGAACTCGGCGGCCACGAACAGGCCGTTGGCGAGGATCAGCAGGAAGGCCGCGAGCAGCAGGAGCCAGGCGGTGATCACAGTGCCGCCCGCCTTCCGGGGGACGGAAGTGAGGCGGCGCGGGTACTACCGGACGGATCGTCCATGGACGGGGAGTGTCACTCCTCGGGTCGGGGGGTGGACACGGGGCGTCGGCCCTTGGATTTCCAGCCTAGACGATATCCGCGCGACGGCAGGGATCTTGTTCGAGGCGGGAAGGGTCCCGGGCCTGGGCCGTGGAACAGCGGTGCCCGGTCAGCCCTGGGCGGTGGTGGAGCCGTCCTGCGGGACGGCCCGCTCGTCGACCAGGTCGCGCAGCGTCCGGGCGGCCTGGATCGCCTGCACCCGCCCGCCGGCCGGCTGGATGCCCACCGCGGCCAGCGCCGTGCCGTCGGCGAGGTCCAGGATCACCCACGGGTCGCCGGCCCGGAGGTTGACCCGGACCACCTCCGCCCAGGCCAGCCGGCGGGTGCGGACGAAGTTGACCACCGTCACGCCCTCCTCGTCCGCGGTCACCCGGGGACGGGCCAGCATCAGGCCGACCCCGGCGAACAGCAGCCCGCTGACCACCATCGCGACCCGGTCGTTGAGGTGCCAGTTCGCCGGCAGCACGAACGCCATCACGGTGAACAGGACCACCATGGCCGCCGACAGCGGCAGCAGGACCAGCCGGTTGCGGCGCGGGGACCAGGTGATCGGGAGCGGGACGGGGGTGGACACGGGGTGGCTCCAGGAGGAGTCCCCCCGGCCGGGGCCGGGGGGACGGGCGGTTCGACGGTTCGGGAGGGCAGGTCAGAGGCGGCAGGCGTGGATGTTGGTGACCAGGATGGCCCGGGCACCGATCGCCCACAGGCTGTCCATGATCCGCTGGGCCTCCTTGCGGAGGACCATCGACCGGACCGCCACCCAGCCCTCGGTGTGCAGCGGGGACACGGTCGGCGACTCCAGACCCGGGGTGAGGGCGACCGCCTCGGTCACCTTCTCGACCTTGATGTCGTAGTCCATCAGCACGTACCGGCGGGCCACCAGGACACCCTGGAGGCGGCGCAGGAACTGCTCGACCGCGGAGTCCTCCGGCGCGCCCTTGGGACGGATGACCACGGCGTCCGACACCAGGATCGGGTCGCCGAAGACCTCCAGGCCGGCGTTGCGCAGGCTGGTCCCGGTCTCCACCACGTCGGCGATCACGTCGGCCACGCCCAGCTGCACCGCGGTCTCCACCGCGCCGTCCAGCTTGGTGACCGTCGCCTTCACGCCGTGCTCGGCCAGGTGCTGCTCGACCAGGCCGGTGTACGAGGTGGCGATCCGCAGGCCCTCCAGGCCCTGCACGTCGGACACCTGGACGCTGGTCGGCTTGGCGAAGCGGAAGGTCGAACCGCCGAAGCCGAGCGCCAGCACCTCCTCGGCGTCCGAGGCGGAGTCCAGCAGCAGGTCGCGGCCGGTGATGCCGATGTCCAGCCGGCCGGAACCGACGTAGACCGCGATGTCGCGCGGGCGCAGGAAGAAGAACTCCACCTGGTTGTCCGGGTCGACCAGCACCAGTTCCTTGGCGTCCTTGCGCTGGCGGTATCCGGCCTCATGCAGCATCTCCGCCGCGGGACCCGAGAGAGAACCCTTGTTGGGGACGGCGATGCGGAGCATGACGGATGAGTCCTTCGCTGAGGGGGTGGGTGAGCGGTACAGGGCGGATCAGAGGTACTTGTAGACGTCGTCGAGCGTCAGCCCACGGGCGACCATCATCACCTGAAGGTGGTAGAGGAGCTGGGAGATCTCCTCGGCGGTCTGCTCGTCGGACTGGTACTCGGCGGCCATCCACACCTCGGCGGCCTCCTCGACGACCTTCTTGCCGATCGCATGGACGCCCTGCTGGACGAGCTGCGCGGTACGGGAGGACGAGGGGTCGCCGGTGGCGGCCTTCTGCTGGAGCTCGGTGAAGAGCTCCTCGAATGTCTTCGAAGCCATGATGGGCTCACCTTACGGCCTGCGGACGGACGGAAGGTAAACGGTTCCGTCCAGTGGGACGGCCGGTGGACACCGGCCGTCCCGACCTCCTAGTGCCAGGGCTCGGCGAGCGAGCGGAGGGTGGCGGCGGTGGCCACCGCGGCGGTGACGGCCTCGTGGCCCTTGTCCTCGGCGGAGTCCGGCAGGCCGGCCCGGTCCAGCGCCTGCTGCTCGTTGTCGCAGGTGAGCACACCGAACCCGACCGGGACCCCGGTGTCCACGGAGACCTGGGTGAGCCCGAGGGTGGCGCCCTGGCAGACGTAGTCGAAGTGCGGGGTGCCGCCGCGGATCACCACGCCGAGGGCCACCACCGCGTCGTACCCGCGGTCGGCGAGCTGCTTGGCCGCGACCGGCAGCTCGAAGGTGCCGGGCACCCGGACGATGGTGGGCTCCTCGATGCCGAGCTCCTTGAGGGCGCGCCGCGCGCCGTCCAGCAGGCCGTTCATCACCTGCTCGTGCCACTGCGCGGCGATGACGGCGACCCGCAGGTCGGCGCAGTTGCTGATGCTGATCTCGGGGGCTCCGTGGCCGGCCATGCTGCTGGTTCCTTACGTGGGGTGCGGGCGGTGCTGGGCAGTGCGGTGCTGTGCGAGGCTGCGCCGGACTCAGTCGCGGTCGTCGAGCGAGGGCAGGTCGTGGCCCATCCGGTCGCGCTTGGTGCGCAGGTACCGCAGGTTGTGCTCGCTCGCGGCGACCTCGACCGGGACCCGGCCCTTGACCTTCAGGCCGTGCTCGGTGAGCGCGGTGAGCTTGGACGGGTTGTTGGTGAGCAGGCTGAGCGAGCGGACGCCGAGGTCGGTGAGCATCTGGGCGCCGATGCTGTAGTCCCGGGCGTCGGCGGGCAGGCCCAGGTCGAGGTTGGCGTCCACGGTGTCCCGGCCCTGCTCCTGGAGCTCGTAGGCGCGCAGCTTGTGGGCCAGGCCGATGCCGCGGCCCTCGTGGCCGCGCAGGTAGAGCACCACGCCGCGGCCTGCCGCGGCGACCTGCTCCAGCGAGGCCTGCAGCTGGGGGCCGCAGTCGCAGCGCAGCGAGCCGAACACGTCGCCGGTGAGGCACTCGGAGTGCAGCCGGACCAGGACGTCCTCACCCTCGGGCAGCCGGCCGTCGGCGTCCAGGCCGCCGGCGACCAGGGCCAGGTGCTCGACGCCGTCGATGGTGCCCTTGTAGCCGACGGCGGTGAACTCGCCGTACGCGGTGGGCAGGCCGGTGGTGGCGGCGCGGGTGACGTGCAGCTCGGTGCGGCGGCGGTAGGCGATCAGGTCCTCGATGGAGATGATCGCGAGGCCGTGCTCGCGGGCGAAGGCGACCAGCTCGGGCAGCCGGGCCATGGTGCCGTCGTCGTTGACCACCTCGGCGATGGCGCCGGCCGGGGCCAGCCCGGCGAGCCGGGCGAGGTCGACGGCGGCCTCGGTGTGGCCGGGACGGACCAGCACGCCGCCCTCGACGGCCCGGAGCGGGAAGACGTGCCCGGGACGGGTGAGGTCGCCGGGCTCGGTGCCCTCGGAGGCCAGCAGCCGGACGGTCCGGGCCCGGTCGGCGGCCGAGATGCCGGTGGAGACGCCGTCGCGGGCGTCCACCGAGATGCTGTACGCGGTGCCCTTGCGGTCCTCGTTGACGGCGGTCATCGGGGGCAGCTTGAGCCGGTCCAGCTCCTGGCCGGTCATCGGGACGCAGATGACGCCGGAGCTGTAGCGGATGGTGAAGGCGAGCAGCTCGGGGGTGGCGGCGGAGGCGGCGAAGACGATGTCGCCCTCGTTCTCGCGGTTCTCGTCGTCGACCACGATGACGGCGCGGCCGAGCGCGATGTCGGCGACCGCCCGCTCGACCGGGTCGAGGACGAGGTCGTCACTGTGCTGGATGGTCATGCCGTGGCTCCCTGCGGGACGTTGGCGGTCGAGAGTCGGGGGGTGCGGGTGCTCAGCCACCAGGTGCGCAGGCCGAGCAGGACCAGGACGAAGTAGACGGTGAAGGTGAGCGCCGAGAAGACGTAGCCGTGGCTGTAGGAGTAGGGGACGCCGATCAGGTCGACGGCGATCCAGGCGAACCAGAACTCCACCCAGCCGCGGGCCTGCGCGACCATCGCCGTCAGCGTGCCGACGAAGATGTAGGCGTCCAGCCAGGGGCTCCAGGAGAGGCTGGGGACGGCCAGGAACAGCCCGGCCACGGCCGCCGTGCCGAGCGCGGCGCCGCCGGCGAGCAGCGCGCGCTCGCGGCCGGTGGCGAACCGGACGGTGACCGTGCCGCTGTCGCGGCGGCCGCGCCGCCACTGGGCCCAGCCCCACAGGGCGGTGGTGATGACGATCAGCTGCTTGCCGACCAGGCCGGGGGCGTGGCCGCCGAGGTAGGCGGCGACCAGCACGGCACCGGCCAGCAGCTGGAGGGGCCAGCTCCACACCGAGCGGCGCCAGCCGAGGGCGAGGGCGGAGAGCCCGAGCAGGTTGCCGATCATGTCGGCCCACTTCACCGGCTCGCCGAACGCGGTGAAGGCGACCCCGGTGAGGCCGTTCACGAGGCGTCCTCGGTGTTCGCCCCGGCGATGGTGGTCGGAAGGGCGCGGGTGTCGAGCAGGCGCTCGACGTACTTGGCGAGCACGTCCACCTCCAGGTTGACCGGGTCGCCGACGGCCTTGGCGCCGAGCGTGGTCAGGGCGAGGGTGGCGGGGATGAGCGAGACGGTGAAGGAGTCGAGGGCGGCCTCGACCACGGTGAGGCTGACGCCGTCGACGGTGATCGAGCCCTTCTCCACCAGGTAGCGGGTGATCGACCCGGGCAGCGAGAAGCGGAGCACCTCCCAGCGCGGGGTGCCGTCGGCGTCCAGGTCGCCGGGCTCGCGGGAGAGCAGCCGGCCGGTGGCGTCCACGTGGCCCTGGACGAGGTGGCCGCCGAGCCGGGCGCCGAGGGCCATGGCCCGCTCCAGGTTGACCCGGGAGCCGGGCACCAGCGCGCCGAGGCTGGAGCGGTGCAGCGTCTCGGCCATCACGTCGGCGCTGAACTCGCCGGTGTTCTCGGCCAGTTGCTCGTTGTCGTCGAGGACGGTCAGACACACGCCGTTGACCGCGATGGAGTCCCCGTGGCGGGCGTCGGCCACCACCAGCGGGCCGCGCAGGCGGATCCGCGAGGAGTCGCCGATCTCCTCGATGGAGACGACCTCGCCGAGCTCTTCGATGATGCCGGTGAACACCCGGGTTCTCCTCGCGCTTGGGGCGCGGACTCCGGGGCGGCACGGGAGTTGACGCGGACGGCGGGTACGGTCGTCGGGCTCCGCTCCGGGCGTCGTCGCCGAGGAGGAAGCTCTGTCCGTCCCTGCTCCACGGCCGTCGCCGACCGCGGTCACACCTGTCCGCCGCGCACGCCTCCCATCCGGACTTTAACCGTCGGTCCAGGAATTTCACCTGGTCAACCGGCCGCTGGCTGCGGACGGGTCGCGGACTGTAACCGCCGGTTCGGAGTTTCACCGACCCCGGAGTGCGCTGAACGTCACTGCTACTACTGCCGTCATTCTGCCACGCCGCGCCCCGGCGCAGGAGGGGGGAGGGCTGTGGCCTGTTTCACTCCGCGACCGGGCGGTCACCGGGAATAGCACCGGGCCCGAACGGACTTGGTTCGCACCGGAATTCCCTGTCCCGCGTGATCACCGGTCGGCTAGGTTGTCGGTATGTGACCTCGACTCCGCGGCAGGCCGGCCGCCTCTTCGACGCCCTGAAGACCACCGCCGTGGCGGACACCGCCGCCCTGCGGGGCCTCTACGAGGACCCCAGCGAGATGGTCCGGCGGAAGGCGGTGGACCGGATCCACGACGTGGCCCGGACCTTCATCGCCCGCTCCTCGCTGGTGTTCGTCGCCTCCGCCGGCGCCGACGGCCGGTGCGACGTGACACCGCGTGGCGGCCCGGCCGGATTCGTCGCCGTGCTGGACGAGTTCACCCTCGCCGTCCCCGACGCCACCGGCAACAAGCGCCTGGACACCGCGCACAACGTGGTGGAGACCGGGAAGGCGGGCCTGATCTTCCTGGTGCCCGGGGTGGAGTCCACCCTGCGGGTCAACGGCCGGGCCTGTGTCTCGGCCGACCCGCGGCTGCTGGAGCAGCTGACGCCGGTCGGCAAGCCGCCGCGCACCGCCCTGGTGGTCGAGGTGGAGGAGGCGTACCAGCACTGCCCGAAGGCGTTCCTGCGCGGCAACGCCTGGAAGCCGGAGAACTGGCTGGGCCGGGACGAGGTGCCCAGCTCCGCCGAGATCACCCTCTCCCACCTGCGGATGCCCGAGCTGACGCTGGAGCAGATCCGCGAGGCCGAGCGGGAGTCGCTGCTGTACCGCTACGAGTAGCCCGCGAGTAGCCCGTCCGGGCCACCGCGCGGCCGCTGCCCGGGTGACCGGTCCGCGCGGTGGGCGGGGACCGGTCGCACCCCCTGCTGGAGTGGGAGGGAGCGCAAGAGGAGGCCGGGCCGTGATCCCGATGAAGGACGTGGTGGTACTGCTCCCCGGGATCAGCGGGAGCGTGTTGAAGGCCGGTGACCGCGACCTGTGGGCGATGTCCGCCGGCGCGGTCGGCCGGGCCCTGCTCGACCGGGACGGCGCGGTCCGCCGGCTCACCCTGAGCGAGCCGGACGACCCCGACCGGGAGGTGCTGGCCGACGGGATCCGCGCCACCGCGCTGATGCCCGACCTGCACCTGCTCCCCGGCCTGGACTGGCGGATCGACGGCTACGGCCGGATCGACCAGGTCCTGCGGTCCACCTTCGACCTGCGGCCGGGCGCCAACTACTTCCCGTTCCCGTACGACTGGCGCCGGGACAACCGGGTGCACGCCCGGCGGCTGGCCCGGGAGAGCCGGCGGTGGCTGGCCGCCTGGCGGGAGTCCTCGGGCGCCGCGGACGCCCGGCTGGTGCTGATCGGGCACTCGATGGGCGGGCTGGTCGCCCGGTACTTCCTGGAGTGCTGCGAGGGCTGGCGCGACACCCGCGCCCTGATCACCTTCGGCACCCCGTACACCGGCTCGGTCAACGCCCTGCGGTTCCTGGTGAACGGGTACACCAAGAAGCTGGGGCCGCTGCCGCTGGCGGACCTGACCGGGGCGCTGCGCAGCTTCACCTCGACGTACCAGCTGCTGCCGACCTTCCGGTGTGTGGACAACGGCGGCCCCGAGCTGGACCGGCTGCGCGACCTGCCGCTGTTCCCCGACTGGGACGCGGGGAAGTTCGCGGCCGCGGTCTCCTTCCACGAGGAGATCGAGGAGGCGGTCCGGGCGCACCGGGCGAGCGACTACGAGGGCACCGGCGGGTACACGATCCGGCCGGTGGTCGGGGAGTTCCAGTCCACCGCCCAGTCGGCCGCGCCGGAGGGCGGCCGACTGCGGGTGATGGACTCCTGGCGGGGCGTGGACCAGGACGGCGACGGCACGGTGCCCCGGCTGTCCTCCTTCCCGAAGGAGCTGTTCGACAGCCAGCACAACGTCATGTTCGCCAACCAGAAGCACGGTTCGCTGCAGAACGACGACGCGGTGCTGACCCAGGTGCACGGGCTGCTGAAGGGCGCGGAGGTGCCGCGGAACTACCTGGCCGGGCTGGTCCGGGTGGGCCTGCGGGTCGACGAGGTGCACCTGGCGGGCGAGCCGCCGGTGCTCCAGGTGCGCTGCGACCTGGAGGAGACGGCGCTGTCCTGCGCGGTGGCGGACGCGGCCTCCGGGCGGACGGTGGTCAGGGTGCCGGTGGTGGTGGCGGACGGCGGGTGGCAGGGCGTGGAGGTCCCGCCGCTGCCGGCCGGGGACTACCGGGTGACGGTGGGCGGCGGTGCCGGGGTGGCCTCGGTGACCGAGGTGTTCACGGTGCTGGGTGAGGAGCCGGCGCTCAGCCCATCGGGGTGATCCCGGCCGCCCGGAGGTCCCGGATCGGCCAGCGGCGCAGCAGTGTGGTGTCGCCGGTGGCGGCCTGCCCGGCCTCGTACCGGGAGACGATGCCGGCGGCGCGGCGGACGGCCCGCTCGAAGCCGCCGGCCACGGTGGTGTCCAGGTGGGACCAGGTGCCGAGGTCGGGCCAGTCCTCCCAGCCGACCAGCGCGTGGCCGGGGACCAGGACGATCTCCGGGCGGAGCGAGAGGTTCTCCAACAGGCTGGCCAGGAGCACGGTGCCGTCCAGGCAGTTGCCGACGCCGTTCCGCAGGCTCTCCCGGGGGAGCCGGACCCGCTGGCCGGCGGCGCCCTCCTCCGGGTTGAAGGCGATGGCGGAGTTGACGTAGGTCAGGCCGAGGTCCTCGGCCACCGCCTCGTACACCGCCCTGACCTGGGCCTCGACCGCCTCCCGGGTGCCCTGGTAGCCCATCAGCCGCCGTTCGGGGTGGCGGTCGGCGACCCGGCGGGTGAACTCCACCACCTCGGGGGCGTGCGGGGTGACGAAGGCGCCCAGGTAGCGGGTGAGGTCGGTCATCGCGCCGGTGGCGGGGTCGAGGGTCTGGAAGGGAGCGGTGTCGCGGGCGAGCAGCCAGATCGGGGTGGTGCGGTGCACCTCGGTGCGCGGGCCGTCGAGGTCCTCGACCTGGAGGCCGAGGGTGGCGCGGGTGAGTTCGGTGACGGCGGCCAGGGCGGCCGGGTGGAAGGTGGGCAGCAGGTCGACGGTCCGGGCCTCGGCGGTGTCCAGCTCCACGGTCTCCACGGCGGTGGCGGAGTAGCCGTCCACCGCGCAGCTGACCCGCAGCCGGCGGGTCTCCTTCGGCCGGTAGCGCCGCAGGGTCACGCTGACCAGCGGGTTGAGCCGGGCCTCCAGCAGGTGACAGAAGGCGGTGGGGAGGTGCCGCATCCGGATGCGTTCGACCACGCCGATCCCGGTGGAGGCCGGGCCCAGGGTGTCGCCGGACGGGCGGGTGTCCAGGACCACCGCCTCGCCGGTGCGGGCGGCGGCGCTGCGGCCGGCGAGGTCGGCGAGCTCCCGCTCGGCCGCGACCAGGTCGTCCAGGCCGCTCCCGCCGTCGTCCGACGCGAAGGCCTCCTGGCGGAGCCGGGCGGCGCGGATCCGGGCGTCGTACTCGCGGCGGCGCAGCTCGACCTCGTCGGTCATGGCGGTGGGGCGGCGATGGTGGCAGCGGGGACGAAGCGGGAGGTCGGCGAGCCGTACAGGCAGTAGAACAGCCAGGACGGGTCCTCGGCGTCGTGCTGGGCGAAGTCCTGCTTGGTGAGCCGCAGCGCCTCGCCGACGGCCAGTTCGTCCTCCAGCAGGTGGCGGTAGAAGACGGTGGCGAAGCGGAGGGCCATCACCTTGCCGACGGGGGCGATGGAGCCGATGAAGGCGGAGGCGCCGCGGTCGAAGAAGGCCACGCCGAGGCCCCGGGTGATGGTCACCTCCTGGTCGCCGCCGGCGGTCGCGGCCGAGGAGCAGGCGTTGCCGAAGACCAGCGGGCCGGGCGGCACGAACCGCATCGCTCTGGCCGTACCGACGTCCACGTTGCTGAACAGGTCCTCCTCGGGGTCGAGCCGCAGGCAGGGCTCCCCGGACTCGTCCAGCGCGCCGTGGCAGGTGATGTGGATCAGGTCGGCGCAGTCGGCGTTCTTGATGTCCTGGATGGTGGGGTAGTCCTCCGCGCCGTGGGGCGGGAAGAGCCGCAGGTCGCCACCGGCCTTCTCGACCGCCCGCAGCGAGCCGCTCCACTCCGTGTAGTCGGCGCCGTCCACGGCGTCGATGACCTCCCGGCCGAGGAAGCTGCGGGCGTTGCGGACCGGGTGCCGGGCGGCCTCGCCGACCGGGCCGTTGGGGACGATCGGCATCCGGGCGATCCGGCAGCTCACCGCCAGCCACTCGGTGCCGTCGTTGAGCAGCTCCCAGGGGATCCACTCCAGGCCCTCGTGGGCGTGGACCAGGATCTCGGGCGGCCCGTCGCTCTCCCGCAGGGCCTCCGCGACCGCGGCCCGGACGCCTTCCGGGACGAGGTTGTCCCAGTACCCGACGGCCTTGGTGTGCAGGGCGGCCAGCGCGATCGGGCCGCTGCCGGCGCCGATCCGGCCACCGACCTCGCGCAGGTTGCGCTCCACCCCCTCGCGGACCTTCGAGCCGCCCAGCTTGGGCATGGTGGTCAGCGGCACGTCGTGCCAGGTCCCGTTGCGCAGCACGTAGAACTGGGCGAACTCGTCGGTGGTCCCGGCGGGCAGCACGAGCAGTTGCACGGATCCGGTCATGGCGGGCCGCCCTCGGAGAACTGGCGGGCGGCCGTGGCCAGCCGGGCCCGGAGGGTGGGCGGGACGGCGTCCCCGAGGGAGTGCGCCACCACCGTCGCCGCCTCGATGGCGCCGCGGACCACCACACGGTCGGGGTGGCCGGTGTCGGCCTCCCGCCGGAGGAAGTCCGCCTGGGTCGCCAGGAAGTCCACCGCCGCGCCGCTCGCCCGGTCCGGGCCGACGGTGCCGGCCTCGCTGGCGAGGTCGTCCAGGAGAACGGCGACCGCGTCGACCAGTCCGCCGCGGGCCACCCCGGGCCGGGAGGAGCGGACCCGGCGCTCCAGGGCCTCCTCCACCCCGCGCTGGTACCTCACCCGCTGCTCCAGGGACTCCTCCACCCGCCCCGGCACCCGGCGCTGCTCCAGGGTGTAGCTGACGGCCCGGCTGTTGCGCAGCTGGCCGGTGTAGTACTCGTACTCCAGTTCCTCGGGGGTCAGCTCCGCGGGGGCGGCGGGCAGGGCGTCGGCGGCGTCCAGCGCGGGGAGGCGGTTGAGGTGGAAGGTCAGCCGGCCGAGGAAGCCGGCGGGCTTGCCGAGTTCCTCGCCCTCCAGCAGGTTCACCCGGCCGGCGCTGGTGAGCTCGGCGAGCCGGTCGGGTCCGGGCGAGGGGCCGACCCACCAGAGCTCGCCGGGCCAGTCGGCCAGCCAGCGGTCCAGGGCCTGCGGCGGGTCGGCGGGCTCGTGGCCGACGACGATCAGGCCGTCCGGCGGGTACGCGCCGAGCAGCGCGTCGGCCTCGGCCAGGGCGGAGACGGTGGTCTCCTCCCCCATCGGCAGCATGCCCCGGGCGAGGTCGCCGGCCAGCTTGACCACGGCCACCGGCGGCGCGGGGGCGGGCGGGACGGCGGGGCGCGGGGCGGCGCCCGGCTCGCGCGGGGCGAGCACCTCGAAGTCGGTGTCGCGCCGCATCCCCGTGCTCTCCAGGGCCTGTTCGAGCAGGGTGTCCACCTGGGTGGTGAGCAGCCGGGTGACGTGCGAGGAGACGACCAGTTCGGCCAGGTCCCGGTAGAAGAGCGGCACCGGTACGGACCGCAGGAACGGCTCCAGGACGGCGTACCGCTGCATCGGGGAGTGGTCCTGCAGCCAGGCGTCGAAGGCGACGGCGACCTCGTGGTCGGAGGAGTCGGGCCAGTTCCTGGGAAGCTTCTCCAGCAGGGTGCGCCCGCGGCGGGTGAGCCGGGTGAAGACCTTCCGCCCGATGGCCGCGAGGCTGGGTACGCCGATGTCGGGGGCGACCAGGGCGCCGAGGAGGACCGGGAAGGGCCGGGGCGGGACCTCGTCGCGGGCCCGGGCCATCAGGTCCGCCAGTCGGCGGATCTTCCTGTTCTCGGCTTCGCTGATCATGACCGGCCCACCTCGGAACTCCCCTCCCTCCAGGTTGCGTCGGCGGCTGAGCCACCGCCACCCCTTGCGGCGGGCACGGCGTTCCGGCCTTCGTTCCGCCCTTGTTCCGGCCGTCGGCGTCGTCACGGACCGCAGTGGGAGCGGGGTGCCCGGACACGGATCGTCACCCCGGCGGGCGGCGGGGACCGGACGTGCCGTCACCTGCGGCGCGCTCCGGCCGGCGGGCGGGCCCTCGGCCTCCGGGCGGACCGGCCTCCGGGCGGACCGGTCGGGAGGTGGCGACCGGGGCCCGGTAGCGTCGGGGCGACCCGAAGGAGACGGCGTGACCTCCCCCTACCTGTTCGATCCGGCGTGGGCCGACGAGTACGCGCGACTGACCGCCCTTGAGCAGGTGTACGACGGCCCGACCGGGGACCTGTTCCGGCTGCTCGGCGTCGCCGAGGGCTGGGACTGCCTGGAGGTCGGCTGCGGGGCCGGCAGCACCGCCCGGCAGTTGGCCGGCCTGGTGGGCCCCTCCGGGACGGTGCTGGCGACCGATCTGGACACCCGGTTCGCCGAGGGCCACGGCCTGCCGAACCTCCGGCTGCGCCGGCACGACCTGCTGGCCGACCCGCTGCCGGAGGCCGCCTTCGACCTGGCACACGCCCGCGCCGTCGTCGAGCACCTGCCGCGGCGGGAGGAGGCCCTGCGCCGGATGGCGGCGGCGGTCCGCCCCGGCGGCTGGGTGCTGGTGGAGGACTTCGACATCGAGGGGCCGATGGCCGAGGCGGTCGCCCGGTACTGGCCCGCCGGGCACACCGTGCTGGCCGGGCGGCTGTACCGGGCGCTGGAGGCGGCCTTCGGCGGGGCCGGCGTCGACACCGGGTTCGGCCGCCGGCTGCCGGAGGCGCTGGAGCGGGTCGGGCTGACCGCGGTCGGCGGCCGGATCCACGCCCCGCTGCTGTCCGGCGGTTCGCCGTTCATCCCGCTGACCCTGCGCCGCCTCCGGCCGCGGCTGCTCGCCACCGGCCTGCTGGACGCCCCCGAACTCGACGCGGCGGTCGCCCTGATCGAGCGGCAGGACGTCCGCTACGCCCCCAACTTCATGGTCGGCGCCTGGGGCCGCCGGCCCACGCCCTGAGCCCGGCGGCACCCGCCCGGGTCAGGCGGTGATCCGGTCGCTCTCCGGGATGACCGGGGTGACGCCCGGGTGCCCCGGTCCGTTGGAGTCACCGGCCGTGAACATGAAGGCCCGTCACCTGCCACCGTGCCCGATCCGCCGAACCCGGCCCGGCCCCGCGGCGCCCTTCTCGTACGATCCGACACCCCGGCCTGCTCAGTCGGGGAGCAGCAGGTTGACGTCGCCGAACTCGTGCCACAGGTAGCGGTGGCGCAGCGCCTCCCGGTAGCAGCGTTCCAGCAGCGGGCGGCCGGCCACCGCCTCCAGCATCAGCAGGTGGGAGGCCTGCGGTTCGTGCCAGCCGGTCAGCAGGCCGTCCACCGTCCGCACCCCGCGCTCGGGGGTGATCACCAGCTCGGTCCAGCCGTCGGCGGCGCACAGGCGGCCGTCCGGGCCGGTGGCCGACTCCAGCGCCCGGACCGCCGTGGTGCCGACCGCGATCACCCGGCCGCCCTCCGCCCTGATGTGGCCGACCAGGCGGGCGGTCGGCCCCGGCACCCGGTACCGCTCGGCGTACGGCGGCTCGTGGGCCTCCGGCGAGGCCACCCCGGTGTGCAGGGTGATCGGCGCGACCAGCACCCCGCGGGCGGCCAGCCGGGCCACCGTCCGGGCGGTGAACGGCCGGGCGGCGCTGGGCATCTCGCTGCTGCCCGGCTCGGCGGCGAACACCGTCTGGTACGCCTCGATCGGCCAGTCCCGGTCGGTGTAGCCGTACCGGATCGCCCGGCCGTGACGGGCCAGGTAGGCGATCAGGCGGCTGGGGTTCCCGGGGTCGGTGGGGCTCGGCGGGACAGCGGGGCTCAGCGGGGCGGCGGGGTTCGGCGGGGCGGCGGGCAGGTGGAGGCGGGCGTACCAGAGGCGCGGGGTGAAGGGCGCGGTCAGCTCGGCGCGGGCTCCGCCGGGGAGGGTGACGGTCAGTCCCGGGCGGGCCGGGGAGGTGCCGGGCGGGTAGGACGCGGCGGCGCCGGAGGTCGGGCGGCGCAGCTCGACCAGGTGGTGGCCGCGCGGATCCGGGTGGGCGGTGGAGAGGTGGACGGCGACCGGGGTGCCGTCCGGCAGCCGGCCGGACAGGGCGGCGGGGAGGGTGGCCGAGTTGTTGACCACCAGCAGGTCGCCGGGGCGCAGCAGGTCCGGGAGGTCGGCGAAGCGGTGGTGTTCGGTGGTCGGCCCGTCGCGGCGGCCGACCAGCATCCGGATGCCGTCGCGGGCCAGCCCGCGGGCCTCCGCCGGGGCGCGGGCGGACAGCTCCGGCGGGACGGTGAACTCCAGCGCGGCGTCGGCGTCCATGGTGGTCGTGGACGTGCCGGTCATCTCAGGCCCCGGTCCGGACGAGCGCCGCGGGCCTGAGGTCGGCGGCCCGGTACCGTCCGGAGGCCGGGCGGTCACGGAGCAGCGCGCGCAGCGCGGGGACGACGGTGGCGGGCAGCGGCCGGTCGGAGATGTCCTCGCCGGGGAAGGCCTCCTGGTGCATCCGGGTCCGCATGTCGCCGGGGTCGACCGCCCAGACCGCGAGGTCGGGTTCCTCGGCGGCGAGCACCGCGGAGGCGTGGTCCAGGGCGGCCTTGGACGCCCCGTACCCGCCCCAGCCGGCGTACGCCTCGACGGCCGCGTCGGAGCTGAGGTTGAGCACGGCGCCGCGGCGGGCGCGCAGCTGGGGCAGCAGGAGCTGGGTGAGCGCGATCGGGGCGAGGACGTTCACCTCGAAGGTCTCCAGCAGGCCGGGCAGCGGGAAGTCGGCGAGGGCGGGCATCGGGGCGCCGCCGAGGTCGTAGCCGGCGAGCGTGGAGGCGTTGTTCACCAGCAGGTCGACGCCGCCGAGCCGGGCGGCCTCGGCGGCGAGCAGCTCGCGGTGGCCGTCGTCCACGATGGAGCCGGCGGCGGCGACCACGGTGGTGAGGGCGGACAGCTCGCCGCGGGCGGCCTCGATGCCGGCGGCGCCGCGGGCGGTGATCACCAGCTGCCAGCCGTCGGTGGCGAGGGAGCGGGCGAGTTCGAGGCCGAGGCCGCGGGAGGCGCCGGTGATCAGGGCGACGGGCGTGGCGGGGATCGGTGTGTTCTCCATACCCCGACCCTCCCTCCGCACCCCCGCCTCCCGGATCGGCCACCGGCCCGTCCCCGGCCGGGCACTTCGCCCTACGCCCACGGGCTTAGGTCGGCCTTGGGGCTTGTCCGACCATGCGCGTCACGTCCTTCGGTCGGCGGCTTCCGGTCGTGGGGGGTGGCTGCGATGGTGGGGGCGGGACGAGGCGAAGGGGTGTGCGATGACGACCGGTGAGCTGCTGACGGTGGACCAGGCGATCGTGCGGATGGAGGAGTTGGCCGCCGCCCTGCCCCCGCGGGACGGGGTGGCCGTGTTCAACCGGATGTACCTGAAGGTGACCGTGCTGGTGCGGGAGCGGCTGGCCGGGGCCTACTTCGACGATCCGGCCGCCCTCGCGGAGCTGGACGCGGTGTTCGCCGCCCGCTTCCTGGCCGCGGTGGACGCCGACCGGGCCGGCCACCGGGTCGCCGCCTGCTGGCGGCCGCTGTTCGAGCTGCGCGACCGTCCGGGGATCCATCCGCTGCAGTTCGCCTTGGCGGGCATGAACGCGCACATCGAGAACGACCTGCCGCTCGCCGTCCTGGAGACCTGCTCCCGGCTCGGCCGCCGACCCGCCGCCCTGGCCGCCGACTACCAGCGGATCAACGACCTGCTCGCCCAGGTCGAGGACGAGGTCCGCGACGAGCTCCTGCCCGGCCCCGAGGAGCTGCAGCTGGCCGACCCGCTGCTGCACGTGATCGGCGTCTGGAGCATCGACAAGGCCCGCGACGCCGCCTGGGCCAGCGTGCTGGCCCTCTGGGAGCTGCGCGGGCTGCGCCTGGCGTACGACGCGGTGGCCTCCGCCCTCGCCGGTTCGGTCGGCATGGTCGGCCGCGCCCTGCTCACGCCGCTCGACGGCGCGGGGGCACCCGGCCGGGGCTGAACGGCGGGCAGACGGGCAGGCGTGCCGCAGCCGGTGCCGCGTGGGGTGGTCACGGGGACGGGCGCGGGGTGGGGCAGGCTGGGGTGCCCGGCGGTTCGACGGGCGCGGACGCGGCGGTGGAGGAGGTGCACGATGACCGGCGAGTGGACGGCCGCGCTGGCGCTGGGGCTGGTGGTGCTGGTCGGCTCGTCGGTGCAGCGGATGGCGGGGATCGGTTTCGCGCTGGTGTCGGCGCCGGCGCTGGTCCTGCTGCTGGCCCCGGCGACCGGCGTGGCGCTGTCGAACTGCGCGGCCGGGGCGATCAGCCTGATCGGGCTGGCCACCACGTGGCGGCGGGTGCGGCTGGGGGCGATGCTGCCGCTGGTGCTGGCCGCCGCGGTGACGGTGCCGCTGGGGGCGTGGGTGGCGGCGCGGCTGCCGGAGCCGGTGCTGCTGGTGGGCATGGGGTCGGTGGTGACCGCGGCGGTGCTGCTGGTGCTGCTGGGGACCCGGGTGCCGGCGCTGAGCGGCCGCGGCGGGGCGGTCGCCGCGGGGGCGGCCAGCGGGTTCATGAACGCCTCGGCGGGCGTGGGCGGCCCGGCGATCTCGCTGTACGCGGTGAACGCCGGCTGGACGGTCCGCGAGTTCGTGCCGAACGCCCAGTTCTACGGGTTCCTGGTGAACGTGTTCTCGGTGAGCGCCAAGGGGCTGCCGCAGCTGTCCGGTCCGGCGTGGGCGCTGGCCGGGGCAGGGGTGGCGGTGGGGACGGTGGTCGGGGCGGCGCTGGGCGCGCGGACGCCGGAGCGCCCGGCCCGGCGGATCGTCCTGCTGCTGGCGCTGGCCGGCGGGGTGGTCACGGCCGTGAAGGGCCTGGCGGAACTCTGAGGGACCCCTCTGAGGTACCGGTCCGAGGTACCGGTCCGAGGTACCGGAGAGGCCGGCCGGCCCCCGCGGAGGGGAGCCGGCCGGCCTTTCCGATGCCCTTGGGGCTGTGCCCGGGAGGGGTCAGGCCCAGCTGGAGTGCAGCGGCTTGCCCTCGGCGTAGCCGGCCGCGCTCTGGACGCCGATGATCGCGTTCTCGCGGAACTCCTCCAGCGAGGAGGCGCCGGCGTAGGTGCAGGAGCTGCGGACGCCCGCGATGATCGAGTCGATCAGGTCCTCGACGCCCGGGCGGGCCGGGTCGATGAACATCCGCGAGGTGGAGATGCCCTCCTCGAACAGGCCCTTGCGGGCGCGGTCGTAGGCCGACTCCTCCGAGGTGCGGTTGCGCACCGCGCGGGCGGAGGCCATGCCGAAGCTCTCCTTGTACTGGCGGCCGTCGGCGGTGGTCTGCAGGTCGCCCGGGGACTCCAGGGTGCCGGCGAACCAGGAGCCGATCATCACGTTGGAGGCGCCGGCGGCCAGCGCCATCGCCACGTCCCGCGGGTGGCGGACGCCGCCGTCGGCCCAGACGTGCTTGCCCAGGCGGCGGGCCTCGGCGGCGCACTCCAGGACGGCGGAGAACTGCGGGCGGCCGACACCGGTCATCATCCGGGTGGTGCACATCGCGCCCGGGCCGACACCGACCTTGAGGATGTCCGCGCCGGCCTCGACCAGGTCGCGCACGCCGTCGGCGGCGACCACGTTGCCCGCGACGATCGGCACCTGCGGGTCGAGCCCGCGGACCGCCTGCAGGGCGCTGATCATCGACTCCTGGTGGCCGTGCGCGGTGTCCACCACCAGCACGTCGGCGCCGGCCTCGATCAGCGCCTTGGCCTTGCCGGCCACGTCGCCGTTGATGCCGACGGTGGCGGCGATCCGCAGCTTGCCCGCGGCGTCGGTGTTGGGGGTGTAGAGGGTGGCGCGCAGCGCGTTCTTGCGGGTCAGGAGGCCGACCAGGGCGCCCTGGGCGTCGACCACGGGGGCGAGCTTGCGGTGGCCCTCGTTGAGCCGGTCGAAGGCGGCGCGCGGGTCGATGTCCTGGTCCAGCAGCAGCAGGTCGCGGGACATCACCTCGGAGAGGCTGGTGAACCGGTCCACGCCCTGGCAGTCGTGCTCGGTGACCACGCCGACCGGCTTGCCGCCCTCGACCACCACCAGCGCGCCGTGGGCACGCTTGGGCAGCAGGGAGAGGGCGTCGGCGACGGTGTCGCCCGGGGCCAGGGTGAGCGCGGTGTCGTGCACCAGGTGGCGCTGCTTCACCCAGCCGATGACCTCGGAGACGACCTCGATCGGGATGTCCTGGGGGATGGCGACCAGGCCGCCGCGGCGGGCCACGGTCTCGGCCATCCGGCGGCCGGCGATGGCGGTCATGTTGGCGACGACCAGCGGGATGGTGGTGCCGGTGCCGTCGTGCGAGGAGAGGTCGACGCCCTGCCGGGAGCCCACGGCGGAACGGCTGGGGACCATGAAGACGTCGTCGTACGTCAGGTCGTACGCGGGCTTGAGGTCGTTCAGGAAGCGCATGAAGGGGGCTCTCTGGCTGGGGAAACGTACACCTCGGGCGCGGTTGCGGCGATGCCGCGGGGCGCTCTCGGGCGCCCCGCACCCAACGTTCAATACTCCGTCATACCCACGTTCGAAGCCAGTTCACGCCGAAGGATTGAAGATCCACACAAGGGCGGGGGCGAGGACGCCCCGGACGATTGGAGGATCCTACGAGAGCACTACAGGGCCGCCTGCCGGCAGCCCTCGGCGAGGAACTCCCGCAGGGCCGGACGGTCGGCCAGCTCGCTCATCGGGCGGGCCGCACCGAACGGCGCGTTCCAGAACGGGCCGGTGCGCGGGGTGTGCGGGCCGACGTACGCGTACGGGGCGGAGCTGTACGCGTCGCCCGGGGAGACGCCGTAGTTCACGCCGTCCACGGTGACGCCGATGTCGAAGTGCTCGGGCCAGATCACCGGGTCCGCCCCCGGGAACAGCTCGCGCAGGACGGCGTCCGCGGCGGCGAAGCAGCCGGCGATCAGCTCGGCCGCGACCGGGTCGGCGTCCACCGCGTCCTGGGGCGACGCACCCGAGCCGTCCCCGTACAGGCCGGCCGGCGCACCCGGCTCGACGCCGACGGCGGCGGCCAGCTCGGCACAGGTGGTGGCGCGCAGCGGCAGGCGGCGACCCGCACCCATCAGCTCGGCGCCCACCACCTGCAGGCGGGGTTCCAGCCGGGTGGCGAAGCCTCCGGGGTGGGCGCGCAGCCGGATGGTGCCGCTGGCCCGGTACTGCGGGCCGGCGAGCAGCAGTTCGGCGACGGCGTGCAGCGCACGGCGGGTGCTGACGAGCGACGAGCTGTCCATGACGGCATCGTCTCGCGCCGGGCGGGTGAACGGGGGCGCGACGCGCGACGGGGGTGAGGGTGTGGGGGTGTGGGGGGCGTGGTTGAGGCGGGCGTCCGGTCCGCTGCGCGGGGGGCGGGCTCGGTTGCGAGGGGCCGCCCGGGGTGCGGGGGCTGGGTGGAGCGGGAGTGCCGGCGCGGTGCCTTCCGGTTCGCGCAGTTCTCCCCCAGCCTTGGCGGCTGGGAGGTGCCCCCGAGGTGCCCCCACGCGCCCCTGAGGTGTACCCGAGTGCTAGGGGTGGGGGTCAGGACGGGGTGAGGCGGAGGTTGGCGGCTGGGGTGGGGGTGTCGGGGGTGGTGGCGATGATGCGGCCGTCGGGGAGGAGGACGGTGGTGGTGGGGCCGTGGCCGCGGAGGCGGATGGCGTCCGGGGTGGTGGCGGGGAGGAGCAGGCGGGCGACGGGGGACGCGGAGCCGTTGGTGCCCAGGTCGAGCCGGACGGAGGCGTCCGGCTGCGGGAGAGCCAGGCCGTGCCATTCGGCGTCGGTGAGCAGGAGCGGGGCGGGGCCGCCCGGCAGGGTGCGGTCGTTCTCGCCGTGGGAGCCGTGCCAGCGGACCCGGTAGCCGTCGGCGGGTGTGCCGGTCAGGGTGACCGCCGCGCCGTGGGCGGTCAGCCCGTGGACCTGGTCGCGCGCGGGGTCCAGCGGGTGGCGGGAGCGCAGCTCCCAGCCGGGGAGGTCCCAGCGCCAGAGCTCCAGCAGCCGCCCGGTGGCGACCACCGCGGAGCAGGAGGTGGCGGTCCGGGCGATCGGACCGGCCAGCCGGGATTCGGCGCCGAGTTCGCGCCAGACCACGGTCGGCCGTTCGGCGGTGGTGTCGAGGACGGCGATGCCGTCGCCGTCCGCGGTGATCAGCGTCCGGCCGTCGAAGGAGCCGGCGAGCCAGTCGGCCCGGATGGTGGCCCAGCGGCGGACCTTGCGGGTGGCGAGGTCGAGGCGGGCGACCTCGCAGCTGGCGCCGTACCGGGCCACCAGCAGTGCCACCGAGCCGTGGTCGGCCGGCACCAGCCGGTCGCAGGGCGTGCCCCAGCGGGCCTTGACCCGGCCGTCCGGGCCGAGCAGCCTGACCCCGGCCTGGCCGAGGGCCACCAGGACGGCGCCGGATTCGAGCAGGGCGGCGTCGGTGGCGGGCAGCCGTCCGGGCTCGTCGTGGGCCGTGGCGACCAGCGGTCCGGAGGGCTGCGGGCCCCGGCGCGGCGGACGCAGGTCGGCGGCGGTGAGCGGGTCCGCGCGTCGGAGCAGGTCGGCGAACAGCCGGCGGTCGGCGCCGTCCCAGGAGGCGGACGGGCCGAAGCCCCGGTCGCGGACCACGGCCCGGGCGGCGGCGGTGGCCAGCTCACGGTCGAGGGCCTGGTCCGCCCCCGGGAACTCGGCCAGGGTGGCCGCCAACCGGCCGCGTTCCGCGGCGAGTTCGGGGCCGCGGCCGGTGAGCAGTGCCAGGGTGAGCGGGCGGACGGCCGCACCGGCGCCGAGGGCCGCGAGGCGCGGCAGGGCCCTGGCGCGCGGCGCTCCGCCGAGGGCGACGGCGTCCCGCAGGTCGGCGGCCACCATCGGGCGGAGTTCCTCGTCCGGCCAGGCCGCCTCCACGGCGGCGAACCGGTCGCCGGCCTCGCGGCAGTCGAGCACCCAGGCGGTCCGCAGCTCGCGGGCCGCGGCCGGGTCGGTCTCCCGCAGCCGTTCCACGGCGTGGGCGAAGGCCTTCCGGGTCCGGGCGAGCCGGACCGCGCGGTCCCGCTCGCCCGCCTGCCACCAGAGCCGGACGGCCAGTTCGGGATCGAGCTCCCGGCCCTCGGCGAGTTCGGCGGCCTGCCGGTGGCGGCCCGCCCGGGCCAGCAGGGCCACCGCCTCGGAGGGCAGGCCCAGCAGGTCGGCCAGCACGAACGCCGCCTCGGCCACCCGGCCCGCACGCTCCAACTCCTCGGCGGCGCGCCGGTAGAGCGCCCGCAGGTGCGACTGGACGTCGGGGCCGTACGCCACCATCGGCCCGCCGGAGGAGGCGAACGGGCTGGGGTCGAGCGGACCGAGCCGGCGCTGCGGTACGCCGAGGCTGAGCCAGCCCGGCGTGCCGGCGCCGGAGGCCATGCCGACCGCGTCGCGCAGCGCGTCCTCCCAGCGGCGCTGCTCGAACGCCTCGGTGAGCCGCCGCAGGTACCGGGCGTGCCGACCGCCCAGCACCGGACCGGCCGGGCTGCGCAGCGCCAACGCCGAGAAGCGGGTGCGCAGTTCGGCCCAGCGGTCCCGGACGCGAGGGGCCTGGCGGCCGGTCGCCCGTCCGCCTCGGCCCAGGAGCCGGCGGAGCAGGCCGGGCGGCCGGCTTCCCGCAGGTACGGAAGGGGTCGAGGCGGGGGCGGGGGTCCGGCGAGTGGGCAGGCGCGGGCCGGCGAGCGCGCGGACCAGCCGACCGCCCATCCGCGCGGCGGCGGTGGCGAGCGCGGCAACGGCCTGACCGACCTGCCGACCGCCGCTCGCCGCACGGCGGTTCGGTGAGGTGCCGGTACCCGCCGGGGTGCCGGGCAGCACCGCGATGAGGGCGGCGAGGACGAGCATCGACAGGACGGCGACCAGGAGCTGGTGCCCGAGGAACCGTGAGCCCTCTTCCTGGGCCATCGTCAGGAAGGCGGCGAGGGCGAGGAGTCCGAGGATGCCGAACCACTCGCGGTACCGGGCGCTGCGGCCGCCGCCGTCCCCGGGGACGGCACCTGCGGGCTGCGGGGCCACCCCGGCCGCCGCCCGCAGGTCGGGCCCGGGCCGCTCGGGGACGTCCTCGACCGGCGGCTCCGGGTCAAAAGGGCGGCCGAGCGGCGTCAGCGGGCGGATCTCCAGCCCGGCCGCATCGAGCCACTCCTCCGGGTGGAGCGCGGGCAGGTCCGCGAGCCGGTACCGCCGGGTGGCCCCGCCGTGCAGCAGCACGACCTCGCCGGGCAGTCCGGTCTCCGCCACCCCGGCCGACCGGAGCGCCCCGGCCCGCTCCGCCAGCGGCAGGCCGGGCGCCCGGTCGGCACGCAGGTCCACCGGCGCGGCCAGGCGCAGCAGCCACCGCCCGTCCGGCAGCAGCCGCAGCTCGGCGCCCGCCCGCCAGTGCGCCAGGACGCGTCCGGCCGCCTCGGCCGGGCCGATCGCCGGTGTGTCCAGGACCAGGGCGGCGGCCCGGACCGTGCCGCGGAAGGCGCCGACCGCGGTGGTGCGGGGCGCGGGGATGCCGGTCATGCGGGGTCTCCGGAGGTGAGCGGGGTGGGACCGGGAACGGCGGCGCCGGCCCGCGAAGGCAGCTGCCCTGCCGCGGGGAGGCCGGTCATGCGCTGCCGCCGAGGGTGAGCAGGGTCGCGCCGGTGAAGGCGTCGCCGACCACGATCCGGTCACCCCGCAGCCGGGCCGCGACCAGCGGCAGGGCGGGGTGGACCAGCGGGGAACCGCCGCCGTCGGACAGCGAGCTGAGGGTACGGCTGCTGCCCGGGCGGACGCTGCGCACCAGCACGCCGTTGGCGCTTCGGGTGATCAGGGCGGCCTGCGGGCCCTGGGTGACCAGGCCCAGGACCCGGTCCCCGTCCGGGACCCGGATCTCCACGCGGGCACCGTCCGGCCGGGCCACCCACCAGTGCCGGCCGTCCTCGGACCAGGCGACACCCTCCGCGCCGTACCGACGGTGCGGTGCCGCGTCCACCTCCGCCGGGACGGGGCCGGGGTGGATCCGCGGCTGGTACGGCCAGGGGAAGGCGTCGGCGGGCGCATCCGGGCCGTCCGCGTCCGGGCCGGGTGGTGGCTCCACCGGGCCGTCGTCGCGCACCCCGCCGTCCGGGCGGATCCGCCACCAGGTGCCGGCGACCGGGCAGAGCAGGTCCGCCCCGTCCTGCAGCAGCGGCAGCAGCGGGCCGCGGAGCAGCTCGGCGAGACCGGACTCGTCCAGACCGAGCGCCGCCGGATCGAGAGGCTCGCGGGTGCCGAACGGCTTGCCGATGACGTGCGTACGCAGGCGGCCCCTGGACGCGACCAGGGTGATCAGCCGACGGCCGATCCTGGCGGCGGCGAGGGCCCCTCCCGGGAGGGTGTGGCGGGTCGGCCGGGTGGTGTGGATCCCGTGGTCGCTCGGCACCCGGGCCACCAGCAGGCGGTCCGGGGCGGTCCGGACGAGCAGGGTCCGGGACGTCCCGGTGAAGGCGGGCGCGCCGAAGTCCGGGGTGTCGGGCACCAGGACGGCGGCCGCCCCCGTGGCCCGCCGGAACTCCGCCCCGCGCAGCGCTCGGACGGCGATATCCCCGGCCGGCAAAGGAAGTTCGACACCCTGGCCGCCCACCGACACGCGGACCCGGGTGGCACCCATGGGACCCCATGCGGCGATCTCGGACACCAACGTCCGCCGCCGGGAGGGGAGTTCGGCGGCGAAATCGGGCGAGGCGAGCAGCCACGCCTCGTCGGCGGCCTCCAACGCCCCCTCGGCGCGGGCCAGATCGGCCGGGACGGGCTCCTCGTCGCGGCGTCCGCGCAGCCAGCGGGGCAGCACCTCGGTGAGCTCGCCGGTCAGCCACTGCTCCGGCGCCTCGCCGAGCACCCCGACCACCAGCTCCGAGCCGCGGGCCGCGGCACGGCGGTACAGCACCAGCAGGGCGGCCAGCTGCACCAGGCGTCCAGGACCGGCCTGGGCCGGACCGGCGTCGACCAGGGCGACGACCCGGCCGCGGTGCTCCTCGCGGCGGAACTCGGGTGAGGTGTAGAGGAGTTCACGCTCGACCAGGCGCCGCAGGAACTCCTCCGGCAGCTCCTCGGCCAGCAGCCACTCGGCCACCGCCAACCGCTCCGGCACCCCGGATCGGTCCAACCCGCCGTACCCGTCCAGGTCACCGTCGGGCGCGGTCAACGGCTCGCCGGCGGCGATCAGCGCGTCGATCCGCCGCACCAGCGGCCCGATCTCCACCGCCAGCCCGGGCGTCAGGGCCGACAGGCCCTCCGCCCACGGCTTCAGTCCGGCCGGCAGTTGCGGCGCGGCGGCTGCAGGGCTCATGTCCGCTCCTCCCCCTTCGGGTACGTGGTCTGTCGTGGGTCGGCCGCTCGGCGTACCGGCCCGGCTGCGCTCCCTGGGGTTGACCGGTTGCGCAGGAAGGCCGTCCCCGGTGCCTACCGGTCCCCGGGCTCGGGTGGGGGGAAGGACGCGGTGAGGGTGTCCTGGTCGAGTGGGTGGGGCGGGGACGGGGTGAGGAGCGCTGTTTCGGGGAGGAGGGCGAGCAGGGTGGTGCGGTCCGGGGCGAGGGCGTCGCGCCAGAGGGTGGCGGGTGGCCAGGGGCGGGCGGTGGTGGGGACCAGGACGCCGTCCTCCCAGCCGAGGTAGCGGCAGCCGTCCGTCCAGGGCAGGTCGGCCGGGTCGCCGAGGAGCAGCAGGGTGTGCCCGTCCGCGGCGGCGCGCAGGCGGGCCCCGGCGGCGATGCGTTCGCGGGCGGCGGCGGCCAGGAGCGGGGCGGCCGGGCCGGTGGCGGCGACCGCCGCCGGGTCGAGCGGCGGCTCGCGGCGGCTCCAGGTGAGGGTGTGGCGGGGCGTGCCGGTCACGGGCGGACCGCGTCGACGAGCCTCGCCCGGACGCCGGCCAGCGGCTCGGGGAGGTCGGCGGAGTCGAAGGAGGCGTCGATCTCGCGGAGCGTGGCCTCCAGGCGGAGCCGGGCGTCGCGGTCCTCGGGGGCGGGGCCGTGCGCGGTCAGCAGTCCTTCGGCGGTCCGGGCCAGCCGTTCGGCGCGGGCGGCGGCGCCGCGGGACAGCTCCTCGGCGGCGTGGGCCAGGCCGGTGCTGGCGGAGGCGCCGACCAGGTCGGCGAGGACCTCCCTGGCCTGCGCGTGGGCGTCGGCGGTCGGGGCGATCAGCGGCAGCACCCACAGGTCCCGTACGGTGGCGGCCCGCCGCCCGTCGAGGACGGCCGCCGCGGCCACCAGGCGCTGCGAGCGGACGGCGCGGCGGTCGCTGATCTCGACCCCGGCGGCGCGCAGCCGGCGGATGGCGGTGGCCAGCGGGCCGGTGACCTCGGAGAGGTCACAGGCGCGGGCGGCCTCGGCCAGCCGGTCCAGCGCGCCCAGCAGGCTCTCCCCGCCGGGGGTGCGCGGGGTGGCGCGGCGGCCCGCCTCCAGGAGTTCCTCCAGCCGGGCGTCCGCGACCGGTTCGACGAACAGCCGGGCGAGGAAGCGGTCCGCGAAGGCGGCCAGCGCCGGGTCCTCCGGCAGGTGGTTGGCGGCGCCCACGCAGACCCGCAGCGGGCTGGCCAGGACCGTGCGGCCGCGTCGGAAGACCCGCTCGTTCAGCAGTCCGAGCAGGGTGTTGAGGACGGCCGTCGAGCCGAGGAAGACCTCGTCCAGGAAGGCGATCTCGGCCTCGGGCAGCATCCCGGCGGTCTCGAACTCCACCACGCCCTCGCGCAGTCGGCGCAGGTCCACCGGCCCGAACAGCTCGTTGGGCTCGGTGAACCGGCCGAGCAGGTACTCGAAGTACCGCCCGCCCAGCTGCCCCGCCACCCGCCGGACCGCCTCGGACTTCGCCGTTCCGGGCGCGCCGACCACCAGCAGGTGCTCCCCGGCGACCGCGCACAGCGCGACCACCTCGGCCAGCACCTCGCGGTCCACCATGCCCTCGCCGGCGACGGCGACGGCCTCCCCGACCCGCTTCGCGTCCGCGGCCAGCGCCGCGCTGCCCGACCCGCTGCCGCCCGACCCGTTACCGCTCGACTCGCTGCTGCTCAACTCGCTCACAAGCACCGGAGCTTACGGGGGCCGCCGGGCCGGCAACCAGCGAGTATCGCCGGGCCGGGCGGGACCGGGGGCCGTCCCCGGGGCTCCCCCGAACGGCCCAGTCCTCTTGCCCGCGCTCCCAGCGGGACGGTCGGATGGAAGTGGACGATCGAGTACCCGCGGCGCCGGCCGGCGCCCGCCCGACGACGGGAACCTCCGATGTACGTGCGCACCGTCTACGCGACCGGCGACCCGGCCCGGATCGGGGAGACGCTCGACGCCCTGTGCGCCGAGGCCGTCGAGGTGCTCACCGCGCAGCCCGGATACCGCGGCTTCGGCCTGTTCGCGGACCGCGAGGCCGGCAAGCTCATCATGGGTTCCTGGTGGAACGACGCCGAGGCGGAGCGGGCCAGCGACGAGGCCCTGCGGCCCCGGCGCGACGCCCTGCTCACCCCCTTCGCGCAGACGGTCACCATCGACCACTGGGAGGCGGTGGTGTACCTCCCGTCCGAGCAGCTGAACGCCGGGGCGGGCTTCCGGCTGACCCGGGTGGACGTCGACCCCGAGGACATCGACGCGCTGATCCGGGTCTTCCAGGACACCACCCTCCCCGGCCTGCGGCGGATCCGCGGCTTCTCCGCCGCCTCGCTGCTCGTCGACCGCGCCCACGGGCACGCCCAGGTCGGCGCGCTGTACGTGGACAGCGAGACCCTGTACTCCTCGCGCGGGCCGGTGGCGGCCGTCCGCGGCGCGTCGATGGAGAAGGTCCAGGTGGTGGTGCGGGGCCTGGAGGAGTTCGAGGCCGTCCTGCTGGACCGGCAGCCGGGGTGAGACCGGCCGGCCATCGGGGGGTGGGTGAAGGAGCGGGTCGAGAGCCGAGTCTGGGCGGCGCCGACGATGGGGGCACCTCCCGGCCGAAGGCTGGGGGAGAGTGGCAGCGGAGCTGCGGCGACCGAGGAGAAGCCGTCCCTGGGCCCCTCCTGCCCGATGGCGGGCAGGGAGGGAGAGAGCTGTCGGCCCGCGACGCCGCCCCCATGGCCGGCCGGACTGAACCGCGCCATCTCCGGAGCGTCAGCTGCGGAAGCCCACGTGGACGTGGTCGCGGTGCGTCACGTCCGAGAAGAACTGGTTGCCCACGGTGGGGAGTTGGCGGGGTCCGCCGACGTTGTACGAGCCGGCCGCGGCGGCCGCCCGCATGAAGCCGTCGACCAGGTCGTGCGGGGTGGCAGGGTCGACCACCATCCGCCCGTCGATCTGCCAGACGTCGAACGCCCGGCCGGGCGGGTGGTCGCTGGGCCGGTCCGTCCCGTAGACGTCGATCGGGTGGCCGGAGCGCACCACCGTGACGGCGAAGGTGTAGTCGCGGGCGAGGGTGAGCATCGCCTCCAGGACGCTCTGGTGGACCGAGCCGCTCTGCAGGTCCGCGACCGCCGCCGGGGGCAGCTGGATCCGCGGCTCGGCCAGGACCCGGGCGGCCGCGGCGGGCAGGACGGCCGCGGCCGCACCGGGCTGGGCCGGCTGCAGGGCGGTGACCGTCCAACGCGGCTGCGCCCGGCTCAGCCGGACGTCCAGCGTCGTACCGCCCGGCGCGACCCCGCCGTCCGCCGCCCGCGTCCACTGCCGGCACGGGACCATCACGCTCGCCGAATCCGCCAGCAGCCCGCCGTACTGCGCCACCACCACCTGCACCGCCGCCTCCGGCGCGGACGGCAGCAGCGGACCCGCCTGGTCCGCCAGCGCCGGGTCCAGCCCCAGGGCGGCCACCCGGGCCCGGGCGGGCCCCAGGCCCTCACCGCCCGGACCCCACGCGCCCAGGGCCTCCACCAGCTCGACCGCCCGGAGCTTGACGTCCGGCTCGACCTCGCCCGGGCCGGGGAGCCACGGGGTGGTGGCGGGGAGGGGTTGCGGGGTGGGGGTTCCTCCGGTGGCGGTGGTGCCGGCAGCGGAGTTCGGGGTCGGGGAGGTGGTCGCGGACGGGGAGGTGGAGGTGCAGCCCGCTGCGCCGAGGATCGCGCCGGCCGTACCGAGCAGGACCGTGCGGCGGCGGAGCGGCGGCGGTCCGGGTCGAGGGGGCGGAGGAGGCGGGGTGTCGGGCACTCCCCCACTATCCGTGCAGGTGAGGGGCTGGGTGGTGCGCCACTCCGTGCACGGCGGGGTGGGGCTCGGCGCGGAGCCCCAGCCCTAGGACCATCGGCGGATGGCCGGGGGCGGGCCCGGGCGTGTGGAATGGGGGTTGTGGATCACATGGACCGAACGACCCGGACCGGAACCCTCAGCGACGCCCAGGCGGACGCCTACCTCGCGCGCATCGGCGCCGTCCGCCCGGAGAAGGCGGACGCGGCCGCTCTCGCCGCCGTGCAGCGGGCCCACCTCGCCGCCGTGCCGTTCGAGAACCTCTCCATCCACCTGGGCGAGGCGATCGACCTCGACCCGGACGCCCTGTTCGAGAAGATCGTCACCCGGCGGCGGGGCGGCTTCTGCTACGAACTCAACGGACTGTTCGCGGAGTTGCTGCGGGCACTCGGGTACCGGGTGGAGCTCCTGTCGGCCCGGGTGTCCGGGGACGGGCGGTGGGGGCCGCCGTTCGACCACCTGGCGCTGCGGGTCGAGCTGGACGAGCCGTGGCTGGCGGACGTGGGATTCGGGCGGTTCAGCCAGGAGCCGTTGCGGCTGGATTCGCGGGACGGACAGGCGGATCCCGGCGGGGAGTTCCGGGTGGTGGAGAGCGGCGACGGCCCGGACGGCCGCGACCTGGACGTCCTGATGGACGGCGAGCCGCAGTACCGGCTCGACCGGCGGCCGTACCGACTGGAGGACTTCAAGCCGACCTGCTGGTGGCAGGCCACCTCGCCGGAGTCGCACTTCACCCGCCGGACCACCTGCTCGCTGCTCACGCCCGACGGCCGGATCACGCTGAGCGGCAACCGCCTGATCCGCACGCCGGTCGACGGCGAGCGCACCGAGGTCCACCTCGGCGAGGCCGAGATCCTCACCGCGTACCGCACCCACTTCGGCATCGAGCTGACCCGCCTGCCCCAGGTCTGAGGAACCGGGAGGTGACCCCCACCCCCCGTCGGCTACTGCCAGCGGGGGCGGGTGGTGAGGGTGGCGAGGGCCAGTGCGAGGGCGGTGCCGGCGGCGCAGGCGAGGGTGGCGAGGGTGTAGGCGTCGCGGTGGGTGTCGAGGCCGGTGGCGGTGGCGCGGAGGTAGAGGCCGGAGACGGCGGAGACGCCGACCGCGCCGGCGATCCGCTGGGCCATCTGCAGGATCCCCCCGGCGACGCCGGCGGCCTCGGCGGGGGCGTGCCGCAGGACGTATGCCTGGTTGGGGGCGTAGATGAGTCCGGAGGCGGTGCCGGCGGCGAGCTGGGTGAGGGCGAGCAGGCCGGGGAGGACGTCGGCGGGGGCGTAGTGGACGGCGGCGGCGCCGGCGAGCAGGGCGGTGCAGGAGAGCAGCAGCCCGGCCGGGACGGTCCGCTGCCCGAAGCGTCGGACCACCCGCCAGGAGAGCGTGGAGGCGACGCCCATGGCCACGGCGGCGGGCAGGGTGACCAGCGCGGTGCCGACCGCGGACAGGCCCAGTCCGTCCCGGAGGAACATGGCGAGCACCAGGGACCCGGCGATGGAGGTGCCGAACTGGGCCATCATCACCGTGGTGCCGATCGCGTACGGGCGGGAGCGGGCCAGCGCCGGGTGGACCAGCGGGTGCCGTCCGGAGCGGGCGTACCGGCGCTGCCAGGCGACCAGGAGGACGGCGAGCAGCACCACGCCGGCGGCGAAGGCGGCGGCGCCGAGGGCGCCGGGCGGCCGGATGAACGGCAGCATCGCGCCCAGGGTGAGCACGGCGACCAGCAGCAGGCCGACCGGGTCCAGGTCGGTGTGCCGGGCGCTGGGCGTGGGCGGCGGAAGGTGGCGGACGGCGAGGAGCAGGGTGAGCAGTCCGAACGGGACGGCGAGCAGGAAGGTCAGCCGCCAGCCCAGATCCGGTCCGGCGGCGCCGAGCAGCAGGCCGCCCAGCGGGGGTCCGAGGGCGGTGGAGAGGCCGCCGGTGAGGGCGTAGAGGCCGAGGGCGCGGGTGCGGGTCTGGCCGGTGAAGACGTCCTGGATGGTGCCGATCATCTGGGAGTTGACCAGTCCGGCGCCGGCGCCCTGGAGGAGGCGGGCGGCGACCAGGGTCCACGGGCTGTGGGCGGTGCTGGCGAGGGCGCTGAACCCGGTGAAGACGGCGAGGCCGGCGACGAACAGCCACTTGCGGCCGAGGACGTCCCCGAGCCGGCCGCCGGGTATCAGGGCGAGGCCGAAGGCGAGCGAGTACCCGGCGACGATCCAGGCGATCTGCCCGGCGCTCGCGTGCAGGGTGTCACGGACGTCCGAGATGGCGATGTTGAGCACGGACTGGTCGAGCAGGGTGGTGAACCCGGCTCCCATGCAGACCGCGAGGACCCGGCGGCCGGCGGCGTCGAACCGGGCGGGCGCGCCGGATGCGGTGCCGTCCCGGCCGGGTGCCGGGACGGGGTCCCGCCCCGCGGTCCGTTCGGATCTCTGTTCGGCGCTGGTCATGGAGCGGATCCTAGCCGTCTCGCATCCTGGGATGTTCGTGTCCGGCCAACCCTGCTCGCCCGGCCGCGGGCCGACGGCGGCCGTTCGCCTCGGCCGCGACCGCTCCCGTAGAGTGCGCCGGTACGGTCAAGGCGAAGAGGTAGGCGCGAAACGCATGACGGCGGGCCCGGACATCCAGAACGAGGAAGAGATCGACTACGGCCCGGGGCTCGACCCCGAACGGCTGGAGCTCTGCCTCGCCGTACTCGCCGAGCTCGACGACCTGCACGTCGACCACCCGGACGCGATCGCCGTCCGCCAGGCCGTCGGCGGAGTGTTCCGCACCCTGAAGCAGCGGCGCCGCCAGGAGACCCGGGCCCGCAAGACCGCCAACGACCGCAAGGTGACCTCGCTCACCGCGACCGGCGCGCCCGGGCGGATCGACGACGAGACGGCCGGCGTCTTCGGCCTCTCCACGGTCACCACCACGGAGATCGCCGGGATACTCGAGCGACCGCGCTCCTGCTACGTGTGCAAGGGCCGGTTCGTCGAGGTCGACGCCTTCTACCACCAGCTCTGCCGCGACTGCGCCGCGCTCAACCACGCGCGCCGCAACGCCCGTACCGACCTCACCGGCAAGCGGGCGCTGCTGACCGGCGGCCGGGCCAAGATCGGGATGTACATCGCGCTGCTGCTGCTCCGCGACGGCGCCCACACCACCATCACCACCCGCTTCCCCAACGACGCGATCCGCCGCTTCAAGGCGATGCCGGACAGCGACGAGTGGATCCACCGGCTGAAGATCGTCGGCATCGACCTGCGCGACCCCGCGCAGGTGGTGGCGCTGGCGGACGAGGTCGCGGCCGACGGCCCGCTGGACATCCTGATCAACAACGCGGCGCAGACCGTCCGCCGCACCCCCGGCGCCTACCGCGAGCTGATCGCGGCCGAGTCGGCCCCGCTGCCGGCCGGCGAGCTGCCGCCGTCCACCGTGATCGGCCGCTTCGGCAGCGGCAGCATCGACCTGCGGGCCCTGCCCGGGCAGACCACCGGCGAGCACGAGCGGATCAGCGCCGAGGACGTCACCGCGCTGGCCATGGTCACCGGCTCCGCCACCCCGGAGCGGATCGCGGCCGGGACGGCGATCGACGCCGGCGGCCTGGTGCCGGACCTGGTGGACACCAACAGCTGGGTCCAGACGGTCAGCGAGGTCGACCCGGTGGAGCTGCTGGAGGTCCAGCTCTGCAACTCCACCGCGCCGTTCATCCTGATCAGCCGGCTGCGGCCGGCGATGGCCGCCTCGCCCTCCCGCCGCAAGTACGTGGTCAACGTCTCGGCGATGGAGGGGGTGTTCGCCCGCGGCTACAAGGGCGCCGGGCACCCGCACACCAACATGGCCAAGGCCGCGCTGAACATGCTGACCCGCACCAGCGCGGTGGAGATGTTCCAGTCCGACGGCATCCTGATGACCGCGGTGGACACCGGCTGGATCACCGACGAGCGCCCGCACCCCGACAAGATGCGGATGCACGAGGCCGGCTTCCACGCCCCCCTCGACCTGGTCGACGGCGCGGCCCGGGTCTACGACCCGATCGTCCGCGGCGAGGCCGGCGAGGACCTGTACGGCTGCTTCCTCAAGGACTACGCCCCCAGCCGCTGGTAGGCTCTTCGGCCCGTTGGCCCGTTGGTAGGAGGACCCGCGTGACACCCGTGCTCGGAGCCGGCGTGATCGTCCCCACCGGGGACGGCCGGGTGCTGCTCGGCCGCCGGATCACGGCGGGCGAGCCGCCGACCTGGAGCCTGCCCGGCGGGAAGGTCGACCAGCCCGGCGAGTCCTTCGAGCAGGCCGCCGCGCGGGAGCTCCGCGAGGAGACCGGGATCGCGCTGCCGGCCGAGGAGATGCGGGTCCTGGCGGTGCTGCTCGACCACGAACTGGGGCGGCCGCGGCTGACGGCGGCGGTCCTGGCACCGCCCAGCGTGGCGCCGGCCCTGGTGACGGAGCCACACGCCTGCGGCGGCTGGGAGCGGTTCGCACTCGGCGACCTGCCCGACCCGATGTTCTACCCGTCGGCCCAGGTCCTCGCGGCATGGCTCCCCGACCACCGCGCCCCGAACGGGACGTTCCGCTACCCGCTGGGATAGGCACCCGGCCCACCACAGCCAGGGGCGCGGGGAACTGCGCGAAAACGGAAGGTACGCACGCCCGACCCGCCAACGGCGCAACAGATGCACCTGGCCACGCGCACCCGGCAACCGGCCCACGCCCCCCGCAGCGCGCAGTTCTCCCCCAGCCTGGCCGGCTGGGAGGTGCCCCCACGCGCCCCTGTGGTCACCCGAGTGCGATGGTCAGGTCGGGACGATGATCCGGAGGGCGGCCGGGGCCATCTCCACGTCGACCGGGAGGGGGCCGAGGAACTCGCCGTCGGCGTAGGCGGTGATGCCGGGGGACTCGATCCGCAGGGCGGTGGTGCGGTGGGTCTCGACCTCGGGGTGGTCGATGTGGGTGCCCTTGAAGACGGTCGGGAAGAAGCGGGCGACCCTGCGCCGCCGCATGGCGTGCACCACGGTGAGGTCGAACTCCCCGTCGGAGGGGTCCGCGCTCGGGCAGATCCGCATGCCGCCGCCGTAGCTGCTGGTGTTGCCGACCGCGGCCAGGGTGAGGTCGCGGTCGATCACGGTGCCGTCGGCCAGGGTGATCCGGAAGGGCAGCGGGCGCAGGTTGGCGAACTCGACCAGGATCGCCAGGTTGTACCGCATCCGGCCGCGCGGCCAGGTCAGCCGGTTGGTGCGGTCGCTGACCAGGGAGTCGAAGCCGGTGGCGAGGACCGAGCCGAAGTGGCGGACGGTTCCGTCGGCGGTGGTGACCCGGCCGAGGTCGACGGTGGCGACGGTTCCGGCGGCGATCACCTCGGCGGCGGCCTCGGGGTCGCCGAGCGGGAGCCCGTACGCGCGGGCGTGGTCGTTGCCGGTGCCGGCGGGGACGACGCCGAGCGGGACGTCGGTGCCGGCCAGGGCCTGCAGGGCGAGGCTGATCATGCCGTCGCCGCCGGCGGTGACCAGGGCGTCGACCTCGCGGCCGACCGCCTCGCGGGCGACCCGGACGGCGTCGTCCGGGTCGGCGCCGACCACGTTGAGCACCTCGACGCCGAGGTCGCGCAGCCGGGCGCTGGCCCGGCGGGCGGCCTTGTCGGCGTGGCCGCCGCCGGCCGCCGGGTTGGTCAGCACGACCACCCGGCGGATCTCGCGGCGCTCCCTGCCGGCGGTCACGGGATCAGCTTGCCGGGGTTGAGGATCCCGGCGGGGTCGAGGGTCTCCTTGACGGCGCGCAGGATGCGGACGCCGAGCTCGCCGATCTCCTGCTCCATCCACGGCCGGTGGTCGGTGCCGACGGCGTGGTGGTGGGAGATGGTGCCGCCCGCCGCCATGATGGCGTCGCCGGCGGCCCGCTTGGCGGCGCTCCACTGCTCGGCGGGGTCGCCCTTCTGGGCGCCGACCACGGTGAAGTACAGCGAGGCGCCGGTCGGGTAGGTGTGCGAGATGTGGCACATCACCAGGGACTCGCTGCCGCCCTCGCGGAGCGCGGTCTGCAGGGCGCCGGTCACGGCGGTCTTCAGCGTGTCGAGGCCGGACCAGGTGGTGGCGGTCTCCAGGGTCTCGCAGAGCGCACCGGCCGTGAGCAGCGAGTCGCGCAGGTACGGGGCGTTGAACCGGCCGTGCTCCCAGGCGCGGGCGGGCTCCTCACCGAGCGAGACGCCGCCGGCGGCGAGCAGGACGGCGCGGGTGCGCTCGTGCCGGGAGGTCACCTGCTCCTGGGTGCCCTCGAAGACGGTGACGGCGAGGCAGCCGCCGGTGACCTGGGTGCCGCCGATCTTGTCGGTCATGGCCAGGTTGACCGCGGTCTCGGCCTCGTCGGAGAGGCGGATGACGGTCGGTCCGGCGCCCTGCTGCTGGACCGCGCGCAGGGCGGCGGCGCCGGTGGCGAAGTCGGGGAAGCTCCAGGCCTCGTAGCTGCGCACGGCCGGGACGGGGTGCACCCGCAGCCGGACCCGGGTGATCACGCCGAAGGCGCCCTCGGAGCCGAGGAACAGCTCGCGCAGGTCGGGGCCGGCGGCGGAGGCGGGGGCGCGGCCGAGGTCCAGGACGCCGGTGGGGGTGACCACCCGCAGCCCGCGGACCATGTCGTCGAAGCGCCCGTGGCCGGAGGAGTCCTGGCCGGAGGAGCGGGTGGCGGCGAACCCGCCGATGGTGGCGTAGCGGAAGCTCTGCGGGTAGTGGCCGAGCTCGAAGCCGCGGGCGGCCAGCAGTTCCTCGGCCTGCGGGCCGGTGAGGCCGGCACCGAGGACGGCCTCGCCGGAGACCTCGTCCAGCTCGTGCAGGGCGTCGAAGCGGCGCAGGTCGAGGGTGACCACCGCGTCGAAGGCGCCGCGGACCGGGTCCACCCCGCCGACCACGCTGGTGCCGCCGCCGAAGGGGACCACCGCGATCCGGTGCTCGGCGCAGAGCGCGAGCACGGCGGAGATCTCGTCCTCGTCGCCGGGCAGCACCACGGCGTCCGGCGCGTCCTGGGGCTCGCGGCTGCGGCGGCGCAGCAGGTCGAGGGTGGACTTGCCGCCGGCGCGGGGCAGCCGGTCGGCGTCGCGGGTGCTGACGTTCGCCGCGCCGACCGCGCCGGTCAGCGCGGTCAGGGCGTCGGCGGTGAGGGCGGAGGGCCGCAGGACGACCTCCTCGGCGGCCGGCGGCTCGGTGCCGTCGGCGGCGACGCCCAGCGCGGCGGCCAGCAGTGCCTCGACGTCCTTCGGCAGCGGCTTGGCGAGGGCCGGATCACCCCAGGCGTTCCACTTCATCGGCGGCAGCGGCAGCACGGCCGGCTCTCGTCCCTCATCGGCTCGCGTCTCGGTTCCCATGCGTTACAGTATTACGCATCATGTCAAGTAGTAACGATGAGCGGAGCGTCGACGACGCGATCCTCGACGCCGCCGCAGAGCTGATCGTCCACCTCGGACTCCGCCGCACCCAGCTGTCCGAGATCGCCCGCCGCGCCGGGGTCAGCCGGCCCACGGTGTACCGGCGCTGGCCCGACGTCCGGGCCGTCATCGGCGCGCTCCTCACCCGGGAGGTCCTGGCCGCCCAGGCCGAGGTCGCCCCGGCCGGGGACGACCGGGAGTCCCTGGTCGCCTCGGTGGTGGAGATGGCCGTCCGGCTGCGCGACCACCCCGTCCTCAGCTCCCTGCTGGAAAGCGACGCGGACGCGCTGCTGGAGTACGTCGTCCACCGGCTCGGCACCAGCCAGCGCGGGGCGCTCGCGGTGCTCGGCACGGCGGTCGAACGCGGCCAGGCGCACGGCTCGATCCGGGCCGGCGATCCGAACCAGCTGGCCGTCATGGTGCTGCTCATCACCCAGTCCACCGTCCAGTCCCACCGCATGGTCGCCCAGCTGCTCCCCGAGGAGGCCTGGCGCCGGGAACTCGCCATCGCACTGAACGGATACCTCGCGCCATGACCTCGTACGCCGGCACGACCAGGCTCGACGCGCGCCGCCGCGCCCGGGAGCTCGACGCCCTCGCCGAGGGCGGCCACACCATCGACCTGCTCGTGATCGGCGGCGGCGTCACCGGCGCCGGCACCGCACTGGACGCGGCCTCCCGCGGCCTGCGGACCGTCCTGGTGGAATCCCGCGACCTCGCCTTCGGCACCAGCCGCTGGAGTTCCAAGCTGGTCCACGGCGGCCTGCGGTACCTGGCCTCCGGCCGGGTCGGGGTGGCCCGGGAGAGCGCCGTGGAACGCGGCATCCTGATGACCCGGACCGCCCCGCACCTGGTCCGCGCGCTCCCCCAGCTGGTCCCGCTGCTGCCCGAACTGGGCCGCGGCCGGGCCGCCCTGGTCCGTGCCGGGTTCCTGGCCGGCGACCTGCTGCGGATGAGCGCCGGCACCCCCGCCTCGGTCCTCCCCCGGGTCCGCCGGGTCGGCCCGGCCGAGACCCTCGCCCTGGTGCCCGCCGTCCGCACCGACGGGCTGGCCGGCGGCCTGGTCGCCCACGACGGCCAACTGGTCGACGACGCCCGGCTGGTGGTCGCCATCGCCCGGACCGCCGCCGAGCACGGCGCCGCCGTCCTCACCCGGGTCCGCGCCGACCGGGTCACCGGCACCTCCGCCCGGCTCACCGACACCCTCACCGGCCGCACCCTGGACGTCACCGCGCGGGCCGTGGTCAACGCCACCGGCGTGTGGGCGGGCGAGGTGGACGAGAGCATCCGGCTGCGGCCCAGCCGCGGCACCCACCTGGTGTTCGACGCCGCCGACCTGGGCCGGCCCACCGCCGCACTGACCGTCCCGGTGGCCGGCTCGACCAGCCGCTTCGTCTTCGCCCTCCCCCAGCAGTCCGGCCGGGTCGTGCTCGGCCTCACCGACGAGGACGCCCCCGGGCCCGTCCCCGACGAGCCCGAGCCCACCGAGGCCGAGATCACCTTCCTCCTCGACACCCTCAACACCGCCCTGCGGACCGCCCTCACCCGGGAGCAGGTCCGCGGCGCCTTCGCCGGCCTCCGCCCGCTGATCGACACCGGCGGCGGCCACACCGCCGACCTCTCCCGGCAGCACGCGGTCATCGAGTCCCCGTCCGGGGTGATCACCGTCGTCGGCGGCAAGCTCACCACCTACCGGCGGATGGCCCAGGACACCGTGGACGCCGCCGTCCGCGCCCGCGGCCTCACCGCCGGGCCCTGCCGCACCCACCACCTCCCCCTGGTCGGCGCCCCCGGGCACCCGGAGACCCTCCCCGCACCCGCGGACGGCATCCCCGCCGCCCTGCTCGCCCGCCACGGCGGCCAGTCCCGGACCGTCCTCGACGCGGCCACCGTCGACCGCCCGCGGGAGCCCGTCGCCGAGGGGCTGGACACCACCCGCGCGGAGATCGAGTACGCCGTCACCCACGAGGGCGCCCTCGACACCGCCGACGTCCTCGCCCGCCGCACCCGCATCGCCCTCGTCCCGGCGGACGCCGCCCGCGCGGAGGCCGCCGTCGCGGAGATCGTCGCGACCGCGGGGGCGTGACGCTGCGCACCCGGTCACCCCGGGGGCGCGTGGGGGCACCTCCCGGCCGCCAGGCTGGGGGAGAACTGCGCGAACAAGTGACCCGTCCACCCCCTCGGTGGTGAGCCGGGTGCACTCCTTCCAGGCATCGGCTGCGGGGCCGGCGGGGCGGGTCGAGACTGGGGGCGGGGGTTGTCGGCGGTCCGGGAGGTGTGGGCGATGTCGATGCCGTCGGGTGCCGTGGGCGATCGGGTTCGCGGTTGACTGCCCGTCCCGACCGCCGGCAGACCGCCCGCCGGGCGGTCCGGGTGACCGTGGCGGTGAGCGCCGGCTTCTACCCCTGCCTGTACGGGCTGGACCAGCCGGTGACGGCGATGTACGCGCTGTTCGGCGCGATCGCCCTCGGCGTCCTGTCGCAGATCCCCGGCTCCGGCCGCCAGCGCGCGGCGGTGATCCTGCGGATCCTGCCGCTGGCGTGGGTGCTGACCACGGCCGGCACGCTGCTGGCGGTGTCCACGGCCGCGGCGGTGTCGGGGATGCTGGTGATCGGGTTCGTGCTGGCGTTCACGGCCGTCGCCGGGCCGGCGGCGGGCGGTGCGTCCACCGGGCTTCAGCTGTTCTACATCCTGCCGTGCTTCCCGCCGTTCGCCCCGGGCACGCTGGGGCAGCGGCTGGCCGGGCTGACGCTGGGCGCCCTGCTGCTGGCCCTGGCGGAGGTGGTGCTGCTGCCCGCCCCGGCCGCCGAGTCGGTGCGGAGCCGGCTGGCGACGGCGGCCTCCGCGGCCTCGGCTGCCGCGGCCGATCTCGCCCAGGCGGTGCACGCCGATGTGGAGCGGCTGCGCGCGGCGTCGGACCGGTTGGCGCCGGCCGCGGTGCCGCCCGCGGAGCGGCCCGCCGGGCCGGGGCGGCGTGACCGCGGGACGGCCCACGCCGCCGAGGCGGCCCGGATGCTGCTGGTCCAGCTGGAGCGGCTGGCGGGGCACGCGGCGGCGGCCCTGGACCCGTTGTCGGCCGGGATGCTGGACCGGATCGCGGCCACCGCGGCCGCCACCGCGCGGGCGCTGCGGACCGGCGAGGCCCCGCCGCCCGGGAGGATACCCGAGGCCATCACCGCGTACCAGGCGGAGCGGGCGCGGCAGGCGGAGGACCTGACGCGGACGCCGCAGCTGGCGGTGTGGCGGTTCCGGTCGGCGGTGCTGGCGGCGGCGGAGTCGGCGTACGCGATGGAGTCCGCGGTGCGGATCTCGCTGGGGGGCGGGCAGCCGCCGCCCGTCCCGAAGGACCTGTTCTGGTATGCGACGGGGCCGGCGCCGGTGCTGTGGTGGCGGCGGGTGGCGGCGCACCTGACGCCGCGGTCGGTCCGGTTCCAGAACGCCGTCCGGGTGGCGTTCGGGCTGGCGGCGGCCCGCGCGGTGGCCGGGTCGCTGGACCTGGCACACGGCTTCTGGGTGCTGCTGGCGGTGCTCAGTCTGGGCCGGACCACCGCCTTGCAGACCTGGGGCGCGGTACGGCAGGCGCTGATCGGGACCCTGGCCGGCGCGGTGGCGGCGGGCGTACTCCTGCTGGCGCTGGGCGACCGGGTGGAGGCGTACGCGGTGGTGATGGCGCCGGTGATGCTGGTGGCGTTCTTCGTCGGCCCGATGCTCGGGATCGCCTGGGCGCAGGGGCTGTTCACGCTGGTGGTGTCGACGGCGTTCGCGCAGGTCGTGCCGGCGTCCTGGCGGCTGGCCCAGGTGCGGGTGGTGGACGTGCTGACCGGCAGCGCGGTGGGCCTGCTGTTCGGTCTGATCGCCTGGCCGACCGGGGCCCGGCGGGAGCTGCGGCGGTCGGTGGCCCGGCTGCTGGACGCCGCCGGGCCGCTGATCACCCGGACCGCGGACGCCCTGCTGGCACCGCCGCCGGCCGGCGGTCCGCACACCCGGGAGGTGCTGTCCGCGCTGCGGCTGACCGAGTCCTCCTTCGCCCAGTACCAGAGCGAGCCGCAGGACCCGGCGGCCGCGCCGCGCGACTGGTACGCGGCGCTGCGGTTCGGGCGGCACGTGCTGGTGGGCGCGCACTGGCTGCCGCAGTACGACCGGCCGCCTGCCGGCTCGGTGTCGGCCCGGCAGGCCGGGGTGGCGGTGGAGGAGGCGGGCCTGCTGGCCGCGCGCTGCCGGCGGCTGGGCGGGGCGCTGCGGGCGTACCGGGGCCGGGACGTCGGCCCGGGGCGGTTCACCGCGGACGGCGGGCCGCCCACCGCCTCCCCGGGCGGCGGAGCGCCGCCCCCCTCCCCCGACGGCGTGCGGACCCGCCTGCCGGAGCTGGTGGAGGAGCGCGCCGGGACCGGGCCCGCCGCGCCGCCGCTGCTGGACCTCGGCCAGTGGTACGCGATGCTCGCGGACGACCTGGACCTGGCCGACCGGCTGGATCCGGCGCTCCACCCGGCCGGGCGGCCGGACGGGGCGGCCCGGGCCGGGTGAGCCCCGGCGGACGGGCGCTGGCCCCGGCCAGCCGACGGGCGTGTCGGCGGGCCGGGGCGGTTCCGGGACGCCCAGGTGTCAGAAGGTGAGGCTCCAGGCGTCGATACGGCCGGTGTCCTGGGTGGCGAGGTCGCGGACCCGGAGCTTCCAGGTGCCGGCCGCCGCCTCGGCGGAGGCGTTCACCGTGTAGGTCTTGAGCACGTTGTCGGTGCCGTCGCTGTCCGGGAAGTCCTCCAGCAGGTAGACCGTCCCGTCCGGGGCGACGAGGGAGACCACCAGGTCGCCGCGGTAGGTGTGCTTGATGTCCACGCCGACCTTGAGCGTCGCCGGGGCGTTGCCGCTCACGCCGCTCACCGTGAGGGGGCTCTCCACGGTGGTGTTGTCCGGGATGGCCACGTCGGTGAGGTTCTCGAAGTACTTCCCGGGCGGCGGGGTGGCGCCGACCGCCTTGAGGGCGTCGACCTGGCCCTCGCCGAAGAAGCCGTTGTTCCCGGTGGTGCCGGTGCAGCGGCTGTCGGCGGGGCAGGCGGTGTCGGTGGCCTGGCTCGCCAGCCTGGCCCTCAGGTCCGCCGGGGTGAGCGTCGGGTCGGCGCTGACCATCAGCGCGGCCACGCCGGTGACGTGCGGCGAGGCCATCGAGGTGCCGTTCTTGTTGCCGTACTTGCCGCCGGGCAGCGTGGAGTACACACCGTCGGCGCCGTCGCCGCCCGGGGCCGCGACGTCGATCACGCCGGTGCCGTAGTTGGAGTACGAGGCCTTGACGTTGCCGCGGCCCATCGCGGACACCGTGACCACGCCCGGGAGTTCGGTCGGGATGTCGATGCAGGCGTTGGTGATGGTGCGGGTCACCGGGGTGGAGTCGTTGGGGCTGGAGGTGTCGGTGGTCTTGTTCGCCAGGTCGTAGTTGGCGTTGCCGGCCGCGGCCACCTGGAGCGAGCCCTTGCCCTCGGCGTACGCCTGGGCGCGCTTGACGCCCTCGATGATGGCGGCCTGGTCCAGGTCGTTCGGGCAGTTGAACTGCCAGGGGTCGGTGTAGTAGCTGTTGTTGGTGACCTTGAAGCCGTGGTCACCGGCCCAGACGAACCCGCATATGGTGTTCTCCGCGTAGAAGAAGCTGTTGCCGGGCTCGGCGACCCGGACGGAGGCGATCCGCACCCCGGGGGCCACGCCGACCACGCCCTTGCCGTTCTTCGCGGCCGCGATGGTGCCGGCCACGTGGGTGCCGTGGGTGTCCACGTCGCGCCAGGCGCCGGTCCGGGTGTCCGGCTTGCCGTAGGCGCAGGAGACGGAGTCGGCGGCGTCGAAGTTGGGCGCCAGGTCCTGGTGCTGGTCGTCCACGCCGGTGTCGAGCACGCCGACCTTGACGCTCGCCGAGCCGGTGGTGACGGCCCAGGCCTGGTCGGCCTTGATCTGGCTCATGTCCCAGCGGGTGGACTCGGTGAGGGTCGTCGCGCTCTGCGCCGGGTTGGCGGGCAGCGCGGGGTCGTAGGCGTCGGCCGGCACGTCGGAGGTGCGGGTCGCGCCGACCTGCTGCACCCCGGCGACGGCGCGCAGGGCGGTGGCGAAACCGGCGGAGGCCGAGTGGGCGACGACCACGCCGATCGCGTCGTACGAGGCGAAGACGCTGCCGCCGTTGGCGGTGACCGCGGTGCGCGCGGCGGTGGTGTCGCCGGGCGCCGTGATGACCAGGTACGCCCGGGTGCCGGCGGCCCAGACGGCCGCGGGGGCGGCCGGGGACGAGGGGGCGGCGTGGGCGGGCGCGACCGGGGCCGCGAACGCCAGGGCCGCGCCGAGCGCGACGGCCGCGACGGCCGGGCGCCGCAGGCGGCTGGTGAGGGGGGTAGACACGTGTCCTCCGAGATCGGGTGAGGGCGTTCGACCGCCGGCCCGGGGGGCACCTGATGGCCCGTCGGTTCGCTGCGCGGACGGGTGCCGTGGGTGTTCCGGTCCGGGCTCGGGGGGCGGCGGTCGCGGGCGTCGGCGCTCCCTCCGCAGGGGCGGCCGGCCCGGGGAACGGGCGCGCGGGCCGGCCCGGGACGGGCCCTGGGTCGGCCCCGGCGCCGGTTCCGGTGATCACTGTGACGCGGGCGGCCGCGGCGCCACCATCAGGGAGGCCGGATTACGGATACGCGATAAATTCGCACCTGTTCCGGAGGGGTGGTGAGGGACCTGCGGGGACGGCGTGACGCTCCCCACCCTTGTGAGCCGGTCCGCCCCGGCCCCAAGATGGCCGGACACGTTCAACCGGCCGGCACCCCGGGGGTGCCCGGGGACCGCACACCCGCGACCGCTGTCGCCCGCGGGGCGCGGCCGGCCGTGCCCGGGCGGGGGCGAGGAGGGGTGTCGGTGGGCGGGGAGCCGTGGTCGCGGCTGGTCGAGCGGGCGCTGGCGCCGGGCTCCGCGGAGTCGGTGCTGCTGCTGGTCGCCGGACCGGCGGGCAGCGGCAAGAGCCACCTGATCGCCGAGCTGCTCGGCGGCACGGACCGCTCCCCCGCCGACGGGCCGGCGCCCGCACTGCTGGTGGCGGAGGACGTCCACCTCGCGGCGCCGGACGAACTCGCCCGGCTGCGCGCCCTGTTGGCCGTCGACCGGCCGGGTACGGCGGTGCTGCTCAGCTACCGGCCGGAGGAACTCCCGGTGCCCGGCCTGGCCCTCGGCGGGCCGGTCCGCTATCCGTCCCGGCTCGCCGTCCACCCGGTGCCGGTGCCGCCCCTCGGCCCGGCCGAGGTCGCCCGGATCGCCGCCCGGGTGCTCGGACCCGAGCGCTGCCGTCCCGAGCTGACGGCCCGTCTGCACGCCCGGACCGCCGGGAACGCCGGCGCCGTCCTGGACCTGCTGCACGCCCTCCGCAGCGCCGCCGGCCCGGCCCGCCCCGGCCCCGCCGACCTGGACGCCCTCGACATCCCGGTCCGGGTCGCCGAGTTGGCGATCTCGCGGGCGTGGAACGTCCCGGCCGACCGGCGCGCGGTGGTGTGGGCGGCCGCGGTGCTCGGCGAGCCCGCCACCGCCGGCCAGCTGGCCGCGGTCGCCGGACTCGACCCCGAGCCGGGACGGGAGGCCCTGGTCGCCGCCCTCGCCGCCGGGGCGCTCGCCGAGTGCGGGGAGCAGCGGTACGGCTTCCCGATGCCGCTGGCCGGGGAGGCGGTCTACCGGCACATCCCGGGGCCGGTGCGGGACCAACTGCACCGGCGGGCCGCCCGGTTGCTCGCCCGCGCGCAGCCGGTGCGCTGGGACCTGCTGGCCCGGCACCACCGGCGGTCCGGCGAACTGCGGCACTGGCTGCGGGCCGTGGAACGGGCGGCCGCCGGGTACGCCCGGGCGGGCCGCCACCAGGAGGCGGTCCCGCTGCTGGAGGACGCCCTGGCCGCACCGGACACCCCGGCGGCGGCCCGGGCCCGGCTGGCGCCGCTGCTGGCCCGCAGCGCGACCGTCGGTCTGCGGTCGGACGAGACCGTCCGGGTGCTGCGCCAGATCGTGGAGGACCGCGAGCTGCCGGCGCCGGTCCGCGGGCAGGTCCGGCTGGACCTCGGGCTGCTGCTCGGCAACCAGGCGGGCCGGGGGGCGGACGGCCGCGAGGAGTTGGCGCGGGCGGTGGCCGACCTTGGCGAACGGCCGGCCGCCGCGGCACGCGGCATGTCCGCGCTGGCGGTGCCGTACTGGCCGGGCGGCTCGCTGGCCGAGCACCTGGAGTGGCTGCGGCGCGCCGAGCGGGTGGCGGAGTCCAGCGGCGACCCGGTGGTCCGGACCGCGGTGGCCGCCAACGGTGTGGCCGTGCTGCTGAGCATCGGCGACCCGGCCGGCTGGCAGCGGCTTCAGGCGCTCCGCGGCAGCGGCGAGGAGCCGGAGATCCGGCAGCAGGTGGCCCGCGGCCTCTGCAACGCCGCGGACGCCGCGCACTGGCTCGGCTACGACCGGCAGGCCGGCGAACTGTCCGTCGAAGGGCGGCGGTTGGCATCGAGCAGTGGCGCACCGTACACCGAGCGGACGGTCCGCGGGACGGCGCTGCTGCTGGACTGGGCGGCCGGCCGGTGGGACGGACTGGCCGCCCGGGCCCGGGAGTTCGCCGCCGAGGTCGGCGACATGCCGCTGCTGGCCGAGGACGCCCGGCTGGTGCTCGGCCTGCTGGCCCTGGCCCGCGGCGAGCCCGGACAGGTGGAGGCCTGGCTGCGCGGCGGCCGCGCCCGGCCGGTGGAGGAGTGCTCGGTGCCGCTGGCCGCCGCCTCCTCCGCCGCCCTGGTCCGGCTGGCCCTCGGCCGGCAGGACACGGCGGGCGCGGCGGCCGAGGCCCTGGCCGCCTGGGCCCGGCTGCGCCGCCAGGGCGTGTGGGTCTGGGCCGCCGAACTGGCGCCCTGGGCGGTCCGGGCGCTGGCCGAGGCCGGCGACCCGGCCGGGGCGGCCCGGCTGACCGGGGAGTTCACCGAGGGCCTGGCCGGACGGGACGCCCCCGCCGCCGAGGCCGCCCTGCACTGGTGCCGTGCCCTGACCGCCCGGACGGAAGGCGACCACCCCGGCGCCCTGGCCCACTTCCGCGCGGCGGCCGACGCCCACGCCCGGCTCGGCCGGCCGTACCCGCACGCCCTGGTGCTGGAGGACTCGGCCCGGTGCGCCCTCGCCACCGCCGGACCGGACCACCCCTGGGCGGTGGAGGCCCTGGGCTCCGCGGCGCAGCAACTGGCAGCGCTCGGCGCGCAGTGGGACGCCGCCCGGGTCCGGGCCCTGCTCCGGACCCACCGGCCGGCCCGCGTACGGCGCCCGGTCGGCCGGCCCGCCTACGGCGAGGAACTGTCGCCGCGCGAGCTGGAGGTGGCGGAGCTGGCGGGCCGGGGCATGACCAACCGGGAGATCGCGCTCACCCTGCACCTGTCGCCGCGCACGGTGGAGCAGCACGTGCAGCGGGCCATGCGGAAACGGAACGTGCGCTCGCGTCAGGAACTGACGGGCACCCCGGCGGGCGGGCCCGCCGGCACAGGCGCCACGGGTGGCGGGGGCCCGCTGGTGTCCCCCTGACGCGGGCGTGTCAGCGCCGCGGCCACCCGGCCGCGATGCCACGCTGGTGCCGACACACGGAGGCGGGAATGGGGTACTACACCGAGCAGGTCGTGCCGCGGATCATCGACGTGGCCTGCGGGACCAAGGCGGAGCGGCCGCTGCGCCGGCGGGTCTGCACCGGCCTGCACGGCGAGGTCGTGGAGATCGGCTTCGGCAGCGGCCACAACGTGCCGTTCTACCCCGCCGCGGTGTCGCGGGTCGCCGCCGTGGAGCCCTCGGACGTGGGCTGGCGGCTCGCCCGGAAGCGGCTGGACCGGGCACGGGTGCCGGTGGACCGGTCCGGACTGGACGGGCAGGCGCTGCCGTTCCCGGACGCGAGCTTCGACTGCGCGCTGTCGACCTTCACGCTGTGCACCATTCCCGACGTGGGGGCCGCCCTGCGGGAGATCCGGCGGGTGCTGCGGCCGGGCGGGGTGTTCCGGTTCCTGGAGCACGGGCTGGCGCCGGAGGCGGACGCGGGGGTGCGGCGCTGGCAGTACCGGCTGGAGCCGCTCCAGCAACGGCTGTTCGCGGGCTGCCACCTGACCCGGCCGATCGTGGAACTCCTCACCGCGGCCGGGTACGAGGTCGATGACCTGGACGTCTTCTACGAGGAGGGCGCCCCACGGGTCCTGGCGGCCCTCTCCCTGGGCAGCGCGGTGCCCCGCTAGCGGGGGCGCGGCGCACGAGGGTACGTCAGGGGCACGCGGCGGCCGGGAGGTGCGCTCACGCGCCCCTGACGTACCCGAGTGCGTCAGGCCTTGAGGAGGGCTTCGGCGACGAGGTCGCGGGCTTCGTCCTGGACGCGGGCGAGGTGGTCGGGTCCGTGGAAGCTCTCGGCGTAGATCTTGTAGACGTCCTCGGTGCCGGAGGGCCTCGCCGCGAACCAGGCGTTCTCGGTGCAGACCTTGAGGCCCCCGATGGCGGCCCCGTTGCCCGGGGCGGCCGTGAGGACGGCGGTGATGGGCTCGCCGGCCAGTTCGCCGGCGGTGACCTGGTCGGCGGTGAGGGCGGAGAGCGCCGCCTTCTGGGCGCGGTCGGCGGGGGCGTCCACCCGGGCGTAGGCGGGGGCGCCGAAGCGGGCGGTGAGGTCGGTGTAGAGCTGGGAGGGGCTGCGGCCGGTCACCGCGGTGATCTCGGAGGCGAGCAGGGCGAGCAGGATGCCGTCCTTGTCGGTGGTCCAGACGCCGCCGTCGCGCCGCAGGAAGGAGGCGCCGGCGGACTCCTCGCCGCCGAAGGCGACCGAGCCGTCCAGCAGGCCGTCGACGAACCACTTGAAGCCGACCGGGACCTCCACCAGGCGCCGGCCCAGGTCGCCGGCCACCCGGTCGATCATCGAGGAGGACACCAGGGTCTTGCCGACGGCGGCCGTGGCGGGCCAGTCGGCGCGGTGGCGGTAGAGGTGGTCGATGGCGACGGCGAGGTAGTGGTTGGGGTTCATCAGCCCGCCGTCGGGGGTGACGATGCCGTGCCGGTCGGCGTCGGCGTCGTTGCCGGTGGCGACGGCGAACCCCTCCCGACGGCCGATCAGGGAGGCCATGGCGTACGGGGAGGAGCAGTCCATCCGGATCTTCCCGTCCCAGTCCAGGGTCATGAACCGCCAGGCGGGGTCGGTGAGCGGGTTGACCACGGTGAGGTCCAGGCGGTGGGTCTCGGCGATGCGCGCCCAGTACGCCACCGAGGCGCCGCCCATCGGGTCGGCGCCGATCCGGACGCCGGCGGCGCGGACGGCGTCCAGGTCGAGGACGGCGGGCAGGTCCTCGGTGTAGCGGCCGGCGTAGTCGTAGCGGCCGGTGGTGTCGGCGGCCAGGGCGCGCGCGTACGGGATCCGGCGGACGCCCGAAAGGCCTTGGCGGAGCAGCTCGTTGGCGCGGTTCTGGATCCAGCCGGTGGCGTCGGAGCCGGCCGGGCCGCCGTGCGGCGGGTTGTACTTGAAGCCGCCGTCGGCGGGCGGGTTGTGGGAGGGGGTGACCACGATGCCGTCGGCCCGGCCGGCCGGGCGGGTGCGGTTGTGGGTGAGGATGGCGTGCGAGACGGCCGGGGTGGGGGTGTAGCCGTCGGCGCTGTCGAGCAGGACGGTGACGCCGTTGGCGGCGAGCACCTCCAGGGTGGTGGCGCGGGCGGGCTCGGAGAGCGCGTGGGTGTCGATGCCGAGGAACAGCGGCCCGGTGGTGCCCTGGGCGGCCCGGTACTCGCAGATCGCCTGGGTGGTGGCGGCGATGTGGTCCTCGTTGAACGCGGTGTCCAGGGAGGAGCCGCGGTGGCCGGAGGTGCCGAAGGCGACCTGCTGGGATACCTCGGCCGGATCCGGGTGGAGCGTGTAGTAGGCGGTCACCAGCCTGGCCACGTCCACCAGGTCCTGCGGTCCTGCCGGTTGGCCGGCGCGTGCGTGCACCATCATGCCTTCTCTCGTCGGTCGGCCCGGTCGCCGTGCTGCGTCGTCCCGCGCGTCATCCTGCCACCGGTCGGGCCCGATCGGTCGCACATCGCCCGGTCCGGCCGGGCCGGGTGAGCGGGGTCACCAGGACAGGGCGGACCCGCGCCACAGTTCCGCCCGCGCGGTGTGCGGGCCGTCGAGCGGCGCGCCCCGGCGGTGGTCGCGGGCGCTGCTGGTGCGGGCCCGGAGCAGGGCGGCGGCGACCGCCTGGGAGTGGCTGGCCGCCCATTCCACGAAGCTGTGGGTGCCCTGGCGGCCGTCGGGGTGGCGGACCGCGAGGGTGACGATCCACGGGGCGCCGCCGTCGGGGCGGGAGGCGTGGACGGGGTGCGGGATGCGCCCGGGCCGGGAGGACGGTTCGCCGTGCGGGTCGAGGGGACCGGAGAGGTAGGACATGGGGGGCTCCGACGTCGGCGCGGGGCGCGGCTGGTGTGCGGCCGGGTTGGTGATCCCCCGCCGACTGGGTGTTGGGGCGGCCGGCGGGGGACGGGACGGGGGGTGCCGGGCGCACCTCCCCGAGGAGTGCGCCCGGTACCCGGGTGCTGAGGCTGCGTCAGGTGGATCCCGACCCTCCCCTCAGCGCTCACATGAACCAGCATAACCGAACAGATTCAAACGAGATGGCACATATGAGACCGCCAGCCGGGGCTCCCGTCAAGCAGATGGGCGGACCGATACCACCTCGTGACCCGCCCGACGAGAACTGCCGGTCCCGCGCTCGGCTGAGCGCGGGACCGGCAGCGCGTGGCGGTCTGGCCGACCCTCAACGGCCTCCCGCCCGTCCGCCCCCTGGCCGGAGCCGGGCCGCCACGGCTGCGGGGCGGCCCCGCACGGCTCCGCAGGGGACGGAGTGAGGGGGTGCGGTGCGGTCAGGAGGGCGCGGGGGGCGCGGTGGCGCTCATGCGGCGGCCCCGGGATCCGAGGTGAGGTGCCGGCCCTCCGGGACCGGACGGCCGAGGGGGACGTGGCGACGCACGGGGACCGGGGAGCGGTCACGGCCGGCCATCAACCGGGCCAGCTCGACGTCGTTCGTCCGGGCCGCGTCCTGCACCCCGGCGAGCTCGCCGTCCCGCAACACCGCGATCCGGCCCGCGAGTTGGAAGACCTCCTGGATCCGGTGCGAGACGTACACCACCGCCTTGCCCTCGGACGGCCGATGGTCACCCGCGAGGATCCGCAACAGCGTCGACTTCCCCGCCCCGCGCTCCCCCGTCACCGCCGCCACCCGCCCCGCCGGGAAGTCCAGAGTCACCCCACCGAGGGCCCGCACCGCACCGAACCGCTTGGCCACCCCCTGCACCCCGGCCGAGCCGGTGGCGCGGGCGGCGGGGAGCGGGGCGGAGGGTGGCCGGTGGGCCGGGGCCGAGTCGTCGGGGCAGCTCATGGTGTCACTCGTCTCCGGGGATCGCGGGTGGTGCGGTGGTGCCGGGGTGCGGTGGCGCCGCGGTGCGGGTGGTGCGGTGGCGCCCGCCACCGGCCTGCACGGGGGAACAGGCCGGGGGCGGGCCGGGGGGCCGGCCCCGAACGGGGGGCGAACGGGGCCGGCCGGTCTCGAAGCACCTGTCAACGACAGACGGAAAACGCTCACAATCAAACATGTTTCAACGTGTTGGCACATATGACACCGCGTGACGCCGTCGGAGTCAAGCCGGGGGGAGGACCGATACCGCGTTGTGACGTTCGACAGCTCCGCGCTGGACCGACCCACTCGACGCGACCCCGGAAACGGGGACACGCCCCTTCGCGGGCCGCGAAGGGGCGTGTCGGAGGTGGAGCCGACGGCCGCCGGGGAACGAGACCCCGTCAGGCCAGGTTGCCGGCGTCCAGCGGGAACCAGCGGAGGCTCTCGAAGGACTCCGGCAGCCCGGCCGGCCGCCGCGGTGGCCGCTCCGGCCGGTTTGCGACCAGCGCCCGGGCCAGGGCCAACTGCTCGGCATACCCGGGGACGGCGGGCCGGGCCGCGCCCCGCTGCCCGCCGACCACCTCACCGCCGACCACCTCACCGCCGAACAGGGGCGCCCCCAGCCCCACCGGCGGCGGCCCGACCGGCGCGGCCCGGTGCCGCCAGAGCCCGCTGCGCGGGTCGAAGGCGTAGTCGGGCAGCAGCCGGTGGCCCTGCTCGGCGATGAACTCCACCGCGTCGAGCACGTGTCGCCGGGCCTGCTCGGTCATCGTGTACGGGAGGCTGACCCGGGTCCAGCCGGGCTTGACCCCCTCCAGGCCCAGGTCGCAGATCACGTCGCGGTGGGCGAACGAGCGCTCCCGGTCGATGCCGAGCAGCCGGTGGCCGTACGGGCCGGCGCAGGAGCAGCCGCCGCGGGACTGGATCCCGAACAGGTCGTTGAGCAGGGCGGTCACGAGGTTGTGGTGCAGGTGGCCGTCCCCGTGCCGGATCAGGAAGGAGACCACGGGAAGCCGGGGCAGGTCGGTGCGGCCGAGGATCCGGATCGCCGGGTGCCGTCCCCAGCGGGCGCGGACGGCCGCCCAGGCGGCCTCCTCCTGCTCCCGGATCAGGTCGCGCCCCAGCTCCTCCTTGAGCCGGAAGACCAGCCCGGCGCGGATCGACTCCACGATCGCCGGGGTGCCGCCCTCCTCCCGGGCCACCGGGTCGGCGAGGTACCGGTGGTCGTCCGGGCCGACGTAGGCGACCGTGCCGCCGCCGGGGTTCACCGGCACCCCGTTGCGCAGCAGTGCCCGGCGGACCACCAGGACGCCCGGGGTCTGCGGCCCGCCGGGGAACTTGTGCGGGGAGAGGAACAGCGCGTCCGCGTGGTCCTGGCGCCCTGGCGCGGAGGCGGCGGCGCGTATCGGCAGGTACGGCCCGGCGGTGGCGAAGTCCCAGCAGGCGAGGGCACCGTGGGAGTGCAGCAGGGCGGAGACCCGGTCGGTGTCGGTGAGCATCCCGGTCACGTTGGAGGCGGCCGAGAAGCTGCCGATCCGCAGCGGCCGGTGGGCGTACCGGAGCAGTTGGGCGCGCAGGTCGTCCAGGTCGAGCCCGCCGTCCGCGCCCTCCCGGACGACCACCACGTCGGCGACCGACTCCCGCCACGGCAGTTCGTTGGAGTGGTGCTCGTACGGGCCGACCAGGACCACCGGCCGGTCGTGCTCTGGTATCGGGACGGCGTACCGCTCGGCGCGCGGCGAGGGCCGCCGCAGGCCGAGCAGGTCGACCAGCTTGTTGACGGCGCCGGTGGTGCCGGAGCCGCAGAAGATCACCGCGTGCTCCTCGGAGGCGCCGACCGCCCGGTGGATCAGCGTCCGGGCCTCCTCGCGGAGCCGGCCGGTCTGCCGGCCGAATCCGGAGGCCTCGGTGTGGGTGTTGGCGTAGCGGGTGAGGACCTCGCGGCGGAGGAACTCCTCGACGAAGGCGAGGGGTCGGCCCGAGGCGGTGTGGTCGGCGTAGGTGGCCGGCCGGGGGCCGTAGGGGCCGGGAAGGATCTCGCCCTCGCCGAGCTGGGCGGTGCGGATCTCCTGGAGCAGGGCGCGGGCGGCGGGTCGCGCCGCGGGTGCGCCGGGGGTACCGGGTCCGGGGGGTGTGGTGGGGATGGTGCTCATGGTGTCGCCTGGCCTTCGCGGTGGGCGGACGGTGACGGGCGGTCGGAGGGCGGTCGGCCGGCTCAGCGGCCGGCCGCGGGCTCCGGCTCCGCCGCCGGCGCGGGGGTCACGGCACGCTCCGGCCCGTGCGGGTCGGTGGGGTGGCCGTCGCCCTCGATGTCGATGTTGGGAAGGATCCGGTCGAGCACGCCCGGCAGCCACCAGTTGCCACTGCCGAGCAGGACCATGGTGGACGGGACGAGGATTCCGCGCACCACGGTGGCGTCCAGGGCCACGGCGGTGGCCAGTCCGATGCCGAACATCTTGACCACGGGGTCGTCCGAGAGCAGGTAGCTGAGGAAGACGCTGACCATGATCAGGGCGGCCGAGCTGATGATCCGTCCGGTGCCGGCGAGCCCGGAGACCACGGCCCGCCGGTTGTCGCCGTGCTCCAGGTACGCCTCGCGCACGGCGCTCAGCAGGAACACCTCGTAGTCCATCGACAGCCCGAACAGCACGGCGAACATCAGCAGCGGCACGTACCCGGGGATCGGCACCGGTCCCTCCAGGCCGATCGCGGCGGCGCCCCAGCCGAGCTGGAAGACCGCCGTCAGCACGCCGTACGCGGCGGCGACCGAGACCAGGTTCATCACCGCGGCCTTCAGCGCCACGACCGGGGAGCGGAAGGCGAGCAGCAGGAGCAGCCCGGCGAGGGCCAGGACGAAGCCGACGACCAGCGGCATCCGGTGGGCGATCCGCGCGTTGAGGTCGGCCTGGGCGGCCGGGGTGCCGCCGACGTGGGCGGTGGCACCGCTGTCCGCGGTGGCGGCGGGGAGGGTGTCGGCCCGCAGCCGGTGGACCAGGTCGGCGGTGGCCGGGTCCCCGGGGGCCGTGGCGGGGGTGAGCTGCCAGCGCAGGTCGCGCCCGTCCGCGGAGGTCTGCGGCGTGCCGACGGCGGCGACGCCGGGCGTGCCGGCCAGCGCGGTGGTGACGGCGGTGACCCGCGGATCGGTCGCGCCGGCGGCGGCGGTGGGGAGGGTGGCGGTGACCTGGAGCGGGCCGTTGACCCCTGGACCGAAGGCGGTGGCCAGCCGGTCGTAGGCGGTGCGGCTCATGCTGCCGGCGGCGTTGGTGCCGGCGTCCATCTGCCCGAACTCCAGCTTCACGGCGGGCAGGGCGAGGGCGCCGAGCAGCGCCAGCCCGGCCAGCATCAGCGGCCACGGGCGGGCGGCGACCAGCTCGGCGATCCGGCCCCAGCCGCGCGGGCCGGCCGCGGGAGACGCGGCGGGGGCGGTGGACACGGCGCGGCGCGGGGTGAGCCGGCGGCCCAGCAGGGAGAGCAGCGCGGGCAGCAGGGTGAGGTTGATGCCCAGCGCGGCCAGCACCGCGACGGCCGGGGCCAGCGCCAGCGCGTACAGCAGCGGCAGCCCACCGAGGGCCAGCCCGGCCAGGGCGGCGATCACCGCTGTCCCGGCGAACGCCACCGACTTGCCGGAGCCCGCGGTGGTGCGGACGGCCGCCTCCTCCACCGGGACGCCCGCCGCGCGCAGGTCCCGGAACCGGGTCAGCCCGAACAGGGTGTAGTCGATGCCGACGCCGAGGCCGATCATGGCCGCGATGGTCTCTCCCGCGGAGGGCATGTCCATCACGTGCCCGATCAGTCCGAGCACCGGCAGCGCGATCCCCAGCCCGACCACGCCGGCCAGCAGCGGCAGCCCGGCGGCCACCAGGCTGCCGAAGGTCAGCGTGAGGACGAGGAACGCGGCGGCCAGGCCGATCAGTTCGCTGCGCCCGGTGGATCCCTTGTCCACCGCCGCGGCGAGGAACCCGCCCGGGGTGACCTCGATCCCGGCGGCCTCGGCGGGGGCGGCCGCGGCCAGCACCGCCCCGGTGATCTCCGGGGTCACCTCCCGTCCGGTGACGTCCAGTTCCACCGACAGGTAGGCGGTGTGCCCGTCGCCGCTCATCGCCGCCCGGCCCGCGGGGTCGTACGGCGTGGTCACGGCCACCACGTGGTCCACCCCGGCGATCGCCTGCGCGGCCGTCCGGACCGCCTCGGTCGCGGCCGGCGAGGTGAGCAGCGGCCCGTCGGGGCCGGTGTGCAGCACCACGGGCTGCCGGCCGTTGGCGCTGTCCGGGAACGCCCGGTCGCCGAGGTCCCGGGCGGCCTGGCTGTCGCTGCCCGGGATCTCGACGGCCTCGCTGGTGACCCGGCCGAACACGACGACGGCGGCGAGGACGGCGGCCAGGAGCAGCAGCCACCCGGCCACCACCCGCTTCGGCCTGCGGGCGCACCAGCGCCCCACGGAGACGAACATCGGCGAACCGGCCTTCCGTACACGGCCGGAGGGCATGCGGACGTCGCGGCTCCCCGGCGCAAACTTATTGCACTCGCTGTGCAAGTCGTACGTTTGCACTCGGGGTGCAACAATGTCAACGCGAGACGGTTCAGCGAGGACGGGAGCGGCGGATGAAGCGGTCGGAGCCGGGTGACGCGGGGGCGGGGCCCGCCCCGCAGGAGGGCACGGCGAAACGCCCGACGGACGGGCGCACCGCCCGCGGGCAGCAGACCCGGGAGCGGATCGCCGACGCGATGCTCTCCCTGCTCGACGAGGGGCAGGCCAACTTCCCCGCCGACAAGGTCGCCGAACGGGCCGGGGTCTCACGCCGCCTGGTCTTCCACCACTTCGCCGACATGGCCCAGCTCGCGGACGTGGCCGTGAGCAGGCGGCTGGACCAGCTGATGTCCCAGGTCAGGCCGCTGCCGACGGAGGGGCCGCGGGACCTGCGGGTCGCCGCGCTGGCCGAGCAGCGGGCCCGGATCCTGGAGGGGCTGACGCCGGCGCGGCTGGCCATCATGCGCCTGGAGAACCCCTCCGACCGCGTCCAGGAAGCCGTCGCCCAGGTCATGGAGTTCGCCCGGCTCCGGCTCGGCCAGGTCTTCGCCGAGGAACTCGACCGCCTCCCGGAGGACCGCCGCACCGACCTCCTCAACTCCCTGGACGCCGTCACCACCTGGAGCGCCTGGCACCACTGGCGCACCACCGGCCTCACCCCCGAGGCCGCCCGCCACACGATGGAGTACGCCGTCCACACCCTCCTCGCGGCCACGGACTAGCGGTTGGCGCGGTCGGTCCGCTCAACGGGCTCAGGGGCGCGCGTGGTCACCCCCACCGCGCTCCGTCAGCCGCGCCGCCAGCACCGCGGCCTGCAACCGCCGCTCCACCCCCAGCTTGGCGAGCAGCCGTGACACGTGGTTCTTCACGGTCTTCTCGGCCAGGTACAGCTCCTCGCCGATCTGCCGGTTGGTCCGGCCCTCGCCGATCAGGACCAGGATCTCCCGCTCCCGCGGCGTCAGTTCGCCGAACGGCGGGTCGGCCCCGGCCTCCTCGCGGTGCCGCAGGCTCTCCATCAGGCGGTGCGTGGTGGTCGGGTCCAGCATCGAGCCGCCGGCGGCCACCGTCCGTACGGCGCTCACCAGGTCCGAGCCCTTGACCTCCTTGAGGACGTAGCCGGCGGCCCCCGCCATGATCGAGTCCAGCAGCGCCTCGTCCTCGTCGAAGGAGGTCAGCATCAGGCAGGCGAGTTCGGGCATCCGGCTCCGCAGGTCGCGGCAGACGCCCACCCCGTCACCGTCCGGCAGCCGGACGTCCAGCACGGCCACGGCGGGCCGCAGCGCCGGCACCCGGGCCAGCGCCTCGGCGCAGGTCGCGGCCTCGCCGACCACCTCGATGTCCGGCTCGGACTCCAGCAGGTCGCGCACCCCGCGCCGGACCACCTCGTGGTCGTCCAGCAGGAACACCCGCACCGGCCCCGACTGCTGCCCCGCCGGCTGCCCCTGCTGCCCCGTCCCGGTCACATCCATCGCGCTCTCCCGAACCGCACCGCCCTCCCCTCGCCTCGATTCTGCTCCCCGATCCCGTCCCCGGGCCTGTCACTCCCCCGCCGGCTCCTCGCCCGGGTCGAGGATCTCGGCCGGGTGGCGGCGCGGGCTGGGCGTCCCGGGCGGGCCGTAGCCGAACCGGAGGACCAGCTGGACGTGCCCGGGGCCTTCGGCGGGGTCGCGCAGCAGGCGGCGGGTGTCCGGGAACTCGACGGCCTGGTGCAGCACCGAGGCGCGGACGCCGCGGACGGTGGCCAGCAGCCAGATCCGCTCCAGCGCCTGCCCGGCCCGGAGCCAGTCCTGCGGGCGGTCGAGGTGGGTGGCGAGGGTGCACAGCTGGGGCAGCGGTTCGAAGTGCTCCGAGGGCCGCTCGGGGGCCGGACCGGTGAAGCTGCGCATGGGTACCCGGGCGTCGTGGTCGACGGGGCCGAGGGCCTCGGCGGGGATGCCGTCCGTGGCGGGGGCCTCCAGCCGGACCCAGTCGCGGGCCTCCGCCTGGCGGGCCAGGTCCCCGGCGATCCGCAGTTCGGCCTCGGCGGTGAGCGCGAGCACCCGCCGGACCTCGCCCTCCTCCAGCGCGGTCAGCTGCGTACCCTCCCGCCGGGCGGCCTCGGCCAGCTCGCCGAGGACGGCCTCCGGCACGTCGCGGTTGCTGAACGGCCGGCGGCTGGAGTGCCGGTGCGGGATCGCCGCGTACAGGTCGGGGACCCACGGGTGGGACCGGCCGGGCAGGTCGAGCACGGCGGCCAGGTCGGGCCGGTCGGCGTCGGGCAGCAGCCGGACGACGGCGCCGCGGCCCAGGTGCGCGGCGGCGGCCCGCAGGTTGAACAGGGCGGCGCCGACCGAGATGTACCGGGCCCGGCCGTCGGGGTCGGCCACCGGCACCGCGCGGGCGGTGTCCACGTACACCTCGAGGCCCCGCCGGTCCGGTGTCGCCCGGAACCGCCACGGCTGGCTGTTGTGCAGGGAGGGCGCCGCGCCGCCGGCCGCGGCCAGCAGGCGCAGGTCGGCCAGGGTGAGCGACGGCTCGGTCATGGTGGACATCTCCTTCCCTTCCTTCCTCTCGGGCTCGACCGACCCGCGCGCCTTCACGGCCGCGGATCCGCGGACCACCCACCTGGTACCGCTACCTCCACCGTCCGCCTCCCCGGGCCCACCGCCGAGAGCCGTACGACCCCGCCCGGCGCTCCAACCGTCCCCGCCGTCCCGGGCCCAAAGGCCCTGCCCGCCCGTGCGGGCGTCGGCCGCACCGGCCGATCCACCCAACTCGCCCGCTCCACAGGCCATTTCCCCGCCCTCCGTTCCGGGCACCCGGCCCGCGCGGCACACCGGAAGGACGCGCCGAAAGGGGCCGACCCGAACGGGCCGGCCCCGGAGAGGCGGTGGACCCCCGGGTCAGACCGCCAGCATCAGCAGGCCACCGATCACCACCGCCACCGCGGTCGCGAAGTGGATGCCGAACGCGGCGGCCCTGGTCCCGCCGTGGCGCAGCACGATGACGGTGTCGCCGAGCGGGGTGAGGGCGACGGCGAGCAGGTACCACCCGACCGCGTGGGTGCCGGAGAAGGCGAGCAGGGCGGCGCCGATGACGCCCGAGGTCAGGTCACGCAGGCCCTTGATGGTCAGGTACGCGGCGTCGCCGCCCGGCCGGGCCGGGACCCCGTAGCCCGCGGCGGCGGCCTGCGGGACGAGCAGGAACCGGGCCCCGATGAGGATCGCGAGCAGCACGAGGACGATGGCCAGGCCGTAGGCGATGGGCGTGAGCATGATGGCTTCCCCTCCGGGATCTAGCGGCGCTAGGAACGGAAACGACGCTACCAGCACATCGGCAGAAATACTAGCGGCGCTAGAATCGCGACATGTCGATGCAGGACCGCAGGGAGCGCGAACGCGCCCCTGCTCGCCGGGGTGAGGGGCCACCCGGCGACCCGGCCACCCGGCCCCTCACCCGCCTCCCCGTCCGCCGCGCCGAGCGCGGCGAGGACTCAGTCGCCCACCGCCGACAGGTCGAGCGCGGCGAGCCGCTCCGGGTCGGTCAGCACGTTGATGGCCACGATCCGCCCGTCCGTGACCGTGAAGGCCATGATCGACCAGCGGCGGTCCTCCCCGATCACCACCACGCCCGCGGCGCCGTTGATGAGCGCCGGGCGGACGAACGGCGCCAGCTTCGCGTACAGCACCGCCTGGCCCGCCACCGTCCGGGCGCCGTTGAGCAGCACCGAGATGCCGGTGCCGGCGTCGGAGCGCAGCACCACGTCGGGGTCGAGCACCGAGACCAGGGCCTCGAACTCGCCGTCCCGCGCGGCGGCGAAGAAGGCGTCCACGACCCGGCGCTGCTGCGCCAGGTCGGGGTCGGGCACCGGCGCCTGCCCCTGGACGCGGCGGCGGGCCCGGCTGGCCAGCTGCCGGGTCGCGGCCGGGGAGCGCTCCAGCAGGGCGGCGATCTCCTCGAAGGGCACGGCGAACATGTCGTGCAGCACGAAGGCCAGCCGCTCGGCCGGGCCCAGCGTCTCCAGGACCACCAGCAGCGCCAGCCCCACCGAGTCGGCGAGCAGCGCCTCCTGCTCGGGATCGACGCCGTCCGCCGGGCTGACCACGGGGTCGGGCATCCGCAGCTCCAGCGGATCCTCGCGCCGGGTCTCCCGGGCACGCAGCAGGTTCAGGCAGACCCGGCCCACCACGGTGGTGAGCCACCCGCCGAGGTTCTCCACCGTGCTCGCGTCGGTGCGGTCGAGGCGCAGCCACGCCTCCTGGACGGCGTCCTCGGCCTCGCTGAGCGAGCCGAGCATCCGGTAGGCCACCGCGCGCAGCCGCGGCCGGTGCTCCTCGAAACGCTGCAGCAGACCCGCACTCCGGTCCATGTGTCACATCCCTTCCTCGCGGCGGGTCATACCGACAGACCCATCCCCCTGCGAACGATCTTGCCGGGAGATCGACTTCCGGACGGCCGAAACGGAGAAGACGATGTCGGACACCACCGCCGCCGCGGACCGGACCCCCGCGGACCGCACCACCGCGACCGGGACCACGGCCACCCCCACCGGCACCATCCTGGTCACCGGCGGCACCGGGACGCTCGGCCGCCGCGTCGTCCCCCTGCTGCGGGCCGCCGGCCACGAGGTACGGGTGCTCAGCCGGCACCCCCACCCGGCAGCGGACGGCGTCGTGTACCTGGCCGGCGACCTCCTCCGGGACGAGGGCGTCGAGGCCGCCGTCGCGGGGGCCGGCACCGTCCTCCACCTGGCGGGCGGGCCCAAGGGCGACGACGTGGCGACCCGGAACCTGGTCCGGGCCGCGCGGCGGGCCGGCGTCGGGCACCTGGTGTCCATCTCCGTCATCGGCGCCGACCGGGTGCCGCTGGCGTGGCTGCGGAGCAAGCTGGCGGCCGAGCAGGCGGTCGCCGGGTCGGGGATCGGGTGGACCACGCTGCGCGCCGCCCAGTTCCACGACCTGGTCCTCACCGTGGTCGAGAAGATGGCGAAGCTGCCGGTCCTGCCGGCGCCGGGCGGGCTCCGGCTCCAGCCGGTGGACGTCCGCGACGTGGCCGACCGGATCGTCGAGCTGACGCTCGGCCGGGTCCGCCGGCCTGGTGCCCGACCTGGCCGGCCCCCGGGTGTACGGCCTGGCGGAGCTCGGCCAGGCCTACCTGCGGGCCGTCGGCAAGCGGCGCCCGACCCTGCCGGTCCGCCTGCCCGGCAAGCCGGGCCGCGCCTACCGCGCCGGCGACAACCTCACCCTCACCGGCGCCACCCTCGGCCACCGCACCTGGGAGTCCTTCCTCGCCGAGCGCCTCCCCCACTGACCCGCCCGCCGGACGCCACCCGGGGTCAGCGCTCGCGCCCGCGCGGCTTGAGCGGGACGGGCGGGAGGTCCGGGGCGTCGAGGCGGTCGCCGTCGTAGCCGTGGACCTCGCCGAAGCGGGTGCCGGTCATCCAGTCCCGGCGGGCCTGGGCGATCTCCTCGCCGGTGCGGCCGATGAAGTTCCACCACATCACCAGCTCCTCCTCGAAGGGCTCGCCGCCGAGGAGCAGCAGGGAGGCGTCGGTGCGGGCCAGGAGGGGGAGTTCGCGGCGGCCGCAGCCGAGGTAGAGGATCGAGCCTGGCTCGACCCGGACGCCGTCCACGTCGACGCCGCCGGTCATGGAGAGCACCGCGTACTCGAACCCGGGGTCGAGCGGCAGCCGGTGCTCGGCGTCCTCGCGGAGGGTCAGGTCGGCGCCGACCAGGGCGGAGTAGGTGGTGCCGGGTGAGGTGGCGCCGTCGAGGGTGCCGAGGATGAGCTTGGCGGCGAGGCCGTCCGCGGTGACGGTCGGCAGCTCGGCGTGGTGCTCGAAGGCGGGGGCGGTGTGCCGGTGGGCGTCCGGCAGGGCGACCCAGAGCTGGGCGCCGTGCAGGTGGCGGGCGTGCTCGCGGGGCGACTCCCCGGAGTGGGCGATGGCCCGGCCGGAGGTCATCAGCCCGAGTTCGTACGGGTGGACGGTCTGCAGGCTGCCGCGGCTGTCCCGGTGCAGGATCGAGCCCTCGTGCAGCCAGCTGACGGTCTGCAGGCCCATGTGGGGGTGGGGCGGGATCTGCATCCCGGGTTCGTCGGCGATGTCGTCGGGGCCGTAGTGGTCGACGAAGCACCAGGCGCCGACCATCCGCCGGCCCAGGGTCGGCAGCAGCCGCCGTACCACCGTGGACTCCCCCAGCGGCACCAGCCGTCCGGTCAGCAGGTCCTTGCGCGGGCCGCCGGCCGCCTCGTGCCCGCAGCTGGTCGGCTTCGGCCTCAGGTCGAGGTTGCTCATGCGGTCGAGTATTCATCAGCCGGACCGGGCCGCCCGCGTACCGCCCGAGCGTGTCGGACGCGGGCCGACCGGCCGCTCAGCGCGGGGTACGGCCGAGGAAGGCGAGCGCCTCCGGCAGCACCCGCCGCCAGAAGCCGTCGGTGTGGGCGCCGCGCGGGAGGTGGCTCTCGGTGGCCCGTCCGGTGAGCTCGCGGACGGCCGGGCAGAACGGGTCCTCGGTGCCGCACCAGACGCCGAGCCGCCGCGGCAGCGGCCGGTCGAGGTGGAGCAGCGGCTCGTGCTCGCGCCAGTCGGCCTCGTCGGCGAAGCCGTCCACGGTCCGGGCGTCCGGCCAGCTGCGGAACAGGGCCGGGCTGAGCAGGGCGGCCCCGGCGAGCCCGCCCGGGCGGGTCCGCGCGTACCGCAGGACGCCGGAGCCGCCCATGGAGATGCCGAGGGCCAGCGTGGGCTCCGGCAGGCCCTCCTTCCCGAGCCAGACCGGGAGTTCGTCGAGCAGCATGGCCATCGGGTCGTCGCCGGGGGTGCGGCGGTGCCAGTAGGTGGCGTCGCCGCCGTCGACGGCGACCATCCGGAAGGCCGGGACCCCGGCGCCGGCCGCGGCGGCGAGGAACCGCGGCAGCCCGAGGTCGAGCATGCCCTGGGCCGACCCGCCGCGTCCGTGCAGGACCAGGCAGACCGGAAGGTCACCGCCCCCGCCCCCGGGCGGCGAGATGACGCTCATCCGCACCTCGCGGCCGCGGGCGGCCGAGGCGACGGTGGTGGTGCGGACCGGTCCGGGCGTGACGGCGGGCACCGTGCCGTCCGGCCCGGTCATGCCGACGGCGCGGCGCAGCCGGGATCCGCCGGGCAGGACGTCCTCGACCACCGCGCCGCCGACCGCGACGCCGCCGACCCCCACGACCGCCAGCGCCTGCAACAGCCGGCGCCGGCCGAGCCGCACCTGTGACGCACCGTCATCCCCGGTCCCCGCCAACGCCCCTGCCCTCCCGCGATCGTGTGGGCAGCACTCTACGGAGCGCCGGGTCCCGGCCCGGCGACACCCCCGTCACAGCACCGGTACAGCCTTCGGGCCGGCGAACACGGCGTCGACGTCAGTGCCGGCAGGCCCAGGGCGCCGTGGCGATGGTCGCCTCGGCCTGGGCCCGCAGCGCGCGGACGGCCTCGGCCGGGTCCTTGGCGCCGTACACGGCCGAGCCCGCGACGAAGACGTCCGCGCCCGCCTCGGCGCACCGCTCGATGGTGCTCGCGGCCACGCCGCCGTCGACCTGCAGCCACAGGTCGAGGCCGTGCTTGTCGATCAGCTCCCGGGTGCGGCGGATCTTCGGCAGCATGATCTCCAGGAACGCCTGGCCGCCGAAGCCGGGCTCGACCGTCATGATCAGGACCATGTCCAGCTCGGGCAGCAGGTCCTCGTACGGCTCGATCGGGGTGCCGGGCTTGAGCGCCATCGAGGCGCGGGCGCCCTTGGCCCGGATCTCGCGGGCCAGCCGGACGGGCGCGGCGGCGGCCTCGGCGTGGAAGGTGACCGAGCCGGCGCCCGCCTCGACGTACTGCGGGGCCCAGCGGTCGGGCTGCTCGATCATCAGGTGGCAGTCGAGCGGGGTGGTGGTGGCGCGGGCCAGCGACTCGACGATCGGGACGCCGAGCGTGAGGTTGGGGACGAAGTGGTTGTCCATCACGTCCACGTGCAGCCAGTCGGCGCCACGGACGGCCTCGGCCTCGTCGGCCAGCCGGGCGAAGTCGGCGGACAGGATGCTGGGATTGATCTGCGCCATCTGCGGGTACCTTCACGACTCGGTGCGGGCGGCGGTACTGCCACCCCGGTCCATCATCTCTCGGGACGCCGACGGGACGCCGACCGGGCGTGTGCGGCACCGCCACCCCGTGACCCGCGTCAGGCCCGAGCACCCGATCCCCTCCCGCTCCGGCCCGACGCGACCTCGGGATCGCGAGCGCCGCGACCCGGCTCCGAGAAAGGTGTCCGATGGCCGAGCTGGTGCACCCCGCACGCGCGCTGTGGTGGCTCTTCGAACCGGTCCACGCCCTCACCTACTTCTCGCCCGAGGGCAGGGCGGCGTACGAGGCGGTCGGGCTGCGCGGGTACTGGCGCGGCTACTTCGGCGGCCGGTCCGCCCCGCTGGGGCCGGTGGACGCGGCGCCGGTGGTGGCCGCGTTCTTCAACTTCGCGCCGCAGATGGTCGAACGGGCCCTGCCGGACGTGTGGACCAGGGCCACCCCGGAGGTCGCGCTGACCGCCCGGGTCAAGGGCGCGACGGGGGCGCTGGAGCGGGTGCTGGAGACGGTCCGCCCGGAGCTGGTCGAGCGCTCGGTGGAGCTGCTGGAGCGGGCCGTGGACGGGCTGGACTGTTCGGGACGGGTGCTGGCCGCCGCGAACGCCGCCCTGTCCCGGCCCGAGGGCCACCTCGCCCGGCTCTGGCAGGCCACCACCGTGCTGCGCGAGCACCGCGGCGACGGGCACGTGGCGGCCCTGGTCGCGGAGGGGCTGGACGGCTGCGAGGCGCTGGTGCTGCGCTGCGCGCTGGACACCCGCCGCGAGGTGCTCCAGCCGCACCGCGGGTGGACGGACGAGGAGTGGGACGCCGCCACCGCCCGCCTCACCGAAGGCGGTTGGCTCACCCCGGAGGGCGCGATCAGCACCGAGGGCCGCTCCCGGCACCGCGCCCTGGAGGCCGCCACCGACCTCGCCGCCTCCCGGGTCTGGTCCGGCTTCCACCGGACCGAACTGGACGAGCTCGCCACCGCGCTGCGGCCGATCTCCACCGCCTGCCGCGCCGACCTGCCCCCGCTCAACCCGATCGGCCTGCCCACCGCGAGCTGACCGCCGGCCGCCCGCGGCCCTCAGGCTGGCGGGCTCTCAGGCCGCGGCGGACTCTCAGGCCGGCGGGCCGAGGACGATGCCGCGGTCCGCGTAGAACCGCGGCAGGTCCGCCCACGGCACCCGGGCGGCGGCCTGGGAGCGGTCCGGGAACCCGGAGGGGTTGTGGATCAGCAGTTCGTGCTCGGTGGCCCCGACCGCCAGGACCAGGTGCCCGCCGCGCCGCGGGGGCTGCGGGTCGAGGGTGCGGATCGCGGGGTGCACGGAGAGGATCGGCAGCCGCCCGGCCGCCAGGTGGTCGGCGATCTCCCCGGGCGGCAGCGGCGACCTGGCCTCCGCGTGCAGGCCCCAGCGCCGGCCCGCGTACGCGGCGAACGGCCCGTGGATCAGCCCGTCGAGCCGGCCGTCGGGGTGCCGCACGTACGCCCCGGCCTCCAGGCACTCCTCGGCGAGCCGGACGGTGGCCGGGGCGACGCCCCACCAGTAGTCGAGCGCCATCCGCAGGCACGCCATCCCGCACACCCGCCAGGACCAGTACTCGTACTCCTCCTCGCTGGGCGCCCCGGACCGTTCCCAGAACGGGTCGTCGGCGGCCCGCAGGGTGCCGTCCAGGATGTCCGGGACGAGCTGGGGCGACTCCCACTGCGAGTAGTAGGGGACCTGATGGATGATCGGCTGGGCCACGTCCATCATCTTGGCGTATCGGTCCGCCGCCCGCCCCTCCAGCACCCCGGCAGGCCCCTCCGGCACGCCCGGCGCTACAGCACCCCCGCCCGCCGCAGCAGCCACCGGTTGGTGCGTCCGACCAGACCGGCCCGTTCCAGCACGCCGATCGCCTTGCCGGCCATCTCCCGCTTGGTGGCCCGCCAGTACGGGTTGGCCGCGGCGGCCCGCCTGCCCTCCGCCGGGTCGATCCCGACCGCCGCGTACACCCGCGGGTGCACCAGGCGGACCGTGGACACGTAGATCACCAGGCCGAGCAGCAGCTGCTCGTACTGGCGCCGCACCGGGCCCAGCTCCTCGCGCTGCAGCTCCTCGCGGGCGTAGGTGATGTGCCGGGCCTCCTCGATCACGTGGATCCGGGAGACCTGCCGGGTGAGCGGCTGGAGGGTCTCGTCGACCATCATCTCGCGCTGGAAGGAGTCCAGGATCTCCTCGACGTACATCGTGCCGCCGAAGGTCTGGCTGTGCGTGGAGGTGGTCTTGAAGAACCGTCCGAGCTCGTGGGCGACCCGGCCGGGGCCGTACGCGGGGGCGCCCATCTTCGAGATCATCCGGGCGAACATCACCGAGTGCCGGCACTCGTCGGCGATCTCGGTGAGCGCGTACTGCACGTGGGCGGAGGTCGGGTCCCGGTCGAAGGCGTGCCGGAGCAGCATCTGCATGAGGATCTCCTCGAACCAGATGCCCACACTGGCGATGCTCGCGACCTCGTGCTTGCTGAGTTCGATCCGCTGTTCCTCGTCCAGCCGCTCCCACAGGGCGGTGCCGTAGAGCGAGACGCGGTTCGGGGGCGCGTAGTACGCGCCGGGGACGGGCTCGGCGGCCCAGTCCACGTCCGTCAGCGGGTCGAAGGACAGCTTGGCCGAGGAGGCGAGCAGCCGTTCGGCGGTCTTCCGTCGCTGCTCGGCCTTCGGCAGTGCTCTGCGCTCGGTCATCGCCATCCTCGGCTCCTTCGGTCGCTGGTCGCTGGTCGGCCCCTGGCGAGAAGGTAGAAGCAATTAGACACCGCGTCAATAACACCGGCACGGATCTTCCCGCCCCGAGGCCCCACGACACGGAGCCCGCCCCGGGCGCTGGGGGTGACGCGGGACCAGAAGACGCTGGAGCGGCTGGACGAGATCCTCCCGGGCCGCCGGACCGCGCCGGAAGGACGACGCCTGGTGGACCGATGGGTCGTCGTCCCGCAGCCCGTCCCCGGCCGGTCCGGCCGTCGATCCGTCAACGCGATGTGCATGAATCGAGGGCTGCCGCGGGCCGCTCTTGCCTGGAGTGGACTCGAAGCAGTTGGCTTGGGTCCCATGAAGTACACGCAGCTCGGACGCACCGGACTCAAGGTCAGCCGACTCGCCCTCGGCACGATGAACTTCGGTCCGCAGACCGACGAACCGACCAGCCACGGCATCCTGGACGCCGCCCTCGACGCAGGTCTGAATTTCGTCGACACCGCCAATGTGTATGGGTGGGGCGAGAACAAGGGCCGCACCGAGGAGATCATCGGCTCCTGGTTCGCCCAGGGCGGTGGCCGGCGCGAGAAGACGGTCCTGGCCACCAAGGTCTACGGCTCCATGTCCCGCGAGGGCGGGACCTGGCCGAACGAGGACCGGCTGTCGGCGCTGAACATCCGCCGGGCCGTCGAAGCCAGCCTCAAGCGGCTCCAGACCGACCACATCGACGTCTACCAGTTCCACCACATCGACCGGCTGACCCCCTTCGAGGAGATCTGGCAGGCCGTCGACGTGCTCATCCGGCAGGGCAAGATCCTCTACGCGGGCTCCTCCAACTTCCCCGGCTACAAGATCGCCCAGGCCAACGAGACGGCCGCCCGGCGCGGGATGCTCGGCCTGGTCAGCGAGCAGTGCCTCTACAACCTCGCCGAGCGGCGGGCCGAGATGGAGGTCATCCCGGCCGCCCAGGACTACGGCCTCGGCGTCATCCCGTGGTCCCCGCTGCACGGCGGCCTGCTCGGCGGGGTCATCAAGAAGGAGGTCGAGGGCGGCCGCCGCGCCTCCGGACGGGCCGCGGACGCGCTGGCCGACAGCTCGACACGGGCGCAGATCCAGGCGTACGAGGACCTGCTCGACAAGCACGGCCTGCAGCCCGGCGAGGCCGCCCTGGCCTGGCTGCTCACCCGGCCGGGAGTGACGGGACCCATCGTCGGCCCGCGCACCGCCGGGCAGCTGGAGAGCGCCCTGCGGGCGCTGGAGCTGGAGCTGAGCGAGGAGGTGCTGGCCGGACTGGACGCGATCTTCCCCGGACCGGGGCCGTCCCCGGAGGCCTTCGCCTGGTGATCAGGTAGCCGTACGCACGGCGGTCGTCTCCCCTTCGCCCGGGGCGGCGACCACCTCCTCCTCGAACCGGCGTCCATCGCATGCCGCTCTGTCCAGCATCCCCCCGTGCCCGCATAGCGACCCTCCGGTACGGCCCGGGGCCCCTCCCGACGGACCGTCAGGAGGGGCCCCGGACACCGGCCGTGGCGGTTCAGACCCGGCGCAGCAGGGCCAGGTACATCGCGTCGGTGCCGTGCAGGTGCGGCCAGAGCTGGACGTCCGGCCCCTCACCGAGTCCGGGCAGGCCGGGGAGCAGCGGACGGGCGTCGATCCACTCCACCCCGGGCTGCTCGCGCAGCACGTCCTCGACCACGGCGCGGGTCTCGGCCAGGTGCGGGGAGCAGGTGGCGTAGCCGACCACGCCGCCGGGGCGGGCGGCCGCGATCGCGCCGCGCAGCAGCTCGCGCTGGAGCGGGCCGAACCCGGCGATGTCCTCGGGGCGGCGGCGCCAGCGGGCCTCGGGCCGGCGGCGCAGCGCGCCGAGGCCTGAGCAGGGCACGTCGACCAGGACCCGGTCGAAGCTGCCGGGCTGCCAGGCCGGGCGGGTGCCGTCGGCGGCGATCACGGTGTACGGGCCGGGGTTGCCGGCGAGGGCGCGGGCGACCAGGCGGGCCCGGTGCGGCTGCTTCTCGGAGGCGACCAGGGCGGCGCCGCGCTCGGCGGCGAGGGCGCCGAGCAGGGCGGCCTTGCCGCCGGGGCCGGCGCAGCCGTCCAGCCAGAGGCGGTCCTGGCCGTCCAGCGGGGCGGCGGCCAGTGCGAGGGCGACCAGCTGGCTGCCCTCGTCCTGCACGCCCACCCGGTTCTCCCGGACGGCGTCCAGTCCGGCGGGGTCGCCGCCCTCGGCGAGCCGGACGGCGTACGGGGACCAGCGGCCGGGGAGGGACTCGGGCAGGGCGGCGGCCAGCTCCTCGGCGGTGGCCCGGCCGGGGCGGGCGACCAGGGTGACCTCGGGCCGGTCGTTGTCGGCGCGCAGCAGTTCCTCGACGGCCGTCCGTCCGGAGGCGTCGGGCTGCCAGCGGCCGAGCGCGTCCCAGAGCGAGGAGACCACCCAGCGCGGGTGGGAGTGGACCACGGCCAGGTGGTCCTCGGCATCGACCTCGTACGGCGGGGCGACCTGCTCGACCCAGGTGTCGAGGTCGTGGGCGCTGATCCGGCGCAGGACGGCGTTGACGAACTTGGCGCGGCCGTCGCCGAGCACCACCCGGGCCAGTTCCACGGTGGCGGAGACGGCGGCGTGGCTGGGGATGCGGGTGGCGAGCAGCTGGTGGGCGCCGAGCGAGAGAACGTCGAGGACCGGCGGGTCGACCTCGCGCAGCGGCCGGTCGATGCAGGCGGCGATGATCGCGTCGTAGGTGCCCTGGAGCCGGAGGGTGCCGTAGACCAGCTCGGTGGCCAGGGCGGCGTCGCGGCGGTCCATGCCCTTCTGCTCGGCCTCGCGCAGCAGCGAGGGGAGGATCAGGTTGGCGTAGGCGTCGCGCTCGTCGACGGCCCGCAGGGCGCGGAAGGCGACGATCCGGGCCGGGTCCTTCTTGGGGCGGCGGTGCGGGCGGGGGGCGCGCTTGGCGCTGGGAGTGGTCACGGTGGTGCCTCGGTAAGGTGCTGCGGAATCAGTGGGTGGGACGGGTGGGGCTGCGGGTTGGGGAGGACCCGGGTCAGTCGCCGAGCCGTTCGCCGGACTCGATCCGGACCCCTCGGGCCCAGTCTGCCGCGCGCATGGGCTTCTTGCCCTGCGGCTGGACCTCGCCCAGCTCGACCTCGTGGCTGCCGGTGCCGACCCGGACGCTGTTCTTCGCCACGGCCAGCTCGCCGGGAGCCAGTTCGGAGCGGTCGGTGAGCAGGGTGACCGGGCCGGAGAGCTTGAGGCGCTCGCCGCGGAAGACGGTCCAGGCGCCGGGGGCGGGGGCGCAGCCGCGGACCAGCCGGTCGATCCTGAGGGCCGGGTGGGCCCAGTCGACGTGCGCGTCCTCGACGTTGATCTTGGGGGCCAGGGTGACGCCGTCGGCGGGCTGCGGCACGGCGTGCAACGAGCCGTCCTCGATGCCGTCCATGGTGGCGGCGAGCAGCCGGGCGCCGGAGTGGGAGAGCCGGGTGAGCAGCTCGCCGCTGGTGTCGCCGGGCCGGATCTCCTCGGTGACCACGCCGAAGACCGGGCCGGAGTCCAGGCCCTGCTCGATCCGGAAGGTGGAGGCGCCGGTGACCTCGTCGCCGGCCAGCACCGCGTGCTGCACGGGGGCCGCGCCGCGCCAGGCTGGCAGCAGCGAGAAGTGCAGGTTCACCCAGCCGTGCGCCGGGATCTCCAGCGCGCCGGGGCGCAGCAGGGCGCCGTACGCGACCACCGGGCAGCAGTCGGGGGCGAGTTCGGTGAGGCGGGCGAGGAAGTCCGGATCGCTCGGCTTCTCCGGCTTGAGCACCTCGATGCCGGCCTCCTCGGCGCGCTGGGCGACCGGGCTGGCGACCAGGCGGCGGCCGCGGCCGGCGGGGGCGTCGGGGCGGGTGACCACCGCGACGACCTCGTGCCGGCCGGAGGCCAGCAGGGCGTCCAGGGCGGGGACGGCGACCTCGGGGGTGCCGGCGAAGACGAGGCGCAATTCGGAGCCTTTCGAGCGGGGTTCGGGTCAGCGGACGGGGCCGAAGGTGGCGTGCGGGGAGATCCGGACGGTCGGCGCGGGGCCGTCCCCCCAGTCGGAGTCCCGGATCGCCTTCATGGCGGCCTTCCTGGCCTCGCGGTCCAGGCGGTCGATGAAGATGATGCCGTCCAGGTGGTCGGTCTCGTGCTGGATGCAGCGGGAGAGCAGCTGGGTGCCCTCGACGGTGACCGGGTCGCCGTGCATGTTCCAGCCCTTGGCGACCACGCCGTACGCCCGCTTGGTGTCGAACTGCAGGCCGGGCAGCGACAGGCAGCCCTCGGGGCCGTCCTGCTCCTCCTCGGTGAGCGACAGGTCCGGGTTGATCAGGTGGCCCACCACGCCGTCCACGTTGTAGGTGAACACCCGCAGGGAGACCCCGAGTTGGGGCGCGGCGAGGCCGGCGCCGGGGGCCTCCAGCATGGTGTCGGTGAGGTCCTTCACCAGGCGGCGGAGCTCCTTGTCGAAGGTGGTCACCGGCTTGGCCTTGGTGCGCAGCACCGGGTCGCCGAATATCCGGATCGGCTGGACGGCCATGTCGGCGTTCTCCTGTCCTGGTCGGGGGTGGACGCTGATCACCAGGCAGTCTATGCAATCCGCGCCGCCCCTCAGGCCGGGCTCGGCACATCCGGACTCCCCCGGGCGCGTGACCCCGGCCCCCGGTCGGGCGTTGGTCAAGTGGAATTGACCGGGACGCCGCGGTGTCCCTCCCTCCCCGCCCCGGGCGGGGCGGGGCCCGGCACGGTACGGAGAGGTGGCAACAGGCCATGGCCGAGCAGATCAACCACGACGCCCGGGCGAGGGCGAGCCTGCACCTGCTGGTGCGGGACATCGAGCGGGTGCGTCGGCAGGTGGACGCGCTGCGGACGCTCACCGCCCAGCTGGGGAACGTCTACCGGCCCCGGCGGCCGTCCACCTCCGCGGGCTTCGTGGTGTACGGGCGGGCGCCCGCGCCCACCGTCCGCCTCGCCCAGGAGCTGCGGGAGAGCGTGGAGACGCTGGTCGCGGCGGCGGTGGAGTTCGACCGGGCGCTGGGCTTCTCCTGGGACTCGGTGGGCTCCGCGCTCGGGGTGACCAAGCAGGCGGTGCACCGCCGCTACGGGATGCGGCGCCCGGCCGGCGAGCTGCTCGCGGCCGCCACCGTGCCCGCCCCGGGCACCCCGCGGGACGACCGGGTGGCCCCGGAGGCCGTGCCGCCGGCCCGGGAGGAGGTGCCGAAGCCGCTGGCCCGTTCCGTCCCGCAGGCCCGCCAGGGCGGTCTGACCCCGCAGGGCGCCCGAATCTCCCGCTGACGGCCGCCGGACCGCGGTCTGCCGCCCCCGTCCGGGGTGCGCGGTCAGGCCGCGGCCGGCGGGGCAGAGGTCGCCAGGCCGCAGGCGCGGTGGTGCGGGGCGACGTTCACTTGACCGGGGACTGCCGCGGCATCCGGAGGGCCGAGCGGGCGGGGTCGGCCGGGGCACTCGCGGCCGCGGGGGCCGTCACGCCCGGTGCGGCCGAGGCCGTGACGGCGGTCGGCACGGGCGACGGCACCGCGTCGGCGTACCGGTCGACCAGGACGAGGGCGAGCACCAGCAGCACGGCCAGCGCGAACACCGCCCCGACGAGCACGGCTCCCCACCGGCTCCGCCCGCCGTCCTCCGCCGGTCGCGCCGGCCGGGGGTACGCGGGCTCCTTGATGGTCGCCGCCCGGACGAACTCCTCGTCCAGCACGACGTCCCACGGGTCGTCCTCCGGCCCGTCACGCCCGGCGGGGCCACGGTCACTGATCGGCACGGCCCACACCCTAGGGGCAGACCCGAGACCTGACCATGGTCCCGTCACAGCCGTTTCTCCCGGGCAGCCCCGGCCGTCAGGGCGCGGTCTCGTACGCGACGGCCTTCTCGGTGACCCCGTCCAGCAGCGGCGTGAGCCGTCCGACCAGCTGCTGGTAGTCGGCGACCCGCCCGTCGGACCACTGGCCGAGGCCGACCACCATCGACCGGCCCACGCCGGAGAACCCCTGCACCATGCCGCTGTCGGCCGCCAGGGTCGGCAGGCCGGAGCCGGGCGGCGGGGCCTGGGCGCCGACCTGGTAGTCGTCGAAGGCCTCGCTCAGCCGCATCACCAGGGTCGCCGTGTCGACCGGGTCCTTCATGGTGAAGACCGACAGGTTGAACTGGTTGTTCCGGGCGTCCTTGTAGAGCGCCACCTGGTGTCCGAGGCACCCGTGACTCTTGTTGATCATCGCGATCAGCGTGGGACCGACCGAGTCGGGCTCGGTGCAGCTCTTCAGCACCGCGGCGCCCACCTTGGTGTAGACCGCGCCGTCGGCACCCTTCACCTCGGCGGGGAACACCTCGGCCAGCGGGATCATCGGCCGGACCGCTCCGGACGCGGCGGAACCGGACGGTACGGCGGAACCGGACGGCGCCGTCGTGCCGGAGGCCGTGGCCGTCGACGCGGCGGAGACCGCGACCGGGCCGGCCGTGGTGGTCGGCTCGTCGGCGGGGCCGAGGAACCGGACGGCGAGGAAGGTCAGCGCCGCGGCGCCCAGCGCGAGACCCGCGTTGCGCGGCCACACCCGCTTGACCGGGGGCTTCGGCATCCCGGGGTGGGCGGGCTCCTTCACGGAGGCGGCCCGGACGAAGTCCTCGTCGAGTACCACGTTCCAGGGGTCGCCGTCCTCGCCGTCCGGCCGGGAGGGGTTCAGGTCATGATCGCTGTTCGCCACGCGCACACCCTAGTGACCAGCGGATACCGTCCGACAACCCGGCGATCACGCCTTGATCACCCTCGGCCGACCGTCCGCCCGTCGGCCGCCGGCCTGCCCGTCAGCCGATGTCCAGCGGGTCGATCCGGATCCGGACCGGGTCCGCGGTGCGCAGCGCGAGCCGGGCGATCTGCGCCGCCTTCAGGGCGGTGGCCAGGGCCGCGCCCTGGCCGGGGGAGACCCGCAGCAGCGCCCGCTCCACCTCCTCGCCCCGGGCGCCCGGCACCGGGACGGGCCCCAGCACGTCCGCGCCCTCCGGCAGCCGGACCAGCCCCAGCAGGTCGGCCACCGCCGCCGGCGAACCCGTCACCGACGCCATCCGCGACACCGGCGGGAAGCGCAGCTGGGCCCGCTCCTGGAGCTCCATCGCCGCGAAACCGGCCGGATCCCAGCGGACCAGCGCCTGCACCGGACGGGCCGTCGGCTCCGCGACCACCACCACCGTGCCGCCCTCCGCCGCCGGACGCACCAGCGACGCCGCCGTCAGCCACCGCCGCAGCGCCTCCTCCCCCGCCCGCAGGTCCGGACGGTTCAGCAGCGCCCAGCCGTCCAGCAGCAGCGCCGCCGCGTACCCGCCCTCGGCCACCGGCTCGGCCCCCGGGGTGGAGATCACCAGTGCCGGCGTCCCGGGCACGCCCGGCAGCACCGACTCCCGGCCCGAGGTGCGCACCGGCACCCGGGGGAACGCCTTGCCCAGCTCCTCCGCCGTCCGCCGCGCCCCGACCACCTGCGCCCGCAGCCGGAACGATCCGCACTCCGGGCAGTGCCAGTCCGGCTCCGACGTACCGCACCACACGCAGGACAGCGGCACGTCCGCCCCGGAGGACTGCATCGGCCCGCCGCAGGGCCGGCAGCGCGCCGGCGCCCGGCACCGCCCGCACGCCAGGCTCGGCACGTACCCGCGGCGCGGCACCTGGATCAGCACCGGGCCCCGGGTCAGCGCCTCGCGCGCCACCTCCCACGCCACCGTGGGCAACCGGGCCGCCTGGGCCGCCGCGTCCCGCCCCTGGTCCTGGTCGGTCACCGTCCGCACCCGCGGCGCCACCGCACGGACGGTCTCCCGCTCGGCCGCCAGCGGGCGCGCCCAGCCGGTGTGCAGCAGCTGCGCCGCCTCCACCGTGGCCGACAGCCCGCCCAGCAGCACCCCCGCACCCTCCTCCGCGGCCCGCAGCAGCGCCACCTCGCGGACGTGCGGGTACGGCGCGTTCAGGTCGCTGTGGCTGCCGTCGCCGTCCGACCACACCACGATCAGGCCCGGCTCCCGCACCGGCGCGAACATCGCCGCCCGGGTACCGACCACCGCGCGCACCGACCCGCGGCTCACCGCCAGCCAGCGCCGGTACCGCTCCTGCGGGCCCGCCTCCGCGGCCAGCACCGCGTGCCGCCCCTCCCCCAGCAGCTCGGTCAGCGCCGCGTCCACCCGGGCCACCGCCCGGCCGTCCGGCAGCACCACCAGCGCCCCGCGGCCCGACGCCAGCGCCGCCGCCACCGCCCGGGCGATCTCCTGCGGCCAGGTCGGACCCGGCAGCGCCGTCCACACCGCGCGCGGGGCGTGACCCGCCGCCAGCGACCCGAGGAACGCCGGCCCCTGCGGGTAGCGCGCCCAGCTCCCCGGCTCCGGCGCGGCCGGCGGCGGCGGCAGCGGCCGCGGGGACGGCTCCGCCTCGGCACCCGCGTGCCGCGGCGGAACGGCCAGCTGCAGCACGTCCGCCAGGGTGCCCGCGTAGCGGTCCGCCACCGCCCGGCACAGCCGCAGCAGCTCCGGGGTCAGCACCCGCTCCGGCGACAGCACCCGCGCCAGCGGGGCCAGCGGACCGGCGTAGTCCGAGGACGCCCGGCGCTCCACGATGAAACCGTCGTGCAGCGCCCCGCCCTCACGACGGCCCGACGCGGCCACCCGGCCGCCGAACCGCACCCGCACCCGGACGCCCGGCTGGGCCTCCTCCGCCATCGCGGCGGGCACCGCGTAGTCGAAGTACTGGTCCAGGCTGAGCACGCCCTTGTCCACCAGCACCCGCGCCACCGGCAGCTCCGCCGCCGTCTCCACCTTCCGCGCGGCCACCCGCGGCCTGGCCTTCCGCACCGTCTCCCGGATGAACGCCAGCTGCTCCCCGGCCCCGTTCCCGCCGCTCATCCGCCCTCCGAACCGCCGTACCCCCGCCCCGCCAACATAACCGACCCCACCGACACCCCGAGCGCCCCGCCGAACCCGAGGCACTCGGCCACCCCCGGAAACGCCAGAGGCGGCAGCCCCCCGAAGGGAACCACCGCCTCAGCAGTCGGACGTCAGGAGTTGACGGCCTTCTTCAGCTCCTCGACCCGGTCGGTCCGCTCCCAGGTGAAGTCCGGCAGCTCGCGCCCGAAGTGCCCGTACGCCGCCGTCTGCGCGTAGATCGGCCGCAGCAGGTCCAGGTCACGGATGATCGCCGCCGGCCGCAGGTCGAACACGTCGGTCACGGCCTTCTGGATGGTGAGCACCGGAACGGTCTCCGTCCCGAAGGTCTCCACGAACAGGCCCACCGGCTCCGCCTTGCCGATCGCGTAAGCGACCTGCACCTCGGCCCGCCGCGCCAGCCCGGCCGCCACGATGTTCTTCGCGACCCACCGCATGGCGTACGCCGCTGAGCGGTCCACCTTGGACGGGTCCTTGCCCGAGAAGGCGCCGCCGCCGTGGCGGGCGTAGCCACCGTAGGTGTCGATGATGATCTTGCGGCCGGTGAGGCCGGCATCGCCCATCGGGCCGCCGATCTCGAAGCGGCCGGTCGGGTTGACCAGCAGGCGGTAGCCCTCGGTCACCAGCTTGATGCCCTCGTCGGCCAGCGCCTTCAGCTCCGGCTCCACCACGAACTCGCGGATGTCCGGGGTCAGCAGCGACTCCAGGTCGATGTCGCTGGCGTGCTGCGAGGAGACCACCACGGTGTCGAGGCGGACGGCCTTGTCGCCGTCGTACTCGATGGTGACCTGGGTCTTGCCGTCGGGGCGCAGGTACGGGATGGTCCCGTTCTTGCGGACCTCGGACAGCCGGCGCGACAGGCGGTGCGCCAGGGTGATCGGCAGCGGCATCAGCTCGGGCGTGTCGTCGCAGGCGTAGCCGAACATCAGGCCCTGGTCGCCGGCGCCCTGCTTGTCCAGGTGGTCGTCGTCACCCTCGACGCGCGCCTCGTAGGCGGTGTCCACACCCTGGGCGATGTCCGGGGACTGCGAGCCGATCGAGACCGACACGCCGCAGGAGGCGCCGTCGAAGCCCTTCTTGGAGCTGTCGTAGCCGATCGCGAGGATCTTGTCCCGGACGAGCTGCGCGATCGGCACGTACGCCTTGGTGGTCACCTCACCGGCGATGTGCACCAGACCGGTGGTGATCAGCGTCTCCACGGCCACGCGCGAGGTCGGGTCCTCCTGCAGGAGGGCGTCCAGGATGGTGTCGCTGATCTGGTCAGCGATCTTGTCGGGGTGACCCTCGGTCACGGACTCCGAGGTGAACAGGCGGCGAGACACAGCGCTCCCTGGGGTTGCAGCGGCTGCTGACTGAATGCCTCGAAGCCCGAGACATCCGGAAAGACTTTGATTCCTGGAGTGTAACGGTCACCCGCCTCCGACGGGCACTCCCGCACCCGTTAATGAGACCAGTACCGCACCCCTATCGGCCCAGCCAGAGGCCCAGCCGGAGGGCCCGCGCGGAGGCCCGCGCGAGGACCCGGTGGAACGCCTGCCGGACGCCCGCCGAACGCCCGCCCGGCCTCAGGCGAGCCGGGCCGCGACCTCGTCCCAGACCCGGTCGGCCAACGCCTCCTTCGGTCCGTCCGGGACGTGGACCTCCGCCCCGTCCGCGCCGAGCACGACCGCGGCGTTGGTGTCCCGGCCGAACACCTTGGTCTCGCCGACCTCGTTCACCACCAGCAGGTCGCACCCCTTGCGGGCGAGCTTGGCGCGGCCGTTGGCGAGCGCGTCGTCGGTCTCGGCGGCGAAGCCGACCACCAGCTGGCCCGGGCGGGCCCGGTGGGCGGAGAGCTCGGCGAGGATGTCGGGGTTGCGCACCAGGGCGACCGGGGCGGGCTCGACCCCCTCCACCTTCTTGATCTTGCCGCTGGCGTACTCGGCGGGCCGGAAGTCGGCGACGGCGGCGGCCATCACCACCACGTCCGCGTCGACCACGGCCTTCAGCGCGGCCTCCCGCAGCTGCAGCGCGGTGGAGACCCTGACCACGTCCACCCCGGCCGGGTCGGGCAGCTCGGCGTTGGCCGACAGCAGGGTGACCCGGGCACCGCGGGCGGCGGCGGTGGCGGCCAGCGCGTACCCCTGCTTGCCGGAGGAGCGGTTGCCGAGGAAGCGGACCGGGTCGAGCGGCTCGCGGGTGCCGCCGGCGGAGACCACCACGTGCCGGCCGGCCAGGTCGCGCTCCAGGGAGCCCCGGGCGAGCACCCGGCGGCAGGCCTCGAAGATCGCGGCGGGCTCGGGCAGCCGGCCCTTGCCGGTGTCCACCCCGGTGAGCCGGCCGACGGCGGGCTCCAGGACGATCGCGCCGCGCCGGCGCAGGGTGGCGACGTTCTCCTGGGTGGCCGGGTGCTCCCACATCTCGGTGTGCATGGCCGGGGCGAACACCACCGGACAGCGGGCGGTGAGCAGGGTGTTGGTGAGCAGGTCGTCGGCCAGGCCGTGGGCGGCCTTGGCCATCAGGTCGGCGGTGGCCGGGGCGACCACCACCAGGTCGGCGTTCTGGCCGATCCGCACGTGCGGGACCTCGTGCACGCTCTCCCAGGTCTCGGTGGCCGCGGGCCGTCCGGAGAGCGCGGCCCAGGTGGCCTCGCCGACGAACTGCAGCGCCGCGGCGGTCGGCACCACGGTCACCGCGTGCCCGGACTCGGTCAGCCGTCGCAGCAGCTCACAGGCCTTGTACGCGGCGATGCCGCCGCTGACGCCGAGGACGACACGGGGGGCGGTCATGGTGGCCAGTTCTCCTTGGGGTGGGGTCGTGGCCCACCTTACGACCCTTCAGACGCCCGGCGCGATGTCGCGGTGACCACAGCGGGTACCGGGCGGCGGACCCGCGTCCGGACATGCGTGAGGGCCCGCCGGAGCGAACTCCGACGGGCCCTCACGAGCGGGCTCAGGCAGCCTCGATGGCCTCGGCCGTGAGCAGGCCGGCGTTGATCTCGCGCAGCGAGATCGACAGCGGCTTCTCGTGCACGTGGGTGTCGACCAGGGGGCCGACGTACTCCAGCAGGCCCTCGCCGAGCTGCGAGTAGTACGCGTTGATCTGGCGGGCACGCTTGGCCGCGTAGATCACCAGGCTGTACTTGGAGTCGGTGGCCTCGAGGAGCTCATCGATCGGCGGGTTGATGATGCCCTCAGGCGCGGTCATCGAAGAGGACACGCTAGAACCTTCCGAGAAAGTATGGGTCGGACCTGCTCCACCAGCTCACGGAGCGGATCCGGTCAGGCTACACCGAGCAAGGCTAGCAGTTCGGCCGCTACCTCTTCGACGGAGGTGTTGACAAGGGTCGTGTCGAACTCGGGCTCGGCGGCCAGCTCGACCTTGGCGGCCTCCAGCCGCTGCTCGATCACGTGCTGCGGCTCGGTACCCCGGCCGGTGAGCCGGCGGACCAGCTCGTCCCAGCTCGGCGGAGCCAGGAAGACCAGCTGCGCCTCGGGCATCGACTCGCGCACCTGCCGCGCGCCCTGCAGGTCGATCTCCAGCAGCACCGGCTCGCCGCGTTCGAGCTTGTCCAGGACGGCCTGGCGCGGCGTGCCGTAGCGGTTGCCGGCGAAGACGGCCCACTCCAGCAGTTCGCCGTTGGCGACCAGCTTGTCGAACTGGTCGTTGTCGACGAAGTGGTACTGGACCCCGTCCTTCTCGCCGGGCCGCGGGTGGCGGGTCGTCGCCGACACCGAGAGCCAGACCTCGGGGTACTGCTTCCTCATATGAGCGACGACCGTGCTCTTGCCGACCCCCGAAGGGCCGGAGAGCACGGTCAGCCGCGGACGTTCACTCATGCACCGATTATCCCGGATCGCGGACGTTCCGGAGACCACCGGGTGCCACCTGGCAGTGGAATCAGGAGGCAGCGCCGCCGAACTCCCGCTCCAGCGAGGCGATCTGGTTCGTTCCGAGGCCGCGCACGCGACGGCTCTCGGAGATGCCGAGACGCTCCATGATCTGCTTGGCGCGGACCTTGCCGACGCCCGGCAGGGACTCCAGCAGGGCGGAGACCTTCATCTTGCCGATGACCTCGTCGTCGGCCTTGCCGGCCTTGATGACGTCGTGCAGCGAGGCGCCGGAGTGCTTGAGCCGGTTCTTGACGTCGGCACGCTTCCGCCGAGCCTCGGCGGCCTTGGCGAGCGCGGCGGCGCGCTGTTCAGGAGTAAGGGGCGGAAGAGCCACGCCGTTCACCTCAGGTGTGGATGGAAGGGATGAGCTATGACTGGTTGTGCCCGGCCACCGAACACAGGCTTCTGACCTGCGGGAAGCGGCCGAAACCGCCGCCCTTCGGCGACCTACCGCCGGACACTACCCAACTTAGGCCGCCACGTCAGGAAAAGAACACGAAAAGTCCTGGTCAGCCATGCCAGAGCCAGGACTTTTCGGGCAAATCAGGCCGCCGGGGTCACAGCTTTGTGACGGTGCTCACATCCTCGACGAAGCGCTGGGCCGCCTCGCGGAGCGCCGCGACCGACGGACCGTGCTTCAGCACGTCGCGGCTGACGCTGGGCAGCACGTTGCGGACGGAGTCGCCGAAGACCCGGGGCAGGTCGGCCGCGGTCGCGCCCTGGGCGCCCACGCCGGGGGCCAGCAGCGGGCCGTTGATCGCCAGGTCCGCCCCGGCCTCGGTCAGGGTGGCGCCGACCACCGCGCCGAAGGACCCGAGCGGCTCGGCGCCGGCGTTCTCGGCCGCGAGCCGGCGCAGGACGCCCTGGGCCACGCTCTGTCCGTCGGCCCCGGTGGCGCGCTGCACCTCGTGGCCCTCCGGGTTGGAGGTGAGCGCCAGCGCGAACAGGCCGCAGCCGTTCGCCCGGGCCAGGTCCACGGCCGGCTGCAGCGAGCCGAAGCCCAGGTAGGGGCTGACCGTCAGGGCGTCCGAGAACAGCGGGCTGCCCTCGGCCAGGAACGCCTCGGCGTAGGCGGCCATGGTGGAGCCGATGTCGCCGCGCTTGGCGTCCATCACCACCAGCGCGCCGGCGGCGCGGGCCTCGGCCGTGCAGCGCTCCAGGACGGCGACGCCCCGGGAGCCGAACCGCTCGAAGAAGGCCGCCTGCGGCTTGAGCACGGCAACCCGGTCGGCCAGCGCCTCGACCACCGTCCGGGAGAAGGTCTCCAGGCCGGCCAGGTCGTCGCCCAGGCCCCAGGCGGTCAGCAGGGAGGCGTGCGGGTCGATGCCCACGCAGAGCTGGCCGCGGGTGTCCATGGCGTGGCGCAGGCGGGTGCCGAAGGGGGCGAGGGTCATGGGGTCCTTCCGGTGGCGGCGGTCGGTCGGCCGGGTGGGCACCGACCGCCTCGGTGGAGAGCTCGGTGGGGAGGGGACGGGCAGGGGCGGCGGCGGCCGGTCAGACCGCCTTGGCGGTGCCCACGGCCTCGGCGACGGTGGCGTACCCGCTGGCCCGCAGGCGGGCCGCCAGGCCCTTGTGCAGGCGCCGCATCCAGAACGGCCCCTCGTAGATGAACGCGCTGTAGCCCTGGACCAGGTCGGCGCCGTGGACGATCCGCTGCCAGGCGTCGTCCGCGGTCTCGATGCCGCCGACCGAGACGATCGCCAGCCGGCCCTCGGTGCGGGCGCGCAGCCGCTGCAGGACCTCCAGCGAGCGGGCCTTCAGCGGGGCGCCGGACAGGCCGCCCGTGCCGATCTCCTCGATCCGCTCGGCGGACTCCCTGAGGCCCTCGCGGCCGATCGTGGTGTTGGTCGCGATGATGCCGTCCAGGCCCAGGTGGAGGGCCATGTCGGCGATCTCGTCGATGTCCTCGTCGGCCAGGTCGGGGGCGATCTTCACCAGCAGCGGGACATGGTGGCCGGTGACCTCGTCGGCGGCCTTGCGGACGTCCCACAGCAGCGGGCCGAGCACCTGGACGGCCTGCAGGTTGCGCAGCCCGGGGGTGTTCGGGGAGGAGACGTTGACCACCAGGTAGTCGGCGTACGGCGCCAGGCGGCGGGCGGACTTGAGGTAGTCCTCGGTGGCGTCGGCCTCGTCGACCACCTTGGTCTTGCCGATGTTGACGCCGATCACCGGGGTGGAGGTGGTGTGCGGGCGGGCGGCGAGACGGGCGGCGACCTTCTCGGAGCCGTCGTTGTTGAAGCCCATCCGGTTGATCAGGGCCCGGTCCTCGACCAGGCGGAACAGCCGCGGCGCCGGGTTGCCCGGCTGGGCCTCGCCGGTGACGGTGCCGATCTCGACGAAGTCGAAGCCCAGCATGGACAGGCCGTCGATGCCGACGCCGTTCTTGTCGAAGCCGGCGCCGAGGCCGACCGGTCCGGGCAGGTCCAGGCCGAGGGCGGTGGTCCGCAGCCGGGGGTCGCGCGGGGCCAGCACCAGGCGGACCAGCGAGCGCAGGCCCGGCACCGAGGCCGCCAGCCGGATCCAGAAGAAGGCGAGGTGGTGGGCCTTCTCCGGGTCCATCTTCTTGAAGACCAGGTCGAACAGGAGCTTGTACACAGCGCCCTTCCTGAGGGTGAGCAAGGGTGTGGGGGGCACCCCGTCGTGCGGTGTGCCCCCCACGGGTCTCGGCGGTCGCGTCTAAGGGTCCGACGGGCCCTTACTTGCGACCGGCGTTGATCAGCGCCGCGTGCTCCTGCAGCGACATCACGCCGACCTCGCCGCGCAGCAGGGCGTCGATGCCCTGGACGGCCGCGCCCATCGCCTGGACGGTGGTCAGGCAGGGCACGCCGCGGGAGACGGCGGCGGTGCGGATCTCGTAGCCGTCCATCCGGCTGCCGGTGCCGTACGGCGTGTTGATGATCAGGTCGATCTCGCCGCCGTGGATCAGCTGGACGATGGTCCGCTCGCCGTTCGGGCCCTCGCCCTCGCTGTGCTTGCGCACCACGGTGGCCGGGATGCCGGCCCGCTGCAGCACCTCGGCGGTGCCGGTGGTGGCCAGCAGCTCGAAGCCGAGCTCGACCAGGGCGCGGGCCGGGAAGACCAGGTTGCGCTTGTCGCGGTTGGCGACCGAGACGAAGACCTTGCCCTTGGTCGGCAGCGCGCCGTACGCGCCGGCCTGCGACTTGGCGTACGCCGTGCCGAAGACCCGGTCGATGCCCATGACCTCGCCGGTGGAGCGCATCTCGGGGCCGAGCACGGTGTCCACGCCGCGGCCGTGCACGTCGCGGAAGCGCGACCACGGCATCACGGCCTCCTTGACCGAGATCGGCGCGTCGGCCGGCAGGGTGCCGCCGTCGCCCTCGGCCGGGAGCAGGCCCTCCTGGCGCAGCTCGGCGATGGTGGCGCCGAGCGAGATCCGGGCGGCCGCCTTGGCCAGCGGCACGGCGGTGGCCTTGGAGGTGAACGGCACGGTCCGCGAGGCGCGCGGGTTGGCCTCCAGGACGTAGAGGATGTCGCCGGCCAGCGCGAACTGGATGTTGATCAGGCCGCGCACCCCGACGCCCCGCGCGATGCCCTCGGTGGCGGTGCGCAGGCGCTTGATGTCGAAGCCGCCCAGGGTGATCGGCGGCAGGGCGCAGGCCGAGTCGCCGGAGTGGATGCCGGCCTCCTCGATGTGCTCCATGACGCCGCCGAGGTAGAGGTCGGTGCCGTCGTAGAGCGCGTCCACGTCGATCTCCACCGCGTCGTCCAGGAAGCGGTCGATGAGCACCGGGTGCTCGGAGATCAGGCCGGCGTGCCGGTCCAGGTAGGAGGCGAGCGAGGCCTCGTCGTAGACGATCTCCATGCCGCGGCCGCCGAGCACGTAGGACGGGCGGGCGAGCACCGGGTAGCCGATCTCGTCGGCGATGGCCTTGGCCTCCTCGAAGGAGAAGGCGGTGCCGTGCTTGGGGGCCGGCAGGCCGGCGTCGCGCAGCACGCGGCCGAAGGCGCCGCGCTCCTCGGCGAGGTGGATGGCCTCCGGGGAGGTGCCGACCACCGGGACGCCGTTGTCCTTGAGCGCCTGGGCCAGGCCCAGCGGGGTCTGGCCGCCGAGCTGGACGATGACGCCGGCGAGCGGGCCGGCCTCCTGCTCGGCGTGGACGATCTCCAGGACGTCCTCCAGGGTGAGCGGCTCGAAGTAGAGCCGGTCGGAGGTGTCGTAGTCGGTGGAGACGGTCTCCGGGTTGCAGTTGACCATCACGGTCTCGTACCCGGCCTCGGCCAGCGCGAAGGAGGCGTGGACGCAGGAGTAGTCGAACTCGATGCCCTGGCCGATGCGGTTCGGGCCGGAGCCGAGGATGATCACGGCGGGCCGGGTGCGCGGGGCGACCTCGTTCTCCTCGTCGTACGAGGAGTAGAAGTACGGGGTCTTGGCGGCGAACTCGGCGGCGCAGGTGTCCACGGTCTTGAACACCGGGCGGATGCCGAGGGCGTGCCGGACCTCGCGGACCACGTCGGCCTTGAGGCCGCGGATCTCGCCGATCTGCTGGTCGGAGAAGCCGTGCCGCTTGGCGTGGCGGAGCAGCTCGGGGGTGAGCTTCTCGGCGTCGGCGAGCTCGGCGGCGATCTCGTCCAGCAGGAAGAGCTGGTCGACGAACCACGGGTCGATCTTGGTGGCCTCGAACACCTCCTCGGGGGTGGCGCCGGCCCGGATGGCCTCCATGACGGTGTTGATCCGGCCGTCGGTCGGCACGACCGCCTTGGCCAGCAGCGCGTCCTTGTCGCCGATCGGGCCGGCCCAGGAGAACTGGGAGTCCTTCTTCTCCAGCGAGCGCAGCGCCTTGTTGAGCGCCTCGGGGAAGTTGCGGCCCATCGCCATGGCCTCGCCGACCGACTTCATGGTGGTGGTGAGGGTGGCGTCGGCCGAGGGGAACTTCTCGAAGGCGAACCGCGGGACCTTGACGACCACGTAGTCGAGCGTCGGCTCGAAGGAGGCCGGGGTCTGCTCGGTGATGTCGTTGGGGATCTCGTCCAGGGTGTAGCCGACGGCCAGCTTGGCGGCGATCTTGGCGATCGGGAAGCCGGTGGCCTTGGAGGCGAGCGCCGAGGAGCGGGAGACGCGCGGGTTCATCTCGATGACGATGACCCGGCCGTCCTCGGGGTTGACCGCGAACTGGATGTTGCAGCCGCCGGTGTCGACGCCGACCTCGCGGATGACGGCGATGCCGATGTCGCGGAGGATCTGGTACTCGCGGTCGGTCAGGGTCATCGCCGGGGCGACGGTGATGGAGTCGCCGGTGTGGACGCCCATCGGGTCGAAGTTCTCGATGGAGCAGACGACCACGACGTTGTCCATCTTGTCGCGCATCAGCTCCAGCTCGTACTCCTTCCAGCCGAGGATGGACTCCTCCAGGAGCACCTCGGTGGTCGGCGAGAGGGCCAGGCCCTGGCCGGCGATGCGGCGCAGGTCCTCCTCGTCGTGGGCGAAGCCGGAGCCGGCGCCGCCCATGGTGAAGGAGGGGCGGACGACGACCGGGTACCCGCCGAGGGTCTCGACGCCGGCGAGCACGTCCTCCATGGAGTGGCAGATCACCGAGCGGGCGGACTCGCCGTGGCCGATCTTGGCGTTGACCGCCTCGACCACGCCCTTGAACAGATCGCGGTCCTCGCCCTTGTTGATCGCCTCGACGTCGGCGCCGATCAGCTCGACGTTGTACTTCTCCAGCGTCCCGGCCTTGTGCAGCGAGATCGCGGTGTTGAGCGCGGTCTGGCCGCCGAGGGTCGGCAGCAGCGCGTCGGGGCGCTCCTTGGCGATGATCTTCTCGACGAACTCCGGGGTGATCGGCTCGACGTAGGTGGCGTCGGCGATCTCCGGGTCGGTCATGATCGTGGCCGGGTTGGAGTTGACCAGGATGACCCGCAGGCCCTCGGCCTTGAGCACCCGGCAGGCCTGGGTGCCGGAGTAGTCGAACTCAGCCGCCTGGCCGATGACGATCGGGCCGGAGCCGATGACCAGGACGGACTTGATGTCGGTGCGCTTAGGCACGCTGGCCCTCCATGAGCTTCACGAAACGATCGAAGAGGTACGCCGCGTCGTGCGGGCCGGCGGCGGCCTCCGGGTGGTACTGCACGCTGAAGGCCGGGACGTCCAGGCACTGGAGGCCCTCGACCACGTCGTCGTTGAGGCAGACGTGGGAGACCTCGACCCGGCCGTACGGCGTCTCGCTGACCTTGTCCAGCGGCGCCTGGACGGCGAAGCCGTGGTTGTGCGCGGTGACCTCCACCTTGCCGGTGGTGCGGTCCTGGACCGGCTGGTTGATGCCGCGGTGGCCGTACTTGAGCTTGTAGGTGCCGAAGCCCAGCGCGCGGCCGAGGATCTGGTTGCCGAAGCAGATGCCGAAGAACGGGGTCTTCCGCTCCAGCACGGCCTGCGCCACGGCGACCTGGCGGTCGGCGGTGGCCGGGTCGCCCGGGCCGTTGGAGAAGAACACGCCGTCGGGGTTGACGGCGTAGACGTCCTCGACGGTGGCGCCGGCGGGGAGCACGTGCACCTCGATGCCGCGCTCGGCCATCCGCTGCGGGGTCATCGCCTTGATGCCGAGGTCCAGGGCGGCGACGGTGAACCGCTTCTCACCGATCGCCGGGACCACGTACGGCTCGGTGGTGGCGACCTCGGCGCACAGGTCGGCGCCCTTCATCTCGGGGGCCTGGAGCACCCGGGCGAGCAGCGCCTGCTCGTCGGCCAGCGCCTGGCCGGAGAAGATGCCGACCCGCATCGCGCCGCGCTCGCGCAGGTGGCGGGTGAGCGCGCGGGTGTCGATGCCGCTGATGCCGACGACGCCCTGGCTCGCGAGTTCCTCGTCCAGCGAGCGGCGGGAGCGCCAGTTGGAGGCGACCCGGGCGGGGTCGCGGACCACGTAGCCGGCGACCCAGATCCGCTTGGACTCGTCGTCCTCGTCGTTCCAGCCGGTGTTGCCGATCTGCGGGGCGGTCATCACGACCACCTGGCGGTGGTACGACGGGTCGGTGAGGGTCTCCTGGTAGCCGGACATGCCGGTGTTGAAGACCGCCTCGCCGAAGGTCTCGCCGGTCGCGCCGTAGGCCTGGCCGCGGAAGGTCCGGCCGTCCTCCAGGACGAGCACGGCGGGCACGCGCTCCCGGCGGGCAGCCCGGGGCTGCCGTGAGGTGGTGGGGGCAGGTGCGGTCATGTGGCGGCCTCTTCCGTCTTCTTCGTCTTCGTACGTGTAACCAGAGCCTCGACCGCCTCGACCCAGGCGGCGTGCTCGTCGGGGTGGTCGGCCCGGACCCCGGAGTCGATGGCGGTGCCGTCGAGCGTCCAGGTGACGACCAGGATCCCGGCGGGGACGACCTTGCCGGCGATGCCCGAGTCCTGGCGGGCGCCGGTGAGCGCCTGCGCCGGGATCCACAGGTCGGTGTCACCGGGGCGGAGCACCAGCAGGCCCCGCTCGGTGAGGGTCAGGTCGGCCCGGCTGCGGTTGCCGAGGCCGTGCGCGACGACCCGGTCCAGCCAGTTCCCGGCGGTGGTCGAGCCGTGGTAGCGGCCGCTGGTCTCCAGGATCGCCGGGCCGGCGTCGGCCGGCACGGCGGGCAGCGGCGGGAGGCCGGACTGCAGGGTGCGGCGCCAGTTCCAGCCCTGCCGCATCAGCCAGTAGACCAGGCCGATCACGATCAGCAGGCCGACCGTCCAGCCGATGTAGCCGGGCCAGTCGGTGACCCTGGCCTGTTCCTGCGCGAGGTGGCGCATCAGAGCTCGACCAGCTCGCCGGCGAGCACGGTGGCCTTGCCGCGGAGGAAGGTCGCGTGCACCCGTCCGGGCAGGTCCATGCCCTTGTAGGGGGTGTTGCGGCTGCGGGTGGCGAAACTGTCCGGATTCACGGCACCACGGTACGCGGGATCGAACAGCACCAGGTTCGCCGGCTCACCCACCGAGATCGGGCGGCCCTGGCCGGTGAGACGGCCGATCCGGGCCGGTCGGCGGGACATCCGGTCGGCCACGCCCTCCCAGTTCAGCAGGCCGGTGTCGACCATGGTCTGCTGGACCACCGACAGGGCGGTCTCCAGGCCGACCATGCCCATCGCGGCGACGGCCCACTCGCAGTCCTTGTCCTCCGCCGGGTGCGGGGCGTGGTCGGTGGCGACGGCGTCGATGGTGCCGTCGGCCAGCGCGGCGCGCAGCGCCTCCACGTCGGCGGCGGTGCGCAGCGGCGGGTTGACCTTGTAGACCGGGTCGTAGCTGCGGACCATCTCGTCGGTGAGCAGCAGGTGGTGCGGGGTCACCTCGGCGGTGACGTTCCAGCCCTTCTGCTTGGCCCAGCGGACGATCTCCACCGAGCCGGCGGTGGAGAGGTGGCAGACGTGCAGCCGGGAGCCGACGTGGGCGGCGAGCAGCACGTCGCGGGCGATGATCGACTCCTCGGCGACGGCCGGCCAGCCGCCGAGCCCGAGCTCGCCGGAGACCTGGCCCTCGTTCATCTGGGCGCCCTCGGTCAGCCGGGGCTCCTGGGCGTGCTGGGCGACGACGCCGTCGAAGGCCTTCACGTACTCCAGGGCGCGGCGCATGATCACCGCGTCGTCCACGCACTTGCCGTCGTCGGAGAAGACCCGCACGCCGGCGGCCGAGTCGTGCATGGCGCCGAGCTCGGCGAGCTTCTTGCCCTCCAGGCCGACGGTGACGGCGCCGACCGGCTGCACGTCGCAGTAGCCGTGCTCCTGGCCGAGCCGCCAGACCTGCTCGACCACGCCGGCGGTGTCGGCGACCGGGAAGGTGTTGGCCATCGCGTGCACGGCCGTGTAGCCGCCCATGGCGGCGGCCTGGGTGCCGGTGAGGACGGTCTCGGCGTCCTCGCGGCCGGGCTCGCGCAGGTGGGTGTGCAGGTCGACCAGGCCGGGCAGGGCGATCAGGCCGTGGCCGTCGATGTCGATGTCCGCCTCGACGGTCAGGCCCTCGCCGATCTCCTGGAACACCCCGTCGGCGATGTGGATGTCCTTGGCGGCGCCGCCCAGGATCTGGACGTTGCGGATGAGGTAGCTGGTCACTGGGCGGCCTCGTTCGTTTCGGTGCGGGCGGGCTCGGCGTTGTCGGCGAAGACGGCGCCGCCGAGCAGGAGGTAGAGGACGGCCATCCGGACGGAGACGCCGTTGGCGACCTGCTCCACCACGGTGCAGCGCGGGGAGTCGGCGACCTCGGCGGTGATCTCCATGCCGCGGACCATCGGGCCGGGGTGCATCACGATGGCGTGCTCGGGCAGCTGGGCCATCCGGATGCCGTCCATGCCGTAGCGGCGGGAGTACTCGCGCTCGGTGGGGAAGAACGCGGCGTTCATCCGCTCCCGCTGGACCCGCAGCATCATCAGCGCGTCGGTCTTCGGCAGGACGGCGTCGAGGTCGTAGCTGACCTGGCAGGGCCAGTTCTCGATGCCGATCGGCATCAGCGTGGGCGGGGCCACGAAGGTGACCTCGGCGCCCAGGGTGGTCAGCAGGTGCACGTTGGACCGGGCGACCCGGCTGTGCAGGACGTCGCCGACGATGGTGATCCGGCGGCCGGCCAGGTCGCGGCCGTTGCCGGGGTTGAGGTGACGGCGCATGGTGAACGCGTCGAGCAGCGCCTGGGTGGGGTGCTCGTGGGTGCCGTCGCCGGCGTTGATCACGCTGCCGCGCAGCCAGTCGGACTGGGCGAGCCGGGCCGGGGCGCCGGAGGCGTGGTGCCGGATGACCACGGCGTCGGCGCCCATCGCCTGGAGGGTGAGCGCGGTGTCCTTGAGGCTCTCGCCCTTGGAGACCGAGGAGCCCTTGGCGGAGAAGTTGATGACGTCGGCGGAGAGCCGCTTCTCGGCGACCTCGAAGGAGGTCTTGGTGCGGGTCGAGTCCTCGAAGAAGAGGTTGACCACGGTGCGGCCGCGCAGGGTGGGGAGCTTCTTGACGGCCCGTCCGGAGAGCTGGGCCAGCTCCTCGGCGGTGTCCAGGATGAGCAGGGCGTCGTCGCGGGTGAGGTCTGCGGCGGAGACGAGGTGGCGCTTCACGCGGGTCACTCCGAGGGGTGCGTGTCAGAGGCGGGCGCGGCGAGCGCCTGGGAGGAGCGGGCCGTGTAGTCGCGGTCGCCGACCAGGACGGCGTCCACGCCGTCGCTGTCGGAGAGGCGGACCTGGACGGCCTCGCGCAGCGAGGTGGGGAGGTTCTTGCCCACGTAGTCGGCGCGGATCGGGAGCTCGCGGTGGCCCCGGTCGACCAGGACGGCGAGCTGCACGGCGCGTGGGCGGCCGATGTCGCTGAGCGCGTCCAGCGCGGCGCGGATGGTGCGGCCGGAGAAGAGCACGTCGTCGACGAGGATCACCAGGCGGCCGTCGATGCCGTCGGCCGGGATCTCGGTGTGCTCCAGCGCGCGGGCGGGCTTCAGCCGCAGGTCGTCCCGGTACATGGTGATGTCCAGGGTGCCGAGCGGGATCTCGCGGCCGGTGATCTGGGTGAGCTTGGCGTGCAGCCGGCGGGCCAGGTGGACCCCGCGGGTGTGGATGCCGAGGAGGACGACGTCCTCCGCGCCCTTGGCGCGCTCCACGATCTCGTGGGCGATGCGGGTGACGACCCGCGCGATGTCCGTGCCGTCCAGCACCTGGTGCGGCGGCCTCGGAGCGGACTGGTGGTGTGCGGTCATGCCGAAGCGGACCTCCTTCCCCGCCTCACGGGACGGGCCTTAAAGGATGTCTGGGAAGGGCCTTCGCCTGTGGCGGAAGCCTCGCCCATGGTAGCAGTGCGCGTACCGCCGCATCGGAGAGCGGGGTTCCGCTTTCCCCCTCCCGGCGGTACCGGAACGGTTCACGGCACGGCTGCCGCCCATTCGCACGACTGCCCCATTCGGCTTGACGCGACTACCTCACTCTACGTAACCTCACAGTGAGTTACGACATGGCCGCCGTACCCACCGGTACCGAGCGCCGGGGCCGCGTCACCCATCGGGCCTCGTGGCTCAATCACAGAACGCGAAGCAATCCTCCGGGGAGAACAATGTCCAGCGACTACGCGAAGCAGCTCGGGGCCAAGCTCCGGGCGATCCGCACTCAGCAGGGTCTCTCCCTGCACGGCGTCGAGGAAAAGTCCCAGGGTCGCTGGAAGGCCGTCGTCGTCGGTTCGTACGAGCGCGGCGACCGTGCCGTGACCGTCCAGCGCCTGGCCGAGCTCGCCGAGTTCTACGGCGTGCCGGTGCAGGAGCTGCTGCCCGGCGGCACCCCGGGCGGGGCGGCCGAGCCGCCGCCGCGCCTGGTCCTCGACCTGGAGAGACTGACCCAGGTCCCGTCCGAGAAGGCCGGCCCGCTACAGCGCTACGCGGCGACCATCCAGAGCCAGCGCGGCGACTACAACGGCAAGGTCCTCTCGATCCGCCAGGACGACCTGCGCACCCTGGCCGTCATCTACGACCAGTCCCCCTCGATCCTCACCGAGCAGCTGATCAGCTGGGGCGTCCTCAATCCGGACGCCCGCCGCGCGGTGCGCGAGGAGGAGGCGGGCTGATCCTCGGACTGCCCGCAGAAACGTCACGGCGGGGCGTACGGCAGCAGCCGCACGCCCCGCCGTCGCCGTACCCGCCCCACCCTCGCCGCGGCCGCCCCCGAGCGTCCGCCGGTCAGCACACCGAGCCGAGGCTGAAGCCCGGCAGCGCCTCGACGCCCTCCATCCGGACGGCCGCCGGGGCGTAGTCGTACCCGCTGCTCTGCCACGCCCACGCCACCTGCCGGTACTCCCCGCAGCCGCCGGCCCCGCCCTGCGTCCCGTGCAGCAGCGCCGCCCCCGGGAGCTCGCGGACCAGCCCGGCGCAGAGCACCGCGCACACCAGGTCCAGCTCCTCGTCGTGGAGCCGCACCACGCCGTCCTCCCAGTGCAGGATCCGCGCCCGGGCGTGCAGCTCACCGCCCGGCGCGTCCACCACGCAGTGGAACTCGTACGCCCCGTACCCCGCGCCGACCAGCATCCGCCGGAACAGCTCCGCCCCCTGCTCGTACGCCTGCCGGATCCGCGGCCCGCCCCGCTCCTCCGACCGCGCCGGACCCAGCAGCCCCTCGTCCAGCAGCAGGTCGGCGTGGCGGAGCGTCAGACCGCTCTCCCGGGCCCGGACCAGACGCGGCATGAAGTCGCCGACCAGCTCCTCGTCCTGGTACGGCAGCAGCTGGGTCTGCAGCGGCGGGTTCACCAGGTACCGGTCCCGGGCGGCCGGCTCGGCGGGGTCCAGGCCGTGCAGCAGGCAGAAGTCCGCGAAGTCCTCCGGGTGGAACATCCGCGCCCGCACGCTGCCGAACACCCGGCGCGCCTCGGCCAGCAGCACGGCGGTGTCCAGCAGGTACGCGTCCCAGTCCGCGGCGTCGGTGAGGCGCCACGCCCGGGCCCGCTCGAAGTCCTCCGCACTGGTCAGGATGCCCGTCACGAACGCTTCCCCGGAACGTCGGGCGGCACCGGCGGAGGTGCAGCGGGAGGGCCGGGCGTGACGGCTGTTCCTGGTCATCGGGGGCTCCTGAGGGGCAGTGCGTTCCGTAACGGCGGGTGCGCCGCTGCCCCCTTCCTCCCCACCCTCACGAATCGCACACGTACGTGCTGTCACAGACTTGTAACTGAAAGCGACGGTACACCGCCAAGCCGGACCGGGAGCACGGTCGACCCCGCACACCGGGCCGACCGCCTCGGGGCCGTTGCTACTGCCGTGGGGCGCGGGCGAGTTGGCGGGACTGGGCGACGAGGCGGTCGGTGGAGTCCCAGATCTCGCAGTCCTCCTCGAAGTAGCCGCCGGCCAGGTTGCTGGTGGCGTGGGTGACCCGCAGCCAGCCCGGGGCGGGGGTGGCCCGCAGGTGGACGGTGAGTTCGATGGTCGGCGCCCAGCCGGGCCGGCCGAGGTCGAAGGTGACCGGCGGCAGCGCGTCCGCGACCAGCAGCAGCATCAGCGGATCCGGCTCCCGCCCGTCCGCCAGCCGGAACCACCCCTGGATCCGGCCCTGCTTGGACGGCTGCCCGACCGCCCAGCCGACCGTCGCCGGGTCCAGCCGCAGGTCGAACCGCTCCAGCAGCGCCGCCTGCGAGATCAGCTCCTTGGGCGCGTGCTCCACGCCGATGCACTGCTCCGGCGGCGGCATCACCGGCGGCTGCGCCGAGGTGTGCACCTCGCCGTCCAGCTCCGCCAGGTCGCCGTAGGTGGCGAGCACCCGCAGTCGCTCCTCGCCGTCCTGGGAGAGCACGGCCTGGCCGGTGGAGAGCGAGTTGCCCCGCCGGATCACCTCGGTCCGCACCGAGGCGGGCCCGGGACGGGAGGTGGAGAGGTAGTAGCCGCTGATGGAGAGCGGGTCGCGGTGGTCGCCGTGCGCCAGCGAGAGCGCGTGGCCCGCGACCGCCAGCAGCAGCCCGCCGTTGACCCCGCCGCCGATCTGCCAGCCGGCGCCGAGCTCCGCCTCGTACCGGCCGGCCTCGCTCCCGTGCGGCTCCAGCGCGATGCCCTGGTCGAACTCGCTCCGTCTCGCGGTACCCATCGTTCCCAGCCCTTCACCCCGAACGAACCCCGACATTACTAAGCGGTAGCTTACGCCTGCGGCCCACCCGCGCGAAGGCTTGGGCCGTTCGGCCCCGGACGTCTCGCCGCTCACCACCCCGCACCCTACGGTCGACCGGGTACGAGCGGGAACGGATGTCTGGAGCCCCCGTGAGCGACCAACCGCAGCAACCGCCCGGCACCCCCGGCCCCGGCTGGGGAACCCCGGGTCCCGGCGCACCCGGCTCCGGTACGCCCGGCCCGGGTACGCCCGGCACCCCCGGAGCCCCGGGTCCCGGCACCCCCGGCCCCGGCGCCGGCACCCCCGGCGGACCCGCCTGGGGGACGCCGCCGCCCCCGCCGCCCCCGCCGCCCCAGCCGAAGAGCCGGTTCGGCCGCGGCTGCCTGGTCGGCTGCCTGATCAGCGCGCTGGTGGTGGTGATCGTCGTGGTCGTCGTCGTCCTGGTCGTCGTCAACCGCGACGACAACACCGACCACCCGCCCGCCGAGGACGTCTCGATCACCTCCTGCGCGGTCGACGCCACCACCGGCTTCCCCCAGGCGAGGCTCCGGATCGTCAACCACAGCTCGAAGTCCTCGACCTACCTGATCGGGGTGGAGTTCGTGAACGCCGCCGGCACCCGGATCTCCGAGAGCGCGGCCACCACCGCCGCCCTCGCCCCGAACCAGACCGCCGAGGCCACCGCCGGCAGCCTCGACCGCGCGAGCGGCGCGATCACCTGCCGCCTCACCACGGTGCAGCGCTTCGCCTCCTGAGGCCGCGGCAGAGCGGCGCCGGGAACGACGGGAGCCGCCGGACCAGTGCGGTCCGGCGGCTCTCGGGTGGTGCGGGGGCTCGGCCCCGACCGGGCGTCGGTCAGTCCCGACGGATGGTCGGCTTGAGCTCCAGGAAGCGGGCGAGCATGCCGTTCACGAAGGCGGGCGACTCGTCCGTGGAGTACTCCTTGGCGATCTCGACGGCCTCGTCCAGAACGACGGCGTCCGGAGTGCCGTCCTCCCAGATCAGCTCGTACGCGCCGAGGCGGAGCACGTTGCGGTCCGCGATCGGCATCCGGTCGAGCGTCCAGCCCACCGCGTAGGTGGAGATCAGGTCGTCGATCCGGCGGGCGTACTGGGCGTAGCCCTCGATCAGCTGCATGGTGTACTCCGCGACCTGCGGAATACCCTCGTCCGGCTTCGGGTCGCGCGCGCGGGCGACCCAGTCGGCGAGTACCCGCTCGGGCGACACACCGCGGTGGTCGGCCTCGAACAGGATCTGGAAGGCCCGGGTACGGGCCTTGCTACGTGCACTCGCCACGGTTACTTGACCCGGCCGAGGTAGCTGCCGTCGCGGGTGTCGACCTTGACCTTCTCGCCGGTGGTGACGAAGAGCGGGACCTGGATCTCGGCACCGGTCTCCAGGGTGGCCGGCTTGGTGCCACCGGTGGAGCGGTCGCCCTGGACGCCCGGCTCGGTCTCGGCGATGGTGAGCTCGACGGCGGCCGGGAGCTCGATGTACAGCGGGGCGCCCTCGTTCTGGGCGACCAGGGCCTCGAAGCCCTCCAGCAGGTACTTGGCGGCGTCACCGACGGTGGCGACGTCGACCGGGACCTGGTCGTAGGTGTCCATGTCCATGAAGATGAACTGGTCGCCGTCGCGGTACGAGTACTGCATGGTCCGCTTGTCGACGTTGGCGGTCTCGACCTTGATGCCCGCGTTGAAGGTCTTCTCGACGACCTTGCCGGTCAGGACCTCCTTGAGCTTGGTGCGCACGAAGGCCGGGCCCTTGCCGGGCTTCACGTGCTGGAACTCGACGACGGACCAGAGCTTGCCGCCCTCCAGCTTGAGGACCATGCCGTTCTTGAGATCGTTCGTAGAAGCCACGAGCGCACTAACTCCTGATATAGCTGTCAAGGAACCAAGGGAATGCGCGTCCTGCCGCCCACCTGCGCGGGCTACAGGGCGAGGAGCTCCTTGGTCGTGATGGTGAGCAGCTCGGGCCCGCCCTCCTCGAGGGGGCGCACGACGAGCGTGTCCTCGATCCGGACCCCGCCCCGCCCCGGGAGGTGCACTCCCGGGCCGACGGTGACCGGCACGCGGTTGTCCAGTTTACCCATGTCGGCGGGACCGAGTTGCGGTGCCTCCCGGATCTCCAGACCGATGCCGTGGCCGAGGGGGTGTACGGAGCGCTCGGTGTGGCCCGCGGCCTGCAGCACCGAGCGGGCCGCGTCGTCGGGGATGTGCTGCTCCACCCCGGGGCTGAGGGCCTCCCGTCCGGCCCGCTGGGCGCGGAAGACCAGCCGGTGGAGTTCCACCTGCCAGGGGGCCGGGGCGGCGCCGATCACGAAGGTCCGGGCGGTGGAGATGCCGTACCCGCGGTACTGGGCGCCGAGCACCACGGTGAGGAAGTCGCCCTCCTCCACCCGGCGGTCGGTGGGCTGGTGGTGCTCCTGGCCGGAGTGGCTGCCGGTGCCGACCGAGACCGGGAAGGCCGCGCGGTCGGCGCCGTGGTCGATCATCCGGCGTTCCAGCTCCATCGCCAGGTGCCGCTCGGTACGGCCGACCAGGATGGACTCCAGCAGCTCGCCGAGGGCCTGGTCGGCGATCTCGGCGGCGATCCGCAGATCCGCGATCTCCTGCTCGTCCTTGACCACCCGCAGCCGTTCGACGGCGGTGCCGAGGTCGGCGAGCCGGATCCGCTCGGCCAGGCCGCCGATCGCGCGGTGGCGGCTGACGGTGAGGTCGTGCTCCTCGACCGCCAGGTCCTGGACCCGGAGGCTGACGGCCGCCTCGGCGGCGGCCAGCGCGGTGTCGGCCTGCGGGACGGGGAGCCGGGCCAGCTCGGGGTCGATCAGGTGCTCGCCGCTGTCGTCCCGCGGCAGGTCGTCGGGGACGGCGAGCAGCGCGCGCTCACGGGTCAGCAGCAGGGCGGCGCCGCAGGGCGGGCACCCGGTCAGGTAGCGGACGTTGGCGGCGCGGGTGATGAGGGCCGCGTCGGCTCCGGAGGCACTGCAGTACTCCCTGAGCCTTTCGCGTCGGGCCGCGTGCGCATCGGACATAGGTCGAGCCTACGAACCCTCCCGCGAGGCCGCCTGTCGGAACGGTCCGGAAGGCGACCGGACGGGAGCGCGCCCCGGCGGCGGGCCGCGGATCCGCGCCGGGAATGAACGGCGGAGGGGGCGCGTTGGGACCAACTGGAAACGACAATCGTTCCGGCCCGAGGCTCTCCGCAGGGCCCGGCCGGACCGCCCGAGGAGGAGCCCATGGCCGCCACCGACCTGCGCCCGATCGTCAAGCTCCGGTCCACCGCCGGCACCGGCTACACGTACGTCACCCGCAAGAGCCGCCGCAACGACCCGGACCGGATGACGCTGCGCAAGTACGACCCGGTCGCGCGGCGGCACGTCGAGTTCCGCGAGGAGCGTTGACGGCCCTCCCGCCCGCCACTTTCCCCCTCTGGAGGCATCCCTTGAAGCCCGGCATCCACCCCGCGTACCGCCCGGTCGTCTTCCGCGACAGGGCGAGCGGCCTCGCCTTCCTCACCCGCTCGACGCTGGCCCCGCACGCCACCGTCGCCTGGCAGGACGGCCCGGCCCGGCCGGTGGTCGACGTGGAGGTCTCCTCCGCCAGCCACCCCTTCTACACCGGCCGCTCCCGCGTCCTCGACCCCGCCGGCCGCATCGAGCGCTACCACCGCCGCTACGGTCACAGCTGACCCCGCACCACCCCGTGCCCCCTCCCGCCCCGGCGCCAGGGGGCACGGTCACGCCCACCCTCCGGCCGGGGTCAGACCAGCCAGGAGGCGAGGGGTGGGGAGGCGGGGCCGGCGCCGCCGTCGGACTTGACCTTGGCGATCTCGGCGGGGGTGAGGGCCTTGTCCCAGAGCTGGATGTGGCCGATCACGCCGGCCCAGGGGGCGGTCCAGGCGTTCTGGCGGCGGCTGCGGCCGAGTTCCAGGGGGCCGGAGCCGGCCCAGATGCCGGGGACCTTGGCGGAGGCGGCGGAGGCGCCGTTGACGTAGAGGGTGACCGTCTTCTGCCCGGCGTCGTAGGCGCCGGTGACCAGGACCCACTGGCCGGCCGCGGCGGCGGGGCTCACCGCCCGGGCCTGCACCACGGTGGACTCCGCGCCGCCGCCCGCGGTCTGCACCCGGAGGGTCCAGGCCTTCTGGCCGCCGGCGTCGTCGCGGGTCAGGTCGAAGGAGGAGCCGGCGCCGTCGCCCTGGCTGATCACGGTGCGCGGACCGTCGGCGGCGTCCAGGTAGACCCAGGCGGAGGCGGTGAAGCTCCGGCCGGTGTCCACCAGCGGGCCGGCGGACTGGGCGTAGGAGCCGGCGGTGCCGCGCAGGCTCAGCGCATGGCCGCCGCTGACCGGCTTCAGCCCGGCCTCACCGCTCATGGTGAGGTCGGCGTGGCCGGCGTGGTCGGCGAGCAGGGTGGGCTTGCCGGGCACGGTGGGCGTGGTGACGGGTGCCCGGGTGGCGGCGCCCGACGCGGAGGCGGCCGGCTTGCCCGACGGGGCGGCCGTCGCGGAGACGGAGGCGGAGGCCGAGGGGGTGCCCGAGGCGGACGCCGCGGGCGAGGCCTCGGGGGCTGCGGAGGGGTCGCCGAAGGCCAGCGCCGGCGGCGAGGCGGCGGTGGAGGGGGCGGCCTGGCCGCCGCCCTCGGCGCGGTGGGAGGTCAGCGCGACCGCGCCCGCCACGATGCCCAGCACGCAGACCGCCGAGACCGCCGAGACGATCCACACCCGGCGGCGGCGCCCTTGGGCCTCGTTACGGTCGGCCAGCGCCGCCCAGTCCGGCTCGGCCGCGGCACCGGGCGGCGGGAAGGCCGACGGCTGCCCGAACGCCGGGGGCGGCGGCCCCGGCTGCCAGGGGGCCTGCTGCCCGAGGGTGCCGTGCGGATGTCCCGTGCCGTCAGTCATGCACGGGATGGTAGGGCATGACGGCCCGCCATCGATCACCCGTGCGAACCGCCGGCCCGGGTGCGGCCGTCAGCGGGGCGGTGGGACGGACACCACCAGGGTGAGGCGCAGCGGGGTGGCGCCGTCGTTGCGGTAGCCGTGGGCGGCCCCCGCGTCGAAGGAGGCGGTGGAGCCGGTCGGGACCAGGTGGTCCCGTCCGTCCAGGGAGAGGGTGAGCTCGCCCTCGTCGACCCGGACGATCTCCGTGGTGCCGGCCGGGTGGGCCTCGGAGTCGTAGCGCTCGCCCGGGAGCATCCGCCAGGACCAGAGCTCCAGCGGGCCGGGGGCCTCGACGCCGCCCTGGAGGACGCCGTTGCCGCCCTGCGGGCCGGTCCAGAGCTGGACGGCCTCCTCGGCGGGGACGATCCGGACCGCCGAGGTCGCGTCGTAGTCGAGCAGCCGGGCGATGGAGACGCCGAGCGCGTCGGCGAGCCGGACGACGGTGCCGACGCTGGGGTTGGTCCGGCCCTGCTCGATCTGGACCACCATGCCGCGGCTCACCCCGGACCGGGCGGCCAGGGCGTCGAGGGTGTGGCCGCGTTCGGCGCGCAGCCGGCGGAGGTTGCGGGCCAGGGCCTGGGTGACGAGATCGGGATCGGGCACGCCTCAGTCCAGTGAATTGATTCGTCCGGTGCACTCTGTTGAACTACGCTGAAGCGAGTTCACTCGACTGTACTGCGGAGTCCACTGTGTTCTCTCCCCCTCGGGCCGGCTCATGACCGCCGCCCTCGCGCTCGCCGCCAGCCTGCTCTGGGGCGTGGCCGACTACGGCGGCGGCACCCTCACCAAGCGGCTGCCGGCGCTGACCGTGGTGGTGACCTCGCAGGCGGCCGCGTTCGGGCTGCTGCTGGTGGGCGTGCTCGCCACCGGCGGGCTCTCCGATCTCTCGCCGCGGCTCTGGTACGCGGCGGCCGCCGGCGTGATCGGCCCGTTCGCTCTGCTCGCCTTCTACCGGGCGCTGGCGCTGGGCCCGATGGGCGTGGTCTCGCCGCTGGCCACCGTGGGGGTGGCGGTGCCGGTCGGGGTGGGCCTGGCGCTCGGCGAGCGGCCGGGCCTGGTGCAGGCGGCCGGGATCGTGGTCGCGGTGCTCGGCGTGGTGCTGGCCGGCGGTCCGCAGCGCGGCGGCGCGGCGATCGGCCGGGAGGCCCTCCTGCTCACCCTCGGTGCCGCGCTCGCCTTCGGCGCGGTGCTCGCGCTGGTCGCCCACGCCTCCAGCGGCGGCGGACTGCTGCTCACGCTCTGCGTCCAGCGGCTGTGCAACACGGTCGTGGGTGTCGCCCTGCTGCTGCGGGCCGCCCGGCGGCAGCCGCTCGCCCTCGGCGAGGCCCGGCGCAGCCTGCTCCCGCTGACCGCGGTCGGGGTGGCGGACGTGGCCGCCAACGGCCTGTACTCGGCCGCCTCGCACGCCGGTTCGGTGGCGGTGGCGGCCGTACTGGCCTCGCTGTACCCGGTGGTGACCGCGCTGATGGCCCGCGGGCTGCTGGGCGAGCGGCTGCGCCGGGTGCAACTGGTCGGCGCCGGGCTGGCCGTCACCGGCACCCTGCTCCTGGCCGCGGGCTGACCCGGCTCCCCCGTACCGAAAGCCGCAAAGCCGGAAAGCCGGTGCCGGGCTCTCCCCCCACGAAGGAGCCCGGCACCGGCCGCTTGGGTGGGCGCGCCGGTCAGTCGGCCGGTGCCCAGCGCTGCTCGACCTTGGCGATCCGCCAGTACCCGACCGCCGCCGCCCACACCAGCACGAACAGCCCGACGATCACGAAGCCCACGTTGTCCAGGCTGAGGCCGGCGATCCAGCCGCTCACCGGGTCGGTCAGGCCGAGCTTCTCGTGCAGCACGCCGACCAGCTCGATGGTGCCGATCACGAAGGCGACCGCGATGGACAGGCCGGTGACCGCCAGGTTGTAGAAGACCTTGCGGACCGGGTTGGAGAAGGCCCACTGGTAGGCGAAGTTCATGAAGGTGCCGTCGAGGGTGTCGAACAGGCTCATGCCCGAGGCGAACAGCAGCGGCAGGCAGAGGATGGCGTACCAGGGCAGGCCGGCCGCCGCGCCCGAGCCGGCCATCACCATCAGGGTGACCTCGGTGGCGGTGTCGAAGCCCAGGCCGAGGATCATGCCGACCGGGTACATCTGGCCGGGCCGGGTGATCGAGCGGGTGGCGCGGTTCAGGATCCGGGCCATCAGCCCGCGCGCGTCCAGGTGGGCTTCCAGCTCCTTCTCGTCGAACCGGCCGGCCCGCATCGCCCGGAACACCCGCAGGATGCCCAGCAGCGCGGCCAGGTTGAGCGCCGCGATCAGGTACAGGAAGGCCCCGGAGGCGGTGACGCCGATGGTGCCGAGCACCTGGTGGGCGGTGGAGTCCTCGTCCATCAGCACGCCCGCCAGCTGGGCGCCGCCGGCCACCAGGGCGGCCATCAGCACCACCATCGACGAGTGGCCGAGGGCGAACCAGAAGCCCACCGAGACCGGGCGCCGGCCGTCCGCCATCAGCTTGCGGGTGGTGTTGTCGATCACCGCGATGTGGTCGGCGTCGAAGGCGTGCCGCATGCCCAGGGTGTACGCGGTGATGCCCAGGCCGACGCCGAAGACCTGCGTCCCGACCTCGTACTTCTCCGGGACCACCAGCAGGAACAGGGTGCCGAAGGCGACCACGTGCATGGCCGCGATCACGCCCATCAGTCCGGCCGTGCGGACGGTGTCCTCGCGCCGCCAGCGGAACGACGGCAGGACCGCCGGCTCGGCGGCGGTGTCCGCGGTCTCTGCGGGCAGGGTCATCCGGTTCACGCTCCAGCACCTCGTGGATCACTTCGTGAGATGCCGCGGCCGGTCTCCTGGCTGACGGGGTGGTCTGCGCCCGCACCCGCCTTCCCGGACCGCTGACGGTCCAGTGGCGCCGTGGGTTGGGACGGCTCCCCGATCACAGTGGCGAGGGCCGCTCCAGCTTCACACTGGAATTCCCGAGCACCACGGCCGACCCACCGTAGAGCTGACGCGGCCACAGCTGCAAGTCTGCGCACCTGCGCAGGTGTTGCAGATCACGCCGGACGCCACCTGGGAGAATGCCGGGCATGCACCTCGTCCCCGCCGAACGCGCCGCCCACCGCACCATCGACGGGCACCGGGTCTGCGAGGCGATCGCCGCGATCGGCGACGCCGAGCACGTCCGGGCCTGGGCCGAGCGCTTCTCCCTGCTCGCCGACCCCGGCCGGCTCTCCCTGCTGCTCGCCCTGCACGAGACCGGGCCGCTCGCGGTCACCGACCTCGCCGTGGCCACCGGCATGCGCGACCCCGCGGTGTCCCAGGCGCTGCGCCTGCTGCGGGCGGCCGGGCTGGTGGCGGGCGAGCGGGACGGCCGGGTGGTCCGCTACCGGCTGGTGGACACCGCGGTCGCCGAGGTGCTGGCGCACGGGGTGCTCGGCCACCGGGACTGAGCCCGGGCGCACCGGGCCGCCGCGCGGCGGGCCACGACGGCGGGCCCGGGCGCGACCTGACGGTCACTCGGCGGCGGCCCGGAGTTTTCTTGTCATGTCACCTGAAGCGGCTTCGATGCGCCATGCTGCCTTCGACCGGCTACCCCGGCCGTCCGTCCGTCTGACGAGGAGACAGCTTTGACCCTCCGCCGCGCCACCGCCGCCGGCCTGATAGCGCTCGCCGCCGCCCTGGTCCCCGGACCGCAGGCCACCGCCGCCGGCCCCGGGGACCTCCCCTTCGGCTCCGCCACCACCGTCGGCCTGCACAACGCGTACGACCCGGGCGCCTTCTCCTACCTCGCCCAGGCCCTCGACACCGGCACCGGCCTGATCGAGCTGGACGCCTGGACGGACACCGTCACCAAGGAGTGGAAGGTCAGCCACTCCAACCCGCTCGGCAACAAGAACAACTGCGTCGCCGCCTCCACCCCGGCACAGCTGTACGGCGGCGGCGCCAACAAGAACCTGGAGCACTGCCTCGACGACGTCCGGGTCTGGCTCGGCGCCCACCCGGCGGCCGGTCCGCTGGTGGTGAAGTTGGAGCTCAAGGGCGGCTTCGCGGCCAACCGCGGGATGGGCCCGGCGCAGCTGGACGCCCTGATCGCCGGCCACCTCGGCAGCGCCGTCCTGCGCCCGGCCGACCTGCTCGCCAAGCCCGGCGGCGGCGCGTACGCCACCCTGGACGAGGCCGCCCGGGCCGGCAACTGGCCCAAGCGGTCGGCGCTGGCCGGCAAGGTGCTGCTGTACGTCATCCCGGGCACCTTCGAGGAGCAGAACCCGTTCGACACCCTGCACACCGACGTCGAGTACGGGCGCCACCTGCGCGACCTCGCCGCCGCCGGGCGGATCGGCGAGGCGCAGGTGTTCCCGGCCGTGCACGGCGCCGCCGCCGGCGACCCGCGCACCAAGTACGCCGACGCCGGGATCCGGCCCTGGTTCGCGGTCTTCGACGGCGACGCCTCCGCCTACGTCGGCGGCGGGGTGGACCCGGCCTGGTACGACAGCCGCCACCTGCTGCTGGTGATGACGGACGCCCAGAACGTGGCGCCCGCGATCAGCGGCACCGAGCCGACGGCCGACCAGGCCCGCGCCCGGGTGACCCAGCTGGCCTCCGCCCACGCCAGCATCGCCACCAGCGACTGGCGCAGACTGCCCGAGGTGCAGTCGCTGGTCCTGCCGCGCGGCTGACCCGGCGCCGGGGCGCCCGGCCTCCCACCCCTCGGGGTCCGGAGGCCGGGCGCCTCCTCTGACAAGCCTCAGCGCAGGCTCGCCGGGTTCTCCCCCAGCTGCGGCACCTGGGCGCCGCCGGTCCCGCTGCCCGGGCAGGCCGCGCCGAGGAGGAAGGCGTTGGTGACTCGCTGCCCGGTCTCCGGGGCGGCCTCCTCGAACGGGTTCTGCGACAGCGCCACCTGGCGGCGGCCCTGCGCATCTCCCAGGATCATGGTCTCGTAGCCGGGGATGCCGCCGCCGTGGCCCCAGAACTCCCCGCACGGCGCCGGGTACTTCATCAGGCCGAGCCCGTAGCCGAAGCCCTGGCCCACGTCGACGGTGGTCTTCATCTCGGCCAGCTGGGCCGGGCGCAGCAGCCGCCCGCCGAGCAGCGCGGCGTTGAACCGGGCCAGGTCGTCGGTGGTGGAGATGCCGGCCCCGGCGGATCCGGCCATGGTCGGGTTGAGCTCGGTGACGTCCGCCCGGCCGCCGGAGGGCAGCTTGAGGTAGCCGTGGGCGTGAACGCCGGGGACGGTGGTGGCGGTGTCCGGCATCGAGGTGTGCGCGAGGCCGAGGGGGCGGATGATCCGGCGCTCGACCTCCTGGTTCCAGGAGCGGCCGGTGACCTTCTCGACCAGCATGCCGGCCAGCACGTAGTTGGTGTTGGAGTAGCGCCAGCCCTGGCCGGGCGGGAAGTACGGCTCGTGCCGGTTGGCGATGTCCACCAGCTGCTGCGGCCGGTAGGTGGTCCAGCGGCGTTCGTCCAGCCAGCTGCGCAGGGTGGCCTCGTCCTCGAAGAAGAAGCCCGGCTCGTCGGTGTAGCTGTACAGGCCGCTGGTGTGGTTGAGCAGCTGCCGGACGGTGATGGTGTCGCCGCCTCGGACGGCGCCGGGCAGGTAGCGCTCGACCGGGTCGTCCAGCCCGACCCGGCCCTCGCCGACCAGCTGGAGGACGACGGTGGAGACGAAGGTCTTGGTGACGCTGCCGATCCGGAACCGGCCGTCGGCGCGGGCCGGTGACCCGGTGTCCAGGTCGCCGGTACCGGCGGCGCCGCGCCAGACCACCCGGCCGTGGTCGCGGACCTCGCCCAGCGCCGCCGAGGAGCCGCCCTCGGACACCAGGGCGTCCAGCGCCTTGCGCAGCGCGGCACCGTCCGGCCGCGCCTCCTCAGCTGCGGCCGGCCGGTCCACGGGAGCCCCCGTCGCCCAGGCGGCGGGTGCCACGGCCAGCACGGTGGTGCCGGCGAGCAGCGCGGCTGCCACCCGAACGGCGGTACGGCGGACCCGGGTTGACGCGTTGTCGGTCATGCTTGTGCAGTCCCTCCTCGGACCGGCCCCCGCCGGTCCTGCGCCCAGCCTCACACCGCGGCCCCCGGGGCCACCTCATCCGCACGACCCGTTCCCCCCTCCCCCGCCCGGCGGACCACCCCTCCTCCTCATTCCCTACCCGTGACCGGATCCGGCTCCCCCTCAGGTGCCGGTCCCCTGTGGTGCGTCTCGGGGGCGCGCGCCGGGTCGCGCGCCCTCGAAGGTGGTGTGCCGGTCCTGCGACGGGCGCTACGACCGGGTGTCCTCCACCGGCCACCCGTCCACCGTGCGGACCGTCCGGTGGTAGGCCCCGGCCGTGCCGGCGGCGCGGTAGTCCTCCCAGGAGGCGCCCGTGCGGACCGTGCGGTCACCGTCGTGCCGGTGGGCGCTCGGCTTGAGGACGTGGTCCACGCTCTCCCGCTCGACGACCCGTCCGCCGGCCGTGGTCAGGGCGTCCCGGTGGTAGCCGAGTTCCATCGCGGTGGTCTGGTCGGTGTTCGCGCCGTCCCGGGTGGAGCGGTAGGTCACGTCCAGCGGCTCGCCCTCGCGGACGGTCCGCACCTGCCGGGGCGCGCCGCCGCCCCAGGTCTCGCTGACGCGGACCAGGTCGGTGCGGTTGTGCAGCACCAGGTCGTTGCCGCCGTCCCGCAGGCGCTGGTCCGAGCCGAAGGACAGGTCGTCGCGGACCTCGGTGCTGACCCGGCCGTGCGAGGTCTGCACCCAGCCGCGGGCGAGGTCGTGGCGGGCGGCGGCGACCGTCCAGTCGCCGCTCCCGCCGCCGTGGTCGGCGAGCACGGTGGTGACGGCCGCCTCGGGGGCGACCCGGTGCTCGGTGAGCGCGCCCGAGGTCCGGGCGGAGCCGTGGTCCACGGTGGCGAAGAGGTTCACCTGGCCGGTCCACAGGTCGTTGCTCTGGTTCTCGGCGGCGTTGACGGCGAGGCCGATCCGGTGCGGGCGCCCGTCGAGCAGCAGCCCGACGTAGGGGGTGAGGTCGAGCCGGTAGGCGGGCAGGTCGAAGGCGAAGATGCCGGGGGTCGGGCGCCACAGCAGCGGGTCCCAGCCGCCGGTGTAGATCACCGGGTACGGCCAGACCGCGCCGGCCGTGCGGCCGTCCACGGTGAGCCGCAGCTCGCGGAACGGTCCCTTGCCGCACCAGCCGAGGCCGGGGTTGTCGCGGACGAAGGCGTCCGGGGCGGAGGCGTACGCGAACTCCTCGCAGGCGCCGCCGCCGCGGGTGTAGACCTCGGCGGTGAGGCGTTCCAGGTTCCGCGGGAAGGCCAGCTCCCGGTCGGTCGCGGGGGCGGCCTGGGTCAGGCCGAACGGTCCGGTGGTGAGCACCCGGTCCGCGGTGCGGGCGGCGGGCCAGCGGGAGGAGGCGGTGGAGAAGGTGAAGCTCGCCGAGATCCGGAAGACCCCGGTGTAGGTGCCGTCCACCACGTTGGCGAGGTCGAAGGAGAACGGCTGCGGACCCGCCAGCAGCGGCGCGTACCGGGTGACGTCCCGCTCGACCCGCCACTCGATGCCGTCCGCGGAGGGCTCGGGGGTGGAGGAGAGCAGCACCTGCACCCCGCCGAGCCGGACGCTGAACAGCCGGTCGAACTGGCGGCCCGCCACCTGCCCGTGCAGGTCCATCACCACGGCGGACCAGGGCCCGGGGCAGTCGGCGGGCGGGGTGAGGGTGCTGCCGTACGGGGTGTCGGGCGGGTTGCCGTAACCGCTGCGGAAGGGCTGGTCGTGCATCACCTCCACCGTGCAGGACCGGGTGTCGGGCCTCGTCAGCGGCTTCTCGGCGGTGAACGGGTCGTGGTAGTCGGTGCCGAAGTCGGCATGCGCGGGGGCGGCGGCGCCGAGGGCGGCGGTGAAGGCGAGGACAGCCGCGCCGAGCAGCCGTCCCGCTCGTCGGAACAGGGATGGGGCGGTCACGGCTCTGCCTCTCGTCGGGCGGCGGGGACGATCCGCGATCCTTCCGTCGGTGACATGCCTTCGTCAATATGGCCGCCGACGGCCCGTCAGGGCAGCAGCACCACCCTGTGTGCATCCCGCGGAGCACCGCCCCGGCGTCCAGCGCGCCGCCCGCACCGCTGTCGACCACCAGCCGGCCGAACGGCGCGAGGACGCACCGGGAGCAGAGTCAGCGCTGCTGGCAGGTGGGGCACCAGAAGAGGTTCCGGGAGGCCATGGTCTCCGTGCGGACCCCGGTGCCGCAGACGTGGCACGGCTGGTCGGCCCGGCGGTACACGTACACCTCGCCGCCGTGGTCGTCCACCCGCGGCGGACGGTTCATGGCCTCGGGGGTGTGCTCGGGCCGGACGGTGTCGATCCGGCCCACCCCGACGCCCTCGCGCATCAGGGCCACCAGGTCCGCCCAGATCGCGTCCCACTCGGTACGGGTCAGGTCGCGGCCCGCCCGGTGCGGGCTGATCCCGAGCCGGAACAGCACCTCCGCCCGGTACACGTTGCCGACGCCGGCCAGCACCTTCTGGTCCATCAGCAGGGCGCCCACGGTCGTGCCGCTGGCGGCTATCCGGTGCCACGCCTCGTTCGGGACGGCGTCGGCGCGGAGCGGGTCCGGGCCGAGGCGGCGGTGCACCGCCGCCTTCTCGCCCGGGGTCAGCAGCTCGCACGTGTTCGGGGCGCGGAGGTCCGCGTACGCCTCCTCCGTCTCCAGGCGCAGGCGGATCTGGCCGACCGGGGCGGGGGCCTGGCCGGCGCCGAAGGTGAAGCCGCCGTAGAGGCCGAGGTGGATGTGGACCCAGGACTCGCCGAAGCCCAGGAACAGGTGCTTGCCGTGGGCCTCCGCCCCGTCCAGGGTGCGGCCGTCGATCAGGGCGGCGCCCTCGGCGAAGCGGCCCTGCGGGCTGGTCACGCGGACCGGTCGGCTGCCGAAGGTCGTGGCGTTCTCAGCGGCCAGCCGGTGGATGATGTGGCCCTCGGGCACGGGCGTCAGCTCCTCATGAGGTCCGTTCGACTTCCCCCATCATCCCAGCCACCACCGACACCCCGAGCCCGCAACCGGGCAACCACCAGGAGCGCCCCGCAGGTCACCCGCCCGCTGCGGTCAGCCGTGAGTGGATGGCGTGGTCCAGGGCCGCCGCCGTGGCGGTGACGTCCAGCTGGGAGTTGTCGATGATCGGCAGCCCCGAGGTCCGCCAGCCCGCCATCCGCCCGTGGATGCGGGCGACCTCCTCGTCGCTGAGCCGCCGGTTGCCGCTGCGCCGCGCGTTCCGGGCCAGCACCGAGTCCAGCCCCGGCAGCAGCACCACCGGGATCATCCCCGGACCGATGTGCCGCTTCCACCCGCCCAGCCCGATCGCCGGCCGGTCCGGGAAGACCGCGTCGTCGATGATGCAGGAGATCCCGTTGGCGAGGTAGTTGCGGCAGGCGAACCCGCAGGTGCGCCGGGCCAGCCGGTACTGGGCCTCGGAGGCGGTGTTCCACCCGGACTGCGGGTTGGCGAAGCCTGCCTGCACCCATTCCCGGACGTCGTCCAGGCTGATGTGCGCGGTGGGGGTGGGCCGGCGCTCGGCCCAGTGCCGGGCGACGGTGGTCTTGCCGGCGCCGGCCGGCCCGATCAGCAGGACGGCGATCGGCCCGGTGTGCACCGGCTGCAGGGCCTGGTGCGCGGGCAGCTGGACCGGCGCGCCGATCGGCAGCGTGAAGTGGCCGGTCGCGGCCCCGGCGGGCCCCGGCGGGGGCACCACCTTGAGCGGCACCGTCGGCCGGTCCCGGCGGACGGGCTGCGGCGGGTACGGCGCCCGCCCGGCCGCCTGGTGGAGCGGGTACGGCGGCGCCGTCGGGTGCGGAGGCACCGGTCCTCCCCCTGCGAACTGCTGCGACATCGTCACCTCCCGAGCGGAGACGACACTACACGTCGGCCCGGTGGCGGGCACAGTCCGCCTCCGGGCCGATGATCCCACGTCAGCCGGGGGATGACCCCGCGTCAGCGGGTGGTGAGCTGCTCCGCGAGGGCGCGCAGCGCCAGCTCGTACGAGCCGATCCCGAAGCCGGCGATGGTGCCGGAGGCGACGGCGGCGATCACCGAGGTGTGCCGGAACACCTCCCGCGCGTACGGGTTGGAGATGTGCACCTCGATCAGCGGCGCGGTCCGCTGGGCGGCGGCGTCGCGCATCGCGTACGAGTAGTGCGTGAACGCACCGGGGTTGATCACGACCGGGACGCCGCCGTCGGCCGCCTCGTGCAGCCACTCCACCATCTGCTGCTCGGAGTTGGTCTCGTGGACCTCCACGGTGAGCCCCAGCTCCTCGCCGAGCCTGCCGCAGCGCTCGACCAGCCCGGCGTAGGAGGTGGCGCCGTAGACGTCCGGCTCACGGCTGCCCAGCCGGCCCAGATTGGGGCCGTTGAGCACCATGACCCGGGTCATCCGGAGACCTCCGCGTACGCGGCGACCAGCAGGGACGGGTCCGGGCCCTCCAGGATGGAGGTCTTGCCGAGGCCGTCCAGGACCACGAAGCGCAGCAGGTCGCCGCGGGACTTCTTGTCGATCTTCATGGCGTCCAGCAGCCGCGGCCAGGCGTCCGCCCGGTAGGTCAGCGGGAGGCCGACCGAGGCCAGCACGGACCGGTGCCGGTCGGCGGTCTCGTCGTCCAGCCGGCCGGCGAGGCGGCCGAGCTCGGCGGCGAACACCATGCCGATGGAGATCGCGGCGCCGTGCCGCCACTTGTAGCGCTCGTTGCGCTCGATGGCGTGGCCGAGGGTGTGGCCGTAGTTGAGGATCTCCCGGCGGCCGGCCTCCTTGAGGTCGCCGGAGACCACGTCGGCCTTGACCTGGATGGCGCGGCGGATCAGCTCCAGGGTGTGCGGCCCGGCGGGGGTGGTGGCACCCTCCGGGTCCGCCTCCACCAGGTCGAGGATGGCCGGGTCGGCGATGAAGCCGGCCTTGATCACCTCGGCCAGGCCGGAGACGTAGTCGTGCTTGCCCAGGGTCTCCAGGGTGCCGAGGTCGGCCAGCACGCCCGCCGGGGGGTGGAAGGCCCCGACCATGTTCTTGCCCTCGGGGATGTTGATGCCGGTCTTGCCGCCGACCGCGGCGTCCACCATGCCGAGCAGGGTGGTGGGCATCGAGATCCAGCGCACCCCGCGCAGCCAGGTGGCCGCCACGAAGCCGGCCAGGTCGGTGGTGGCACCGCCGCCCAGGCCCACGACGACGTCGCTGCGGGTGAACCCGGTCTGGCCGAGCACCGACCAGCAGTACGCCGCCACCTCGGCGCTCTTGGCGTCCTCGGCGTTGGGCACCTGCAGGACGATCGCCTCGTAGCCCTCGGCGACCAGGTCCTCGCGGATCGCCTCGCCGGTGGCGGCCAGCGCCTCGGGGTGGATGACCGCCACCCGCCTGGCCCTCGGGCCGATCAGCGGGGCGAGCTCGCCGAGCAGCTGGTGCCCGATCAGCACGTCGTACGGGTCGTGGCCGGCGCTGCCGCCGACGTGAATCCTGACGGTGTCACTCATGGGGGGTCTTCAGCTCCAGTGCTTCCAGTACGGCGTCCGCGACCTGCTCGGGCGTGCGGCCCTCGGTGTCGACGACGGCGGTGGCGACCTCCAGGTAGAGGGGCCGCCGGGCCTCCATCAGCTCCCGCCAGCGGGCCCGCGGGTTGATGGCGAGCAGCGGGCGGGGGGCGTCCAGGCCGACCCGCTTGACCGCGTCGCCGAGCGCGACCTCCAGGAAGACCACCGGGAGGTCGTGCAGCAGGGCCCGGGTGGCGTCGGCCATGACGGCGCCGCCGCCGAGGGCCAGCACCCCGGGGTGGGTCGCGGCGGCGTCGCGGACGGCCCGCACCTCCAGCTCGCGGAAGTGCGGCTCGCCCTCGTCGACGAAGATCTCCGGGATCGGCTTGCCGGCCAGCTGCTCGATGTCGGCGTCGGTGTCGCGGAACGTGACGCCGAGGCGCTCGGCGAGCAGCCGGCCGACCGTGCTCTTGCCGGCCCCGGGCGGGCCGACCAGCACGACGACCGGCGCGATGCTCATCGGATGATCAGGTGGTCGAGGTAGGACCGGACGTTGCGGCGGGTCTCGGAGACGTTGTCGCCGCCGAACTTCTCCGCCACCGCGTCGGCCAGCACCAGGGCGACCATCGCCTCGGCCACGATGCCCGCGGCCGGGACGGCGCAGACGTCGGAGCGCTGGTGGTGGGCCTTGGCGGGCTCGCCGGTCCGGACGTCCAGGGTCTGCAGGGCGCGCGGGACGGTGGCGATCGGCTTCATCGCGGCGCGGACCCGCAGCAGCTCTCCGGTGGACAGACCGCCCTCGGTGCCACCGGAGCGGCCGGAGGTGCGCTTGACGCCCTCGGGGGTCGGGACGATCTCGTCGTGCGCCTGGGAGCCGGGGATCCGGGCCAGCTCGAAGCCGTCGCCGACCTCCACGCCCTTGATCGCCTGGATGCCCATCAGCGCGGCCGCGAGACGGGCGTCGAGGCGGCGGTCCCAGTGCACGTGCGAGCCGAGGCCGACCGGGACGCCGTACGCCAGCACCTCGACCACGCCGCCGAGGGTGTCGCCGTCCTTGTGGGCCTGGTCGATCTCGGCGACCATCCGCTCGGAGGCGTCGGCGTCCAGGCAGCGCACCGGGTCGGCGTCGAGGCGGGCCTCGTCCGCGGGCAGCGGCAGCACGCCGGCCGGGGCCTTGGCAGCGGCCAGCTCGACCACGTGGCTGACGATCTCGATGCCGCAGGTCTCCTTGAGGTACGAGCGGGCGACCACGCCGAGCGCCACCCGGGCGGCGGTCTCGCGGGCGCTGGCCCGCTCCAGGATCGGCCGGGCCTCCTCGATGGAGTACTTCTGCATGCCCGCCAGGTCGGCGTGGCCGGGGCGCGGGCGGGTCAGCGGCTCGTTGCGGGCGAGGCCGGCGAGCACCTCGGGGTCGACCGGGTCGGCCGACATGACCTGCTCCCACTTCGGCCACTCGGTGTTGCCCACCATGATCGCGACCGGGGAGCCCATGCTGAGGCCGTGCCGGACGCCGCCGAGGAAGGTGACCTCGTCCTGCTCGAACTTCATCCGCGCGCCGCGGCCGTAGCCGAGCCGGCGGCGGGCCAGCGCGTCGGCCACCATCTCGGTGGTGACCGGCACACCTGCCGGCAGGCCCTCCAGCGTCGCGACCAGAGCGGGGCCGTGCGACTCCCCCGCCGTCAGCCAGCGCAACCTACCCAACAGAGCTCCTTCGTCAGCGGCCCGGTCCGCGGACAGCGGGACCGGCCGGGCGTTTCCTCGGCGGGCCACGGGCCCGCACTCTGCCCTGATCCTTTCATGCCGACCCGCCCGACCGAGCGCCGGTCCGCGTGGCGGACACCATTCTGGACGCCGCGCGCCGCCGAGGGCGCCCGCCGACGGCGGAATCATCGGGATGCGAACGGCCCTTCCAGGGTCGCGGGGGACCGCCGACCGACGGGTCCCCACCCGTCCCGGAGCGCGTCGACGTGGGTCCGGAGCGGGACGCCCTACCCCTCCAGCGCCGCTTCCCCCGCCGCCCGCATCGCCGCCAGCGGCCCCGGCGTGACCCCGGTGAACCGCTCGAACTGCAGCACCGCCTGGTGCACCAGCAGGTCCAGCCCGCCGAGCACGGTCGCCCCGCGCTCCGCGCAGGCGGCGGCCAGCTTGGTCGGCCACGGGTGGTACAGCACGTCGAAGAGCGCGCCGGGCGCATCCGGGACGGCCGCGGCGAAGCCGTCGGTGGCACCGACCGGCGTGGTGGAGATGGTGAGCGGCGCGGCCAGCGCCTCGTGGCCCGACTCCCAGGCGGCGGTCCGCAGGTCGAGGCCCAGCCGCTCGCCGAGCACCCGCATCTCGGCGGCCCGTTCGGCGCTGCGGACGTGGACGGTGACCGGGCCGTCGCAGATCTGGGCCAGTGCGGCCAGCGCCGAGGAGGCGGTGGCGCCGGCGCCCAGCACGGAGGCGGCCGCCACCCGGTCGACGCCGCGCTCGCGCAGGGCCTTGACCAGGCCGGGGACGTCGGTGTTGTCGCCGCTGCGCCGGCCGTCCGGGCCGAACACCACGGTGTTCACCGCGTCCACGGCCCGCGCGGTGTCGCTGATCTCGTCGAGCAGCGGGATGATCGCGCGCTTGAGCGGCATGGTGAGGGAGAGCCCGGCCCACTCCGCGGCGTCCAGATCCGCGACGAAGCCGGGCAGCCCGGCCTCGTCCACCTCGAAGCGGTCGTACCGCCAGTCGGCCAGGCCGAGCGCCGCGAAGCCGGCCCGGTGCAGCACCGGCGACAGCGAGTGGGCGATCGGCGAACCGAGCACGGCGGCCCTGCGCTGCGTGGTCACGAACCCTCTCCTTGCTCCTCGCGCGCGGCCGCACGGGCCGCCCAGGCCCGTGCCGCCTGCGCTACTTGCACATGCCGGCGTTCTCGTCGAAGCCCTGGCCGTGCGCGGCGCAGTACTCCTTGACGTCCTTCTTGAAGTCCTCGAAGGTGACCGCGAACCGGGTGTCGGTCAGCGAGACCGCGACGAAGTACACCCAGTCACCCGGCGTCGGGTCGAGCACCGCCTTGATGGCGTCGTCACCCGGGTTGGCGATGGGCGTCGGCGGCAGTCCCTTGACCTGGTACGTGTTGTACGGGGTCTTGGCCGCCATCTGCTCCTTGGTGAACTTCACGCTGCCCAGCTCGTACTGGAGCGTGGTGTCGAGCTGGAGCTTGCCCTGGGTGGCGTTGCTGTTGAGGCGGTTGTACAGCACCCGCGCGATCTTGCCGAAGTCCTTCGAGTCGTTGCCCTCCTTCTGGAGGATGCTCGCCTCGATGATGACCTGGTACCCGTTCTGCAGGCCGATCTTCTGCGCGGCCTCGTCGAGCTTGAGGTCGCCGTAGTGCTTCACCGAGTTCGCCACCATCTGCTTGAGCAGCTCCTCGGGCTTCATGCCCTGGGTGACGGAGTAACGCGCCGGGAAGAGGAAGCCCTCCGGGTTGCCCTTGGCGTAGTCGGGCAGGCCGAGGCCGGCCGCCTGGTCCTTGGCGACGTTGGCGGTGGTGCCCTTGGGCAGCTGGAGCTTGCCGTCGATGGCCGCGTAGATCTCGGAGGCCTTGCGGCCCTCGGAGATGATCAGGACGTTGCCGCCGTTGGAGTCCACCAGCTCCTTGACGGCCTCCTCGGCGGACATCTCGTGCCGGAGGGTGTACGTGCCCGGCTGGATGCTGCCGGCCTTGGAGTTCTTGCCGAAGGCGGTGATGAACGCCTTGACGCTCTTGACCACGCCGGCGTCCTTGAGAGTGCGGCCCATGGCCTCACCCGGGCCCGGCTTGATCTCCACGTTGACCGAGCCGGTGCCCGCGCCGACGAAGTCCGGCGGGGGGCCGAAGTGGTCCTGGTAGAAGCCGTAGCCCCACCAGCCGGCACCGGCGAAGCCGCCGAGCATCACCAGGGCGACCACCAGGCAGGCGCCGCGGTTGCGGCGGCCGGCCTTCTTGCCCTTCTCCTTGCGCTTGCGCTCGGCCTCGCGGCTGTTGTCCTCCTCGCCGCCGCCGAAGAAGGAACCGTTCTCCTCCTCCGGCTCCTCCTCGGCGTCGTCCTCCCAGAAGTCGTCCTCGGCCTCGGTGGCGGGCGACTCCAGCGCGGCGGCCTCGGCCTCCCAGTCGATCCCGTCCGGGCCGGGCCCGCCGGGCCGGCGCTGCTGCCGCGGCGCGGCGGCCTGCTGCGGCGCCTGCTGCGGCGGCATCCCCTGACCGGGCTGCTGCTGCACGGGCTGCTGCATCGGCTGCTGCTGCGGGACGGCCTGCTGGTACCCGGTCTGCTGTCCGAACTGCCCCTGCTGCTGCGGGTACCCCTGCTGCCCGTACGGCTGCTGGCCGAACTGGCCCTGCTGCGGCGCCATCGGCTGCTGCGGCCAGGAGCCGGTGTTGTGCTGCTGCTGCGGGTAGCCCTGCTGGCCGTACTGCTGCTGCCCGTACTGCTGCTGGGCGTGGGCCTGCGGCTGCTGCGCCTGCTGGCCGTACTGGCCCTGATGGCCCTGCTGCTGCGGGTACCCCTGCTGGCCGTACTGCGGCCAGCCGCCGGTGGAGGCGGGATCGCCCGGGTACCACGGCTGGTCGCCCTGGGAGCCGTAGCCCCCGCTCTGATCAGTCATCGATCCCCTCGCGCCTGCGATGTCTCGAACCGGCGTGCTAGCGCGACGCCCGGTGGGAGACGTTACCGTACCGCAGTCGGGGCATCTGCCCAGTCCACACGGCGTCAGCGGGGGGCCGCAGCGGGTGACGAGCCCTGCTGAGCGCGGTTCCGGTTGAACTCCTCGACGTTCTTCGCGTGCTGCTCGGGGCTGTCGGTGAAACGGGTGTCGCCGGGGCTGACGGTGACGAAGTACAGCCAGTCGCCCTCGGCCGGCGCGGTCGCGGCGACCAGCGCGTCGCGGCCCGGATTGCCGACCGGGGTCGGCGGCAGGCCCTTGTTCAGGTAGGTGTTGTAGGGCGAATCGAGCTTGGTGTCGGCCTCGGTGGTGGTCAGGGTGTTGCGGCCGAGCGCGTAGTTGATGGTCGAGTCCAGCTGCAGCGGCATCTTGCGGCGCAGCCGGTTGTAGATCACCCGGGCGACCCTCGCCATGTCCTCGGGATTGTCCGCCTCGGCCTGGGCGAGGCTCGCCACCACGACCAGCTGGTAGGGCGCGACCCCGTTGTCGGCGGCGGCCCTGCGCACAGCATCCGCCCCGAATCTCTGCCCGGCCTCCTTCACCATCTGCCGGAGCAGGCCGAGCGCGGTGGTCTCCCCGGTGACCGGGTAGGTGGCCGGATAGAGGTAGCCCTCCGGGTTGCCGGCCGCCTCGGCCGGCAGTCCCAGCTCGGCGGCGTGGTCGCGGGCGGTGTCCCGGGTGGTGCCGGGCGCGAGCTTCAGCCGCTCGTCCACCGCGGCGAAGATCTGGGCGGCCCGCCGGCCCTCCGGGATGGTCAGCGCGTTGGCGTTGGCCGGGTCGAGCAGCACGTTCAGCGCGGAGGCCGCGGGCAGCTTCTGCTTCAGGGTGTACGTGCCGGGCTGGATCCGGTTGCCGGCCGGGCTCTTGGCGGCCGCCTCGGTGAACGCCTGGGTGCTGGCCACCACCCCGGTCCGCACCAGCTCCTGGCCGATCTGGGTGAGGCTGGCGCCCTGCACCACCGAGACCTGGACGGTGCCCGCCGTCCCGCCGCCCGCGAAGTCCGCCGCGGGCGGCCTGCCCTCCGGCCAGAGCAGCACCGTGGCCAGGACGGCCAGCCCCAGCACCCCGGCGAGTGCCAGCAGACTGAGGCAGCAGGCCAGCGCGCTGCGCAGTCGGCGCGGGTCGGGCGGCCGGACCCCGTACGGCCTGCCGGGCGGACGCCCCTCGGGCTCGGGGGCGGGCGCCCCGAGGTGGCCGGGGGTGAGCCCGGGAACGGTGTAGGGGTCGGTCACGCGGCTGGTCCTTCTCAGTCGCCGTCGGGGCGGATGGCGAGGGGCCCGTGCGGACGCGTCCGCACGGGCCCCCGGAAGGAAGCTAGACCAGGCCGATCAGATGACCGGTCCGACACTCTCGCCGGGTGCCCGGCCACTCACCCGTTCGGTCTCAAGGGCGTTCTGCAGGATGACCACGGCCGCCGCCTGGTCGATCACCGAGCGGCCCTTCTTCGCGGACTTCCCGGAGGCCCGCAGGCCGTGGGCGGCGGTGACCGTGGTCATCCGCTCGTCCACCAGCCGGACACCCACCGGGGCGATCAGCGCCGCCAGCCGCCCGGCGTACGCCCGGACCTTGGCCGCGGCCGGGCCCTCCTTGCCGCTCAGCGAGCGGGGCAGGCCGACCACGACCTCGATCGCGTCGTACTCCTCGACGATCTCCTTGAGCCGGGCCTGGGAGCGGCCCCCGGCGGGGACGGTCTCCACCGGCGTGGCGATCAGCCCGTCGGGGTCGCAGGACGCGACCCCGATCCGGGCGTCACCCACGTCGACGGCGATCCGCCGGCCGCGCCGGAAGACCTTCTCCTCGAACACCTCGGACATCAGGACGCGCGCTCCCCGACCAGCCCGCGGACGGCCGCGACGGCCTCGTCCACCGCGGACGGGTCGGTGCCGCCGCCCTGGGCGACGTCGTCCTTGCCGCCACCACCGCCGCCGAGCGCCTTGGCCGCGGTGCGGACCAGCTCGCCGGCCTTGATGCCGCGGGCACGGGCGTCCTCGTTGGTGGCGATGACGGTCAGCGGGCGGCCGTTCGCCACGGTGAAGGCGGCGACCACGGCCGGGCGGGAGCCCAGCCGGCCGCGGACGTCCAGCACCAGCTTGCGCAGCTCGTCGGCGCCCACGCCGTCGGCGACCCGGGCGGCGACCAGGGCGACGCCCCGGACGTCCTCGGCCGCGTCGGCCAGGCCGGCCGCCGCCGCCAGGACCTTCTCCGCGCGGAAGCGCTCGATCTCCTTCTCGGCGTCCTTGAGCTTGGTGAGCATGCCGGCGATCTTCTCCGGCAGCTCCTCCGGGCGGCCCTTGACCAGCTCGGTGAGCTGGGAGACCACGGTGTGCTCACGCGCCAGGAACTTGTACGCGTCCACGCCGACCAGTGCCTCGACGCGGCGCACGCCGGAGCCGATCGAGGACTCGCCGAGCAGCTTCACCAGGCCCAGCTGGGCGGTGTTGCCGACGTGGGTGCCGCCGCACAGCTCCTTGGAGAAGTCGCCGATGGTCACCACGCGGACCGAGTCGCCGTACTTCTCGCCGAACATGGCGATGGCACCCTGCTTGCGGGCCTCGTCCATGGTCATCACCTCGGCGGTGACGTCCAGCTCGCGGACCAGCACCTCGTTGATCTTCTGCTCGACGTCGGTCAGCACCGAGCCGGGCACGGCGGCCGGCGAGCCGAAGTCGAAGCGGAAGCGGCCCGGCGCGTTCTCGGAGCCGGCCTGGGCGGCCGTCGGGCCGAGCGCGTCACGCAGCGCCTGGTGGGTGAGGTGGGTCGCCGAGTGCGCGCGGGAGACCGCACGGCGGCGGTCGATGTCGATCGTCGCGTACGCGGAGGCGCCGAGCACGACCTCGCCGAACAGCACGCCGCCGGAGTGCACGGTCACGCCGGGCACCGGCTGCTGGACGTCACGGATCTCGACGACCGCGCCGGAGTCCAGCCGGATCCGGCCGTGGTCGGCGAGCTGGCCGCCGCCCTCGGCGTAGAACGGGGTGCGGTCGAGGATGATCTCGACCTCGTCGCCCTCGGTGGCCGCCGGCGCCGGGGCGCCGTTGACCAGCAGGCCGACGACGGTGGCCTCGCCCTCGGTGGCGGTGTAGCCGGTGAAGACGCTGGCGCCGGACTTGTCGGCGACCTCGCGGTACGCGGCGACGTCGGCGTGGCCCATCTTCTTCGCCTTGGCGTCGGCCTTGGCGCGGTCCCGCTGCTCCTGCATCAGGCGGCGGAAGCCGGCCTCGTCCACCTGGAGGCCCTGCTCCTCGGCCATCTCCAGGGTGAGGTCGATCGGGAAGCCGTAGGTGTCGTGCAGCTTGAACGCCTGGTCGCCGGAGAGCACCGCGCCGCCGGACTGCTTGGTCTCGGTGACGGCGGCGTCCAGCAGGTTGGTGCCGGACTTCAGGGTCTGCAGGAAGCTGTTCTCCTCGGCGGTGACGACCTGCTCGATGCGCTTGCGGTCGCTCTCCAGCTCCGGGTACTGCGGGGCCATCGCCTTGATGGTGATGTCCGTGAGCTCCTTGGCCACCGGGTCGGTGGCGCCCAGCAGGCGCATGTTGCGGATCGCGCGGCGCAGGATGCGGCGAAGCACGTAGCCGCGGCCCTCGTTGCCGGGGCTGACGCCGTCGCCGACCAGCATGATCGCGGTGCGGAAGTGGTCGGTGACCACGCGCAGCGAGACGTCCGACTTGTGGTCGCGGCCGTAGGTGTGGCCGGTCAGCTCGGCGGCGCGGTCGAGGATCATCCGGCTGGTGTCGATCTCGAAGAGGTTGTCGACGCCCTGCAGGATGGCGGCGAGGCGCTCCAGGCCGAGGCCGGTGTCGATGTTCTTGCTCGGCAGGTCGCCGAGGATCTCGAACCCGTCCTTGCCGTCACCGTGGCCGCGCTCGTACTGCATGAAGACCAGGTTCCAGATCTCCAGGTAGCGCTCGCCGTTGACGGCCGGGCCGCCCTCCTCGCCGTACGCGGGGCCGCGGTCGTAGTTGATCTCCGAGCACGGGCCGCACGGGCCGGGGACGCCCATCGACCAGAAGTTGTCCTTCATGCCGAGGCGCTGGATGCGCTCGGAGGGCACGCCGATGACGTCCCGCCAGATCTGCTCGGCCTCGTCGTCGTCCTTGTAGACGGTGATCCAGAGCTTCTCCTTCTCCAGGCCGTAGCCGCCGTCCGCGACGGGCGTGGTGAGCAGGTCCCACGCGAACTTGATGGCCCCTTCCTTGAAGTAGTCGCCGAAGGAGAAGTTGCCGCACATCTGGAAGAAGGATCCGTGGCGGGTGGTCTTGCCGACCTCCTCGATGTCCAGGGTGCGCACGCACTTCTGGACACTGGTGGCACGCGAGTACTGCGGCTTGACCTCGCCCAGGAAGTAGGGCTTGAAGGGCACCATGCCGGCGTTGACCAGCAGGAGGGTCGGGTCGTCGGCGACCAGCGAGGCCGACGGTACGACGGTGTGGCCGCGCTCCTCGAAGAATCGCAGCCAGCGGCGGCGGATCTCTGCCGACTCCATCAGTGGTCCTTCCGGTTCAGGGGGTGCTGCCCGCGGCTTCCGGAGCGCGTCGGGCGTCGTCTCAATGACTGTGCGGGGTAATGCCGTTGCTTCGGGTCGGAGGCAGGGCGGCCGCCGGGCGCCGGATCTCTCCGGGGGCCGGGACCGCCGTGATAGCTCGGTAGGTGGCGCGGCCGCGCAGCACCGTCCGCTCGCCGGGCGGGTCGACCACGGCGGTGCCGTCCAGACCGAGGTCCTCTCGGAGCTGGGCCTCGCGCTCGGCCATGCCGGCGCGGACGTCCTGGGCGAACCGCTTGGCCACGTCGCCGAGGTGCAGCGCGCTCCGGGCGGCGCTGCCCGACAGGCTGTCAGGGGTGAGGCGGTGCACGGCCTCGTTGGCCTTGTTCATGGCCCAGACGGTGGCGCCGGCGCCGACCGCCATCCAGAAGATGCGTCGTACCACGCTCGTCAGCCCCTCACGGCTCGCCGGATGCGGGAGACCACGCCGAACCCGCGCGGCGCGGTGACCGCGCGCACCTCGGCGCGGATCATCCGGGCCAGCGCCTCGCGCTCGGCGGCCTGCGCGGGCACCGTCACGGCGGCCTGCTGGCGGCTGACGGCCTTGCGGACGCCGTAGCTGAACGCCGCGACCTTCACCAGCGGCCCGCCGACGGTGGCCGCCACGGTGGAGGAGAGCGCGTTGGCGTTGGCCGCGGCCTCCTGGACGTTGGCGGTGATCTCGTCGACCCGCTCCAGCTGCTCGTTGGCGCTGCGGACGGCGGCGCCGGCCTCGCCCAGCAGCGGAACGGCCTGCTCGGTGACGGCGGAGACCAGGACGGCGGCCTCCCGCAGCACCTTGGAGAGCCGGACCAGCACGACGGCGAGCAGCGTGACCAGGACCGCCCAGAAGACGGCCACCAGAAGGCCGGCCAGCTCTCCCACGGACACCTTGCGCGCTCCCTCGCCTTGCCACACCGTCGACCGGCAGTGCACGGAGTGTCGCCTGCCAGTAGAACCCTATCGCGACTGCCGCCCCGCGCCCGACGGGATATCGCTTCCACGGGCCGCGCCGCCTGCCGCGGAACCCCGGCCACGGCCACCGCACCGACGGCGTCGCGGTCCGGTCACGCGGCGTAACCTACCGGCGGGTCACCTCGTTGGGTGGGTGGCCCGCGTCCGGCGGGCTCCGCGGTTCGGGTCCAGTTCGGGAGCGTACGTGTCCAGCGAGTCGGCAGCACCAGGCGATCGGAGGGCGGCCGGCGGGCTGCCCGCCGAGGTCACCAGCTTCGTCGGCCGTGAGGACGAACTGGATCTGCTGGCCGAGCAGTTGGCCTCGGCGCGGCTGGTCACGGTGACCGGGCCCGGCGGGGTGGGCAAGACCCGGCTGGCGATCCGGGCGGCGGCCGAGGCGGCCCCCGCCTTCCCGGACGGCGCGCACCTGGCCGAGATCGGGCAGGTCCAGGACGGGCTGCTGCTCGGCCACGCCGTCCTGGAGGCGTTGCGGATCACCGACCACACCGCCCGCCCGCCGCTGGAGGTGATGCTCGACCAGCTCGCCGACCGTCGGATGCTCCTGCTGCTGGACGGCTGCGAGCACCTGGTGGACGCCTGCGCCGAGCTGGTCGGGGCGCTGCTGCGGGCGGCGCCGGGCGTCCGGGTGCTGGCCACCAGCCGGCAGTCGCTGCGCGCCGAGGGCGAGCACCTGCTGCCGCTCGCCCCGCTGGCGGTGGAGCCCCCGGCCACCGGAGCCCCGTCCGAGGCGGTGGAGCTGTTCGCCGACCGGGCGGGCGCGGTGCTGCCCGGGTTCGCGCTGACCGCCGCCAACCGGCCCCAGATCACCCTGCTCTGCCGCCGGCTGGACGGCATCCCGCTCGCCGTCGAGCTGGCCGCCGCCCGGCTGCGCGCGCTGTCCGTCGAGCAGATCATCCACCGTCTGGACGACCGCTTCCGGCTGCTCACCGGCGGTGCCCGCACCGCCCCGCCGCGGCAGCAGACGCTGCGCACCACCATCGGCTGGAGTCACGAGCTCTGCACGATGCAGGAACGTTTACTCTGGGCGCGCCTGTCGGTCTTCGCGGGCGGCTTCGACCTGGACGCCGCCGAGTACGTCTGCGCCGGCGACGGCATCGACGCCGACCGGATCCTGGAACTGGTCGACGCCCTGGTCGACAAGTCCGTCCTGTTCAGGGCCGACGGACCGGCCGGCCCCGGCGATCCGGCCCCGGCCCGCTTCCGGATGCTCGACACGCTGCGCGAGTACGGCGCCCACTGGCTGCGCGCCACCGGCGACGACGGCCGGCTGCTGCGCCGGCACCGCGACTGGTACCTGGGCGTGGCCAGCTGGGGCGAGGTGGAGTGGTTCGGCCCGCGCCAGGCCAAGACCGCCGAACGCACCCGGCTCGCCCACGCCAACCTCCGCGCCGCGCTGGAGTTCTGCCTCACCGAACCCGGCGAGGAGCAGCTCGCCCTGGTGCTGGCCGGCACCCTCTGGTTCTACTGGGTCGGCTCCGGTCACCTCGGCGAGGGCCGGCACTGGCTCGACCGCGCCCTCGCCCTCGCCCCCGAACCCACCGAGGCCCGCGCCAAGGCCCTCTGGGTCACCGGCTACATGGCCACCCTCCAGGGCGACCTCACCCGGGCCCGCCCCGCCCTGGAGGAGTGCCGCCGCCAGGCCGTCGACACCGGCGACGACCGCGCCCTCGCCTACGCCGTCCACCGCCAGGGCTGCGCCGCCCTGATCGGCGACGAGCCCGCCCGCGCCGCCGAGCTCTTCGAGGAGGCGCTGTGGCACTACAACGCCATCGGCGAGCTCAACAGCAACGTCCTGATGGCGATGTTCGAACTCGGGGTCGCCCACCTCTTCCTCGGCGACACCGACACCGGCGACGCCTGGATCGACCGGGTCCGGGAGATCTGCGAGGAACACGGCGAGCAGTGGGCCTACGCGTACGGGCTCTACGCCATGGCGTACTCGAAGTGGACCAGCGGGGAGATCCGGCTGGCCCGCTCGTACGCGCGGGAGTGCGTCCGGCTCAACCACCTGTTCCGGGACCTGCTGGGGATCGTGCTCGCGATGGACGTGCTGGCGCTGCTGCAGACCGAGGGGCCGGGGGCGGACCTGGTGGAGGCGCGGGTCCTCCAGGGGGCGGCGCACCGGATCTGGCAGGCGGTGGGGACGCCGTTCTTCGGGTCGCGGACGTTCAACGGGCCGCACCTGGAGTGCGAGCGGCGCGCCCGCGCGGGGCTCACCGAGGCGGAGTTCACCGACGCCTTCCGCCACGGGGGCTCGCTCGACCTCGACGCCGCCGTCAGCCGCGCCCTCGGCGCCGACCGCCCCACCCCGGGCCCCCGCCCCTTCCGCCCCACCCCCGTCCCCACCCCCTGACCCTCCGGAGCACTCGGGCGACCACCATCAGGGGCGCGTGGGGGAATCTCCAGTGGTTCACCCATAGCAATCGTGAAAAGGGCCGAGCCCCCTGCAGCCGGGGCTGCAGGGGGCTCGGGTGAGCAGTGCTCGCGGGTCAGCGCGAGTAGTACTCGACGACGAGCTGCTCGTCGCAGACGACCGGAACCTCGCGACGCTGCGGCGCGCGGTCCAGGCGGAAGGCCAGGGCCTTCAGGTTGACCTCGAGGTACTTCGGGGTCTGGCCCTCGCCGGCGTTGCCGCCCTCGCGAGCCACCTGGAAGGGGACCTTCTCCTTGGACTTGTCCTTGACCGTCACGACGTAGCCCGGCTTCATCTGGAACGACGGCTTGTTGACCTTCGAGCCGTTGACCTCGATGTGGCCGTGGACGACCATCTGACGGGCCTGGTAGATGGTGCGGGCGATGCCCGAACGCATGACCAGCGCGTCGAGGCGGACCTCCAGGAGGCCGACGAGCGCCTCACCGGTCTTGCCCTCGACCTTCTTGGCAGCCTCGAAGGCGCGAGCCATCTGCTTCTCGCTCAGGTCGTACTGCGCGCGCAGACGCTGCTTCTCGGTCAGACGGACCTTGTAGTCAGAGTTCTGCTTGCGGCCACGGCCGTGCTGGCCGGGCGGGTACGGGCGGGCCTCGAAGTACTTGACGGACTTCGGGGTCAGCGGAACGCCCAGGGCACGAGCGATCTTGACCTTGGGGCGCTTCTGGTTCGCCATGGAACCATTACCTCTTTCGGTGTGCGAATACGGCTGTCACCAGGTGTTGACGGAGGCCGCTCGTCGCGACCCGGAGAAAAACCGTCCGCAGGGACGGTCAGCCGCTCTCCGAGCCGGGCACAGTGTGCTTGCACACGGGAGGCCCACCGCCGCGAGGTGGTGGGCTGCCCGCGACACCGAATCCGGTGCGCGACGCTCCTGGAGGCTCCCGGGGGAGCCTCATGGCCGGTGCCCCGCTGGTGCGGCCGGTCGGTCGGGCTGACGCCCGCCGCCGTGCCCGGGACAAGGCACTTCGCACCAGTGTACCGCCCGCCCCGGCCCGGCTCTCCCGCCCCCGCCCTGCCCCCCGTCCCCCGTCACCACGGCCGCGGGGCGCGACCTGCGACCTCAGCCGTCGCCGCGCCCCCGCAGCCGTGCCCTGGTCCACTCCACGATGTCCGCGTACCGGGCCTCTCCCCCGCGCCGGGTGGGCCGGTAGTAGTCCTTGCCGTGCACGGCGTCCGGCGCGTACTGCTGCTCGGCGATGCCCTCCGGCAGGTCGTGCGGGTACCGGTACCCCTTGCCGTGGCCGAGCTTGCCCGCGCCGCCGTAGTGGGCGTCCCGCAGGTGCGGCGGGACGGCGCCGGCCAGGCCCTGCTTGACGTCGGCCAGGGCGGCGTCGATCGCCAGGTACGCGGCGTTGGACTTCGGCGCCAGCGCCAGCGTGATCGCCGCCTGGGAGAGGATGATCCGCGCCTCCGGGAAGCCGATCAGCGCCACCGCCTGGGCCGCGGCCACCGCCGTCTGCAGCGCGGTCGGGTCCGCCAGGCCGACGTCCTCGCTGGCCGAGATCATCAGGCGGCGGGCGATGAACCGCGGGTCCTCCCCGGCCTCGATCATGCGGGCCAGGTAGTGGAGGGTGGCGTCCACGTCGCTGCCGCGGATCGACTTGATCAGGGCGCTGGCCACGTCGTAGTGCTGGTCGCCGTCCTTGTCGTAGCGGACGGCGGCCTGGTCCACGGCGGTCTCGGTGGTGGCCAGCGAGATCTCGGCCTCGCCCTGCTCCAGGGCCGCGCCGGCGGCCGCCTCCAGGGTGGTGAGTGCCCGGCGGGCGTCTCCACCGGCCAGCCGGACCAGGTGGTCCTCGGCCTCGGCGCTCAGCGCCACGCTGCCGGCCAGCCCGCGCTCGTCGGCGACGGCCCGGCGCAGCAGCACCCGGACGTCCTCGTCGGTGAGCGGTTCCAGGGTGAGCATCAGGGAGCGGGAGAGCAGCGGGGAGATCACCGAGAAGTACGGGTTCTCGGTGGTGGCGGCGATCAGGGTGACCCAGCGGTTCTCCACGGCGGGGAGCAGGGAGTCCTGCTGGGCCTTGGAGAAGCGGTGGATCTCGTCCAGGAAGAGGACCGTCTCGCGGCCGCTCATGCCGACCGCCCGCCGGGCGCCCTCGATGACCGCCCGGACCTCCTTCACGCCGTGCGTGATCGCCGACAGCTCGACGAACCGGCCCTCGACCGCCTGGCTGATCACGTGCGCGAGGGTGGTCTTGCCGGTGCCTGGCGGGCCCCAGAGGATCACCGAGCTGGTGGCGGCGGGCCCGCGGGAGCCGGAGACCAGGCGGCGCAGCGGCGAGCCGTCCTTCAGCAGCCGGCGCTGGCCGGCGACCTCGTCCAGGGTGCGGGGGCGCATCCGTACGGCGAGCGGGGCGCGGCCGGGCTCGGCGGCCTGGCGTTCCTCGGCGGCCGCGGTGAAGAGGTCCGGTTCATCCACACCGGAAGCCTATGCGAGTGCGACGACACCCCGGGCTGCCCGCATGCACTCCGAGCGCACCTCCACCGCGCCCCGGCCCGCGCCCGAGCGCGCCGCCCCGGCCCGGACACGCCCGCCGCTCCGGTGGCCTTCCCCGCGAACCGGTCGGACACCTGCGTGCGCTACGTTTCCCCCCGAACGGGCAGTCCAGGGGGGAAGGGACGAGAGGTGGCCGCGACGCACGGGCACGAGCACGGACAGGAGCGCGGGGACGGCAGGCCGGCCGCCCAGGGCGAGGTCGCGCTGGCCCGGCTGGCGCTGGCGGACGGCGACCTGGGCCACGCGGCCTCACACCTGGGCAGCGCCATCGAGCTGGACCCCGAGCTGCCGGAGGTGCACGAGGCGCTGGCCGAGCTGACCGTCCGGTCCGGGGGGCCCGCGGGCGCGTTGGAGCACTTCCCGCTGGACGACCCGACCGTCGGCGCGGTCGCCTGCCACGCCCACCTGTGCGCCGCCGACGGCCGGTGGGACCAGGCGATCGGCCTGCTGGCGGCGGTCCTGCGGGAGCAGCCGGACCGGCCGTGGGCCTCGGTGGCGTGGCTCGGCCACCCGGACCTGCCGGCGCTGCTGGACCCGGAGTCGGCGCAGCTGGCCATCGCCCGGGTGGTGGGCGGCGGTCTGCGCGATCCGCTGCAGCCGGAGGTGGCGGAGGCGCTGCGCCCGTTCTACCGGGCGATGAGCGACTGCGTGGCGGCCTCGCCGGACCATCCCGGCCTGCTCACCATGGCCTCCGGGCTGGCCCGCCGGTTCGGGGACCCGGAGACGGCGGTCGGCTGGGCGCGGCGCGCGCAGCGGGCGGCGCCCTCGCACACCGGCGCGGTGATGCTGGGGTATGCGCTGCGCTCGGCCGGACGGCCGGAGGAGACGCTGGAGGTCTGGGAGGAGGAGCTCGCCCGGGATCCGTCCGACCTGTCACTGCACGTGGACGTCGGCGAGCTGTACGCCCAGCTGGGCCGGCCCGCCGAGGGCCTGCCGTGGATCGAGCGGGCGCTGGCGGTGGAGCCGCTGCACCCGCAGGCCGCGCCGGCGCTGCACGGCGTCCGGTACGCGCTGGACGAGGACGGCGGCCACCTCGCGGCGCTGGTGGACCACCTGCGCGAGCACCCGGAGCACGGCTACGCCTCGGCGGTGCTGGCGCAGTGCAGCGAGCGCCGGCCGTGGCTGGGGCACGTGGCCCCGGCCGGGGAGTCGGTGGTCGACGCGATGCACCAGGTGCTGGAGCACGAGGGCGCGGTGGCCGGGGAGTGCGCGGTGTCGGCGCTGGAGGCGCCGAGCGCACTGCGGACCTTCCGGGCGGCGCTGCCGGGTTCGGAGCTGACAGTCCGCTCGAACCCGGAGCCGGACCTGCGGGAGCCGCTACGCGAGGTCGGGCTGCGGGTGTGGCGGTACGAGGGGCTCCTGGCCCGCCCTGCGGTGGAGCCGCCCTCGGCCCAGGCGGCGGCGCTGGTGCGCTCGGTGACGGAGCTGCGCTGGTCGCACCTGCTGGCCGCGTACGACCACGCGGTGGCGCTGTCCTCGCTGTCCGCCGAGGACCTGGTGGGCTGTCTGGCCTTCCCGCCGGACCCGGACGGCAACGAGCACGGGAGCCTGGTGGCCGCCCGCTGGCCGGACATGTGGGTGCGGTCGGTGCAGGTCTTCGCCTGTCTGGGCCTGACCCACCACCGCACCGACCAGCCGTGGGCCGGGTCGGACCGCCGCCGGCTGCTGCACGACCTGCTGTTCGGCCCGGAGGACTGGGTGACCGAGGCGGCCGCGGTGGCACTGGTGGTGGTGGCGTGGACGGATCCGGCGGCCCGTCAGGACGCCGCCGAGCTGGTGGCGTTCCGGACGCTGGACGCGGTGAAGGCCTCGCGGACCCGGGCGGTCACCGTCCTGGGGTCGCTGTGCCGGCTGACCCTGGCGATGCCGGGGCTCGGGCCGGAGGTGACCGGGCTGGCCCGGGAGGTGCTGGCGGGTATGGCCGGCCCCGAGGAGCCGGACGGCCGGGAGAAGGAGGCGCGGGCCCGCCCGCTGCCGGGCGGGCGGCCGCGCCGGCGGTGGCGCTGGTTCGGCTGGCTGCGACGCTCCTGACCGGCCGGCTCCCGTACGGGGCCCGGAGGCGAGCGGGCGACCCCCGCCCCGAGCGGTCAACGGCGAGCGGGCGACCCCCGCCCCGAGCCGAAGGGCCCGCCGGTGTCGAAAGGGAGGCGCGAGGGAGCGACGCAGGAGCGAGGGAGCAACGACCGTCGGCGCCGGGTCGGGAGGGCCCGGAGGCGAGCGGGCGACCCCCGCCCCGAGCCGAAGGGCCCGCCGGTGTCGAAAGGGAGGCGCGAGGGAGCGACGCAGGAGCGAGGGAGCAACGACCGTCGGCGCCGGGTCGGGAGGGCCCGGAGGCGAGCGGGCGACCCCCGCCCCGAGCCGAAGGGCCCGCCGGTGTCGAAAGGGAGGCGCGAGGGAGCGACGCAGGAGCGAGGGAGCAACGACCGTCGGCGCCGGGTCGGGAGGGCCCGGAGGCGAGCGGGCGACCCCCGCCCCGAGCCGAAGGGCCCGCCGGTGTCGAAAGGGAGGCGCGAGGGAGCGACGTAGGAGCGAGGGAGCAACGACCGTCGGCGCCGGGTCGGGAGGGCCCGGAGGCGAGCGGGCGACAAAGCCGTTCGCCGACGGAACGTCAGAACGCCGCGGGTGGCGGACCGGCAGCCCCCTGTTCCGCCGGTACCCCGCCCGCGGCGGATGATCAACTCTCCTGCATACCCACCCTCGGGGTCCAATAGTCGGATCCATACCCTGAGCGCATGGATATCGACACCCGACTGCTGCGCTACTTCGCGGCGGTCCACGAGGAAGGGCAGCTGACCGGCGCGGCGGCCCGGCTGTCGGTCAGACAGCCGACGCTGACCCGGCAGATCAGACAGCTGGAGGCGCAGCTGGGCGTGGAGCTGTTCCACCGCTCGCGCGCCGGGATGACCCCGACCGCGGCCGGCGCCGCACTGGCGGAGCGGGTGGGGCCGCTGCTGGCGGACTGGACCCAGGCCGTACGGGCCGCGCAGGAGGCCGCCGATCCGGCGGTGGGCACGCTCCGGGTGGGGTTCGAGGGCAGCATCATCAACCTGATCGGGCGGTCCACCATCGAGGACTTCGGCCGCCGGATGCCGGGCTGGCGGGTCCGGCTGCGGCAGAACAACTGGTTCGACCCGACCTCGGGCCTGGGCACCGGCGAGATCGACCTGACCCTCTGGCACGCCCCGTCCAACATCACCGACCGCTATGCCTGCGCAGACCTGGGCAGCGAGGAGCGCTGGGCGGTACTGCCGGCCGACCACCGGCTGGCCGACCGGGAGGAGCTGGACCTCGCCGAGCTGCTGGACGAGGAGTTCGTGGCGGGCCCGCGGGAGGCCGCGTTCTGGCGTGACTTCTGGCTGGCCGCCGAGGAGCGCCGCGGCCACCCGGTACGGATCGGCGCGGTGGCGCACAACGCCGACGAGTGGCTCACCGCGGTGGCCTGCGGCCAGGGCATCGGCTTCGCGCCGCGGTCGATGAGCCAGCTGGCGCCCCGGCCGGACGTGGTCCACCGGCCGGTGCGCGGGTTGAGCCCCTGCCGGGTGGGGCTGTACTGGCCGCTCGGCCGGCCGGCGACCCCGGCGATGGCGGCGTTCGTCCGCAGCTGCCGGGCGACCGTCCGGGTCGACGGGACGGCCGGCGGGACGGCCGGCGGGACGATAGAAATCGGGACGATCGAGGGCGGGACCACCGCCCGGGTGGGTCAGACCGAGCTGAACGGCGCCGGGTAGCGGCAGACGCCGTGCGGCCGGCCGTCGTAGCCGGCCAGCGGCAGCGCCTGGAGGTACTCCTCGTTCCCCGGATACGGGCCGGTGACCTGGTGCCGGGCGGCCGGCACGAACCCGAACCGGGCGTAGTAGCCCGGGTCGCCCAGGACCACCACCAGCCGCTCCCCCGCGGCGTCGGCGGCCTCCAGCGCGGCCCGCACCACCGTGGTGCCCACGCCCTTGCGCTGCCACTCGGGCGCGACCGCGACCGGGGCGAGCGCCAGCGCCCACCCGTCGCCCACCTGAAGCCTCGTCAACAGTGCGTGGCCGACGACGAGTTCACGCTCGTCCACGGCGACCACCGACAGCTCGGGCAACCAGGCCGCGTCCCGGCGCAGCGCGTCCACCAGGTCGGCCTCCTCGGGGCCGGGGAACGCCGCCATGTGGACGCGTCTGGTCGCCGGAGCGTCGGACGGGATTTCGACTCTGGTACGGACGGCCATGTTCGACCCCTCTGCTTCGCACACCGTTGTGCACCGGCCCCGGGCGGTGCGAGCCTACCGTGCGGCAGGTCACACCGGCCGGGGCCGGATGAATCGTGATGGACGGGCCGGTCAGGCCTTGGGCTCGGCCTCCGCCTTGGCCGCCTCGCGGGCCTTGGGCTGCGCGTCGACGCCGGCCTCGCGGCGCTGGGCCGGGGTGATCGGGGTGGGCGCGCCGGTCAGCGGGTCGCCACCGGTGCTGGTCTTCGGGAACGCGATGACGTCCCGGATCGTGTCGTACCCGCCGAGCAGGGTCACCACACGGTCCAGGCCGAGCGCGATGCCGCCGTGCGGCGGCGGGCCGTAGTTGAAGGCGTCCAGCAGGAAGCCGAACTGCGACTGCGCCTCCTCCTCGGAGAGGCCGATCGCGTCGAAGGCCCGCTTCTGCACGTCCCGCTGGTGGATACGGATCGAACCGCCGCCCAGCTCCGAGCCGTTGAGCACCAGGTCGTACGCGTTGGAGAGCGCGCTGCCCGGGTCGGTGTCGAAGGTGGCCAGCGACTCGGCGGTCGGGGCGGTGAAGGGGTGGTGCACGGCGTGCCAGCCGGCGAACTCGCCCTTCTCGTCCTCGATCGGCTCGAACATCGGGAAGTCGACCACCCAGAGGAAGGCCCACTGCGACTCGTCGATCAGGTCGCAGCGGCGGCCGATCTCCAGGCGGGCCGCGCCCAGCAGCTCCTGCGAGGCGGCCTTCTTGCCGGCCGCGAAGAACACCGCGTCGCCCGGCTTGGCGCCCGCGGCGGCGGCGAGGCCGGCCAGGTGCTCCTCGGAGAGGTTCTTGGCGACCGGGCCGCGCAGCTCGCCGGTCTCGGCGTCGACCAGCACGTAGGCCAGGCCGCGGGCGCCGCGCGCCTTGGCCCAGTCCTGCCAGGCGTCCAGCTGCTTGCGCGGCTGCGAGGCGCCGCCCGGCATGACGACCGCGCCGACGTACGGGGCCTGGAAGACCCGGAACTCGGTGCCCTTGAAGTACTCGGTGAGGTCGGTCAGCTCCTGGCCGAAGCGGACGTCCGGCTTGTCGGAGCCGTAGCGGGCCATCGCGTCGGCGTAGGAGATGCGCGGCAGCGGGTTGGGGACCTCGTAGCCGTGGACCTCGCGCCAGATGGAACCGACGATCTTCTCGCCGAGGGCCAGGACGTCCTCCTGGTCGACGAACGAGGCCTCGATGTCCAGCTGGGTGAACTCCGGCTGCCGGTCGGCGCGGAAGTCCTCGTCGCGGAAGCAGCGGGCGATCTGGTAGTAGCGCTCCATGCCGGCCACCATCAGCAGCTGCTTGAACAGCTGCGGCGACTGCGGCAGGGCGTACCAGTGGCCCGGCTGCAGGCGGACCGGGACGAGGAAGTCGCGGGCGCCCTCGGGGGTGGAACGGGTGAGGTACGGCGTCTCGATGTCGAGGTAGTCGTTCTCCTCCATCACCCGGCGGATGATGTTGTTCACCTTGGAGCGCAGGCGCAGCGCGCGGGCCGGGCCCTCGCGGCGCAGGTCCAGGTAGCGGTAGCGCAGCCGGACCTCCTCGTTGACCGAGCCGGGCTCGTACTCGGCCACCGGGAACGGCACCGGGGCCGCCTCGGAGAGCACCTCGATCTCGCTGACCACGACCTCGACCGCGCCGGTCGGGATGTCCGGGTTCTCGTTGCCCTCCGGGCGGACCCGCACGTCGCCGACGACCTTGACGCAGTACTCGGAGCGCAGGCCGTGCACCGACTCCAGGTCGCGGACCACGATCTGCACGGTGCCGGAGGCCTCGCGCAGGTCGATGAAGGCCACACCGCCGTGGTCACGGCGGCGGGCGACCCAGCCGGCCAGGGTGACGGTGGTGCCGGCGTGCTCCGCGCGGAGCGTGCCCGCGTCGTGCGTGCGGATCACAGCTGCTTCTCCTTCAGGGTGGGTACGAGCGCCTCAAGGGCGACGGGGGTCTGCTCGCCGGACTCCATGTCCTTGAGCTGGACGACGCCTTCGGCGAGGTCCCGGTCGCCCGCGATCAGGGCGAAGCGCGCACCCGACCGGTTGGCGGACTTCATGGCGTTCTTGATGCTCTTGACGCCGAAGGCGAGATCGGTGGCCACGCCCGCCCGGCGCAGCTCGGTCACCTTGGTGAAGAGCACGTTCTTGGCCTCCTCGCCGAGCGCCACGGCGTACACCGAGGTGGTGGCGGGCAGGTCGAGGGCGATCCCCTCGGCCTCCATGGCGAGGAAGGTACGGTCCACCCCGAGGCCCCAGCCGACCGAGGGCAGGGCCGGGCCGCCGAGCATCTCGGACAGGCCGTCGTAGCGGCCGCCGCCGCCGATCGCGGACTGGGCGCCGAGGCCGTTGTGCACGAACTCGAAGGTGGTGCGGGTGTAGTAGTCCAGGCCGCGGACCAGGTTCGGCGCGTCCTCGAAGGCGATCCCGGCGGCCGTGAGCAGCTCGCGCACCTTCTCGTCGTACGCCTTGCAGTCCTCGCAGAGGTAGTCGCGCAGGCGCGGGGCGTCGGCCAGCTGGACCTGGACGTTCTCGCGCTTGTCGTCGAGCACGCGCAGCGGGTTGATCTCGGCGCGGCGGCGGGTGTCCTCGTCCAGGACGAGGGTGCGCAGGAACTCCTGGAGCGCGGCCCGGTAGACCGGGCGGCACTGCTTGTCGCCGAGGCTGTTGACCAGCAGCGCGTAGTTCCGCAGGCCCAGCGAGCGGAAGGCGTCGTCGGCCAGGATGATCAGCTCGGCGTCCAGCGCCGGGTCCTCCGCGCCCAGCGCCTCGGCGCCGACCTGGGAGAACTGCCGGTAGCGGCCGGCCTGCGGGCGCTCGTAGCGGTAGAAGTTGCCCGAGTACCAGAGCTTGACCGGCAGGTTGCCCAGCTTGTGCAGGCTGGCCTGGAGGGTGGCCCGGACCACCGAGGCGGTGCCCTCGGGGCGCAGCGCGAGCTCCTCGTCGCCGCGCTTGGCCAGGGTGAACATCTCCTTGGTGACGATGTCGGTGGACTCGCCGACACCGCGGGAGAACAGCTTGAGGTCCTCGAAGACCGGCGTCTCGACGTACCCGTACCCGGCCCGGCGCAGCGGCGCGCTCAGGCGGTCGCGGATCGCCTGGTACACCGCGGAGTTGGTCGTCGGGAGCAGGTCGTAGGTGCCCTTGGGGGCGGTGAAGGTGCTCAACTTCTCTTCCGTCACATTCCTCGTCGCGGGTGGGCCGGAGCGTCCAGCGCACCGGCCGCCTGCAGGAGGTACGGGTTGGTGGCGCGCTCACGGCCGATGGTGGTCTGGGAGCCGTGGCCGGAGAGGACCACGGTCGCGTCGTCGAGGGGCAGGCACACCCGGGCCAGCGAGTGCATGATCGCCTTGCTGTCCCCGCCCGGGAGGTCCGTACGCCCGATGGAGCCGGCGAACAGCAGGTCGCCCGAGAACAGCACCGGCGGGATGTCCGCCGATTCGGGCGTCCGGAACGTCACCGACCCCTTGGTATGGCCGGGCGCGTGGTCGACGGTGAGCTCCAGACCGGCCAGCTCCAGCACGCTGCCGTCGGTCAGCTCGCGGACGTCGTCCGGCTCGCCGACGGTGATCGACCCCATGATCTGCTGGCCCAGCGAGCGGCCCAGGCCGCGGGCCGGGTCGGCCATCATGTACCGGTCCTCGGGGTGGATCCACGCCGGGACGTTGCGGGCGCCGCAGACCGGGACGACCGAGGCGATGTGGTCGATGTGCCCGTGGGTGAGCAGCACGGCGACGGGCTTCAGCCGGTGCTCGCGGATCAGCTCCTCGACGCCCTCGGCGGCCTCGTGCCCCGGATCGACGATCACGCACTCCTCGCCGGCCGCGGGTGCGACCAGGTAGCAGTTGGTGCCCCAGGCCCCAGCGGGGAATCCGGCGACGAACACGCGAGTCCTCGTATCGATTCGAGTGGCGGTCAGTGTGGTCTCACCGCAGCCTACCGGCGGGAAGCCACCGCTCGCGAACCAGATGTCCGCGCGCCCGCCCGGCTGCTCCCCGGGCCGGTTGATCTCGTACTTACGGACGAGGTCCCTACACTTGGCCGCCGATGGGTGCGATGATCCGCACCGATCCTTCACCCTTCAGCTTCCGACACAGGAGACACGGCCGGTGGTCAGCAGCGAACAGCGGCGGCGGCAGCTCGCCCGCGAGAAGTACGAGCGGCAGATGCAGCGCCGGGCCGAGGCCGAGGCCAAGCGCAAGAAGCGCAACACGGTGGTCGGGGCCTCGGTCGCGGCGGTCCTGGTCCTGGGCTTCGCCGGTGCCTACGCCGGAGGCGTCTTCAAGGCGGACGACAAGAAGTCCTCCGCCGACGTGGCCGTCCCGACGGCGGTGCCCACCCCGACCCAGGGCAAGCAGTACCCGGCCGAGCCGGCGATGACCGTCGACACCAAGGCCGCGTACACCGCGGTCCTGGAGACCAACAGCGGCAAGATCACCGTCTCGCTGGACGCGGCCAAGGCCCCGCACACCGTCAACTCCTTCGCGTTCCTCGCGGGTGAGAAGTACTTCGACGGGACGAAGTGCCACCGGCTGACCACCCAGGGCATCTACGTCCTGCAGTGCGGCGACCCGACCGGCACCGGCCGCGGCGGCCCGGGCTACAAGTTCGCGGACGAGAACCTGGAGGGCGCCACCTACCCGGCCGGCACCCTGGCCATGGCCAACTCCGGCCCGAACACCAACGGCAGCCAGTTCTTCGTGGTCTACAAGGACACCCAGCTGCCGCCGAGCTACACCCCCTTCGGCAAGATCACCGGCGGTCTGGACGTGGTCCAGAAGATCGCCGAGGCCGGCGTCAAGGGCGGCGGCGGGGACGGCGCGCCCGCCAAGGACGTGCAGCTCACCTCGGTGACCGCGGCCAAGGGCTGACCCCAACCGGCGCCGCGCCCCCGACCCCCGGGTCGCCGGGCGCGGCGCCGCGCGAATTGCCCCGGCCCGGATGCGGACAGCACCGACGCTGGTCGCCTATGTTGCTGTTGTATAGGGTGCCCAGACCGTCAGCCGTCACCCTCGGCGCAACACACGACGGATCGGACGGCGGACTCCATCGGTCCGCCGCACACATCAACTGTGGACGACGTGCGCGCCCGGCGGGGTGCGGCGTCATTGGAGGAGGCGCTGTGAGCAGCGACCCGTGGGGCCGTGTCGACGAGCAGGGGAACGTCTACGTCAGGACGGCCGAGGGCGGCGAACGCCTCGTCGGCTCCTGGCAGGCGGGCTCCCCCGACGAGGCCCTCGCCTACTTCGAGCGCAAGTTCCAGGGCCTGGAGGCCGAGGTCGGCCTGCTGGAGCACCGGGTCCGCAAGACCGACCTGGCCGCCAAGGAGGCCCAGGTCGCGCTCGACCACCTGCGCGAGCAGGTGGTCGACGCCCACGCGGTCGGCGACCTGGACTCGCTCGTCAAGCGCCTGGACTCCCTCGGCGGTGAGATCGAGACGCGCCAGACCGAGCGCAAGGCGGCCCGCGCCAAGGCCCAGCAGGAGACCCGCACCGCCAAGGAGGCGCTGGTCGCCGAGGCCGAGCAGCTCGCCGAGTCCACCCAGTGGCGAGAGGCCGGCGACCGGCTGCGCGCCCTGGTGGACAACTGGAAGGCGCTGCCCCGGCTGGACCGCAAGAGCGACGACGAGCTGTGGCACCGCTTCTCGCACGCCCGCTCGGTCTTCTCCAAGCACCGCAAGGCGCACTTCGCCGCGCTGGACGCGGAGCGCGAGCAGGCCCGTGTGGTGAAGGAGAAGCTGGTCGCCGAGGCCGAGGCGCTGTCGGACTCCACCGAGTGGGGTGCCACCGCCGCCGCGTACCGCGACCTGATGGCCCGCTGGAAGGCGGCCGGCCGCGCCCAGCGGGACGCGGAGGAGGAGCTGTGGGCCCGGTTCCGGGGCGCCCAGGACGTCTTCTTCCAGGCCCGTTCCGCCACCTTCAGCGAGCGGGACGCCGAGCAGACGGAGAACCAGCACCTCAAGGAGGCCCTGCTGGTCGAGGCCGAGGCGATCCTCCCGATCACCGACCTCAAGGCGGCCAAGGCGGCGCTCCGGGACGTCAACGAGCGCTGGGAGGCCATCGGCCACGTCCCGCGCGAGGCCCGGCCGAAGCTGGACGCGCGGCTGAACGCGGTGGAGCGGGCGATCCGCGACGCCGAGGAGGCCGAGTGGCAGCGCTCCAACCCGGAGGCCCGCGCCCGTGCCGCCGGCATGACCGGCCTGCTCCAGTCCGCCGTGGACAAGCTCCAGGCCGACCTGGACAAGGCCCGCGCCGCCGGGAACGCGAGCCGCGTCGCCAAGCTGGAGTCCGAGCTGGCGGGCCGTCAGGCCCTGCTGGAGCAGGCCCAGAAGAGCCTCGAAGAGTTCAGCGGCTGAGACCCGCACAACCGGGCGACCACAGGGGCGGGGGGAACTGCGCGAGACGGAAGGTACGGACCGTTGCCTTCCGCAGCGCGCAGTTCCCCACGCCCCCTTGTGGTTACCCGTGTGCCACGAGGTACCCCGCGTCAGACGGGTTGCGGCGACTCCGCCCCGCCGGGCCCCTGCCGCAGTTGGTCCAGGTCCACCGACTCCTCCGGCGAGGGCACCGCGGTCGGTACCGGCACCCCGAACTCGGTGAAGTCGATCCGCCCGAGTTCCGCGCCGGTCTTCTCCAGCCGCAACGGGTACGGCCGGCCCTCGGTCGCCACGTAGAGCCGGCCCGGGTCCTCCGTCCCGGAGCTCTCCACCGCGATGGCCGGGGTGCCGCCGACGGTCTCCCGGTCGCCGCGGCTCAGGGTGCCGCCCTCCCGGCCTATCGAGTCGGCGAACTGCACCAGGTCGCACAGCGCCGCCACGTCGGCGAAGTCCGGATCGGTCTCCGTGGTCCGCAGGTACCGGTCGCCGACCTGGCGGGCCAGGTCCGAGGTGCCGCGGGCCGCCCAGAACAGCGCGTCCGGCTTCACCCACAGCGTCGCCCCGGACTTCACCAGCTGCAGCGAGCCCGCCTCGCCGAGGCTGAGCACGCCCGTGCAGTCCGCGTCGGTGTCCAGCACCAGGTCGATGGCGATCTCCTGCTCGGCGTCGCTGATCCAGCCGGCCGCCCGAGCCGAGTAGCCGTCCTTGAGCGCCTGCACGGACCGGTCGACGATCTCCCGGGGCTCCAGCCGGTCCACCCCGTTGGCACCGGAGGGCGCGGGCGGGACGCTGCGGGTGCCCACCGGCGCCGCTCCGGACGGGGGCGCGGAACCGTCCGCACCGCAGCCGGCGGCACCCGCCAGCAGTACCACCCCGGCGAACGCGGCGACGGCCGCCTGCCTGGTGTCCACGGAGCCTCCTCGGTGCGGCCCCCGCCGGTGCCAGTCTCGGCGTCCGGCGGACGGGCCGCATCCGGGAGGGCTACTTCCGGGCCGAGGTGACCCGGTAGACGTCGTAGACGCCCTCGACGCCGCGCACCGCCTTCAGCACGTGGCCGAGGTGCTTCGGGTCGCCCATCTCGAAGGTGAACCGGCTCATCGCCACCCGGTCGCGCGAGGTCTGCACCGCCGCCGAGAGGATGTTGACGTGCTGGTCGGAGAGCACCCGGGTGACGTCCGACAGCAGGCGGGAGCGGTCCAGCGCCTCCACCTGGATGGCCACCAGGAAGACCGAGGACTGGGTGGCCGCCCACTCGACCTCGATCATCCGCTCCGGCTGCTGGGCCAGCGCCTCCACGTTGACGCAGTCCGAGCGGTGCACCGAGACGCCGTTGCCGCGGGTGATGAAGCCGACGATCGGGTCGCCCGGCACCGGGGTGCAGCAGCGCGACAGCTTGACCCACACGTCCTCGGTGCCCTTGACGATCACGCCCGGGTCGCCCTTGGCCCGGCGGCGGACCGCTCGGCGCTCGCGGGTCGGCGTGGCCGTCTCGGCGAGATCCTCGACCGCGCCCTCCTCGCCGCCCAGCGCCTGGACCAGCTTCTGCACGATCGACTGGGCCGCCACGTGGCCCTCGCCGATCGCCGCGTACAGCGAGGAGATGTCCGGGTAGCGCATCTCGTGCGCCAGGGTGACCAGCGAGTCGCCGGTGAGGATCCGCTGGATCGGCAGGCCCTGCTTGCGCATCGCCCGGGCGATGGCCTCCTTGCCCTGCTCGATCGCCTCCTCGCGGCGCTCCTTGGAGAACCAGGCGCGGATCTTGTTCCGGGCGCGCGGCGACTTGACGAAGCTCAGCCAGTCCCGGGACGGGCCGGCGTTCTCCGCCTTGGAGGTGAACACCTCCACGGCGTCGCCGTTCTCCAGGGTGGACTCCAGCGGCACCAGGCGGCCGTTGACCCGCGCCCCTATGCAGCGGTACCCGACCTCGGTGTGCACGGCGAAGGCGAAGTCCACCGGGGTGGAGCTGGCCGGCAGCGCTATCACGTCGCCCTTGGGCGTGAAGACGAAGACCTCGTTGTTGGAGAGGTCGAAGCGCAGCGACTCCAGGAACTCGCTCGGGTCCTCGGTCTCCTTCTGCCAGTCCAGCAGCTGCCGCAGCCAGGCCATCTCGTTGACGGCGTCGGCCTTGTCCTGCTTCCGTTCCTGCCGCGGGGTGTCGGTGCGCACCTTGGAGGCGCCCGCCACCGCCCGCTGCTTGTACTTCCAGTGCGCCGCGATGCCGTACTCGGCGCGGCGGTGCATGTCGAAGGTGCGGATCTGCAGCTCGACCGGCTTGCCGCCCGGACCGATCACCGTGGTGTGCAGCGACTGGTACATGTTGAACTTGGGCATGGCGATGTAGTCCTTGAACCGCCCCGGCACCGGGTTCCACCGCGCGTGGATGGTGCCCAGCGCCGCGTAGCAGTCGCGGACGGTGTCGACCAGGACCCTTATGCCCACCAGGTCGTAGATCTCGGCGAAGTCGCGGCCCCGCACGATCATCTTCTGGTACACGGAGTAGTAGTGCTTCGGCCGGCCGGTGACCTGGGCGGTGATCCGGGCGCCGCGCAGGTCGCCCTGGACCTGGTCGATCACGGTGGCCAGGTACTCGTCCCGCTTCGGGGCGCGCTCGGCCACCAGACGCACGATCTCGTCGTACATCTTGGGGTAGAGGATCGCGAAGGCGAGGTCCTCCAGCTCCCACTTGATGGTGTTCATGCCCAGCCGGTGCGCCAGCGGGGCGTAGATCTCCAGCGTCTCGCGGGCCTTCTTCTCCTGCTTCTCCCGCTTGAGGTAGCGCATGGTGCGCATGTTGTGCAGGCGGTCGGCCAGCTTGATCACCAGGACCCGCGGGTCCTTGGCCATCGCCACGACCATCTTGCGGACGGTCTCCGCCTGGGCCGCCTCGCCGAACTTGACACGGTCCAGCTTGGTGACGCCGTCCACCAGCAGGGCCACCGCGTCACCGAAGTCGTGGCGCAGGGTCTCCAGGCCGTAGTCGGTGTCCTCGACGGTGTCGTGCAGCAGCCCCGCCATCAGCGTCGGGGCGTCCATGCCCAGCTCCGCCAGGATGGTGGCCACCGCCAGCGGGTGCGTGATGTAGGGGTCGCCGCTCTTGCGCTTCTGGCCGCGGTGCCACTTCTCGGCGACCGCGTACGCCTTCTCGATCTCCTTGAGGAGCGCGGGGTCGGCCTTCGGATCGTTGGCCCGGATGGTGCGGAACAGCGGCTCCAGCACCGGGTTGACCATCGAGCTGCGCTGGCCGCCGAGACGGGCCAGGCGGGCACGCATACCGCCCGGCGAGGGCCGGGGGGCGGTCGTCGGCGGGCGCAGCGGCGCGGCACCGGAAGGAGCGGGCCGGCTCTGGTCAGCCGTGGGCACAACCTCGTCGGGCAAGGACACTCCTCGGGGCGCGGGGCCGGCTCCTCACGGAAGTGGGGAGGGGTGAATCTTCATGGTACCGAGACCGGCGACAACCCGTTCACGTGGACGGCCCGCAGGGGCGCACACGGTGCCCGGGCAGCCGGACTACGGGCAACCGGGCAACCACAAGGGGCGCGGGGAACTACGCGAGACGGAAGACGGCTCAGGTGGAGCCCTTCCGATTCGCGCCGTTCCCCGCGCCCCTGGGTCGACCGGTTGCACGAGGTCCTCAGACCGTGATCAGTGCCTCCAGCGGCACGCCGTCCAGGTGCGGGGTGAGCCGCTCACGGCCGGGCAGGAAGCCCAGCTCCATCAGCACCAGCACCCCCACCGGCACGCCCCCGGCCCGCCGCACCAGCTCCAGCGAGGCGGCGACCGTCCCGCCGGTGGCCAGCACGTCGTCGATCACCAGGACCTTCTCCCCCGGCGCGAACGCGTCGCACTGCACCTCCAGCGTCGCCGACCCGTACTCCAGGTCGTACGACTCGGCGTGCACCTCGCCGGGCAGCTTGCCCTTCTTGCGGATCGGGACGAAGCCCAGCCCCGCGGCGAAGGCCGCCGGGGCGGCCAGCACGAACCCCCGCGCCTCCAGTCCGACCACCTTGGTCGCGCCGAGCTCCGTCGCCCGGTCGGCCAGCGCCCGTACCAGGGCGCCGAACGCCTCGGCGTCGGCCAGCAGCGGGGCGATGTCCTTGAACAACACGCCCGGCTTCGGGTAGTCCGGCACGTCCCTGATCCGGCTGTCGAGGAGCTCGGCCAGCTCGGTCAGGAAGGTGTTCTGGGAGGTCACGGGGGTTCCTTAGGGCTGGGGTCGGGCTCAGCGCCGGCCGGTGGACCGGCCCTTGGCGCGGGCCCGGCCGGTCGGCTGGTTGCGCTGACCGACCATACCGGCCGTGACGCCGTCGCCGTCCTCCGGAGACTCGGCGTCCTGCGGGCCGCCCTCGGCGGCCGCCTTGGCGTCCGCGGCCCGGCGGGCGGCGACCTTCCTGGCCAGGGCCTTCATCTCCGGCTGGTGCTCCTTCAGCTGCGCGAGCAGCGGGGTGGCGACGCAGATGGAGGAGTAGGCGCCGGCGGCGAGGCCGATGAACAGCGCCAGCGAGATGTCGTTCAGCGTGCCGGCGCCGAGCAGGCCGCCGCCGATGAACAGCAGCGCGGCGACCGGGAGCAGGGCGACCACGGTGGTGTTGATGGAGCGGACCAGGGTCTGGTTCAGGCCCAGGTTGGCGGCCTCGCTGTAGGTCTTGCGGCTCTGCTTGGTGATGCCCCGGGTGTTCTCCTTCACGGTGTCGAAGACGACGACCGTGTCGTAGAGCGAGTAGCCGAGGATGGTCAGGAAGCCGATCACCGTGCCCGGGGTGACCTCGAAGCCCACCAGGGCGTACACGCCGATGGTGATCAGGAGGTCGTGGATCAGGGCGACCAGGGCGGCCAGGGCCATCCGCCACTCGAAGGCGACGGCCAGGTAGATGGTGACCAGCACCATGAAGATCACCAGGCCGAGCAGCGCCTTCTTGGAGATCTCGTCACCCCAGCTGGGGCCGATCACCTGGGCGTTGATCTCGTTGGCGGGGACGCCGAGGTCCTTGGAGAGCTCGGCGGTGAAGGTCTCCGCGGGGACCTGCTCGGCGGAGCTGACCTGGATGCGGACCTTGCCGTCACCGGTGGTCTGCACCTGGGCGGTGCTGGAGCCGGTGATCTTGTTGGCGGCGTCCTGGGCCTGGGTCACGGTCAGGCCGGGCTTCTGGACGGTGTAGACCGAGCCGCCCTTGAACTCGATGCCCAGGTGCAGGCCCATGGCCAGACCGATGGCGGCCACCAGCACGATGACGCCGGAGATCGAGTACCAGATCTTGCGCTTGCCGACGAAGTCGAAGCTGACCTCGCCCTGGTAGAGGCGGTGACCGATGTTACGGAGCGACATGGGTCAGGCCTCCTTGGGGGCGGCGGACGACGGACGGCGGCGACCACCGCGGATCGGCGGGCGGGCGCCCAGGCGCTTCGGGTCCAGGCCGGACCACGGGTGGCCGTTCGCGAAGAACGGGCGGCGGGCCAGCAGGGTGATCAGCGGCTTGGTGAACAGGAAGATCACCACGACGTCGAGCAGGGTGGTCAGGCCCAGGGTGAAGGCGAAGCCCTGCACCTTGCCGACCGAGACCACGTACAGCACCGCGGCACACAGGAAGGACACGAAGTCCGAGACCAGGATGGTGCGGCGGGCGCGCGGCCAGGCGCGCTGGACGGCCGCGCGGAGCGGGGCGCCCTCGCGGACCTCGTCCCTTATGCGCTCGAAGTAGACGATGAACGAGTCGGCGGTGATGCCGATGGCGACGATGGCGCCGCAGACGGCCGGCAGGTTCAGCGCGAAGCCGATGCCGGCGCCCAGCAGGGTCATGATCGCGTAGGTGAGCACCGCGGAGACCGCGAGGCCGGCGATGGAGACCAGGCCCAGGCCGCGGTAGTAGATCAGCGAGTAGACGACCACCAGGATCAGGCCGATCAGACCGGCGACCAGGCCGGCCTTCAGCTGCTCGCCGCCGAGCTGCGGGGAGACGGTGGTGACGTCGCTCTTGGTGAAGTCGAGCGGCAGGGCGCCGTAGCTGAGCACGTTGGCCAGGCTCTTGGCGTCGGCCTGGGTGAAGCTGCCCGAGATGACCGCCGAGCCGCCGGTGATCGACTGCTGGACGTACGGGTGGGAGACGACCTTGCCGTCCAGCACGATGGCGAACTGGTTGGCCGGCGGGGCCTGGGCGGCCAGCGCGCCGGTGGTGTCGGCGAACGCCTGGGAGCCGCTGTCGGTGAAGGACAGCTGGACCTGCCAGCCGCCGGCCTGCTGGGTGTCGTAGACGGCCTGGGCCTTGTCCACGTCCTGGCCGTTCACGGCGACCGGGCCGAGCGCGAACTTGTACCAGAGGCCCGACTCGTCGTCGTAGGAGCAGGCGACCGTGGCCTTGGCCGGGTCGGTCTGGTAGTCCTGGCGCTGGCCGGCGACCGAGCAGTCCAGCGCGGCGAACTGCTTCTGCAGGTCGGCGGGGACGGTGCCCTGGGTGAGCGCGGCGGACATGTCGGGGGTGCTCGGCGCGGTGGCGGCGGCGCTCGGCGTGGCGGCGGGGGCGCTGGCGGCCGGGCTGCCGGAGGCGGTCGGGTCGGCGAGCAGGGCGTCGGAGACCGCGCGGCCGGCCTTGCTGGCGCTCGGGCTGGCGGTGGCCTTGGCACCGCTCGGGCTCGCGGCCGGGGCGGCGGCACCGGTGGCCGCGGCGGTCGGCGAGGCGGCGCCGCTCGGGGTGGCGCTGCCGCTCGGGGAGCCCGACGGCGTGGCGTTGGCCTGGACGCCGGTCGGGGCGAGGGCCAGCACGGGGCGGAAGTAGAGCTTGGCGGTGTCGCCGACCTTGTTGATCGACTCCTGCTGGTCACCACCGTCGGGGATGTTGACGATGATGTTGTTGTCGCCCTGGGTCTGCACCTCCGCCTCGGAGACGCCCATGCCGTTGACGCGCTTCTGGATGATCCCGACGGCGATGTCCATGTTGGACTTGTTGATCGCCGCGGGGTCGTCCGACTTCGCGGTCAGCGTGACGCTGGTACCGCCTGCGAGGTCGATGCCCAGGCGCGGCGTCTTGTGGCCGGTCGCGAACATGACGGCGACCAGTGCGACGGTGACCGTCAGGATGAGCGCCAGCGCCCGTCCCGGGTAGCCGTCGCGCGGGCGCGACTTGGGTGTTGCCACCTTGCTCGTTTCTCCCTGTCCATGCCACCGCGTGCCGCGTACGCCGCCCGGCACGTGGCCGGACGGGCTTGCACGGCACGCGGCGGCCCTGAGGTCCTGTGGGCTTGCGGCGCGTTTGCCGCTGGGCCGATGTCCGGCCCGGCCGTACTACTTGCTCTCGGGAGCCCCGTCGGCGGCACCGTCGGCCTTGCCGTCCTTCTCCAGGGACAGGGCCTTCTCGGTGTCCACGCCGTCCACGGCCTCGACCGACTCGTCCTCCGCCGGGCGACCGTTGATGATCGCGTCGTACTCCAGCGGCTCCAGCACGGCCGCGATCGCGCTCTTGGTGTAGTGGGTCACCACGCCCGGGGCGATCTCCAGCTCGATCGTCTCGTCGTTCACGGCCTTCACCAGCGCGTACATGCCGCCGATGGTCCGGACACCCGACCCGGGCTGCAGCGTCGACTGCATGGTCTGCTGCTGTGCCTGGCGCTTCTTCTGAGAACGGAACATCAGGAAGATCGCGAGGATCGGGAGGAGGAGAATGATGAGGTTAGCCACAGCCAGGGTCCTAACGGGCTGCCTGTTCGGCTGCCCAGTGGTATACGTCGGCCCATCGGGTGAGAGGGGCGGTCCGGCGGAGTCTAGGCGACCCTAAACGATCGGACAACGCCAAGCATCGCATCCTGCCGCCGAAAGTGGCGACCCTCGACGGCACCGGATTTCAGCCGGCCTTGCCGCCGTCCGATCCGTCCCCCCACAGCTCAGACTGGGCGGACGCGCCGATCCGGCCGCCCTGGGCCGGAGGGGTGAGCCCGAGGTGACGCCACGCCGCGGCGGTCGCGATCCGCCCGCGCGGAGTACGGGCGAGCAGTCCCTCGCGCACCAGGAAGGGCTCGGCCACCTCCTCGACCGTCTCGGACTCCTCCCCCACCGCGACCGCCAGCGTGGACAGGCCGACCGGGCCGCCGCCGAACAGCCGCAGCAGCGCGTCGAGCACCGCGCGGTCGAGCCGGTCGAGGCCGCGGGCGTCCACCTCGTAGACGTCCAGCGCCTGGGCCGCGATCTCCCGGCTGACCCGGCCGTCGTGCTTGACCTGCGCGTAGTCCCGGACCCGGCGGAGCAGCCGGTTGGCGATCCGCGGCGTGCCGCGGGAGCGGCCGGCGATCTCGGCGGCGCCGGCCGGGTCGATCTCCACGTCCAGCAGGCCGGCCGAGCGGTGGACCACCCGCTGCAGCTCGGCGGGGGCGTAGAACTCCATGTGCCCGGTGAAGCCGAAGCGGTCGCGCAGCGGCGGCGGCAGCAGGCCGGCCCGGGTGGTGGCGCCGACCAGGGTGAACGGCGGCAGCTCCAGCGGGATGGCGGTGGCGCCCGGGCCCTTGCCGACGATCACGTCGACCCGGAAGTCCTCCATCGCCATGTAGAGCATCTCCTCGGCGGGCCGGGACATCCGGTGGATCTCGTCGAGGAACAGCACCTCGCCCTCGGTGAGCGAGGACAGGATGGCCGCCAGGTCGCCGGCGTGCTGGATGGCGGGCCCCGAGGTGATCCGGATCGGGGCGCCCAGCTCGGCGGCGATGATCATCGACAGCGTGGTCTTGCCGAGCCCGGGCGGACCGGAGAGCAGCACGTGGTCCGGCGCGGAGCCGCGCTGGCGGGCGGCCTGGAGCACCAGCGAGAGCTGCTCGCGCACCCGCTCCTGGCCGATGAACTCGTCCAGCTGCCGGGGGCGCAGCGCCGCCTCGACCGCCTGGTCCTCGCCGTCGGCGGCCGGCGTGACCAGGCGGTCGGCGGGGTCGGAGTCGTACGGGCTCATCGGGGCGGGCTCCAATGTCGACAAAGTGACAGGTCGTCAGGTGGATTGATGGTCGCGCGCGGGTCGGCGGACCGCCGGTCAGCGGGCCCGGTTGAGCCCGCGCAGGGCGGACCGCAGCAGGGCGCCGACGTCCGGCGTGGCCTGGGCCTCCGCCTCCGGGGTGACGGCCGAGACCGCCTCGTCCGCCTCGCGCGGAGCGTAGCCGAGGCCGACCAGCGCGGCGTGCAGCTGCTCGTACCAGGGCGCGGGACCGGTGGCCACCGCGGGCTTCTGCGCCGGGACGGCGCCGACCGGGGCGCCCAGCTTGTCCTTGTACTCCAGCAGCAGCTTGGCGGCCTTGGCCTTGCCGATGCCGGGCACCGCGATCAGCGCCTTCTCGTCGCCGTTCGCGACGGCGACGCGCAGCGCGTCGGGGCTGTGCACGCCGAGCATCGCCTGGGCCAGCCGCGGGCCCACGCCGGGGGCGGCCTGGAGGATCTCGAACACGGCGCGCTCGTCGTCGTCCGCGAAGCCGTACAGCGTGAGGGAGTCCTCGCGGACCACCAGCGAGGTGGCCAGCCGGGCGGGCTCGCCGATCCGCAGGGCGGCCAGGGTGGACGGCGTGCACTGGACGGCCATGCCGACGCCGCCGACCTCGACCACCGCCGTGCCACCGGCGACGGCGGCCACCGGCCCCTGAACGAAGGCGATCATGGGGTCTCTCCCTTGCTGGACGGGTGTGCTTCAGCGGCGCGGGACACGGTACGGGGCGCGAGGCCGCGGCCCCAGGCCCCCGCGCCGCGCACCGCCGCACGCGCCCCCTGCGGTCGGCCGGCGGCCCCGGCCGCCTTGGTTCTGGCCAGGGCGGCCGCGATCCGGTCGGTGGCCCCGCCGCGCCAGATGTGGCAGATGGCGAGCGCCAGGGCGTCCGCCGCGTCGGCCGGCTTGGGTGGGGCGTCGAGCCTCAGCAGCCGGGTGACCATCGCGGTGACCTGCGCCTTGTCGGCCCGCCCGGAGCCGGTGACGGCGGCCTTGACCTCGCTGGGGGTGTGCAGGGTGACCGGGATCCCCCGCCGGGTGGCGCACAGCACGGCGACCGCGCTGGCCTGCGCCGTCCCCATCACCGTCCGCACGTTGTGCTGGGCGAACACCCGCTCCACCGCGACCAGGTCGGGCCGGTACTCGTCGAACCACTGCTCCAGGCCCTGCTCGATGCCCAGCAGCCGGTGCCCGAGCTCCGCGTCCGCGGGCGTCCGCACCACGCCGACCCCGGCCATGGTCAGCGGACGGCCGGGCGAGCCGTCGACCACGCCCACTCCGCACCTGGTCAGCCCAGGGTCCACACCCAGCACCCGCACTCGAACGCCCCGCCTTTCTCGCCTCCCGCAGCGTAGCGGGCCCCACCGACAACCCTCCGGACACACCGCCGCCCGGCAGTCGCGGGACTGCCGGGCGGCGGTGGGGACGGTCGGGATCAGGCGTCCAGCTCGGCCATGATCTCGTCGGAGACGTCGAAGTTGGCGAAGACGTTCTGGACGTCGTCGCTGTCCTCGAGGGCGTCGATCAGCTTGAAGATCTTGCGGGCGCCGTCGGCGTCCAGCTGGACCTGCACGCTCGGGACGAAGTTGGCCTCGGCCGAGTCGTAGTCGATGCCGGCGTCGACCAGCGAGGTGCGGACGGCGACCATGTCGGTGGCCTCGGAGAGCACCTCGAAGGCCTCGCCCAGGTCGTTGACCTCCTCGGCACCGGCGTCCAGGACGACGTCGAGCACCTTGTCCTCGTCCACGCCGTCCGCCTTGGGGACGATCACGACGCCCTTGCGGGTGAACATGTACGAGACCGAGCCCGGGTCGGCCATCGAGCCGCCGTTGCGGGTCATCGCCACGCGCACGTCGGAGGCGGCGCGGTTGCGGTTGTCGGTGAGGCACTCGATCAGGACGGCCACGCCGTTCGGGCCGTAGCCCTCGTACATGATGGTCGAGTAGTCCGCGCCGCCGGCCTCGGCACCGGAGCCGCGCTTGACGGCCCGGTTGATGTTGTCGATCGGGACGGAGCTCTTCTTCGCCTTCTGGATGGCGTCGTAGAGCGTGGGGTTGCCGGCCGGGTCGCCGCCGCCGGTGCGCGCCGCCACCTCGATGTTCTTGATCATCTTGGCGAAGAGCTTGCCGCGCTTGGCGTCGATCACGGCCTTCTTGTGCTTGGTGGTAGCCCACTTAGAGTGGCCGGACATCGCCAGCTCCTTTACGTCGCCAATGGGAAATGAACAGAGGAGATCTTACCGGTGCGACCACCCGGGGTCGCACACGGTCACTGCGCGGCGGCCTCGACCATGCGGACGAAGTAGGCGTGCACCCGGTGGTCACCGGTGAGCTCGGGGTGGAACGAGGTCGCCAGCAGGTTGCCCTGGCGGACGGCGACGATCCGGCTGTCCGGGCCGTCGGCGGCCGGGACCTCGGCCAGCACCTCGACGCCGGCGCCGACCGACTCCACCCAGGGGGCGCGGATGAAGACGCCGTTGACCGGCTCGCCCTCCAGGCCCTGGAACGGGATCGCGGTCTCGAAGGACTCGTTCTGCCGGCCGAAGGCGTTGCGGCGGACGGTCATGTCGATGCCGCCGACGGTCTCCTGGTAGTCGCGCCCGTCCAGGATCTTGTCCGCCAGCATGATCATGCCCGCGCAGGTGCCGTAGACCGGCATGCCGGCGGCCACGCGCTCGCGCAGCGGGTCCATCACGCCGAAGTTCAGCGCCAGCTTGGACATGGTGGTGGACTCGCCGCCGGGGATCACCAGCGCGTCCACCTCGGCCAGCTCCTCGGCGCGGCGCACCGGGCGGGCGACGGCGTCGGCGGCGGCGAGCGCGATCAGGTGCTCGCGGACGTCGCCCTGCAGGGCCAGGACGCCGATGAGGGGAGTGCTCACGATTTCTGCTACCTCTGGGTCGTTGGGCGAGTACGTGGCGCGGCCCGCCGCGCGCCGGAGCTGCGCGGCGGGCCGTCGGAGCCGGTGACTACCAGCCGCGGTTGGCGTAGCGCTCGGACTCGGGCAGGGTGTCGCAGTTGATGCCGACCATGGCCTCGCCCAGGTTGCGGGACGCGTCGGCGATGATCTTCGGGTCGTCGAAGAAGGTGGTGGCCTTCACGATGGCGGCGGCGCGCTTGGCCGGGTCGCCCGACTTGAAGATGCCGGAGCCGACGAAGACGCCCTCGGCGCCCAGCTGGCGCATCAGCGCGGCGTCGGCCGGGGTGGCCACGCCACCGGCGGAGAACAGCACGACCGGCAGCTTGCCGAGCTCGGCGACCTCCTTGACCAGCTCGTACGGGGCGCGGAGCTCCTTGGCGGCGGCGTACAGCTCGTTGTTGTCGAAGCCGCGCAGCTTGGCGATCTCGTTCTTGATCTGACGCAGGTGGCGGACGGCCTCGACCACGTTGCCGGTGCCGGCCTCGCCCTTGGAGCGGATCATGGCCGCGCCCTCGGCGATCCGGCGCAGGGCCTCGCCCAGGTTGGTGGCGCCGCAGACGAAGGGGGTGGTGAAGGCCCACTTGTCGGAGTGGTTGACCTCGTCGGCCGGGGTGAGCACCTCGGACTCGTCGATGTAGTCGACACCCAGCGACTGGAGGACCTGGGCCTCGACGAAGTGACCGATCCGGGACTTCGCCATGACCGGGATGGACACCGCGTTGATGATGCCCTCGATCATGTCCGGGTCGGACATCCGGGCCACGCCGCCGTCCTTGCGGATGTCGGCGGGGACCCGCTCCAGCGCCATGACGGCGACGGCACCGGCGTCCTCGGCGATCTTGGCCTGCTCGGGGGTGACGACGTCCATGATCACACCGCCCTTGAGCTGCTCGGCCATGCCGCGCTTGACCCGGGCGGTGCCGATCTGCGGCTGGTCTGCGGTGACGGAGGGGGTGGTGGACACGTAAACCTCACTCGAAGAATGAACCAGTGCTATCGCCCTATCGTAGGCCCGAAACACCCCTTACCCATGCGCCATCCAGTCCAGCCTGACCGTTCGGTTGCGACAAACCGGCTGGAAATCACGGGTGTTCCGGTGCTCCGAAGACCTCCCGGAGGACGGTGTCACGAGCCCGGTCCCACCCTCTCAGGCGGGCGCGCCCTCGGGCGTCAGCGCCACCGGCGGCTCGTCGTCCATCTCGAAGGCCAGCGGGAACGGCGCCCGGCCGGCGAGCCGGAGGTAGCGCACCAGCCGGTGCTCGCGCACCGCCCGGGCCGCCCGGACCGCGTCGTTGTGGAACCGCCGCGCCATCGGCACCCGGCGCACCGCCGCAGTGAGATCCTTCACAGCCTCCGCGCCGCCGGGCGCCTCCAGCAGCGCCGCCACCTGCTCCGGCTCGGCGAACACCGCGCGCAGCGCCAGGCTCAGCTCGCTCTCCGCCACCTCGCGGTGCTCGTCCTCGGACTGCCGGGCCGCGTGCGACGCCTCGTACAGCAGCAGTGACGCCGCCGGGTCCAGCAGGTTGGAGGTGGCCAGCTCCAGCGCCACCGAGGCGCGGCGGACCAGCTGGGCGTCCAGCGAGGCGCGGGCGGCGTCGATCCGGGCGTGCAGCCGGTCCAGCCGGCCGGCGGTCCAGCTCAGGTAGACGGCGAACAGCACGACGGCCGCGAGGGCCCAGATCCAGGTAGTCACGGGGCGTTACCGTACTCCGGATCGGGCGGCGGGCGCGTCCAGGGTGGTCCCGCGGTAGCAGTCGCGGTCGATGTCCATGATGTTCACCGCCGCCTGGACGGGGGCCGCGCCCGGCTCCTCGGCCAGGTACCCGGGGAGCGCCGCCAGCACCGCCTCGCTCAGCGCCACCTTGGCCTCCGGGGTGCGGCCGGGGAAGATCTGGAACTCTACGAACACCAGCGCGTAGGTGTCCGGGTCGGCCCCGACCACCGGCTCCTCGACCCGCCGGAACCGCAGCTTGCAGGAGTTCGGCGTCGCCCCGATCAGCTCCACCGCCAGCCGGTTCACCGCCACCCCGAACCCCCGCCGGTCGAACCGGTCGGCCAGCCGCTCCGAGTAGTCGACGGCGATCTGCGGCATGGGATACCCCCGGGGGTCGTACGGGATCTACGGGCACACCGTAGACCACCGGGGCGTCCCCGCCGCGCTCAGCTCCCCGGCGGTCGACTCCCCGGCGGTCAGCTCCCCAGGCCCAGGCGTCCGCGCCAGCCCGTGGGCTCGACGTCGGCGACCGGCGGGCGGCCGTCGGTGACGGTCTCGTAGACGGACAGGATGTCCGCCCCCACCGTCTCCCAGTCGAACCGCCGCACATGCTTGGCCGCGGCCTCCCGCAGCTCGCCCAGCCGCTGCGGGTTCCCCAGCAGCTTCACCGCCGACTGCGCCAGCGCCTGGGCGTCCTCGATCGGGAACAGCTCCCCCGCGTCCCCGCCGTCCAGCACCTGCCGGAACGCGTCCAGGTCGCTGGCCAGCACCGGCGCGCCCGCCGACATCGCCTCGACCAGGATGATCCCGAAGCTCTCGCCGCCGGTGTTCGGCGCCACGTAGAGGTCGACGCTGCGCAGCAGCCGCGCCTTCTCCTCGTCGGACACCATCCCGAGGAACTCCACCTGCGCCCGCACCTCGGGCGCGAGCCCCTGGACGGCCTCCTCCTGGTCGCCCTTGCCGGCCACCAGCAGCCGGACGCCCGGCCGCTCGGCGAGGATCCGCGGCAGCGCGGCCAGCAGCGTCGGCAGGCCCTTGCGCGGCTCGTTGATCCGGCCGATGAAGCCGATCGTGCCGGGGCTGCCGTCCAGCGCGTGGCCCTGCCAGCGCGGGTCGGGCTCGGCGTCGGCGAAGAACCGGACGTCCACGCCGTTGGGGATCACCACCGCGTCGCCGCCGAGGTGCTCGACCAGGGTGCGGCGGGCGTACTCGCTGACCGCGATCCGGGCGCTCATCTTCTCCAGGCCCGGCTGGAGGATCGGCGAGGCGGCGATCATCGCCCGCGACCGCGGGTTGGAGGTGTGGAAGGTGCCGACCATCGGACCGGAGGCGGACCAGGCGGCCAGCATCGACAGGCTCGGCGAGGCCGGCTCGTGGACGTGCAGGATGTCGAACCGGCCGTCGTGCAGCCAGCGCCGCACCCGGGCCGCGGAGAGGATGCCGAAGCTCAGCCGCGCCACCGAGCCGTTGTACGGCACGGCGACCGCGCGCCCGGCCGAGACCACGTACGGCGGCAGCGCCTCCTCGTCCTCGGCGGGCGCCAGCACCGACACCTCGTGCCCGAGCCGGATCAGGTGCTCGGCCAGGTCCCGGATGTGGAACTGCACCCCGCCGGGGACGTCCCAGTCGTACGGGCAGACGATTCCGATCTTCACCGCTCGCCCCCCACCGGCTCGCCGTCCTCGCGCGCCACCGCGCCGGGCGCGGCCCCGGGACCCGCCGCGGCGGCCTCCGGGCCCGCGGTGGCCGGAGCCGCCGGGCGGTCCGGGCGCGGGGTGAGGTCGGCCAGCCACAGCTTCTGCAGCATGTGCCAGTCCGCCGAGTGCTCGCGGATCGCGCCCTCCCACACGTCGGCCAGGGCCTGTGTCATCGCGGCGGTCCGCTCCCGGCGGTCGCCCTCCGCGGGGACCGGGATCTCCGGGTGCACCTCGGCGTGCATCAGCGGCCCGTCGTACCAGAGCGACACCGGGAACAGCGCGGCGCCGGTGCGCTGGGCCAGCGCGGCGGGGCCGGCCGGCATCCGGGTCCGCTCGCCGAAGAACTCCACCGGGATCCCGGCCTCGGACAGGTCGCGGTCGCCGACCAGGCAGACCAGCTTGCCCTCGCGCAGCCGGCGGGCCAGGGTGCCGATCACCGAGACGTCGGAGCCGGTCAGCGCCAGCACCTCCATCCCCAGGCCCTCCCGGTACGCCACGAACCGGTCGAACAGCCCCTCGGGCTTCAGCCGCTCGGCGACCGTGGTGAACGGGTACCCGCCGGCCGAGGCGATCCAGGCGCCGGCCAGGTCCCAGTTGGCCATGTGCGGCAGCGCGAGGATCGCGCCCCGGCCGGCCGCCATCGCCTCGTTGAGCGGCTCCAGGCCCTTGGCCGGCATGGCCGCGGCGATCCGCTCCAGGCTCCAGGTCGACAGCCGGAACGACTCCATCCAGTACCGCAGGTAGGAGCGCATCCCGGCCCGGGACAGCTCCCGCAGCGCGGCGGCGTCCGCCTCCGGGTGCACCCGGCGCAGGTTGGCCTCCAACTGGAGGACCCGCTTGCCCCGCCGCCGCCAGGCGTAGTCCGCGAGCTGGTTGAACAGCCCGCGGGCGGCCGGCTCGGGCAGGTGCTTCACCGCCGACCAGCCCAGCGCGTACGCCGACTCGACCAACCGGTCCTTCACCGTGCCCCCACCTGCTCCTGTTCGAAGGCCTCCCGACGGACCGTCAGCATCCGCTGCAGCACCGTCACCAGGCTGCCCGCCGCGACCACCCACAGGGCGAACGGCAGCAGCCACTCCACGTACGGCAGGCCGAAGGCGTGCAGGCCGGAGACGCCGGCCGCGACCAGGCTGATCACCAGCCGCTCGGCCCGCTCCACCAGCCCGGACACGTTCACCGGGAAGCCCAGGCTCTCGCCGCGGGCCTTGGTGTACGACACCACCTGACCGCTGGCCAGGCAGAACAGCGCCACCGCGCAGAGCAGGTCGTTGTTCCCGCTGCCGGCGTACCACATCGCCAGACCGCCGAAGATCGCCGCGTCGGCGACCCGGTCCAGCGTCGAGTCCAGGAACGCGCCCCACTTGCTGGAGCGCCCGGCCTGGCGGGCCATGTTGCCGTCGACCAGGTCGGAGAAGATGAAAAGGGTGATGGTGATGGTGCCCCAGAAGAACTCCCCGCGCGGGAAGAACACCAGCGCTCCGGCCACCGACCCGGCCGTCCCGATCAGCGTCACCGCGTCCGGGCTCACGCCCCAGCGCAGCAGCATGGCGGCGAACGGCGTCAGGACACGTGTGAAGAAGGCACGCGCGTACTTGTTGAGCATGGCCTTCCCGACCGCTCCCCTCACCGGAATCCACCCCCGGCGACGATGGCCGGGAGGCGGCCGAGCGGATCCGCCCGCCCGGCTGGACAATGGTATCCACGCCGTTCGCGAGCTCCGCCGCCCCACGCCCGCGAGCAGGTCTTCGCTCAACTGGCCCTCACGCAGGGCACTTCCGCGCACACGCGGTGTGATCGAGATGCCACAGCGCACCTCCCGGACCGCCTTCGGGCACCACACGGCAGGAGACCAGCCATGCCGGACCGGGCTAGCACCCACACCCCCGCACCGACCGTCGAAGAACCCGACCGGCTTCGCAACGTGGCCCTGATCGGAGCCGGCGGAGCCGGGAAGACCACCCTCACCGAATCCCTCGCCCTCACCGCCAAGGCCCTCACCCGGGCCGGCACCGTCCCCGACGGCACCACCGTGAGCGACCACGAGGACATCGAGCACCAGCAGCAGCGCTCGGTCCAGCTGTCGCTGGTGCCGCTCGCCTGGCAGGACACCAAGATCAACCTGCTCGACACCCCCGGCTACGCCGACTTCTCCGGCGAACTCCACGCCGGGCTCCGCGCGGCCGAGGCCGCGCTCTTCGTGGTGTCGGCCACCGACCCGATCAGCCAGCCGATGCTGGCCCTGTGGCGCGAGTGCGCCACCGAGGGCATCCCGCGGGCCATCGTGCTCACCCACCTCAACGCCGTCCGGGTCCACCTGGACGAGGTCCTCGCCGTGCTCCAGGACGCGTTCGGCGAGGGCCACCCCGACACCGTCCTGCCGCTGCACCACTACGACCTCCGGGAGGGCCGGCTGCACGGCTCGGTCGACCTGCTCACCGGCCGCCACTACGGCGAACCCGCCGACCTGCCCGACCTCGCCGCCGCCCGGACCGCCCTCGCCGAGGCCATCGCCGGCGAGGACGACACCCTGCTGGAGCGCTACCTGGCCGGCGAGGAACTGGACACCGCGGCGCTCGTCGAGGCCGTCCGCCGGGAGGTCGTCCAGGGCACCCTGCACCCCGTCCTGGCCACCGCCCCACCGCTCGACCCGGCCGGCCCCGCCCCCGGCGCCGAGGAGGTCCTGGACCTGATCGCCCAGGCCTTCCCCTCCCCGCTGGACCGCAACGACGAACTGCCGCCCTGCGAGCCGGACGCCCCGCTGGCCGCCCAGGTGGTGCACACCGGCGAGGACCCGTACGTCGGCCGGCTCAGCCTGGTCCGGGTGTTCTCCGGCACCCTGCGCCCGGACACCGCGGTCCACCTCCCGGACCGCCCCGACGAGCGGATCACCGCGCTGACCTGCCCGTTCGGCAAACAGCAACGGCCCGTCCCGCACGCACTCGCGGGCGACCTGGTCTGCGCCGCCAAGCTCGGCGGCGCCCGGACCGGCGACACCCTGACCACCGACGGCGCACTGATCGCCCCCTGGGCCCTGCCCGAGGCCCTGCTGCCCTGCGCCGTGGAGGCGCACAGCAAGGCCGACGAGGACAAGCTCTCCCAGGCGCTCGCCAAGCTGGCCGCCCAGGACCCGACCCTGCGGGTGGAGCAGAACCCCGACACCCATCAGCTGGTGCTCTGGTGCACCGGCGAGGCCCACCAGGCCGTCGTCCTGGACCGGTTGCGCTCCCGGCACGGCGTGCACGTGGACACCGTCCCGTACAAGGTCGCGCTGCGGGAGACCTTCGGCGGCCCGTCCAGCGGGCACGGCCGGCACGTCAAGCAGTCCGGCGGGCACGGCCAGTACGCGATCTGCGACCTCACCGTGGAGCCGCTGCCCGGCGGCGGGTTCGAGTTCGTGGACAAGGTGGTCGGCGGCGCCGTCCCGCGCAACTTCATCCCCTCGGTGGAGAAGGGCGTCCGCGCCCAGCTCGCCCACGGGGTGCTGGCCGGCTTCCCGATGGTGGACGTCCGGGTCACCCTGACCGACGGCAAGGCGCACTCGGTGGACTCCTCCGACGCCGCCTTCCAGACCGCCGCGGCACTCGCCCTGCGGGAGGCCGCCTCGCACGCCAAGGTCCAGCTGCTGGAACCGGTGGACGAGGTCCGGGTGCTGCTGCCCGACGAGTACCAGGGCGCCGTGCTCAGCGACCTCTCCGCCCGCCGCGGCCACGTGCTCGGCACCGAACCGGGCGGGCCCGGACTCAGCCTGGTCCGCGCCGAGGTGCCCGAACTGGAGCTCACCCGCTACCCGGTGGACCTCCGCTCGCTCTCCCACGGCACCGGCCAGTTCTCCCGCAGCTACCTGCGCCACGCGCCGATGCCGGCCAACCTCGCCGCCCACTACGAGAAGGCCTCCTAGCCACCGGCTCACCACCGAGGGGCGCGGGGACCCGGTCGGGTCCCCGCGCCTCCCGGCCGAAGGCTGGGGGAGAACTGCGCGAAGCGGAAGGCATCCCAGCGCAAGGTCCGGGCAGCTCACAGCACCACCGCTCCGTCGCGGCCCCCAGGCAATCGGTTCCGCCGTCAGCCGGCCGCCCGCACGGGCAGGGCACAGGCCGGCGTCCCACCCGGCAACCGGTGCCGGTGCCGGGCCACCCACCGGTACACCGCGTCCGCGACCGGCCGGACCGGCGCCAGCGTGAGGGCGCCTCCGGCGTACGCCCACGCCCCGCCGGAGCGCATCAGCAGCCGGGCCGCCGCCTGCGCACCCCCGTACACCCGTCCGGCCGGGGTGACCCAGAGCACCTCCCGCTCGGCCCGCTCCCGGGTGACCAGGCCGCGGCCGCCGGCCAGGCCGTCCAGGGCCGCCAGGTCGGCGCGCTGGTACGGCACCGCCTCCCAGCCGGCCGAGGAGAGGCTCGCCCGTGGGTACCGCTCCGCCCAGACCACGCAGGTCGTGCAGAAACCGCAGTCGCCGTCGAAGACCAGAACCGGATCCATGCCCCGATCCTGCCCCATCCGCCCCCGCTCCCGTCGGACCGGACCGCGAACGGCTCCCCGGAGGGTCGGACGGAGGTCGGACCGGGATCCGCCGAGGGTCGAACGAGGATCCGGGCGAGGGTCGAAAACCGTCCGAAGTGGGCACCATCCCCGGTGAACCGGTGACGGCTGATAAGTGACGGCGGTTCAGACGATCATCCGCGCCGCGGCCCGGCGGCACGGTAACCTGCCGCTGACAAGGGGAGGAGGGGGAATTTCGTGAGTCAGCTGGACATGACGCCAGGTGCGCAGATACCCCGGACGGACGTCGGAAACCAGACCGCGGTCACCCAGGCGCTCTCCTCCGCGGCCTACCGCGACGGGGACTACGCCGAACTCGGCGGCCTGGCGGGCGTCACGGTCAAGAAGGGCAAGTTCGCCCTGTTCCGGCCGAGTGCCGGCGAGGCGTTCAGCCGGGCCGTGATCGACCGCACGCTGGCCCCCAAGCGCAACCCGCTGGTGCCCTCCTTCGGCACCGACGTCCGCATGGTCGTCGAGCACTGCCTCGCCGCCCAGGACCTGCGGGACGCCCGGGACCGGCGGCTGACCACGCTGACCCTGGTCTGCGGCGGGCTCTTCCTCCCCGGGACGCTGATCTGGCTCGCCGCCTTCCAGGCCCGTGCCTACCTGAAGCGGACCAGCCCGGCTCGCGAGGGCTTCTACGGCACGCTGGCCCTGCTGGTGGCCGGCGGCCTGGCGGTGCTGTTCGCGCTGCGCCCGCCGGTCACGGGCCCGTGGGCGCTGTACTGGCGGGTGATGATGCTCGTCCCGGTGCTCGGCTGGCTGCTGGCCAAGCGGATCGCCCTGCGCAGCGTGCTGGACCTGCGTGCCCGCTGGGAGGCCCTGGTCACCGGCAGCGCGGTCGCGGCCACCGTGCCGAAGGCCGTCCCGCGGGACCACCTGGACAAGAAGGCGGTGGACCTCAAGGCGGCGCTGGACCGGCTCGCCGCCGAGCAGGAGACCAACATCCACCACTACGCGGGCGCCAAGGGCATCCTCGGCGTCGGCGCGCGGTGGAGCGAGTGGGCACTCAACGAGGACCTCAGGCCCGCCGAGGGCCAGGAGGACTTCCGGGTCTTCCACATCAACGACCTTGCCCGGAAGATCACCGAGCGGCTCGGCAGCCTGGTCGGCAGCGAGCTCCCCAACGGCGGGATGCCGCGGCCGTCGATCCACCAGTGGGTGGTCCAGGACATCCCCGAGGGCGCGGACGAGATCGGCCGTCCCGGCGGCAGCGAGATGGACGGCTACCGGATGCGCGACTTCGCCGTCGCGGAGATCGCCAACAAGCAGACCTTCGGCAGCGACGCCCGGCACCGGATCGCCATCCAGTACGTGCTCCACAAGGGCCAGCTGGTCACCACGATGGTGGTGGAGATCGTGGTGCTGCACAACAACCTGCAGGTGCGGGTCACCGGGCACGCCCTGGGCCAGATCGTCGGGTACTTCACGGCGAAGCCCAAGCCCAAGGAGATCGAGGTCCGCAAGTCGTTCAAGCGGTGGGAGACGCAGACCGTCCAGCTGCCGCTGGTGGACAACGACGAGGTGGTGCGGCAGGCGGTCCGGGCGCCGTTCCTGCGGATCCCGACGCTGCTGGCGTACCTCGGCGGGTCGATCGGCCTGCCGGAGCCGTTCTGCCTGCGGCAGGCGTGGACGGACCTGGCCTGGATCAGCCGGTTCAAGTCGGACGACGCGATCTACGCGGCCACCCCGGTGGTGAACGCGGTGCAGGCGGCGACCATCGACTTCCTGGCCGAGCACGACGTCAACGTGGACCGCTTCACCAGCCGCGTCGGCATCGTGAAGTCCGAGATGCAGGGCAGCCGCCCGTTCCGCGCCGACCGCTACGACGCCGGCTGACCCGCCCGGAACCCGGCAGGGCCGGTACCCGAGGGAGTCCTCTCGGTACCGGCCCTGCGGCGTCCGTACGGTCGGCTCAGCCCTGCGGCCAGACCTCGGCGAGCATCTTGCGGGTGTCCGCGAGTAGTTGCGGCAGCACCTTGGTGTGCCCCACCACCGGCATGAAGTTGGTGTCCCCGCCCCAGCGCGGCACCACGTGCTGGTGCAGGTGCGCCGCGATCCCGGCCCCGGCCGCCGCGCCCTGGTTCATCCCGATGTTGAACCCGTGCGCGCCGGAGGCCGCCCGCAGCGCGGTCATCGCGTGCTTGGTGAACACGGCCAGCTCGGCCGTCTCGTCCTCGTCCAGGTCCGTGTAGTCGGCCACGTGCCGGTACGGGACCACCATCAGGTGGCCGCCGTTGTACGGGTACAGGTTGAGCACCGCGAACACGGCGGAGCCACGGGCGACGATCAGGCCGTCCTCGTCGGAGAGCTTGGGGATGGAGCAGAACGGGCAGCCGTCGTCGGGAGCGGGCCCGGTGGGCTTGTTCTCACCCTGGATGTAGGCCATCCGGTGGGGGGTCCACAGGCGCCGGAAGCCGTCCGGCTCCCCCACGCCCTGCTGCAGTTCCGGCTCACTCATCATGCTGATCAGCATATTCGCCGCACCGGCGTTGCAAAGCGGTGTGGGGCAGACTCCTGCGAGCCTGCCCCACCGCTTGAGCCGCGCTCCGCGCGGCGGCCGTCAGACCTGGATCCGGCGCGCCACCGCGTCCACGATCTCGGCGACCGCCTCGGCCACCGGGACGCCGTTCTTCTGCTCGCCGTTGCGGTAGCGGAAGGACACCGCGCCGGCCTCGACGTCGTCGTTGCCCGCGATCAGCATGAAGGGGACCTTCGCCTTCTGGGCGTTGCGGATCTTCTTCTGCATGCGGTCGTCGGAGGTGTCGACCTCGACCCGGATGCCGTGCTTCTTCAGCTCGGCCGCCACGTCCAGCAGGTACGGCACGTGCTCGTCGGTGATCGGGATGCCGGTCACGGTGACCGGGGCCAGCCACGGCGGCATGGCGCCGGCGTAGTGCTCCAGCAGCACCGCGAAGAACCGCTCGATCGAGCCGAACAGGGCACGGTGGATCATGACCGGGCGCTGGCGCGAGCCGTCGGCCGCGGTGTACTCGAGGTCGAAGCGCTCCGGCAGGTTGAAGTCGAGCTGGATGGTCGACATCTGCCAGGTGCGGCCGATCGCGTCCTTCGCCTGGACGGAGATCTTCGGGCCGTAGAACGCCGCGCCGCCCGGGTCCGGGACCAGCGGCAGGCCCTGCTTCTCGGCCACGGCGGCGAGGACCGCGGTGGCCTCCTCCCAGGTGTCGTCCGAGCCGACGTACTTCTCCGGGTCCTTGGTGGACAGCTCCAGGTAGAAGTCGGTCAGACCGTAGTCGCGCAGCAGGTTGAGCACGAAGGTCAGCGTCGAGTCGAGCTCGTCCGCCATCTGCTCACGGGTGCAGTAGATGTGCGCGTCGTCCTGGGTGAAGCCGCGGGCCCGGGTCAGGCCGTGCACCACACCGGACTTCTCGTACCGGTACACCGTCCCGAACTCGAAGAGGCGCAGCGGCAGTTCACGGTAGGACCGGCCGCGCGCGTCGAAGATCAGGTTGTGCATCGGGCAGTTCATGGGCTTGAGGTAGTAGTCCACGCCCTCGTCGAGCTGCATGGGGGGGTACATACCGTCGGCGTACCAGTCCAGGTGGCCGCTGGTCTCGAACAGCTTCCCCTTGGTGGCGTGCGGGGTGTAGACGAACTCGTAGCCCTCCTCCTCGTGCCGGCGGCGCGAGTAGTCCTCCATGGCCCGGCGGATGATGCCGCCCTTGGGGTGGAAGACGGCGAGGCCGGAGCCGATCTGCTCCGGGATGGAGAACAGGTCGAGCTCGTTGCCGAGCTTGCGGTGGTCGCGCTTCTCGGCCTCCACCAGGAAGTCCAGGTGCGCCTTCAGCTCGTCCTTGCTCGGCCAGGCGGTGCCGTAGATGCGCTGCAGCATCGGGTTCTTCTCGCTGCCGCGCCAGTAGGCGGCCGCGTTGCGCATCAGCTTGAACGCCGGGATGTGCCGGGTGCTCGGCAGGTGCGGGCCGCGGCAGAGGTCGCCCCAGCACTGCTCGCCGGACTTGGCGTCCAGGTTGTCGTAGATGGTCAGCTCGCCGGCGCCGACCTCGACGTCGGCGCCCTCGCCGGCGGTCGCGGCGGAGCCCTTGAGGCCGATCAGCTCCAGCTTGTACGGCTCGGCCGACAGCTCCTCGCGGGCGTCGTCGTCGGAGACCACCCGGCGGGAGAACCTCTGCCCGCGCTTGATGATCTCCTGCATCTTCTTCTCGATGGCCTTGAGGTCATCGGGGTGGAAGGGCTTCTCGACGTCGAAGTCGTAGTAGAAGCCGTCCTTGACCGGCGGGCCGATGCCGAGCTTGGCCTCCGGGAAGAGCTGCTGCACGGCCTGCGCCATGACGTGCGCAGTGGAGTGCCGCAGGATGTCGAGGCCGTCCTTGCTGGAGATCTCGACCGGCTCGACCTCGTCGCCGTCCTGCACGGCGTACGCGAGGTCCTTCAGCTGGCCGCCGACCCGGGCGGCGATGATCGAGCGGTCGTCGGCGAAGAGCTCGGCGGCCGTCGTGCCCGTGGTCACCACGCGCTCTTCCCGATCGGGTTCGCGGTTGATGATGATCCGGACGTCCGTCACCGGTCTCTCCTGACGTTCTGGCTTCTGTGGAGCGGCGAATTCGCCGCCTGTGCATGGTACCGAGACCGGACCCATTGCCTCGCACACCTATCACGTCGCACCCGACACCTTTCCGTTACCCCTTCGTCACCGCGTGCGACTGATTTCCGCCATTACGGTTGAGTGGGCGTCAACTGCGGTATCACCACGGCAGAGCGGCGCACCGCTGGTCCTCGGTGGCGCGCCGCCCGCCCGCCCGTGCGGCCTCTGAGGGGCAGTCATGCAGCAGTCCCGCCACTGGTACCTAGGTCCGCTCGCCTCCTTCGACACCGAGACCACCGGCGTGGACGTGGAGTCAGACCGGATCGTCTCCGCCGCCCTGGTCCTCCAGCCCGCGCCGGGCGCCGCCCCGCGCACCACGACCTGGCTGGCCGACCCCGGCGTCCCGATTCCCGACGCCGCCAGGGCCGTTCACGGCATCGGCGACGAGCACGCCCGCGCCCACGGCCGCCCGCCGCGGACGGTGGTGGCGGAGATCGCCCGAGCCCTGGCCGACCAGGCCCGCACCGGCGTCCCGTTGGTGGTGATGAACGCCCCGTACGACCTCACCCTGCTGGACCGCGAGCTGCGCCGGCACCGGGGCTGCTCGCTGACCGAGAGCCTGGACGGCACCGAACTGCTGGTGCTGGACCCGCGGGTGCTCGACAAGCACGTGGACCGCTACCGCCGCGGCCGCCGCACCCTGACCGACCTCTGCGCGCACTACGGGGTGGTACTGGACGGCGCCCACGACGCCTCGGCGGACGCGACTGCGGCCCTGGAACTGGTCCGCACCCTCGGCACCCGCAACCCGCAGCGGCTGGGCCGGATGTCCCCGGCCGAGCTCCACCTGCGCCAGGCGGTCTGGCACGCGGCCCAGGCACAGGGCCTGCAGAACTGGTTCGACCGGACCGGCACCCCGGAGCGGGTGGACTTCTCCTGGCCGCTGCGCCCGGCCCGGTGCGGCTGCGGCCGTCGCCTGGAGCCGGAGCACCGCTGTGAGTTGGCGGCCTGAGCCCCGCCGCATCCGGCCGGCCGGGCCCGGAACGCAGAACGACGCAGGCCCCGACTCATCGTCGGGGCCTGCGCGTTGTGCTCGGTGGGCGATACTGGGATCGAACCAGTGACCCCTTCGGTGTGAACGAAGTGCTCTCCCGCTGAGCTAATCGCCCGGGCAACGAGAAGAACTGTAGCACCACGTGGCCCCGGGTTCCCAATCGGCCCCGAACCGACCCGCCCGACGGTGGGACAGATCCCGTTGCGCAGGCCGGAGGTGAATACCCGTCAGCACTTCGGAAATGGAACGCGGAAAAGGTGCAGGGCCCCGACCATAATTGGTCGGGGCCCTGCACCTACTGCATTCCGGTGGGCGATACTGGGATCGAACCAGTGACCCCTTCGGTGTGAACGAAGTGCTCTCCCGCTGAGCTAATCGCCCGGGTGCAGGGAAAACATTACCCCATCCGAAGGGGTGCTCCGAACACCCCCGCCGGTCAGCGCAGGTTCCACGGCATGGTCAGCCCGTACCGGTACAGGTACCAGCCCGCCAGCGCGCCGATCACGGCCAGGCCGATCACGGTCAGCGTGATGTTGCGCCGCCGGACCTTCGGGTCCAGGGCGCGCTGGGCGGCCTCCGACACCTTGCGGCGGGTCCAGCGCAGCACCAGCTGGGCCCAGACGAACTCGGTCGCCCAGATGCCCATGCCCAGGAAGATGACCACCCAGCCCGGACCGGGCAGCGGCAGCATGATCACGCCGAGCCCCACCACGGCCAGGCCGATGAGGAAGATCACCACCTGCCAGCTCAGGTGCAGCGGCCGCGACCGCCGGATGAAGTGCGGGGCTCTCGACCCCAGCGGCTTGCCCCCGTCCCCGTTCCCGCCGGCGCTCCCCATGTCGTCCACCTGTCGGTCCTCGCTTCGCACAGCCATGACCGGAAAACTACCGGAGTTCCGGGCCGGACGACGGGGCGATCACGCCGCCCCGGCGATTCGGCAATGCGCCGGAAGGGGTACGACTCGCAGGGGAATCCGGACAGACGGGTTTACACCGGGCTTTCAGGTGGGATGGTCCGTTCGCCGACGTGCGATTCCCCGAGCGCACACTGAGCGAAAGGCCCTGGCGCTTATGAACACCACGGTCAGCTGTGAGCTGCACCTGCGCCTCATCGTGTCCAGCGAGTCCTCACTGCCCGTCCCGGCGGGCCTGCGCTACGACACCGCCGATCCCTATGCCGTGCATGCGACGTTCCACACCGGAGCCGACGAGACCGTGGAGTGGGTGTTCGCCCGCGACCTCCTCGCGGAGGGGCTGCACCGACCCACCGGTACCGGCGACGTCCGGGTCTGGCCGTCCCGCAGCCACGGACAAGGGGTGGTCTGCATCGCCCTGAGCTCTCCGGAAGGAGAAGCCCTGCTGGAGGCGCCAGCCCGGGCGCTTGAGTCCTTCCTCAAGCGCACCGACGCCGCGGTGCCCCCCGGCACCGAACACCGTCACTTCGACCTCGATCGGGAGCTGTCCCACATCCTCGCCGAAAGCTGACCGGAACCGGGCCGCCGGCCGCGCGAGCGGCGCGGCGCTACCCGACGCGCGTCCGTCCTACTCGGGGGCACGGTCGCAGACACACCGCGCACCACCGCGGTCGCGGGGCTCCTCACCCCGCCCGCTCCGGCAGCGGAGCCCCGCAGGGGTGGCGCCCGCCGACGGTACGGCCGTCCGGCGGGCGTCACCCCTGTCCGGATTTCGGGCCCCGAACGCGCGATCCCGGTATTGTCGGGCACGCGATGACCGACGCGGGAGGCCGAGGCCCCCGCCGCGTGAGGAGCCCCCACGTGCTGATCACCCATGACACCGAGTGCGCGCTGAGCATTCTGGTCGAGCTGCTGAACACCTCGCCGCAGGCCTGCGGGAGCGAACAGCTGCCCGACGTGGCGGCGCTGGGCGCGTTCGTGGTGCGGCAGGAGATCAGCGAGATCGACTCGCTCGGTCCGGCCGACCTGGCCGCCGTGCACGCCCTGCGGGGCCGGCTCCGCGAGGTCTTCTCGGCCGACTCCACCGAGCACGCCGCCGAACTGGTGAACGCCGTGGTGGCCGACGCCGGCACCACCCCGCGGCTGACCAACCACGACAACCACGGCTGGCACATCCACTACTTCGCCCCGCACGCCGCCATCGGCGACCACCTCGCGGCCGAGCTGGGCATGGCGCTGGCCTTCATCGTCATGGCCGGCGAGCGCGAGCGGCTGCGCCGGTGCGAGGCGCCGGACTGCGTCCGGGTCTTCGTGGACCTCTCGCGCAACCGCTCCCGCCGGTACTGCGACAGCCGTACCTGCGGCAACCGGCTGCACGTCGCCGCGTACCGGGCCCGGCAGCGCTCGGCCGACACGATCACGGCGGGCTGACGCCCGGCGGGGACGGGCCGGTCCGTCGGTCGGCGGCGCCGGAGCGGCCCGGAGGCTGAGATGCTTGGGGCATGATCGACGCTCCTCTCCCCCGCCTCGAGTTCTGGTGCGACCTCCAGTGCCCCGACTGCCGCACCGCCCTCACCGACCTCCGCGCGCTGCGTGAGCGCTACGGGGACGCGCTCGAGATCGAGCTGCGGCACTTCCCGCTGGAGAAGAACAAGCACGCCTACGCGGCCGCGCAGGCCGCCCAGGAGGCCTTCGACCAGGGTCGCGGCTGGGAGTACGCCGAGGCGCTGCTCGGCCGTGTGGAGGAGCTCGGCAAGGCCGGCGAGCCGTTCCTGGTGGAGCTGGCCGGCGAGCTGGGCCTGGAGGCCGAGGAGGTGGACGTCGCGCTGATCGACGGGCGGCACACCCTGCTGGTGGACTCCGACGTGGCCGAGGGCAAGGCGATCGGGGTGACGGGCACCCCGACCTACCTGGTCGCAGGGCAGCGGCTGGACGGCGGGAAAAGCCAGGAGGGCCTGCTGGAGCGGATCATCGGCATCCTGGACGCCCAGCGGGCCGGCTGACCGGATCCGGAGTCGGCCCGGGCGCGGCGCTCGTGGAGTGCCGCGCCCGCCGCCGTCAGAGCAGGTCCTTGCCCAGGGTCCGCCGGGTGACGGTGTAGCCGAGGGACTCGTAGAGGCGGATGGCCACCGCGTTCCGGCTGAAGACGTTCAGACCGAGGTCCCGGACGCCCGCGGCCAGGCACTCGCGCTCGGCGACCTGCATCAGGGCGCGGCCGTGGCCGCGGCCGCGGTGCGCCTCGTCCACCTTGACCACCATCACCCAGGCGAACGGGCTGCCGTCGGGCAGCAGGCCCTGGCGCAGGGCCAGCCAGAGGTCGCCCACCACGGTGCCGGCCACGTCCTGCAGGTGGCGCAGGACCACGTCCTCGGTGGTGCGGCCCTGCGGGAGCAGGTGGTGGTGGTCGGCGTCCGACTTGATCCGGGCCTGCTCGCGGGTGAGGCCCGAGGCGGCCAGCTCGTCCACGTAGTGCTCGCGGGCCTCGGCCAGCCAGGCGTCGAACTCGGCCGCGGTCATCGGACGGTCGGTCACGCCCGGCGGCAGGGCCGGCGGCAGGTCGAGGTGCTTGGCCATGTTCTGCATCCGGGACGCGTAGCCGAGCGCCTCGGCGAGGCGCAGGCCCGCCGCGGACCCGGCCGGCACCGTCACGTCGGCACGGCGGCAGTTCCAGCCGCGCAGCACCTCCTCGGCGGCGAGCACGCCCACCGTGGCGCGGCCGCGCCGGCGGCCCTCGGTGACCTCCAGCTCGGAGATCTCACCCCACCACTGGTCGCCCCGGGGCAGGGCGGTGGTCCGCAGACCGCCGACCGGGCGGCCGTTGACGCAGATCCGCCAGCGGCGGGTCCGGCCGCCGTGCGGCGTGGGCTCCTCGGCCCCGTCGGGGCGCAGCGTGGTGGTCATGAACGCTCCCTTCCCCGCGGCGGCCGGGTTCTATCCCGGGTTCCGGGGCCGGAGATCCACACCCGAGGCCGGACGCGTTCACGGGTCGGCGCGCCCGGCGGTCAGGGGTCCAGGTCGTCGGCGGCGCGCTCGGCGAACTGGGCCATCGCCTTGAGGGTGACCGGGCCGGGCCCGGGGAGCTCGCGGTCGTCGACACGGGTGACCGCCTGGACGTCGCGCAGGGTGGAGGTCAGGAAGACCTCCTCGGCCTCGGCCAGGGCGTCGTAGGGCAGGTCGGCCTCCTCGGCGCCGGTCCAGTCGATCACCAGCCTGCGGGTGATGCCGGCCAGGCAGCCCGAGTCGAGCGGCGGGGTGAGCAGCCGGCCGCCGAGGACGACGAACACGTTGGAGCCGGTGCCCTCGCAGAGCCGCCCGGCGGTGTTGGCGAACACGGCCTCGGAGGCGCCGGCCCGGTGGGCGGCGGCCAGCGCCACCACGTTCTCCGCGTACGAGGTGGTCTTCAGGCCGGCGACGGCGCTGTGCTCGTTGCGGCGCCAGGGGACGGTGACCACGGCGGTGGTGTCGGGGCGGGGCTTGGCGGAGCCGATCGCGACCACCAGGCCCGGGGTGGCGTCCCCGCGCTCGCTGCCGAGCGGGGAGATGCCGCCGGTGTAGGTGATCCGGAGCCGGCCGAGCGGCATCGGGTCGGCCGCCAGCACCCGGTCGCAGGCCTCGCGGACCAGGGCGTGGTCGGGGTCGGGCAGGCCGAGGCCGCGGGCCGAGCGGGTCAGCCGGTCGAGGTGACGGGTCAGCGCGAAGAGCCGGCCGTCCACCGCCTTGACGGTCTCGAAGACGCCGTCGCCGACCGTGAGTCCGTGGTCGAGCGCCGGCACGGCGGCCCGGTCGCCCTCGGTCAGGGATCCGTTGACCCAGATCATCGCTGCGGGTGCTCCTTCGGTGGGTGGGCGGTGCGCTGGACTCCGGACGGCCCCCGGGCCTGGTCGGCCGGGGTCGTCCGGGGTCTCAGTGGACGGCGGATCCCGACGCTATCGCGACCAGGCGGGCGGCCTTCAGCTCGGTCTCGTCCCACTCGCGGTCCGGGTCGGAGCCCCAGGTGATGCCGGCGCCGGTGCCGAACCGCAGCACCGGGGCGCCGCTGCTCCGGTCGATCCAGAACGTCCGGATCCCGACCGCGAGTTCGCCCTCGCCGCGGTCGGCGTCCACCCAGCCGATCGCCCCGCAGTACGGGCCGCGGGGGGCGGTCTCCAGGGCGTCGATGATGCGCAGCGCGCTGGACTTGGGCGCGCCGGTGACCGAACCGGGCGGGAAGGTGGCGTCCAGCAGCCCGGGCCAGCCGGCGCCGGCGCGGAGGGTGCCCTGGACGGTGGAGACCAGGTGGACCAGGCCGGGGTGCTTCTCCACCACGCAGAGGTCGGGGACGGTGACACTGCCGGTCTCGCAGACCCGTCCGAGGTCGTTGCGGACCAGGTCGACGATCATCACGTTCTCGGCGTGGTCCTTCTCCAGCAGGTCGTCCTCGGTGCGGCCGGTGCCCTTGATCGGGCCGGAGAGCACGGTGCGGTCCTGCCGGCGGAGGTAGAGCTCGGGCGAGGCGGTGGCGATCTCCACCCCGTGCTCCGGGAGGCGAATCGTTCCTGCGTACGGCGCCGGGTTCCCGTGCGCGAGCAGTCCGGTCAGCGCATCGATGTCGGCGAGGCCGGGATCGGGCAGGGGCGCGGAGAGCACCCGGCAGAGGTTGGCCTGGTAGACCTCGCCGGCCGCGATGTGCTCGCGGATCCGGCGGACCCCGGCGACGTACCCGGCGCGGTCCAGGGAGGTCTCCCAGGCGTCGGGGCGCGGGCCCAGCCAGCCGTCGGTCCGCGGCGGTGCCGGGTCCGGGCGGACCTCGTCGAAGCGGGCGCAGGTCAGCCGGCCCTCGAAGTCGTAGGCCACGGCCCAGAAGCCGGAGCCGTCCAGGGCGGCCGGGTCGGAGGTGACCTCCCGCAGGCCGGTGGCCAGGCGACCGCCGAAGCGGGCCATCGGCTGGTCGGGACTGAGCGGGGTGGTGCGGCCGGACACGGTTCTCCTGCACGGACTCGGTGCTGCGCTCCGCGCCGCTGCGGGCGCGGGCCGAGGGGTCGCCCCGGTCCCTGAAGTCTAGGTCGGTGCCCCCGGCGGGTGCCGGTCGCGAGCTGCGCGGAAGCGTCCCGGCGAGGACGTCCGACGGCCACCCCCGCGGCACGCTGCGGGAACGGATTTTTCAGCTGGCCCTGGGATCCGCTAGAGTTCAACACGTCGCCAGGGAGCGGAACCGGAGAAAAACGGGGAAGCGACCGGGAGACAGGCGGACGTGGCTCAGTTGGTAGAGCATCACCTTGCCAAGGTGAGGGTCGCGAGTTCGAATCTCGTCGTCCGCTCGATGAAGGACAGTGTAAGATCGTTCTTCGAAGTTGCCTGGTGGAGTGGCCGAGAGGCGAGGCAACGGCCTGCAAAGCCGTGTACACGGGTTCAAATCCCGTCTCCACCTCCAAGAGGAGCACCTGGTTCGCCAGGCGCCCTCCCCGCGCGATTAGCTCAGCGGGAGAGCACTACCTTGACACGGTAGGGGTCACTGGTTCAATCCCAGTATCGCGCACTGAGGATCTTCGGATCCTCGCATCCCAGCGCGATTAGCTCAGCGGGAGAGCACTACCTTGACACGGTAGGGGTCACTGGTTCAATCCCAGTATCGCGCACTCGAACCCTCGGGTTCGGCGCACCCGCGCGATTAGCTCAGCGGGAGAGCACTACCTTGACACGGTAGGGGTCACTGGTTCAATCCCAGTATCGCGCACCAGCGAGCGAAGGCCGCGATCATCACTGATCGCGGCCTTCGGCGTTCCCGGGGTCGGTTCGGGGGTGAACGCAACGGGGCCGGGCACGGACGTCCTCACCGACGTTCCGTACCCGGCCACTGTGTGCCGAGGTCGCTCCTGCGTACCGCTCTCCGCCCGTCCGCGTCCCCGCGGTGCGCAGCGCCCCGGCCGGCGCCGACCCCTACCCCGGAGGTCAGCGCCCGATCAGATCGGCGACCGCCTTGGTCTGCGTCGCCAGTTGCTCCCACCCGCCGAACAGGACGAGCAGCAGGACCGCGCAGGGCACCGCGATCGCCAGCGCCACCGCGGGGTGCCGCGTCTCCGAGACCGGGGTGTGCGCGGCGAACGGCCGCCGACGCCGGGGAACCCGGGTGAGCTGCGTGGCCATGATCCTGCTCCTGCCGTCCTGCTGGTCGTCGGACGCCCGCGAATCGGGACGTCCGGGAAGGGGGCGCGGGGGCGGAGGACCTCGGGGGACGAGTGCCGCCCACCGCTGAGATCAAAGGTAGGCGGCGGGCCGCCGAGGGTCGTCATGCCCGCGTACCGTCCTGTGGGCATCCCGGAGGATGAGCCCCGAGGGTGGCGCCTACTCCTGGAGGGGGAGACGAGGTCGAACGGACCCCCGGGGGGAACCCTGAGAGCGTCCCCGGGACCTCGCCGGGGCCTCGCCGGGGCCTCCCGGGCAGGGGGTGGGGCCGGTGCGGGCAGGGGTCGCGGGCGGGTCTGGACGTGGATCCGACAATCCGACCGGGGCTGCGGGTGTTGCGCGTCAGCACAGCGCATCGGGCAGTCCGTAAGCTGTGCCCTACAGGAATCTGACGATGCCCCATCCGACGGGGTCTCACCCCACGGGCTGACGGGATTGAGCATGGCGATGATGCGGCTGAGGCGTGAGGACCCCCGCATCGTCGGGCCCTACCGTCTGCACCGGCGGCTGGGCGCCGGCGGGATGGGCGTGGTCTACCTCGGGTCGGACCGCAAGGGCCAGCGGGTCGCGCTCAAGCTGATCCGCGCCGAGCTGGCGGAGGATTCCGAGTTCCGCACCCGGTTCGCCCGGGAGATCGCCGCCGCCTCCCGGATCCGCGGCGGCTGCACCGCCCGCGTGGTCGGCTCCGACATCGAGACGGACCGCCCCTGGCTGGCCACCGCGTACGTACCGGGGCCGTCGCTGTACAAGCAGGTCACCGAGGAGGGCCCGCTGGCCTGGCCGGACGCGGCCCGGATCGGCGCGGCGCTGGCGGACGGGCTGGTGAAGGTCCACGAGGCGGGGGTGGTCCACCGCGACCTCAAGCCGTCCAACATCCTGCTCTCCCCCAAGGGCCCGCGGATCATCGACTTCGGCATCGCCTGGTCGCGCGGCGCGAGCACGCTCACCCACGTCGGTACGGCGGTGGGCTCCCCCGGCTTCCTGGCGCCCGAGCAGGTGCGGGGTGCGGCGGTGACGCCGGCCACCGACGTGTTCGCCTTCGGCGCCACGCTGGCGTTCGCGCTGACCGGAGATTCGCCGTTCGGGTCCGGGGCCTCCTCCGAGGTGATGCTGTACCGGGTGGTGCACGAGGAGCCCGACCTGTCGGCCGTACCGCCCGCGCTGGCGCCGCTGGTGCGGGCCTGCCTGGCGAAGGAGCCGTCCGAGCGGCCTCCGGCGGGCGCGCTGCACGAGCGGCTGAGTGAGCTGGCCGCGCGCGGGACGGCGGGCGGCGGGCGGCGCGGGGGTCCCCCGCCGGCGCCGGCGAGCCTGGCCGCGGGCGGTGCCGGTGCTCCCGGTGGCGGTGCGCCGGGGGACGGTGGCGGCGCCGCGGCGGCGGGTGCGGCCGGTCGACCGGTGTCCGTGGGGTCGGGTGGTACGGGTGGTGCGGCCGGGCCGGGTGGTGCGGGCGGTGTGGGCGGGGCGGCCGGTGTCGCCGGGCAGGTGCCGGTGGAGCGGGCCGGGGCGGTGCCGCCGCGGGGCGTTCCCGGCGGTGCTCCCGGTGGTGGTCGCGGGGTCGGTCCCGGTGGGTTCGCGGTCGGCGGTCGGGCCGCGGGTCAGCCCGGGGCGCAGGCGGCGCGTGGCGGGCCGGCGGCGACCCCGGTGCGGCCGGTGCACCCGGCCCGGGCCGGGCGTCCGGTTCCCGGCGAGCGTCCGCGACGGCCGCACGGCGGGCCGCCCACCCCGGCGATGCCCCGTCAGGAGGGCCCCGAGACCGCCCGGGAGCGCCAGCACGCCACCGGCCCGGCCCGGCCCGGCGTACCGCGCAACCGCCAGCACACCCCCGCTCCGGGGCGGCCCACGCCGGCCCCCGGCCGGCCGACGCCCGCACCCGGACGGCCCGGGGCCGCGCGGGAGCGTCAGCACACCCCGCCGCCCGGGCGTCCGCTCAGCGCGCGGCGGCGGCTGCTGCGGCAGCGGGTGGTGGTGTTCGTGACCGTGACGGTCGGCGTCGCGCTGGCCATCGCCGCGGCGCAGGGCTGCGAGAACCGGTCGGCCCGGGGACTGCGGCCCGCTCCGGCGGCGTCCGCGGCCTCGTCCGGTGCGACGGGAGGCCCCTCCGTGGGGGGCAGCCAGGTCGGGGCGGGGGGTGCGCCGGTGTCCATCGACGGTGCGCCGCCGTCGGGCGGCCACGCCCCAGGCCCCAGCGGGATCGGTCCGGCGGCCGGGGCGGCGCCCGCGGTCGACTGGCCGAACCGGACGTACGCCGACCCGGTCGGCGGGCCCGCGATCCGGCTGAAGGACGGGCGGGGTACCGGGGAGTCGGCCCAGGTCACGCTGACCACCGTGCTGCCGGCCAGGTACCGGGACGGGCAGGCCGTGCTCGTGGTGCTGCGGCGGGCGGACGGGGCCGTACCGGTGGATCTCGTGCAGCTGTTCGGGTTCGGGGCGGACGGGCCGGTACAGCTCGCCGCGCGGGCCTCGGCGGCCGATCCGCGGGCTGCGGCGGCATGGCGGGTGGAGAACGGCGCGCTGGTCCGCGAGGAGCGGGTGAACGCGACGGGGGCGGCGTCGACGACGCGGTACACCGTGCGGGCGGACGGGACGTTAGAGGAGTCCTGGCCGGGGGCCGGGGTTTCGGGCGGTAGCGGGGGCGCCTGAGGCTGCTCGGGCTCGGAGTGGCCGGGTGCGGGTGTGGGGGTGGTTACTCGCGCAGGTCGCCGCGCCCCCTGACGGGGCGCGGCCGGCGGGGCGCCGCTGAGGGGGCGGTCAGGCGGAGTTGACCGCGTAGAAGGCGACGGCGGCGGCGGCGCCGACGTTGAGGGAGTCGACGCCGTGGGCCATCGGGATGCGGACGCGCTGGTCGGCGGCGTCGAGGGCGCGCCGGGTGAGGCCGTCGCCCTCCGCGCCGAGCATCAGGGCGGCCTTGGGCAGGAGGTGCGGGGCGGCCACCGCGAGGTCCTCGGCACCGGACGGGGTCAGGGCGAGCAGCCGGAACCCGGCGGCGCGGACCGCGTCCAGAGCGGAGGGCCACGGGTCGAGCCGCGCGTACGGGACGGAGAACACCGCGCCCATCGAGGTCTTCACGGCCCGCCGGTAGAGCGGGTCGGCGCAGTCCGGGGAGAGCAGCACCGCGTCCATGCCGAGTGCCGCCGCCGAGCGGAAGATCGCGCCGAGGTTGGTGTGGTCGATCAGGCCCTCCAGGACGGCGACCCGGCGGGCGTCGGCCAGCAGTTCGGCGGCCTCCGGCAGCGGCTGCCGCTCCATCGAGGCGAGCGCGCCGCGGTGCACGTGGTAGCCGGTGACCTGTTCGGCGAGGGCGGGCTCGACCACGTGGACCGGGGCGTCCGCCTCCGCGATGACGTCCTCCATGACGCCGAGCCACTTGGGGGTCAGCAGCATCGACCGCATCCGGAAGCCAGCCGCGAGGGCGCGCCGGATGACCTTCTCGCCCTCGGCGATGAACAGGCCCTCGGCGGGTTCGCGGCGGCGGCGGAGCTCCACGTCGGTGAGGCCGGTGTAGTCGGCCAGGCGCGGGTCGGCGGGGTCGGTGACGGTACGGGGTTCGGACACGGGAACGATCCTCCCATGTCGCGCCGGGTGCCCGGGGACGGGAAGTGGCGCGGGGGCTCCCCGGCCTCGACCGGCCGGGTGCCCCGCGCGCCCCAGGGGCCGACGGCCGGTGCTACGGCTCCAGGACGTGCACCACGTCGCCGATGACGATCACCGCCGGCGGCTTGACCTGCTCCTCCTGGACCACGGCGGCCACCGTGCCGAGGGTGGCGTCCACCCGGCGCTGCGCCGCGGTGGTGCCCTCCTGGACCACCGCGACCGGGGTGTCCGCCGAGCGGCCGCAGGTGATCAGCTTCTCGGCGATGGCGCCGATCTTGTCCACCGCCATCAGCAGCACCAGGGTGCCGGTCATCCGGGCGACCGCGTCCCAGTTGGTCAGCGAGCGCTCGTCCGGCCCGACGTGACCGGAGATCACGGTGAACTCGTGGGTCATCCCGCGGTGGGTGACCGGGATGCCCACCGCCGCCGGGACGCTGATCGAGCTGGAGATGCCCGGCACCACGGTGACCGGCAGGCCGGCCTCCGCGCAGGCCAGCAGTTCCTCGCCGCCGCGGCCGAAGACGTACGGGTCGCCGCCCTTGAGCCGGACCACGAACTTGCCCGCCTTGGCGTGGTCGATCAGCGTCCGGTTGATCGCCTCCTGGGCCATGTACCGGCCGTACGGGATCTTGGAGGCGTCGATCACCTCGACGTGCGGCGGCAGTTCGGCGAGCAGCTCGCGCGGGGCGAGCCGGTCGGCGACCACCACGTCGGCGTCGGCGAGCAGCCGGCGGCCGCGGACGGTGATCAGGTCCGGGTCGCCCGGGCCGCCGCCGACCAGGGCCACCCCGGGGCTGCGCTCGCGGTACTGACGGGCGGCCAGCGAGCCGTCCCGCAGGCCGTCCACGATGGCGTTGCGCAGGGCGGCCGAGTGCCGCGGGTCGCCGGTCAGCACCGCCACGGTGGCGCCGCCGTCGCGTCCGGAGGCCGGCGTCCAGGCGGTGGCGGCGGAGGCGTCGTCGCTGCGGGCGCAGAACACCCGGACCCGCTCGGCCTCGGCGGAGACGGCGGTGTTGACGGCCGGGTCGTCGGTGGCCACCAGGGCGTACCAGGTGTCGGCGAGGTCGCCGTCCTGGTAGCGGCGGCGGTGCCAGGTCAGCTCCCCGGCGTCGGCCATCGCCTGCACGGCCGGGGTGGTGGAGGGCGATATCAGGTGGATGTCCGCGCCCGAGGCGATCAGGGCGGGCAGGCGGCGCTGGGCGACCTGGCCGCCGCCGATCACGACGACCCGGCGGCCGGCGAGCAGCAGCCCGACCGGGTACGGGGTGTGGCCCTCGGTGCTGGGGTGCGGGTTGGGCGCGGTCATGGGCAGGACTCCTGGGTGGGAGGGAGGGTTCGAACGGGTACGGCGGAGTGCCCCGTACCGGCGCGCCCTCGGGCCGGTACGGGGACTGCGGACGGCGTCAGGCCTTCTCGGTGACCCCGGCGGAGTCGAAGGTGGCTACATCGTGCATCGCGCGGGCCGCACTCTGCACCAGCGGCAGCGCCAGCAGCGCGCCCGTCCCCTCGCCGAGGCGCAGGTCCAGGTCGATCAGCGGGCGCAGGCCGAGCTTGGCCAGCGCGGCCTGGTGGCCGGGCTCGGCCGAGCGGTGGCCGGCGATGCAGGCGGCCAGTACCTCGGGGGCGATCGCCTTGGCGGCCAGCGCGGCCGAACCGGCGATCACCCCGTCCAGGATGACCGGGGTGCGCAGCGAGGCGGCGCCCAGCAGGAAGCCGGCGATCGCCGCGTGCTCCAGGCCGCCGACCGCGGCCAGGACACCGATCGGGTCGGCCGGGTCCGGCCGGTGCAGGTCCAGCGCCCGGCGGATCACGTCCACCTTGCGGGCGTGGGTCTCGTCGTCGATGCCGGTGCCGCGGCCGGTGACCTCGACCGGGTCGATCCCGGTGAAGACCGAGATCAGCGCAGCGGAGGCGGTGGTGTTGGCGATCCCCATGTCGCCGGTGATCAGCACCTTGTTGCCGGCCGCGACCAGGTCGCGGGCGGTCTCGATGCCGACCTCGATCGCCCGGACCGCCTCCTCCCGGCTCATCGCCGGGCCCTGGGTCATGTCGTCGGTCCCGGGCTTGACCTTGCGCGGCAGCAGGCCGGTGGTGCGGCCCTGCTGGATCGCCTCGGGGAGCTCGGCGGCGACGCCCACGTCCACCACGCAGACCTCGGTGCCGACCTGGGCGGCGAAGGCGTTGACCACCGCTCCCCCGGCCAGGAAGTTGCCCACCATCTGGGCGGTGACCTCCTGCGGCCAGGGGGTGACGCCCTGGGCGTGCACCCCGTGGTCGCCGGCGAAGATCGCCACGCAGCCGGGCTCCGGCATCGGCGGCGGGCACTTCCGGGCCAGGCCACTGAGCTGGGCGGCGATGATCTCCAGCATGCCGAGCGAGCCGGCCGGCTTGGTCATCCGCTTCTGCCGGTCCCAGGCCTCGCCGAGCGCCTTGGCGTCCAGCGGGCGGATCCCGCGCAGGGTGTCGGAGAGCAGGTCGGACGGCTCCTCGCCGGGCAGCGCCCGGTTGCCGTACTGCTCCTCGTGGACCACCCAGGACAGCGGGCGCTTCTTGGCCCAGCCCTGCTGCTGCAGCTCGGGCTCGTCCGGGAAGGCGTCCACGTAGCCGACGCAGAGGTAGGCGACCACGTCCAGGTGCTCGGGCAGGCCGAGCTCGCGGACCATCTGCTCCTCGTCGAAGAAGCTCACCCAGCCGACGCCCAGGCCCTCGGCGCGGGCGGCCAGCCAGAGGTTCTCGACGGCGAGCGCGGCCGAGTACGGCGCCATCTGCGGCTGGGTGTGCCGGCCGAGGGTATGCCGGCCGCCGCGGGTGCGGTCGGCGGTGACCACGATGTTCACCGGGGTCTCGAGGATGGCCTCGATCTTGATTTCCTTGAACTGCTTCGCCCGGCCCTTGGGCAGCGACTCGGCGTACGCGTCGCGCTGACGCTGCGCCAGGGCGTGCATCCGCTGGCGGGTCTTGGCGGAGCGGATCACCACGAAGTCCCAGGGCTGGGAGAAGCCCACGCTGGGTGCGGTGTGGGCGGCCTCCAGGACGCGGATCAGCACGTCGTGCGGGATCGGGTCCGGGCGGAAGCCGTTGCGGACGTCGCGGCGCTCGCGGATGACCTGGTGGACGGCCTCGCGGCCGGCCTCGTCGAAGCCGGGGGCGGCCGGGGGGCGCTCGGCGCTCTCGGCGCTCTCGGCCTGGGGGTGCTCGGCCTCGACCTGCTCGGCCTCGACGCCGGTCGCGGCCTCGGGGCCGTCGGCCGGGAGTACTTCGGCCTCGGGGAACTCGGCCTGGGCCGCATCGGCCTCGGCGGTGGTGGCGTCCGCGGGCAGCGGGACGGCGGTGGGCTCGACGGTCTCCGCGGGCTCCGCGAGCTCCGTGGCGGGGGCGGCCTCGGGGGTCGACCCGGTCTCCGGCTCGGCCTGCTCGGGCAGGACGGCCAGCGCCTCGGCGACCAGCTCACCGGTGCCCTCGGCCACGGCGGCGGCGACGGCCTGCGCGGGCTCGACCGGCTCGCCGTCCGGGGTGGACAGGACCTGCCCGGAGGGCGCGGCCAGGAAGGCGGCGATCCGGCGCGGCTGGCCGCCCGCCTGGGCGGGGATGGCCGGGCCGCCGGCCTCGACCGTCTCGACGGCCGAGACGGCGACGGCCTGCTGCTCGGCGACCGGGTGCCCGGCGGTCGCCGCCTCGGCCTCCGCCGGGACGGCTCCGACCAGCACCGGCTCGGGCTGCTCGGCGGGAACGGCGGTGCCGGACGCCTCGGCCGGGACGGCCTCGGCGGCGACCTGGGCGGTGGCGTCGGCGGGGGCCTCGGTGACCGGCTGCTCGGCCTGGGCGGGCACGGCGACGGCCTCGGCCGGCACGGCCTCCGGACCGGCGGCCACGGGCTCGACGGCGATCGCCTCGGCGGCCACCGGCTCGACAACGGCCGGGGCCTCGACCGGGACGGTGGCGTCCATCGGCGCCAGGCCCTCGGCCTGCGGGACGGCGACGGGCACCGGCTGCTCGGCGACACCCTCGACGGAGGCCTCGGCCGGAACGGCGGTCTCCGCACCGGGCACCTGCTCGGCGACGACCTCGGCGACCGGCTCGGCGGCCTCGACGGTCACCGGCGCCAGCGCGAACGGCTCGCCGGCCGGAGCCGCCACGGGCTCCACGGCCACCAGCCCGGCCTCGGCCGGGGGTACGGCCTGGGCCTCGGCGACGGCACCCTCGGCGGCGACGGCCACGGGCTCGACCGCGATCGGCTCGGCAGCGACCGGTACGGCCTCGGCCGTGTCCGCGGCGAGGGCGGGCTCCACGACGACGGGCTCGGCGACGACCGCCGGCACCGGCTCCACGACCTGGGCGGCCGCGACCGCGACCTCGGCCACGGGTTCGGCGACACCCTGCTCGACGACGACCGTCTCGACCGCCACGGACTCGACGGCCACCGATTCGACGGCCATCGGCGCGACGGCGACCGGCTCGGCCGGGATGCCCTGCGGCAGCGGCACCACGGCCTCGGGCTGCGGCAGGACGACCGGCACCCCGTGCGCCGGGGTGGCGCCGGTCGGGCCGCGGTCGGCCAGCGAGCGGACCGGCACCTGGCCGGTCATCAGCGACGGGTCCGGGATCGGCGGGCCCGCGTGCAGCGGGCGGCGCACCGGCTGAGGCTGCGTCAGCGGCTCCGCCGCGGAGGCCTGCGCCGCCGCGGAGGCCTGGGCCTGCAGGACGGCGGGGTCGACGGCGCCGGCGGGCATCGGCGGGGCCACCGGCGGCCAGGACGGCTCGACCGGGGTGCCGGCGGCGGCCTGGGCGGCGAGCCCGGCCTCCTCGATGGTCCGCAGCGGCATGGTGGTCTCGTTGAGCGGGATGCCGGCGGCCGGAGTCTCCATCACGTTGACGGTCTCGACGGCGCCGTGCACGGGCTCGCCCCAGGAGCCCTGCGGGCCGGGCATCAGCAGGACGTCGTCGTCGTCCTCCTGGTCCAGGAAGGTGTACCCCGGATGCGGCCGGGCGGGCGCGGCCCAGCCGCCGGCCGCGTCGGCCGGTACGCCGGGGACGGCGCCGAGGCCGTCCGCGACGGGGTGGGGGTGCTCCGGCACGACGCCTCCCGCTCCGCCCTCGGGCAGGGGTCCATGGCTCGGGACGTGGCCGCCATCGGTCATGTCAAAGCTCCTTCCAGGCCGCTTCCGCGTCCTCGGCGACACGGTCGCCGACCGTCGCGCCCCTACTCCTCGAAGGCCCGGGCCGCACCGCCCCGGCCCGCTCGTCACCCACCTGGGTGGCGCACCATCAGAATCAACGACAACTCAGGGCAACCGGCACGAGGTGCCGGGCCCCGGAGCATTCTTCCGGCCCGGCACGCACCGCGTCTAATTCCCGCAAGATATGCCAATACGGGTTGCATCACGTCAAAAAGGGGGCAACCGTTCCGGATCGGACACGGTGCCGCCACTTCCTGGGGATCAACCCGCAGGCCACCCTACCGGCCGGGGCCGACCGGCTCTCGAATCAGTGTCCGGATGCGACCGGGATCACCGTCCCCGACAGCCACCGAGGTCAGGCGCTCCGGTGTGCGCCGGTCGACCGCCCGCGCACGCCGGTGCGCCGGGCCGGTCAGTCGGGCTGCTCGCCCCAGACACAGAGGGTGTAGTCGCCCGGTCCGAAGGTGCGTCCGGCGCTCTCCCCGGTCTGGTCACCGAAGGGCGCGGACTGCAGCAGCAGGCCGTCCACCCGGTAGCCGGCGGCGTCGACGACCTTCCGGATCTCCTTGCCCTCGGCGAGCGTCCGGGCCACCACGACCACCCGGTCCGGCTTCCGCGCGACCACCGCGCGGACCATCTCGACATCGGCGAACTCGACGGCCACCGCGTCCGGTTCGGGCAGGCCGCCGAGCACCTCCGGGCCCTCGCCGAGCACCACCGCCACCTCGGCGCCGTACCGGCGGGCGTTGGCGGTGATCCGCGCGCAGGCCTCCCGGTCGTCCGCCACGGCCACCACCGCGGCGCCGAACCGGGCCGCCTCCACGGCCAGCCCGCCGCTGCCGGCGCCGACCGCCCAGACCAGGTCGCCGGGCACCGGGTCGAGCTTGCCGAGCACCAGGGCCCGGACGTGCGGGGGCAGCTCCGGCGGGGCGGGCTCGCCGCGGTCCGCTCCGGCGTACGCCGCCGTGGGCAGCGCCCAGCCGCGCCGGGGCGCGGGGAAGCCGACCGGGTGTCCGGCCAGCCAGCCCGCCGCCTCGTCGGCCGGGGGCTGTCCGCCGCCGATCACCAGCACCACGCTGGGGTCGCGCCAGTCGTGGTCGGGCACCCGGTCGGAGGTGAGGACGGTGACGTCCTCCTCGGGGGTGCCGAGCGCCTCGCAGACCACGAAAGTGCGGTGGACGTCGCGGAGCATCAGGGCCAGCTCGCTGGGGCCGGCGTCGGCGGTGGTGAGGACCGCGACCTTGGGGTTCGCCCGGCAGACGTTGGCCGCCCGGCGCAGCCGCCCGCCGTGCGCGGAGACCACCTGGGCGTCCTCCCAGGCCATCCCGACCCGGGCGAAGGCGACGGCCACCGAGGAGACGGCGGGCAGGACCTCCAGCTCCAGGCCGAACTCGGGCCGGCGCAGGGTGCGCACCACACCGAAGAAGCCGGGGTCGCCCTCGGCGACCACGACGGCGGTGCCCCGGTGGTCGGCGAGCCGGCGGGCGGCGGCGTGGACGTCGGCCAGCCCGATCCGTTCGGCGCCGGACGGTACCGGCAGTGCGTTGAGCTGGTAGGGCGCACCCGCCACCAGGGTCGCCCCGGCGAGCGCGCTGGCGGCCGCCTCGGTCAGCGGCGTTCCGTCCCACCCGACGACCGTGATCCGGTCAGCCATCTGCGGCCGTTCTCCCTCGCCTGGTCCGCCCCGTGAACCGGACGGCCGGCGTCGGCACGTCCGGTGCAGAGGTTACCGGGTGGGCGCGCCGGGATGCCGCACGGGCGCGCGATTCCTGCGTGCCGCCGGGACCTGGGCGGGGGCGCCGCCGGAGCGGTGGTCGGGTACGGGCGGATCCCCGGTCGGGTCCGGGTCCGGCACCGCTCGGGGACGGCCGGCGGGAAGCCGCTCGGGGACGGCTCGGCGGGGACGCCGGGCGGGTCGCGCGCGGGCGTACGCCGGGCGGGTCACGGCGGGGCCGCGCGGGGGCGGGGCGGGGGTGGGGCGGGTCAGTCGTGCAGCACGTACCGGGACTCGGCCCAGTCGCTGCCGTCGGCGGTGTCCAGGTCCTCGGGGAGCAGGCTCCAGACGATCAGGTCGCTGCGCTGCTCCCCCGCCGCCCGGTCCACCAGAGCGCCCTCGGGCGCGGTGCCGGCCGCCGGCGACCAGTCCTCGCCGCGGACTATCCAGGCGCTGCGCAGCACGCCCTCGCTGATGCAGCCGATCTTCTGGGCGACCTGCTGGGCGGCGGTGTTGCCGGCGGCGGTGCGCAGTTCCAGGCGCTGGAAGCCGCGGTCCTCGAAGAGCCACTGGGCGACGCCGAGGACGCCCTCGGGGGCGTACCCCTCGCCGCGGGCCCAGGGCGCGGTGACGTACTCGATCTCGGTGGAGCGCAGCCGCCAGTCGGTGTTGCGGAGCTGGACGACGCCGACCACCCGCTGGGTGAGGTGCTCGGTGACCGCGAAAACGATTCCGCGGCCCTCCGTGCGCCGGGCGGGCGCGAGGCGGGTGACCCATGCGCGGGCGTGCGCCTCGGTGAAGGGGGACGGGACGGCCGTCCAGGTCTGCACCTGCTCGTCCGCCATCATGGCGACCAGACTCGGGACGTCGTCCTCGTCGAGCGCGCGCAGCAGCAGCCTGTCGGTGCTGATGGCTGTCTCGGGGAAGCTCGCTGCCATGCCGTCTCTCCTCGCCGGGTCGTGGACACACCGTACGCCCCGCCCTCCTCGGGCGAGTCAGGGTACCCGCATTCCGGCGACGCCCCGTCAGATCCGCGGCCCTCGCGCCGACGGCACGGTGAGCGGCCACCGGAACGGCCACCGGAACAGACCCCGGAACGGCCGCGGCGGGCGGACACCGCCGGCCGGCCCCGGACGCGGTGCGCGCCCGGGGCCGGCCGGTGTGCGGGGTGGTGCCGCCGGGTCAGGAGGCCGGGATCACCGAGCCCTGGAAGGTGTCCTGGATGTACTTCTTCACCTCGTCGGAGCGCAGCAGCTCGGCGAGCTTCTTCACCCGCTCGTCGCTCTCCTTGCCCTTCTTGACGGCGAGGATGTTGGCGTACGGGTTGCCCTCGGCCTTCTCCAGGACGACGGCGTCCTGGGCGGGCTTGAGGCCGGAGTCGAGCGCGTAGTTGCCGTTGATGACGGCGGCGTCGACGTCGTCCAGGGAACGCGGCAGCTGGGCCGCCTCCAGCTCCTTGAACTTGAGGTTCTTCGGGTTGGTGGCGATGTCGCGGACGGTGGCGGTGGTGCCGGCGCCGGACTTGAGGGTGATGACGCCGTTGTCGGCGAGCAGCTTGAGGGCGCGGCCCTCGTTGGTGGCGTCGTTGGGGACGGCCACCTGGGCGCCGTCCTTGAGCTCGGTGACCGCCTTGGCCTTCTTGGAGTAGAGGCCGAGCGGTTCGAGGTGGACGGTGCCCACCGAGGTGATGCTGGTGCCCTGCTTCTTGTTGAACTCGTCGAGGTAGGGGACGTGCTGGAAGTAGTTGGCGTCCGCGGAGCCGTCCTGCACCGAGGTGTTGGGGGTCACGTAGTCGTTGACCACCTTGATGTCGAGCTTGAGCCCCGCCTTGGCCGCCAGGTTGTCCTTGACGTACTGGAGGATCTGCGCGTGCGGGGTGGGGCTGGCCACGACGGTCAGCGCCTTGTTCGGGTCGGAGTCGCCGGACGAGGAGCCGCCGCTGCCGCAGGCGGCCAGGGTGAGGGCGAGGCCGGCGGTGGCGATGACGGTGGTGGTCTTCAGGACGTTACGCACGAAAAGTGCCTTTCTGCGGAGTGCGGTGGCCGTCCCCGGGCCGGGGTGCCGGTGGGGTCGGCCGGTTCACGCGGCGGCCGGATGGGGCCGCGGCGGGGTCAGGAGGAGGAGACGGGCTCCTCGGCGGGCGCCGGGCGGCCGGTGCGCGCGAGCAGGGCGGACAGGGCGGACAGGCCGGTCCGGTCGCCGCGGTGGGCCAGCCGGCGGGCGATCCGGTCGCCGATCAGCTGGAGGACCGTGACGATGACGACCAGTTCGGCGACGATGACCCACATGAAGGCGGTCTCGAAGCGCTGGTAGCCGTAGGTGACGGCGAGGGAGCCGAGGCCGCCGCCGCCGACCGTGCCGGCCATCGCCGAGTAGCCGATCAGGGCGATCACCGTGGTGGTGACCGAGGCGACCAGCGCGGGCAGCGCCTCCGGCAGCAGGGTCTTGCGGACGATGGTCCAGGTGGAGCCGCCCATCGAGCGGACGGCCTCGACCAGACCGCCGTCCACCTCGCGGACGGCGGTCTCCACCAGCCGGGCGAAGAACGGGATCGCACCGATCGCCAGCGGCACCGCGGCCGCCTGCCACCCGAGCGAGGTACCCACCAGCCAGCGGGTGAACGGGATCACCGCCACGATGAGGATCACGAACGGCACGGACCGTCCGACGTTGACGACCACGCCGAGAGCCCGGCCGACGGCGGGGTTCTGCAGCGGGCCGCCGCGGTCGGTGAGGACCAGCAGCAGGCCGATCGGCAGGCCGACGACGAGGGTGGCCAGGGTGGCGATGCCGACCATCCCGAGGGTCTCCCAGGTGGCGGGCCACAGCAGTTCCGACATCTGGTCCCAGGTCATGCGGCCGCTCCGTTCGCGCTGGTCACCGGGTCGGCGCCGGGGTGGGGACGCGCCGGGTCGAGGACGTCCACCTGCAGGCCCTGCTCGCGCAGGTAGCCGATCGGGACGACGTTGTCGGGGTGCCCGCCGGGCAGTTCGACCCGCATCCGGCCCACCATCCGGCCGGCGATGGTCTCCACCGCCGCGCCGAGGATGTTGATGTCGATCTGGTACGTCCGGGCCAGCTGGGAGACGAACGGCTGGGCCGGGGCGTCGCCCTGGAAGGTGATCTCCAGGACGGTCCGGTCCCGCCCGGCCGAGCTCGCGGTGCCGGCGGCGAAGTCGCCGAGCGGGAAGAGGTCGCGGGCGAGCCGGGAGCGGCCGTCGGCGAGCAGGTCGGTCAGCGCGCCGGACTCCACCACCCGGCCGCCCTTCATCAGCGCGGCGGAGTCGCAGACGGACTTGATGACGTCCATCTCGTGGGTGATCAGGAGCACGGTGAGGCCGAGCTGCCGGTTGAGGTCGCGCAGCAGGGCGAGGATCTGACGGGTGGTCTCCGGGTCGAGCGCACTGGTGGCCTCGTCGGAGAGCAGCACCCGGGGCTCGGCCGCCAGCGCCCGGGCGATGCCCACCCGCTGCTTCTGGCCGCCGGAGAGCTGGGACGGGTAGCTGCGGGCCTTCTCGCCGAGGCCGACCAGGTCGAGCAGTTCGGCGGCCCGGCGGCGGCGGTCGTGCCGGTCCGCGCCGATGATCTCCAGCGGCAGCTCGACGTTCTCCTGGACGGTCCGCGAGGAGAGCAGGTTGAAGTGCTGGAAGACCATGCCGATCCGGCGGCGGGCCTCGCGCAGCTCGCGCCCGGGGCGGTGCTCGCTGCCGGGGAGGGCGGTGAGCTCCAGGCCGTCCACCGTGACGCTGCCGGAGGTGGGCCGCTCCAGCATGTTGACGCAGCGGATGAGGGTGGACTTGCCGGCGCCGCTGGTGCCGACGACTCCGAACACCTCGCCCTCGCGCACGTGCAGGTCGACACCGTCGAGGGCGGTCACCTCGCGGCCTCGGGAACGGTAGACCTTCGTCAGGTCCTTGGTGGTGATCACGGCTGCTTCCATCGATCGTGGGCGAACGGCCTTTGGCCGGACGCACCTGTGGCGGTCAGCGGCATGCCGACGGCACACCAGTGCAGGGTGGGATCCCGGGTACGTCGATCCTGGCCGTCCGGGCGCACCGACGCGCGTGGACGTGGCCCTAACGAGTCATCAGGGACGACGGGCGGGAGAGGGGCGCCGATCCGGCGCCGGAGGCCTCGCTTCGGGGCGCGAGGAAAGGGACGAGGGCCCTCAGCAGTGACACATTCGACGGCAGCACATGCGCAGCTCACCTGCCGGCGCGGTGCCGGTGGGGGTGCATGTCGTCGTCGCAGTCATGTCTGCAAGTAAATCAGACATCCGGAGCGGGTCCCAGTTACCAGGACCCGCCGTCCGGCATCCGGACACGACCCGTGCGCGGCAAGCCCGACGGCGCCCGACCGGAAGGTCGGGCGCCGGCGGAAGCGGGCTCGGGAATCGGCTCGGAAGCGGCTCGGGAAGCGGGCTGGGAGACGTCCGAGGGGCGGGAGGGGAGGGGTCAGGCGGCCAGCGAGCTGCTCGCCGCCTTCTCCATGGTGACGATGCTGAGCCGCCGGCTGACCTCGCGCACCGCGGTCTGCCGGTACCCGTGGCGGGCGTACAGCCGCAGGTTGGCCAGGCTGCGGTGGCCGGTGAACAGCGCGTACCCGGTGACCGGGTGCTCGGCCGCCAGCCGCCGCTCCACGGCCTCCAGCAGGCGGCGGCCCAGGCCGTGCCCCTGCATCCGGGGGTGCACCACCAGGCGGCCGATGTGGGCCACGCCGAGCTCGTCCACCCGGCCGCGCACGGTGCCGACGACCTCGTCGCCGAGCCGGGCCACCAGGACCTCCTGCTCGGCGATCTCGGCCCGGAGGCTGTCCAGCGTCTGGGTCAGCGGGTCGAGGGTCCAGTCCCCGTACAGCTCGGCCTCGCCCTGGTAGCCGAGGTACTGGAGCTTGAGGATCTGCTCGGCATCGGCCTGACCGGCCGTCGAGATGGTCACACTCATGCCCATGTGCGGGGCCTCCCGTCGTCGGACCCGGCGCGGCGGAGGGTGTCGCCCACCGGGAGGGGATCAGTGCTCACGCTCAGTGTCCGGGCGGTCGAGCCACCGTCAAGAGCGATGTTCGCCAGCGCTCTACCCAGGCTTGGGCCGCGCTCAACCTCCGCTTCGCCGGACGTGGCGAGCGTCACTCCGCGCGGCGCGCCGCCAGCAGGGCGCGGAGCTGGGCCAGGCACCGGGAGCGGGTCGGGCCGATCGAGCCGCGCGGCACACCGAGCCGCAGCGCCTGCTGACGGTAGGTGAGTTCGGGCGACTCGGCGAGCGCCGCCAGCAGCTCGGGGCACCGGCCGGGCAGGGCCGCCAGCGCCAGCCGGACGGCCCGGCGGCGCTCCTCGGCGAGGTACCGCTGCTCGGGCGCGGGCCGGGCCACGGGTACGGCCGGCACCGGGACCTCCCGGCGGGCGGCCCGCGCGGCCAGCGCCTCGCGCACGGCGAGCCCGCGCAGCCAGGACCGCCGGTCGCGCGGCAGCCCCCGCCGGACGGCCCGCTCCAGCACCGCCAGCCAGACCGCCTGCTCCAGGTCCTCCGGCTCCGCCCCGCTGCCGGCCAGCGCGGCCAGCACCGGCCGCAGCCGGCGGCGCAGGTCGACCAGGTCGGTGAGGCCGAGCGGCGCGGCGGGGACGGGGACGGGGAGCGCGGCGGGGTCGGGGTCGGGGACGGGGAGCGCGGCGGGGTCGGGGTCGGGTTCAGGGACGGTCAGTACGGGGAGCGCGGCGGGAGTTCTCACACCGGGTACGACGGCCGGGCGGCGGATCGGTGACGGGCCCGGCGCGGGCGCCACCCGGACCGGCGACCGGGGGTGTGCCGGCGGGTCGCCGGTCAGGTGCTCGGCGGGATGTTCTGGTTGACGCGGAAGAAGTTGGTCGGGTCGTACCGGTCCTTGAGCGCCGTCAGCCGCTCGTACTTGGCCAGCCCGTACGCCTCCAGCACCCGGCCGGAGCCCTCCTGGCCGAGGAAGTTCACCGACGCCCCGCCCGCCGAGAAGGGCCGCATCCCGCTCCAGAACCGCCGGGCCCACGCCACGTGCGGCTCCGGCGGCCCGCTCTCCCAGCGGCTGTTGATGCTCAGCAGGTACGGCGCGGTGCGGTGGGTGTACGCGGTGTCCTCGGCGCCGACCCGGGCCACCGCCCCGCCCAGGAAGGTCAGGTGGACGTCCGAGAACGGCGAGCTGACCCGGGCGAACTGGTCGGCCAGGGTGTCGATGGCGGCGTCCGACAGGACGGTCAGGTACTCCGCCTTCCAGTAGTTCCGGGCACCCGGGCCCCAGCCGGGGTCCAGCAGCTGCTGCCACAGCACGTACGGCCGGGTCTGCACGGTGTCCGCCAGCACCCCCGGCAGCGCCCGAAGCGGCGCCGTCGCCGTCCGCCCCCGGTCGGGCCGGCCGGCCCAGCACACCCCGACCCGGACCACCGGCCGGCCGTGCGCCTCCGGCGGCAGGAACGGCGCGGCGGGGGCGCGGGTCAGGGCGCAGGCGGCGGACAGCTCGTCCGGCGCGTCGGCCATGTGGTCGCGGACCGCGGCCAGGGTCCGGGCCAGCCGCTCCCCCGGCAGGAACAGGCTGCCGCACAGCACCTGCGGTCCGACGTGGTGCAGCCGGTAGGTGAAGGAGGTGACGATGCCGAAGTTGCCGCCGCCGCCGCGCAGCCCCCAGAACAGGTCCGGACGGCGCGCCGAGTCGGCCACCAGCACCCGGCCGTCGGCGGTCACGACCTCCGCCTCCACCAGGTTGTCGCAGGCCAGCCCGTACGCGCGGCTCAGCCAGCCGAACCCGCCGCCCAGGGTGAAGCCGGCGATGCCGGTGCCGGACATCTGGCCGCCGGGGGTGGCCAGCCGGAAGCTCTGGGTCTCGTGGTCGAAGTCGCCCCAGGTGGTGCCGGGCCGGGCGCGGGCGATCCGCCGCTCGGCGTCCACGTGGACCCCGCGCAGGCCGGACAGGTCGATCACCAGGCCGCCGTCGCACACCGCGAGGCCGGCGACGCTGTGGCCGCCGCCCCGGACCGACACCAGCAGGCCGTGGTCGCGGGCGACGGCGACCGCCTGGAGGACGTCGGCGGTGCCGGTGCAGCGGGCGATCACCTCGGGGCGGCGGTCGACGGCGCCGTTCCACACCGCGCGGGCGGAGTCGTACCCGGGATCGCCCGGCACGATCACCTGCCCGCGGAAGCCCTCACGCAGCGCGGCGGCCGCCTTGGCACCCATGGGCCCAGTATCGGCCGCGACCCCCCGCGGGGCACACGCACCGTCACCCGGAGGACGCAATCGGGGCGCGCGGCCGGCCGCCTGCCCCGGCTCACGCCTTGAGCCACGCCTCCTGGGTGGCGAGGTCGGCCTTGACCTCGGTGAGCTGGACGGCGACGGCCGACGGGGCGGTGCCGCCGCGGCCGTTGCGCGAGGCGATGGCGCCGTGCACGCTCAGCACCGACCGCACCTCGGGCGTCAGGTGCTCGGAGATCCCCGCGAACTGCTCGTCGGTCAGGTCGCCGAGCTCGATGCCCCGCTCCTCGCAGGCCCTCACGCAGGCGCCGGCCACCTCGTGCGCCACCCGGAACGGCACGCCCTGCTTGACCAGCCACTCGGCGACGTCGGTGGCGAGCGAGAACCCGGCCGGCGCCAGCTCCTCCAGCCGCTCCCGGTGCACCGTCAGGGTGGCCATCATGCCGGTGAACGCCGGCAGCAGGACCTCCAGGGTGTCGCAGGAGTCGAAGACCGGCTCCTTGTCCTCCTGCAGGTCGCGGTTGTACGCGAGCGGCAGCGCCTTCAGGGTGGCGAGCAGCCCGGTGAGGTTGCCGATCAGGCGGCCGGACTTGCCGCGGGCGAGCTCGGCGATGTCGGGGTTCTTCTTCTGCGGCATGATCGAGGACCCGGTGGAGAAGGCGTCGTGCAGCGTGATGAAGCCGAACTCCTTGGTGTTCCAGATGATCACCTCCTCCGCGATCCGGGAGAGGTTGATGCCGATCATCGCGGTGACGAAGGCGAACTCGGCGACGAAGTCGCGCGAGGCGGTGCCGTCGATGGAGTTGCCGACCGAGCCCCGCTCGAACCCCAGGTCGGCCGCGACCGCCTGCGGGTCCAGGCCCAGCGAGGACCCGGCCAGCGCGCCCGAGCCGTACGGGGAGACCGCCGTACGGGTGTCCCACTGGCGCAGCCGCTCGGCGTCCCGGCCGAGGGCCTGCACGTGCGCGAGGACGTGGTGGGCGAAGAGCACGGGCTGGGCGTGCTGGAGGTGGGTGCGGCCCGGCATGGCGGTGTCGGGGTGGGCCTCGGCGAGGCCGACCAGGGCGTGCTGGAGGTCCAGGACCAGTCCGCCGATGATCTTCGCGTGGTCGCGCAGGTACATCCGGAACAGGGTGGCGATCTGGTCGTTGCGGGACCGGCCGGCCCGCAGCTTGCCGCCGAGGTCGGGGCCGAGCCGCTCCAGCAGGCCGCGCTCCAGGGCGGTGTGCACGTCCTCGTCGGCGACCGTGCCGACGAAGGCGCCGGACTCCACGTCGGCGAGCAGCCGGTCCAGCCCGGCCAGCATCGCCTCCAGCTCGGCGTCGTCGAGCAGGCCGGCCCGGTGCAGCACCCGGGCGTGCGCCTTGGAGCCGGCGATGTCGTACGGCGCGAGGCGCCAGTCGAAGTGGACCGAGGCGGAGAGCTTGGCCAGCGCCTCGGAGGGGCCGTCGGCGAAGCGCGCGCCCCAGAGGCGGACGTCGGCGTTCTGGTCGGCGGTCATCGCGTGGGCTCCTTACAGCTGCGGGTGGGGACGAGCCCCGGCCGATGGGGGGCGGCCGGGGCTCGGGAAGGGGACGGCTCAGGCCAGGTCGCGCCGGGCGGCGATCTTCGAGGACATGCCGAAGATCTCGATGAAGCCCTTGGACATCGACTGGTCGAAGGTGTCACCGGTGTCGTAGGTGGCGAGGTTGAAGTCGTACAGCGACTGCTCGGACTTGCGGCCGTTGACCACCGCGCGGCCGCCGTGCAGCACCATCCGGATGTCGCCGGAGACGTACTGGTTGGCCTCGTTGACGAAGCCGTCCAGGGCGCGCTTGAGCGGGGAGAACCAGAGGCCGTCGTAGACCAGCTCGGCCCAGCGCTGCTCGACCTGCCGCTTGTAGCGGGCCAGCTCGCGCTCGACGGTGACGTTCTCCAGTGCCTGGTGGGCGGTGATCAGGGCGATCGCGCCGGGGGCCTCGTAGATCTCGCGGGACTTGATGCCGACCAGGCGGTCCTCGACCATGTCGAGCCGGCCGACGCCCTGGGCACCGGCGCGCTTGTTCAGCTCCTCGATGGCCTGGAGGACGGTGACCTTGCGGCCGTCGATGGCGACCGGGACGCCGGCCTCGAAGGTGATGACCACCTCGTCGGCCTCGCGCGGGGTGGCCGGGTTCTGGGTGTACTCGTAGACGTCCTCGATCGGGGCGTTCCAGATGTCCTCGAGGAAGCCGGTCTCGACGGCGCGGCCGAAGACGTTCTGGTCGATCGAGTACGGCGACTTCTTGGTGGTCGCGATCGGCAGGCCCTTGGCCTCGGCGAAGGCGATCGCCTTGTCGCGGGTCATCGCGTAGTCGCGGACCGGGGCGATGCACTTCAGGCCCGGGGCGAGCGAGTTGATGCCGACCTCGAAGCGGACCTGGTCGTTGCCCTTGCCGGTGCAGCCGTGGGCGACCGTGGTGGCGCCGTGCTTCTGCGCGGCGGCGACCAGGTGCTTGACGATCACCGGCCGGGACAGCGCCGAGACCAGCGGGTACTCGCCCTGGTAGAGGGCGTTGGCCTTGAGGGCCGGGAGGCAGTACTCGTCGGCGAACTCGGTGCGGGCGTCCGCGACCTCGGCCTCGACGGCGCCGCAGTCCAGCGCGCGCTGGCGGATGACGTCCAGGTCCTCGCCGCCCTGGCCGACGTCCACGGCCACGGCGATGACCTCGGCGCCGGTCTCCTCGGCGATCCAGCCGATGCAGACGGACGTGTCCAGACCGCCCGAATAGGCGAGTACGACGCGCTCGGTCACGGCTTGCTCCTTCACAACGAGGCGATGTTCCATACGGCGTTAGGCATAAGTATGCACGACGGCGCATGAAACTCAAAACAGGGTTTTCGGGTGTGGGCGGTCCCGGGGACCGGACGCCCCCGCCCCTCGGGCGAGGGACGGGGGCGGAGGCTACTGCGCCTTGGCCTGGGCGAGCTGCAGCAGGTGGTCGGCCAGCGCCTGGCCGCCGGCCGGGTCGCGGCTGATCAGCAGCACGGTGTCGTCACCGGCGATGGTGCCGATGATCTCGAAGACCTCGGCGGCGTCGATGGCCGAGGCCAGGAACTGGGCGGCCCCCGGCGGGGTGCGCAGCACGACCAGGTTGCCGGAGGCGGTGGCGGAGACCATGAGCTCGCCCGCCAGCCGGGCCATCCTGGCCTCGCTGGCGGACTCCCCCATCGGCGCGCGCGGCGTGCGGTCGCCGCCCTCGGCCGGGACGGCGTAGATCAGGGCGCCGTCCCGGTTGCGGATCTTCACCGCACCCAGCTCGTCCAGGTCCCGCGAAAGGGTGGCCTGAGTGACCACCAGTCCGTCGTCGGCGAGCAGCTTGGCGAGCTGGCTCTGCGAGCGGACCGGCTGACGGGTCAACAGGTCCACGATCCGCCGGTGGCGCGCCGTGCGGGTCTGCGGGACCTGCGGCGTCGGACCGGCGGCGGGCTGGTCGGCGTTGGGTGGGGTCATACGATGATTCTCCCGGACTCGGCTCAGCTGTTCGCGCCGGGGGCGGCCGACTCCCGGACGGTCCGCAGGATGCCGGGGAGCGCGGCCAGGAACTCGTCCGCCTCCCGTTCGGTGAGCACCAGTGGCGGGACCAGCCGGACGGCGTCCGCGACGGCCGCGTTGACCAGGAACCCGGCGTGCTGGGCGGCCAGCTGGACCTGCGCCGCGACCGGCGCGGTGAGCACGATCCCGAGCAGCAGGCCGGCGCCGCGGACATGGTCGACCAGCGGGTCGCCGATCGCCTCGATGCCGGTGCGCAGCCGCTCCCCCACCTTCTGGACGTGCTCCAGCAGGCCCTGGTCGGCGATGGTGTCCAGGACCGCGAGGCCGGCGGCCGCGACCACCGGGTTGCCGCCGAAGGTGGTGCCGTGGTGGCCCGGGTGGAGCAGTTCCGCGGCGTCCCCGAAGGCGAGCACGGCGCCGATCGGCAGGCCGCCGCCGAGGCCCTTGGCCAGGGTGACCACGTCCGGCTCGATGCCCTCCAGGGCCTGGTGGGCGAACCAGTGGCCGGTGCGGCCGATGCCGGTCTGCACCTCGTCCAGCACCAGCAGGGTGCCGGTGGCCCGGGTGATCTCGCGGGCGGCCCGCAGGTAGCCGTCGGGCAGCGGGATGGCGCCGTTCTCGCCCTGGATCGGCTCCAGGAAGACCGCGGCGGTCTCGGTGGTGACGGCCGCCCGCAGCGCCTCGACGTCGCCGAACGGGACGTAGGTCGCGTCGGCGAGCAGCGGCTTGAACGGGTCCTGCTTGCCGGGCTGGGCGGTCAGCGTGAGGGCGCCCATGGTCCGGCCGTGGAAGCCGCCCTGGAGCGAGACCACGTGGGTCCGCCCGGTGAGCCGGCCGATCTTGAAGGCGGTCTCGTTGGCCTCGGCGCCGGAGTTGCAGAAGAACACCCGGCCGGGGCGGCCGGCCAGCTCCAGCAGCCGTTCGGCCAGGGCGATGGTCGGCTCGGCCATGAACAGGTTGGAGACGTGGCCGAGGGTGGAGATCTGCCGGGTGACCGCCTCGACGATGGCGGGGTGGGCGGTGCCCAGGGCGTTCACCGCGATGCCGCCGACCAGGTCGAGGTAGCGGTTGCCGTCGGCGTCCCAGAGCGTCGAGCCCTCGCCGCGGACCAGCGGGATCCGCGGGGTGCCGTAGTTGTCCATCAGCGCGTGCTGCCAGCGCTGCGTCAGCTGGACGTTGCTGCCGGTCATGCCAGTCCCCCCAGTACGGTCGGCTCGTCGTCCGGGACGACCATCGTCCCGATGCCCTCGTCGGTGAAGATCTCCAGGAGCAGGCTGTGCTGCACCCGGCCGTCCAGGACGCGGGCGGTGCCCACGCCGGAGCGGACGGCCCGCAGGCAGCCCTCCATCTTGGGGAGCATGCCGGTGGCCAGGGTGGGCAGCATCTCCTCCAGCTCGGAGGCGCAGAGCTGGCTGATCACGTCGTCGGAGTTCGGCCAGTCCTTGTAGAGGCCCTCGACGTCGGTCAGCACCACCAGCATCTCGGCGCCGAGCGCGACCGCCAGGGCGGAGGCGGCGGTGTCGGCGTTGATGTTGTAGACGTGGCCGTCGGCGCCGCGGGCGATCGAGGAGATCACCGGGATCCGGCCGTCCGCGATCAGCGCCTTCACGGCGCCGGCCTCGATGTTGACGATGTCTCCGACCAGGCCGATGTCCACCTGCTCGCCGTCCACCACGGCGAACCGCTTGACGGCGGTCATGGTGTGGGCGTCCTCGCCGGTCATGCCGACCGCGAACGGGCCGTGTCCGTTGAGCAGGCCGACCAGCTCGCGCTGCACCTGGCCGGCGAGCACCATCCGGACCACGTCCATGGTCTCGGGGGTGGTGACCCTGAGACCCGCGGTGAACGAGGACTCCAGGCCCAGCTTGTCGAGCTGGGCGCTGATCTGCGGGCCGCCGCCGTGGACGACGACCGGGTGCAGGCCGGCGTACCGCAGGAACACCACGTCCTGCGCGAAGGCGGCCTTCAGCTCCTCGTCCACCATGGCGTTGCCGCCGAACTTGATGACCACGGTCTTGCCGTGGAAGCGCTCCAGCCACGGGAGCGCCTCGATCAGGGTGCGGGCCTTGGGCAGCGCGGCGTTGCTGCGGGCCTGTTCGCCCTTGGGTGCGATCTGCACGGTGTGTCCATCCCCCCGGGATCAGGTCGAGTAGGCGCTGTTCTCGTGCACGTAGTCGGCGGTCAGGTCGTTGGTCCACACGCTGGCGGCGGCCTGCCCGGCGTTCAGGTCGGCGGTGATGACCACCTCGCGGCCCTTCATCGAGACCAGGTCGCGGTCCTCGCCGACGCCGCCGTCGCGGCAGACCCAGACGCCGTTGATGGCCACGTCCAGCCGGTCCGGGTCGAAGGCGGCCCGGGTGGTGCCGATGGCGGCCAGCACCCGGCCCCAGTTCGGGTCCTCGCCGTGGATGGCGCACTTGAGCAGGTTGTTGCGGGCGATGGTGCGGGCGACCTCGACGGCCTCGTCCTCGGTGGCGGCGTTCACCACGTCGATCCGGATGTCCTTGGACGCGCCCTCGGCGTCGCCGATCAGCTGGCGGGCCAGGTCGGCGGAGACCGTACGGACGGCCTCGGCGAACTCGGCCGCGTCCGGGACGGTGCCGCTGGCGCCGGAGGCGAGCAGCAGCACGGTGTCGTTGGTGGACATGCAGCCGTCGGAGTCCACCCGGTCGAAGGTGGTGCGGGTGGCGGCGCGCAGCGCCTCGTCCAGGGCGGCGGACCCCGCCTGCGCGTCGGTGGTGATCACCACCAGCATGGTGGCCAGGCCGGGGGCGAGCATGCCCGCGCCCTTGGCCATGCCGCCGACCGTCCAGCCGGCCGGGCTGGTGACCTGGGCGGTCTTGTGCACGGTGTCGGTGGTCTTGATGGCGATCGCCGCGGCCTCGCCGCCCTCGGCGGAGAGCGCCGCCGCGGCCTGCTCCACGCCGGGCAGCAGGAGGTCCATCGGCAGCCGGACGCCGATCAGGCCGGTGGAGCAGACCGCCACCTCGCCGGCGCCGACGCCCAGCTCGGCGGCGACCTTCTCGGCGGTGGCGTGGGTGTCCTGGAAGCCCCCGGGGCCGGTGCAGGCGTTGGCGCCGCCGGAGTTGAGGACCACCGCGGCCAGCTCTCCGGTCTTCAGCACCTGCTGGGACCAGAGCACGGGGGCGGCCTTGACCCGGTTGGAGGTGAAGACGCCGGCGGCGGCGAAGGAGGGGCCGTCGTTGACGACCAGGGCGAGGTCCGGGGTGCCGGAGGCCTTGATGCCGGCCGTCACGCCGGCCGCGCGGAAGCCCTTCGCCGCGGTCACGCCGGTGTTCTGGGTGTCGGTCACGGTGCGACTCCGTTCAGCGGGAGGCCCAGCTCCTCGGGGAGGCCCAGGGCGATGTTCATGCTCTGCACCGCGCCGCCGGCGGTGCCCTTGACCAGGTTGTCGATCGCGCTGATCGCGATGATCCGCCCGGCGTGCTCGTCCAGGGAGACCTGGACCAGCGCGGCGTTGGAGCCGTACACCGAGCCGGTGTGCGGCCACTGCCCCTCGGGCAGCAGGTGGACGAACGGCTCGCCGGCGAAGGCCTGGGCGTACGCGGCGCGCAGCTGGGCGGCGGTGGTGCCGGGCTTGGCCTTGGCGCTGCAGGTGGCCAGGATGCCGCGGGGCATCGGGGCGAGGGTCGGGGTGAAGGAGACGGTGACCGGCTCGCCGGCCAGCGGCGTCAGGTTCTGCGCCATCTCCGGGGTGTGCCGGTGCCCGCCGCCCACGCCGTACGGGCTCATCGAGCCCATCACCTCGCTGCCCAGCAGGTGCGGCTTGACCGCCTTGCCGGCGCCGGAGGTGCCGGAGGCGGCGACGATCACGGTCTCCGGCTCGGCGAGCTCCGCCGCGTACGCGGGGAACATCGCCAGCGAGACGGCGGTCGGGTAGCAGCCGGGGACGGCGACCCGCCGGGCGCCCTTGAGCGCCTGCCGGTGGCCGGGCAGCTCGGGCAGGCCGTACGGCCAGGTGCCGGCGTGCGGGGAGCCGTAGAACTGCTCCCAGTCGGCGGCGGCCTTCAGCCGGTGGTCGGCGCCGAGGTCGACCACCAGCACCTCCTCGCCGAGCGCGGCGGCGACCGGGGCGGACTGGCCGTGCGGGAGGCCGAGGAAGACCACGTCGTGGCCGGCCAGGGTGTCCTGGGTGGTGGGCTCCAGCACCCGGTCCGCCAGCGGCAGCAGGTGCGGCTGGAGCGAGCCGAACCGGGCGCCCGCGTTGGAGCCTCCGGTCAGCGCCCCGATCTCCACCTCGGGGTGGCTCAGCAGCAGGCGCAGCACCTCGCCCCCCGCGTACCCGCTGGCGCCGGCGACGGCGACTCGCAATGCCATGGCACTCTCCTCCTTGGTCGTGGCATGAATATACGCACCTCGGAACATTCATGCAAGGAGCTCGCGGCGGCCGCGGCCGCGCACTGGAGGAAACCTCCAAGGTTCGGGTGCGGATTTCCATGGACGGTGGCGCCTGATGACTCGTCACCGTGCTGGCAGAGTCGGTGGCGAGGTCACGGCCCACCGGCTGCGACCGCCTGGCGTGTTGTGACCTTTCCACAGGAGGAGTTCATCCGTGACTGTCGATACCGATCAGGTCCTGGTCACCGGACTCGGGGCCACCACCCCGCTGGGCGGGGACGTCGCCGCCACCTGGGCGGGGATGCTGGCCGGACGCTCGGGCATCCGGCCGATCGAGGAGGAGTGGGCGGCCACCCTGCCGGTCCGGATCGCCGGCCGGCTCGCGGTCGAGCCGACCGCGGTGCTGGACCGGGTCCAGGCCCGCCGGACGGACCGCTGCGAGCAGGTCGCCCTGGTCGCCGCCCGGGAGGCCTGGGCCGACGCCGGCGCACCCGAGGTCGACCCGGAGCGGCTGGCCGTGGTGATCGGCACCGGGACCGGCGGCGCGCTGACCATGCTCGGCCAGGACGACGTCCTGGAGGCCTCCGGGGTGCGCAAGGTGTCGCCGCACACCGTGCCGATGCTGATGGCCAACGGCCCGGCGGCCTGGGTCTCCATCGACCTCGGCGCCCGCGGCGGCGCCCACACCCCGGTCAGCGCCTGCGCCTCCGGCGCCGAGGCGATCGCCCTCGGCCTGGACCTGATCCGGCTGGGCCGGGCCGACGTGGTGGTGGCCGGCGGCGCCGAGGCCTGCATCCACCCGCTGCCGCTGGCCGGGTTCGCCCAGGCCCGGGCGCACTCCACCCGCAACGAGGAGCCGGAGCGCGCCTCCCGGCCGTTCGACGCCGACCGGGACGGCTTCGTCATCGCCGAGGGCGCCGCCGTGGTGGTCCTGGAGCGGGCCTCCTTCGCCGCCGCCCGCCGGGCCCGCGCCCACGCGGTGCTCGCCGGGGCGGGGGTCACCTCGGACGCCCGCCACATCACCGCGGCGCACCCGGAGGGCCAGGTCCGGGCGGTACGGCGGGCGCTGCGGGACGCCGGACTGGAGCCGGGCGCGATCCAGCACGTCCACGCGCACGCCACCTCCACCCCGGCCGGCGACCTGGCGGAGGCCCGTTCCATCGCCGAGGCCGTCGGCACCCACCCGGTGGTCACCGCCACCAAGTCGATGACCGGGCACCTGTTCGGCGCGGCCGGGTCGCTGGGCGCGCTGGCCGCGATCCTCGCCCTCCGGGACGGGGTGGTGCCGGCCACCGTGAACCTGGAGTCCCCGGACCCGCAGGTGGAGCTGGACGTGGTCACCGGCGCACCCCGCCACGGCCGGCTGACGGCGGCCCTGGCCAACTCCTTCGGCTTCGGCGGCCACAACGCCTGCCTGGTCTTCACCCCGGCCCCCTGACCGGGCGCGCTGCCGCCGGGGGTCCGGGCGGCGCGCCACGCGCGTACGATGCGGCCCGTGACCAAGGAAGCCAGGCACTGCTCGGCCGAGCACCGGATGGGAGTCGTCCGGGGCCTGCTGGCGGCCGCCTACGCCGAGCGGGACAGCCGGCAGCCGGACGGCGGCTGGAGCGGCCCGGGCTACCACCTGGCGGTGCTCGGCCGGACCCGGGACTTCTGGGACAGCCCCGGGCCGGCGCTGGTGGAGGCCTGCGCGCGGGGCATCGAGGCCGAACGGGACACCCTGGCCGCCCTGCTGACCGAGCACTGGGGCGAGCCGCGGACCCTCGACCTCCGCCCCTACCTGCGTCCCCTCGACATCGAGACGGCCGCCCCGGCGCCGCTGCCCTTCCTGGCGCGGCTCGCCGCCGAGCTGCGGCTGTGGCTCCCCGGCGGCGCGGGCCGGTTCGTGGCGCTCACCGTCGGCCGGGCCGACGCGGAGTCCTCCTTCGAACTGCTCGCCGCCGTGGGCGAACTGACCGCCCTGGAGGGCTGAGGCCCGGTCCGGTCCGGCCGGACGCCCGGGGTCAGCGGCGGATCAGCGGCGGACGGCCCGCAGCACGACGAACTTCGGGTTGGACGCGACCACGGCGCAGTTGCCGAAGAGCCGGCGCAGCTTCACGTGGTACCCGAGGTGCCGGTTGCCGACCACCCAGAGCTCCCCGCCGGGGCGCAGCGCCCGCCGGGCGCCGGTGAACATCCGCCAGGCGGTGGCGTCGGTGGTGGCCTGGTGGCTGTGGAACGGCGGGTTGTTGAGCACCAGGTCCACCGAGCCGTCCGGGACCTCGGCCAGGCCGTCGCCGACCAGGTACTCGGCCTTGCCCGCGGGGACGTTGGCCCGGTGGGTGGCCTCGGCGGAGGCCACCGCCTGGTACGACTCGTCGATGAACAGCACCTCGGCCTCGGGGTTGCCGAGGGCGGCGGCCGTGCCGACCACGCCGTTGCCGCAGCCGAGGTCGACCACCCGCTCGGGCCCGCGCCGCTCGGGCAGGTGCTGGAGCAGGAACCGGGTGCCGATGTCGAGCTTCTCGGCGCAGAAGGTGCCGGCGTGGTTGGTCACCGGCCGGCCGGAGACGGCGCCGATGCCGGTGGGCAGGCGGTAGCCGTGCGGCCACGGGTTGGCGCCGCGGTCCCGCTCCCGCTCGGGGGTGCACTCGGGGGTGCAGAAGATCAGCCGGGCCTTCTTCTCGGCCAGCGAGGTCCGGGTCGGCCCGAGGATCCGCTCGAACAGGGCCAGGGTGGAGGTGTGGATCTCCTTGACCATCCCGGTGCCGATCACGGTGGTGCCGGGGTGGACGGCGGGGGCGAGCCGGTGCAGCTGGTCCTCCAGCAGCGCCAGGCTCTTGGGGACCCGCACCAGCAGCAGGTCGATCCGCTCCGGCGGCGCGTCCTGGGTGGTCAGCAGGGTGACGGCGGCCGGGTCGACCCCGTTGCGGGCGAGGTTGGCGGCGGTCGCCCGGCGGCCCAGGTACGAGTCGGTGATCTGGACCGCGCGGCGGGCGGCCAGGGCGGTGGTGAGCGCGCCCCAGCGGTCGCCCAGCACCACCACGGTGCCGGCCGCTCCTGCCGCTCCATCCTGGTCGGCGCCGGCCAGGTGCCGCAGCAGGTACTCGTCGGCGGCGTCCCACGCCCGCAGGGTCTCGCGCGGGTCCTCGGGGAACCGGGCGAGCTCGAGCTCGCCCCAGGGAGTGGTGAAGCGGTTCATCGTGCCCTCAGGCTAGCCGGTCGCCGAGCCCACCCGGGAATCGCGCCGTCAGACCCCTGCGCCCGGGCGTCAGCCCTGTTCGCTAGGTTGTTCGCCGCCGGATCAGGATGATCCACACGACGGACGGAGACTCCCCCACCCATGGACGCCACGCCCGCCGCCGACGGGGCCCGGGACACCCACGCCCCCGACGCGCAGCAGCCGCCGACCTGCTACCGCCACACCGGGCGGGAGACGTACGTGCGCTGCACCCGCTGCGACCGGTACGTCTGCCCGGACTGCATGCGGGAGGCGGCGGTCGGCTACCACTGCCCGGACTGCGTGAAGGAGGGCCGGCGCGGGATGCGGCAGGCCCGGACGGTCTTCGGCGGCCGGCCCGTGGGCACCCCGGTGGCGACCTACCTGCTCATCGCGCTGAACGTGCTGGCGTACCTGGCCACCGTCGCCCGCCCGGCCCTGCTCGACCGGTTCGACATGCTCGGCCGGGGCATGGTCGCCCCGGACGGCGGCTACTACCTCGAACCCCTCTTCGGCGTGCCGGAGGGCTTCCAGGCGGTCGGGGTGGCGCACGGCGAGTGGTTCCGGCTGCTCACCGGGGCCTTCCTGCACCAGCTGCCGACGGTCGGCCTGTTCGGCATCGCCCACATCCTCTTCAACATGTACTGGGTGTGGACCCTCGGCGGGGCGCTGGAGGAGCGGCTGGGCCGGATCCGGTTCGTCGCCCTGTACCTGCTGTCCGCGCTCGGCGGCTCGGTGCTCTCGTACCTGGTCTCGCCCGACCAGCCGGCGGTCGGCGCCTCGGGCGCGGTCTTCGGCCTGGTCGCCGGCTACTTCGTGCTCAGCCGCAAGCTGCGGCACGACCCGCTCGGCGGCAGCCGGATGCTGGTCACCTCCCTGATCTGGCTGGTGGTCTCGGCCGGCTTCACCTCCTGGGAGGGCCACCTGGGCGGCCTGCTCACCGGCGCCGTGGTGGGCGCCGCGTACGCCTTCGCCCCGCGGCGGGGACGGACCGCGGTGCAGGCCGCCGCCGCGGTGGCCGTGCTGGCGGTGCTGGTGGGGCTCACCGTGCTGAAGACCTCGGACCTGACGGCGGGACTCCCGACCGGGATCTGACGGTAGCGTCGGGTCATGGACCCCGCCGCCCTGCCCTCCCTGTCCGGATCCCTCGTCCGCCTCCGCCCGGCCGTGGACGGGGACGTCCCGCTGCTGGCCGCGATCCGCGCCACCCCCGAGGTCCGGGAGCGCTGGCGCGGCGGGGAGGACCTCGCGGCGGAGGTCCGCGAGGACCTGGCGGACGAGGGCACCGCCACGCTGGTCGTCGAGTACGAGGGGCGGGTCGCCGGCGCCGTGCAGTGGTCCGCGGAGGAGGAACCCGACTACCGGCACGCCGGCATCGACATCTACCTCGACCCCGCCGTGCACGGCCGGGGCGTCGGCACCGACACCGTCCGCACGGTGGCCCGGTACCTCATCGGGGAACTGGGCCACCACCGGCTGACCATCGACCCGGCGGCGGACAACGCGGCGGCGATCCGCTGCTACGGCAAGGTGGGGTTCCGGCCGGTGGGGGTGATGCGGTCGTACGAACGCGGCCTGGACGGGACCTTCCACGACGGCCTCCTGATGGACCTCCTCGCGGAGGACCTCACCTGAGCACCCGGACGGTTCCGGAACGCCGGGGTCCGGCTGGGGCGGCCGCAGGGCCATGGGGCAGGATGGCAGTCCGTTCGGACTGCGCACCTCCGCTCCAACGCGGCTGCGCACCACACGACCTGACAGGCGACAAGGTGACGACACAGCACATACGGCGGCCGGCGGCGGCCTGTTCCCTCGCCCTCCACGCGGCGGGGGCCGGGCGGTGACCCGGGACCTGGTCCTGCACGACTGGGTGGTGGCCGGCATCGCGCTGGCCTCCGGCTGTGTGGCCGGCCTGGTGCTGCGGGCTCTGATGAAGTGGCTGGGCAAGCACGCGAGCAGGACCAAGTGGAGCGGGGACGACGTCATCGTCGACGCGCTGCGCACCATCGTCCCGTGGGCGGCCGTGATCGCCGGGGCCGCGGTGGCCGCTTCGGCCATGCCGCTCACCGCGCGGATCGGGGGGCTGGTCGACCAGTCGCTGACGGCCGTGCTCATCGGCATCGCGACGCTCAGCGCGGCCCGGGTGGTGGCCGGGCTGGTGCAGTCGGTGGCCGCGTCCCGGACGGGCGTGGCGGCGTCCGCGACCATCTTCGTCAACATCACCCGGATCGTGGTGCTGTCGATGGGCGTCCTCGTGGCCCTGGAGACCCTCGGGGTGTCCATCGCCCCGCTGGTCACCGCCCTCGGGGTGGGCGGTCTCGCGGTCGCGCTGGCGTTGCAGGACACCCTCGCCAACCTCTTCGCGGGTGTGCACATCCTCGCCTCGAAGACGGTCCAGCCGGGTGACTACATCCGGCTCACCAGCGGGGAGGAGGGGTACGTCGTCGACATCAACTGGCGCAACAGCGTGGTGCGCAACCTGTCGAACAACCTGGTGATCATCCCCAACGGCCGCCTGGCGCGGACGAACATGACCAACTACTCCCAGCCCGAGCAGAAGCTGTCGATCCTGGTCCAGGTCGGGGTCGGCTACGACAGCGACCTGGAGCACGTGGAGAAGGTCACCCTCGACGTCGTCGACAGTGTGATGGCCGACGTCAGCGGCGGCGTGCCCGACCACGAGGGCCTCGTCCGCTTCCACACCTTCGCGGACTCCAGGATCAACTTCACGGTGATCCTGGGCGTCGGTGAGTTCAGCGACCAGTACCGGATCAAGCACGAGTTCATCAAGCGCCTGCACCAGCGGTACCGGACCGAGGGCATCTCGATCCCCGCGCCCACGCGCACCATCTCGCTCCAGCAGGAACTCCAGCAGGACGGGGCGGGCGCACCGTCGTCCCTCCCGCCGCTGCCGCACCAGCGGGAAGCGTCGTCCAAGCCGTAGCTAGGCGGGGCGGCAGGCCGCGGCCAGCAGGGTGGCCGCGTGGGTGAGTCTACGTTCGGGGAGGGCTGCGTAGCCGAGGGTGAGGGCGGGTGGGCCGGGGGTGAGCCGCATGGGGGTGACGGGTTCGACGCGGACGCGTCGGGCCTGGGCGGCGGCCACCACGGCGCGTTCGTCGTGGTCCAGGGCGCCGGGTCGGGCGACCTGCCCGGGTTCCTGTTCGCCCTCGGGACGCTCGCCTGCGAGGCCGCGTTCTCGCTGGTCGCCGTCCCCCTGCTGCCGCAGCTCGGCCCGGTCCGGGTGTCGGCGTACTCCACGGTGCTGGCGGTGCCGATGTTCGCCGTCGCGGCGGCCGTCCAGGACGGCGTGCACGCGCTGCGGACGCCGACCGGGCCCGAACTGGCCGCGCTGCTGTACCTGGGAACGGCGCTGACCTGCGGGGCCTTCCTGCTCTGGTACGGGGCGCTGGGCCGGCTGGGCCCGGAGCGGGCGGGGCTGTTCGCCGGCCCGGTGCCGGTCACGGCGGCGCTGTCCGGGGCGGTGCTGGGCACCGGCGGGCTGCGTCCGGCGGAGCTGGCCGGCGCGGCCCTGGTCGGACTCGGCGTCCGCGCCGGTCTGACCGCCACCCGGCCCGCCGCCCGCCCGACCCCGGACCACCGACCGGTCACCGACGGCCACCCCACGCCCGAGCCGCCCGATGACCGGGTGCCGTACGGCGCGGACAGCCCGCACGCGGGTTCGAGCAGTGCGGGAAATCCGCTGCTGACACGGGGTCACGACGGTTAGTGTGCCTGCCATGTTGAGCCCTGCCACCGTCGACCGGTACCTGAGGCGCCTGGGCGTGGACCGCCCGGGCCCTCCCACCGTCGACGCCCTGCGCGCCCTCCACCGCGCCCACGTCACCCGTGTCCCGTACGAGAACCTGGAGATCCAGCTCGGCAGGACCACCACCCTCGATCCCCAGGAGTCGGCCGAGCGGATCATCGCCGGGCGCGGCGGCTACTGCTTCCACCTCAACGGCGCCCTGGCCGCCCTGCTGGAGGCGCTCGGCTACGAGGTGACCCACCACTTCGGCGGGGTGCACACCCCGTTCGACGCCGCCCCGCCCGGCGCCAACGGCAACCACATGGCGCTCACCGTCCGCTGCGAGGGCGAACTCTGGTACCTCGACCCGGGTCTCGGCGGGGTGCTGTACGACGCGCTGCCGCTCCGCGCCGGCCGCTACCACCAGGATCCGTTCCGGTACGTGCTCGCCGCCTCGGAGGTGACCCCCGGCGGCTGGCGGCTGCAGAACGACGGCCGCGGCAGCTTCCTCGGCATGGACTTCTCCCTGGAGCCCGCCGCCTGGCAGGACTTCATACCCCACCACCAGCGCCTGTCGACCTCCCCCGAGTCACCCTTCGTCCAGGCCGCCTGCGCCCTGCGGCGCCACGCCGACGGGTACCACGCGCTGCGCGGCCTGGTCCTCACCCACGAGGACCCGGGCGGCAAGCAGCAGCGTGAACTCACGAGTGCCGACGAGTGGTTCGGCACCCTCGCCGAGGTGTTCGGGCTGGACCTGCCGGACGTCGGACCGGCCGAGCGGGCCGCCCTCTGGGACCGGGTCCAGGCCGTCCACCGGCAGTGGCTGGCCGCGCAGGCCGAGCAGGAGGCCCGGGACGCCGAGCAGGAGGCCGCCCGTGCGTAGCGCACCCGTCACCCCGGACGGCGACCTGATCCGCTGGATCGAACTGCCCGGCTGCGGCGGGCCCGCCGCCGGCCCGGCCCGGGTCTACGTGCACGGCCTCGGCGCCAGCTCCCCCGCGTACTACACCGAGGCGGCGCTGCACCCGCTGCTGGCCGACCGCCGCTCGCTCCTGGTCGACCTGCTCGGCTTCGGCCTCAGCGACCGGCCGGCCGGCTTCGACTACACCCTCGAATCGCACGCCGACGCCCTCGCCGCCGTGATCACCGCGGCCGGCGCCGAGGGGGCGGAGCTGGTGGCCCACAGCATGGGCGGCGCGATCGCCATCGTGCTGGCCGCCCGCCACCCCGGGCTGGTCTCGCGACTCGTCCTGGTCGACTCCAACCTCGACCCGGTGCCCCTGCCCGGCCCGCCCGGGGGCGGCAGCAGCGGGATCGCCTCGTTCGGCGAGGAGGAGTTCCTGGCCGGCGGCTGGGAGCAGGTCCGGGACGCGGTCAGCCCGCACTGGTGGTCCACCATGCGGCTGGCCGGCCGGGTGGGGCTGCACCGCAGCGCCGTCCACCTGGCCCGCGGCACCGCGCCCACCATGCGCGAGCTGCTCCTGACGCTCGACCTGCCGCGGACCTTCCTCTTCCCGGCACAGGACGGCGCCCTCCCCGGTGAGGAGGCACTGCGGGCCTCGGGGGTGACCGTGGTCGCGGTACCCGACTGCGGGCACAACATCATGCTCGACAGCCCGGACGCCTTCGCCCACGCGGTCGCGGCGGCCTGAACGGCCGCCCTGCCGAACGCCCGGTCGGATGACGGCGGGTCAGGCGGCCGTGCGATGCTCGTCGGTATGCGCTACATCATCATCGGCGCCGGCGCGGTCGGCGGGACCATCGGCGGGCGGCTGTTCGAGAGCGGGCGCGAGGTGGTGCTGGTCGCCCGCGGCGCGCACCTGGCCGCGCTGCGGGCGGACGGCCTGCGGCTGTCCACGCCGGAGGGCGCCCGCCGGCTGGCCGTCCCCGCCGTGGCCGGGCCCGAGGAGCTGGAGCTGACCGCCGAGGACGTCCTCGTCCTCGCCGTGAAGACCCAGCACTCCCAGGACCTGCTGCGCATCTGGGCGGCCCGGCCGGTGGCCGGTGGCGGCACCGCGGGCGAGCGGCTGCCGCTGGTCTGCGCGCAGAACGGTGTGGAGAACGAGCGGCTCGCCCTGCGGGCCTTCCGCACGGTGTACGGGATGTGCGTGTGGCTGCCCTCCAGCCACCTGGAGCCCGGCCGGGTCTCCGCCGCCGGCAGCCCGAACAGCGGGGTGCTGCACCTCGGCCGCTACCCGTCGGGCGCCGACGGGCTGGCGACGCGGATCGCCGCCGACCTGGCCGACTCGCACTTCGCGGCGCCGGTCCGGCCGGACGTGATGGCCTGGAAGTACGCCAAGCTGCTGAGCAACCTCGGCAACGCCCTGGAGGCGGTGGCCGGCCCGGTCACCGGCGAACCCCGGTCGGCGGTGTGGAAGCGGGTCCAGGAGGAGGGGCGGGCCGTGCTCGCCGCCGCCGGTATCCCCTACCCGGACGCCGAGGAGCAGCGGGCCGCCCGCGCCGGGCTGGTGGAGCCGGTCGCGCTGGAGGGCGAGGAGCGCGGCGGCGGGTCCTCCTGGCAGAGCCTGGCCCGCGGTACCGGGGACATCGAGGCCGACCACCTCAACGGCGAGGTCGTCCTGCTCGGCCGGCTGCACGGGGTCCCCACCCCGGTGAACGAGGCCCTCCAACGGCTGGCCAACGCCTTCGCCCGCACCGGCCGCCCGGCCGGCAGCCTCCCGGACGCGGAGCTGGCCGCCCTGCTGGACCTCTGACCTCCGCGGCCGGGAGCCCACGGGCCCCGGAGGAGGGCGTCAGGCCAGCGGGTCGTCCGGGCCGTACGGGCGGAGGCGGAGGGTGCGGGCGTCGCTCTCCTGGATGGCCTCGGCCCGCCCGACCAGCTGTTCGAGGTTGTCCTTGACCGCGTGGATGAACCGGCCGTGCAGCCCGTCGAACCGTCCACGGGCGGCGTCCACGGTCACCGCGACCATGTACGGGATCGACCCCCACCCCTTCGTGTCCTTGAACATCGGCATGCCGGCCGTCATGTCGGTGGCCACCGCCCCGGGGCTGATGTCGAGGACCACCACGTGGTGCTGCGCCAGCGAGTCGGCGATGTTGTCGGAGAGCTGGAGCAGCGCGCCCTTGGAGGTGGCGTACGCGGTGTAGTGGCCGTCGGGGCGCAGCGCGAAGCCGCTGTTGAGGTTGAGGATCCGGCCGTGGCGGCGCTCGACCATGCCGGGGAGCACCGTCCGCAGCAGGTTGAACGGGCCGCGCAGGTTGGTCTCCACGACCTGCCACCACTGGGCGGCGTCGACCTCCCAGATCGGCACCTCGTCCTGGTCGACCTGGCCGGCGTTGTTGACCAGGAAGTCGATCGGTCCGAGGTCCCGCTCGACGGACCGGACGGCCTCACGGACGTTGCCCGGGCGGCAGACGTCCGCGGCGACGGCGATCCCGCGGGCGCCGTGCTTGACGCACTCCCGGAGGGTCTCGACCAGGGTCTCGTGGTTGCGGCCGAGCAGGGCCACGGCCATCCCCTCGGCGGCCAGGCCGATGGCGATCTCGCGGCCGATCCCGCGGCCCGCGCCGGTGACCAGCGCGACCTGTCCGACCAGCGATGCCGTCGCCATCCCTGCTCCCTCCTCGCCTGCCTGGCATTGTGGCCGCCGCGGGTCGTGCCGGGAGGAGACCACACGGGCGGTCGAGCGGGTCTCATCCGAACGGCGCAGCCGGACCCGAGCCCGGCCCGGGAGGCTGATCCCGTCCCGTGCCGGGAGCGCCCGGGTGTGAACGGACGTTGAGGCGAGTAGTACCGTCGTTCGGGCGGACCGCGGGGCCCACCACGCCCGGCGTGCCGCCGAGAGAACCGTCTGGGCCACCCCCAGCACCACTGTGAAGGACAACTGAGTGAGCGACATCGCGCGCGTCGGAGTGATCGGCTGCGGCCTCATGGGGTCGGGCATCGCCGAGGTCTTCGCACGTTCCGGCCTGGACGTCCTGGTCGCCGAGGCCACCGGCGAGGCCCTGGAACTCGGCCGTACCCGGCTGACCAACTCGCTGGAGACCGCCGTCAAGCGCGGCAAGCTGTCCGAGGAGCAGCGCGACGAGGCGCTCTCCCGGCTCTCCTTCACCGTCGACCTCGGTGACTTCGCCGACCGCGACCTGGTGGTCGAGGCGGTCGCCGAGCGTGAGGACATCAAGGTCCAGATCTTCGCGACCCTGGACCGGGTGGTCACCCGCCGGGACGCGATCCTGGCCTCCAACACCTCGTCCATCCCGATCGTCAAGCTGGCCGCGGCCACCAGCCGCCCCGAGCAGGTGATCGGCCTGCACTTCTTCAACCCGGCTCCGGTGCAGAAGCTGGTCGAGGTCATCCCGACCCTGACCACCTCGGCCGAGACCACCGCCCGGGTGGAGGAGTTCGCGGTGCAGGTGCTCGGCAAGGAGCCGATCCGGGCCCGTGACCGGGCCGGTTTCGTGGTCAACGCGCTGCTGGTGCCGTACCTGCTGTCCGCGGTCCGGATGTTCGAGTCGGGGGTGGCCACCGCCGCCGACATCGACAAGGGCATGGAGGCGGGCTGCGCCCACCCGATGGGCCCGCTGCGGCTGTGCGACCTGATCGGCCTGGACACCATCGTCTCGATCGCCGAGTCGATGTACGAGGAGTACAAGGAGCCGCTGTACGCCGCGCCGCCGCTGCTGTCGCGGATGGTGGACGCCGGTCTGCTGGGCCGCAAGTCCGGCCGGGGCTTCTACGACTACACCGCCTCCGCCTGACGGCGGGGCCCGCGGGCCCGCCGACCGTCGCGCGTCGAGCCGGGGAGGTGTCGCACCTCCCCGGCTCGACGCGTCTTCGCCTGCGGTGGGACATTCGAGGGAGGGGTCCTTCCTCGCCCCTGCGGAGGTGGTCGCGGTGGACACCGTCCTGGTCACGGGTGGTACGGGGCATCTGGGGCGGGAGGTGGTGGAGCTGCTGCGGCCGCTGCACCGGGTCCGGGTGCTGTCCCGCTCCCCGGTCGCCGAGCAGGCCGACCGGTCGGCCGACGGGCCGGAGGGCGAGCCGGTGGAGTGGGCTCGGGGTGACCTGGCCACCGGCGAGGGGGTGGCGGAGGCCGTGGACGGGGTGTCCGCGGTGGTGCACGCGGCGACCTTCTCCCCCGCGGCCCGGCGGGGCTACCTGCGGCCCTCGGACCTCCGGTCCAGCCCGCCCGAGGTGGACGTCGAGGGCACCCGGGCGCTGCTGGCGGCCTGCGCGGGCAGCGGGGTGGACCACTTCGCTTACGTGTCGATCGTGGGGGTGGACCGGCCGCGCGGGCCGTACCTGCGGCTGAAGGCGGAGGCGGAGGGGCTGGTCCGGGACTCCGGGGTGCCGTGGTCGGTGCTGCGGGCGACGCAGTTCCACTGGCTGCTGGACCGGATGCTGGGCCGGATGACCCGGCTGCCGGTGCTGCCGCTGCCGATCCGGGTGCCGGTCCAGCCAGCGGACGCGGCGGACTTCGCCGAGCAGGTGGCGCGGCAGGTGGCGGCCGGCCCCGGCGGGATGTGCCGGGACTTCGGCGGTCCCGAGGTGCTGCCGCTGGGCGCGATCGTGGACCAGTGGCAGCGGGTCCGGGGGCACCGCACGCGGGTGCTGCCGCTGCCCACGCCCTCGGCGCTGGCCCGGGTGGGGCACGCGATGACCTGCCCCGACGGGCGGCGGGGCACCACGACCTGGTCGCGCTGGCTGGCGTCGAACCCGCCCGAGTGAGGCACCGCCCGCTTGAGGCGTGAGCCGCTCCGGGCTCCGGGCTCGGGAAGGGTGGTCAGGCGGCCTGCGGGGTGCGGTTCACGTCCTCCCAGCCGGCCTCGGTGCGGCGGCGGATCCGGGTCACCAGGAACTCGCCACCGGTCTCCTTCTCCAGCCGTTCGGCGTGCTCACGGGCCCGGCGGTCGGCGTCCTCGTCACTGCCGATCCACTCGGCCCGCAGCATCCCGTCGGGTGCGGAGAACTCGTAGGTCCCCGGGGTCCCGATCAGTTCTTCGTCCGCCATGAGGCTCACCCCGCTCGGTCGACGCGGTCCTCCCTCCATCGTGACGGGGCCCGGGAGCGATATCCAGCTCCCGGGCCCCTGAGGTGCCACCCAATTGCTCGCGCCGGCACGTTTAAGGACGCGGATCATCCTGAGAGCGTCGTGTTCTGCCTTTGAACTACCGTGCCAGGTCAGAGGCACAGGCGGGACTTGAACCCACATCCGACGCTTGCGGTCCGCGTCCGGTCGATCCGGCGCTCGGCGGCGAATGCTGAGACTGGAGCGAGAGTCTGAGTTTCAGGGGGCTGCCTCTACCGCTTGGGCCACCCCGGCCCGTGTGCCGGGGGGAGGATTCGAACCTCCACCGTCACCCCGCTGTCAGCTTCAACCTCAGTGTCAGCCTTGCGCTGTTCCCAGCGCTCCCCTCCGCTCGCACGAGGGGGGTCTCTGAGGGGCTACCCGAAGAGGTAGCCGAACACGGCGTCTCCCGTCCGCTGGTCGGCGATCTCGGCGGCGTTGGCCTCCTCGCGGGCGAACTGCACCGCCCGCTGGAGCTTCTCCACCCGCTCGACCAGCTCGTTCACCCGGCGGGCGGGCAGCGCGCCGGAGAACTTCACGGTGGTCCAGTACCCGACCGGGACGTCCTCGTAGTACACCTCGACCTGGGCCGGGTGCTTCTCGGTGGCCTCGGCCTTGACGTGGTTGCGCGGGACCTTCTTGGTCCGGATGGTGCGGACCGCGTCGGTCTTCCAGGCGTCCGTGGACGGGTCCGGGCTCCAGGACTCGGAGGCGTCCAGCACCGGCAGCTTCCGGACGAAGGTGTACAGGTCGGTGAGCTGCTTCTCCAGGAAGAGCAGGTAGGTCACCGGCACACCGGTCAGCAGCGGGCGGCCGTCGACGACCACGTCGGCGCGGGCCTCGCAGTTGGCCCAGTCCTTGGTCGCGGTCACGTCGAAGAGCTTGGTGAGCGACTTCGCGGTGTCGCGCAGGATGTCCTCGGCCTTGACCTGCACCCGGGTGGACTCGGGCGGCAGCTGCTCGCCCTCCTCGTCCTTGGGCTGGTACGTGCGGGAGATCCCGGCGAGCAGGGCGGGCTTCTGCAGGCCGTGATGAGCCTGCGTCAGCTCCTGGAACGACTTCGACTTGACGCCCTTTTCGACCGCGATGATCTGGTTGAGTTTCGCCACGTGCCGCAAGCTACCGGACCGCTCGTGACCCTGTCCTGCGATTATCGGCCCGGCCGGGGCGGCGGGGGATGCACCGGCCGGGCCCGGCGGTCAGCTGTTGATCTGGTAGCTGTCGCCGTAGACCTTCCACTTCAGCGGCGGGTTGAGGTCGAAGTTCTTGTTCTTGAGGAAGACCCGCTGGGCGGTGTCGACCCGGCTGGTGTCGGCGTGCGCCTCCTCCTGCTTCATGATCACCTTGCGGGCGTCCATGAAGGCGTTGAGGTACGCGGTCTCGTCGCCGCCCTGGGCCGGGGTCTTGGCCTTCTTCATCGCCGCGGCCCGGATGCCGCCGAAGCTGTCCGAGCTGCTGCCGGGGCCGTGCATGACGATGGCGTCGTAGTAGACGAACTGGCCCAGCGCGCGCAGGCCGTCGGACTTGGCCTGCCTGACCGCGGGGTTGAAGTAGACCCGGTCGCGCTCCTCGTTCTGGGCCTGCTGGAAGGTGCCGTCCTTGGCGGCGGTGGCCCAGTCACGCTCGAAGGCGGCGCCGAGCCCGGCGTGCGAGTCGGAGCCGTTCACCTTGCGCAGCGCCGGCAGGTACTTGGCGAGGACGTTGCCCGGCTTCAGGTCCGTGTAGTGCTCGACGAGGTCGAGCATGTCACCGGTGCCGGAACAGAAGCCTATGATGCCGGCGGTGTAGCCTCGGCCGTCACCGATGTCCTCGATGTACTTGTACTGGGCCTTCCAGTCCAGCGAGGAGTTCTCGGCGCTGGAGACCAGCTGCATCGCGATGTCCTTCTTGTGCGGGTCGTCCAGGCCCACCGCCGCGACCGCGACGGTCTGGGTGGTGGAGGCGTGGCCGACCCCGGCCGTGGCGACGGTCACGGGGACGGCGGCGAGGACGACCGCCACGGCGATGCGGGTGGCGCGGCGCTTCGAGGACACTCGGTGCTTCGGCTGCATGGGACGCTCCCTGCTCGGTTAGGAAACTTTCCTAACCGAGATTGAAGCGTCCACGTAACCCTGATCGCAAGGGATTCGGCGCAGGAGTTTCCACTGACACTCCGTCAGAACACGAGTGACAGGCCGGGGATGACGGTCCACCGACGGGAGGCGACGCAGGTCAGCGGGTCGGCGGGTCGGTTCGAAGCCGGCGAGGATCTGCTCCGGGGCCCGCTGGTCGGGGCCGACGAACGGGCCCGGCGCCCCGCGACCGGACACGCCGAAGGGGCCGCGCCCGGCCGGTCCACCCGCAGGCGGATCGGCCGGGCGCGGCCCCTTCGACAGGGCGCGGATCAGGCGCCGCGCAGCACCGCGCCCGTCCGGGCCGTCGCCGCCGCCACCGCGGACTCGCGGGCCGCCGAGGCCTCGTCCGCCGTCAGCGTGCGGTCGCCCGCGCGGAACCGCAGCGTGTACGCCAGCGACTTGCGGCCCTCGCCCGCCTGCTCGCCGGTGAAGACGTCGAACAGCCGGATCGACTCCAGCAGTTCGCCCGCGCCGTCCCGCAGCGCGGCCTCCACCTCGGCGGCCGGCACCGCGGCGTCCACCAGCAGCGCGACGTCCTGGGTGGCCACCGGGTAGGCGGACACCGGCGGACCGCTCACCCGGCGGCCCTCCTCGAAGAGCAGGTCCAGGTCGAGCTCCATCACGCTGGTGCGCTCCGGCAGGTGCATCGCCTTGATCACCCGCGGGTGCAGCTCGCCCGCGTGGCCGACGACCACGTCGCCGACCAGCAGCTCGGCGCAGCGGCCCGGGTGCCAGGGCGCCAGCTGCGCCTGGCGGACCGTGAGCTCCACCCCGGCGGCGGCGGCCACCGCGCGGCCGGCCTCCACGGCGTCCGCCCAGGTGGCCTGGGCGCCCTGGCCCCACCAGCCGGACGGCAGCCGCTCACCGGCCAGCGCCACGGCCACCCGGCGCGGCTGCCGGGGCAGCGCGGCGTCGAGCTCGGCCAGCTCCTGCTCGCTCGGACGCCGGTCCACCGGCAGCCGCGGCGCGACCTTCAGCTCGTCCTTCGGCAGGAAGACCGTGCCGGTCTCGAACAGCGCCAGGTCGGTGTTGCCCCGGCCGATGTTGCGACGCAGCGCGCCGAGCAGGCCCGGCAGCAGCGTGGTGCGCAGCGCCGGCTCCTCGTCGTTCAGGGGGTTGACCAGCTTCACCGTGCGGCGGCGGCGGTCGCCCGCCTCCAGGCCGAGGGCGTCGAAGGCCGCGTCGCCGATGAACGGGTACGCGTTGATCTCGACGTACCCGGCGCCGGCCAGCGTCAGGCCCACCCGGCGGTGGAAGCGCTGGGTCTCGGTCAGGCCGCGGCCCGGCGGGACGGTGGGCATCCGGGCGGGCACGTTGTCGTAGCCCTCCAGGCGGATGACCTCCTCCGCGAGGTCGTACGGGTCGGTGAGGTCGGGGCGCCAGCTCGGCGGGGTGACCTCCAGGACGTCGGAGCCCAGCACCGAGCAGCCGATCTCCTGCAGGCGGCGGGTGACGGTCTCGCGGCCGTACCCGGTGCCGGCGACGCGGTCCGGCAGGTCCGCGTCGATGGTGATGGTGCGCAGCGGGTGCGGGGCGGCGATGTCGGTGACCCCGGGCTCGGCGGTGCCGCCGGCGATCAGGACCAGCAGGTCGACCGCGCGCTGGGCGGCGGCGCGGGCGGCCTCCGGGTCGACGCCGCGCTCGAAGCGCTTGGCCGCCTCGGAGGGCAGCTTGTGGCGCTTGACCGTGCGGGCGACGGTGACCGGTTCGAAGTGCGCGGCCTCCACGATCACCTCGGTGGAGCCGGTGACCAGGCCGGTCTCCGGGTCGGTCACCGGGTCGAGGATCTCGGTGGTCGAGCCGCCCATCACGCCGGCCAGGCCGATCGGGCCGCTGTTGTCGCAGATCAGCAGGTCCTCGGTGGACAGCTGGCGCTTGACGCCGTCCAGCGTGGTGAGGGTCTCGCCCGGCTCCGCGCGGCGGACCTGGATCGGGCCGTCGACCCTGCCCCGGTCGTACGCGTGCAGCGGCTGGCCGACCTCGAGCATCACGTAGTTGGTGATGTCCACGACCAGCGAGACCGGGCGGATGCCGGCCTTCTGCAGGCGGCGGCGCAGCCAGATCGGCGAGGTGGCGGACGGGTCGACGCCGGTGACCGTGCGGGCCACGAAGCGGTCGCAGCCGGCCGGGTCGGCGACCTTGACCGGGTAGCCGTCGGCGTTGGCCGGGGGCACGTCCAGCAGCGCCGGGTCGGCCAGCGGCAGGCCGTACGCGGCGGCGGCCTCACGGGCCACACCGCGCAGGGACAGGCAGTAGCCGCGGTCCGGGGTGACCGCGATGTCCAGCACCTCGTCGACCAGCTGGAGCAGCTCGATGGCGTCGGTGCCGGGCTCCAGGTGCGACTCCAGGACCATGATCCCGTTGTGGTCGTCGCCCATGCCCAGCTCGCGGGCGGAGCAGATCATGCCGGCCGAGGTGTGGCCGTAGGTCTGCCGGGCCGCGATCGGGAACGGGCCGGGGAGGACCGCGCCGGGGAGCACGACCACGACCTTGTCGCCGACCTGGAAGTTGGTCGCGCCGCAGACGATCTCCTGCGGCTCGCCGGTGCCGTTGGCGGCGCCGACGTTGACGAAGCAGTGCCGGATCGGCTTCTTGAAGCCGGACAGCTCCTCGATGGAGAGCACCTCGCCGACCACCAGCGGGCCCTTGAGGTCGGCGCCGAGCTGCTCGACGGTCTCGACCTCCAGGCCGGCCCGGACCAGCCGTGCCGCCACGTCGCGGCCGGTCTCACCGGCCGGCAGGTCGACGTACTCGCGCAGCCAGGAAAGCGGGACGCGCATCAGATCTCCATCCCGAACGGGAGGGTGAAGCGGACGTCACCCTCGACCATGTCGCGCATGTCGGCGACGTTGTGGCGGTTCATCAGGATTCGCTCCAGGCCCAGGCCGAAGGCGAACCCGCTGTAGCGGTCGGGGTCGACACCGGCGGCGACCAGCACCCGCGGGTTCACCACACCGCAGCCGCCCAGCTCGATCCAGCCCTCGGAGGAGCAGGTGCGGCAGGGGCGGTCCGGGTTGCCGACGCTCTCACCGCGGCAGACGAAGCACTGCAGGTCCACCTCGGCGCTCGGCTCGGTGAACGGGAAGTACGAGGGGCGCCAGCGCAGTTCGAGGTGGCCCCCGATCAGCTTCTCGACCAGCACCTCGATGGTGCCCTTGAGGTCGGCGAAGGTGATGCCCTCGTCCACCGCGAGGCCCTCGACCTGGCGGAAGACCGGGGTGTGGGTGGCATCCAGCTCGTCGGTCCGGTAGACCCGGCCGGGGCTGACGGCGTACAGCGGGGGCTCGCGGTCGAGCATGGTGCGGATCTGCACCGGCGAGGTCTGGGTGCGCAGCACCACGCCGGAGTCGGCCGAGCCGTCCGGGGCCTGCACGAAGAAGGTGTCCTGCATGGACCGGGCCGGGTGGTCCTGGTGCAGGTTGAGGGCGTCGAAGTTGAGCCACTCCGCCTCGACCTCGGGGCCGGAGGCGACCTCGTAGCCCATGGCCACGAAGGTGTCCTCGATCCGCTCCGCGAGGGTGGTCAGCGGGTGCCGGGCGCCGCGCGGGTGCCGGCCGTACGGCAGGGTGACGTCCACCGCCTCCTCGACCAGCACGCGGGCGTCGCGCTCCGCCTCCAGCTCGACCTGGCGCTTGGCCAGGGCCTGGTTGACGGCGCCGCGGGCCTGGCCGATCAGCTTGCCGGCCGCGGCCTTGGCGTGCGGCGGGAGGGCGCCGATCTCACGGTTGGCGAGCGAGAGCGGGGAGCGGTCGCCGGTGTGCGCGACCTTGGCCTGCTTGAGCTCGTCGAGGCTGGTGGCGGCCGCGAAGGCGGCGATGGCGCCGTCCCGGGCCTGCTCCACCACCTCGGGCTTGAGTGCCTCGACCTCTACCGGGTCGTACGACTTGTTGGGTGCCGACATCTCTATCTTTCCCGTGCTCCTGCTCGTGATCAGGGGGTGGTTGCTCGCCCTGCGGCCCAGAACGCCAAAGGTCGAGTGTAGTCGCAGCGCGAACACGCCCCGTGGGTCGGCATGGCGGAGCCGGGCGGGGCGCGGGAGGGCCGCGCCGGCAGGGTGACGCCCGCCGGGCCGCGTCAGAGCATGAACTCCGGTACGCCCGCGGGCAGGATAAATCGGAACCGGGCGCCGCCGCCGGGGGCGCGGGTGACCCGGATGCTGCCACCGTGCGCCTCGACGATGCCCTTGACGATGTAGAGCCCGAGGCCCGTGCCGCCGCGCTTGGAGCCGCGCCAGAAACGGGTGAAGACGCGCGGCATCGAGTCCTCCGGGATGCCCGCGCCCTCGTCGCTCACGGTGACCGCCGTTCCTTCCAGGATCTTCGGCGGGGTGCCCGGGGGCTCCCAGCCGGCCGCCTCCACCACTTCCTTGGCGGGGGCCACCTCGATCGTGACAGTTCCCTCGCCGTGCCGCACGGCATTTTCCAGCAGGTTGGCCAGCACCTGGTCGACCTTGTCCGGGTCGGCCCAGAGCGGGCCCAGCGGCGGGCTGATCCGGATGTCGAACCGGTCCGCCGGGATGCCGGCGGCCACCTTGCCCTCCACGTGCCGGCGGACGGCGGCGCCCAGGTCGACCACCTGCTTGCGCAGCTCCAGCCGCCCGGCGTCGATCCGGGAGATGTCCAGCAGCTCGGCGATCAGCCGGGTGACCCGGTCCGCGTCGGCGTCGACGGTCTCCAGCATCACCCGCTTCTGCCCGTCGTTGAACCGCTCCCACTTGGCCAGCAGGGTGGCGGTGAAGCCCTTGACGCTGGTCAGCGGGGAGCGCAGCTCGTGGGCGACGGTGGCGATCAGCTCGGCGTGGCTGCGCTCGGTCCGCCGTCTGGCCTCGGTACCGCGCAGGGCCACCACCACCCGACGCAGCGGGCCGGCCGGGTGCTCGCGGACGTACCGGGCGGAGACCAGCACCTCGCGGCCCCCGGGCAGCAGCAGGTTGCGCTCCGGCTGGCCGCTACGGACGGCCAGGCCGCCGTACGGGTCGGTGGTCTGCCACCAGCGGCGGCCGTCCATGTCCTCCAGCGGCAGCGCCCGCTCCAGCGGGACGCCGAGGACCGCGTCGGGGGCGATGCCGGTGATCCTCGCGGCGGCGCGGTTGAAGACCGTCACCCGGCCCCGGTCGTCGGCGACCACCAGGCCGTCCGGCAGGTCGTCCGGGTCGAGCTCCACCCCACTGCCGACCATGGGTGTCCTCCCCGTACCCACCGCGATGCTGCCCGGACCTGGCGGTGCTGCCCGCCACGCGACGACCCTAGCGGTCCTACCCCGCCACGCGACACCCTCCGGGCGAGCGCTGCGCGCGGGCCGAGGCGTAGAGGCACACGGCGGCGGCCGTGGCGAGGTTGAGGCTCTCGGCGTGCCCGTGGATGGGGACGCGCACCACCTCGTCGGCGAGTGCGCGGGTCTCCTCCGGCAGGCCCCAGGCCTCGTTGCCGAACACCCAGGCACCCGGGGCGCCCAGGGTGCCCTCGTCCAGCTCCTGGTCGAGGTCCCGCTCCCCCGCCCCGTCGGCGGCCAGCACCCGCACCCCGGCCTCGCGCAGCCGGGCCACCGCCTCGGCCACCGGCACCCCGGTGGCGAACGGCAGGTGGAACAGGCTGCCCACCGAGGCCCGGACGGCCTTCGGGTTGTACGGGTCCACCGAGGCGTCGGTGAGGATCACCGCGTCGGCTCCGGCCGCGTCGGCGGTGCGCAGCACGGTGCCGGCGTTCCCGGGGTCGCGGACGTGCGCCAGCACGGCGACCAGCTTCGGGCGGGCCCGGAGCACCTCCTCGAAGGGGGTGTCGATGAACCGGCAGAGCGCGACGATGCCCTGCGGGGTGACGGTGTCGCAAATGTCGGCGATCACCTCGTCGGTGGCGGTGAGCACCGGGACCCCGGCCGCCCGGGCCGCCTCGACGATGTCGGCGTGCCGCTCGGCCGCCTCCGGGGTCAGGTAGACCTCGACCACGGCGTGCTCGCCCGACCCCGGGGCCCGCCCGTACGCCACGGCCTCCCGGACGGCCTGCGGGCCCTCGGCCAGGAAGCGCCGCTCCTTGCTCCGCTGGTTCCGCTTGGCCAGCCGGCGGGCGGCCACCACGCGGGGGGAGCGCAGGGAGGTCAGCAGGGGGGTGTCGGTGCTCTGCATGCTCTCGTTCTCTGGTGGGCTCGGGCGTTCGGCGGCGGGGCCGGAATGCGCATCGGACCCGCAGGCAGCGATGTACCTGCGGGTCCGAGGGCTCAACCGGCGTGCTGCCTGGATCAGGCGGCGACCTTGGGAGCGTTGACGTCCTCCGGCAGCGCCTTGCGGGCGACCTCGACGAGGGCGGCGAACGCACCGCCGTCGTTGACGGCCAGCTCGGCGAGCATCTTGCGGTCGATCTCGACGCCCGCGGCCTTCAGGCCCTGCACGAAGCGGTTGTAGGTGATGCCGTTGGCACGGGCAGCGGCGTTGATGCGCTGGATCCAGAGCTGGCGGAAGTCGCCCTTGCGCTTCTTGCGGTCGTTGAAGTTGTAGACGAGCGAGTGGGTGACCTGCTCCTTGGCCTTGCGGTACAGGCGGGAGCGCTGGCCGCGGTAACCGCTGGCCCGCTCGAGGATGACCCGGCGCTTCTTGTGGGCGTTCACTGCCCGCTTGACGCGTGCCACTTGATTACTCCTTGGATGGGACCGCGGATCTGGGCCGGCGGTCCGTTATTCGGTTCGGTTCGGGAAGGATCAGCTGCTCCCGCGGCGGGGCCGCGGGCGGGCGATCACTTGCCGAGAAGCTTCTTGATCTTCTTGGCGTCAGCCGGGGCGACCTCGACGGTGCCGGCCAGCTTGCGGGTCAGCGTCGAGGGCTTGTGCTCGAACAGGTGGCGACGGCCGGCACGCTCGCGCAGCACCTTCCCAGAGCCAGTGATCTTGAAGCGCTTGCTGGCGCCGCTGTGCGTCTTCTGCTTCGGCATGTCGCCGTATCTCCTCGTCGGTCCGCTCCGGCCCGTGCATTCCTGCACGGGCCGGAACTGGATGTGTTCTCGATCCCGGGGCGGGACGCCCCGTTACCGCGTGACCTCCGCCCGGACGAGCCGTGAACCCTGGGGCTCAGGCGTCCTGGGCGTCGGCCGGCTGCTCGACCTCGGCGGCCGGGGCCTCCGTGGCGGGGGCCTCCGCGGCCTCGACGGCCTCGGTGACCTCGACGGCCTCGGCCTCGGTCACCTCGGCCTCAGCGGCCTCGACGGTCCGACCCTGGCGCTCCGCCTTGCGGGCGTCCGCCAGCGCGCGGGCCTCGGCCATCGCCTCGGTCTTCTTCTTGTGCGGGCCAAGAACCATGATCATGTTGCGGCCGTCCTGCTTGGGCGAGGACTCCACGAAGCCCAGGTCCTGGACGTCGTCCGCAAGCCGCTGCAGCAGTCGGAAGCCCAGCTCGGGGCGGGACTGCTCACGACCGCGGAACATGATCGTGATCTTGACCTTGTCGCCCTGCTTGAGGAACCGGACGACGTGACCCTTCTTGGTGTCATAGTCGTGCGGGTCGATCTTCGGCCGGAGCTTCATCTCCTTGATGACCGTGTGCGCCTGGTTCTTGCGCGCCTCACGGGCCTTCATGGCCGACTCGTACTTGAACTTGCCGTAGTCCATGAGCTTGCAGACGGGCGGCCGGGCGGTCGCCGCGACCTCGACCAGGTCGAGGTCGTACTCCTGCGCAAGCTCCAGCGCCTTGGCAAGCGGCACGATGCCGACCTGCTCGCCGCTGGGACCGACGAGTCGCACCTCGGGGACGCGAATCCGGTCGTTGATGCGGGGCTCGGTGCTGATGGGGCCTCCTCGGTTGCACCTTTTTTCCGATGCGGCCGTCGGGCGGCGGTCGCACGTCGTGGTTTCGACCACTGGGCGGGGCTTCATTCATGCTCCGCTGCCGGTCAGGCACCGAACGCACGAAAAAAGCCCCGCACGGTACAGGCGGGGCTCCACATTGACCGGGACGCCATCGGGGACGTCACTGGCGATCGGACACCTCGCGGCATCCGTCGCGGACCGGACCCGTCGACCCGTGAGTCGATCGGGTGGGAGACTGTCGCAGGAGCCCTCGCGGACCCCCGAAGTGGAGCCTCCACTTGCTGGCCGGGCCTCCGCGCGGGAGCACCTGGCCGGTCAGTCTCGAAGCATACCAGCGTCCGGGGTGCCCTCGGTATTCCGGCCCCGCGCGCCCCTCCTTGTACCCTCCCTGGTGACAGTTGCAACCCTCTGCACCCGCAGTGATCTGCACCGGCACGACGGAGTGAGCCCCCTTGAGCAGCCAGCCCACCGAGCCCCACCAGCACCACGAGGACGAGGCGCTCGGCTTCGACGACCTGACCCGCGACATCGCGGAGGTGCCGGCCGTCGAGGTGATCACCACCGTGGCGGTGCACCTGATGAGCGCGGCGGCCGTCAAGTGCGGGCTCGCCGAGGGCGGCGAGGCCGACAAGGACCTCGACGAGGCCCGCAAGCTGATCACCGCCCTCGCCGGTCTGGTCACCGCCGGGGCGCCGGAGATCTCCAACTTCCACGCCGCGCCGCTCCGGGACGGCCTGCGCTCCCTGCAGCTCGCCTTCCGCGAGGCCTCCCTCGTCCCGGACGCCCCCGGCACCGGCCCCGGCGAGAAGTTCACCGGCCCGGTCTACTCCTGACCGACCCACCACCGGGGCCCAGGTACGCACCCGGGTAACCACAGGGGCGCGGGGAACTGCGCGAGACGGAAGACGGCCGACGTTCAGCCCTTCCGCCGCGCGCAGTTCCCCGCGCCCCTGTTTGTGTCTCGCCGGTTGCGGATGGCTCGCCTAGCGGCGGTAGAAGGGCTCCTGGGCGAGTTCGCTGCGGAGGAGGGCGAGCTGGAGGCCGCGGTCGAGGCGGACGCGGAGGGTGGGGTCGTCCGCGAGGGCGGCGACCAGGCGGTCGACGACGGCCCGCGGCTCGGCCGCGCCGGCGCCGAGCACCACCGCCAGCGTCCCGTCCGCCCCCTCCGCCGCGCCCAGGTGCGCCGCCGCGACCTCCGGCACCGCCGCCAGCAGTGCCCGCAGGGCGTCCAGGACCTGCGGGTCGCGGACCGCCGGCAGGAACGCCCGGTTCTCCGCCACCGCCCGCAGCCGGGCCCCGGCCAGCTGGAAGGGCACCGGCCCGGCGGGGTCGATCAGCAGGGTGTCGGCGCGCTCGGAGAAGGCGACCATCGCGGCCTGTGGGGCGGCCACCGGCGCCGGGCGGGCGTCGGCGCGCCAGCGGGCCATGGTCTCCAGCGAGGTGAAGGCGGGGAGGGCGCGGCGGCCGTCCGGGGCCTCGATCACCGGGACGGCCATGTCGCTCGTCTTCTCGTGCTTGAGACCGTTGGCGTCGGTCTCCACCTCGCCGAGCAGGGCGACGATCGGGACCATCAGCCGGCTGGGGGTGAGGGCGGCGAGCAGTTCGGGCTCGGCGGAGGCGTCCTCGGACCAGGCGGCGAGCGCCGCCGCGAGGCGGGGGTCGGCGGTGCCGTCGTCGTCGGCGAATCCGGGGTTCGGGATGTTCTTGCGGTCCACCCTGCGAGCGTATGCCACCGAACACGGACGGCCCCGGGCAGGACGGCCCGGGCAGCTCCGGGCCGTACGTCCGGGCGGCCCCCGCCGCACCTCTACCCACGGGTAGCGGGATGTGACAGTCTGCGCGCATGGCCAACCTCGCCGCCGCCGTGCCCGGCACGGCCACCGATCGCGCCCGCTACGACCGGGCGACCGCGCACCTGGACGCGCCGCTGGCCATCGTCGACCTGGACGCGTTCGACGCCAACGCCGCGGACCTGGTCCGCCGGGCGGTGGGCAAGCCGATCCGGGTGGCGAGCAAGTCGGTGCGCTGCCGGGCCCTGCTGGAGCGGGTGCTGGCGCGGGAGGGCTTCGCCGGGGTGATGAGCTTCACCCTGGCCGAGTCGATCTGGCTGGCCCGCTCGGGCTTCGAGGACGTGCTGCTGGCGTACCCGTCGACCGACCGGGCCGGTTACGCGGAGCTGACGGCGGATCCGAAGCTGGCCGCCTCGGTGACCGTGATGCTGGACGACCCCGCGCAGCTGGACCTGATCGACGCCGCCCGCGAGGGCACCGAGGAGGTGCGGGTCTGCCTGGAGCTGGACACCTCGCTGCAGCTGTTCGGCGGCCTGGTCCGGGTCGGTGCCCGGCGCTCGCCGCTGCACTCCCCCGAGGCACTCGGCGCCCTCGCCGAACTGGTGCAGCGGCGCAGGGGGTTCAGGGTGGTCGGGCTGATGGCGTACGAGGGCCACATCGCCGGGGTCGGGGACGCGGTGGCCGGGCAGCCGCTGCGCTCGCGGGCGATCCGGCTGATGCAGGCGAGGGCGCGGGCCGAGCTGGCCGAGCGGCGCGGCGCGGTGGTGCGGCGGCTGCGGCAGGTCACGGAGCTGGAGTTCGTCAACGGCGGCGGGACGGGCAGCGTGGAGTCCACCGTCGCCGAGCGGGCGGTCACCGAGGTGGCGGCCGGCTCCGGGCTGTACCAGCCGCGGCTGTTCGACAACTACCGGGCGTTCCGGGGCCGTCCGGCGGCGCTGTTCGCGCTGCCGGTGGTCCGCCGGCCCGGCCTCGGGGTGGTGACGGTGCTGGGCGGCGGCTACCCCGCCTCCGGCGCGGCCGGGCCGGACCGCTCGCCGGTGCCGTACCTGCCGCACGGGCTGCGGTACGACCCGCAGGAGGGCGCCGGCGAGGTGCAGACCCCGCTGCTCGGCCCGGCCGCCGACGACCTGCTGATCGGCGACCGGGTGTGGTTCCGGCACGCGAAGGCGGGCGAGCTGTGCGAGCGCTTCGCCGAGCTGCACCTGGTCGCGGGCGACCGGGTGGTGGACACCGTGCCGACGTACCGGGGCGAGGGCCGGACCTTCCTGTGAGCGCCGGCCGCTGAGCGCCGGCCCGCGCCCCGGGGCGGCGGGTCAGGTGCGGGTCGGGTCCTCGGCGGCGCCGCGGTAGTCGGCGATGCCGCCGACGACGGCGTCCATCTGCGCCTGGTCGGGCGCCTTGGGGTCGATGTCGAAGCCGAGGTGCACGGAGACCAGCTGCTTGCCGCCCGCGGTCGGGAAGACCACCGTCTCCACGTAGCCGTCGTTGCCCTTCGGGGCGTCGACCTTCCAGCGGACCAGGTACCCGTCGCGGCCGGCCACCTTCACCGCCTCCGACTTGAGCTCCTCGTGCGAGGCGATGTCGCCGTAGGACTCCTTGGCGGCGGTCGCGATGTCCGCCAGGGCCGCCTGCTTGGCGTCGGTGCCGTTGATCCGACCGGTGACCGCACCGCCCAGCGAGCACTCGCCCTGGCCGTCGGCGCAGGGGTACGAGCCGATGGTGAGCGCGGCGAAGCCCTCGCGGGTGGTGCCGCCCTCCCAGCCGCCGGGGATCTTGACGCTGATCCGGTTGACGGCGTCGACGGCCACGCCGTCCGGGGCGGGGGCGCCCTGGCCGCGCCGGCCCGGCGGGTTCGGCATGCCCTGGCCGTCGCGGCCGAAGCCGTCGTCGGAGCCGCCGCCGAACCGGTGGCCCGGTACGCCCGCGCGGACCGGCCGTTCGTCCCGGTGGTCCATCGCCAGGTAGGTGATCCCGGCGCCGACCGCACCGCCGGCCAGCGCGGCGACCACGGCCGTGACCACCACCCGGGACGGGCGGCGGCGCGGCTTCGCCGGACCGGCCGGCTCGGCCGGCTCGGCCGCGAGCGGGAACTCGGGGTAGCGCACGGTCGGCCCGTCGTCGACCACCCGACCCTCCAGCACGGTGGGCTCCCCGCCCGGGCCGGCCGGCGTCCCGTCCTCGGCCCGGGCGCCGTCGGCGGCGGACGCGGCACCGCCCGCGGCGGGCACGGGCCTGGTGGTGGCCGTCCACCCCTTGCCGTCCCACCAGCGCTCGGGCCGCGGGTCGCTCTCGGTGTCCTTGGGATCCGGGTACCACCCGGCGGGAATCTGCTCGCTCACGACAGAGAATCTAAGCGCCCCCGGATAAGCGGGATATCAGTTCGACGTCGAATTCGGGCACTCCCCGATGAGATTACGGTGAGAAATCCCAATGGGTGATCACTGACGGCACGTCAGCTCCCGGCAAGGCAGAATGCGCGCCATGAGCACACGCCCGGTGATCGGCATCAGCACCAATCTCAACGACGCCGCCTGGGGGCGCTGGGAACGGCAACGGACCGTCCTGCTGCCCGAACGCTACCCCGCGCTCGTCCGGGCCTCCGGGGGCATCGCGGTCCTGCTCCCGCCGGACGACCCCGCCTACGCGGAGGAGGCGATCTCCCGGCTCGACGGCCTGGTGATCTCCGGCGGCGAGGACGTCGACCCCGCCCTGTACGGCGAGGCCCCGCACCCCCGGACCGCGGCCACCGCCCCCGAGCGGGACGCCTGGGAGGCCGGCCTGCTCCGGGCGGCCGTGGCGGTGGGGATGCCGGTGCTCGGCATCTGCCGCGGCATGCAGCTGCTCAACGTGGTGCACGGCGGGTCCCTGATCCAGCACCTGCCGGACGTGGTCGGACACGAGGGGCACGTCGGCGGGCCGGGCGAGTACGGGCGGCACGCGGTGCGGCCGGTGCCCGGGACGCTGCTGGGCGGGCTGCTGCCCGAGGCGTCGGTGGTGGTGCCCACCTTCCACCACCAGGCGGTCGGGCGGCTCGGCGACGGGCTGACGGTCTGCGCGCGGGCCGAGGACGGCACCGTCGAGGCCGTGGAGGGCTCCGGCTTCACCGTCGGCGTCCAGTGGCACCCCGAGCAGGGCGACGACCTGCGCGTCATGGAGGCCCTCGTCCGCGCCGCCGCCCTCGTCCGCGAGACGGACCTCGTCCCCACCAGCTGACCCGGGGCACCCGTACGCACCCGACCGGGCCACCCCCAGGGGGCGCGGAACTGCACGCGAGCAGCCTCCCGCGCCCCTTCGTGGTGCACCCGTGGCGCCGGACACGGATGGTTGTCGAGGGAACGACAACGGTCACCAATGCAGCCTTTGGATCTTCGTCCGATCTGCGGTTCACTTCGTTTGCGGGCAGCACCTCCGACATGACGGGCAGCACTGAGAGCGCGGGAGAGGACTCCGATGGCCGGGCACCACCACTCCGGACACGACCACGACCACTCGCACGGTCCCGGCGGACACTCCCACCAGGTCTCCGCCGACGCGGACCGCCGCTGGCTGATCGCCGCCCTGGTCCTGCTGGTGGTGTTCATGGCCGGCGAGGTGGTGGTCGGTTTCGCCGCCCAGTCGCTGGCGCTGGTCTCGGACGCCGCGCACATGCTGACCGACGCGGCCTCGATCGCCCTGGCGCTGGTGGCGATGCGGCTGGCCGCCCGGCCGGCCCGCGGCGGCTACACGTACGGCCTCAAGCGGGCCGAGATCCTCTCCGCCCAGGCGAACGGCGTGACCCTGCTGGTGCTGTCGGCGTGGCTGGCGTACGAGGCGGTGCGGCGGCTGCTCGACCCGCCGGCGGTGGAGGGCGCGCTGGTGCTGGTCACGGCCCTGGTCGGGATCGTGGTGAACCTGGCGGCGACCTGGTGCATGTCGAAGGCGAACCGCTCCTCGCTGAACGTGGAGGGCGCCTTCCAGCACGTGGTGACCGACCTGTACGCCTTCATCGCCACCGCGGTGGCCGGTGTGATCGTGCTGACCACCGGCTTCCGGCAGGCGGACGCCCTCGCGTCGATGGTCGTGGTGGTACTGATGCTCCGGGCGGGCATCGGACTGGTCCGCGCCTCCGGACGGATCTTCCTGGAGGCCGCCCCCGCAGGCATCGACCCGGACACGGTGGCGGACCGGCTGGTGGCGCAGCCGCTGGTGGAGGAGATCCACGACCTGCACATCTGGGAGATCACCTCCGGGCAGCCCGCGCTGTCCGCGCACATCCTGGTCACCCCGGGCGGGGACTGCCACGCCGTCCGCCGGGAGCTGCAGCGCAAGCTCCGCGAGGACTACCGGATCACCCACTCCACCCTCCAGGTGGACCACGTCGGGGAGGACGAGTCGGTGGGCCTGCTGCAGATCACCAAGCTCGGCGAGGAGGTCGGCGAGCACTGCGCGGACTCGCACGGCCCGGTCCACCGCGCCGGCCCGCACCGGCACTGAACGCCGGACCGCACCGGACCGCCCGGAGCGGCGGGAGCGGCGGGAGCGGCACCGCGCGGCCGTCCCGGTCGGGCATGATCGGGGGGTGACCGCACCGCGACTGATGCTGCTCGACACCGCGAGCCTCTACTTCCGTGCCTACTTCGGCGTGCCGGAGTCCCTGAAGTCCCCCGACGGGCAGCCGGTGAACGCCGTCCGCGGCCTGCTGGACTTCATCTCCCGGCTGGTCCAGGACCACCGCCCCGACCACCTGGTGGCCTGCATGGACGCCGACTGGCGGCCGCAGTGGCGGGTCGACCTGATCCCCTCGTACAAGACCCACCGGCTGGCCGAGGAGCCCGCGTACGAGGGTGCGGAGGAGGTGCCGGACACCCTCGCCCCGCAGGTCCCGGTGATCGAGGAGGTGCTGGACGCCCTGGGCATCGCCCGCGTCGGCGCACCGGGCTACGAGGCGGACGACGTCATCGGCACGCTGACCGCCCGCGCCACCGGGCCGGTGGAGATCGTCACCGGCGACCGGGACCTCTTCCAGCTGGTGGACGACGCCCGCCGCATCACGGTCCTCTACCCCGCCAAGGGCGTGGGCAACGCGCAGCGGGTGGACGAGGCGGTGCTGGTCGAGAAGTACGGGGTCACCGGCGCGCTCTACGCCGACCTGGCCACCCTGCGCGGGGACACCAGCGACGGGCTGCCCGGGGTGAAGGGGATCGGCGAGAAGACCGCCGCCCAGCTGCTGAAGGAGTACGGGGACCTGGCGGGGGTCCGGGCCGCGGCGCTGGACCCGGCGTCGAAGCTGACCCCGGCCCGGCGGCGGAACCTGCTGGAGGGCGCCCCCTACCTGGACGTCGCGCCGACGGTGGTCCGGGTCGCCTCCGACGTGCCGCTCCCGGAGTTCGACCCCGTCCTCCCCGACGAGCCGCTCGACCCGATGGCCCTGGAGGAGCTCGCCACCCGCTGGGGCCTCGGCAGCTCGGTGGACCGCCTCCTCCACGTCCTGGTGAACCGCTAGGCAGCCGGTCGAACACGTAGGGGCACCTCCCGGCCGGGAGGTGCCCCACGCGTTGCTCGCCGGTGCGCCGTCAGCCGACGGACGAGTACGCGATGATCCCGCGCCGCAGCCCGTCCACCGCCTTGCGGGCCGTGCTGCGGAGGTCGGTGTCCTCGCCCGCCGCGTCCTGGATCTGGCTGAGCACGTCGATCAGCTGCTTGGTCCAGCGGACGAAGTCGCCGGCCGGCATGTCGGCGTCGCGGAGCACCGAGTCCAGGTTGTGGCCCAGCGCCCAGCGGTACGCGGCCCAGGCGAACCCGAGGTCGGGCTCCCGCTGGCCGACGCCCTCGGCGGTGGAGATCCGGTGCTGCTCCTCCAGCGCGTCCAGGTGGCCCCAGATCCGGATCATCTTGCCGAGCGCCTCCTTGGCGCCGCCCTCCGGCACCCGGGGGGCCATCGCGTCGTCGGACTGCCGGGCCTCGTACACCAGGGCGGAGGCACAGGCGGCGAGCTCGGCCGCGGCCAGGCCCTTCCAGACGCCCTCGCGGATGCACTCGGAGGCCAGCAGGTCGAGTTCGCCGTACAGCCGGCCGAGGCGCTTGCCGTCGTCGGTGACGGTGTCGCCCTGGAGGTAGCCGAGGTCGGCGAGCAGGCCGCAGACCCGGTCGAAGGTGCGGGCGATGGTGTGGGTGCGGGAACGCATCCGGCGCTCCAGCAGGTCGGTGTCGCGGTGCAGCCGGTGGTAGCGCTCGGCCCAGCGGGCGTGGTCCTCGCGCTCGTCGCAGCCGTGGCAGGGGTGCTGCCGCAGGGCGCTGCGCAGCCGGGCGAGCTCGGTGTCGTCGGCGGCGGCCGCACGGCCCTTGCGGAAGCGCTCGGGCTCCAGGTGGCCGGCCTTGGTGCGCAGCGCGGAGGCGAGGTCCCGGCGGGACTGCGGGCTGCGCGGGTTGAAGGACTTCGGGATCCGGACCCGGTCGATCGCGGTGACCGGGTGCGGGAAGTCGATCATCGCGAGGCGCTTGACCTGGCGCTCGGCGGTGAGCACCACCGGGCGCGGCCCGTCCTGGTAGTCCGGGTGCCGGGTGGTGCGCGCGGAGCGGCTGACCGGGGGCAGGCCGGGGTCGAGGACGAGCGCGAGGCCGGCGAACTTGCCGGTGGGGACGTGGATGACGTCGCCGGGGCGCAGCCGCTCGATGGACTCGACGGCGGCGGCGCGGCGCTGGCTGGTGCCCTCGCGGGCGAGCTCGTTCTCCCGGTCCTTCACCTGGCGGCGCAGCGACATGTACTCGTCGAAGTCGCCGAGGTGGCAGGTCATGGACGCGCGGTAGCCCTCCAGGCCCTCCTCGTTGCGCTGGACCTGGCGGGCGATGCCGACCACCGAGCGATCGGCCTGGAACTGGGCGAAGGAGGTCTCCAGCAGCTCCCGCGAGCGGTGCCGGCCGAACTGGGCGACCAGGTTGACGGCCATGTTGTAGGAGGGGCGGAAGGAGGACCGCAGCGGGTAGGTGCGGGTGCCGGCCAGGCCGGCCAGCGCCTCCGGGTCGAGGCCGCGCTGCCAGAGCACCACGGCGTGGCCCTCGACGTCGATGCCGCGGCGGCCGGCCCGGCCGGTGAGCTGGGTGTACTCGCCGGGGGTGATGTCGGCGTGGGTCTCGCCGTTCCACTTGACCAGCTTCTCCATGACCACCGAGCGGGCGGGCATGTTGATGCCGAGGGCGAGGGTCTCGGTGGCGAAGACCGCCTTGACCAGGCCCTTGACGAAGAGCTCCTCGACGACCTCCTTGAACCTCGGCAGCATGCCGGCGTGGTGGGCGGCGATGCCGCGCTCCAGGCCGTCCAGCCACTCGAAGTAGCCGAGGACGTGCAGGTCCTCGTCGGGGATGTCGTGGCAGCGCTCCTCGACGATCTGCCGGACCTGGGCGCGCTCGCTGTCCCGGTTCAGCCGCAGGCCCGAGCTGAGGCACTGCTGGACGGCGGCCTCGCAGCCGGCGCGGCTGAAGATGAAGGTGATGGCGGGCAGCAGGCCCTCGGCGTCGAGCCGCTCGATGACGTCGATCCGGCCCGGCGTCCAGACCCGGCCGGGGCGTCCGGCGGGGAGGGCGCGGCCGCGGCCGCGCTGGAAGCGGTCCCGCCCGCCGCGGTCGAGCTCGGAGCGGGAGAGCTTGACCAGCTCGGGGTTGACCGCCTTGGCCGGGTTGCGCGGGGCGTCCTTGGGACGGCCGTCGCGGTCCGGGTTGGCGAACAGGTCGTACATCCGGTTGCCGGCCATGACGTGCTGCCAGAGCGGCACCGGGCGGTGCTCGGAGACGATGACGCGGGTGCCGCCGCGGACGGTGTCCAGCCAGTCGCCGAACTCCTCGGCGTTGGAGACGGTCGCGGAGAGCGAGGCCAGCACCACCGACTCGGGGAGGTGGATGATGACCTCCTCCCAGACGGCGCCGCGGAACCGGTCGGCCAGGTAGTGGACCTCGTCCATCACCACGTAGCCGAGGCCGTTCAGGGCGGAGGAGCCGGCGTAGAGCATGTTGCGCAGCACCTCGGTGGTCATCACCACCACGGGCGCGTCCCCGTTGACGCTGTTGTCGCCGGTGAGCAGGCCGACCTTGCCCGCGCCGTAGCGCTTGACCAGGTCGCCGAACTTCTGGTTCGACAGCGCCTTGATGGGCGTGGTGTAGAAGCACTTGCGGCCGCTCGCCAGGGCCAGGTGCACGGCGAACTCGCCGACGATGGTCTTGCCGGAGCCGGTGGGTGCGGCCACCAGCACGCCCTCGCCCGCCTCCAGCGCCTGGCAGGCCTCGATCTGGAACGGGTCGAGCGGGAAGTCGTACAGCTGCTGGAAGCCGTGGAACGCGGTGGCCTGCACCCGGGCGCGTTCGCGGGAGGCGGCGTAGGCCTCGGCGGGGCTGAGCTGCTCCTCGGAGCCGGCGGCCCCGTCTCGACTCTGGTCGTCGCGCATGAGCGTCACCTGGTCTTCCCGTGGAAGTGCTGCCCGAGCGGGCCGGACGGGGGCGCAGACGGCGACGCCTGCGGCTGCGGGGCCGGATGGACCTGGCCGGGATCCGGGGCGCAGCGGGTGTGTGGAGTGTGGTGATCGAGCATCTCAGCGAGAGATTACCCGGCAGGGGTGACATCGATAGCACCCTTTTCCGGGGGCCTTCCGGTCTGCGGCCTCTGAGGCGCTTCTGCCGGTTTGTCGACACGGATTCGGCCATCGATCCGGCAACCTGACGCGATCACGCCTGTGCAGAGCGTCACAGGAGTGGTCGACTTGCCCGGCACCAGGTTCCAGGCACAGCACTCACCCTCGACCACACCAGGAAGGCGTAGCCCCATGCTGGCCCACTGCCGTCGGCTCCTGTCCCGCACCGCCACCGCCCTGCTCCCGCTCGCCGCCGCCTGCGCCCTGGCGCTCGTGGCCGCCGTCCCGGCCGGCGCCGCCGACCTCGACGGCACCACGGACAACGGGGAGTTCTCGCTCTACGGGGGGCCGGACACCACCTCCGAGGTGCTGGACATGTACTGGGCCCGGGGCGACCTCTCCCAGCTGCAGTGGCCGCGCTGGGGCGGCAACCCGAACGACCAGAACGAGTCGTACTGGAACAACGACAGTCTGACCTGGCACGTCTACACCGACGCCTACCGGGGCGGCCAGCACGGGTGGATCAGCCCGGGCGTGATCTCCAACGCCTCCTCGACCTTCTGGCACCGGATCTCCTCGGCCTACTACACGGCCTGAGCCCCCGCCTGACACCGGCGCCGCCCGCTCCCCGGGCGGCGCCGCGGTCTTTCCCGGCCCACACCCGTTCCCGGCTCCCGCCCCACACCCGTTCCCGGCTCCCGCCCGTTTCCCCGGCGCCCACGGATCCCGGGTCCTCCCCCGCAGCCCCCCGCTCCCCGTCCCGACGGGTCCTCACGTACAGGAGCAGCCATGCCCGCGCAGCCGCACCGTCCGGGGAGGGCCACCGCGCTCGCCCTCCTCGCGCTCGTCCTGACCGCCTGCGGCACCGACGCCCCCGGCGGCGAGCCCGCGCTGGCCGCCGTCCCGACCCCCGCCTCGGCGGCCGGGCTGCGGCTGCCGCTGCAGGAGTACATCCCCGGCCCCGACCAGCTCGCCCTGCTCAACCGGGCACAGTGGATCCTCACCGACCAGTGCATGAGCCGGTACGGGTTCCACAACCGCGCCCCGCGCCCGCCGGAGGGCACGGCGAGCCGCGGCGAACCGGACCGCCGGTACGGCCTGACCGACCCGGAGGCGGCCGCGGCCTCCGGGTACGGCGCCGAGGAGGCCGAGGCGCCGCGCAAGGAGCCGATGCCCTCGATGGACCCGGCCGAGTCGCTGGTGTTCGGCGGCGGCGGGCGGGTGGACCCGAAGGCGATCCCGCAGACCCAGGCCGAGGCCGAGAAGGCCGGCGGCGGGGCCGAGCTGAACGGGCTGAAGGTGCCGGTCGGCGGCTGCAACCGGGAGGGCTACCTCAAGCTGTGGCGGCCGGGCGCCGACTCCCGCGACCCGATGCGGGCCCAGGAGCTGGACGCCGAGGCCTTCGGGCGCTCCCGCCAGGACAGCCGGGTGGTGAAGGCGACCGAGGCGTGGACCCGGTGCATGGCCGGCCGCGGCTACCGGGCCGCCAACCCGGTCAGCCCGCAGACCGAACTGGGACTGGTCCCGGCCGCGTTCACCTCGCCCCAGGGCGTGGCGGCGGCCACCGCGGACGTGGCGTGCAAGCGGGAGAGCAATCTGGTGGGCATCTGGTTCGCGGTGGAGTCGGCGTACCAGAGCCGGCTGATCGAGCGGAACGGCGAGCTGCTGACGGCCGTCCGACGGCAGCGGGAGGAGGCGGTCCGACTGGCGGCCTCTCTGGTGTCCGACGCGCATTGAATCAAATCCCGAGTTGCAAATGTCTTCACATGGCCAAGAGACGGTCGGCCGCGGAATGCAATACGGCCATCTGTGATCACTTTTGATCATTCGTCATCCATTGCCGGGTCGGTTTCTACAGTCGGATCACAACCCCGCAACGAAGGAGAACGACCGTGGCGAATCTGGAGACCTCGCTCAAGGACGCGATGGCCATCGAGGGATCGATCGGCGTGGCCCTGGTCGACTACAACAGCGGCATGGCCCTGGGCACCCTCGGCGACGGCTCGGACCTCGACCTCACCGTGGCCGCGGCCGCCAACACCGACCTGGTCCGGGCCAAGATGCGCACCATGGAGATGCTGAACCTTCAGGACAATGGGATCGAGGACATCCTGATCAGCCTGACGAGCCAGTACCATCTCATCAGGCCCCTGACGACGCAGAGCGGGCGCGGCCTGTTCCTCTACCTCGCCCTCAACCGCAGCCGCGCCAATCTGGCGATGGCGCGCCATCAGCTCAAGCGCATCGAGGGGACTCTTGAGATCTGACATCTCGTGGGCCGCTGACGGCCCGTCTGAGAGGGGGAGAGGGCGTGCCGGTCGCGCTGTACCAGGCGAAGGCCGAGTTCTTCCGGATGCTGGGGCACCCGGTGCGGATCCGGGTCCTGGAGCTGCTCCAGGCCGGGCCGACCCCTGTGCGCGACCTGCTGGCCGAGCTGGAGATCGAGCCCTCCAGCCTCTCCCAGCAGCTCGCCCAACTGCGCCGGGCGGGCCTGGTGACCGCCACCCGGGAGGGGTCGACGGTCGTCTACACCCTAGCCGGCGCCGATGTGGCGGACCTCCTGCGGGTGGCCCGGCGCATCCTCACCGAGCTGATCACCGACCAGGAGGCCCTGCTGGCCGAGCTGCGCGCCTCCACCGACTGAGACCGGTCGGTCTGAGGCGCGCGGAGGCGGCCACCGCGGCTCAGCCTGCCAGCAGGTCGCCGAGCCCGGCCGCGAGGGCGCGGTACTCCTCGGGCCGGTTGTACAGCTGGGCGCTGATCCGCAGCACCCCGCCGCCGTCCCAGGGCCGGACGGCGATCCGGGCGCCCAGCCGGCGGTGGACGGCGGCCATCAGCGCCCGCGCCTGATCCTCGGTCCCGGCCGTTCCGGGCGGCAGCCGCAGCGCCCGCATCGCCAGGCCCGGTTCGGCCGGCAGCTCCCCCAGCCCGGCCGACCCGACCAGCTCCGCGGCGCCCTGTCCGGCCAGGGCGCCGTTGTGCTCGCGGACCTCCTCGGCGCCCAGCTCCGCCAGCAGGGCGAACCCGGCCGGCGCCGCCAGCCAGGGCGTGTAGTCGCAGGTGCCGCGCCACTCCACCCGGCCGGGGAAGCCTCGGTCATGCTCCCAGGAGAGCATCAGCGGCCGGACGGCGCCGCGTCGCCGGCCGTCCACCGCGAGCACCGCCGAGGCCCGGGGCGCGAAGGCCCACTTGTGCAGGTTTCCCACCCAGAAGTCGGCGCCACCGGCCTCGCCGCCGAGGTCCACCGGCAGCAGCCCGGGGGCGTGTGCGGCGTCCACCACGGTGACCACGCCCCGGGCGGCCAGCGCCGCGAGCAGGCCGGGGCCGGCGATCCGCCGGGCGGTGGGCGAGCTGATCAGGTCGAGGACGGCGGCCCTGGTCCGCTCCCCCACCGCGGCCAGCACCCGCTCGGCCACCTCCGCCGGCCCCGGCAGCCGAAGCGGCAGCCGGACGGTGCGCACCCGGGCTCCCGCCTCGACCGCCCGGCGCTCCACGGCCCGGGTCACGGCGCCGTAGCCGTGGTCGGTCACCAGGATCTCCTCGCCGGGGGCGAACGGGATCGACTCCAGCACCACCGCGATGCCCTCGGTGACGTTGGTGAGCAGCGCCAGCCGGTCGGGGGCGGTGCCGAGGGCGGCCGCGACCTGCGCCCGGGCGGTGGCGATCCGGTCCGGCAGTCCGAGGAAGAACCCGTCCGGGTCCTGTTCCTGCTCGGCGCGCAGCTCGGCCTGACGCCGCTGCACGGGCACCGGGACGGCGCCGTAGGAGCCGTGGTTGAGGTGGGCCACCGCCGGGTCCAGGGTGAACAGACCCTCGAATGCTGTGTGACATTTCACACTGCATAGTTCTAGCCGAAGCGCCCCGGCCGCGGCAACCATCGGCGCGTGACCCACACCGATCCCTTCCTCGACCTCAGCGCCCGCACCGGCCGTTTCGGCTACGGCTCGCCGCGGGCCCTCACCTTCTGCGCCGACGGCGAGCGGCTGCTCCTCCTCCGCTCCACCGGACCCGAGGACCCCGTCGAGCGGCTCTGGCTGCTCGATCTGACGACACGTCAGGAGCGCCTGGTCGCCGACCCGTCGGCGCTAGCGCCGGAGCGCACCGGCGACCCGGCCGACCTGCCCGTCCTGGAGCGGCGGCTGCGCGAGCGGCTGCGCCTGTGGGCGCCCGGCATCGGCTCCTACGCCGCCACCGCCGACGGCGCGGTGGCCGTCTTCGCCCTGGACGGCCGGCTGTTCCGCACCGACACCGCGACCGGGGTGAGCACCGAACTCGCCGTGGCCGGGCCGGCGTTCGACCCGCGGCCGGACCCGTCCGGGCAGCGGGTGGCGTACGTGGCAAACGGCGAGCTGCACCTCGCCCCGGCTCCCGCCCTGCACCCGGCGGGCCCGCTCAGCCCGCGGGACGGCGCCGTCTGGGGCGTCGCCGAGTTCGCCGCGGCAGAGGAGCTGGGCCGCACCCGCGGGCACTGGTGGTCCCCCGACGGGAGTGCCGTGCTGGCCACCCGGGTGGACGAATCCGCCCTGCCGCTGCGGCACTTCGCCGACCCGGCCGACCCCGGCCGGGCACCCGAGTCCTTCGCCTACCCGCAGGCCGGCGGCCCCAACGCCGACGTCCAGCTCTGGGTGCTCGGCCTGGACGGCCGCCGGGTCCGGCTGCGCTGGGACGCCGCCGCCTTCCCGTACCTCACCGCCGCCTCCTGGGAGGGCAACGGCGAGATCCTGCTGACCGTGGCCGACCGGCCGCAGCAGACCGTGCTGCTGCTGACGGCCGACCCGGCCACCGGCGAGACCGTCGAACTCTCCCGCACCGAGGACGAGTTCTGGGTGGACGACCTGCCCGGCACACCGGCCCGGCTGGCCGACGGGCGGCAGCTCACCGGCCACGACACCCCGGCCGCCCGCGGGCTCGCCCTGGACGGCAAGCCGCTGGACACCGACGGCCTCCAGGTCCGCCGGGTGACCGGCACCCTGCCGGACGGGGGCCTGCTGGTGGAGGCCGGCGAGGGCGACCCGGCCGACCAGCACGTGTACCGGATCGACCAGGACGGCGGCCGCCCGCGGCGGCTCACCGAGGGCCCGGGCGTGCACTCGGCGCTCGCGGCCGGCGCGACCCTGCTGCTCACCTCCGCCACCCCGGACGGCGTCCACCGCCGGGTCCGCTTCCGCGGCGAGGAGTTCCCGCTCGCCGACCACGCCGCGCCGCTCCCCCACCGGGTCCGTCCGCTGCTCGCCCGGGTCACCGAGCACGGCCTGCCCACCGCCGTGGTCTACCCCCGCGCCCATGTCGCGGGCCGCCGGCTGCCGGTGCTGCTGGACGTCTACGGCGGCCCCGGCTACCAGGCGGTGGCGAGCGAGCCGCGCCGCTGGCAGCTGCGCCAGTGGTGGGCCGACCAGGGCTTCGCCGTGGTGACCTGCGACAACCGCGGAACCCCTTTCGTGTCACCGGAGTTCACCCGGGCGATCTTCCGGCGCTTCTCGCAGGTCGCGCTCGAGGACCAGGTCGCCGCCCTGCACGCGCTCGCCGACCGCCACCCCGACCTCGACCTCGGCCGGGTCGGCGTCCGCGGCTGGTCGTACGGCGGCTACCTGGCCGCCCTGGCCGTGCTGCGCCGCCCGGACGTCTTCCACGCCGCCAGCGCCGGTGCGCCGCCCACCGACTTCCGGGCGTACGACACCGCCTACACCGAGCGCTACCTCGGGCTGCCGCAGGACAACCCGGAGGGCTACCTGGCGGACTGCCTGATCCCCGACGCCCCGTCACTCACCCGTCCGCTGCTGCTGATCCACGGCCTGGCCGACGACAACGTGCACCCCTCGCACACCCTGCTGCTGTCCGAGGCGCTGACCCGGGCCGGGCGCCCGCACGGCGTGCTGCCGCTGCCGGGGGTGAGCCACATGACCCCGGACGGCCGGATGGAGTCGATCGCCGCGGCCGAACTCGCCTTCCTGCGGGGTGCGCTCCGTCCGGACTCTTCCATGTGACCGATGACATGTGAAATATTACGCGCGCTCGACTTCACCCAACATCCCGAAAGGACAGGCCAGTTGCGCAAACTGTCCCTGACCCTCGCGGTCGCGCTCGCCGCCGGTGCGATAGCCGCGACGGCGCTGCCCGCCACGGCGGCCCCCGTCAAGCCACCCGTCGCCCCGGCCCTGGCCGCCGACCAGGGCGCCGAGGGCCGCGAGGCCCCGCAGCCCCAGCTCGCCCCGCAGGAACGCGAGCGCCTCTCGCTCCGCACCCAGGCCCTGGCACAGCTCAACAAGGGCGCGGTGGCGAAGACCTCGGACGGCCGCGCGCCGGCCAAGGTCAGGATCGGCCACGACTACGTCCAGCTGGCCCGCCAGCGCACCGACCGGGTGTTCGTCATCCTCGCCCAGTTCGGCGACCAGGTGGACAGCACCACCGAGTACAACGGCCAGCCGCGCTACGGCGGCACACCGGGCCCGCAGCACAACCGGATCCCCAAGCCGGACCGCAGCGACACCCACACCTACTGGAAGCCGGACTTCGACCGCGCCTCCTACCAGCAGATGTTCTTCGACGCCACGCCGGGCGCCAACTCGGTGCGCAACTTCTACCGCACCCAGTCCTCCGGCCGTTACGACATCGAGGGCACCGTCAGCGACTGGGTCACCCTGCCCTGGAACGAGGCCCGGTACGGTTCCAACAAGGGCCCGCAGGGCGGCGGCGCCTGGACCCAGGCCCAGGAGTTCGTCCGCGACGCCACCAAGGCCTGGTACGACGGCGAGCTCGCCAAGGGCCGCGCCGCCGCCGACGTCAGGGCCGAACTGGCCCGCTACGACGTGTCGGACCGCTACGACTTCGACAAGGACGGCGACTTCGACGAGCCGGACGGCTACCTGGACAACGTCATCGTGGTCCACGCCGGCGTGGACGAGACCTGGGGCGGCGGGGCGCAGGGCGCCGACGCGCTCTGGGCGCACCGCAGTTGGACCTTCCCCGACCCGAGCGGCCGGACCGGCCCGGAGGGCAACCGGATCGGCGGCGCCCCGGTCGGCGACACCGGCCTGTACGTCTACGACTACCTGCAGGCGGGCGAGAACAGCGGCGTCGGCCTGTTCTCCCACGAGTTCGGCCACAACCTGGGCCTGCCGGACCTGTACCCGACCTCGGGCGGCGACAACAGCGTCAACTTCTGGTCGCTGATGTCCTCCGCCTCGTACCTGGGCAAGGGCCGGAACTCCACCGGCGAGTACCCGGGCGACCTGGACGCCTGGAGCAAGCTGCAACTGGGCTGGCTCAACTACGACGAGGCGCAGGCCGCCACCCGGTCCAGCCACGCGCTGGGCGTGAGCGGCTACAACACCGACCAGGCGCAGGCCGTACTGGTCCACCTGCCGGACGGGACGACCACCACCACGCTGGCCGATCCCTTCGAGGGCGCCCGGCAGTGGTGGAGCGACACCGGTGACAACATGGACGCCTCGCTGCGGCGGACCGTGGACCTGACCGGCCGCACCTCCTCGGCCGCGATCGAGGCGGCGGCCTGGTACGACATCGAGCAGGACTACGACTTCCTCGCGGTGGAGGCCTCCGAGGACGGCGGCAGGACCTGGAAGCCGCTGCACGGCACGGTGGACGGCGCGCCGATCGGCGACACCCCCGCGCTCACCCCCGGCCTGTCCGGCACCTCCGGTGCCTTCCGGCAGCTGCGGATCCCGCTGGACGCGTACCTCGGCAAGCAGGTGCAGGTGCGGTTCCACGTCACCTCCGACGGCAACACCCACGGCAAGGGCGTGCTGGTCGACGCGGTGAAGGTGACCGCGGACGGCGCCGAGCTGGTCCGCGACGGCGCCGAGGGCGCGGCCGAGGGCTGGACCGCCGTCGGCTTCACGGTGATCACCGGCAAGGACGCGGTCAAGCACCACCCGCGGGCGTACCTGGTGGAGAACCGCCGCTACGTCGGCTACGGCGAGTTCCTGAGGACCGGCCCGTACAACTTCGGCTACACCGGGGTCGAGGGCAAGGCCAACGTGATCGACACCTACCCCTACCAGGAGGGTGTGCTGATCTGGCTCTGGGACACCGGGTACGGCGACAACAACACCAAGGACCACCCGGGCGCCGGGCTGATCCTGCCGGTCGACGCGCACCCGCAGGCGGTCCGGTTCAAGGACGGCACGGTGACCAACGGCCGGTCGCAGAGCTACGACGCGACCTTCTCGCGGCAGCCCACCACCGCCTTCACCCTGCACAAGGCGGGCGTGGCCACCCGGATCGGCTCCGAGCCGGCCGTGCCGGTCTTCAACGACCGCACCGGCGTGTACACCGACCCGGCCATCCCGCAGCTCGGGGTGGCGGTGCCGAACACCAACACCAGGATCGAGGTCGTCCGGGAGTCCCAGGGCGGCCGGCTGACCACCGTGAAGGTGGGCCCGGCGGCCTGATCCGCCGGCGGTCCGGAGTGCCGGGCCCCGGCCCCCGCGGCGGCGGGGGCCGGGGCCCTCATGGCTTGGTGGCAACAGCCCCGGGCGTCAGTAGCCCTGGGCCGCGGCGCCGTCGCGGAGCAGGGCGAAGGCGGCGGCTGACTCCTCGACGGCGGTGCGGTACGCCAGGTCGGAGGGCGTCCCCGCGGCGACCCTGGTCCAGTTGGCCCGGACGAGCACGTTGAACACGGCGATGTACTGGGCCGCGACCAGCCGGGCGGTCACCCCCTCGGCCGGGTCGAGAGCCCGGGCGAGCGCGTCGGTGTCCGCGGCCAGGTGGTCCTTCAGGGCGGCCGACAGGCTCGGCGTCCCGTACACCAGCCGCATGAAGGCGAGCACCTCGGGCACGTCGCACAGGCCGGTCTGCGGCTCCCGGGCGGCGAGCGCCGCCAGGTGGTGCCGCTCCAGCGCCGCCAGCGGGGTGGTGTCCCCGTCCCTGGCCTCCACCACCCGACCGGCCTCGCCCTGGTGGTCGGCGAAGCGGTGCAGGACCAGCTCCTCCTTGGTGGGGAAGTACCGGAACAGGGTGGGCTTGGAGACCTCGGCCGCCGCGGCGATCTCCGCCACCGACACCTGGTCGAACCCGTGGGCCAGGAACAGCCGGATCGCCGCCTCGGCGATGGCCTGCCGGGTGCGCTGCTTCTTGAGGGTCCGCAGACCCGACGCCTCGTCCATGACCCCCACTATACCCCCGAGTGAGACACAGGAACTTTTGTTACCGAGTTGCATTTGTGTCCGGGTTGCTGTTCCATGGATCTCACACACCGACCGAGGGAGGACGGAAACAGATGGCAACCGTGGTGATCGTGGGAGCGGGACCGACCGGGCTGACCCTGGCCTGCGGACTGGCGCGGCAGGGCGTGGGGGTGCGGGTCCTGGAGCGGGCGACGGAGTACAACACCAACTCGCGGGCGAAGACGCTCAACCCGCGCAGCCTGGAGGTCCTGGCCGATCTGGGCCTGGCCGACCGGCTGATGGAGGAGGGCCGCACCCACCTCCCGTTCCGCAAGTACTTCGCCGGCGAGCACGTCGCGGACACCGACCCGTACGCCGGGGACCACCCCACCGCCGAGCGGCCGTACGAGGCGGGCCTCTACCTGCCGCAGCCGCGGGTGGAGGCGGCGCTGCGCGAGCTGCTCGCCTCCCTGGGCGTCCGGATCGAGACGGGCAGCGAGCTGATCGGGCTGGCCCAGGACGCCGAGGGGGTGACGGCCGAGCTGGCCGACGGGCGGACGGTCCGCGGCGACCACCTGGTGGCCTGCGACGGCGGGCGCTCCACCGTCCGCAAGCTGCTGGACATCCCGTTCACCGGCAACAACGAGGACGAGCCGCTGATGGTCCTCGGGGACGTCGAGCTGGAGGGGCTGGAGCCGGACGCCTGGCACCAGTGGTTCGGGCCGGAGGGGGCACTGCTGCTCTGCCCGTTCGAGGGCAGCGGGACGTGGCAGATCCAGGCCACCCCGGAGACCGACGCCGAGGGGCGGATCGTCCCGCCCTCGGCGGAGGGCTTCCAGCGGCTGATCGCCAAGCACACCGGCCGCCCGGAGATCCGGGTCCGCCGGGCCGGCTGGCTCTCCACCTGGCGGGTCAACGTCCGGATGGCCGAGCGGTACCGGGAGGGCCGGGTCATGCTCGCCGGGGACTGCGCCCACGTGCACCCGGTGGCCGGCGGCCTGGGCATGAACACCGGCATCCAGGACGCCTGGAACCTGGCCTGGAAGCTCGGCTACGTGCTGCGCGGCCTGGCCTCCCCCGCCCTGCTGGACACCTACCAGGAGGAGCGGCTGCCGATCGCCGCCTGGACGCTGGACGTCACCAGCGCCGGCATGACGGCCGTCCTGGAGAGCACCCGCACCCCCGGGGTCGGCGTCGAGGCCGGCCGGGTCGGCGACTCCACCGGCCTGTCCATCGACTACCGCTGGTCCCCGCTGGCCGAGGACCGGCTCGGCGGCCCGCTGCGGGCCGGCGACCGCGCCCCCGACGGAGTGCTGGACGAGGGGCCGTACGGCCGGCTGTTCGAGGCCTTCGCCGGCGACCGGTTCACCCTGCTCGGCTTCGGCCCGGCGGCCCTGCCCGCCCTGGACGGCCTGCCCGACCACGTCCGGCCGGTGGCCGTGCCCGCCGGGGACACCCGGACCCGCGAGGCGTACGGGATCACCGAGGACGCCCTGGTGCTGGTCCGCCCCGACAACCACATCGCCCTCACCGCCCCGGCGGGGGCGCGGGACGCCGTGGACGCCTACCTTGAGCGGTTGTAAAGAGTTCTTTCTAAAGATACCTTTAGAAGCATGACCGAGGTACCGGAAGACCGGCCGTCCTCCGTACGGCTGACCGACCCGCGCGCCCTGCGCGCCTACGCCCACCCGACCCGGATGGCCCTGGTGGGCCTGCTCCGGACGGAGGGGCCGCTCACCGCGACCCGCGCCGCCGCCCTGATCGGCGAGTCCGTCGCCAGCTGCTCCTTCCACCTCCGCCAGCTCGCCAAGTACGGGCTGGTGGAGGAGGCGGGCGGCGGGCGCGGCCGGGAGAAGCCCTGGCGGGCCACCGCCCAGTTCACCAGCTGGGATCCCGCCCAGGAGGACCCCGCCGCCGCCGAGGCCGTGGACGCGCTCCAGCGCACCGTGGTCGAGCGGCTCTTCGAGCAGGCCCGGCGCTGGCTGGCGGGCAGCTCCCAGGAGTCCCCGGCCTGGCGCAGGGCCGCCGGCAGCAACGACACCCTGCTCTGGCTCACCCCCGAGGAGCTCACCGAACTCACCAGCCGGATGGAGGAGTTGACCCTCCCCTACCTGGCCAGGCACACCGCCCCGCAGGCCCGGCCCGAGGGCGCCCGCCCGGTCACCCTGATCCAGCTGGCCTTCCCGGCCCCCGAGCCCGGCGGGCCGTCGTGACCACCCTCGCCCCCACCCCGCAGCGGACCGGCCGGATACCCGAGCTGCTCCGCGACACCCCGTTCCGCCGGTACTGGACCGGGCAGGCGATCTCCGCCCTCGGCGACCAGGTCACCATGCTGGTGGTCCCGCTGGTCGCCGTCACCGTGCTGCACGCCGACGCCGCGCAGATGGGCTACCTGGCCGCCGCCGGCTGGCTGCCGCACCTGCTGCTCGCCCTGTACGCCGGCGGCTGGGCCGACCGGCGCAGCCGCCGCAGGTCGGTGATGATCGCCGCCGACCTCGGCCGGGCCGCCCTGCTGCTGACCGTGCCGGCCGCGTTCCTGCTGGACGCGCTGACCCTGCCCCAGCTCTACGCGGTGGTGCTGGGTGTCGGCGTGCTCTCGGTGTTCTTCGACGTCTGCAACCCGCCGGTGTTCGTCGCCCTGGTGCCCACCGAGCGCTACCTGCAGGGCAATTCGCTGGTCAACGGCAGCCGGGCGGTGTCCTTCGCGGCCGGCCCGGGCCTCGGCGGCCTGCTGGTGCAGCTGCTGGCCGCGCCGCTCGCCCTGGTGGCGGACGCGCTGTCCTTCCTCGCCTCGGCCCTCTTCCTCAGCCGGATCCACCCGGTGGAGCCGCCCGCCGAACCGGCCGCCCGCGGCGCCGTGCTGGCCGGCCTGCGCTACATCCGGCGCTCCGCCGTGGTCCGGGCGGCGCTGCTGGGCACCGCCACGGTCAACCTCTTCACCTTCATGATCGCCGCACTGTTCGTGCTCTACGCCACCACCGAACTGCGGCTGAGCCCCGGACTGTTGGGCGCGGTACTGGGCGCGGCCTCGTTCGGCGCGATCCTGGGCGCGCTGGTCACCACCCGGGTCGCCCGGCGGATCGGCGTCGGCCCGGCCTTCCTGCTCGGGCTGCTCCTCTACCCGCTCCCGCTGCTGCTGGTGCCGGCCGCGCACGGTCCCGCGCCGCTGGCCGCCGCGATGCTGTTCGCCGCCGAGTTCGGCTCCGGGCTGGGCGTGATGCTCCTGGACATCACCGGCGGCAGCATCTTCGCCGCGATCGTCCCCGACCGGCTGCGCTCCCGGGTCTCCGGCGCGTACCAGACGGTCAACTTCGGGGTGAGGCCGCTGGGTTCGGTGCTCGGCGGCACCCTGGGCACGCTGCTCGGGCTGCGGCCCGCGCTCTGGGTGGCGGCCGTCGGCGCGGCGCTGTCCTTCCTCTGGCTGGTGGCCTCGCCGATCCCCCGGATGCGCACCCTGCCGACCTCGGCCGATGATCCGTCAGGCAACCCGCCAGAGTAGCCGATTCGGGCATATGCCCGAGGAATATGGAGGATTCTCTCCCACCTCCCCCGGGCTCCCGGTAGCGTTGCGCATCGATGACACTACCGCAGGTGATCGCGGTGGCGCTGGCGTGCCGTCGTCGCACGCGGGAGGGGATTGACATCCGTGCCGGGAATCGATGAGTGCCTCGCCGAGGCGATGGGGATCACGGGCGCCCTGGGGGCCAGCCTGGTCGACTGGACCAGCGGACTCGCCCTGGGGACGGCCGGCGACGGCCCCGGCGGCGACCATGAGGCCGGCGCCGCGGACGCCACCGAGCTGGCCCGCGCGGTCGCCCAGACGCCCTCCTTCGCGGATCCGGACTCCGGCTCCGCCCCTGCCGAGGACGTCATCGTCACCTCCGGCGACTGCTACCACCTGATCCGCTTCGTCGACACCTCCTTCGACAGCAGCGCCTTCTTCTACCTCCGGCTCGACCGGGAACGCGCCAACCTCGCCATGGCCAGACATCGACTCGCCTCCCTGGCAGACCAGTTGGTGCTGCTCTGATGACCCGCACCAGCCTCGCGCCGACCCTGCCCCGGCGGCGCCGCTCCGGCTGCGCCCCGGCCACCGCCTTCGAGGCCGTCCTCGCCGACCTCGCCGCCGACCGGGCCACCGGCGCACTGAACGGCCCCGCCGGTACCGTCCACCTGGTCGACGGCGGGGTGGTGCACGCCGAGAGCCCGCAGGCCACCGACGTCGGCACCCTGCTCACCCGGTCCGGCCGGATCGCGCCGCAGGAGTGGGAGGACTGCCTGCTGCTCAGCGGCGGCCGGCCCGCCGAGTACCTGCTGGCCACCGGCCAGGTCGGCCGCGGCGAGCTGCAACTGTGCCGGCTGACCGCCCTGTTCGACGCCGCCTTCTTCGTCCTCGTGCAGGACGACGGCGAGTTCCGGTTCACCCCCGACGCGGTCCCGATGTTCTCGCTGCCCCGCCCGATGCCGGTCCCCGACCTCCGCGGCGCGGTCGGCCGCCGAAGAGCGCTGCTGGACCGGGTGTGGCCCTCGACCCGTCTGGACACGGCGCCGGTCCGCCCCCGGCCCGGTCCGCCCCCGGCCACCCGGTCCCGCCGGGCGGTGCTGGGGGCGGCCGACGGGCGGCGGGCCCCGGGCGACATCGCCCGGCTGCTCGGCCGCTCCGGCTACGGCACCCTGCTCGACGTCCGCCACCTGGCGGCCGCCGGGCTGGTCGAGACCGCGCCCCTCGCCGCGGAGCCGAAGCCGCCGGCCCCGGTCCCGTTCCCCGCACCGCCCGAAACCGTAGCTCCGAGCGTGCTGCTGCCGGGGACCCCGTACGACCAGTCGGATCCGGAGGTCTCCCTGCTGCTCAGGCTCCGCGCCGCCCTGGAGGCCCTGTGACCGCGTCACCCACCCGAACCGCCCCGCCGATCGAGTCATGAAGCGCACCTTGCGACAGTTCACCGGACGGAGGACCTCCGTGCTGCCCGAGCCCGAGGTACTGATCGAGCTCCGCAGGCTGCGGGCCAGAGTGCCGCACCTGACCGGGGGTCTGGTCGCCACCACGGACGGCCTGGTGGTGGCCCACGACACCAGCGGGCTGGAGCCCGAACACGTGGCGGCCCTCACCGCGGCGGCCCTCGGCGTCAGCACCCGGCTCACCGAGGCCACCGGGCAGGGCGGGTTCAAGGAGATGCTCACCCGGGGCGAGCTCGGCTACACCGCGACGTATGCGGCCGGCTCCTTCGTGGTGCTCACCCTGCTCGCCGGACCGGACACCAACGTCGGCCGCCTCCACCTGGAGGCGCGCCGGGCGGGCGGGCGGATAGCCGCGCTCGCCGACGCGGCCCTGGAACGCCACGACCGCGGCTGACCAGACCCGCGCAACCACTCCCCACAGGAAAGAAGAGAACGATGGCCAACACCGAAGCCTCGCTGAAGGACGTCATGGGCTCGATCGACGGGTCGATCGGCGTCGCACTCGTCGACTACAACAGCGGCATGGCACTGGGCACCCTGGGCGGCGGCGACCTCGACCTCAACGTCGCGGCCGCCGGCAACACCGACGTGGTGCGCGCCAAAGCGCGGGCCATGGAGATGCTCAACCTCAAGGAGAGCATCGAGGACATCCTGATCACCCTCAGCACCCAGTACCACCTGATCCGCCCGCTCACCAGCCGCTCCGGCAAGGGCCTGTTCCTCTACCTGGCGCTGGACAAGGGCCGGGCCAACCTGGCGATGGCCCGGCACCAGCTCAAGCGGATCGAGGCCGACCTGGAGGTCTGATCCTCCGTCAGCCAGCGCTGCCCCGGCGGTCGGCGGCGCTCCGGCGGAGCGCCAGCAGCCCGCCGAGCGGCACCCGCACCTCCAGCCGGTACCCGTCCGGGGCCGGCTCCGCCCGGGTCGCCGCGACGCTCTCGACGGTCTCCCCGCGGCAGTCCCGGACCAGCAGCGCCAGGGTGCCGGGCGGGCGGTCGAAGGACAGCCGGACCAGCGGGTCCGGGTCGGCGTTGGCGACGAGCAGCAGCTCCCAGTCGCCGGCCACCGCCACGGGCAGCGGGGCGTACCGGCCGAACGCCAGCTGCCCGCCCGACCGGGCCTCGACCAGCGGATACCCCGACTCCGGCCGGTGCGGCCGCAGTTCGCCGCGGCGCAGCAGCGCGGTGTGCTCCCGGCCCACCGACAGCCAGAAGCGCAGCGCCGCCAGCTGATCGGGCCGCTGCACCGCCAGGTCCACCGACACCTGCGGGGTGGCGAACAGCACCGACTGCAGCAGCACGGCGATCTGCTCCGGGCTCTCGTCCGGGTGCCATGTCAGCGGATCCCCGTGGACCGCCAGGGGCCCGGCGGTGAGCCGCAGGTCGACGGTCCGCACCCGGTTCTCGGTCGGGTTGTGCGGGCAGTCGGTGGCGCGGACCATCGTGGCGTACGGCCACAGGCCCGGCCCGGTGTAGTCCTGGCGGTGCTCGACCAGCACCTCCCCCCGGACCGCCCGCAGCCGGGCGTCCAGCTCGGCGAGCAACCGTCGCACCCCCTCGGCGACGGTGCCGCAGTCGGCCCCGGGCGGGAGGTCCGGCGGGCCCGGGGGGTCGGCGGGACGGGTCGGACGGGTCGGGCGGGCAGGACGGGCTGGGCGGGCGAAGGTGTCGACGAAGTCGATCTTGAGCCCGTCCACGCCGTACCGCTCCACCGCCGCGGCCAGCCGCTCCACCTGGTGCCGCCGCACGGCCGGGCTGCGCGGGTCCAGCACGTACGTCTCCAGCTCCGGCAGGTGGGCCAGCGTGTGGCCGGCCAGCTCGGCCGCCGCCGCACTCCGCTCCCCCGCGAACGGCAGCGCGTGCCACAGCAGGTAGTTCAGCCCGAGCGCACGTACCCGCCGGACGTGTCCGGCGAAGTCCCGGAACCCCTCCGGCGCCGGACGCCAGTCCCCCGTGGTCGCGTACGAGCGCCCGGTCTCGTCGGTCTGCCAGCCGTCGTCCACGATCAGCGAACCGAAGCCCAGCGGCGCGGCGAGGACGGCCAGCCGCTCCACGTCGGCGGCGGTCATCGCCAGGTGCAGGGCGTACCAGGTGCAGAACACCGGCGCGAAGGCGCTGTCCGGGACGGCGACCGGCCGCCCCGCCTCCTGAGCCCACCAGCCGGTCACCCCGCGCAGGGTGTCGGCGAAGTGCCGCCCGCTCAGGTCCAGCAGCAGCCGCAGCTCCCCGCCCTCGTGCTCCACCCACCAGCTGAACTCGCCGGTCTCCTCCACCACGCCCTCACCGATGGTCACCGGGAGCACCGGCTCCGCCACCGCGAACGTGCAGATCGCGGCGTCGCCGGGGCCGATCAGGCTCCCCACGGGGGCGCCCTTGGGCAGCGAGGCGGTCCGCGGCGCCAGCCAGGACGGCGGCAGCCAGCGCGGGCCCGTCTGCGGCGTCCAGTACGCCGTCGCCCCGAGGCACGGCACCCGCCACTCCACCCGCACCCGGCTCGCCACCCCGTCCACGGCCGGCCCCGCCACCACCTCCACCACCACGACCCCGTCCTCCCGGGGCTCCACCGCCACCTCCACTGCCTGCGTCCCCACCCCCGTCGCCCGCACCCGAAGCCCCGCCACCCCGACCCCGGTCTCCACCGGCACCCCCACCTCCACCCGCCCGGACCCGGGCGCACCACCGTCCCACGAGAGCGACACGAACCAATCCCCTTCCACCAGACAAGCGTTCATCAACGCGGGAACGCACCCGGTTTTACCCCAGGGGCGAGTGGGGGCACCTCCTTTTCAGGGCGCACCCGTTCACCGCCGGGGCCGGCTACGCCTCCGGGTAGTGGCACGCCACCTGCCGGGTCGCCCCCGCGGACGCGATCCGCAGCAGCGGCGCCTCCGTCCGGCAGAGCTCCCGCGCCTTGGGGCACCGCGGATGGAACCCGCACCCACTCGGCGGATCCGCCGGACTCGGCGGGTCGCCGTGCAGCACGATCCGCTCCCGCCCCCGCTCCACCACGGGGTCCGGCACCGGCACCGCCGACAGCAGCGCCCGCGTGTACGGGTGCGCCGGCGCCCCGTACACGTCGTCCCGGTCGCCGACCTCGACGATCCGTCCGAGGTACATCACGGCGACCCGGTGGCTGATGTGCCGGACCACGGCGAGGTCGTGCGCGATGAACACGTACGCCACGCCCAGTTCCCGTTGGAGCCGTTCCATCAGGCCGACGATCTGGGCCTGGATGGAGACGTCCAGCGCGGAGACGGGTTCGTCGGCGACGACCAGGTGCGGCCGGGTGGCGAGGGCGCGGGCGATGCCGATCCGCTGGGCCTGGCCGCCGGAGAACTGGTGCGGGTAGCGGTCGAGGTGTTCGGGGGCGAGGCCGACCAGTTCGATCAGCTCGCGCACCTCGGCCCGGAGGGCCTGTGGTGAGGCGCCCTGGGCGCGCAGGGGCGCGGCGATGATCTGCTGGACGGTCTGCCGCGGGTTCAGCGAGGCGAACGGGTCCTGGAAGATCATCTGGAACTCGCTGCGCAGCGGCCGCAGTTCGCGCTGTCCGGTCCGGGTGATGTCCCGGCCGCGGAAGCTGACCCGGCCCCGGGTCGGGTCGAGCAGGCGGACCAGCATCCGGCCGGTGGTGGACTTGCCGCAGCCGGACTCCCCGACCAGGCCGAGGGTCTCGCCGGGGCGGACCTCGAAGGAGACCCCGTCCACGGCCCTCACCCCGGGCAGCCGCCGCAGCAGTCCGCGCGGCCCGGGGAAGGTCATGCCCAGGTCCTCCACGGCGAGCAGCGGCGCGGCCCCGTCCGGCTCCGAGCCCTCCCGGACCCGGTTTGTCCCAGTGACCGACTCGATCGCGGTCATGCGGCGCCCTCCTTCTCCGGCCGGTCACCGGCCGCCTCGTCGTGCACGCAGGCGCTCCGGTGTCCGTCCGCCACCACCCGCAGGGCCGGCCGCTGCTCCGTGCAGCGCGGGTCGGGCCGGGCGGCGTGGACGGCGCAGCGCGGTTGGAACGGGCAGCCGGGCGGTGGTGCGAGCAGGGAGGGCGGGCTGCCGGGGATGGCGCGGAGTCCGCCGCCGTCCGGGTCGTCGAGGCGGGGCAGCGAGTCGAGCAGGCCGCGGGTGTACGGGTGCCTGGGCGCGGCGAACAGCGTTTCCACGGGGGCCTGTTCGGCCGCGGAGCCGCCGTACATCACCAGGACCTCGTCGGCGACCCGGGCGATCACCCCGAGGTCGTGGGTGATCAGGATGATGCCGAGGCCGCGTTCCTGCTGGAGCCTGGCGAGGAGTTCCAGCACCTGGGCCTGGACGGTGACGTCCAGGGCGGTGGTGGGCTCGTCGGCGATGATCAGGTCGGGTTCGCAGGAGAGCGCCAGGGCGATCATCGCGCGCTGCCGCATACCGCCGGAGAACTGGTGCGGGTGTTCCTCGGCGCGGCGGGCGGGTTCGGGGATGCCGACGTCGCCGAGCACCTCCACGGCCCGGGCGCGGGCGGCGCGGCGGCTGCCGCCGTGGTGCTCGCGGTAGGCCTCGGCGATCTGGTCGCCGACGGTGAAGTAGGGGTGGAGGGCGGTGAGGGCGTCCTGGAAGACCATGGCCATCCGCCGTCCGCGCAGGCGCCGGACGGTCTCCTCGGGGGCGCCGATCAGCTCGGTGCCGTCGAAGCGGACGGATCCGGTGACGCGGGCTGCGCCGCGGTGGAGGCCCATGACGGCGAGGGAGGTGACGGACTTCCCGGAGCCGGACTCGCCGACGATGCCGAGGGTACGGCCGCGCCGCACGGTGAAGTCGATGCCCCGGACGGCCCGGACCACCCCCTCCCCGGTGGTGAACTCGACCGCGAGGTCGGTGACTTCGAGCAGGGTCACGACAGTCTCGCTCTCGGGTCGATCCAGGCGTAGACCACGTCGACCACCAGGTTGGAGGTGACGATGAAGAAGGAGGCGAGCAGGGTGATCCCCATGATCACCGGCTGGTCGGCCTTGTTGAGCGAGTCGGCGAACAGTTTCCCGATGCCGGGGAGGCTGAACAGCGACTCGGTGATCAGGGCGCCGGCGAGGAGTCCGCCGAGGTCCATGCCGAGCATGGTGGCCACCGGGGTGAGGGCCGGGCGCAGCCCGTGCCGGCCGACCACCCGGCGTTCCGGCAGGCCCTTGGCGCGGGCGGTGCGGACGTACGGTTCGGCCATGGTCTCGATGACGGAGTTGCGGGTCATCCGGGCGTAGAGGGCGGCGAACATCAGGGCGAGGGTGATCCAGGGCAGGATCAGGTTGCCGAACCAGCCGGCCGGGTCCTCGCCGAAGGCGATGTAGCGGGGGTAGGGCAGCAGTCCGGCCACCGTGACGACCAGGTAGAGCAGGATCATCGCGGTGAAGTAGACCGGGAGGGCGGCGATGCCGATGGTGCCGACCATCAGCAGGCGGTCGATCCAGGTGTTGCGGCGCAGCGCGGAGAGCACCCCGGCGGAGACGCCGAGCAGCAGCCACAGCACGGCGGCGCCGAGGGCGAGCGAGGCGCTGGTGGGCAGCCGGTCCATCATCAGGTCCCAGACCGGCTGGGCGCTCTGGAAGGAGTAGCCGAAGCAGGGGAAGCCGCAGTCCACGGCGTAGGGACCGGTGCCGAGGGTGCGGCCGGCGAAGACGCCGACCACGTAGCGGGTGAACTGGACGGCGAGCGGGTCGTCGAGGCCGAGTTGGCGGCGGACCAGTTCGATCCGTTCGACCGAGCAGTCCTTGCCGCAGAACTGCGCCGCGGGGTCGCTGGGCAGCAGGTAGAAGACGGCGAAGGTGAGCGCGCAGATCACCAGCAGGGTGGCGGCGATGGCGAGCAGCCGGCGGAGCAGGAATCCGATCACGCGCCGCCGCCCTTCGGGTCGAGGGCGTCCCGGAGGGCGTCGCCGAGCAGGGTGAAGCCGAGGACGACCAGGAACAGGCAGGCGCTGGGCAGCACGAAGAACATCGGGTCGACCTTGTAGTAGAGCACCGAGTCGGCGATCATCTGCCCCCAGGACGGGGTCGGCGGGCGGATGCCCACGCCGAGGAAGGTGAGCGCGGCCTCGGCGCCGATCAGGCCGGGGATGGCCAGGGTGACGTAGACGATGACGGTGCCGGTGAGGTTGGGCAGGATCTCGGTGAGCAGGATCCGTCCGCTGGAGGTGCCGCTGGCGCGGGCCGCCTCCACGTACTCGCGGTGCCGCAGGGAGAGGGTCTGCCCGCGGATCACCCGGGCGATGAACGGCCAGCCGAAGGCGCTGAGCACGCCGATCAGCAGCAGGATCCGGTTGACGTCCCGGGCCACCGAGAGCAGCGCGATCATGAAGATCAGGCTGGGGAAGGACATCATGACGTCCATGAACCGGCTGATCACGGCGTCGGTACGACCGCCGAAGTAGCCGGCGGTGATGCCGAGCAGGACGCCGGCCAGGGTGGTGAGCAGGGCGGCGCTGAAGGCGACCAGCAGGCTGATCTGGGCGCCGTACAGCAGCCGGGCGAGGATGTCGCGGCCGAGCAGCGGTTCGACGCCGAGCCAGTGGTCGGCGCTGATGCCGCCGAGCGAGCCGCGGGGCAGGCCGCCGAGGTACGGGTTGACGGCCTTCTTGTCGAGGTCGGCGGGGCCCTTGCCGCTGATCGCGGTGACCACGGGGGCGAGCAGGGCGGCGAGGACGAAGAAGGCGATGATGCCGAGTCCGGTGAGGCCGGCCCGGTTGCGGCGCAGCCGGTGGCGGGCGAGGGCCCAGGGCGAGGCGGGAGGCGGGGCGGTCGGTGCGGTCGTCGGCGAGGCCGGGGGCGGGGCGGGTGCGGCGGGCGCGGTGGAGCCGTCCGCCGCGCCCGCCTCCCCGGCGGCTGCCGGGTGAAGCGGGGCGGTCATGGCGGCTCCCGGTTACTGGACGGACTTCAGGCCGATGACGGCGTAGTCGAGTTGGGCGGCCCACACCGGGTGGGCGAAGGCGCCGGCGATGTTGGAGCCGACCAGGACGGGCTTGCGCTGCCAGGTGATCGGTACGGCGGGCGCCTTGTCCATGATCTTGGCGTCCAGGGCGAGCCAGGCCTGGTTGGCTTGCTGGAGGTCGTCCATGGCGGCGATCCGGTCGAGGTCGGCGATGGTCTCCGGGTCGTTGAACCGGGTGACGTTGCCCTGGTTGCCCTTGGCCTTGATGGACCGGCCGTCGAAGATCATCGGCAGGAAGGTGGCGGCGGACGGGTAGTCGGGGCACCAGCCGCCGACGGACAGGCCGGGCTGCTTGTCCTTGTCGCCGACGATGGAGCTGACGGCGGTGGGGTCGACCGTGCTGATGGTGACCTCGACGCCGACCTTCTTCAGCGCGGCCTGGACGGTCTCGGCCTGGGCCTTGCCGCCGGTGGAGGTGACCAGTTCGGTGGCGAAGCCGCCTCCCAGGCCGGCCTCGGCGAGCAGCGCCCTGGCCTTCTCCGGGTCGCCGGCGGGCTTGGTCATGAAGTGGTCGATCGGGTTGCCCTGGGTGAGCACCGGCGGCAGGTAGGTGGTGGCGATGTCGTTGAACGCGGGCCCGCCGGCGGCCGCGGCGAAGGCTTCCTTGTCCACCGCGTACTGCATGGCCAGGCGCACCTTGGCGTTGTCGAAGGGCGCCTTGGTGGTGTTCATGTCGAGCTTGGTGGTGCAGCCGGCGTTCTCGCTGACCAGCCGCTTCTTGACCTCGGGGTTGGTCAGCACGTCGCTGACCTTGGAGGCGGGCAGGTCCACGTAGGAGAGGGCGTTGCGGTCCTCGCCCTGGTCGGCGATCAGCCGGTCGGCGATGCCGGTGCCCTTGAGCGTCTGGTCGACGACGATCTTGTCGGGGTACGCCTTGCGGACCGGGTCGGACTTGGCGTCCCAGTGGGTGTTGCGGACCAGCACCATGCGCTTGCCCCGGTCGTACGACTCGATCTTGTACGGGCCGGAGGAGACCGGGTGGTTGGAGTAGTTGGGGCCGGTCTCCTTGGCCTTGGGCACCGGGGAGAAGGTGGGCAGGGTGACGGTGTAGCCGAACTCGGCGACCGGGCGCTTGAGGTGGAACACGATGGTCCTGGCGTCGGGGACCTCGACGGCCTCCTTGCCCAGGCGCTCGCCGCCGAGCGGACCGGCGTACCCGGCGGGCGCGTTGAGGTAGCGGACGGCGTAGTCGGGGCCGCCGGGCAGTTCGGCGGAGAAGGACCGCTCGACGTTGTACTTGATGTCCTCGGCGGTGATCGGGCTGCCGTCCTCGTACTTGAGGCCGTCCTTGAGGTGGAAGGTCCACGTCCGGGCGCCGTCGCTGGGGGTGCCGAGGTCGGTGGCGAGGTCCGGCTCGATCTTCAGGCCCTCGGCGCCGGGCGCGGCCCGGAAGGTGGTGAGGGTGCGGTAGAGCATCCGGACGCCGACGTCCATCACCGGCATCGTCCAGTTGCGGGCCGGGTCGAGCTGGTCGAAGTCCTGGTTGGACAGGATGGTCAGGGTCCCGCCCTTGACCGGTGTGCCGCCGATGATGCCGTTGCCCTCGGTGGTGACGCCCTGCTGGTCCCCGGCGTCGTCGGTGCTCCCGGCGCTCGTACACGCCGCGAGCCCGAGGGTGAGTGCTGCCGCTGTCGCCGCCGCGAGGACGGCGTGGGTGCGCCTGTTCATATGTACGACTCCGCAGTGGGGGGCCGGAGTTCGGCCCGGTCCGCCCCGGGGCTGATCCGGGGCCCACCGGGAGGGCGACCGCTGGGTCTAGCCGCTCCAAGGTGTGACCCGTAACATAGTAATGTGAAATTGCACTGCACAAGAGGCGGTGCACCCCGTTACCGAGCCGTGTCCTCGAAGGAGCAGCCGTGACCACCGACCCCGCCGCCCGGCTCAACACCGGCAGCCACGACCTCCCGGTCTCCCCCGCCCTGGAGGCGTTCATGGGCACCGGCTGGGCGGCCACCCCGCTGCCCGCGGCCGACCGGGTCCCCGGCCACCACGTCACCCCCGCCCGCCGCGGCCGGCTGGCCGCCGCCTTCCCCGGCGAGCGACTCCTCGTCCCCGCCGGGCAGTTGAAGGTCCGCAGCAACGACTGCGACTACCGCTTCCGCCCGCACAGCGCGTACGCCTGGCTCACCGGACTGACCGGCGAGGAGCAGGTCGGCCACGTCCTCGTGGTGGAGCCCGACGGCGAGTACGTCCTCTACCTCCGCCCCCGCTCGCCCCGCGGCGGCGGCAGCGCCGAGTTCTACCGCGACCGCCGCTACGGCGAGTTCTGGGTCGGCCGCCGTCCCGACCTGGCCGAGGCCGCCCAGCTCACCGGCGTCCGCACCGAGCACCTCGACCGCCTGCCCGGCCTGCTCGCCGGACCGCAGCCGCCCACCCGCGTCCTCGCCGGCGTCGACCCCGCCCTCGACACCCTCGCCGGCCGCCCCCACGCCCCCGCCGCCGCACGGGACGCCGCCCTCGCCACCACCCTCTCCGAACTGCGCCTGGTCAAGGACCGCTTCGAGGTCGAGCAGCTCCAGCTCTCCGTCGACCACACCACCGCCGGCTTCGAGGACGTCGTCCGCGCCCTGCCCGCCGCCCTGCGCCACCACCGCGGCGAACGCTGGCTGGAGGGTGCCTTCAACCAGCGCGCCCGCGCCGAGGGCAACGGCACCGGGTACGAGACCATCGTCGCCTCCGGCGCGCACGCCTGCGTCCTGCACTGGATCCGCAACGACGGCCCGCTCGACCCGACCAAGCTGCTCCTGCTCGACGCCGGCGTCGAGACCGACACCCTCTACACCGCCGACATCACCCGCACCCTCCCGCTCTCCGGCACCTTCTCCCCCGTCCAGCGGCAGGTCTACGACCTGGTCCTCGCCGCCCAGGAGGCCGCCATCGCCACCCTGAAGCCGGGCGCCTCCTTCCGCGACTTCCACCGCGCCGGCATGCAGGTGATCGCCGAGGGGCTGGCCGACTGGGGCGTGCTCACCGTCTCCGCGGAGGAGGCCCTGCGCGAGGACAGCGGGCTCTACCGCCGCTACACGCTCTGCAGCAGCGGGCACATGCTCGGGCTGGACGTCCACGACTGCGCCAAGGCCCGCTCCGAGACGTACCTGGACGGCGTGCTGGAGGAGGGCATGGTCCTCACCGTCGAACCCGGCCTCTACCTCCAGCCCGACGACGAGACCCTGCCCGCCGAACTCCGCGGCCTCGGCGTCCGCATCGAGGACGACCTCGTCATCACCGCCGACGGCGCCCACCTCATGTCCTCCGCCCTCCCCCGCACCCCCGACGCCATCGAATCCTGGATGGCCGACCTCCTCCCCTGACGCAACCGGGTACCCCCAGGGGCGCGTGGGGGCACCTCCCAGCCGCCAAGGCTGGGGGAGAATCGCGCGAAACGGAAGACAGCTCACGTAGCACCCTCCCGCCCCGCGCAGTTCCTCGCGCCCCTCAAGTGGCTGGCCGCGCCCCACGCCTGCACGGCATGATCAGGTCGCATGACCACCTACCTCACCCCCGCCCAGGCCGTCGAGGAGTCGGGCTTCAGCCTCGACACCCTCCGCTACTACGAGAAGATCGGCCTGCTCGGCGAGGTCGAGCGGTCCTCCAGCGGTCACCGCCGTTTCAGCCGCGCCGACCTGGAGTGGCTGAACATGCTCCGCTGCCTCCGCGTCACCGGCATGCCCATCGCCGACATGATCCGCTTCGCCGAGCTGGTCCGCGCCGGCCACGCCACCGTCCCCGACCGCCTCGCCCTGCTGCTCGATCACGACGCCCAGGTGGAGGAGCAGATCGCCGCGCTCCGCCAGCGCCAGGACACCCTCCGGGCGAAGATCACATACTATCGCTCGGTCCTCGCTTGACCGGGGCACGCCCACGGGCGCGACCGGGCGGGGCGGCGGCTAACGTGGCGTCATGGTTACTCTCAAGGCCGCCACTTCGGCCCTCATCCTGATCGATCTGATGGACCGGATCGTCGGCCTCCCGCTGGAGCCGCGGGCGGGCGTCGAGGTCGTGGACGCCGCGCTGGAGCTGGCCGCCGCCTTCCGTGCGGCGGGCGCCTCGGTGATCGCGGTCCGGGTGGAGCGGCCGGACGTGGCGGAGCAGCCGCCCGGCAGCGACCTGCTGCCGGAGGTCGCCGAGGTGGCGGACGCGGTGGTGGTCAAGCGGACCATCGGCGCGTTCCACAACACCGGCCTGGACGGGTTCCTGCGCCAGCAGGGCGTGAACACCCTGGTGTTCGCGGGCATCGCGACCAACCTGGGCGTGGAGTCCACGGCCCGCGCGGCCGCCGACCACGGCTACCGGCTGGTGTTCGTCGAGGACGCCATGGCCGCGCTGACGGCCGAGGAGCACCAGGCCGCGATCGCCCTCGACCTCCCCCGCTTCGGCGAGGTGATCACCCGCGACACCCTCCACCTCGCCTGATCCGGCTCACCACCCCCGATCCGGCCTCAGGCAGGCCGGATCAGCCCGCTCGCCAGCCCCGCCGCGATCGCGGCGGTCCGGGAGTCGACGCCCAGCTTGTCGTAGATGTGCACCAGGTGCGTCTTCACCGTGGCCTCGCTGATGAACAGCCGCTTGGAGATCTGCCGGTTGGCGAGCCCGGCGGCCAGCAGCTGGAGGATCTCCGTCTCGCGCGGGGAGAGCGTCGGCCGTCCCGCCCGGACCCGGCCCAGCAGCCGGGCGGCGACCGGCGGCGCGAGGACGGTCTCGCCGCGGGCGGCGGCGTGCACCGCCGTGGCGACCTCCTCCGGCGGCGCGTCCTTGAGCAGGTACCCGGTGGCCCCGGCCTCGACGGCGGCGAGGATGTCGGCGTCGGTGCTGTACGTGGTCAGGATGAGCACGGCGGGCGGGTCGGGCAGGGCGGTGATCCGGCGGGTGGCCTCGACGCCGTGCATGCCGGTGCCCATCTGCAGGTCCATCAGCACCACGTCGGGCCGCCGCTCCAGGGTGTCGAGCAGCGCCAGGGCGGCGGCGCCGTCGGCCGCCTCGCCGACCGCCTCCACCTCCGGCAGGTCGTCCACCATGGCGCGCAGGCCCCGCCGCACCACCGGGTGGTCGTCCACCAGCATCACCCGGATCACCGCGCACCCCCCGCCCCGGCCTGCCCGGCCACGACCGGGACCTCGACAACCGGAACCGCCTCCCCCATGGCCTCGATCGCCCGCAGCGGCAGCGCCACCGCGACCGCCGTGCCCTCCCCGGGAGCGGACTCCACGGTGAGGTGGCCGCCGAGCGCGGCGATCCGCTCGTGCATGCCGTGCAGGCCGAAGGAGCCGGGCGAGGGGACCGCCGCCGGGTCGAAGCCCACGCCGTCGTCGAAGACGTCCAGGGTCACCTCGTCGTCCAGGTAGGCGAGGGTGACGGCGATCCGCCGGGCCCGGGCGTGCCGGACGGCGTTGGCCAGCGCCTCCTGGGTGAGCCGCAGCAGCGCCACCTCGGCCTCGACCGGCAGCGGGTACGGCTCGCCGTCCAGGTGGAAGTCGGCCTCGGCGCCGCCGGCGAGCCGGCGCAGCGCCTCGGTGAGGGTGGCGTCGTCGAGCGCGGGCGGGGTGAGGGCGTGGACGAAGCGGCGGGCCTCGGCGAGGTTGACGGAGGCGGTCTGCCCGACCTCGCGGATCCGTTCGGCGGCGGTGGCTGGGTCGCCGGGCAGCGCCGACTCGGCGGAGCGGGCCAGCAGCACGATGCTGGACAGGCCCTGGGCGAGGGTGTCGTGGATCTCCCGGGCGAGCCGCTGGCGTTCGGCGAGCCGGCCGGCCTCGCGCTGGGTGGCGGCGAGCTGGTCGCGGGTACGGACCAGGTCGTCGATCAGCTGCTGGCGCTGGCGGCCCTCCCGGTACAGGGCGGCGTAGCCGTACGCGGTGAGCAGGGCGACGGCGGCGCCCGCCAGCGGGCCGAGGACCTTGGCGGTGGTGAGCCCGCCGGGGGTGGAGGCCTGGGCGGCGATCACCACGCCGGTGAGGCCGGCCACGGCGGGCAGGGCCCAGCGGACCGGCAGCAGGTGGAGGCAGACGAAGTACAGCGGGAAGGCGAGGTAGCAGAACTCCGGGTGCTGGAGGGTGAGTCCGATCCAGAGCAGCACCACGCTGCCGAACCACAGCGCGGCCCACGGCCGGGTGCTGCGGACCTGTTCTGCCACGCCCCCCGACGCGTAGACGGCCGCGAGCACCCCGGCCGTGGCCAGCCCGCCGGGTCCGAGGTCGTGGCCGAGGAGGCCGCGGGCCCCCAGCACGCCCAGCAGGGTGAAGAACAGCCCGTGCAGGGCGAGGTTCATCAACCGCAGGGCGGGGGTGTTCGCAGAATGGCCGGGACCCTCAGGTGCGGGTGGTTCGGTACGGGTCACGCCTTCCGAGGGTACGGGCTGCGGGCTGCCGCCCGGCCGGTGAGGGCATCAACCGTTCGATTGATCTTCGGCTGCACCGCCCGTGGGGGTCGGCATCCGTTCCTCTCCCCGATGCCGGCGGCGCCCGTCGCCGGACAGGGTGGGGGGTGTCCTCACCCCTCTCTCCGGAAGGTCCCCGTGTTCGTCGCACTGCGTGACATCCGCTTCGCCAAGGGCAGGTTCGCCCTGATGGCCGTGGTCGTCACCTTGATAACCACTCTGGTCGTCTTCCTGTACGGCCTGACCGGCGGGCTGTCGGCCGCCGCCTCCTCGGCCGTCGCAGAGCTGCCGGCCGACCGGATCGTCTTCGGTGCCCCGGCGGGTGCCGCGCCGACCGTGTCGTTCAGCAACAGCACGGTCTCCCCGGCCCAGCAGGAGGCGTTCGCGGCCGCCGAGGGCGTGACGGCGGCCCGGCCGCTGGGGGTCTCGCTGACCCGGCTGACCGCCAGCGGGGCGGCGGCCTCGGTGAGCGTGCTGGGCACGGACTCCGCCCTGCTGCCGCCGCTGCTCTCCGGCACGGCCCCGCAGGAGGGGCAGGTGGCGGTGGGCACCGGCACGGCGGAGCTGTACCGGCTGGCCGTCGGCGACCCGGTGAAGGTCGGGCCGCGGACGCTGACCGTCTCCGGGCTGACCGCCGACCGCTCCTACTCGCACGCGCCCTCGGTGTGGACCACGCTCGCCACCTGGGAGCAGCTCAGCGGGCAGAACCAGCCGACCGCGCTGGCCCTGTCCGGCTCCGGCGCGCACCTGGCCGCGGTGGACGCGCGGCAGGGCACCGAGACGGTGACCGTCGCGGACGCGCTGTCGGGGATCAACGGGTACGCGGCGGAGCGCGGCAGCCTGCAGATGATCCAGGGCTTCCTGTTCGCGGTGAGCGCCCTGGTGGTGGGCGCCTTCTTCACGGTCTGGACGGTGCAGCGGCGGCCGGACGTGGCGGTGCTCAAGGCGGTCGGCGCGAGCAGCGGCTACCTGGTCCGGGACGCGCTGGCGCAGGCGGCCGTGGTGCTGGTGGCCGGCGCGGGGCTGGGCGGCACGGTCGGCGGGGTGGGCGGGCTGTTCGCCTCCGCCTCGGTGCCGTTCGACGTGAGCCTGCTGAACGTGGCCGTCCCGGTGGGGGTGATGGTGCTGCTCGGCCTGGCCGGCGCGGCGCTGGCCGTCCGCCGCATCACCTCCGTCGACCCGCTGGCCGCCCTGGGAGCCAACCGATGACCACCGCCCTGAAGACCCGTACCGGCCTCGCCCTGCGCGGGGTGACCCTGACCTACCCGGACGGCGAGAGCCGGCTGACCGCGCTGGACGCGGTGTCGCTGGAGGTGGCGCCGGGCGAGTTCGTCGCGGTGGCCGGGCCGTCCGGGTCAGGCAAGTCCAGCCTGCTGGCGGTGGCGGCGACCCTGCTGCGGCCGGACTCCGGCGAGGTGCTGGTCGACGGCCGGGACGCGGGAACGCTGGACGACCGGTCCCGGACGGCGCTGCGCCGGGAGCGGCTGGGCATCGTCTTCCAGCAGTCCAACCTGCTGGCCTCGCTGACCGCGGTGGAGCAGCTGCTGGTGCTGGAGTCGGTGCGCGGCGGCCGGCCGAAGGCCGCCCGGCGGCGGGCCGAGGAACTGCTGGAGTCGGTCGGCCTGGACGCGGCCAAGCGGCGGCGCCGCCCGCACCAGCTGTCCGGCGGCGAGCGCCAGCGGGTGAACATCGCCCGGGCGCTGTTCGGCGAGCCCTCGGTGCTGCTGGTGGACGAGCCGACCTCGGCGCTGGACCACGAGCGGGGCGAGCAGATCGTCGACCTGCTGACCCGGATCACCCGGGAGCACGGCACGGCCACCGTGATGGTCACCCACGACCGGGCCCTGCTGGGCCGGGTCGACCGGGTGCTGGAGATGCGGGACGGCCGGCTGCGCTGAGCGGCCTGGTCGGCCGAGCGCTCGCTAGCGGGTGCCGAGGCGCAGCGCGGGGCGCGGGTCCTCGACGGCCTCGGCACCGGCGGCCCAGAGCGAGCGGATGTGGCCCAGGTGGCGGGCCATGCACTCCTCGGCGGCCTCGGCGTCGCCGGAGATCATCAGGTCGAGCAGCTCCAGGTGCTCCTCGGCCGAGGAGGCGAGTTCGCCGCGCTGGTCCAGCCGGGTGAGCCCGTACAGCCGGGAGCGCTTGCGCAGGTCGCCGACGGTCTCCACCAGGCGGGCGTTGCCGGCCAGGCCCAGCAGGTCGAGGTGGAACTGCCGGTCGGCCTCCAGGTACCCGATGAGGTCGTGCTTGCGGGCGGCCGCGACGATGGCCTCGGCCTGCGGGCGCAGCGCCTCCAGCTGCTCGGCGGTGGCGGTGCGGGTGACCCGGCCGACCGTCGGGACCTCGATCAGCGCGCGGATCTCGGTGTACTCGTCGAGGTCGCGCTCGCTGAGCTCGGTGACCCGGAAGCCCTTGTTGCGGACGGCCTCCACCAGGCCCTCGCGGGCGAGGTCGAGCATGGCCTCGCGGACGGGGGTGGCGGAGACGCCGAAGTCGGCGGCGAGGGCGGGGGCGGAGTAGACCACGCCGGGGCGCAGCTCACCGGAGATCAGCGCCGCGCGCAGCGCGTGGGCGACCTGGTCGCGGAGCCGCTCCTGGACCGAGATGAGGGTGCGGGGCTTGAGGTCCGCCATGGTGTTCCTCCGGAGGTTTGCAGGACCTCATCGTACAATGTCACGTTGCGGTGGCCGGTTGCTCGTACTGCGCCGCGGCGACCGCCAGGTCCTGCCAGGCCATGCCGACGCTCTTGAAGAACCTCGGCCGATTCTGGGGTACAACTGCCCTTCCGGTCATCAGTTCTGACAGATTAGCAAGGCTGCCCTCTCCTGCCCCGGCGAGCAGCAGGTCACCGGCCTCCCGGCGGGCCGCCGCCCGGGCCTCCACGTACAGCGCCGAGCGGCGCACCAGCTCGCCGTCCACCTCCCGCGCGTCCGGCTCGTGCGAGCCGACGGCGGCGACCGCGGCGTGGTCCGGCACCAGCCGTCCGTCGAACAGCGGGGTGCGGGCCGTGGTGCAGCAGACCACCAGGTCGGCCCGCCGGACGTCCTCGGGCGAGCCGGTCCGGGCGTCCAGGCCCAGGCCGCGGGCGTGGGCGGCGAGCTCCTCGGCGGGCGCCGCCCGGCGGCCCACCACGGTCACGGCGGTCAGCGGCCGGATCGCCCGCAGCGCCGCCAGGTGCCCGTACGCCTGCGGTCCGGTGCCGAACAGCACCAGGTGCGCGGCCGCCGGGTCGGCCAGCCGGTCCAGGGCGAGGGCGGTGACCGCGGGGGTGCGCAGGGCGGTGAGGGCGGCGCCGTCCAGCAGGGCCAGCGGGCGCAGGGTCGGACCGTCGAGCAGCAGGTAGCTGCCGGTGATCCGGGGCAGGCCGCGGGCCGGGTTGTCCCGGGCCACCCCGGCGATCTTCACCCCGGCGTAGCGCCGGTCGGCCGCCGGCATCAGCAGCAGCTCGCCGGCCGGGACGGGCAGCCCGGTCCGGGCCGGGCCCGTCTCCGGGTCGAGGCCGTCGAGCAGGACGCGCTCCAGGGCCGCGACGGCCTCGGCCGGGGTGAGGGTGACATCGAGCAGGGCGGGCGGGGTGGTCACGGGTCTCACTCTCGCAGACGGCACGGGAAACGGGGCGGGCCACCGAACGGCCCGGGTCAGAGCAGGAACCCGGTGCCGAGCGGGTCCTCGGTGTCCAGGACGAAGCGGTGCTCGCCGGTCCGGTGGGCGCTGCCGGTGACCTCGGTGAGGATGCCGTCCCGGTGCTCGCCGGCGAGCCGGCCGGTGAAGACGGTGCCGATCACCGACTCGTGCCGGAGCTCCTCGCCCGGGCCGAGCCGCCCGTCCACGGCCAGCAGGGCGAGCCGGGCCGAGGTACCGGACCCGCACGGCGAGCGGTCGATCTGCCCGTCCGCGAAGACCGTGACGTTGCGCTGGCTCGGCCCGGCCGGGGTGTCCGGCAGGTCCTCGTGGAGGATCACGCCGTAGACCCCGGACAGCCGCGGGTCCGACGGGTGCCGGGTGGCCGGCTCCGCCGCCAGCGCGGCCCGGATCTCCCGGCCGGCGGCGGTCAGCTCGGGCAGCTGCTCCGGGACGACCGCCAGGCCCAGGTCCGCGGCCCGCACCGAGGCGTAGCAGGCGCCGGCGTGCGCCAGGTCGACGCCGACCGTGCCCCGCGAGGTCGCCACCGGCAGCTTGCGGGCACTCACCAGGGTCGGCACGTTCCGGAAGGTCACCGCGGTGGTCCGGCCGCCGGCGCGGTGCACGGCGGCGGTCACCCGGCCGGACGGGACGTCGATCCGGACCCGGGCGGTGCCGTCGGCGGGCGCCGCGACCAGCCCGGAGTCCACCGCCCACGCGCCCAGCGCGATGGTGCCGTGGCCGCAGGCGGTGGAGTAGCCGTCCTTGTGCCAGAACAGCACGCCCAGGTGCGCCTCCGCGTCGTCCGGCGGGACGAGGAAGCCGCCGTACATCCCGGCGTGGCCGCGCGGCTCCCGGGTGAGCAGCCGGCGGACGTCGTCCAGCGCGCTCGGCCGGGGCCGGGTGGCGGTGCCGCCGGCGCCGACGGCGATCGCCCGGCGCTCGGCGACGGTGTCCCCGGGGATCGGCGGCAGCCCGGCGGTGACGATCCGGAACGGCTCGCCGGCCGTGTGGTAGTCGGTGGTGGCGACGTTCATCGCGGGGTCCCGGCGGGCAGCAGGGTGACCGTCCGGGAGGCGGTGTAGAAGTCCAGCACCGCCTGGCCCTGCTCGCGGGAGCCGTAGCTCGCCGACCTGGCACCGCCGAACGGCAGGTGGAAGTCGACGCCGCTGGAGGGCGCGTTCACCCGGATCATGCCGGCGTCCAGCCGGTCGGCGGCGGCCAGCGCGGTGTCCAGGTCCCGGCTGTGCACCGAGGTGGCCAGGCTGTGCGAGGTGGCGTTCGCCAGCGCGATCGCCTCGTCCAGGTCGGCCGCCCGCAGCAGCACCGCCACCGGGCCGAAGAACTCCTCGGCGAGTAGCGGGTGCCCGGCCGGGACGTCCTCCAGCAGGGTGGGCTCCAGGTACCAGCCCGCCCGGTCGGCCCGGTCGCCGCCGGCCAGCACGGTCGCGCCGGCGGCACGGGCGGAGTCCACCGCCCCGGTGATCCGGGCGAGCGCCGCCTCGCCGATCACCGGGCCGCAGACCGTCCGTTCCTCGGCCGGGTCCGCCGCCGGCACCGCGGCCAGCGCCTTCACCAGCGCTTCCCGCAGCGGCTCGTACGCCTCGCCGACCGCGATCACCCGGCTGGTGGCGGTGCACTTCTGACCCGCGTACCCGGCGATCGCCGCCGCCAGGTGGCCGGCCGCCTGCCCGAGGTCGGCGTCCGGCAGCACCAGCGCCGCGTTCAGCCCGCCCATCTCCGCCTGGACCGGCACCCCCCGCCCGGAGGTCGCCGCCACCACCGCCCGGCCGACCGCGGTGGACCCGGTGAACGACACCACGTCCGCCGCCGCGACCAGCGCCTCCCCCTCCTCCGCGCCGCCCGGGACCACCGCGAACACGTCCGCCGGGAGGCCCGCCTCCACCGCCAGCTCGGCCAGCCGCAGGGCGCACGCCACCGCCTCCGGCGCGGGCTTCAGCACCACCGCGTTGCCCACCGCCAGAGCGGGCGCCGCCTTCCACGTCGGGATCGCCAGCGGGAAGTTCCACGGCGTGATCAGACCCGCCACCCCGTACGGACGGCGCCGGGTCAGCAGCAGGCCCTCACCGGCGGCCGGCTCGTGCACCGCCCCCGCGGGGGCGAACGGCGCCTGCGCGTAGTACCGCCAGATGGCGGCCGTCCGCGCGACCTCGCCCCGCGCCTCGGCGACCGGCTTGCCCACCTCCCGCACGATCAGCGCGGCCAGCTCCGCCGCCCGTGCCTCGACCGCCTCGGCGAACCGGCCCAGCGCGGCGGCCCGCACGGCCGCCCCCGCGGCCCACCACCCCGCCTGCGCGGCCCGGGCCCGCTCCACCGCCGCCCCGACCCCGTCGCTCCCGGCCGCCTCCACGGCCACCACCAGATCCCCCGGCTCCGCCGGGTTGTACGAACTGACGATCACAGCCAACTACCTTTCAACGAAGTACAGGAACGCAAGCGGGTCCATCGCAAGCGGGTCCATCAGCGGGCGCGGGGCACTGCGCGAACCGGAAGACCGCCTCCCCGCAGCCCGACTCCCACCGGACGGTGCACCGCCTTCCGACCCCGCTGCCCACGGCTTCAGAGCAGGAACCCCGCCGGAAACGGATCACTCGGGTCGAGGAAGTACTGCGCCGTCCCGGTGACCCACGCCCGCCCGGTGACCGTCGGCACCACCGCCGGCCGTCCGGCCACCGTGGTCTCCTCCACCAGCCGTCCGGTGAAGCTCGTCCCGATGAAGGACTCGTTGACGAAGTCCGTCCCCACCGGCAGTTCACCCCGGGTGTGCAGCTGGGCCATCCGCGCCGAGGTCCCCGTCCCGCACGGCGACCGGTCGAACCACCCGGGGTGGATGGCCATCGCGTGCCGGGAGTGCCGTGCGGTCGAGCCCGGGGCGAGCAGCTGGACGTGGTGGCACCCGTTGATCGCCGGGTCCTCCGGGTGGACCGGCCGGTCCTCGCCGTTGACGGCGGCCATCAGGGCCAGGCCGGCATCGAGGATCTCTTGCTTCCGCGCCCGGTCGAACGGCAGCCCGAACTCCTCCAGCGGCAGGATCGCGTAGAAGTTCCCGCCGTACGCGAGGTCGTACCGCACGGTCCCGTACCCGGGCACCTCGATCTTGCGGTCCAGTCCCACCGTGTACGAGGGCACGTTGCGGATGGTCACCGCCTTCGCGGCGCCGTCCTCCACCCGGACCTCGGCGATCACCAGCCCGGCGGGGGTGTCCAGCCGGACGGTGGTGACCGGTTCGACGACCTCCACCATCCCGGTCTCGACCAGGACGGTGGCGACGCCGATGGTGCCGTGCCCGCACATCGGCAGCAGCCCGGACACCTCGATGTAGAGGACGCCGAAGTCGGCGTCCGGCCGGGTCGGCGGCTGGAGGATCGCGCCGCTCATCGCCGCGTGGCCGCGCGGCTCGTACATCAGCAGGGTGCGGAAGTGGTCCAGGTGCTGCTGGAAGTGGACCCGGCGCTCGGCCATGGTGGCGCCGGGGATGGTGCCGAACCCGCCGGTGATGACCCGGGTGGGCATGCCCTCGGTGTGCGAGTCGACGGCGTGGAAGACGTGGCGGCTGCGCATGGTGGTCGGTACTCCCTCTCCTGCTCTCCCTGATCCGCTTCCGCAGGATCCCCTACCCCGGGGGACGGCCCGCCCCCGGGGTTTCCGGCCCACCGGCTACTTGAGGCCCTCGGCGAGCGCCTTCTCGGTGGCGGCGCGGACCGCGGCGTCGATCTCCGCGGTGAGCGGCAGGCGCGGCGGGCGGGTCGGGCCGCCGCGGCGGCCGGCCAGGTCCATGGAGAGCTTGATGGCCTGGACGAACTCGGTCTTGGAGTCCCAGCGCAGCAGCGAGTGCAGCGACCGGTAGAGCGGCAGGGCGGTGTCCAGGTCGCCCGAGACGGCGGCGTGGTACAGGGTGGCGGAGGCCTGCGGCAGGGCGTTCGGGTAGCCGGCGATCCAGCCGACGGCACCGGCCAGGGCCAGCTCCAGCAGCACGTCGTCGGCGCCGATCAGCAGGTCGAGGCCGGGGGCGAGCTCGGCGATCTCGTAGGCCCGGCGGACGTCGCCGCTGAACTCCTTGACGGCCACGATCGAGCCCTCGGCGTGGAGCTGGGCGAGCAGCTCGGGGACGAGGTCGACCTTGGTGTCGATGGGGTTGTTGTAGGCGACGATCGGCAGCCCGGCCCGGGCGACCTCCGCGTAGTGGGCGCGGACGGCGGCGGTGTCGGCGCGGTACGCGTTCGGCGGGAGCAGCAGGACGGAGCCGGCGCCGGCCTCTGCGGCCTGCTCGGCCCAGCGGCGGGACTCGGCGCTGCCGTACGCGGCGACGCCGGGCATCACCCGGGCGCCGTCGCCGGCGGCCTCGACGGCGGTGGTGACGACGCGGGCCCGCTCCTCGGGGGTCAGCGTCTGGTACTCGCCGAGCGAGCCGTTGGGGACGACGCCGTCGCAGCCGTTGTCGATCAGCCAGCGGACGTGCTCGGCGTAGGCGTCGTAGTCGACGGAGAGGTCGTCCCGCAGGGGCAGCGTGGTGGCGACCATGATGCCGCGCCAGGGACGGGTGGGGTCGTGGGGCACGAGAGACACGGGGGCAACTCCCTAGATGTGATGTGTGACATTTTATAGATGGACGAGGAAACCCACAAGGTCCCGCGCCGCACGTCACGGGCCCGGTGGAAGCATCGGGCCCGACCGTACGCATCAGGCCGGTCGAAGCGTCCACCGCACGCGTCGGGTCCGGTCGACCGGCCGACAGGGCGGCCGGCCGACCGGAGGCTCAGAGCTCGGCCTCGCCGAGGTCGGCGAGCCGGGCCAGCGGCACCGGGCAGGCCAGCGGGCGGCTGTCCGGCCGCGGCGGGTGGGACGGGTGCGGGCCGCCGGCCAGGCAGGCCACCGCGGGCCCGCACATCCGGCCCTGGCACCAGCCCATCCCGGCCCGGGTGAGCAGCTTGACCGTCCGGGCGTCCCGCGCGCCGAGCTCCTCGACGGCCTCGGTGATCCGGGCCGCCGTGACCTCCTCGCAGCGGCAGACGTCGGTCTCCGGAGTGAGCCAGCCGGTCCAGCCCGTCCCGGGCCGGTGCGCGGCGGCCATCAGCTCGGCGAACGCCCGCCGCCGGTCGCGGCGCCGCCGGGCCCCGGCGGGTGCGGGCCGGCCGGCCACCGCGTGGGCGGCCAGGACGCCCTCGGCGAGGGCCAGGTCGGCCCCGCCGACGCCGCAGGTCTCCCCCGCCGCGTACAGGCCGGGCAGGCTGGTGCGCTGCTCGGCGTCCACGGCGAGCGCCACGGTGCCGTCCGGGGTGGCGCGGGTGTCGGCGCCGAGTTCGGTGGCCAGCTCGATCTGCGGGACCAGCCCGTGGCCGACGGCCACCGCGTCGCAGGCGATCCGCCGCTCGGTGCCGGGCACCGGACGCCAGTCGCGGTCCAGCCGGGCCACCGTCACGGCGGTCACCCGGTCGGTGCCGTGTGCCTCGACCACGGCGCTGCGGCGGCGCAGCCGGACGCCGTGCCTCAGCAGGGCGGCGCCGTGCTGAGCGCCCTCCACCAGCTTGGCCGGGTTGGCCGCCAGCGTCTTCAGGCCCCGGGCGTAGCCGAGGTAGTCGGTGGCCTCGACCACGGCGGGGACGGCGGCGCCGGCGGTGACCAGCGAGGAGGCGGCGGCCAGCAGCAGCGGTCCGCTGCCGGCGACCACCACCCGGCGGCCGGGCAGCACCAGGCCGGACTTCAGCATCGCCTGGGCGCCGCCGGCGGTGACCACCCCGGGCAGGGTCCAGCCGGGGAAGGGCAGTTGGCGCTCGTACGCGCCGGTGGCGAGCAGCACGGCGGCGGCGTCCAGCACCTCACCGGGCGGGGCGTCCGGGCCCTGGTGGTGGCCGGTGAGGTGGAGCCGCCAGCCGTCCGCGCGGCGGCCGGCCGTCCAGACCTGGCGGTCGGGCAGGTGGGTGATCCGCGGGTGGCCGTCCAGGCGGGCGGCGAGGCGGGCGAACGTCTCCCAGCCGTGGTGCAGCCGCTCGGGGTGGGCGGCGCCGAGTTCGGGCGCGGGGTGCCGGTAGAACTGGCCGCCGGCGCGCGGGCCGGCGTCGACCAGGGCGCAGCGCAGACCGAGGTCGGCGGCGGTGACGGCGGCGGCCAGCCCGGCCGGTCCGGCGCCGATCACCGCGAGGTCGTACGGTGCGCCGCCGCGCGGCCCGGGGTCAGACGGCGAGGTCGGCACGGCCGTGGCCCTCCTGGGTGGTGACGGTGTCGCCGGGGCGGGCCGGCAGCAGGCAGGTGCGCTGGTTGGGGCGGCCGTTGACGGTGGCGAGGCAGTCGAAGCAGACGCCGATGCCGCAGAACGCGCCGCGCGGGCGGCCGCCGACGCGGGTGGTGCGCCAGGCGGTGATGCCCTCGGCCCAGAGCGCGGCGGCGATGGTCTGCCCGGGCAGGGCGGGCACCGGGCGGCCGTCGAACTCGATGTGGTGGGCGGGCGCGGGCTCCGCGCCGACCAGGTCGGCTGGGGTTCGGGCCACGGTCAGTCCAATCCAGGGTCGGCGAAGCGGTCGGGGCGGAAGGGAGCGGGGTCCAGCGTGGGGCGGCGGCCGGTGAGCTGCTCGCCGATCAGCAGGCCGGTGGCGGGGGCCAGGCCGATGCCGGCGCCCTCGTGGCCGCAGGCGTGGTAGAGGCCGGGGACCCGGGGGTCGGCGCCGACGGCGGGCAGGTGGTCCGGCAGGTACGGGCGGAAGCCGCGGTAGGCGCGCTGCACCTGGACCTCCCGCAGGACCGGGAAGAGCGCGGCGGCCTGGGCGGCCAGCCGGTGCAGGGCCGGCACCGACAGGGTGCGGTCGAAGCCGACCCGTTCCCGGGTGGCGCCGATCAGCACCGGGCCGCCCGGGGTGCCCTCCACCACGGCGGAGCTCTGCAGGCCGGCGGAGCCGCTGGCCACGTCGGCGACGTAGTCGGCGGCGTACACCTTGTGCCGGACGATCCGCGGCAGCGGCTCGGTGACCAGGACGAAGCCGCGCCGGGGCATCACCGGCAGGTGCACCCCCGCCAGCCGGGCCACCTCGCCGCCCCAGGTGCCGGCGGCGTTCACCACGGCCGGGGCGTCCAGGCGGCGGCCGGCGGTGGTGACCCCGGCGACGGCGCCGGAGGCGTCCCGGCGGACGGCCTCCACGGCCTCGCCGAGGTGGAGTTCGGCGCCGGAGGCGCGCAGCAGCCGGGCGGCGGCCAGGGCGGGCTGCACCTGGGCGTCCTGCCGGTAGTGGAAGCCGCCGGCCAGGCCCTCGGCCAGGTGCGGCTCCAGGGTGCGCAGCCCGTCCGCGGCGATCTCGGTGCTCTCCACCCCGGCCTTGGCCTGGCCGGCCGCGAAGGCCCGCAGGGCGGTCATCGAGTCCTCGCCGGTGGCGACCACCAGGCCGCCCTTGGGCTCGTACTCGATCAGCTCGCCGAGGTCGGCGCCCAGCTCGCGCCAGAGCCGCGTGGAGAGCAGGGCGAGATCGAGCTCGGGGCCGGGTTCCTTGTCGGAGACCAGCAGGTTGCCCTCGCCCGCGCCGGTGGTGCCGCCGGCCACCGGGCCGCGGTCGACCACGGCGACCCGCAGGCCGGCCAGCGAGGCATAGTACGCGCAGGCGGCGCCGACGACCCCGGCACCGATCACCACGACGTCGTGGGAGGATCGCTTGAGCACCTCAGTAATATGTCACATGGTCTGACCCCCTGCCAACCAGGCCCGACCGGACCCGACGGACCGGGACGGCCGAGCCCCCGGGAACGCGGGAAGCCCCGGCCCGAGGGCCGGGGCTTCCCGAGGACGCGGGCACGATCAGGTGATGTCGTCCATCTCCTCGCGGCGCGAGGCGGGCACCGCCGCCGTCGCCGCGGGAGCCGCGGAGGCGTCCACCGCCTCGGCCCCGGCGACCGCGTCCACCGTGAGGTCCAGCTCGGAGGCCTCGTCGTCCTCCAGCCCCGCGTCGGGGTTGCGCCGGGCCCGGCGCTTGTCGTTGAGGATCGCGATGCCGACGGCCAGGAAGTAGAAGGCGCAGAGCGGAGCGGCCAGCGCCAGCATGGAGAGCGGGTCCGCGCCCGGGGTGACGAAGGCCGCGAACACCGTGATGCCCATGACCATGCCGCGCCACCAGCCCAGCAGCCGCTTGCCGGTGACCACGTGAGCGAAGTTCAGCATCACCAGCAGCAGCGGGAACTCGAAGCCCAGGCCGAAGACCACGACCATCCGGGTCGCGATGTCCAGGTAGTCGTCCACCGGCATGATCGCGGTGGACCAGGTCGGCGAGAGCGAGATCAGCATCTCGGTCGTGGTCGGCAGCACCGCGTACGCGAAGGCCACGCCGCCGAGGAACAGCGGGGTGCCCGCGCCGAGGAAGGTGAGCGAGTAGCGCTTCTCGTGCTTGTGCAGACCCGGCGCGACGAACCGCCACAGCTGGTACAGCCAGACCGGCACGGCGGCCACCAGACCGGTCGTGAGGCTGACCTTCAGCACCAGGGTGAACGGCGCGATCAGGCCGATGGTCGAGACCATCGCACACCGTTCCTGGCCTCCCAGCGGCTTGCCGTCCGGCCCGCACTGCGGGATCGGCGCGGTCAGGAAGTCGATGATCTCGCGGTAGAAGAAGGCCGCGGCGATGGTGAGGACCAGGATCGCCAGCACCGACTTGACCAGCCGGTTGCGCAGCTCGCGAAGGTGCTCGGTGAGCGCCATCCGCCCCTCAGGGTCCTTCGGCGTGTTGGATTTGCTCAACCCCGGTCCTCGAACTCGTGTGGCCGGGCCCGCCCCGCGGCGGACACCCGGTGGGCCTGCGGCGATGGTAACCGCTGCCGGTGGCGGTGCGGCACCCACCGAGCGTACCGGGCCTCACCGCGCGGTCAGCGCCCGGCCAGGCCCCCGGAGGCCCGGGCGACCGCCCGGGAGGCGGAGTCCACCTCGCGGGCCAGCGCCCGGACGTCCAGCCAGACCCGCCCGGCCAGGACTCCCAGCACGAGCAGGCCGGCGGTGGACAGGAGGACGGCGGCGACGATGGTCCAGGACATGGGCCCGACCCTATCCGTCCAGCGGCAGCAGCCGCATGGTCCGCACCCCCGCGCCGGTGAGCGCGGCGACGATCTTCTCCCCGGCGGTCTTGCGGACGGACGCGCCGCAGGCCGGGCAGGTGAAGCTGTAGAACGTCCGCTCCCTGGTCGTGCCGAGCGCCAGGCGGATCTCGGCGGCGGCCAGCTCGACCTTCTCCCGGCACTGCGAGCAGTAGACCTTGAACCGGACCCCCGCGCCCTGTTCCTCCCCCACGTCCGTCAGGCCCGTCCGTCCCCGTCCGGCAGGGCCGCGTAGCCCTCCAGCGCGGCCAGCGCGGCCGCCCGGGCCTGCTCGGCCAGCGCCGGCGGCGAGACGATCCGCCCGTCCCGGCCGAGCCGCAGCGCCAGCGGGCGCAGCCCGGACGGGTCGGCGCTGCGCAGGGTGATCCGCAGGCCGCCGTCCGGCAGCTCCTCGGCGGCGTCGTGGGTGTAGTACTCGGCGACCCAGCGGCCGGCCGGGCCGACCTCGACCACCACCTCGGGGTCGTCGGCGGCCGGGCTGACCAGCCCGGCCGACAGGTCGCGGGGCTGCAGCCGGGGCGGGTTGGCCGGCTCGTCCAGCACCTTGATCTCGGCCACCCGGTCCAGCCGGAAGATCCGCCGGTCCTCGGAGGTGCGGCACCAGCCGTCCAGGTAGGTGTGGCCCTCGGTGACCAGCCGGATCGGGTCGACCTCGCGCTCGGTCATCCCGCCGCGGCCGTGCGACCAGTAGCGCAGCCAGATCAGCCGGCCCTCGCTGAGGGCGCGGTCGATGTCGGCGAAGACCTGGCCCTCGGCCTCGAAGGTGACGCCGACCCGGGCGCTGGACTCAGCGTTCTCGCCGGCCGCGTCCTCGATCTTGGCCACCGCCCGGGTGAGTGCCTGCCGGTCGCGCTCGCGCAGGCCCGGCAGGCCGGCCACCGCGCGGGCGGCGACCAGCAGCGCGGTCGCCTCGTCGGCGGCCAGCCGCAGCGGCTGGGCCACGTCGTCGACGTTGTGCCACCAGATCCGGTCGCCGTCGGTGTCGATGTCCAGCAGGTCGCCGCCGCGGAAGCTGGTGCCGCACATCGGCAGCACGTTGAGGTCGCCGATCAGCTCGCGCTCGGAGATGCCGAAGGCGCGGGCCACCTCGGCCACCTCGGCGCCGGGGCGCTCGCGCAGGTAGGTGACCAGGGAGAGCATCCGCCGGGTCTGGTCGATCGCATTGCTCATGACTGCCTCACTCCCCCAGTCCGGCCACGGCGCGCAGCCGGTCGATGACATCGGCCCGCAGGTCGTCCGGCCCGATCACGAGCACGTCGGGACCGAACTCGGCGAGGTCGGCGCCGAGGCCGTGGCCGTACGGGATCTCCAACTCGTCCCACTGGTCGTCGACCGGGCGGGTGGCCAGCGCCCGGGCGCTGAGCGGGAAGGCGGCGCCGCGGCGCAGCCGGACGGTCGCGGTGGAGGTGGCGCCCTCCCCGGCGAACCGGGCGACGTACGCCCGGACGTCCACGTGCTCGGGGACGGTACCGGTGAAGCCGCCGGCCTTGGAGCGGACCTTGCCGGTGATCCGGCTGAGCCGGAAGACCCGGGCGCTGGCCCGGTCGCGGTCCCAGCCGGCCAGGTACCAGTGGCCGCGCCAGCACTCCAGCGCCCAGGGCTCGACCGCGCGCTGCTCGGCGACCGCGGCCCCGGCCTTGCGGTACTCGAAGGTCACCGGGCGGCGGTCGCGGGCGGCCACCAGCAGCGGCTCGAAGGCCGCCTCGCGGGCCGGGATCCGCGGCTCCAGGGCGGAGTGCTCGCTGTCCTCGGCGAACGGGACGCCAGCCGCGCGCAGCTTCTGCAGCGCGCCGCTGGCCGCGCCGGACATCTTGGCCTGCTGCCACACCCGGGCGGCCAGGCTGAGCGCGGCCGCCTCCTCGGCGTCCAGCGAGATCTCCGGCAGCCGGTTGCGGTCGCGGCGGGCCAGGTAGCCGATCTCGCCGTCGAGCGCGTTCTCGTCCACGTCGATGACCAGGCCCAGTTCCCGCAGGTCGTCCTTGTCCCGCTCGAACATGCGGTTGAAGGCGTCCTCGCTGCCCTGGTGCCAGGCTTCCCGGTAGGCCTCGATGGACTCCCGCAGCTCCTTCTTGGAGAGCGGACGTCTGGTGTTCATCAGGCACAGGGCGAGGTTCATCAGCCGCTCTGCCTTGGCGATCGCCATCGCTGACCCTTCCTGGGGGTTCTGGGGCTCGTCGATCTGCGCGGCCCTGCGCGGACCCGCGCGGACCCGACCGTACCGGTACCGGCACATGGAGTAAAAGCCGAGCCCCCGGCACCGCGGTGCCGGGGGCTCGGTCCGTGTACCCGAGGGTCAGACGCTGATCAGGTCGACGACGAAGATCAGGGTCGAACCGGCCGGGATCAGCGGGCTGGGCGACTGGTTCCCGTACGCCAGGTGCGGCGGGATGATCAGCTCGCGGCGGCCGCCGACCTTCATGCCCTCGACGCCCTGGTCCCAGCCCTTGATGACGCGGCCCGCACCGAGCGGGAAGCGGAAGGTCTGGTTGCGGTTCCAGGAGGCGTCGAACTCCTCGCCGGAGGCGAAGGTGACACCGACGTAGTGAACCTCGACCACGGCGCCGGCCTTGGCCTCCGCGCCGGTACCGACGACGATGTCGCGGGTCTGCAGCTCCTTCGGCGGCTCGCCGCCCGGGAAGTCGATCTCGGGCTTGCTGATGCTCACAGCTGACTCTTTCCGTTCGGTGGTGCGGTCAGTACCGGCCGGAGCCGGCTACTGATCCATTCTCGCCCATCAGTCGGCCGCGCCGACCCCCGCATCGAGGATGTCGATCACGAAGACCAGAGTGGCGTTCGGCGGGATGGTGCCCTGACCCTTGTCGCCGTACGCCTGGGCGGCCGGGATCACCAGCTCGATCCGGCTGCCGACGGTCTGCCCGGTGACGCCCTTGTCCCAGCCCTCGATGACGCCGCCGCCACCGGTGACGAAGGAGAACGCCTGCCCGCGCTCCAGCGAGGAGTCGAACTTCTTGCCGTCCTTGTACAGCGCGCCGGTGTACTGGACCAGGACCTTCTCGCCGGACTCGACCTTGCGGCCCTTGCCCTGGATCAGGACGTGCGACTTGAGGTCGGTCGGGTCGGCCGCGCCCGGCACCGGGGTGATCTCGGCGGGCTTCTTGCCGTTGTCCTTGACCTTCGGCATGTCGGCCGGCGGCGCGGTCATGTCGCCGCTGAGCACGGCGTCCGGCGCGGTGGCGTTCTTGATGTCCACCACGAACACCAGGTTGTCCTTCGGGCCGACCTCCATGCCCTGGTTGCCCTCCTCGCCGAAGGCGGCGGCGGGCGGGGCGACGATCAGCAGCCGGCTGCCCGCCTTGTGGCCGGTGACGGCCTTGTCCAGGGCCGGGATCAGCTTGCCGGAGTCGGCCTGGAACAGCTGCGGCTTGCCGGTCTCGTAGCTGCCCTTGATCTCCTTGCCGGTGCCCCAGTTCATCGCCGAGAAGTCGACGCTGACCCAGCTGCCCTTGTCGACCTTGCCGCCGCTGCCGGAGGTCAGCTCCTTGACCACGAAGGTGCCGTCGGCGGCCTCCTTGGGCAGCTCGATGGTGGCCTTCTTGCCGAACTCGCCGGTGACGTTCGGCAGCACCTTGGCGCTGTCCTTGATCGGCGGGACCGGCTCCACGCTGGGCGTCGGGGCCACCGAGGACGAGGGCTTGGCCTTGGGGGTGACGGACTTGTCGTCCTTGTTCACCACGTACAGGGTGACGCCGCTGCCGACCAGCAGCAGGGCGATCACGGTGCCCAGCACCACGCCCAGCTTGCCGACACCCGGCGGGTCCTCCCCGTACCCGGCCTCGGAGAGCTCCTGGCGGCGCACGGTGGAGGCGAACACCTTGGGCTCGTCCGCCGGGGCGCCGGACGCGGACTGCGCGGGGACCTGCCCCCAGCCGGCCTGCTGCTTCAGGATCGCGGGCGGGACGACGATCGACTCGCCGTCGCCCGGCCGCAGGTTGCCCGTGGTGTCGGCCTCGCCCGGGCTCGACGCTTTCTCAGACATGACTCCCCATTCATCTCGCCCGACGACACTCCGGAGTGCGGAAGGGCAGCAGTATGTCAGGTCGACATGAGAGCGGTCAGACCGCCTCGAGGATGTCGATCACGAAGACCAGGGTGGAGTTGGCGGGGATCGAGCCGCTGGTCTTGTCGCCGTAGCCGAGGGACGGCGGGACGACCAGCATCACCCGGCTGCCCACGGTCTGCCCGACCAGCCCCTGGTCCCAGCCCTTGATCAGGCTGCCGGTGCCCACCTGGAGCGCCTGGGCGCCGCCGTGGTTCCACGAGGAGTCGAACTGCTTGCCGTCCGTCCAGGTCACCCCGGTGTACTGGACCAGCAGGGTCTGGCCCGCCTTGACCTCCGGGCCGTCGCCCTTCACCAGGACGAACGTCTGCAGGTCGGTCGGCGGCGCCTGGCCCGCCGGGACGGTGATGGTCGGCGCGGCCTTGCCGTTGTCCTTCACCTGCGGCATGTTCGCCGGCGGCTGGGTCATCGTGCCGGAGATGGTCGAGTCCTGCGGCACGGTCTGCACGATGTCCAGGACGAAGACCACGGTGTCGTCCTTGCCCACGCCCAGCGCGGTGCTGCCCTCGGAGCCGAACCCGGCCGCCGGCGGGGCCACCACCAGCAGCCGGCTGCCCACCTTCTTGCCCACCACGCTCTGGTCGAAAGCCGGCACCAGCTGCCCGTTGCCCGCCTGGTACAGCTGCGGCTTGCCACCGGAGTCGTACGAGCTGGGCAGGTCCTTGCCGGTGGTCCAGTCCTTGGCGGTGTAGTTGACCGTCACCCAGTCGCCCTTGGCCACGGTCGGGCCGTCGCCCTCCTTGGCCACGGCGACCACGAACTCGCCGCTGGGGTTCTCACCCGGGATGGTGATGGTCGCCTTCTGGCCGACCTCCCCGGAGACGGTCGGCATCGGCGAGGCCGACTCGACCGGCGTGGGTGCCGCGGCCGCCGAGGCGGAGGCGGTCGGGGTCACCCCCGGGGACGAGGAGGAGCCGCTGCTGCACGCGGCCAGCAGCACGGCGAGGGGCACGACCAGGAGACCGGCGATTCGACGCATGGGCCCCAGCGTATTGCCCCATTCGTCCGGGATCCCGCAGGCGCGGGGGTGGCCGCGGCATGACACACCGCAGGGGTGGCCGCCCGGCCGCAGCCGGACCGCCACCCCTGCGGTGCGCGTCGCCCGCCGGATCACATCCCGGCGATCAGCTTCTCCACCCGCTCGTCCACCGAGCGGAACGGGTCCTTGCAGAGCACCGTCCGCTGGGCCTGGTCGTTCAGCTTCAGGTGCACCCAGTCGACGGTGAAGTCCCGCCGCTGCTCCTGCGCCCGGCGGATGAAGTCGCCGCGCAGCCGGGCCCGGGTGGTCTGCGGCGGCACCGACTTGGCCTCGAAGGTCTTCAGGTCGGTGGTGATCCGCTTCGCCTGCCCCTTGTTCTGCAGCAGGTAGAACAGCCCGCGCCGGCGGTGGATGTCGTGGTACGCGAGGTCGATCTGGGCGACCCGCGGGTTGGACATCGTCATCTGGTGCTTCTCGCGGTACCGCTCGATCAGCTTGTACTTCATGATCCAGTCGATCTCGGTGGAGACCCTGGCCAGGTCCTCGGTGCGGACCGCCTCCAGGGTGCGGCCCCACAGGTCGAGCACCCGGGCGATGGTGCCGGTGTTGATGCCCTTGCGGTCGGCGAACTCCAGCGCCTTGGTGAAGTACTCCTCCTGGATGTCCAGCGCGCTGGCCTCCCGGCCGTTGGCGAGCCGCACCTGGTGGGTGCCGGTGAGGTCGTGGCTGACCTCGCGGATCGCCCGGATCGGGTTCTCCAGGGTGAGGTCGCGCATCACCACGCCCGCCTCGATCAGGCGCAGCACCAGGTCGGTGGAGCCCACCTTGAGCAGGGTGGTGGTCTCCGACATGTTGGAGTCGCCGACGATGACGTGCAGCCGGCGGTACCGCTCGGCGTCCGCGTGCGGCTCGTCCCGGGTGTTGATGATCGGCCGGGACCGGGTGGTCGCCGAGCTGACGCCTTCCCAGATGTGCTCGGCCCGCTGGCTGACGCAGTACACCGCGCCGCGGGGCGTCTGCAGCACCTTGCCGGCGCCGCAGATCAGCTGACGCGTCACCAGGAACGGGATCAGCACGTCGGCCAGCCGGGAGAACTCGCCGTGCCGGGCCACCAGGTAGTTCTCGTGGCAGCCGTAGGAGTTGCCGGCCGAGTCGGTGTTGTTCTTGAAGAGGTAGACGTCCCCGGCGATGCCCTCCTCGTGCAGCCGCCGCTCGGCGTCCACCAGCAGCCCTTCGAGGATCCGCTCGCCCGCCTTGTCGTGGGTGACCAGCTCCACCACGTCGTCGCACTCGGGAGTGGCGTACTCGGGGTGCGAACCGACGTCGAGGTAGAGCCGGGCGCCGTTCTTCAGGAAGACATTGCTGCTGCGGCCCCAGGAGACAACGCGGCGGAAGAGGTACCGGGCCACCTCATCCGGGGACAGCCGGCGCTGACCCCGGAATGTGCACGTGACTCCGTACTCGTTCTCCAGCCCGAAAATTCGGCGGTCCATAAGGCTTCTCTTCTCTGTCGGAGCCTTCGCGAAACCCTTCTCGGCTGAGCCGATTCCTCCTCAATTCACCGCGGTACCGGGTGAATCCCGTACGGTTCACGGCCGTACGGGATTCACGCGGCCGGGCTACTCGGTCTCCGTCGTCCCCGTGCCGTTCTCGTTCTCAGCGGCGGTCTCCTGCGCGGAGACCCCGGCGTCGTCCGCGTCGTCGTCGGCCGCGCTCTCGTCCCCGCTCAGCAGGCGGTCGAGCTGGCCGCCCAGGACGCGCTTGAACTTGCGCTGCTGGAAGCGCTGCCGGTCGAGCACCGCGACCTCCAGCTGGTCGCGGGTCAGGGTGCGGGGGCTGCCGCCGTTGGGGTCGCGGGCGAGCCCGTCCACGGCCACCTTCAGCGCCTCGGCCAGGCTCATCCCGACCTGGTGGCGCTGGCCCAGGTAGTTGCCGATGGAGTCGGCGTTGCCGCCGACCACGACGTAGTTCTTCTCGTCGACCACCGAGCCGTCCGGGGTGAGCCGGTAGATCTGGTCCTCGTCGCCGGTGCGGCCCACCTCGGCCACGATCAGCTCGACCTCGTAGGGCTTGTCGCCGACCGAGGAGAAGATCGTGCCGAGCGTCTGGGCGTAGACGTTGGCCAGCCCGCGGGCGGTCACGTCGGCCCGGTCGTAGGAGTACCCGCGCAGGTCGGCGTAGCGCACGCCGCCGATCCGCAGGTTCTCGAACTCGTTGTACCGGCCGACCGCCGCGAAGGCGATCTTGTCGTAGATCTCGGACACCTTGTGCAGCGCCCGGGAGGTGTTCTCGGCGACGAAGACGATGCCGTCGGTGTACGTCAGCACGACCACGCTGCGGCCGCGGGCGATGCCCTTGCGGGCGTACTCCGCGCGGTCCGCCATGGCCTGCTGGGGCGAGACGTAGAACGGTGTGGACACCGGGGTCCGTCCCTTCTCTTCGGTGACTGGCGGACTCAGAGGAGCGGGGCCTGCGGCCCGTTGGGGTGCTCCAGGCGCTGGTCGGTGATGGAGACCGCGATCTGGGCGACCTCCTCGTCGGACAGCCTGCGGAAGCCGTCGTCGGTGATCTGCGACACGATCGGGAAGATCTTGCGGGCGAGGTCGGGACCGCCGGTCGCCGAGTCGTCGTCGGCGGCGTCGTACAGCGCCTGGACGACCAGGGTGGCGGCCTGCTGCGGCGAGAGGTCGTCCCGGTACAGCTTCTTCATCGAACCCCGGGCGAAGACCGAGCCCGAGCCGGTGGCCGCGAAGCCGCGCTCCTCGGAGCGGCCGCCGGTGACGTCGTAGGTGAAGATCCGGCCGCGGCCGAGGTCCAGGTCGTAGCCCGCGAACATCGGGACCACGGCCAGGCCCTGCATGGCCATCGCCAGGTTGGAGCGGATCATCGTGGTGAGGCGGTTGGCCTTGCCCTCCAGGGAGAGGACGGTGCCCTCGATCTTCTCGTAGTGCTCCAGCTCCAGCTGGAACAGCCGGACCATCTCCACCGCGAGGCCGGCGGTGCCGGCGATGCCGACCGCGCTGTACTCGTCGGCCGGGAAGACCTTCTCGATGTCGCGCTGGGCGATCACGTTGCCCATGGTGGCCCGGCGGTCACCGGCGATCACCACGCCGCCGTCGAACACCGCGGCGACGATGGTGGTGCCGTGCGGCGCCTCCACGGTCAGCCCCTCCGGGAGGCTGCGCCGGCCCGGCAGCAGCTCCGGCTGGTGCACGGCGAGGAAGTCGATGAACGACGAGGACCCCGGGGTCAGGAAGGCAGCCGGTAGACGCCCGGTGCCGCCGATGTTGGCTTCCACACGTGTCCTTCCAGGTTGAAGATCGAACAGCTTGCCCCGGACCTTACCCGCGCAGCGCGGACTTGATCCACACAGTGGGAAGGGAGCGCGCTGCAGGCGCACCGGGGCACGCCTGCAGCGCGGGGTGACCTGAGGGTTTCCCCCGGTTACTCGCCGCCCTTTTGCACGAAGCCGCGCACGAAATCCTCGGCGTTGGACTCCAGCACCTCGTCGATTTCGTCCAGGACCGCGTCGACGTCGTCGCTGAGCTTTTCCTGGCGTTCCTTGAGCTCGTCGGATGCCTGCGTTTCCGCAGCCTGCTCCTCGACCTCCTCGGAGGAGCGGTTCGCCCGCTGCTGGCCGCCACCGGTGTCCTTGCTAGCCATTTCCCTCACCCCGCTCACTCTGTCTGTTCGAGCTTGAACCGGGAACTCCGTCCGCCCCGGTTCTGGTTCAACGCTCGGCGCTCGCCTTGATGATTCCCCGCCGGGGAATGTTCACCCGTGGTGATCGAAAAGTTACCCGCCGGAGAGCACCCGGAGCAGGTCCTCCGCGGTGCGGCAGCGGTCGAGCAGCTCCTTGACGTGGGCCCGGGTGCCGCGCAGTGGCTCCATGGTGGGCACCCGCTGCAGCGAGTCACGGCCGGGCAGGTCGAAGATCACCGAGTCCCAGGAGGCCGCGGCCACGTGGTCCGCGTACTGGTCCAGGCAGCGGCCGCGGAAGTACGCCCTGGTGTCGTCCGGAGGGTTCGTGACGGCGCGCTCGACCTCCGCCTCGTCCAGCAGCCGCTCGAACCGGCCGCGGGCCACCAGGCGGTTGTACAGGCCCTTGTCGGGGCGGACGTCGCTGTACTGCAGGTCGACCAGCTGCAGCCGCGGGCTGTCCCAGTCCAGGCCGTCGCGCTGGCGGTAGCCCTCCAGGATCTCCCGCTTGGCCACCCAGTCCAGCTGGCGGGAGAGGCTCATCGGGTCGCGCTCCAGCCGGCCCAGGACGTCCTCCCAGCGGGTGAGCACGTCCAGGGTCTGCTCGTCCGCGTCGTCGCCGTAGCGGTCCTCCACGTACTTCCTGGCCAGCTCGCAGTACTCCATCTGCAGCTGGACCGCGGTGAGCTTCCGGCCGCTGCGCAGCGTGACCAGGTGGCTCAGCGAGGCGTCGTGGGAGACCCGGTGCAGGGTGCGGACCGGCTGGTCGACGGCGAGGTCCACGGCGATGAACCCCTCCTCGATCATGGCCAGGACCAGCGAGGTGGTGCCCAGCTTGAGGTAGGTGGAGATCTCCGAGAGGTTGGCGTCGCCGATGATCACGTGCAGCCGCCGGTACTTCTCGGCGTCCGCGTGCGGCTCGTCCCGGGTGTTGATGATCGGCCGCTTGAGGGTGGTCTCCAGGCCGACCTCGACCTCGAAGTAGTCGGCCCGCTGGCTCAGCTGGAAGCCGTGCGCGGAGCCGTCCTGCCCGATGCCGACCCGGCCGGCGCCGGCGACCACCGGGCGGGAGACGAAGAACGGGGTGAGGTGGCGGACGATGTCGGCGAACGGCGTCGCCCGCTTCATCAGGTAGTTCTCGTGGGTGCCGTAGGAGGCGCCCTTGTTGTCCGTGTTGTTCTTGTACAGGTGGATGGGCTGGCCGTTGGGCAGCTCCAGGGCGCGCCGGGCCGCCGCCGCCATGATCCGCTCGCCGGCCTTGTCCCAGAGCACGGCGTCGCGCGGGTTGGTCACCTCGGGCGAGCTGTACTCGGGGTGGGCGTGGTCCACGTAGAAGCGGGCGCCGTTGGTGAGGATGACGTTGGCGAGGCCGATGTCCTCGTCGGTGAGCTGGCTGGCGTCCGCGACCTCCCGCGCGAGGTCGAAACCCCGGGCGTCGCGCAGCGGATTCTCCTCCTCGAAATCCCAGCGGGCGCGCCGCGCCCGGTGCATCGCCGCCGCGTAGGCGTTGACGATCTGGGACGAGGTGAGCATGGCGTTGGCGTTCGGGTGGCCGGGCACGGAGATTCCGTACTCGGTCTCGATCCCCATCACGCGCCGTACGGTCATGCGGCCCTCCTTGCCCGGTGCGCCGCCCCCGCCGGGCGGCGCACTGACGTACCGCTGTTACCCCACCGCTGACATCCCGTCCGCGATGGGTCGAGCCTAGATCGCCGTGCCGACATTCGGGAGAGCACACCCCGGTGGGTCCCGAGACGCGCCGTCCGGCTGCGGAGCCCCGCGGCGCCGCAGCCGGACGGAGGGTCGGCGTCGCTATCGGTGCCGTCCGGTCACAGGTACTGGCCGGTGTTGGCGACGGTGTCGATGGAGCGGCCGGACTCGGCGCCCTGCTTCCCGGTGACCAGGGTGCGGATGAAGACGATCCGCTCGCCCTTCTTGCCGGAGATCCGGGCCCAGTCGTCCGGGTTGGTGGTGTTGGGCAGGTCCTCGTTCTCCTTGAACTCGTCCACGCAGGCGGCGAGCAGGTGGGAGACCCGCAGGCCGCGCTGGCCGTGGTCGAGGAAGTCCTTGATCGCCATCTTCTTGGCCCGGTCCACGATGTTCTGGATCATCGCGCCGGAGTTGAAGTCCTTGAAGTACAGGACCTCCTTGTCACCGTTGGCGTAGGTGACCTCCAGGAAGCGGTTCTCCTCGGTCTCCGAGTACATCCGCTCGACCACCGACTGGATCATCGCCGCCACGGTGGCCTCGATGGAGCCCTCGTGCTCCCGCAGGTCGTCCCCGTGGAACGGCAGCGAGCTGCGGAGGTACTTCGAGAAGATGTCCTTGGCCGCCTCGGCGTCCGGCCGCTCGATCTTGATCTTGACGTCCAGGCGGCCGGGCCGCAGGATCGCCGGGTCGATCATGTCCTCGCGGTTGGACGCGCCGATCACGATGACGTTCTCCAGGCCCTCCACACCGTCGATCTCGGCGAGCAGCTGCGGGACGATGGTGTTCTCCACGTCCGAGCTGACACCGGAGCCTCTGGTGCGGAACAGCGACTCCATCTCGTCGAAGAAGACGATGACGGGCGTGCCCTCGCTCGCCTTCTCCCGGGCCCGCTGGAAGACCAGCCGGATCTGCCGCTCGGTCTCGCCCACGTACTTGTTGAGCAGCTCCGGGCCCTTGATGTTGAGGAAGTAGCTCTTGCCCTGGGGCCGGCCGGTCACCTCGGCGACCTTCTTGGCGAGCGAGTTCGCCACCGCCTTGGCGATCAGCGTCTTGCCGCAGCCGGGCGGGCCGTAGAGCAGGACGCCCTTGGGCGGGCGGAGCTCGTACTCCTTGAAGAGGTCGGCGTGCAGGTAGGGCAGCTCGACCGCGTCGCGGATCTGCTCGATCTGGTTGCTCAGACCGCCGATCTGCTTGTAGTCGATGTCCGGGACCTCCTCGAGGACCAGCTCCTCGACCTCGGCCTTCGGGATGACCTCGTACACGTAGCCGGACCGCGGCTCCATCAGCAGGGCGTCGCCGGCCCGGAGGGTGAGCTCCCGCAGCGGCTCGGCCAGCCGGACGATCCGCTCCTCGTCGGTGTGGCCGAGGACCAGGGCCCGCTCGCCGTCCTCCAGGACCTCCTTGAGCGTGACGATGTCACCGACCCGCTCGAAGGCCATCGCCTCGACGACGTTGAGCGCCTCGTTGAGCATCACCTCCTGCCCGCGGCGCAGCTCGTCCAGCTCCACGTTGGGGCTGACGTTGACGCGGAGCTTGCGGCCCCCGGTGAAGATGTCGGCGGTGCCGTCCTCGTTCTGCTCGAGGAAGACGCCGAACCCGGCGGGAGGCTGGGCGAGGCGGTCCACCTCCTCCTTGAGGGCCACGATCTGGTCGCGGGCCTCGCGGAGGGTGGCGGCGAGTCGTTCGTTCTGGGCGGTCACGCCGGCCAGGTTGGTCTGGAGCTCGACGATGCGCTCCTCGAGGATCCTCGAGCTGCGCGGCGAGTCGGCGAGCTTGCGGCGCAGCACGGCGATCTCCTGCTCGAGGTACGAGACCTGCGCGGCCTCGTCGGACCCCCGAGCCGGACGGCCGGCGCTGCGGTTGTAGTCGTCATCGTGGGCTGCCACGGTCCTCACCTCCTCCTGGGGGAGCTGGACGACCCAAACCTACCTGGGACCAGGGTGATGTAAACCCCTAGATCAGAAAGATGGATCGGGCGTGTCCGATCTTCGCCCTTGCGTTGCTTCCCCTCTGGTAGGGGAGATGCCCACCGGCGATCGGTTCGAAGCCGACCAGATGTATCGTCGGTCCAGTCAATACCCGATCGTGACCGTGGAAAGCGGTGCGATCGTCGTACGAATGGCAGGAATGCCTCCCCAACCGGGGCATCCTGGAGCAGAAACGGCAGGGGACATGTCGGGCACGGGCGAGGCACTCGAGGTGTGGATCGACCAGGATCTGTGCACCGGTGACGGCATCTGCGCGCAGTACGCGCCGGAGGTCTTCGAGCTGGACATCGACGGTCTCGCCTATGTGAAGGGCCCGGACGACGAGCTCCGCCAGCAGCCCGGCGAGACCGCCCCCGTCCCGCTGACCATCCTTCAGGACGTCGTGGACTCCGCCAAGGAGTGCCCCGGCGACTGCATCCACGTCCGCCGGGTCAGCGACCGGGTCGAGGTCTACGGGCCGGACGCCGAGGACGCCTGACCGTCCGTCAGTCCGGCGACACGCACCGTCAGGGTCCGGCACCCGTCACCCTCCTGTTTCGGCCAAGGACCGACGCGGGGCGGGAGTGACGGGGGATGCCGGGCGGGGCTGCGCGGGAGTCGCAGCCCGGACGATCACGCCTTCGCAGCGGGGGACTTGGTGTCGGTGCGGGTCCAACCCGTCCCGGTGCGCTTCCAGTTGAGCTCCACCATCAGGTCGGGGGCGAAGCGGGGCACGTCCGGGGAGGAGTAGCCGCGGGCCGTGCCGTGGACCGAGCCGTCGCTGCGTACCGCCAGCGCGGTGAGGGTGAGGTCCTCGTCCTCCTCGACCAGGGTGGCGGCCACCACCGGCCGGCCGTCCGGGCCGGGAGCGAGGACGAAGACGCCGTCGGACGGGGTGCCGTTGCCGGCGTCGCAGTGCGCGGCGGCCACCGTACCGGGCTTGCCGTCGCCGAGGTCGGCGCTGACCTTCAGGCTGACCGCCACGGGGAACGGGCCGCAGTCAAGGGGAAGACCGGCCTTCGCCGGGTCGGGCGCGGCGGCGCTCGGAGCGGCCTTCGCGGTCGGCGCGGGCGGGGATATCGCACCGCTGGCCGGACCGGCCGCCAGGGCCCCGCCCACCACCGCGGCGCAGCCGGCGGCGACCACCGCCCAGTGGCCGAAGCCGGAGCGGGCGTGTGCCGGCGTGTTCCTGGCGTCCTGCGTCATCGTGTGTCCCGCCTCGGCCGCTGTTCCCGCCGCGCAGTCCCCTCCACGGCTCTGTGAGCGTGCATCCTCCCACATCCCGGACACCCCCACGCCCCCGGGAGCACACGGGCACAAGCCGCCCACCCCAGCCTCACGGCCCCCGCACACCGGGGGCCGGCAACGCACCCGGGGAACCACCCGCGGACGCCAGAACGCACTCGGGCAACCACAAGGGGCGCGGGGAACCGCGCGAAACGGAAGACGCCCACCCGCAGCCGCTCGTGGTGCAGATGTCTGCACCACGAGCGGGTACGGCGAGCAGTCTCCCGATGCGCGCAGTTCCCCGCGCCCCTGAGGTGGCTTACCGCCCGTCAGTCGATCGAGCGGGCCTCGGCCGGCGCGGTCTCGCGGGCGGCGCGGCGGGCCGCCGCACGCTCGGCGAGGGTCGGCTCCGGTTCGCCGGCGTCGTAGTCCTCGCCGTAGGAGCCCTTGGCCGGCCGGCGCCGCCGCAGCGGGGGCTCGACCCCGTCCGCCAGCCGGCGGGCGGTGAGCAGGAAGCCGGTGTGCCCGATCATCCGGTGGTCCGGCCGGACGGCCAGCCCCTCCAGGTGCCAGGTGCGGACCATGGTCTCCCAGGCCTGCGGCTCGGTGAAGGTGCCGTGCTCCCGGAGCGCCTCGACGGTCCGCGACATCTGCGTGGTGGTGGCCACGTAGCAGCAGATCAGGCCGCCGGGGACGAGCGCCTTGGACGCCACGTCCAGGCACTCCCAGGGCGCCAGCATGTCGAGGATCACGCGGTCGACGTCGGTCTCCACCAGGTTGTCCTGGAGGTCGCCCACGGTGAGCTTCCACGCCGGGTGCGGGCCGCCGAAGTAACGCTCGACGTTGCCCTGGGCGATGTCCGCGAAGTCCTGGCGGCGCTCGTAGGAGGCGAGCATGCCGGTGTCGCCGACGGCGCGCAGCAGGTAGGTGGAGAGCGCGCCGGAGCCGACGCCGGCCTCGACCACGCGGGCGCCCGCGAAGATGTCGGCCATCGCCAGGATCTGCCCCGCGTCCTTGGGATAGATCACGGCGGCGCCGCGGGGCATGGACAGGACGTAGTCGGGGAGCAGGGGGCGCAGCGCGAGGTACGGGACGTTGCCCGTGGTGCGTACGACCGTGCCCTCGGGGGCGCCGATCAGCTCGTCGTGCGGGAACGCACCCTTGTGGGTGTGGAACTGGTTCCCGGCCTGGAGCGTGAACGTGTAGTGGCGGCCCTTGGGGTCGGTCAGCTGGACCTGGTCCCCGACCTGGAAGGGCCCGCGTCGGCGGGTGGCACCGGTCGGTTCGGACATGCGGACAATCCTAAGGGACCGGGGACGCTCCCCCGACCACATGATCGTCTCAACCGCGCCCGTCCCCTCCCAAAGGCGCGGGTCACCGCCCGGCGAGCACCGCCGTCAGCCGCCGCTCCAGGTCCGCGGTGGCCAGCACGCCGTACGCGGTGCCGTCGGCCCGCACCAGCAGGTACTCGGTGGCGGGGGTGCGCCGCAGCGCGGCGAGCAGCGCCTCGCCGTCCAGGTCGACGGGGATGCGCAGGCCCGCCTCCAGGTCGCGGGCGAGCGCGCCGACGGCCACCCAGGGGCGGCGGTGCTCGGGGATCGCGCTGACTGCGGACTCCTTGACCAGGGCGGTGGGCTCGCCCCGGCCGTCGACCACCACGATGGCGCCGGCCTGGGCCTCCCGGGCGCGGCGCAGCGCCTCGCCGAGCGGGGTGTCGGCGGTGACGTCGACGGTGCGGCGGGCCAGCTCGCGGGCCTTCATGGCGGGCAGCGCCTCGCGGAGGCGGGCGTTGCGGACGCTGCCGGTGGCGCCGTTCCAGATGATCACCGCGAGGACGGCGGCGAGCAGGGCGTCGATGAGGTTGTCGGAGGTGAACTCGTCGCTGCCGCTGCGGGCGGCGCTCGCCAGCGGGAGCCCGATCAGCACGATCAGGGCGAGCGCCCGGCCGACCCAGGCGGCGGCAATGGTGCCGGTCATCGGGCGGCCGGTGACGCCCCAGACCACGGCGCGCAGGATCCTTCCGCCGTCCAGCGGCAGGCCGGGCAGCAGGTTGAAGGCGGCGACCACCAGGTTGGAGACCATCAGGCCGGCCAGCAGCACACCGGGCACGGTGTCGGTGTCCACGCCCTGCATCGCCAGGTAGAAGAGGCCGCCGAGGACCAGCGAGAGCAGCGGGCCGACGAAGGCCAGCCAGAACTCCCGCAGCGGGGTCTCGGCCTCCTTCTCGATCTCCGACACCCCGCCGAAGAACTGCAGTTGGATCCGGCGGACGGAGAGCTTGTACCGCAGCGCGACCACGGTGTGCGCCAGCTCGTGCACCAGCACCGAGGCGTAGAAGGCCACCGCGAAGGAGAAGGAGACCAGGTAGCGGGTGCCGCCGAGGTCGGGCAGCACCTCGGCCAACCGGCCGCCGAAGACCCAGGTGATCAGCGCGGCGATGACGAACCAGGAGGGGGTGACGTACACCGGCACCCCGAAGGGGCGGCCCATCAGGATGCCGCCGCGCGGCTCGGGTCCGCCCGGTGCCCCGGGTCCGCCGGCCGGCGGCCGGCCGGAGGTCTGCTGCCCCCTGATGTCGCTCACCGCTGCCCCTTCGCTTCCGTGGCCCTCGGTCCGTGTGATCGGTCGTCCCCGGACCCTAGTCGTCCCGGGCCGTGTTCGTCCCGGGCCCTGTCGCCCGGCCCGTGCGCCCACGCTACGTGATCGCGAGGCGATAACGGCGCGCGCCCCTCGGTACCCCTATACCCGTTTCACGCGCCCCCTGCGGCCTCCGGGCGCCCGGTGTTCACGTGCTCCTCCGGCCGCCGGGTGCCCGGTGTCGGTGGGCTGTCAGCGGGATGTGAGCCGGGGGCAATAGGGTCTGGGTATGCAGCAGACCGATTCCGTACCCGCTCCCCGGTCGCCGGTGGCGCCGACCGGCCTCTCGCCGTCCCGCGCGGGCGATTTCATGACCTGCCCGCTGCTGTACCGGCTGCGGGTGATCGACCGGCTGCCGGAGCCGCCGAGCGCGGCGGCGACCCGCGGCACCCTGGTGCACGCGGTGCTGGAGCGGCTGTTCGACCACCCGGCCGGGGGGCGGACGCCGGAGGCGGCCCGGGAGCTGCTGCGCCCGCAGTGGGAGCGGCTGCTGGGCGAGCGGCCGGAGCTGGCCGGGCTCTTCCCGGCGGACACCGACGGTTCGGCGGTGGCCGGCTGGCTGGCGGACGCCGAGAAGCTGGTGGACCGCTGGTTCCGGCTGGAGGACCCGACCCGCCTGCACCCGGTGGAGCGCGAGCTCTACGTGGAGACGGCACTGGAGTCGGGCCTGCTGCTGCGCGGGTACATCGACCGGGTCGACGTGGCCCCGACCGGGGAGGTGCGGCTGGTCGACTACAAGACCGGCCGGGCGCCCTCGCGGGACTTCGAGGGCAAGGCGATGTTCCAGATGAAGTTCTACGCACTGGTGGTGTGGCGGTGGAAGGGGGTCGTCCCCAAGCGGCTCCAGCTGGTCTACCTGGGCGGCGGCGGGGACGTGGTCACGTACGACCCGGACGAGGCCGACCTGCTCGCGGTGGAGCGGAAGCTGGACGCGCTCTGGCAGGCGATCTCCCAGGCGGTCGCCACCGGCGACTTCCCGGCCACCCGCAACCGGCTGTGCGACTGGTGCGACCACCGGGCGAGCTGCCCGGAGTTCGGCGGCACTCCCCCGCCGTACCCGCTGCCGCTCGCCGGAAGGCCTGACGATCCCACGGGGGATCTCGTTCTGAGCAAGGAGTCGTAGGTGACGATCCGAGTGCTGCTGGTGGACGACCAGCCGCTGCTGCGCACCGGCTTCCGGATGATCCTGGAGGCCGAGTCCGACCTGGTGGTGGTCGGCGAGGCCGGGGACGGGCAGCAGGCGCTGGACCAGGTCCGCGCGCTGCAGCCGGACGTGGTGCTGATGGACATCCGGATGCCGCGGATGGACGGGGTGGAGGCGACCCGCAGAATCGCCGGCCCCGGCCGGGACGGCCCGGCGAAGGTGCTCGTGCTGACCACCTTCGACCTGGACGAGTACGTGGTCGAGGCGCTCCGGGCGGGGGCCAGCGGCTTCCTGCTCAAGGACGTCCCGGCGGAGGAGCTGGTGCAGGCGATCCGGGTGGTGGCGGACGGCGCGGCGATGCTGGCGCCCTCGGTGACCCGCCGGCTGCTGGACATGTACGCCACCAAGCTGCCCTCGGGGGACGAGGCGCCGCCGCAGGCGCTGACCGTGCTGACCGAGCGCGAGGTGGAGGTGCTGCGGCTGGTGGCCAAGGGCCTGTCCAACGCCGAGATCGCGAGCGAGCTGTTCGTCAGCGAGACCACGGTGAAGACCCATGTCGGCCATGTGCTGACCAAGCTGCAGCTGCGCGACCGGGTGCAGGCGGCGGTCTACGCCTACGAGAGCGGCCTGGTCCGGCCCGGCACGCTGTGACCGTTTCCGCGGGCCCGCGGGAACGCGGCCCGCGGGAACGCCGAAGGGGCCCGTCCGGTCGGACGGGCCCCTTCGGCATCGGGTCACTTCTTGGCGCGGCCGATCTCCCAGAAGCGGAAGACGCCGGTGGTGTCCACGGTCGAGTCGACACCGGTGATGGTGTTGTGCGACACGTAGAACGACTTGTTCTGGATCAGCGGCAGCAGCGGGACGCCGTCCGCGACCAGGTTCTGGATCTGGCCGTAGGCGCCGCCGGCGGTGCGGTCGGTGAGCTTGATGCTGTCCGGGACCAGCTTCTGGCTGATCTTCGGGTCGTCCCAGCCGTTCTTGAAGGCGCCGCCCTCGACGACCAGCGGGGTGACGTAGTTCTCCGGGTCGGCGTAGTCGGGGGTCCAACCGACGGTGTACGCCTGGTAGGTCCCGGCCTTCCAGCCCTCCTGGAACTTCTTCCAGTCGGCCTGCTGCTCCACGGTGATCTGGAACAGGCCGCTGGCCTCCAGCTGCTTCTTGAACAGCTCCATCTCGGCCGGGCCGGCCTGGCCGCGGGACCAGGTGAGGGTCATCTTGACCGGGGTGGAGACGTGCGCGTTGTTGAGGATCTTCTTCGCCTTGGCGACGTCCGGGTCGCCGTACTTGTCGAAGAAGGCGGTGTTGTGGCCGGTGATGCCGGCCGGGACGACCGAGTACAGCGGCTGCACGGTGCCGGCGTACACGTCGCGGGTGAGGGTCTTGCGGTCCAGCAGCTGGGCGACGGCCTGGCGGACGGCCGGGTTGCCGGTCACCGCGTCCTTGGTGTTGAAGACCAGGTAGCGGGTCTGGCCGGTGTCGCCCTGGGCCACCTTGAGGTCGCCCTTGCCGGCCAGCTGGTCGGACTTGATCTGGGCGGCCGCGGTGGGCTCCAGGCTGTTGTCCGCGAGGTCGACCTCGCCCTTGTCCAGGGCGGTCTTGAGGTCCTCGGGCTTGTTGAAGTACCGCACCACGAACTTGTTGTTCTGGAGCTTGACGTCGTCGCTCTTGAACTGGCTGTTCGCGGAGAGGCTGATCTTGCCCGGGCCCTTGCTGTCGCCGCCCAGCGGGTCGATCGAGTCGATCTTGTACGGGCCGGAGCCGATCAGCTTGCCGTTGTCCTGGAGCTTGTCGGCCGGGAAGGCCTCCTCGTCCACGATCGAGCCGGCGGCCGAGGCCAGCTTCGCCGGGAGCACCGCGTCCGGGGCGTTGAGGTGGAAGACCACCTCGACGTCGCTGGGGTTCTCCACCGACTTGATGGTGGAGAGCAGCGAGGCCGGGCCGCTCGGGTCGTTGATCTTCAGCATGCGCTGGATCGAGAAGACCACGTCGGAGGAGGTCAGCGCGTGGCCGTTGGAGAACTTCAGACCGCCGCGCAGGGTGCACTTGTAGGTCATCGTGTCGGCACCGGTGAACTCGCAGGACTGCGCGGCGTCCGGCTGCGGGAGGGTGGCACCGGCCGAGAAGCGCAGCAGCGACTGGAAGGCGTTGTTGATCACCAGCCAGGAGCCCGCGTCGTAGGCGCCGGCCGGGTCGAGCACGCTGGTCACACTGGTGGTGCCCATGGTGATCGCACTGTTCGAGTCACCACCGGAGACGACCTTCGAGGCCGAGGCGCAGCCGGCGGCGGTGGAGGCGACCAGCGCCGCGCAGCTGAGCACGGCCAGACGGTTGGGCGAAGTCATGCGGTGTGTTCCTTCTGCGTGCGGCCGGCTGCGTGTGGGGCGCCGGACAGCCCTCGGACCGTCCACCGGGGTAGGGCGGTCGTCCCTGGGGCGGGGCGGCGCGTCCACCGGGCGCGTGGCGCGGATTCGGGCCGTTCGGGCGACTGATCGGACGTAGCCTGCCACATCGACCGCGTACGAATATCGGGCACTCGTACACACGACGGGCATTTTCCGGCTCGCTGAATGGGATGATCAAACGAGTTGTCAGTCAATGCCCGATTTCTCCCCGACGGGGAACACCGTCCGTCGTCATGACGCCGCAGTACGCAGGCGGGGGAATCATGGAACTGAGACGAATCTCACACCCGGGCCGTGACCACGGCCCGCAGCAGGTCGAGGTCGAGGTGCTCCAGCGAGGCGATCACCGTCCGTCCGGGGGCGGCCTCGATCGGGGCCACCGAGGGCACCGCGATCACCGGACAGCCCGCGGCCTCGGCGGCCAGCACCCCGGTCGGGGCGTCCTCGACCACCACGCAGCGGCCGGGCTCGGCGCCCAGCCGGGCCACCGCGGCCAGGTACGGGTCGGGGTGCGGCTTGGTCCGGGGCACCTCGTCCCCGGCCACGGTGAAGGCGAAGCGGTGGGCGCCCAGGCTCTCCCCCCCCCCCCCGGGGGGGGGGGGGGGGGGGGGGGGGGGGGGGGGGGGGGGGGGGGGGGGGGGGGGGGGGGGGGGGGGGGGGGGGGGGGGGGGGGGGGGGGGGGGGGGGGGGGGGGGGGGGGGGGGGGGGGGGGGGGGGGGGGGGGGGGGGGGGGGGGGGGGGGGGGGGGGGGGGGGGGGGGGGGGGGGGGGGGGGGGGGGGGGGGGGGGGGGGGGGGGGGGGGGGGGGGGGGGGGGGGGGGGGGGGGGGGGGGGGGGGGGGGGGGGGGGGGGGGGGGGGGGGGGGGGGGGGGGGGGGGGGGGGGGGGGGGGGGGGGGGGCCCCCCCCCCCCCCCCCCCCCCCCCCCCCCCCCCCCCCCCCCCCCCCCCCCCCCCCCCCCCCCCCCCCCCCCCCCCCCCCCCCCCCCCCCCCCCCCCCCCCCCCCCCCCCCCCCCCCCCCCCCCCCCCCCCCCCCCCCCCCCCCCCCCCCCCCCCCCCCCCCCCCCCCAGGACGATGTCGATGATGTGCCGGTGCGAGGCGGAGACCAGGGCCGCGGGCACGTCGTGCGCGGCCAGGGTGTTCAGCAGCCGCTCGGCGCCGGGCATCAGCGGGACCCCGCCGGCCAGCAGGTCCACGAACCTCTGGTTGATCAGGACGGTCAGCTCCTCCGGGGTCAGACCGACGCCCGTCCTGGCCAGCAGGTAGTCGATCACCCGCGACATCGGTCCGCCCACCACCCGGGCGCGGTCGGCCTGGTCGAGCTCGTAGCCCAGTTCGGCGAAGAGCGAGAACTCCGCCTGCCACCAGGAGTCCTCGGTGTCGACCAGCGTGCCGTCCATGTCCAGCAGCACGGCCTGCAGGCCGCTCCCGCCGGAGCCGCCGACACGGGTGGAGGTCGAGACGGTCGTCATGGTGATCCTTCCGGGGATGGCACAGGCCGGCCCGCTTATGAGCGGACCGGCCCGTTCAGGATCATCAAGGATACGCCCGGTGCACGGTTTTGCGACGAACGAAGCGCAGCGGCCGTGTTACCGCGCGTTGAAGTACTTCGCCTCCGGGTGGTGGATGACGATGGCGTCGGTGGACTGCTCCGGGTGCAGCTGGAACTCCTCCGACAGCACCACGCCGATCCGCTCCGGCTTCAGCAGCTCGGCGATCTTGGCGCGGTCCTCCAGCTCCGGACAGGCGCCGTAGCCCAGCGAGAACCGGGCGCCGCGGTACTTCAGCGCGAACATGTCCCGCACGTCCTGCGGGTCCTCGTCGCCGAAGCCCAGCTCGAAGCGGACCCGGGCGTGCCAGAACTCGGCCAGCGCCTCGGCCAGCTGCACCGACAGGCCGTGCAGCTCCAGGTAGTCGCGGTAGGAGTTGGTGGCGAACAGCTCGTTGGCCGCCTCGGAGACCCGGTTGCCCATGGTCACCACCTGCAGGGCGACCACGTCCCGCTCGCCGCTCTCCTCGGGGCGGAAGAAGTCGGCCAGGCACAGCCGCTTCCCGCGCCGCTGCCGCGGGAAGGTGAACCGGGTCCGCTCGGAGCCGTCCTCGTTGTAGACGATCAGGTCGTCGCCCTTGGAGTTGGCCGGGAAGTAGCCGTAGATCACCGCCGGCTCCAGCCAGCCCTCGGTCTGCAGCCGGTCCAGCCACATCCGCAGCCGCGGCCGGCCCTCGGTCTCCACCAGCTCCTCGTACGAGGGGCCGCCGGTGCGCGCGGCCTTCAGGCCCCACTGGCCCTTGAACAGCGCGTCCTCGTCCAGCCAGGAGGCGTAATCGGCGAACGGGATGCCCTTGACGATCCGGTCGCCCCAGAACGGCGGGGCGGGCACCCGGTTGTCCACCACCACGTCCGAGCGGATCTGGCCGAGGTTGACCTCCTCGACCTCCTCCACCTCGACCCGGGCGTGCCGGCGCTGGCGCAGCTCGGGCAGGGACGCGCCGGGGACGCCGCGCTTGACCGCGATCAGCGCGTCCATCAGCCGCAGGCCCTCGAAGGCGTCCCGGGCGTAGCGGACCTCGCCCTGGTAGATCTCGTGCAGGTCCTGCTCGACGTAGGCGCGGGTGAGCGCGGCGCCGCCGAGGATCACCGGGAAGTCGGCGGCCAGGCCGCGCTGGTTGAGCTCCTCCAGGTTCTCCTTCATGATCACCGTGGACTTCACCAGCAGACCGGACATCCCGATGACGTCGGCCCGGTGCTCCTGCGCGGCGTCCAGGATCGCCGAGACCGGCTGCTTGATGCCCAGGTTGACCACGTTGTAGCCGTTGTTGGACAGGATGATGTCCACCAGGTTCTTGCCGATGTCGTGGACGTCGCCCTTCACCGTGGCCAGCACGATGGTGCCCTTGCCCTCGGCGTCGGACTTCTCCATGTGCGGCTCCAGGTGGGCCACCGCGGACTTCATCACCTCGGCGGACTGGAGCACGAACGGCAGCTGCATCTGGCCGGAGCCGAACAGCTCGCCGACCACCTTCATGCCGGACAGCAGGGTCTCGTTGATGATCTCCAGCGCCGGACGGACGGTCAGCGCCTCGTCCAGGTCGGCCTCCAGGCCGTTCCGCTCGCCGTCGATGATCCGGCGCTGCAGCCGCTGCTCCAGCGGGAGGGCGGCCAGCTCCTCGGCCTTGGAGGCCTTGACCGAGGCGGCGCTGACGCCCTCGAAGAGCTGCAGCAGCTTCTGCAGCGGGTCGTAGCCGTCGCGCCGCCGGTCGTAGACCAGGTCGAGGGCGACCTCGCGCTGCTCCTCGGGGATCCGGGCCACCGGGAGGATCTTGGCGGCGTGCACGATCGCCGAGTCCAGGCCGGCCTCGACGCACTCGTTGAGGAAGACCGAGTTGATCACCACGCGGGCGGCGGGGCTGAGGCCGAAGGAGATGTTGGACAGGCCGAGGGTGGTCTGGACGGCGGGGTGGCGGCGCTTCAGCTCGCGGATCGCCTCGATGGTCTCGATGCCGTCCCGGCGGGACTCCTCCTGACCGGTGCCCAGGGTGAAGGCCAGGCAGTCGACCAGGATCGAGCCCTCGTCGATGCCGTACTCGCCGGTCAGCTGGTCGATCAGCCGCTCGGCGATCGCGACCTTCTTCTCGGCGGTCCGGGCCTGGCCCTCCTCGTCGATGGTCAGCGCGATCAGGCCGGCGCCGTGCTCCCGGGCCAGCCCGGCGATCCGGCCGAACCGGGTGTCCGGGCCGTCGCCGTCCTCGTAGTTGACGGAGTTGAGCACCGCGCGGCCGCCGAGCGCCTCCAGGCCGGTGCGCAGCACGTCCGGCTCGGTGGAGTCCAGCACGATCGGCAGGGTGGAGGCGGTGGCCAGCCGGCCGGCGATCTCCCGCATGTCCTGCACGCCGTCGCGGCCGACGTAGTCCACGCAGAGGTCGAGCAGGTGGGCGCCCTCGCGGATCTGCTCCCGGGCGATCTCCACGCAGGCCTGCCAGTCGCCGGCCAGCATCGACTCGCGGAACTTCTTGGAGCCGTTGGCGTTGGTGCGCTCGCCGATCGCCAGGTACGAGGTGTCCTGACGGAACGGCACCGACTGGTAGAGCGAGGCCGCGGCCGACTCGGGCCGCGGGTCGCGGACGGTCACCGGGCGGCCCTGCACCCGCTCCACCACGGCGCGCAGGTGCTCGGGGGTGGTGCCGCAGCAGCCGCCGACCAGCGCCAGGCCGTACTCGCGGGTGAAGGTGTCGTGGGCGTCCGCCAGCTCCTCGGGGCTGAGCGGGTAGTGCGCGCCGTCCTTGCCGAGCACCGGCAGGCCCGCGTTCGGCATGCAGGACAGGCCGATCCGGGCGTTCTTGGCCAGGTAGCGCAGGTGCTCGCTCATCTCGGCCGGGCCGGTGGCGCAGTTCATGCCGATGTAGTCGATGCCCAGCGGCTCCAGGGCGGTCAGCGCCGCGCCGATCTCCGAGCCGAGCAGCATGGTGCCGGTGGTCTCCACCGTCACCTGGGCCAGGATCGGCAGGTCCAGGCCGGCCTCGGCGAGGGCCAGCTTGCAGCCGAGGATCGCCGCCTTGGTCTGCAGCAGGTCCTGGCTGGTCTCCACCAGCAGCGCGTCCGCCCCGCCGGCGATCAGGCCGGCCGCGTTCTGCCGGAAGCCCTCGCGGACCACCTCGAAGGTGGTGTGGCCGAGGGTGGGCAGCTTGGTGCCCGGGCCGATCGAGCCGAGCACCCAGCGGGTCCGGCCGTCCCGGTGCGCGTCGGCCGCCTCGCGGGCGATCCGGGCACCGGCCTCGGAGAGCTCGTACACCCGCTCGGGGATGTCGTACTCGCCGAGCGCCGCGTGGTTGGCGCCGAAGGTGTTGGTCTCCACGCAGTCCACGCCGACCGCGAAGTACGCCTCGTGCACCGAGCGGACGATGTCCGGGCGGGTCACGTTGAGGATCTCGTTGCAGCCTTCGAGCTGCTGGAAGTCGTCCAGGGTCGGGTCCTGGGCCTGCAGCATCGTGCCCATCGCGCCGTCGGCCACCACGACGCGGGTGGCGAGGGCCTCGCGCAGCGCGTTCGCGCGGTCCTGCTGCGGTGTCACGGCGGATGCGGACGGGGGGACGGTGGTGGCCATGGGGCTACTCCCTGGATGCGACGGCTGTCGGCTTTGCGTCCCTCCTGCCGGGGACGCACGCGGTCAGCGTATCCGGCGGACCTGCCGGGGACGGAACCCGTTCCGCATCCTGGGCGTCCCGTTCCACCGGAAGGAGTGGTGGAGATGCGCTGGAACAGGGGCCCGCAGGGCCGGTCAGGGGTCGCGGTCCGATGGCGGAGCTGGTCACGGCGGCGGCGCGCCGCCGTGTCGGTGCTCGTGGTGGCGGCGCTGCTGCTGCTCCCGGTGGCCGGTGCGGCGGCCGCGCTGGGTATCCACTATCTGGGCGACCCGGCCGACACCGCGCGCACCCGCGGCCGGGACGCGGTCTGGCTCGGGCACGCCTGGGTGGACGGGCGGAAGACCGACGCCGACCTCGCGGCGCTGGGCGAGCGGATCCGCGGCACCGGCATCCGCGACCTGTACGTGCACACCGGCCCGCTGGAGCACGACGGCTCGCTGGACGGCTCGCAGTCCCCGCAGGCCGCCCGGTTCGTCGCCGAGGTCCACCGGACCCTGCCGGGCCTGAGGGTCCAGGCCTGGCTGGGCGACGTGGTCGCCCCCGAGAAGGACTGGGGCCTGCACCTGGACCAGGCCGAGGTCCGGGACCGGATCACCGCCTCCGCGGGGCAGGTACTGGACCTCGGATTCGACGGCGTCCACCTCGACGTGGAACCGGTCCGCTCCGGTTCGGCCGGATGGCTGACGCTGCTCGACCGGGTCCGCCCGGTGACCGCCGCCCGGGGCGCGCAGCTGTCGGTGGCCGCGCCGCAGATCGACCCGGTGCCCGGACTGCACCGGGTGGGCCTGGCGGTCGCCGACCACGGCAAGTGGTGGTCCCGGTCGTACTTCGCCGAGACCGCCCGCCGGGTGGACCAGATCGCGGTGATGTCCTACGACACCGCGATGCCCCTGGAGTCGCTGTACGGCGGGTACGTCGCCCAGCAGACCGAGCTGGCGCTGGCGGCCACCCCGCCCGGGACCGATCTGCTGATGGGGCTGCCCGCGTACTGGGACGACGACTTCGGCCACCGCGGCTCGGCGGAGACCGTGGCCGCCGCCGTCCGCGGCGCCCGGCTCGGCCTCGGCGAGGACCGCCGGCCCGCCTTCGGCCTCGCGCTGTACGTGGACTTCACCGCCACCCCGGAGCACTGGGAGGCGTACCGGCGCGGGTGGTGCTGACCTGCCGCCGGATCACGTCAACCCCGGCCAATACCCGGTGGCCGGCCGGACCTCGGTGACCGTCGGGTACGCCTCCCACTCCCTCCAGGAGGGGGCGCAGCGCGGAGACGTCGCGGTCTCCTTCGACGGAGGCCCGGACACCGTGGTGCGGACCTACGCGGCCGACGCCCAGAACCGGATCGAGAGCCTGACCGTGGCCGTCCCCGCCGGCACCCAGTCGGTCGGGGTCACCCTCCGGATGCGGGACGCCAAGAACAACTGGTACTGGGCCGTGGACGACGTCCGGGTCGGCTGACCCGGCACCCCGCGCCGTGGTGTGCTGGAGGGGTGACCCGTCCACGCCCCCCTGGCCGCGGTACGGCTGCCGCCGCCCTGCTCGCGGCGCTGCTGCTGGCCGCGGGGTGCACCTCCGGCACCGCTGACACCTCCGGATCCTCCGCGTCCTCCGCTCCCGCCGGCTCGCCCGGCTCCGGCACCGCCGGGGTCCGGGTGGCCGGCACGGTGGCGGAGGGGCTGGACACCCCCTGGGGCCTGGTCCGGCTGCCCGACGGCGACCTGCTGGTCGGCAGTCGCGACACCGGCCGCGTCCTGCGGGTCGCCGCCGCGGGCGGCGCCGGGGGCGGCGGCGGCACCGAGGTCGGCACCGTCCCCGGTACCACCGCCGGCGGCGAGGGCGGCCTGCTCGGCCTGGCCCTCTCCCCCGACGGCCGCCTCTTCGCGTACCAGACCGCCGCCGAGGACAACCGCGTCCTGCGGTTCGACTGGGACCCGACCCGCCCCGCCGGCGAGCAGCTCGGACCGCCGACCGTGGTGCTCTCCGGCATCCCCAAGGCCGGCTTCCACGACGGCGGGCGAATCGCCTTCGGCCCGGACGGCCTGCTGTACGTGGGCACCGGCGACGCCGGCCGCAGCGCCCAGGCCCAGGACCGCACCGCCCTCGGCGGCAAGATCCTCCGGATCACCCCGGACGGCGCCCCCGCCCCCGGCAACCCGTTCCCCGGCTCGCCGGTCTACTCCCTCGGCCACCGCAACGTCCAGGGACTCGCCTGGGACCCCGCCGGGCACCTGTGGGCCTCCGAGTTCGGCCAGAACACCTGGGACGAGCTCAACCTGATCAAGCCCGGCGCCAACTACGGCTGGCCGGTGGTGGAGGGCCGCGCCGGACGGGGCGGGTGCTCCGACCCCGTCGCCCAGTGGAGCCCCGCCGACGCCTCGCCCAGCGGCATCGCCTACGCCGACGGGTCCATCTGGCTCGCCGCCCTCCGGGGCACCCGGCTCTGGCAGGTCCCGCTCGACGGCGAACGGGCCGCCTCCGCCCCCACCCCGTACCTCCGGACCACCTACGGCCGCCTCCGCACCGTCCTCGCCGAACCCGACGGCACCCTCCTCCTCACCACCAGCAACACCGACGGCCGCGGCACCCCCCGCCCCGGCGACGACCACATCCTCCGCATCACCCTCCACTGAGCCCCCGGCCCCGAACGCAAACGGCCGACCACCACAGGGGCGCGGGGAACTGCGCGAGGCTGGGAGAGTACGGGCTTGTGGTCGGACGCGGACGGATGTGGCAGGTGCTCGTCCGCTGGCGTCGTACGGCGCGAACCTTCCGCTGCGGGCAGTTCCCCGCGCCCCTGACGTGCGCACCCGAGTGCGCCGGTTCACGGGAGTGGGGTCCGGTGGAGGGAGATGAGGAGGCGCCAGATGTGGGCGGCGAAGAGGTCGGGGGTGCCGGGGACGAGGCCGTGGAGCCAGTCGGCGAGGAGGCCGGTGAAGGAGGCGGCGACGGCGGAGGCGACCAGGTCGGCGTGCGGGGCGCCGGCCAGTTCCCGTTCGGTGCGGCTGCGCTCCCGCAGTTCGCGGTGGAGCAGGTCCCCCAGCGGCCCGCCCCCGCCGACCGCCAACAGCGAGCGGTAGAGCCCCGCGTGCTCCCCCGCCGCGGTGAGGAACCCGGCGAGCGCGGGTGGCGGCGATGCCGGATCGGGCACCCCCCGCCAGGCGTGCAGCGCGTCCACCGCCTCGCGGACGATCTCCGCGCAGGCGTCCACCGCCAGCGCCTGGAGGTCCTCGTAGTGCAGGTAGAAGGTTGCTCGCCCGACCCCGGCCCGCCGGACCACCGCGGCCACGCTGACCTCGGCCAGCGGCCGCTCCGCGCACTCGGCGAGCAACGCCTCCCGCAGCCGCGCCCGGGTCCGCTCCGCGCGCGGATCCCCGCCCCTCACCGCGCCCTCCGGCCCGTTCACCGCGCGGCCAGGACGGCCGCCAGCGCCAGCGCGCCGGGCAGGGCCTGGGCGAGCAGGATCCGGCGGTTGGCGGTGGCGGCGCCGTACAGTCCGGCGATCACCACGCAGGACAGGAAGAACACCTCGGCCGCGAAGCCGGTCGGGTCGTCCGCGATCAGGCCCCACACCAGTCCGGCGGCCAGGAAGCCGTTGTAGAGGCCCTGGTTGGCGGCGAGGGGCGCGGTGGCCCGGGCCAGGTCGGCGTCGAAGCCGGAGAGTCCGCGGCCCGGACCGCGCTGCCACAGGAACATCTCCAGCACCAGGAAGTACCCGTGCAGCGCGGCCACCAGCCCCACCAGAACATCCGCCAGCATCCCCATCACGGTCACCCTCTCCACAACTTCACAGACACTTGTCCATCAATCATAGACACATGTCCATCTCGACGGAACGCGGCGGCGATGGCCGCGTTCCGCGGGACGGCTCGCCGGGTCCGCCGAGCGGATAACCACCGGCCGCGACGCCATGGCTTCGATAGGCTCTCCCCTTCGGTCCGCGGGCTCCGGCAGCGCCTCGGCCGACGCATCAATGCCCGTAGGCTGGGCAGGTAGGGACCGTGGGGCGGGGGCGTTCCACGCGAGGAGGGAGACGCTGGGTGATCGAGCTGGAAGATGTTCCCGAGTTGATCGACCCGGTGATGATCTGCGCCTTCGAGGGCTGGAACGACGCCGGGGACGCCGCCTCGGCTGCGGTCGGTCATCTGGACGAGACCTGGGGCGGCAAGGTGTTCGCCGCCCTGGACGCCGAGGACTACTACGACTTCCAGGTCAACCGCCCGACCATCTGGCTCGACGGCGGCGTCCGCCGCATCACCTGGCCGACCACCCGGCTGTCGGTGGTCCGGGTGAACGAGCCCAAGACCCGGGACCTGGTGCTGGTCCGCGGCATCGAGCCGAGCATGCGCTGGCGCTCGTACTGCAACGAGCTGCTGGGCTTCGCCCACGAGCTGGGCGTGGAGCTGGTGGTGATCCTCGGTGCGCTGCTCGGCGACACTCCGCACAGCCGGCCGGTCCCGGTCAGCGGGGTCACCTCGGACGCGGCGCTGGCCCGCACCCTGGACCTGGAGGAGAGCAAGTACGAGGGCCCGACCGGCATCGTCGGCGTGCTCCAGGAGGCGTGCGCCCACGCGGGCGTGCCGGCCGTGACCCTCTGGGCGGCCGTGCCGCACTACGTGGCCCAGCCGCCGAACCCCAAGGCCACCCTGGCGCTGATCAACAAGCTGGAGGACCTGCTCGACCTGCGGATCCCGCCGGGCGAGCTCACCGAGGACTCCCGTGCCTGGCAGCTCGGCGTGGACCAGCTGGCCTCCGAGGACAGCGAGGTCGCCGAGTACGTCCAGCAGTTGGAGGAGGCGCAGGACACTGCGGAGCTCCCGGAGGCCTCCGGCGACGCGATCGCCCGCGAGTTCGAGCGCTACCTGCGGCGCCGGGAGAACCTCGGCCCCACCGGCGAGAAGCCCCCGACCGGCCACGCCACCGCGGAGCGTCCCAAGGACGCGGACGCGGATACCGACACGGACACCGAGACCGACGAGAACGACGCGAACGACGCGAACGACGAGAAGCCGGACGACGAGAAGCCGGACGACGAGAAGCCGGACGACGAGTAGCCGGCAGACCACGAGGGGCGCGGGGATCTCCCCCGCGCCCCTCGGCTGTTTCCGTCAGAGGGCCACGCCCATGAGCGCGTCCACCGTCCGCGACACCAGCCCGGGCGCGCCGATGTCCTCGCCGCCGGTCTGCTCCTGCCGCTCGACCCAGCGGTCGACCGCGGCGAGTGCCTCCGGGGCGTTCAGGTCGTCGGCCAGCGCGGCGCGGACCTCGGCGAGCATCCCCTCCGCCGCCGGCCCGTCCGGCCGGGACACCGCGGCGCGCCAGCGGGCCAGCCGCTCCAGGGCGCGGTCCAGGTCGTCCTTGGTCCACTCCCAGTCGCTGCGGTAGTGGTGGGCGAGCAGGGCCAGCCGGATCGCGGCCGGGTCCACGCCCTCGCGCCGCAGGGCCGAGACGAACACCAGGTTGCCGCGCGACTTGGACATCTTGTGCCCGTCCAGGCCGACCATCCCGCCGTGCACGTACGCCTGGGCGTAGGGGTGCTGCCCGGTGGCGACCTGGGCGTGGGCGGCGCCCATCTCGTGGTGCGGGAAGGAGAGGTCGCTGCCGCCGCCCTGGATGTCGAAGGACATCCCGAGGTACTGGAGCGCGATGGCCACGCACTCGATGTGCCAGCCGGGCCGGCCGTGGCCGAGCTCGGTGTCCCAGGCGGGCTCGCCGGGCCGGGCGGAGAGCCAGAGCAGGGCGTCCAGCGGGTGCTTCTTGCCGGGGCGCTGCGGGTCGCCGCCGCGCTCGGCGAAGACCGGGAGCATCTCCTCGCGGGTGAGCCCGGAGACGGCGCCGAACCGGGGGTCGGCCTCGACGGAGAAGTAGACGTCGCCGTCCAGCTCGTAGGCGGCGCCGCTGGCCAGCAGCTTCTTGACCAGCGGGACGATCCACGGGATCGACTCCACCGCGCCGATGTAGTGGGCCGGCGGGAGCATCCGCAGGGCGGTCATGTCCTCCCGGAAGAGGGCGGTCTCGCGCTCGGCGAGGGCGGTCCAGTCCTGGCCGGTCTCGACGGCGCGCTGCAGCAGCGGGTCGTCGACGTCGGTGACGTTCTGGACGTAGAGGACGTCGTGGCCGGCGTCCTTCCAGACCCGCTGCACCAGGTCGAAGGTGTTGTAGGTGGCAGCGTGGCCCAGGTGGGTCGCGTCGTAGGGGGTGATGCCGCAGACGTACAGGCGGGCGGTCGGCCCGGCGGGTACGACTTCTCGGACACTGCTCGTGGCGGTGTCGTGGATGCGCAGGGGAAGCCCCTGACCGGGCAGAGCGGGAATCTCGGAGGCGGGCCAGGCATGCATGGCACCGACTCTAACCTTGCGATCATTTGTAAGACCAACCAACCGACAGGATCGGCCTGATTCCGTTCGCGGTCGGTTTCGGATCGGTATCAGACCGGCGGCCAGGGAATAGATGGCCAGTCAGGCGACGGCAGCGGATGCCGTCCGGTACGGCGCAGCAGGGCCGTCCGGGCGCGGGTGGCGTCGAGCTCCGCGGGGGTCAGATGGGGGCGCAGCCGCTCGGCGAGCGGGCCGTCGAGGTCGGCGGCGAGCCGGGCGAGGACGTGCAGGGCCTCGGCCGTCAGCGGCTGCTCGGCCCAGCCCCAGAGCAGGGTGCGCAGCTTGCCCTCGGTGTTGAAGGTCACCCCGTGGTCGATGCCGTAGATCCGGCCGTCGGCGGCGGGGATCCAGTGGCCGCCCTTGCGGTCGGCGTTGTTGAGGACGGCGTCCAGCACGGCCAGCCGGCGCAGCCGCTCGTCGTCCCGGTGGACCAGCAGGGCGGTGCGGCCCTCGGCCACCTCGGCGCGGACGATCGGCAGCCAGCCCTCCTCCGGTCCGGCCGGGTCCTGGAGGGCGAGCAGCTCGGGCGCGTCCTCGTCGGGTTCGACCCAGAGCTGGAGCATGCCCGGTCCGTGCGGGCCGTCGCGGAGCACGGTGGGCGGGACCAGCGCCCAGCCGGTGGCGGCGGCCAGCTCGTACGCGGCGACCTCGCGGCCTGCCAGGGTGCCGTCGGGGAAGTCCCAGAGCGGGCGTTCCCCGGCGACCGGCTTGTAGACGCAGGGGGCGGTCAGCCCGTCCAGCGCGGCGGTGCAGTAGAGGACGGCGTTGGAGGCGTCGGTGAGCCGGCCGTGGACCTCGATCCGGCCCTCCGCCAGCAGGGCCAGCGCGGTCGCCGGGTCGGCGGCCAGGGCGGCGCTGGTGGCCGGGTCGGTGCCGGGGACGGCGTCGGTGTTCAGCGCCGGTACCCGTTCGCGCGCGGGCACAGGTGCCCCTCGGGGTCGAGCGGGAGGTTGCAGAACGGGCAGGGCTTGCGGCCCGCGGCGACCAGGTCCAGGGCGCGCTTGGCGAACACCCGGGCCATCGCGCCGGAGAGGCGGACCCGCAGCATGTCCGGGCCGTTCTCGTCGTCGAAGAGGCTGGCCTCCTCTTCCTCCTCGGTCTGCTCGGCGTCCTCCACCAGCGCCTGGGCCTCGACCACCAGGCACTCGTCGGTGCTGTCCCAGGCCAGGGCCATGGTGCCGACCCGGAACTCCTGCTCCAGCGGGAGGTCCAGCGGCGCGCTGTCCACCATCTCGGTGGGCGCCACGGCCGGGATGGAGGTCCGGCCGGCGCTGCGCCGCAGCGCCTCGTCCAGCACCTCCTCGACCCGCTCGGCGAGCGCGGCGACCTGTGCCTTCTCCAGCAGGACGGAGGTGACCCGGCCGCGGGAGCTGGCCTGGAGGTAGAAGGCCCGGGAGCCGGGCTGGCCGACGGTGCCGGCCACGAAGCGCTCGGGCTGGTCGTAGAAGAAGACCTGACGGGTCACTCGCTGGCTCCGGAAATCAGGGGGTCGTTCGGCTTGCCTTCCTTGGGCCACCCTACGGCGTGGGCCGCACGGCCGGGGGTCACGGGGTGCCGGTCTCGCCCCCGACGACGGCGTCCCCGGAGGCCGCGCGCGGCCGGGGTGCCAGCGCGGCGAGGCTGCCGGTGTCCCCCATCCTCAGCACGAACGGCCGCTGCGGGGTGTAGCGGATGGCGGTGACCGAGCAGGGCTCGACCGAGATCCGCTGGAAGTGGTCCAGGTGCAGGCCGAGGGCGTCGGCGACCACGGCCTTCACCACGTCGCCGTGGGTGGCGGCGAGCCAGACGGCGTCCGGGCCGTGCTCGACGGCGACCTTGTCGTTCCACTCGCGGACGGCGGTGACGGTCCGGTGGCTCAGCTCGCGCAGCGACTCCCCGCCGGGGAAGGCCGCGGCCGAGGCGTGGTCCTGGACCGTCCGCCACAGCGGCTCCTCGGCGAGCTCGACGAGCCGGCGCCCGGTCCACTCGCCGTAGTGGCACTCGCCGATCCGCTCGTCCAGCGCGGGCGGGGCGAGCTCGGGGCGGGCGGCGAGCAGCGGTTCCACGGTCTGCCGGCAGCGCTCCAGCGGGCTGCTGACCACCTGGGCGATCGGGATCCCGGCCAGCCGCGCGGGCAGCTCGGCCGCCTGGGCCCGGCCGGTCCCGTCCAGCTCCACCCCGGGGGTCCACCCGGCCAGGACGCCTTCGGAGTTGGCGGTGGAACGGCCGTGGCGCACGAGCAGCAGGGTGGGCATGGGGCCTAGCGTACGGCCTGCGCCCGGCCGGTGGCACCGGGTGCCGGACCGGTACGGGTTCGGCGGAGAACCGGGCCGCGGCGCCCGCCACGCGGGAGAATGACCGCATGATCGTGGACTGCGCCATCTACCGGGACGGCTTCCGCACCGAGGGTCCGGCGGACGTCTCGGAGGCCCTGGACGAGGTGCGCCGGACCGGGGACGGGTTCCTCTGGATCGGCCTCTACGAGCCGACGACCGAGGAGTTCGATTTCGTCATCTCGGAGTTCGGGCTGCACCCGCTGGCGGTCGAGGACGCGGTCACCGCGCACCAGCGTCCCAAGCTGGAGGCGTACGAGGACTCGCTGTTCATGGTGCTCAAGACCATGGGGTACCACCCGGACGGGCACGCGGTGAGCACCGGCGAGGTGATGATCTTCCTGGGCCACGGGTACGTGCTGACCGTCCGGCACGGCGCGGAGAGCCCGCTGGCACAGCTGAGGGCCGGCCTGGAGAAGCAGCCCGAGCTGCTGCGCAAGGGGCCCGCGTCGGTGCTGTACGCGGTCTGCGACCTGGTGGTGGACAGCTACCTGGACGTGGCGGCCGAGCTCCAGACCGACCTGGACGAGCTGGAGGCCCAGGTGTTCGCCCCCGGGCGGGCGCACGGCGTCGCCGAGCAGATCTACGCCTTCAAGCGGCAGCTGGTGGTCTTCCGCCGCGCGGCCGGCCCGCTGGAGGAGCCGATCGCCCGGCTGGTGTCGGACGGCGTGCTGTTCGTGCCGGAGGACCTGCGGCCGTACCTGCGGGACGTCGGCGACCACCTCACCAAGGTCACCGAGCTGGTGGAGGGGCTGGACCGGCTGCTCTCCGACATCCTGGGCGCCAACCTGGCGCAGGTCACCGTGCAGCAGAACAACGACATGCGGAAGATCTCGGCGTGGGCGGCGCTGGCGGCGGTGCCCACGATGATCGCCGGCATCTACGGCATGAACTTCGAGCACATGCCCGAACTGCGCCAGCCCTGGGGGTACCCGGTGGCCCTCGGCCTGATGGCGCTGGTCTGCACCCTCCTCCACCGCGCCTTCAAACGCGCCGGCTGGCTCTGAACAACGGGCCCCGACAGGGACGCGTGGAGGACCCCCACGCGCCCCGTCCGATGGCCGACTACGCCAACCCGGCGCGCTCCAGCGCCTCCACACCCGTCCGCAGCGCCGTGATCCGCTCCTCCAGGGTGAACCCGGCCGGCGCCAGCGTCAGCGTGGTGACCCCGGCGTCGGCGTACGCCTGCATCCGGTCGGCGATCCGCTCGGTGTTCCCCAGCAGCGCCGTGGAGTCGATCAGGTCGTGCGGCACTGCCGCCGCCGCCCCCGCGTAGTCCTTGGCGAGGTACTTCTCCTGGATCTCGTCGGCCGCCTGCTCGTACCCCATCCGCCGGGCGAGCTGGTTGTAGAAGTTCTTGTCCCTGCTGCCCATGCCGCCGATGTACAGCGCCGCGTACGCCCGCTGCCCGTCGGCCGCGGCCTTGACGTCCTCGCCGACCGAGATGGCCACGGTCGGGCAGAGGTCGAAGCCGTCGAGGGTCTGTCCGGCCTTGGCGCGGCCGGCCTTCAGCGGGTCGAGGGAGAGCGCGGCGTGCTCGGGCGAGAAGAAGATGCCGAGCCAGCCGTCGGCGATCTCGCCGGTCTGCTCCAGGTTCTTGGGGCCGATCGCCGCGATGTACAGCGGGATGTGCTCGCGCACCGGGTGCACGGTGAGCTTGATCGGCTTGCCGGGGCCACCGGGCAGCGGCAGCGTCCAGTGGGCGCCCTCGTGGACCAGCCGCTCCCGGGACATCGCCTTGCGGATGATCTCCACGTACTCGCGGGTGCGGGCCAGCGGCTTGTCGAACTTGACGCCGTACCAGCCCTCGGAGACCTGCGGGCCGGAGACGCCGAGGCCGAGCCGGAAGCGGCCGCCGGAGAGGGTGTCCAGGGTGGCGGCGGTCATCGCCGTCATCGCCGGGGTGCGGGCCGGGATCTGGAAGATCGCCGAGCCGACGTCGATCCGCTCGGTCTTGGCGGCGACGTACGAGAGCACGGTGGCGGCGTCGGAGCCGTACGCCTCGGCGGCCCAGCAGACCGCGTAGCCGAGCCGGTCGGCCTCCTGGGCGACCGCGATGTTGTCGGCGTCCATGCCGAGTCCCCAGTAGCCGAGGTTGATGCCGAGTCGCATGGGCCTGCGCCTTCCAGTCGGGTGGTGACGCGAGCCTAACGGCGCCCCCGGCGCGATGCTACTGGTCGGTAGAAATCGGTCCGCCACGACCTCCGGGACTGCCCTGCGGGTCGCACCCAGCTGTACGCGCACGGGCCGCTACGCTCTGCCGACGTGGGGGGTGACTCTCCCCACCTGCGCGTTCAGCCGACGGAGGGGCCAGCCCGATGGAACAGCGTCATCTCGGCCGGACCGGGCTGCGGGTCTCCCGGATCGGTCTCGGCACCATGACCTGGGGACGGGACACCGACGAGCACGACGCGGCCGAGCAGCTCAAGGCCTTCCTCGACGCGGGCGGCACCCTGGTGGACACCGCCGACGTCTACTCCGACGGCGGCTCCGAGTACCTGCTCTCCCGGCTGATGGACAGCCTGGTCCCCCGCGCCGAACTGGTCATCGCCACCAAGGCGGGCAGCGTGCAGGCGGTCGGCCGCCGCTTCGACAACTCCCGCGGGCACCTGCTCTCCGCCCTGGACGCCTCGCTGCACCGCCTGGGCACCGACCACGTGGACCTGTGGCAGGTCCACGGGTACGACCTGGCCACCCCCACCGAGGAGACCCTGCACGCCCTGGACCTGGCGGTCTCCTCCGGCCGTGCCCGGTACGCGGGGGTGTCCAACTTCAGCGGCTGGCAGCTGGCCAAGGCGGCGACCTGGCAGCTCGGCCTGCCCGGCCGGGTGCCGCTGGCCAGTGCGCAGCTGGAGTACTCGCTGCTCCAGCGCGGCCTGGAGCGCGAGGTGCTGCCGGCCGCCCGGGACGCCGGGATCGGGCTGATCGCCTCCTCGCCGCTCGGCCGCGGCGTGCTCACCGGCAAGTACCGGCACGGCGTCCCGCCGGAGTCCCGCGGCGCCTCCCCCTACCTCGCCGGGTTCGTGCAGCCGTACCTGGGCGAGCGCTCCCGGCGGATCGTCGACGCCCTCGCCACCGCCGCCGACGGACTCGCCACCAGCCCGCTGAAGGTGGCGCTGGCCTGGGTCCGGGACCGGCCCGGCGTGGCGTCCGCGCTGGTCGGCGCCAGGACGGCCGCCCAGCTGCAGACGGCGCTGTCGGTGGAGGCGCTTACGCTACCCGGTGAGATCAGGGGTGCACTGGACGACGTCTCGGCGCCGGTGCACCACTACCCGGACCAGGGCTGGACGGAGCTGTAGGCGCCCGGCCGTCAGAAGGAGCTTGACCAGATGACCGAAGCGGACAGCACGGCCCCCGACCGGCGCGCGGGCGCCGTGGCGGCGCTGGCGGACGCCATCCGGGCGGTCGGCCAGGCCGCCCCCGGCCAGGGCGAGGACGCCGCCGCGGCCGTCCCCGCCCAGCCCGCCGACGAGCAGCGGGCCGCCGCGCTGAAGGCCGCCACCGAGGTGCTGACCGCCGGCGGGGCTCCCGCCGAACTCGCCCCGGCCGCCGTGGCCGAGCTGGGCGAGAGCGCCGCCGACGCCCTCCGGGAGGACCCGTGGGCGGTCCTGGCGCTGCCGGGCGTCCGCCCCGAGCAGGCGGACGGCTTCGCCCGCGGACTGCTCGGCGCCGAGGCCGGCCCGGGCGATCCGCGCCGCGCGCAGGCTCTGGTGCCCTGGCTGCTGGAGCAGGCCGCGCTGCGCGGCCACTCGGCGCAGGAGATCGGCGAGGTCGCGGCCGGCCTGGAGCGGCTCGGTCTGCCGGACGCCGGCGCCGCGCTGCAGGCGGTGGTGGTGGACGGCCGGGTGATGGCCTTCCAGGAGGAGCTCCCGGGCCGCCCCGGCGCCAAGGACGACGAGGAGGAGGAGCCGCCGACCCGGACGGTGCTGGCCCTGGAGCGGCTCGCCCTGGCCGAGGAGAGCCTGGCCGACGGCCTGGTCCGGATCAGCTCCACCCTGGTCGAGGGCGAGGACACCGAGCCCGCCGACGCCCCTGAAGTCCCTGACACCGCCGACGAATCCGGCGAGCCCGGCGCGTCCGGCGCGGAGGAGGAACAGACCGAGGCCGACGGAACTCCCGAGGCCCCGGAGGCCGAGCCGGTACCCGCCCGGCAAGGGCCCGCCGCCTGGGAGGCGGCCGCCGCCGCGGCGCCCTCCTCCTCCGCAGCCGCGCTGATCCGCGCCGTGGCCGACGCCGCCCTGGTCACCCACACCGGCGGCGAGGCGTCCCGCGCCGAGCTGGCCGCCCTGCTGCACGCCGCCACCGGGCTGGGCCTGCGCGCCTGGGCCGCCACCTGGACCGACCAGGGCCGTGACGCCCTGGTCGCCCTGCTGCCGGAGGGCTCCCCCGCCGCCGGCCGGGTGGCGACCCTGGCGGAGGTCCTCACCGGCGGCCCCGGCACCCCGGGCCCGGCCCGCGCCGCGGACGGCACCCTCAGCGTCGACCTGCTGGTCGTCCCGGACGCCCCGCTGCTGGACGTGGAGGGCGCCGCCACCCTGCTGGAGGCGCTGGCCGACGGCACCCGCCTGGTCCTCAGCGGCGATCCCGGCCAGCTCTGGTCGGCCGGGCCCGGCCGGTTCTTCGCCGACCTCACCGCGTCCAAGTTCTGCCCGCAGGTGGCCTCCCGGACGCCGGACTTCGGCCCGATCGGCGAGCTGGTCTCCGCCGTGGGCATCGGCGAGCTCCCGGCCGTGGACGCCCCGGACAAGGAGGTGGTGATCCTCACCGCCAAGGACGCCGGCGAGGCCGTGCACCGGGCCGTGCAGCTGCTCTCCGACTCCATCCCGCGGGCCCTCGGCATCCCCGCCGAGCAGGTGGTGCTGCTCACCCCGGGCCACGGCGGCGGCGCCGGCACCCGGGCGCTCAACGCGGCCGCCAAGGCCCGGCTCAACCCCGGTCCCGGCCGGTTCGGCGGCTTCGACCCGGGTGACCGCGTGGTGTACTCCCCGGCGCTCGGCGTCAACCGCCCCGGCCGGGTGCTGGACGGCGACCCGGCCGGCCTGCACCTGGAGCTCGCCGACGGCGAGCGGATCACCCTCTCCCCCGCGCAGACCGCCAGGCTCCGGCACGGCTGGGCGCTGACGGCCCATCAGGCGGTCGGCCGCCGCTGGCCCGGCGCGGTCGTGGTGCTGCCGGAGGACGCCGCGGCGGGCCTCACCCGGCAGTGGGTGTACACCGCCTTCGGGCGGGCCGAGCGCCACCTGTCCGTGGTCCACGCGGCCGGTCAGGCCCTGCCCCGGGCGGTCGCCGAGCGGCCCGCCCAGCCCCGCACCACCCGCCTCCGGGCCATCCTCGCCGAGCACGGCGAGCAGCCCTTCGGGTAACTCCGCGCAACCGGCACACACGGGGGCGCGGGGAGCCGCGCGGTCCCGGGAGGCTCACCGAGCCCTCCGACCGCGCGCGGCTCCCCGCGCCCCCGTGGTGACCCGGGCGATGCCCTCAGCCCTCGTACGAGTCCACGTCGTCGTCGTAGACCTCGCTGACGTCGAACCGGCAGATCAGCAGCTCCGGGTCGGCGCCGTCGAACGGCTCCGGCAGCCAGTCGCCCGGGTCACTGGGCTCGGAGGCCGACACCCACAGCGTCGAGTCCCCCTCCTCCAGGCCGAACTCCTCCGAGCGCGCGGCGATCTCGTCCGGCTCGTACTCGCCGAAGAGCACGCCGATCGCGGCGGTCACCCCGGCACCGCCGCCGCCTCCCGGCGTCAGTGACTCGTCCACCCGCTCCGCCTGCTCGCGCAGCCGCCCCGGGTCGCTGATCAGGTAGTCGCGGCGGATCAGCACGCTGATCGCCTCCGGGTTCTCGGGCCCCCGGTAGGCCCCGCCGGTCTCGTCGCCCGGCACCTCGAAGGGCGTGACCTCGTCGTAGACCTCGTACAGGATCTGGTCGTAGGCGATGGCCGCCGCGGCGAGCTCCTCGTAGGCGTTGACCACGGCGGGCCCGCCCGCCTCGACGGTACTGGAGACCGCCTGCAGGTGGCGGTCGATGGCCGCCTTGACCGCCTCGGCGGCGGCGCGAACCTCGGTGATGGTGAGCTGCGCGGCATCAGACATGCAGCAGACGCTATCCCCACCCGACGACGATCCGCACAGCGGTTGTCACCTACAGCCGTTAATTGCGGGTAAGTTCCGCCCCGATGTCCGATGCGCGTGCTTCTGTACGCGACCGGATCGCGGACCAGGACGGCCGGAATCCTACGGTCGGCAGGGCCCGGACCGGGGAGAGGGCGGGACGCCCACCGCCGGCGCCGCGGCGGCGTCGACGCCTCGGTGAGCCGGTCGCAGGCCGACCGCGAGCCCGGTCGCGAGCCGGTCGCAGGCCCGCTGCGAGCCCGCCGCGAGCCCGCCCCACCAGCCTCGACCCGCCCGCGGAGGCATCCCCGCCCCCAGGGTGGGTATCCGTCCAGCAGCAGGGATAACTGATTGACGGTCAGGCCGGACGGCGGCAGGCTCCCGCGGGGAGGGCGGCGTCCGGGCCGTGGACGACCCGGTCGGATCGTCCGCGCCAGGTCGTAGGCTGGCAGTCACCCGCACGGCAGGAGGAGATGTTCTTGGCATCAACCAAGGTGGTCCGGCAGCCGGAGTACGAGTACCAGTCACTGAGCCTTCCGCGCGGCACCACCCGCAACGCGGCCCGGCAGCTGCTCACCGAGCACGCCGAGTATGGCCACTGGGAGCTGGACAGGCTCCGACTCTTCCCGGACGGCAGTCGGACGGTCCTGCTCCGCCGCCGGATCATCCGCCAGGTGCGCAGCACCTGGTAGCGGTCCGGTGACCGGCGGAGCACCCGGCCGGTGGGCCCGCGTAGCCCCCGGCCGGGTGCCGCTCAGCCCGTAGGGGCCGGGTGCCTGCAGCCGTTACCGACGACCGCGGGCGCGTCCGGCTCTCGACCGTGCCGCCCTCCTCCCGACGACCAGCGTGCCGACGGACGGCGCGCCGATCGGACCTCACGGGCGCGCCGGCACCGACCCTCCGCGCGTCAGCGCGCTCCGGCCCGCGAGCGCCGGTAGAGCACGCCGCCGCCGAGCAGCAGCAGGGCGCCGGTCGGCGCGAGCAGCTCCAGGCCGCCGATGCCGGTGTGGGCCAGGTGGTCGACCTGGGCCGGCTGCTCGACCAGCGCGGCCCGCTCCACGGTCGGACCACCGCTACGGCCCGTGCCCGGTGTCTCGGGGGTGGTCGGCGTGGTCGGCGTGGTGGGGGTGGTCGGCGTCGTGGGAGTGGTGGGGGTGGTGGGCTCGTCGCACTCCTCGTCGGTCGGCGGGGTGGTGGGCTCGTCGCACTCCTCGTCGGTCGGCGGGGTGGTGGGCTCGTCGCACTCCTCGTCGCAGGGCGGTGTGGTGGGCTCCTCGCACTCCTCGTCGCACGACGGGGTGTGGGTGTGCGGCGCGGGCAGCGTGTGGTCGCCACACTCGGCGCCGAAGGCGGGGTTGCCGACGCCCGCCGCGTTGACCGAGTTGCCGCAGGCGTCCACCGGCATGCTGATCGGGGCCTGCACGCTGTTGCCGGAGGCCGCGCCCGGGGAGCCCGAGGTGGCACCCGAGGCCGAGGAGCCGGACGCCGAGGAGCCGGGCGCCGAGTGGCCGGAGCCGCCCGAGCCGCTTCCGTGGGCGCCGCCCTGCTCGTCGTCGGCGCAGTCGCCGCCATACGCCGGGTTGAACAGACCGATCACGTTGACGGTGTCACCGCAGGCGTTCATGGGGATGTCGACGGGGGCCTGGACCGCGTTACCCGAGCCGAAGCCCGGCGAATTCGCCGCACCACCCTGAGCCTCACTGCCAGCCGCGTACGCGTAACCCGCAGTCGAGGCCAGCACGCTTCCGGTGGCGACGGCGGTGAGCAGGCCCATCCTTGCAACCTGTCGCATTGACTCCCCTGACTTTGATGATTTTCGGTATTCACGACGAAGCATTCGCCGGTACCCCGGACAACGAGGGAGCGGCTTAAAGGTTGAGCCGGACGGGCCGCGTTCATCCGATCGGATGATGGGGGCCCAAAACCCTGAAAGTCCCCCGTCCAGGGGATTCCGGAAACCGCGGGAACCGCCGGGGACCACCCGGACGGGGCGCCGGCAGAACCGGGACAGCACCGTGCCCCCGAGCGGGGATCCGCCACTCGGGGGCACGGGAGTCAGGGGGCCGTCAGCGCCGGCCCGGACCGGTTCAGGCGTTGGTGCAGCAGGTGCCGAACGCCGGGTTGAACAGGCCGATCACGCTGACGGTGTTGCCGCAGACGTTCACCGGCACGTGCACCGGGGCCTGGATCGAGTTGCCGGACAGCACGCCCGGGGAGCCGGCGGCGAAACCCTCGGCGTGCGCTCCGCCGTGGGCGGACGCGGCACCGGCACCGACCAGCACCAGACCACCGGTGGCGGCAACAACGGTGGCGATCTTCTTGACCTTCATGAATTCCTCCTGATCGATTCGCAGCCCGATTCCCCCCGGGCTGCCATGTGGGTGAACGAGGGCAGGGCCGAATGGGGTACGGACGCTCTCACCCATTCACCCGCAACGGTGACTACTCGCACGCACGATCGATGTGGAATTCCAGGAAGAATCGTTTCTTCTCCGGCCGGATCCGCTGTCCCAAATCATCCTCTCGGACAATGGGACGGCGGATCCGCCATCGGGCCGCGGTCAGCCGTCAGCCGTCAGCAGGCGTCGAGGAACCGGTCCAGCACCCGCACCCCGAACTTCAGGCCCTCCACCGGCACCCGCTCGTCCACGCCGTGGAACATCCCGGCGAAGTCCAGGTCCGGCGGCAGCTGCAGCGGCGCGAAGCCGAAGCAGCGGATCCCGAGGTCCTGGAAGGACTTGGCGTCGGTGCCGCCGGAGAGGCAGTACGGCACCGCCCGGGCGATCGGGTCCTCGGCGCGCAGCGCGCTCTGCATCGCGTCCACCAGGGCGCCGTCGAAGCTGGTTTCCAGCGCCTTGTCGTAGTGGAGGCTCTCCCGCTTCACCCGGGGGCCGAGCACGCTGTCCAGCTCGGCCAGGAACTCCTCCTCGTAGCCGGGCAGGAAGCGCCCGTCCACGTGCGCGGTGGCCTGGCCGGGGATGACGTTCACCTTGTAGCCGGCGCCGAGCATGGTGGGCTGGGCGGTGTTGCGCAGCGTGGTGCCGATCATCTTGGCGATGCCGCCGAGGACGCGCAGGGTCTCGTCCATGTTCTCCGGGTCGAGTTCGACGCCCAGGGCGTCGGAGAGCTCGTCCAGGAAGGCCCGCACGGTCTTGGTGATGCGCAGCGGGAAGCGGTGCCGGCCGAGCCGGGCGACGGCCTCGCAGAGCTCGGTGATGGCGTTGTCGTCGTTCTCCATCGAACCGTGGCCGGCCCGGCCCTCGACGGTGAGCCGCATCCAGTGCATGCCCTTCTCGGCCGTCTCCACCAGGTACAGCCGGACCTGGTCGTTGACGGTGAAGGAGAAGCCGCCGACCTCGCCGATCGCCTCGGTGACCCCCTCGAAGAGCTCCGGGTGCTTGTCGACCAGGTAGCGGGCGCCGTAGGTGCCGCCCGCCTCCTCGTCCGCGACGAAGGCGAGCACCAGGTCGCGCGGGGGCTTGCGGCCGGTGCGCAGGCGGTCGCGGACCACGGCCAGGGTCATCGCGTCCATGTCCTTCATGTCCACCGCGCCGCGACCCCAGACGCAGCCGTCGGCGATCTCACCGGAGAACGGGTGGTGGGTCCAGTCGTCGGCGTTCGCCGGGACGACGTCGGTGTGGCCGTGGATCAGCAGGCCGGGACGGGAGCGGTCCTCGCCCTCGATCCGGACCACCGTGGAGGCGCGGCCCTTGGCGGACTCGATGATCTGCGGCTCCAGCCCGAACTCGGCGAGCTGCTCGGCCACGTACTCGGCGGCCTTGCGCTCGCCCGGGCCGGAGCCGTCGCCGTAGTTGCTGGTGTCGATCCGGATCAGGTCCCGGCAGATCTCCGCGACCTCCGACTCGCCCGTCACCCCCGGGGCCGCCGTCCCCGCCGCCTTCGACTCGTTCCGCTCGGTCACGGTCCACTCCTCATCTCTGGCCTGGCCGGCGCACGCCCGGCACCGTCCGGCCATCCTCTCCCCGGCACCCGCCCCATCCCAAGGCCATTCCGGCGGATCCAAGCCACCCGGGGGCCCCGGGGTCGGTTTTGGGACTCGAAGCCGATCTTTGCTACTGTTATCCATGTCAGCGCGGCACGCAGTCGCGAGGACAGACACCTAGTCCGGGTGGCGGAATGGCAGACGCGCTAGCTTGAGGTGCTAGTGCCCTTTATCGGGCGTGGGGGTTCAAGTCCCCCCTCGGACACAGCGGAAGCCCCGCGGAGCTCAGCTCCGCGGGGCTTCGTCGTTCCCGTGCCCACGGTGGGCCACCGGCCCCTGGCCCCCGGGCGGGCAGCCCGGGGGCCGGCCGGTCAGCGGTCGGGGACGGGGTCGGGGCCGCCCCGGGTGCCGGGGCGGCAGCGCAGCAGGCGGCCGGCGGTCAGGCGGGTGCCGCGGAGGGCTCCGTGCCGGTGCAGCGCCTGCACCGCGTAGGTCGAGCAGCTGGGCGTGTACCGGCAGCAGGCGGGCCGGGTCGGGCTGATCCGGGTGCGGTAGTGGTGCACGGCGCCGTACAGGCCGGCGGCCACCGTGCCGCGGGGCACCGGGGCCGCCGGGTCGGCCGCCCGAGCGGTGCGCCGGCCGGGCAGGGCGGTCTTCAGGGCGGCGGCGAACACGACCGGGAGCAGCGCGATCATGCACGGGTCGGCGAACTCGCCGAGGCAGTCGCAGGCGTCGCAGCAGTCGTTGTCCTTCTTGCCGTTGCGGGCCTTCCAGGCCTTCCACTGGCGGCGCATCTCCTTGCGGCGCCGGCGCTCCTGCTCGGGCAGCCACCACCAGGCCCTCGGCGGCCTGCCGGGCGGGAGCGGGCGCTGCTCCCGGCCGTACGGGTTGTCGTAGGACACGGCTCGCGGCCTTCCTGTCGTTCCTCGGTCGCTCCCGGGCCCGCGGCCTCGGCCGGTGCGGGCGGGACGCTCCCCCTCGGGCTGTCGGACGACCGTGCCGGGCCGCCGGTTCCCGCCGCGCGGCGGCCGGCCGGTCGCCGGGGCCGCGGCGGCGACCGGCCGGGTGAACATCCGGTGACGCCCGGCCGGAAGCCGCCGCGCGCCGGCCGGAGGATGCGGGAGGGTGGCTGGCGGTCCGCCAGCTGTCCCCCGCCGCAAGGGAGTCCGATGCCCCTCCGCCACTACGGCGTGCTCTCCGCCCGCCCCGTCGACCGCCGCCGCGAGGGCGCCGGCGACACCCCGCACTACCAGATCCACCTGCGCGACGCCGCCGGGACGGAGTACCGCGCGGCCGTCAACGTCGAGTCCCAGCAGGCGCCTTCGGAGCTGCTGTACCTGGTCGTGGAGGACTTCCGGCACCCGGTGACGGAGTTGCTCCCGGCCGGGCCGGCCGGCTGGACCCCGCTGCCGTCGCGACCGGGGACGGCGGCGCTGGACTTCGTCCGCGGCGGCCTGTTCGACCCCGCGGGGATGCGCACCCTCCCGCCGGACCGTCCGGGGGCCGACAACGACCTGGCCGACCTGCTGGACCGGTACGTCGGGCAGGCGATCGCCGATCCGGCGGCGGTGGCGTACGTGTTCGGCGAGCGCTGGCCGACCGAGGCCGGCATCCCGGACAAGGTGTTCGGGTTCCGGCCGGGCAACGGGGTCCACGACGTCCACATGAACCAGGGCAACAGCGGCCGGTTCCGCGCCGACGACGGTGTCCGGCAGGACGGCGCGCTGTTGCTGCGCCTCGGTGCCCCGGCGCGCTGGGTGGCGGTGTTCCTGGCCTTCCAGTCGCAGAGCCGGCACACCGACGACACCACCGGCCACCGGCTGGAGGACGTGCCCGCGCCGCGGCCCGGGCACGGTGGCCCCGGCGGCGACGGCACCCCCGATGGGGACGGGCGGGCGGTGCGGATCGTCGCGGCGCTGGTGAACCCGGTCGGCCCGGCGCCCGAGGCGGAGACCGTGACCCTGCGGAACTCCTCGGCCGCGCCGGTGAGCCTGGCGGGCTGGCAGCTGGTGGACCAGGAGCGCCACCGGCTGACCCTGCCGGCCCAGCGGCTGGAGGCGGGCGCCGAGGTCGTCCTGCCGGTGTCGGCCGCGCTGCGGCTGGGCAACCGGGGCGGGGCGCTGACCCTGCTGGACCCGGCCGGGCGGACGGTGCACTCGGTCGCGTACACGGCCCGGCAGGCGGCCCGGGAGGGTGCGCCGATCACCTTCTGAACGGCCGGCGCCGCTGTTCCCGGCCCGCTGACCCGCCGACCCGCTGACCCGCCGACCTCCGGGAACGGCCGGGGTCAGCGGGTCAGTCCGTGCAGCAGCAGCTCGGCGAGGTGCTGATAGGCCTCGGCATCCGCGAGGCCGGTGGAGGCGGCGACATGGCGCTGCTGGATCCGCACCATCACCGAGGTGATCACCTCCGCCGCGAAGGGCACGTGCACCTCGCGGAACGCCCCGGCGGCGTGCCCCTCGTCGATCAGCTGCTGGATCCGCCCGGCGGCCGCGCGGGTGTTGCGCTCGTACACCTCGGCGGCCGGCTCGAAGGCGGCCACGTCGTCGAAGAAGCGCGGGGACACCGGCGCGAGTTCGGCGGCGACGGCCTTGAGGTAGGCGGTCAGCCGCGCCTCGGGCCCGGTCTCGGTGTCCACCGCGGCCTCCACGCGGGTGGTGGCCCGGCGGAAGAAGTGCACCACCGCCGCCCTGACGAGCTGCTCCTTGCTCCCGGCCAGGCCGTAGAGCGTGCGCTTCGAGCAGTGCAGCCGGGCGGCGAGGTCGTCCAGGGTGAACCCGGCGAACCCCTCGCTGATCAGCAGGGCCACCAGCTGCTCGAACAGCTCGAACCGCCGGGCGGCGCCCCGGCCCGTCAGCCTCGGACCCTCGGAAGCCGGTGTGTCGATCACTCGACCAGTATTCCAGGGCGGCTCTTGCGCTACTCTATCCGGTACTGCCGTACCCACTTCAGTACCACTTGGAGTCGCGCCATGGCTGTCGACCGCCTGATGCCCACCCCGGAGGCGGCGGACCTGATCGCCCTCACCAGGGAGATCGCCGACCGCGAGCTCGCGTCCCGTGCCGACGAGCACGAGAGCCGCGAGGAGTACCCCGAGGGCCTGTTCCGCATCCTCGGGCAGGCCGGCCTGCTGGGCCTCGCCTACCCGGAGGAGTTCGGCGGCGGTGCCCAGCCGTACGAGGTCTACCTCCAGGTCCTGGAGGAGCTGGCCGCCCGCTGGGCCGCCGTCGGCGTGGCCGTCAGCGTGCACACGCTGTCCTGCCACGCGCTCAACTCCTTCGGCACCGACGTCCAGAAGAAGCGCTGGCTGCCCGACATGCTGGCCGGCGACCAGGTCGGCGGCTACAGCCTCTCCGAGCCGCAGGCCGGCTCCGACGCGGCCTCGCTCGCCTGCAAGGCCGAGCGCACGTCGAACGGCTACCGGATCACCGGCACCAAGGCCTGGATCACCCACGGCGGCCGCGCCGACTTCTACTCCCTCTTCGCCCGGACCGCCCCCGGCTCCAAGGGCATCTCCTGCTTCCTCGCCCCGGGCAGCGTCGAGGGCCTCTCCTTCGGCAACCCCGAGCGCAAGATGGGCCTGCAGGCCGTCCCCACCACCTCCGCCTACTGGGACGGCGCGATGCTCGACGGCGACCGCCTGATCGGCGCCGAGGGCCAGGGCCTCCAGATCGCCTTCAGCGCGCTCGACTCCGGCCGCCTCGGCATCGCCGCCTGCGCCACCGGCCTCGCCCAGGCCGCGCTGGACGCCGCGGTCGCGTACGCCAACGAGCGCACCGCCTTCGGCCGCCGGATCATCGACCACCAGGGCCTGGGCTTCCTGCTCGCCGACATGGCCGCCGCCGTGGACTCGGCCCGCGCCACCTACCTGGACGCGGCCCGCCGCCGCGACGCCGGCCGGGACTTCAGCCGCCAGGCCAGCGTCGCCAAGCTGGTCGCCACCGACGCGGCCATGAAGGTCACCACCGACGCCGTCCAGGTGCTCGGCGGGTACGGCTACACCCGCGACTTCCCGGTCGAGCGCTACATGCGCGAGGCCAAGATCATGCAGATCTTCGAGGGCACCAACCAGATCCAGCGACTGGTGATCAGCCGCAAGCTCGCCGTCTGACCCCCCGCCCCCACCTCGACGCGTCACCCCCGAACCGTCACCACCTGAGGAGAGTCCCCATGGAGATCGCCGGATCCGCGGCCCTGGTCACCGGCGCCGCCTCGGGCCTCGGCGCGGCCACCGCCGCCGCCCTCGCCGCCCGCGGCGCCACCGTGTACGGCCTGGACCTGGAGAAGGCCGTCGCCGCCGCCGGCCCGCAGCCCGACGGCGTGACCCTGCTGGCCGCCGACGTCACCGAGGAGGCGCCGGTCCGGGCCGCCCTGGAGCGGATCGACGCGGACGGCGCCGAGCTGCGCCTGGCCGTCAACTGCGCGGGCATCGCCCCCGGCGCCCGCATCCTGAGCCGCAAGGGCCCGCACGACCTGGACCTGTTCCGGGCCGTGCTCAACGTCAACCTGCTCGGCACCTTCAACGTGCTGCGCCTCGCCGCCGAGGCGATCGCCCGGCACGAGCCGGACGCGAACGGCCAGCGCGGCCTGATCGTCAACACCGCCTCCATCGCCGCCTTCGAGGCCCAGATCGGCCAGATCGCGTACGCCGCCTCCAAGGCCGGCGTGGCCGGCATGACCATCACCGCGGCCCGCGACCTCGCCCAGTACGGCATCCGCGTGATGACCATCGCCCCCGGCATCGTGGACACCCCGATGATGGCCGGCTTCAGCGAGGAGGTCCGGGCCGGCCTCGGCGCCAGCGTCACCTTCCCGCAGCGGCTGGCCCAGCCGGAGGAGTACGCCCGCCTGGTCACCATGATCGCCGAGCACGACTACCTCAACGGCGAGACCGTCCGGATGGACGGCGCCCTGCGGATGACCGCCCGCTGACCCTTTCCCCACCCTCCCCCGAGCCCGTCCGGACCCCCGAACCGGACGGGCTCGGGCGTTCCCCCGCCCAGGACCACAACACTCGGTACCCAGTTTCCGGAGCACCAAGTGCCATCCGGCCTCCCCGGATGCTAGGTTCGGCCCCATGAGCGAGGCGAAGAGCGGCACCCCGGAGGCCGTCCCCACCCCACCGAAGCCCCCGATGCGGGAGGCCCTGATCGGTGCGGCGTTCCGGCTCTTCGTGGAGCGCGGGTACGAGCAGACCACCATCGACGACATCGTCAGCCTCGCCGGCGTCGGCCGCCGGTCGTTCTTCCGGTACTTCCCGTCCAAGGAGGACGTGGTCTTCCCCGACCACGAGAAGTGCCTGGCCGACATGACCGAGCTGCTCAAGGCCAGCGCCGACAGCGACGACCCGGTGGCCCGGGTCTGCGACGCGGCCCGCCTGGTGCTGCGGATGTACGCCGAGAACCCCACCTTCTCCGTCCAGCGCTACCGGCTCACCCGCCAGGTCCCCGGCCTGCGCGCCTACGAGCTGTCCGTGGTCTGGCGGTACGAGCGGACCCTCGCCGACTACCTGCGCTCCCGGTTCGCCGACCGGCGGGACGGGACGCTGCGGGCCGACGTGATCGCCGCCGCGGTGGTCGCCGCGCACAACCACGCGCTGCGCTCCTGGCTGCGCTCCGGCGGCGAGGGCGACGCCGGCGCCGAGGTGGACCGGGCCCTGGAGCTGGTGCAGGAGGCCTGGAGCCCGCGGCCGGGCGCCGGCAACGGCCAGTCGGCGCAGGACACCGAGGACGTGGTCATCGTCATCACCAAGCGCTCCACGCCGATGTGGCGGGTCGTCCGCGAGGTCGAGTCCAGCCTCGGCTCGAACTGACCGCCACCGGATCACGGAAAACGGCGGAAGCCGGCCCGCGGCTCCTCGCCACGGGCCGGCTTCCGCCGTCTCCCGACTCCGCGTCAGCGCGCGCCGGCCTCGGCCGTCAGCTGCGGCAGCACCTCGAAGAGGTCGCCGACGACGCCGTAGTCGACGAGTTCGAAGATCGGCGCCTCGGGGTCCTTGTTGACCGCGACGATGGTCTTCGAGGTCTGCATACCGGCCCGGTGCTGGATCGCACCCGAGATGCCCGCCGCGATGTACAGCTGCGGCGACACCTGCTTGCCGGTCTGACCCACCTGGTTGGTGTGCGGGTACCAGCCCGCGTCCACCGCGGCCCGCGAGGCACCCACGGCCGCACCCAGCGCGTCCGCCAGCTCCTCGACCACGCCGAAGCCCTCCGCCGCACCCACACCACGGCCACCCGAGACCACGATCGCGGCCTCGGTCAGCTCCGGACGACCCGAGGACACCCGCGCCGTCCGCGAGGTCACCGCCGCCGCGTTCCCGGTGAACTCCACCGACACCGACTCCACCGCACCCCCGGCCGGAGCCGCCTGAGGCGCCACCGCGTTCGGCTTCACCGTGATCACCGCCGCACCCCGGGTGACCGTCGACTTCACCTGGAACGACGCCGCGAACACCGACTGCGTCGCCACCGGACCCGACACACCGGCCTCCAGGTCCACCGCATCGGTGATGATGCCCGACCCCAGGCGCAGCGCCACGCGGGCGGCGACCTCCTTGCCCTCGCCGGAGGAGGTGACCAGGACCGCGGCCGCGTCGTTGGCCCGGGCGATCTGGGTGAGGGCGTCGACCTTCGGGACCACCAGCTGGTCGGTGAACTCGGTGCCGTCCGCGACGTACACCTTCTCGGCGCCGAACCGGCGGCCTTCGCCGCGATCTCGGTGGCCTTGTCGCCGGCGCCGAGCACCACCGCGGAGGGGGTGCCGATCCGGCGGGCCAGGGTCAGCAGTTCGAGGGCCGGCTTGCGGACCACACCGTCGGCGTGGTCCACGAGAACCAGGATCTCAGCCATGATTCGTTGCTCCTGATCGATCGTGAAAAGCGCTGACAGCGGTCTCAGATGAACTTCTGCTCGGCGAGGAACGCGGCGAGCGCCTTGCCGCCCTCGCCCTCGTCCTTGACGATCGTGCCCGCGGTGCGGGCCGGGCGGGCCGCGATGTCCTCGACCTTGGTCCAGGACCCGGCCAGGCCGACCTCGTCCGCCTCGATGCCCAGGTCGTCCAGGTCCAGCGACTGGACCGGCTTCTTCTTCGCCGCCATGATGCCCTTGAACGACGGGTAGCGGGCCTCACCCGACTGGTCGGTCACCGACACCACCGCCGGCAGCGCGGCCTCGACCAGCTCGGTCGCCGCGTCGCCGTCCCGACGGCCCTTGACCACGCCACCCTCGACCGCCACCTCGGACAGCAGCGTCGCCTGCGGCACACCCAGACGCTCCGCCAGCAGCGCCGGCAGCACACCCATCGTGCCGTCCGTCGACGCCATACCGCACACCACCAGGTCGAAACCGACCTTCTCCAGCGCCTTCGCCACGACCGCCGAGGTCCCCAGCACGTCCGAGCCGTGGATGTCGTCGTCGTTCACGTGCACGGCCTTGTCCGCACCCATCGACAGCGCCTTGCGCAGCGCGTCCTTCGCATCGTCCGGACCCACCGTCAGCACCGTCACCTCGGCGTCCCCCGACGCCTCCGCGATCCTCAGCGCCTGCTCCACGCCGTACTCGTCCAGCTCCGACAGAAGGCCGTCCACGCCCTCCCGGTCGGTGGTGGTGTCGTCCGCGAAGCGACGGTCACCGGTCGCGTCGGGCACGTACTTCACACAGACAACGATCCTCAAGCTCACAGCCTGACTCCTCTTCACACTTCGCTTGCGGTCAGAACGTCCTACGGGAGGTTGCGGGCCATGACGATCCGCTGGACCTGGTTGGTGCCCTCGTAGATCTGGGTGATCTTCGCGTCGCGCATCATCCGCTCGACCGGGTAGTCCCGGGTGTAGCCGTACCCGCCCAGCAGCTGCACCGCGTCCGTGGTGACCTCCATCGCCACGTCCGAGGCGAAGCACTTGGCCGCCGCGCCGAAGAAGGTCAGGTCGCCGTCGGTGCGCTGGGACTTGGCCGCCGCCGCGTAGGTCAGCTGCCGGGCGGCCTCCAGCTTCATCGCCATGTCCGCGAGCATGAACTGCACGCCCTGGAACTCGGCGATCGCCTTCCCGAACTGCTTGCGCTCCTTGACGTAGCCCTTGGCGTAGTCCAGCGCGCCCTGGGCGATGCCGATCGCCTGCGCGGCGATGGTCACCCGGGTGTGGTCGAGCGTCTTCATCGCGGTCGCGAAGCCGGTGCCCTCCGCGCCGATCATCCGGTCCGCCGGGATCCGCACGTTGTCGAAGTACACCTCACGGGTCGGCGAGCCCTTGATGCCCAGCTTCTTCTCCGGCGCGCCGAAGGACACGCCCTCGTCCGCCTTCTCCACCACGAACGCCGAGATGCCCTTGGACCGCAGCTCCGGGTCGGTCACCGCCATCACCGTGTAGAACTCCGACACGCCGGCGTTGGTGATCCACCGCTTCACACCGTTGAGCACCCAGAAGTCGCCGTCCCGCACCGCACGGGTCTTCATCCCCGCCGCGTCCGAACCCGCCTCCGGCTCCGACAGGCAGTACGAGAACATGCCCTCGCCCCGGGCCAGCGCCCCCAGGTACTTCGCCTTCAGCTCCTCCGAGCCCGACAGCTGCACCGGCAGCGAACCCAGCTTGTTCACCGCCGGGATCAGCGAGGACGACGCACACACCCGCGCCACCTCCTCGATCACCAGCACCGTCGCCAGCGCGTCCGCACCCGCACCGCCGTACTCCTCCGGCACGTGCACCGCGTGCAGATCGTTGCCCTGCAACGCGTCCAGCGCCTCCTGCGGGAACCGGCCCAGCTCGTCCACCTCCGCCGCGAACGGAGCGATCTTCGCCTCCGCCAGCGACCGCACCGACTCCCGGAGCATCTCGTGCTCCTCCGACAGCTTGAACAGGTCGAAGTCCTGGCTCATGGGATGGCGCTCCAGTCCGCCCCGGCCGGCCGACGGTCCCGGAGCACGATGCAGAAAGATGATGGAACTGAGTTCCCTCAATAAAGCACACTGAGTGCCACGATGCCAGTCCCACCCGCCGATTCGGCAGTCTTCCTGCCGCCGCTGGGCTCCCGGTGGACCGTCCGCCCCGGCGCGGCGCGGCGCCACCCCTCCCCGGACCCGCTCCCGAGCCCTCCCCGGACCGCTCCCGACCCCGTCCGGACAGCAGTCGACCACCTGCCCGGACGCGTGGCCGGGGAGGTGGTCGCTGCCGTGAGCAGGCCGGTCAGCCGGCCGGGGCCTCCGGGGTGAGCAGGACGAAGTCGGCGCCGGCCGGGTCGACGCAGACCGCGAGGCGGCCGACGCCGGGGGCGTCCTCGGGGCCCATCTGGAGGGTGCCGCCGTGGGAGGTGACCCGGACCGCGGTGGCGTCGCAGTCGGCGACCGCGAAGACCGGGTGCCAGTACGGCTTGCCGCCGGTCAGGGTGAGGTGCTCGGCGGGCAGCTGCATCAGGCCGCCGTGCATCCGCTCCTTGGGCAGGCCGGCCGGGGTGATGAGGGTGTAGTTCCCGCCGCCGCCGGGGAGCTCCATGTCCTCGTACTGCCAGCCGAAGAGGGTGCTGTAGAACTCCCGGGCCGCGGGGCCGTCGGTGGTGTAGAGCTCGGTCCAGCAGAGGGTGCCGGGCCGGTCGGTCTCCTCCATGCCGGTCATGTTGCCGGGCTGCCAGACGGCGAACTGGGCGCCCTGGGGGTCGGTGAACTGAGCGAGGCGGCCGGCGCCCTCGGCGTCCATCGGCTCGACCCGGACGGTGCCGCCGAGCCGCTTGACGGTCTCGGTGGCGGCGTCGGCGTCGGTGGTGAGGTGGTAGATCATCCAGGCCGAGCGGGCGCCCTCCTCGGTGAGCGGCCCGAGCCCGGCCACGGTCTTGCCGTTGGCTTTGAAGAGCCCGTACTCCTCGGCCTCGGGCCCCATCGACTCCAGCTCCCAGTTGAGCACCGCACCGTAGAAGGCGGCGGCGGCCCTGGTATCGGGCGCGCCGAGGTCGATCCAGCAGGGCGAACCGGGAACGTAGTCGGTAGTGATCATGGCGATTACCTTTCGCAGGTCGCTTGCCACCCCAGACTGGCACCGGCCCGGGCCGCCCGCCCGCCGATGGGCGGGCGGGCGGCGTTTCGCGTCCCCCGGGTGGAGGTGTGCTCAGGCCTCCCGGCCGAGCCAGAGGTCCGGGCCGAACACCTCGTAGTGGATGTCGGCCGGACGGAGGCCGGCGTCCAGCAGCTGGGCGCGGACGGTCCGCATGAAGGGCAGCGGGCCGCAGAGGTACGCGGTGGTGCCGGCCGGCACCTCCAGCCCGCTCAGGTCGACCAGCCCGGTGCGGTCGGCGGGCCACTCGCCCTCCGGCCGCTCGTACCAGACGTGGGCGCTGCCGCCGGGGAGCTTGGCGGTGAGCTGCTCCAGGTCGGCGCGGAAGGCGTGGGAGGCCTGGTCGCGGTCGCCGTGGAGGCTGATCACCCGGCGGGTGGAGCCGGCGGCGGCGAGGTGGTCCAGCATCGAGACCATCGGGGTGCAGCCGATGCCGGCCGAGGCGAGCAGCAGCGGGCCGTCGCCGCCGTCCAGGCAGACGTCGCCGAAGGGGGCGCTGATCCGCAGCAGGTCCCCGGCGTCGAGCCTGTCGTGCAGGTGGTTGGAGACCTCGCCGGCCGGGTCGCCGGCCAGCCGCTTGACGGCGAAGCGGAGCATGCCGTCGCCCTGCCCGGTGAGGCTGTACTGGCGGATCTGCCGGGCGCCGTCCGGCAGTTCGACCTGGACGGAGACGTACTGGCCGGGCCGGAAGGCGGGCAGCGGGCCGTCGTCGACCGGGCGGACCTGGAAGACGGCGACGTCGGCGGTCTCCCGCACCCGGCCGGCGATCCGGTACTCGCGCAGGCTCGGGCCCTCGGCGAGACCGGCCTCCTGGTAGAGCCGGCGCTCGATGGCGATCAGCGCGTTGGCCATCAGCCAGTAGACCTCGTCCCAGGCGGCGGCGACCTCGGGGGTGACGGCCTCGCCGAGGACCTCGGCGATGGCGGCGAACAGGTGGCGGTGGACGATCGCGTACTGGTCCGCGGTGACGCCGAGCGAGGCGTGCTTGTGGGCGATCCGGGCGAGCATCGCGTCCGGCCGGTCGTCGGGCCGGGCGAGCAGGGCGCCGGCGAAGGCCGCGATGGAGCCGGCCAGGGCCTGCTGCTGGGCGCCGGAGGCCTGGTTGCCGCGGTTGAACAGGTCGCGCAGCAGCTCCGGGTGGGCGGCGAACAGCTTCCCGTAGAAGCGCTCGGTGATCTCACCGATCGCCCCTCCCACGGCGGGCAGGGTGGCGCGGACGGTCTCGGCGGACTTCGCGGACAGCATCGGGGCTCCTAAGTGGAATGTGAGATGCGAATTCAAAGCCGTGGTGCGGCCCCCCACGGCGGAGGGGCGGATCAGCCCGGCGGGCGGGCGGAGAGGCCGAGCAGGACCGGCCCGGTCGGCGGGCCGACCAGGTCGTCCACGGTGAACGGGTCCAGCGCGACGTAGAACGCCTCCTGGGCGTCCCGCAGGACGCGGCGCAGGCGACAGGCGGAGCGCAGCGGGCAGGGCGGGTCGTCCTCGCAGCCGACCACGTCGCCGACCCCTTCGAGGTCGCGGACCAGCCGGCCGATCGAGACCGTCCGGCCCGCGGCGGTGAGCGCCAGCCCACCGCCCCGGCCGCGGCGCGCCTCGACCACGCCGAGGTGCTGCAGCCGGCTCACCACCTTGGCCGCGTGGTTGTACGGCACCGCGACCGCGTCCGCCACCTCACGGGTGGTGGGGGATTCCCGGTCCCCGACCACCGCGAGCCTCATGGCGATGCGGAGGGCGATGTCCGTGCCCTTGGTCAGCCTCACGACGGACACGCTATCAATTCGCATCTGAGATGCCAATTACGGAGGGGTGTGACGAGCACCGCGTTCACGGGCCCGCACCGGCCGGGCGGAGAAGGCCGGCGCGGGCCCGTCGGCTCAGGGCTCCAGCCGGTGCGGGCCGCGGAACAGGAAGGTCGCCTCGCGGATCGAGGGCAGACCGAGCAGCAGCATCAACAGCCGGGCGAGGCCCAGCCCGAAGCCGCCGTGCGGCGGGGTGCCGTAGCGGAAGCAGTCCAGGTACCGGGCGAGCGGCCCGAGCTCCATCCCCTTCTCCCGGGCCTGCGCGCACAGCACCTCGTACCGGTGCTCGCGCTGGGCGCCGGTGGTGATCTCCACGCCCTTCCAGAGCAGGTCGAAGGAGGCGGTGACCTCGGGCCGGCCGGGTGGCCGGTGGTGGTAGAACGGCCGCACCCCGGCCGGGTACTCGGTGACGAAGACGAACTCGTGGCCGGACTCCTCCGCGGCGAGGGCCGCGAGCGCCCGCTCACCCGCCGGGTCGAGGTCCACGGCCGTCCCCTCCGGGTCCCAGCCGCCGGCCCGCAGCCGGGCCATCGCGTCGGCCAGGGTGATCCGTGGGAACGGCGCCTTGGGGACGACCACCTCGGCGCCGAGCAGCTCGGCGATCCGCTCGCCGTGCTCGGCGTGGACCTCCGCCAGCACCCGGCGCAGCATCCGCTCCTCGAACTCCATCACCTCCTCGACGCCGTCCACCCAGGCCATCTCCACGTCCACGCCGGTGAACTCGGTGGCGTGCCGGGAGGTGAAGGAGGGCTCGGCGCGGAACACCGGGCCGATCTCGAAGACCCGGTCGATGCCCCCGGCGATCGCCATCTGCTTGTAGAACTGCGGGGACTGAGCCAGGTACGCGGTGCGGCCGAAGTACTCCACCGGGAACACCTCGGCGCCCGACTCGGAGGCGGCGCCCATCAGTTTGGGCGTGTGCAGCTCGGTGAACCCCCCCTCGGCGGCCACCGCGCGCATCGCCCGCTCCACCGTGGACTGCACCTCGAACACCAGGCGGCGGGAGGGCCGCCGCAGGTCCAGGAAGCGCCAGTCGAGCCGCTGGTCCAGCCCGGCCCGCTCGTCGATCGGCAGCCCGCTCTCGGCCGCGGCGAGCACCTCGACCCGCTCCGGGACGATCTCCAGCCCGCCCAGTCTGACCTGCGGGTTCGCCAGCACCTTGCCGGTGATCCGGACGGCGGACTCCACGGTCACCGTGTCGAGCACGGCCTCGATCGGGTCGCCCTCACCCCCGCGCCGGTGGGCCAGTTGCACCAGCCCGGTGTGGTCGCGGACCAGCACGAACTGCATCCGGCGCTGGAGGCGGAGAGTGTCGATCCAGCCGTGAACGGTCACGGTGCCGTCCAGGTGCGAGGCGAGCTCGCGGATCAGCGTACGGCCGGTGGCCATGGGCAACTCCCTGGTTGCGGCGCGTTGTTCGCGCATCGGACGGGTGGTAGACGGCCACCCGGGGAGCCCCGAGCGTAATCGGCGCCACATCCGCAGGTCACCCGGTTTTCGGACGGCCGGGGCGTGCTCCCGCGTAGGGTTGGGGTTCGAACAGCGAGCCCGCTGCGGCACGGCCCCACCCGCCCGAGAACGTGACGGAGTGTCACCATGACCGCCGGTCAGCTCCTCGACCTGATCCTCGACCCCGGCAGCCTGGACCGCTGGGACGACCCCGTGGTCCACGCCGGTGCCGACCCCGGCTACCGCGCCGCCCTGGCCCGGGCCGGCGAGCGCACCGGGCTGGACGAGGCGGTCACCACCGGCCGCGGCCTGGTCGGTGGGCGGCCGATCGCGGTGGTGGCCTCGGAGTTCGGCTTCCTCGGCGGGTCCATCGGCGTGGCCACCGCCGAGCGGATCACCCGCGCCGTGGAGCGGGCCACCGCCGAACGGCTCCCGGTGCTCGCCCTGCCGGTCTCCGGCGGCACCCGGATGCAGGAGGGCACGGCGGCCTTCCTCTGCATGGTGCGGATCACCGCCGCCGTCCAGGCCCACCAGGCGGCCGGCCTGCCGTACCTCACCTACCTGCGCAACCCGACCATGGGCGGGGTGTTCGCCTCCTGGGGCACCCTCGGCCACCTGGTGCTGGCCGAACCCGGCGCCCGCCTCGGCTTCCTCGGGCCGCGGGTCTACGAGGAGCTGCGCGGCGAACCGCTGGCGGAGGGCGTCCAGCAGGCCGAGACCCTCGCCGCCCGCGGCCTGCTGGACGCCGTGGTCCCGCCGGCCCGGTTGCGCGAGGTGCTCGTCCGGGCCCTGGGCATCCTGGCCGCCACCCCGCCCTCCGGCGCCGCCCCCGTCCCGCCGGCCGACCACGCCGGGCCCGCCCCGGACGCCTGGGACGCGGTGCTCAGCACCCGGGCACCGGGCCGGCCGGGCGCCCGCGAGGTGCTGCTGAGCGCCGCCGACGACGTCCTGCTGCTGGACGGCGCCACGGGCCGGCCGGGCGCGCTGCTGCGCGGACTCGCCGTGTTCGGCGGGCGGCCCGCCGTGGTGGTCGCCCAGCAGCGCCCGGCCGAGGGCCCGCCGCTCCCGTTCACCGCCGCCGACCTGCGGGCCGTCCGCCGCACCGCCCGGCGGGCCGAGCAGCTCGGCCTGCCGCTGCTGACCGTGGTGGACACCCCGGGTGCCGAGCTCTCCGCCCAGGCCGAGCTGGACGGGGTGGCGATCGAGATCGCCCAGTGTCTGAGCACCCTGATCGGGCTGCGCACACCCGTGCTGGCCGTCCTGCTCGGCCAGGGGTCCGGCGGCGGCGCACTCGCCCTGCTCCCGGCCGACCGGGTCCTCGCGGCCGACCACGCCTGGCTGGCCCCGCTGCCGCCGGAGGGCGCCTCGGCCATCGTTCACCGGGACGGGGAGCACGCGGCCGAGCTGGCCCGCTCCCAGGGCATCGGCGCGGCCGACCTCGCCGCGGCCGGGCTGGTGGACGAGATCGTGCCGGAGGGCGGCGGCCCGGCGGAGTTCTGCGACCGGCTCGGCCGCGCGATCGGCACCGCCCTGGGCACCCTCGCCGCCCGGCCCGAAGCCGACCGGCTGGCCGCCCGCGCCCGGCGCAACCGCCGCCTCGGCGGGGCGTAGCGCCCGGCGGGCCGGCGGCTCGGCGGGGCGTAGCGCCCGGCGGGCCGACAGCTCGGGCGCTGGTGGCGGGGTGGTGGGATCCGGCCGTACGGGCCGAGCGCGGGCGGGCGAACTATCGTGGAAGTGGCCCCCGTCGGTCCCCCGTCGGAGGAGGCGGCCATGAAACTCTCCTTCCTCAGCCCCCTGTACGCCCGGCCCGGACCCTTCTCCTCGGTGTACCTGGACACCTCGCGCGACGGCGAGGAGGCCGATCACTCGGTGGAGCAGCGGTGGCAGCGGCTACGGGAGGACCTGCTGGACCTCGGCACCGACCAGGCCACCATCGGCGCGCTCGGCCATGTCGCGGGCAGTGACCGCGAGTTGCCCGGCGCGCACGGCCAGGCCATCTTCGCCGCCCACGGCCGGCTCGCCCTCGCCGAGGAGCTGCCCGACCCGCCACCGCAGGACACCGTCCGCACCGACCTGCTGCCCGACGCCATGCCGCTGGCCCTCCAGCACGCCCCCGACATCCCGTACGCCGCGCTGGCCGTCCACCGCGCCGACCCCGCGGAGCCCGGGGTCCGGGAGGGCGAGCTGGAGGTCGACCTGCAGGCCGGCCGCTGGCCGAGCAGCCGGGTGGCGGGGGCGCCGCTCTCCCGGCGCTGGCTGCCCGCCGACGAGTGGGGCGCCGAGGCCGGCCCGGTCCTCGACGAGCTGGCCAAGCTGGCCGAGGACGCCGGCGCCGAGGTGGTCGTCCTGGCTGGCACCTCCGGGACCCGCAGCGTGCTGGTCCGCGACCTGCCGGAGCAGCTGCGGGACCGGATCGTCACCGTCGAGGGCGTCGACAGCCACGCGGCGGAGGGCGGCCGGGCGCTGCTGGAGGACGAGCTTGCCCGGCTGTTCGACGGCTGCCTCAGCACCCGCGACCGGGCGCACCTGGCGGCGTTCGCCGCGCAGCGGGCCCGGCTGGGCGCGGCGCTGGAGGGGCTGGCGGCGGCGGTCACCGTGCTGCAGCGGGGGCGGGCGCGGGCGCTGCTCGTCAACCGCGAGGCCCGACTCGACCAGCGGCTGTGGGTGGGCATGGCACCCACCCAGATCGCCCTCACCGAACCGGAGTTGCGGGCTCTCGGGCCCCGCGCCGGGTGGGCCGAACCGGCGGACGCCGCGCTGATCCGTGCGGTGGTCGGAACCGGAGCGGAGCTGGTCGTCATCCCGGAGGCGGAACTCCGGCTGGACGGGGGTGTGGGGGTGCTCCTCCGGGACGAACCTGTACCGGGCACATAGAGCTCCGTCAGGGGCGCAGGTTCACGAGCGGCTGGCCACAACAGGGGCGCGGGGACCTGCGCGCGGCGGGAGGCCCGGGGCCGTACTCGCCTGTCCGGGGCGGGAAGTTCGGCTCGCGGGCGGCTTTCGGGTAGGCGGTCTTCCGTTTCGCGCAGTTCCCCGCGCCCCTGTTTGCGGTTGGCCGTCCGGGCTAGGGCAGGGCGGTGCGGAGTTCGGTGGGTTCGCCGGTGAAGGCGAGGCGGCCGCGGTGGAGGACGTGAACGACGGTGGCGGCCGCGAGGGTGCGGGGGAGGGTCTGTTCGGCGAGGACGACGGTTCTGCCTTCCGCGGCGTGTTCGAAGAGCCGGCGGTGGAGGCGGGCGACCACCGCCGGGGCGAGCCCGCGGCCGGGTTCGTCGAGCAGCAGCAGCCGCGGCCCCGCCAGCAGTGCCCGTCCGATCGCCACCATCTGCTGCTGCCCGCCGGACAGCGTCCCGGCCCGGCGGTCGAGCATTCCGGTCAGTTCCGGGAAGTACGCCTCGATCCCCCGCCGGTCGCCGCCCGTCCCGGCGGCTTCGGACAGGGCGAGGTTCTCGGCGACGGTGAGCGAGCCGAACACCCCGCGTTCGGCCGGTACGAGGGCGAGCCCCTGTCGGGCCCGCCGGTAGGCGTCGAGCCCGGCGACGTCCCGGCCGTCCCAGAGGACCTGCCCGGCGGTCGGCCGGACCGTGCCGGCCAGGGTGCGCAGGGCCGTGCTGCGGCCGGAGCCGTTGCGGCCGAGCAGGACGGTCACGGCGCCGGCCGGGCAGGCGAGGTCCACGCCGTGCAGGGCCTCCAGCAGGCCGTACCGGACGCGGACCCCGCGCAGTTCGGCGGCGACGCTCATCGCCGCCCCCTCGGACGGACAGCCTTGCGGCCGGTCATGCGGCGCCCCAGGCGCGGGCCACGTGGGGGTCGGCGAGGACGCGCCGGACGGGTCCGGAGGCGATCACCCGGCCGGCGGCCATCACGTACACGGTGTCGGCGAGGCGGGCGACCAGTTCGACGTCGTGCTCGACCAGCAGCAGGGCGAGGCCCTCGGCGGCGAGGGCGCGCAGGACGGTGCCGAGCCGGGTGGTCTGGGCGGGGTCCAGGCCGGCGGCGGGTTCGTCGAGGAGGAGGACGCGGGGGGTGGCGGCGAGGGCGCGGGCGAGTTCGAGCAGGCGGAGGGCGCCGGTGGGGAGGCGGTCGGCGGGCCAGTCGCGGACCTGGTCGAGCTGGAGCAGGCGCAGGGCGCGGTCGGTGGCGGCGCGGGCGGCGGCGCGTCCGGGGGCGGGGAGGCCGAGCAGGCCGCGGGCGGTGCCGCCGGTGCGCTGTTCGGCGCCGACCCGGACGTTCTGCTCGACCGTCAGGCCGGGGAAGGCGGCGATCTGCTGGAAGGTGCGGGCCAGGCCCAGGCGGGCGCGGGCGTGGTCGGGGAGCCGGGTGATGTCCCGGCCGGCGAGCAGGACCTGGCCGGCGTCGGGGCGGGCGGCGCCGGCCAGGCAGTCGAACAGGGTGCTCTTGCCGGCGCCGTTGGGTCCGATCAGGGCGGTGATCCGGCCGGGCGGCACGGCGAGGTCGACGCCGTCGACGGCGGTGATGCCGCCGAAGCGGCGGACCAGCCCGCGGCTCACCAGTCCGGCGTCGGCGGTGGTCACGGCCGCTGCTCCGGGGCGGCGGGCAGCGGCGGTACGCGGCGGCGCAGGCGCAGGCCGAGCGGGGTGAGGGTCGGGGCGCCGGGCGGGCCGGGGGTGAGGCGGCGGAAAAGGCCGGCGAGGCCGCCGGGGAGATGGCCGATGGCGGTGGCGAGGACGCCGACGACGACGGCGGAGACCCCGGCGGTGGTGCCGGTGTCCAGGCCGACCAGCAGGGCGGCGGCGGCCACCGCGCCGAGGGCGCTGTCGGCGCCGGCGACCATCACGGTGGCGAACCAGAGCAGGCCGCGGACGGGGTCGAAGGTGTCGGCGTCGAAGGCCTGGACGGCCAGGGTCATCAGCCCGCCGCCGAGCGCGGCGAGTCCGGCGCCGGCCATGAAGACCAGCAGTTTGAGCCGTGGGACGTCCACGCCGGCGGCGGAGGCGCCGGCCTGGTGGTCGCGCATGGCGGTGAGGGCCCGTCCGAGCCGTCCGCGGTGCAGGTTGCGGACCAGCACCAGGCCGGCGCCGAGCAGCAGCAGCTCGACCAGGTAGTAGCCCTTGTCGCCGCCGGGCAGGCCCTCGCGGGTGACGGTCAGCCCGGTGGTGGCGTACGACTGGTCGAACACCAGGCGGCTGAGGGCGGTGCCGACGGCGAAGGTGACCAGGGCGAGGGCGAGGCCGCGGCGGCGGATGGCGGGCCAGCCGGTGAGCAGGCCGAGCGGGACGGCCACCGCGACGGCGATCACGAGGGCGGGGACGGCGGGCATGGCGGGCACCCCGCCGATCCGTCCGGACATCAGCAGGGCGGTGCCGAGCCCGCCGATGCCCGCGTACCCGGCCTGGCCGAGGGAGACCTGGCCGCTGTAGCCGGTGACCACGACCACCGAGAGCAGCACCAGGGCGAGGGCGGGGACGGCGAGGGCGTGCCGCAGGTCGGTGGGGCGGAAGCCGAGCGGCAGCAGCAGGAGCACCGCGCAGGCGGCGCGGGCGGCGGCGGGGTGCCGTCCGGGGCCGGGGGCGCGCAGGTCGGGCGGGCCGGTGTCCTCGCCGACCTCGCGCCCCCACGGGAGGAGGGCGGCCACCAGCAGTGCGACCACGAACAGGTTGACCTGGACAGCCTGGGCCAGCGGCAGCAGTTCGCCGGCCGGCCGCAGCCGGGTCAGCAGGCTCTGGCCGACGCCCAGCGCCAGTCCGGTGGCCACCGCGATCGGCAGGCTGCGCAGCCGGGCGGCGACGGCCACCGCCATGGTCTCCATCACCAGCAGCGGCAGCCCGTACGGGTCGAGCAGCAGGTAGGGGGCGAGCAGGACTCCGACCAGGCCGGCGACGAAGGAGCCGAAGCCCCAGCCGGTGGCGGAGACCAGGTCGGCGTCGACCCCGGCGAGCTGGGCCAGGCCGCGGTTGTCGACCACGGCGCGCAGCCGGGTGCCGAAGGCGGTCCACCGGGTGATCGCGCCCACCGTCCCGGCCACGCCGAGCACCACGGCGAGGTTGACCAGGGTGTCCAGGCGCAGCGCGTGGCCGCCGGGGTGGGCGACCGGGGTGGCGGACACCAGCGCGGGGGCGTCGCCGTACGGGGCGGTGCCCCAGACCAGGACGACGGCGCCGATGAGCAGGACGAACACGCCGATGCCGGCGACCATCGTCTCGGCCGGTCCGGCGCCGCGGCGCTGGAGCGGGCGGAAGACGGCGAGGTCGAGCAGCACGCCGAGGGCGGGGGCGGCGACCAGCAGGCAGGCGGCGGAGGCGGCGGCGAGCGGCCAGTCGTGGACGACCACCAGGTCACGCAGCAGGTAGGCGATGACCATGGCCTGGGCGCCCTGGGCGAGGTTGAGTACGCCGGTGGCGCGGTGGGTGACCACCAGGCCGACGCCGCTGAGGGCCGCCGCGCTGCCCACGGCGAGGCCGGCGAGGACGAGGTCGAGGGTGAGGTCCCAGGTCCCGGTCATCCTCGGGGCTCCCCGGCGCCAGGGCTTCCGCCGGGGGCCGGGGACGGTCCGCCGGGGGCCGGCGGGGGCTCAGGGGGATCGCAGACCGGGCAGGGGGTGAGGCCGCGGTCGCGGGCGGCGGCCGCGCCGACGGGGGCGGCGTCGGCCTTGCCGGCGACCAGCGGGCAGTCGGGCCGGTGGTAGAGGGTGGCCTCGGGCAGGGCCACCGGAGGGCCGGCGGCGGTGCCCTCGGGGGCGCCGCCGGGGGCGGTCCCCTCGGTGACCAGCAGGGCGTAGAGCTGGTCCAGCCGGGGGTCGGCGCCCTCGCCGGACGGGCCGGGCCGACGGGCGGCGATCAGGACGGCCCCGGCGACGATCAGGGCGGTGCCGGGCGCGGTCGCCGAGGCGAGGTAGGGGATCTGCCGTGCGGTGAGGTTCTCCCCGGAGACGCCGTACCAGCCGAGGACGCACAGGGCCGCTCCGGCGGCCAGCGTGAACCACCCGGGCCATTCGCGCAGCGCGCGGCCGGTCGACTGCAGCACCCCGGGCACGGAGGGCCGGCGGGTCCGATTCATGGAGCGCTCTCCACTGTCCGATATGCCCTACATATTGCGGTTCGTCCGCTGATCAGCCTTCATAGTGTCACCTGCGGTGCACACGGGACCGCAGCCGGACCGACAGGCCGGACCAAACCAACCGAGCGACCGGGACCGAGGGGGCGGCGGGCCAGCCGGTCGGGAAGAACGCGGTGAGAGACCTATGCGCATCACTCGCAGTGAGCGGACCCGCGCGATCGGGCCGGTCGGCCCGGGACCCGCCGGGGAGCCGGCGAGACCGTCCCGGGTGACCCGGAAGGGTGCCGCCGTCCGGCTGACCGGCGTCGGTGTGGCGGTGGCGGCCCTGCTGCTGGCGTCGGGATGCAGCAGCGACGGCGGCTCCTCCAGCGCCTCCCCCAGCCCCGCGGCGACCACCTCCGCGGCGGCCTCCCCCACCGGCGGCGCGTCCCCGACCGGCGGCGCCTCGCCGACCGGGAGCGTCCCGGCCGACGTGACCGCGGCGACCACCCAGGTCACCACCAACTGGGAGAAGTTCTTCAGCCCCGACACCGCGATCAGCGAGAAGACCGCGCTGGTCGAGGGCGGCGAGCAGCTGGCACCGGTGCTCCAGGGCTTCGCCAGCGACCCGCGGGTCGGACAGGTGCAGGCCAAGGTCACCAAGGTCGACTTCACCTCCCCCACCAACGCCAACGTGACCTATGACCTCTCCCTGCAGGGACAGGTCGTCCAGCCCGGCGCGACCGGCCAGGCGGTGCTGGAGAACGGCACCTGGAAGGTCTCCAAGGCCTCGCTCTGCGGCCTGGTCCAGCAGAGCGGCAACACCGCGGTGCCGGGGTGCAGCTGAGCCGTGGCCCGGTGACGGCCGGGCGGCGACCGCTTCGCCGCTCGGCCGCCGTCCTCGCGCTGCTGCTCGCCCTCGCGGGCTGCGGCAGCCGGCTGCCCGAGAGCGCCTTCACCGGCGGATCGGGCGACTCCGGCCGCGCCACCGACACCGGGGTGACCGCCAAAGAGATCAAGATCGGCGTCATCACCTCGCTGACCAGCCCCGTCGGCAGCGAGGCCTTCTCCGGCCCCCGGTACGGCGCGCTCGCCCTCTTCCGCGCCCTCGACGACCACGGCGGCCTGCACGGCCGCTCGGTCAAGGTCGTCACCTGCGACGACTCCGGCAGCGGCATCGGCAACCAGGACTGCGTCCACCGCCTGATCGACAAGGAGCAGGTGTTCGCCCTGGTCGCCGGCAGCGTCCTCGACTACGCGGGCGCCTCCTACGTCAGCTCCAAGGCCGTCCCCGACGTCGGCGGCCAGCCGATCGGCACCGCCTACGACCGCTGGCCGCACCTGTACGGGATCTACGGCAGCAACGCCCCGCGCGACGGCCGCTCGGTCGGCTGGGACGGGGTGCTGTACCAGTCCACCGAGGTGTACCGGTTCTTCAAGGAACGGCTCGGGGCCCGCAGCGCCGCCGTGGTCTCGTACAACCAGGCCGACTCGGCGCGCTACGCCCGGCAGATCGAGGAGGCGCTGCGGGCCGAGGGCTACCGGGTGCTCAGCCAGACCGTGGACCTGGCGCTGCCCAACTTCCAGGCGGTGGCGGCGGCGATGCGGGCGGACGGCAGCGAACTGCTCTTCGACTCCATGGACACCCGGGGCAACGCCGCGCTCTGCCAGGCCCTGGACGCCGCCGGGGTGCACCCCGTGGCCAAGATCACCAACGTGCAGAACTGGTCGGAGTCCGCGCGCACCGCCTACGCCTCCTCCCCCGGCTGCCGGAACGCGCTCTGGGCCACCTCCAGCAGCCGCAACTACGAGGACACCCGGTACCCGGTCGTCAAGGCGTTCCGCGACGCCATGGCGAAGTACTATCCGGACCGCGAACCGCTCCTGTCCGCCTGGGAGTTGGAGGGCTGGGCGGCGGCCAGGTGGCTGACCGACGCGATGGACTCCTGTGGGACGGAACTGACCCGGGACTGCGTCGAGTCGTATCTGAAACGACCGCAGCCGTACGACGCGGGCGGGCTGATCCTGCCGGCCGACTACATCCCCGAACCGCGACCGAGCGGGCCGATCCGGGCCTGCCTGAACGCCGCACGCTGGCAGGACGACGCGTACGGCGGGCGGGGCGGGTGGGTGACCCAGGTACCGGACATGAACACCAACTGCTACGACGTGGCGCAGTTGCCGTACCGGCCGTAGGGGGCTGCGGGCTGGGCGGGTCGAGCCGGGTGAGCGGGTCGAGCGGGTTCATCGGGGGCGCGGGGAACTGCGCGGGGCGAAGGAGCTGACCCGCGGACGGGGACGGTGGTGCATCCGGCCGTGGGACTCCGGCGCGCGGGCACCGCGCCTCCCGCACTCGAGCAGTTCCCCGCGCCCCTGGGTGGTTTGCCGGTTGCGAAGGGCCAGCCACTGTGGCGCCCCCGGCGGTGGGGGGCGGGGGACGGTGGGTAGGCTGCCGCTGCCCCCGTTCCGACCTGCGAGGAGTTCCCGTGCCCGACTCAGCGATCACCGTCGTCGGGCTCGGTGCCGACGGCTGGGCGGGCCTGGCCGAGGCCTCCCGGGCGGCGCTGTGCGAGGCGGAGGTGGTGATCGGCGGACCGCGGCAGCTGGACCTGCTGCCCGTCGAGGTGACCGCCGAGCGGGTGCCGTGGCCCTCGCCGCTGCGGCCGGCCCTTCCGGGACTGCTGGAGACGCACGACGGCCGCCGGCTGGCGGTGCTGGCCAGCGGGGACCCGATGTTCCACGGCATCGGCCGGGCCCTCGCCGAGACGGCGGGAGCCGAACGGCTACGGGTGCTGCCGCACCCCTCCTCGGTCTCGTACGCCTGCGCCCGGCTGGGTTGGCCGGTGGAGGACACCGAGGTGGTCAGCGTGGTCGGCCGCCCGTTGGAGGGCGTGACCGGCGTGCTCGCCCCCGGCCGCCGCCTGCTGGTGCTGAGCGCCGACGCCCGGACTCCCGGCGCGGTCGCCGCGCTGCTCACCGAGCACGGCCACGGCGCCGCCCGGATGCGGGTGCTGGAGCAGCTGGGCGGCCCGGCGGAGCGGGTGCTGGAGGGCCGGGCGGAGAGCTGGGCGCACCCGGCGGGCGACCCGCTGAACGTGATCGCCGTCGAGTGCGACCCGGCCGGCCCCGGCCTGTCGCTGGTGCCCGGCCTGCCGGACGGCGTGTACGAGAGTGACGGGCAGCTGACCAAGCGGTACGTCCGGGCCGCCACCCTGGCCGCGCTGGAGCCGGCGCCGGGCGCGCTGCTCTGGGACGTCGGCGGGGGTTCGGGGTCGATCGGCATCGAGTGGCTGCGCGCGCACCGCAGCTGCCGGGCCGTCAGCGTGGAGCGGGACCCGGTGCGGGCCGAGCGGATCGTCCGCAACGCCGCCGCGCTCGGCGTGCCCCGGCTGCGGGTGGTGACCGGCCCGGCGCCCGACGCGCTGGCCGGACTGCCCACCCCCGACGCGGTGTTCGTGGGCGGCGGGCTGACCGCACCCGGGCTGCTGGACGCCTGCTGGGCGGCCCTGCGGCCGGGTGGCCGGCTGGTCGCCAACACCGTCACCCTGGAGTCCGAGGCCCTGCTGGCCGAGTGGTACCGACGCCACGGCGGCGAGCTGGTCCGGCTCGCGGTGGCGCACGCCGTCCCGGTGGGCGGCTTCACGGGCTGGCGGCAGGCCATGCCGGTCACCCAGTGGTCCGTGGTCAAGAACGTGGGAGAGGAAGCGAAGTGACCGTCTACTTCATCGGAGCCGGCCCCGGCGCGGCGGACCTGATCACGCTGCGCGGGCAGCGCACCCTGGCGAGCTGCGGCGTCTGCCTGTACGCCGGCAGCCTGGTGCCGCGCGAACTGCTGGCCGAATGCCCGCCCGGGGCACGGCTGGTGGACACCGCCGACCTCGACCTGGACCAGATCACCGCCGAGTTCGTCCGGGCGCACGAGCGGGGCGAGGACGTGGCTCGGCTGCACTCCGGCGACCCGTCGGTGTTCAGCGCCGTCGCCGAGCAGATGCGGCGGCTCGACAAGGCGGGCATCCCGTACGAGGTGGTGCCGGGCGTGCCGGCGTTCGCGGCGGCCGCGGCGGCGCTGAAGCGAGAACTGACCGTTCCGGCGGTCGGGCAGACGGTGATCCTCACCCGGGTCGCCCGGCAGGCCACGCCGATGCCCGAGGGCGAGGACCTGGCGACGCTGGGCCGCAGTGGCGCGCTGCTGGTGCTGCACCTGGCGGCGCGGTACGTGGACAGCGTCGTGGAGGAGCTGCTGCCGCACTACGGGGCGGACTGCCCGGCGGCGGTGGTGGCGATGGCGAGCCGGCCGGAGGAGCTGGTGCTGCGGGGGCCGCTGGGCGGGATCGCGGAGCAGGTGAAGGGGGCCGGGGTGCTGCGGACCGCCGTGATCCTGGTCGGGCGGACCCTCGGCGCGGAGCAGTTCCCGGACAGCCACCTGTACTCGACGGAGCGCTGCCGGGAGGGCTGAGGGTACTCGCGCAGTTCTCCCCCAGCCTTGGCGGCTGGGAGGTGCCCCCACGCGCCCCTGGGTGGCTGGCCCGTTGCCCTGGGGCCTGGTCAGGGGAGGGCTGTGGTGAAGGTGTGGGCGCGGTGGGTGATGGTGGGCCAGGCGGCGGTGGCGACGGCTTGGGGTGGGGCGACGTCGGTGCCGGTGCAGAGGGCGAGGGCGCCGGCGGCGAGGAAGGCGGGGGCGTTGTGGGTGTCGATGCCGCCGGAGGCGATCAGGGGGATGTCGGGGAAGGGGCCGCGGAGGTCGCGGAGGTAGCCGGGGCCGAAGGTGCGGGCGGGAAAGACCTTGACGGCGGCGGCGCCGAGGTCGTGGGCGGTGGCCACCTCGGTGGGGGTGAGGGCGCCGAGGACGGCGGGGACGCCCGCCCGGACGGCGGCGCGGGCCACCTCGGGGCGCAGGCCCGGGGTGACCAGGAAGGAGGCGCCGGCGGCGAGGGCCTCCTCGGCCTGGTCCGCCGTCAGGACGGTGCCCATGCCGACGTGGTGGCCGGCGGCGGCGGCGCGGGCGAGGTGGGTGGTGGCGTCGGGGGTGGTGAAGGTGAACTCGGTCCGGTGGATGCCGCCGGCGGCGAGGGCGGCGCACAGGGCGGCGGCGTCGGGGATCCGGGGGGCCCGGATGACGGCGATCACCGGGTCGGCGGCGAGGGCGGCACGGAAGGCGTCGGCGGTCACAGGGCTCGGACTCCTCGGTCGGTGCGGCGCAGGGCGCGGCCGGGCAGGGCGCCGGTGGGGCGCCGGTCGCGGAGGACGTCGGTGCCGTTGACGTAGACGTGCTCGATGCCGGCGGCGGGGCGGCGGGGGTGGTCGTAGGTGGCGGTGTCGCGGACCGTGGCGGGCTCGAACAGCACCAGGTCGGCGTGGTGGCCGGGCCGGATCAGGCCGCGGCGGTCCAGGCGGAGCCGGCGGGCGGGGCGGCCGGTCATCCGGGTGACCGCCTCCTCCAGGGTGAGCAGGCCGGTGTCGCGGCCGTAGTGGCCGAGGTAGCGGGCGAAGGTGCCCCAGGCGCGCGGGTGCGGCCGGGCGCCGACCAGCAGGCCGTCGCTGCCGGCGGTGTGGGCCGGGTGCCGCATCACGGCCCGGACGTTCTCCTCGTCGCCGACGTGCTGGAGGACGGTGGTGGCCAGCCGGTCGGCGCGGAGCAGGTCGAGGAAGGTGTCGGTGCCGGACTGCCCTCGCTCGGTGGCGAGTTGGGCCACGGTTCGGCCGACGGCGGGGGCGAGGGCGGGGTCGGCGACGCCGGAGACCTGGACGGTGGTCCAGTCGGCGGTCAGGCCGTGGCAGCCGTCGCTGCCGTGTTCCTCCAGGTCGGCGCGGATCCGCTCGCGGGCGGCGGGGTCGGCGAGCCGGGCCAGGGTGGCGTCCGGGCCGCCCGCGGTGGACCAGCCGGGCAGCAGGGCGGCGAGGGTGGTGGACCCGGGGAGGTACGGGTAGCTGTCGAGGGTGACGTCCAGGCCCTCGGCGAGGGCGGCGTCGACCAGGGCGAGCAGGTCGCCGGCGCGGCCGCGGTTGACCTCGAAGTTCATGGTGGCGTGGGTGAGGTGGAGCGGGCAGCCGCTGCGCCGGGCGATCTCCACCATCTCGGCGTAGCCCTCCAGGGCGCCCTTGCCGTACGAACGCTGGTGCGGGGCGTGGAAGCCGCCGTGGGCGGCCACCACCCGGCACAGGGCGGTGAGTTCCGCGGTGTCGGCGTACATGCCGGGGGTGTAGCTGAGGCCGCTGGAGAGGCCGACGGCGCCCTCGGCCATGCCGCGGGCGAGCAGGTCGCGCATCCGGTCGAGTTCGGCGGGTGCGGGGCGGCGGGCGGCCCAGCCGAGGACGAGGGCGCGCAGGGTGCCGTGCGGGACCAGGTAGCAGGTGTTCACGGCGGTGCCGCCGTCCAGCCGGTCCAGGTACTCGCCGACGGTGCGCCAGCTCCAGTCGAGGTCGGGCGGGTCGCCGTTCCAGCCGGCGAGCTGGCGGCGCAGGACGGGCAGGACGGTGTCGTCCACCGGGGCGTAGGAGAGCCCGTCCTGGCCGAGCACCTCGCAGGTGACGCCCTGGGTGATCCGGGAGGGCTGGCCGGGGTCGGTGAGCAGGGCCAGGTCGGAGTGGGCGTGCATGTCGATGAAGCCGGGGGCCAGCACCAGCCCGTCGGCGTCCACGGTGCGGCGGCCGGCCGGTCGTCCGCCGACGGCGGTGATGGTGCCGCCGGTGACGGCCACGTCGGCCCGGAAGCGGTCGGCGCCGCTGCCGTCCACCACGGTGGCGCCGCGGAGGACCAGGTCGGCCATCAGAAGAAGGTCCGCACCAGGTCGACCACCCGGGGGTGCTCGGCGTCGGCGTCGTCCAGGACGGGGATCAGGGTCCACTTGTCGAAGGCGGTGCAGGGGTGGGAGAGGCCGAGCCGGACCACCGCGCCGACCGGGGCGCGGTCGCCCGCGCCACGCAGGAAGGCGTGCTGGTCGTTCAGCGCGGTGACCGTGGCGCCGGTCAACGCGCCCTGGCCGCGGACCAGTTGCGGTTCGGGCAGGCCCAGGTCGTACGGCAGGTCGCGCTTGCCGCCGTCGAGCAGGGCGAGTTCGGGCTCGGGGCGGGAGACCACCCGGGCCCAGCCGTGCATGGCGGCGCGCAGCGGGCGGTCGCCGCCGTCGCGGGCGAGCGGGGAGACGCCGCGGTAGAAGCCGTCGTCGTGGACCAGGTAGGCGCCGGAGCGCAGCACCACCGTGGTGCCGGGCAGTTCGGCGGCCAGCGGGGCGAGTTCCTCGGCGACGGTGTCGAAGTAGGCGCTGCCGCCGGCGGAGACCAGCGGCTCCGGGCCTGGGTAGGCGTCGGCGAGGCGGCGGTGCAGTTCGGCGAGCCGGAGCAGGTAGCCGCGGACGGTGTCCAGGGCGGCGGGGGCGGCGTCCTTGGCGAGGACGCCCTCGTAGCCGCCGACGCCGGCGAGGCGGAGGGTGGGGGCGCGCCGGACGGCGGCGGCGACCTCCAGCGCCTCCTCGACGGTCCGGGCGCCGGTCCGGCCGGCGGGGCCGCCGAGCTCGACCAGCACCTCGTACGGGCGCTCGGCGCCGGCGGCGCGCAGCGCCCGGTCGGTCTGCTCGACGGCGGCCACCGAGTCCACCCAGGAGGTGACGGCGAAGTCGGGGTCGGCGGCGGTCTCGGCGGCGATCCAGGCCAGGCCGGCCGGGTCGAGGACGGTGTTGGCGACCAGGACGCGGGAGACCCCGAAGGCACGGGCGACCCGCAGCTGCCAGAGGTTGGCCAGGGTGATGCCGTGGCAGCCGGCGTCGATCTGGGCCTGCCAGAGGGCGGGTGCCATGGTGGTCTTGCCGTGCGGGGCGAGGGCCACCCCGGTCTTGTCGCACCAGGCGGCCATGGTGCGCAGGTTGTGGTCGAGGGCGGCCGCGTCGAGGGTGAGCAGCGGGGTGCCGAGGTCGTCCAGGGTGGGGCCGGTGGCCAGGTACGCGCTGGTGGTCAGGCCGGTGGCGGCCGGGGGCAGGGCCTTGAACCGCCAGTCCAGCCGCTCCTCGGCGAGGGCCGCGACCCGGGCGCGGTCGATGCCCGGGCCCTGTGCGCGGCCGGCGTAGGTCTGGTGGTCCACCGGCGGTCTCCCGTTCCTCGTCCGGGCCCCCTGACGACCCGGGATGTTGCAACATCTGCAACGACTGTTGCACATGCCGTGAGCACGGTTCTAGCATTCACGCCGAACCGGGGTCAACGGGCCCGGCCCGGCGGGAGGGAGCCGTCCGATGGAGGGTCAGCACGCGGGTGCGCCCTGGGCGGTGTGCCTCGGCGAGTCGATGGCCGTGCTGCTGCCGGAGCGGCCCGGGCCGGTGGAGACGGTGGGCGGGTTCCGGTTGGGCTTCGGCGGCGCCGAGTCCAACACGGCCCGTGCCCTGGCCGCGCTCGGCGTCCCCAGCGCCTGGGTGAGCCGGGTCGGCGCGGACGGCTTCGGCCGGCGGCTGACCGCCGAGCTGGCCGCCGGCGGGGTGGACGTCTCCGGGGTGCGGGTTGACCCGGACCGGCCCACCGGGCTGTACCTCAAGGAGGTCGGCGGCTCCGGGCTGCCCGGCGACGCCGGGGCGGGCCGCAGCCGGCTGCACTACTACCGCGGCGGTTCGGCGGCCGCCGCGCTCTCGCCCGCGCTGCTCGACGAGCCCGCCGCGGCCCGGCTGCTGGCCGGCGCCCGGCTGCTCCACCTCACCGGGATCACCCCGGCGCTCTCGGACGGCTGCCTGGCCCTGGTCCGCGCCCTGCTGGCGGAGCGCCGGCCCGGCCGGCTGGTCAGCTTCGACCTCAACTGGCGGCCGGCCCTGTGGCGCGGCCGGGACCCGGCCGTCCTGCCGGAGCTGCTGGACGCCGCCGACCTGCTGCTGCTCGGCGCGGACGAGGCCGAGGAGGCGCTCGGCACCGGCGACCCGGCCGCGCTGCGGGCGATGTTCCCCTCCCCCGCCACCGTGGTGGTCAAGGAGGCCGACCGGCGGGCCACCGCGCTCGACCGGGACGGCGCCGCCGTCCACGAGAGCGCCCTCGCCGTGCGGGTGGTGGAGGCCACCGGTGCCGGTGACGCCTTCGCCGCCGGCTACCTGGCCGGCACGCTGCGCGGCCTGGACCCGCGCCGCCGGCTGCGGCTCGGCCACCTGGCCGCCGCGGCCGCGCTCACCTCTCCGGGCGACCACGGCACGCTGCCCGAAGCCCCGGCCCTGGCCGCCCTGCTGGACGCCCCGGCCGAGGACTGGGCCCGGACCACCGTCACCGCGGACGGCGTGGTCTCCCCGGTCCCCCGTCCGCCGGTACCGGCCCCTTCGCCCGTTCCGCTCAGCGCCCCCGGAGCACCATGAGCCAGACCGTCACCCGCGCCCTGCGCCTGCTCGCCGAACTCGGCGAGGGAGAGCGCTCCCTCGACCAGTTGGCCGAGCTGATCGGCGTGCACAAGACCACCGTGCTGCGGCTGCTGCAGACCCTGGAGGAGGAGCGGTTCGTCCACCGCGACGCCGCCTACCGCTACCACCTGGGCGCCGGCCTGTTCGCCCTCTCCAGCCTGGCCCTGGAGCAGCGCGGCATCCGCCGGATCGCCGCACCGCACCTGGCCGAGCTCAACGCCGCCACCGGGCACACCGTGCACCTGGCCGCGTACGAGGGCGGCGAGGTGGTCTACATCGACAAGTACGACTCCCGGCACCCGGTCCGGATGTACTCGCGGATCGGCCTGCGCGCCGGGCTGCACTGCACGGCCGTCGCCAAGGTGCTGCTCGCCGACCTGCCGCCGGCCGGGCGCCGCCGGGTCGCGGGGGCGATCGAGTACACCCCGCACACCGCGAACACCCTGGCCGGGCCGCGCGAGCTGCTCGCCGAGCTGGAGACGGTCGCGGCCCGCGGCTGGGCGCAGGACCGCGCCGAGCACGAGTCGTTCATCAACTGCGTCGCCGCCCCCGTCCGGGACGCCGGCGGCCGGGTCGCCGCCGCCGTCTCGATATCGGTGCCCGACGTGGTGCTGCCGTACGAGCAGGTGCTGGAGCTGGTGCCCCGGCTGCTCGCCTGCGCCCGGGCGGCCTCCGCCGACGCGGGCGCGCCCCCGCACGACCACCCGTCCGCACCGCCGGCCACCGCCGGCCACCGCGGAGGAACGATGAGCGAGAAGACCGAGATCCGTACCGACGGCGCCCCCGCGCCGGCCTGGCTGTTCTCCCAGGGCGTCCGCAGGGGCCCGATCCTCCAGGTCTCCGGGCAGGGCCCGCAGGACCCGGCGACCGGCGCGTACCTGTACCCGGGGGACGTGAAGGCGCAGACCCGGCGGACCCTGGAGAACGTCCGGGCGATCGTGGAGGCCGGCGGCGGCACGGTGGCGGACGTGGTGATGTTCCGGGTGTACCTCACCGAGCGGGCGCACTTCCCGGCGATGAACGAGGCCTACGCCGAGTTCCTGGCGCAGCACCTGGCGCCGGAGGAGGTGAAGCCCTGCCGGACCACGGTGTTCGTGGGGCTGCCGCAGGAGTCGATGCTGGTGGAGATCGACGCCCAGGCGGTGGTCACCGGCTGAACCGGCCGGGCCGGTTCACCCTCCGGCCCGGTTCAGCCTCCGGCCGGGTCGGCGCGGCCGACGATCGTGCCGGCCCGGTCGATGCAGATCACGTCCACGGCCACCGGCGAGCCGGTCAGCACGCCCAGCGCGGTGGCCCGGGCCTCCTCGGCCACCAGGTCGCCCAGCGGTACCCCGGCCGCCGCGCACAGCTGCACCGCCTCCAGCCCGGTGTTGGCCGCCGCCACCGCCGCGGCCAGCTCCGGACCGGCCCCGCCCCGCCGGGCCAGCTCCGCCAGGTACCCCTTGTCCACCTGGGAGCGGGCCGAGTGCAGGTCGAGGTGGCCGGCCGCCAGCTTGGAGAGCTTGGCGAAGCCGCCGGCGATGGTCAGCCTGGGCACCGGGTGGCGCTTGAGGTACTTGAGGACGGCGCCCGCGAAGTCGCCCATGTCCAGCAGCGCGTCCTCGGGCAGTCCGTGGACGGCGACCGCCACCTTCTCCGAGGTGGAGCCGGTGCACCCGGCGACATGGGTACGGCCCGCCGCCCGGGCCACGTCCACGCCGCGCCGGATCGAGTCGATCCACGCCGAGCAGGAGTACGGCACCACGATGCCGGTGGTGCCGAGGATGGACAGGCCGCCGAGGATGCCCAGGCGCGGGTTCCAGGTGGAGCGGGCGATCTCCTCGCCGTGGTCCACCGAGATCTCCACCACCACGTCCCCGGTGCCGCCGTGCCGGGCCGCCACCTCGGCCACCGTGTCGCGGATCATCTGCCGGGGCACCGGGTTGATCGCCGGCTCGCCGACCGGCAGCGGCAGCCCGGCCTTGGTGACCGTACCCACCCCCGGCCCGGCCCGGAACACCACGCCCTCACCCGGCGCACCGGGCCGCACGGTGGAGCGGATCAGCGCGCCGTGGGTGACGTCCGGGTCGTCCCCGGCGTCCTTCACCACGCCCGCCATCGCCCAGCCGTCCGCCAGCTCCTCCGCCGCCAGCGCGAAGGAGGGCCGCTGGCCCTTCGGCAGGGTGATCTCCACCGGGTCCGGGAACGCGCCGGTGAGCAGCGCGGTGTACGCGGCGCCGGTGGCCGCGGTGGCGCAGGCGCCCGTCGTCCAGCCGTGGCGCAGGCCGCTACTCTTCAGCTGCCCCGCCCGACCGCCGGCCTCAGCCACGTCCGCCCCCTGGAGTCCCGATGCACGTCCTGATCCTCGGCGGCACCACCGAGGGCCGCCGGCTGGCCGCGGAGCTGGCCGGGGACCCGGCGCTGCGGGTCACCAGCTCGCTGGCGGGCCGGGTCGCGGAGCCGCGGCTGCCCGCCGGGGAGGTCCGGATCGGCGGCTTCGGCGGCCCGGCGGGCCTGGCCGCCTGGCTGCGCGCGCAGCACGTGGACGCGCTCATCGACGCCACCCATCCCTTCGCCGGCACCATCTCTCGCAACGCGGCCGAGGCGGCCGCCGAGGTCCATGTTCCCCTGCTCGGCCTGCGTCGTCCCAGCTGGGTGCCGGTTGACGGGGACGACTGGCACCCCGTGGACTCGCTCGACGCCGCCGCCGCGGCCCTGCCCGCCCTCGGCGAGCGGGTGTTCCTGACCACCGGGCGGCAGGGCCTGGCCGCCTTCGCCCACCTCGACCTGTGGTTCCTGGCCCGCTCGGTGGACGCCCCCGAGCCGCCGCTGCCGGCCAGGACCGAGGTGCTGCTCGACCGCGGCCCGTTCGACCTGGACGGCGAGCGGGCGGTGCTGCGCGAGCACCGGATCGACGTCCTGGTCACCAAGGACAGCGGCGGCGCGGCCACCGCGCCCAAACTGGAGGCCGCCCGCGAGCTCGGCCTGCCGGTGGTGGTCGTCCGGCGTCCCCAGCCGCCCGCCGGGGTGCCGACCGCGCCGGACGTCGCGGCGGCGGTGGCCTGGCTGGACGCACGGCGGGGCTGAACGCCGTCGGGCGGGAGCCCCCGAGCGCGTACGGCGGCGCGGGGCGGGGCGGGAACGCCGGGCCCGTACGGCGCCGCCACCTGATCGGAGGAGTGTCGCTGCCCCGGACCGCTGGTCGTGTCCCTGACCATGCGTCACATGAGACGCAGAGCACGCCTGACCGCGGCCGTGAGCGCCGCCTGCGCGGCCGTCCTGATCGCCGCCGTCCCCTCGGCCGCCACGGGGGGCGCCACCGGACTCCGGAACGGGATCCGGAGCGGGGTCGGGGCCTACGAGCCCGACCCGTACTTCCCGCTCGCCGGGAACCCCGGGTACGACGTCCAGCACTACGACCTGGACCTGGACTTCACCCCGGCCACCCACGCGCTGGTGGCGCAGGCGACCATCACCGCCCGGGCCGAGGACGACCTGCCGCGGTTCACCCTGGACTACTCCGGACCCGCGATCGAGCGGATCCAGGTCGACGGCCGGCCCGCCGCCTTCCGGCAGGACGGCCAGGAGTTGACCGTCGTCCCGCACGACCCCCTGGCCCGCGGACGGGAGTTCACCGTCCGGGTCGACTACCGCGGCACGCCCGGGCCGCTCGACGACCCGGCGCTCGGCGTCTACGGCTGGATCAACACCGACGACGGCGCGGTGGCCCTCAACGAACCCGACGGCGCCCGCACCTGGTACCCCGTCAACGACGACATCCGCGACAAGGCCACCTACACCTTCCGGATCACCGTCCCCGAGGGCGTCACCGCCCTCGCCAACGGCGAACGACAGAGCGAGCGCCGCGCCGCCGGCCGGACCACCGCCACCTGGGCGATGAACCGGCCGATGTCCAGCTACCTGGCCATGGTGGCGATCGGGAAGTTCCGGGTCGACCGCGGCACGGTGGGCGGGATCCCCGACATCACCGCCGTCGACCCGGCCGGCGACGGCAACCTGGCCGCCCTGCAGACCGGCACCGCCGCCGCGGTCGCCTTCGGCGAACGGCACTTCGGCCGCTACCCGTTCGGCTCCGTCGGCGGCATCGTCGACCGGATCGGCGTCGACTACGCCCTGGAGACCCAGAGCCGCCCGGTCTACGACGGCCGGCCCGACGAGCTGACCATGGTCCACGAGATCGCCCACCAGTGGTACGGCGACAGCGTCACGCCCACCACCTGGCGCGACATCTGGCTGAACGAGGGCTTCGCCACCTACGCCGAGTGGCTCTGGCAGGAGGAGCACGGCGGCCCGACCGCCGCCGAAACCTTCGACCGGCTCTACGCCACCCCCGCCGGGGACCCCTTCTGGGAGCTCAGGACGGCGGACCCGGGGCGGGACGACATCTTCGACTACGAGGCCGTGTACCTGCGCGGCGCCATGTTCCTCCAGGAGCTGCGGCGCACCCTCGGGGACCCCGCCTTCTTCGAACTCCTGCACACCTGGGCGGAACGGCACCGCTACGGCAGCGTCGCCACCTGCGACCTCCGGCAGGACGCCGAACGCATTGCCGGCCGCGACCTCGGCCCGCTCTTCCACACCTGGCTCTACACCGAGACCAAGCCCGCCCTCACCGCCCTCGCCCCTCACTGAGGGGACGCGGGACCGAGGAGTTCGGCCAACCACACCAGGGGCGCGGGATCGGACAGCCACAACAGGGGCGCCCGCTTGATCGCGGGAGCCGGGGCCTACTTGGCTTCGCGGAGGTGGGTGAGGGCCGTGTCGAGGGCGTCGTCGGCGGGGACGGGGAGGTCGGGGACGACGCCGACGCCCTCCCAGTTGGTGCCGGTGACGGGGTTGATCGAGCGGGCGGCGGGGACGGTGACCGAGATGTGTTCGGTGACGGGCATCCAGTCGGTGGGGTGGGCGCCGCCGCGGGTGGTCTCGCCGACCAGGGTGGCCCGCTTCTGGGTCTGGAGGTTGTAGGCGATCTCCTCGCCGCCCGAGAAGGTGAACCCGCTGGTGAGCACGTAGACCGGCCGGTCCAGGTAGCGCGGGGCGGGCAGGTGCGCGACCGTCCAGAACTGGCGGGTGGAGTCGGTGGCGCGCTCGTAGATGTCGTTGAGGTGCACCTCGCCGTCCGGGAAGAGGTAGCTGCACCACAGGGCGACGCCGTCCGGCGAGCCGCCGCGGCACTTCCGCAGGTCGATGACCAGGGCGTCGGTCACCGCGACCAGCTCCATCGCGGCGGCGAAGGCCCGCCCGCCCTCGACCGCGTCGGGGATGGACCGGATGTCCAGGTACCCGATGTTGCCGTCGAGCTGCTCGACCCGGCGGATGCCGTAGTTGTCGGCGCGGTAGATCGCCGCCCAGCGGGCCCGCGACTCCTCCTCCGACTCCTGCTCGGTGAGGGACTGGGGCTCGTCCTGCCACAGCAGCCGCAGGTGCTTGTCGGGGCAGACCTCCTGGAAGTCGGCGGTCACCCGGGTGCAGAGCTCCGGGCCGGCCAGCCCGTCGTACTCGCCGGCGGCGAGGCGTTCGCGGATCGCGCGGTCGACCTCGGCGGCGCGCTCGGGGAACACGTAGCCCTCGCCGATCTTGGCGAGGGCTACGTCGAGTATCTCCTGAGTGGTCGTCATGGCGCGGATGCTAACGGCGCCGTCGCCCCGTGACCAGCGAATTCCCGACCGCGTTCGCCCGCCCGTTCGACGCGGTGGCCGCTACCCCGCCGGGCGTTTCCGCAGGAACTGCCGCAGCCGGGTCAGCGACCAGGTGTTGACCACCTCGTCGGCGGTGAGCCAGCCCCGCTGGGCGGCGCCGACGCCGTACCGCAGGTTATCCAGGTGGGTGGTGGCGTGGGCGTCGGTGTTCACGGCGAACCGGACGCCGTGCCGGCGGGCGGCCATGATCTGCTCGTCGCCGAGGTCGAGCCGCTCGGGGGAGGCGTTCACCTCCAGCGCGGTGCCGGTGCGGGCGCAGGCGGCGTACACCGCGTCCAGGTCGACGTCGATCGGCTGCCGGCGGCCCAGCATCCGGGTGGTGGGGTGGCCGATCACGTGCACGTGCGGGTTCTCGCAGGCGCGGACCAGCCGGCGGGTCTGGACGTCCCGGTCGGCGCGGAAGTGGGAGTGGACGGAGGCCACGCAGAGGTCGAAGCCGGCCAGGAAGGCGGGCGGCCAGTCCACCTCGCCGTCGCGGTCGATGTTGAGCTCGGTGCCGTGCAGCACCCGCATGCCGCGGTAGCGGCGGTCCAACGCCCTGACCTGGTCCCGCTGGGCGAGCATCTTCTCGTCCGTCATCCGCTGCATCGCCAGGTTCGGGGCGTGGTCGGTGACGGCGTAGTAGGCGTAGCCGCGCTCCGCGGCGGCGGCCAGCATCTCCTCCAGCGGGGCGAGCCCGTCGGTGAGGTCGGTGTGGGTGTGCAGGTCGCCGCGGATGTCGCGGACGGTGACCAGGTCCGGCAGCTCGCCGGCGAGCGCGGCGGCGATCTCGCCGCGGTCCTCGCGGAGCGTGGGCGGGATCCACGGCAGGCCGAGGGCGGCGTACACCTCCTCCTCGGTGCGGGAGGCGATCTTCTCGCCCTCGCTGCCGCGGTCGCCCCGCTCGGTCAGCCGGAACAGGCCGTACTCGGAGAGCTTGAGGCCGGCCTTCACCGCACGGGCGCGCAGGGCGATGTTGTGGGCCTTGGAGCCGGTGAAGTAGACCATCGCGGCGCCCCAGTCCTCGGGCGGCACCACCCTCAGGTCGATCTGCAGGCCGCGGGAGGTGCGCACGGAGGTCTTGGTGGGGCCGGCGGCCAGGACCTCGGTGACGAACGGGAGCCGGGTGAGCGCGTCCATCAGCGGCCGGGAGTCCTCGGCGGTGGCGAGCACGTCCACGTCGCCGACGGTCGGGCGCATCCGGCGCAGCGAGCCGGCGTACGCGCAGCGGTGGCACTCGGGCAGCGCGCCGACCGAGGCGACGATCTCCTCGGCGAGTTCCATGGCGGTGTCGAGCAGGGCCCGGCCGCCGCCGCTGCGCAGCTGGTCGATGCCGTGGCGGATGTTCTCGGCGGTCTTCTCGCCGAGGCCGGGCAGGTCGCCGAGGCGGTCCTGTTCGGCGGCGGCCCGGAGCTCGTCCACGGTGGAGACGCCCAGCTCGCGGTGGATCAGCGCGGCGGTCTTGGGGCCGACGGTCGGGATCGCCATGATCTCGCGGACCCCGGGCGGGACCTGGGCGCGCAGCTCGTCCAGTTTGGCCATCCGGCCGGTGGAGAGGTACTCGGTGATCTTGCCGGCGGTGGAGGTGCCGACTCCGGGGATGTCCCGCAGCCCCTTGGCGTCCAGGGTGGCGAGGTCCGCGTGGTAGCCGCCGACGGCCCGGGCCGCCTTCTCGTAGGACCGTGCCCGGAAGGCGTCCCCGCCGGTGAGCAGGATGAGGTCGGCGATCTCCTGCAGCAGCGCGCCGACCTCGTCGTTGAGCCGGGCCATACGGCCAAGTCTAGGGTCGGCCGCCGGGCGCGGCGACGGCTGCTGACGGGGCGCGGGTCAGGTGGTGCCGGGGGTCTTGCGGGTGGTGACGTTCATCCGGTTCCAGGTGTTGACGGTGAGGATCAGCGCGATCAGCTGGGCCAGCTCCGCCTCCTCGAAGTGCCGGGCGGCCTCCGCGTAGACCGCGTCCGGGACGCCGTCGGGCAGCCGGGTGACCGCCTCGGTGAGGGCCAGCGCGGCCCGCTCCCGCGCGGTGTACAGGCTGGACTCCTCCCAGGCGACGAGCTGGTGGATCCGCTCCTCGCGTTCGCCGCCCTTGCGGGCGTCGGTGGTGTGGTACTCGATGCAGTACGCGCACCGGTTGATCTGCGAGGCCCGGATCTGCACCAGCTCCAGCAGCACCGGGTCGAGGCCCTTGCGGGCGGCGGTGTCGAGGGCGAGGACGGCCTTGAAGACGGCGGGGGCGACGGCGGCGAAGTCCATCCGCTGAGCGATCTGGACGGTCTGGGCGGTCTGGGCGGTCTGAGTGGTCCGAGCGGTCTGAGCGGTTGTCATGGGAACGAGCCTAGGCGGGGGATGCCACCACGGTATGGTGCATTTCCATGGCGGATCGTCGGGGCAATTCCGAGGGCGGCGGGGCCGACCTCCACGTGGAGCTGAGCGGACCTGGCGGTCCGCGGGAGCAGCTGATGCGCGCGCTGCGCGAGGCGATCGTCTCCGGCCGGCTGGCCGCCGGCACCCGGCTTCCGCCGTACCGCGGCCTGGCCCGGGACCTGGGCGTGGCCCTCAACACGGTCGGCGCGGCCTACGCCGAACTGGTCGCCGAGGGCTGGCTGACCGCCCGCCAGGGCTCCGGCACCCGGGTCGCCCGGCGCACCGACCCGCTGCCCTCCGGGACCGGCCCGCGGCGCTCCGCCCCGCCGGCCCGCCGGCCCGTGTACGACCTGATGCCCAGTTCGCCGGACGCCGCCGCGTTCCCCCGGGCCGCCTGGCTCGCCGCCGGCCGCCGTGCGTTGACCGCGGCCCCCAACGCGGCCTTCGGCGTGGGGGATCCGCGCGGCCGGGTCGAGCTGCGCGAGTGCCTCACCGGGTACCTGGCCCGGGCCCGCGGGGTGCGCACCGCCCCGCACCGGATCGTTGTCTGCGCCGGGTTCGCCCACGCCCTGCGGCTGCTCGCCGCCGTACTGCCGGGGCCCGTCGCCGTCGAGTCGTACGGCCTGGGGTTCCACCGGTCGCTGCTGACCGGCGCCGGGCTGGCCACCCCGCCGCTGCCGGTGGACGCCGACGGCGCGGTGGTGGCCGAGCTGCCCGGCACCGGGGCCTCGGCGGTGCTGCTCACGCCCGCCCACCAGTACCCGACCGGCGGGCCGCTGCACCCCGGGCGGCGCGCCGCCGTCGTCGACTGGGCCCGGTCCACCGGCGGGCTGGTGCTGGAGGACGACTACGACGGCGAGTTCCGGTACGACCGCCAGCCGGTCGGCTCCTTGCAGAGCCTGGACCCGGACCGGGTGGTGCACCTCGGCTCGGTCAGCAAGAGCCTCTCCCCCGCGCTGCGGCTCGGCTGGATGGCGCTGCCGGACCACCTGGTCGACGAGGTGCTCGCCGCCAAGGGCGAGCGCGAGATGTGGAGCAGCGCCCTCGACCAGCTCACCCTCGCCGAGTTCGTCGCCTCCGGCGGGTACGACCGGCACCTGCGGCGGATGCGGCAGGTGTACCGGCGGCGGCGCGACCAGTTGGTGGCCACCCTCGCCGAACGGGCGCCGCACATCCGGGTCAGCGGGATCGCCGCCGGGCTGCACGCGGTGCTCGAACTGCCGCCCGGCACCGAGGAGTCGTCACTGCGGGCGGCCAGCCGCCTGGGGCTCGCCGTGGACGGCCTGGCGAACTACCGGCACCCGGACAGCGCGCTGCCCCCGCGGGACGGCCTGGTCATCGGGTACGGGACGCCGCCGGAGCACGTCTTCACCGCGGCCCTGGACACGCTCTGCCTGGCCCTGCCGGACGCGTGACGGCGCACCGCGGGCCGAGCGGTAGGAAATCCGGTGGCCGGTGCGGCGGCGACGGAGGTAGCGTGGACGGCATGAAGCGCGCCGCAGTTGCCACGACGACGCCGGAGAGAGTCCCGGCGCGCTGACACCTGCTGTCCGAAGCCCCGGGGCGAGTCGCCCCGGGGCTTCATGCTGTGCGGGGTGTGCTCGCCTCACCGTCCGTGAGGAGACCACGATGAAGGACCACCGTAGCCTCGGCCGTGAGCTGGAGATCTTCGACACCGACCCGCTGATCGGCGCCGGACTGCCGTACTGGCTGCCCGACGGCGCCGCCGTCCGGCACGCCCTGGAGCAGTACATCCGCGAGGAGGAACGCCGCTCCGGCTACCGGCACGTGTACTCGCCGGTGCTCGGCAAACGGGAGCTCTACGAGATCTCCGGCCACTGGGACCACTACCGCGACGACATGTTCCCGCCCATGGACCTCGGCTCCGAACAGGTGGTGCTCCGGCCCAGCCTCTGCCCGCACCACGCACTGATCTACCGCTCCCGCGCCCGCAGTTACCGCGAGCTGCCACTGCGGCTGGCCGAGCTCGGCGGCATGTACCGCTCCGAACTCTCCGGCGTCCTCGGCGGGTTGACCCGGGTCCGGGCCATCCAGCTGAACGACGCCCACATCTTCTGCAGCCTCGACCAGGTGGCCGAGGAGGTCCGCGGCGCCCTGGCGATGATCCGCCGGGCATACCGGGACCTCGGCATCGACGCCGCCCGGTACCGGCTGTCACTGCCCGGCTCCGGAGCCAAGTACGTGGCCGAGCCGGAGCGGTGGGAGCGCGCCGGAGCCCTGCTGCGGGAGGCCCTGGACGAGGCCGGGATCGCCTACGAGGCGGAGGAGGGCGAGGCCGCGTTCTACGGGCCGAAGATCGACGTCCAGGTGGTGGACCGGGCCGGACGCGAGGCCACCCTCTCCACCATCCAGGTCGACTTCCACCAGCCCGAGCGGTTCGACCTCGCGTACATCGGGGCGGACGGGGCGCGGCACCGGCCGGTGATGGTGCACCGGGCCGTCATCGGAAGCGTGGAACGGGCCGTCGCCCAGCTGCTGGAGGTGCACGGCGGGGCGTTCCCGGTCTGGCTGGCGCCCGTCCAGGTGGTGGCGCTCCCGCTCGCCGAGGAACAACGCCCGCAGGCCGAGGAGTTCGTCCGCCGCGCCGTGGAACACGGACTCCGGGCGGAGCTCTCCGGCCCCGAGCACGGCACTCTCGGCGCCCGCGTCCGCCGCCACCGGCTGGCCCCCTTCCAGGCCGTCATCGGCCCCGCGGAGGCCTCGGCCGGCCACGTCTCCCTCCGCCACCGCGACGGCACCCGCCCCGCCCCGATGCCCGTCCCGGAAGCCCTCGCCCACATCGCCTGAGCTCGAAGGAGTGCCCCGTCAGGGGCGCGGGGAACTGCGCGAAACGGAAGGCCGCCCAACCGAAAGCCGCCGACGGACCGAACACCCGTGCCCAGAAGGCGAGTACGGCCCAGCCCCTTCCGCCCCGCGCAGTTCTCCCCCAGCCTTGGCGGCTGGGAGGTGCCCCCACGCGCCCCTGACCGTGGCTGACCATGTGCAAACGGCCAACCCGCGCAGGGGCGCGTGGGGTGGCCCGATTACGCGTCCGGGTAGCGGCGGGGGGTCCAGACGACCTGGGTGCCGTCGGTGCGGGGGACGGCCTGGGTCTGGGTGGAGCCGATGAGGAGGAGGGTCCGCATGTCGACCTCCGCCGGGTCAAGCTCCGCCAGCCGGACCGTCCGGACGCGTTCGGTGGGCCCGCCCACGTCCCGCGCCATGACGACCGGCGTGTCCCCGGCCCGGTGCTCCAGCAGCAGGTCCCGGGCCAGTCCCACCTGTGTGGTGCGGGACTTGGAGCCGGGGTTGTAGATGGCGATGACGAGGTCCGCCTCCGCGGCGGCCTTCAGCCGCTTCGCGATGACCTCCCACGGCTTGAGCCGGTCGGAGAGCGAGATGACGGCGTAGTCGTGGCCGAGCGGCGCGCCCACCCGGGAGGCGGCGGCGTGGGCGGCGGTCATCCCGGGCAGCACCCGGACCCGGACCGACCGGTAGGGGTCGCTGCAGGAGGCCTCCAGGACGGCGGTGGCCATGGCGAACACGCCCGGGTCGCCGGAGGAGACCACGGCGACCTTCCGGCCGCGGCGGGCCAGGTCGAGGGCGAACTCGGCGCGTTCGGCCTCGACCTTGTTGTCGGAGCCGTGCCGGAGCTGCCCGGGCCGGACCGGGACGCGGTCGAGGTAGGTGGTGTAGCCGACCAGGTCGGTGGCGGCGGCGAGGGCGCCGCGGGCCTCGGGGGTGAGCCAGAGCGGCCCGGCCGGCCCGGTGCCGACCACCACGACCTCGCCCTCGGCCTCACTCTCGACCCCGTCCCCAGCGAGGCCCTCGACCGACTCGGACAGCTCGGACGACTCCAGCCGCGCCACCTTGCTGGGCAGCACGGCCACCGAGAAGTACGGGACCGACCCCGGGTCGACCTCGGCCAGCGGTCCTGTGCGCTCGCCGGCCATGTACGCCCGCTCGACGTACCGGGCGTCCTCCAGCCGGCCGGCCCGTTCCAGGGCGCGGCGGACGGCGGGGAAGGTCCGGCCGAGCTTCATCACCACGGCGGAGTCGGCGGAGGCCAGCCGGGCGGTCAGCTCCTCCTCGGGCAGGGTGCCGGGGATGATCGTCAGGGTCTCCTCGGCCTCGACCAGCGGCACACCGAGCCGGGCGGCGGCGGCGCTGACGGAGGTGACTCCGGGCACCACCTCGGTCGGGTAGCGGTGCGCGAGCCGCTTGTGCATGTGCTGGTAGGAGCCGTAGAACAGCGGGTCGCCCTCGGCGAGGACGACCACGTCGCGGCCGGCGTCCAGGTGGGCGGCGAGCCGGGCGGAGGCCTCCTCGTAGAAGTCGTCCAGGGCTCCGCGGTAGCCGCCGGGGTGGTCGGTGGTCTCCACGGTGATCGGGTAGACCAGCTTCTCCTCGATCTGCCCGCCGGTGAGGTAGCGGTCGGCGATGGTCCGCGCGATCGAGCGGCCGTGGCGGGCGCTGTGGTACGCCACCACGTCGGCCTTGCCGATGAGTTCGGCGGCGCGGACGGTCACCAGCGAGGGGTCGCCGGGGCCGAGGCCGACGCCGTACAGCCGGCCGGTGGTCTGGGACTCGGTCACTCTTCCTCACTCGCAATCGCGTTGATCGCCGCGGCGGCGATGGCGCTGCCGCCGCGGCGGCCGCGCACCACCAGGTGCTCCAGGCCGGCCGGGTGCTCGGCCAGGGCCTGCTTGGACTCGGCGGCGCCGATGAAGCCGACCGGGACGCCGATCACGGCGGCCGGGCGGGGCGCGCCCGCCTCGATCATCTCCAGCAGCCGGAACAGCGAGGTCGGCGCGTTGCCGACGGCGACCACCGCGCCCTCCAGGCGGGGCAGCCACAGCTCCATGGCGGCGGCGCTGCGGGTGTTGCCCATCCGCTTCGCCAGCTCGGGGACGGCCGGGTCGGTCAGGGTGCAGATCACCTCGTTGCCGGCGGGCAGCCGCCTGCGGGTGACGCCGCTGGCGACCATGTTCACGTCGCACAGGATCGGCGCGCCGTCGTGCAGCGCCTTCCGGGCGGAGGCGACCACGCCGGGCGAGTACACCAGGTCCTCGACCAGGTCGACCATGCCGCAGGCGTGGATCATCCGCACCGCCACCTGCGACACGTCCGCCGGGAGTCCGGCCAGGTCGGCCTCGGCCCGGATGGTGGCAAAGGACTGGCGGTAGATGGACGCGCCGTCCTTCTCGTACTCGATCACTTGGTCCTCCGGGCCTCGGCCACTGCCTCGGCCATCTCGTCCGTCGTCACATCCGTCGAAGTTCCCGCCGCCGTCACCCGGTAGCCCTGCCCGGTGGCGAGCACGTCCACCCATGTCCCGGCGGGGTGTCCGCAGCGCCGCTCGCAGCCCGACCAGTGGACGGGCGGGCCGGCGGGCAGTACCGCCAGCGCTCGGGCGGCGTCCGCGCGCACGTCGGCCAGGGACTTGGCGCAGCCGGGCAGGCCGGTGCAGGCGCTCGCCCCCTCCCAGGCGGAGCCGGGCACGGTCCGGAACCCGGCCGCGGCGAGGTCGGCGAGCCGGCCGTCCGGTGCGCCGGGCAGGACCGCGCCGCGCCAGGGGGTGAGCCGGACGCCGTCCGGGCCGGCCGCCCCGGCGAGCAGCCGCCACCGGTCGGTGGTGGCGCGGCCGAACGGGATCTGGACCGACAGGCCGCCGGGCAGCGCGCCGAGCGCCGGGACGGGTGCCGTGGCCCGGGGCAGCGGTACGGTGCCGGCCGGCACCAGGTCGGGGACCTCCCGCAGGTGCCAGGCGCGTCCCTGGGCGACCGTCAGGAAGTCCCGGGCGGCGGCCAGCGCGGCCTCCACCGGCTCCACGACCGGGCGGGCCAGCGTGGCCCGGCCGAGCCGCAGCAGGGCGCCGCCGGGCGTTGCGATCAACGTCACATCGGCGTCCAGGCCGGCGACGTCGCCGCGGCCGTCGTCCAGGGCGAACAGGAACTTGCCGGACAGCGCGGCCGCCCAGTCGGATGCGCACAGCCGGGCGTCCAGTTCGCGTACCCACGGATGGACCGCGGCGTGGCCCTCGTCGTCCAGGCCGCTGAGCGGGGAGGCGACGATGTTGCGGACCCGCTCGTGGGTGTCCGAGGGCAGCAGCCCGGCGGCGCGCAGCCGGCGGCCGAGCACCGGCCCGGCGTCCGCGGGCAGGCCGCGCAGCTGGACGTTGCCGCGGGAGGTGGTCTCCAGCGCGCCGTCGCCCAGCTCCTCGGCGGCGTCGGCCAGGGCCAGCAGTTGAGGGACCGTCAGCAGGCCGCCGGGCAGCCGGATCCGGGCCAGGGCGCCGTCGTCGGCCCGGTGCAGCCGCAGCGCACCGGGGCAGGCGTCGCCGCGCTCCCGGGCGGCCGCCCGGTCGGCCGTCGGCCGGGGCGCCGCTCCGGGCGCGTCGGCGGGCGCGTCGGGGCCCGGCGCCCAGGCGTCGGGAGTCGGTGGCATGGCCGCGAGCATACAGATGGTCCGACCGGATGCCGCCGTCCCGTAGATCACACTCCCCCAGGTCAACGGCACCCCGTACGATGCTGCCGGGTGGTCCCTGAGGTCCGCCCGACGCCAGCGACGGCACAGCGGAGGAAACCGGTGGAAACCCGGTGCGGTCCCGCCACTGTGACCACGGCTCATGCCGTGGGAGCCAGGAACTCCCGCCGTCCTCCACCGCCCGGGGCGCGGACCCCGAGGAAGGCTCGACCTATGCGCTGCCGCATGCCCCTGCGCGCCTGGGCCCGCCCGCGACGCGCCGGGCGCCCCCGGCCGGCGCCGGCGCCCCGTGCGCCCGAGGCCCCTCCCCCGTCGGCCGCCCACCGTACCCGTGGACCCCGCCCGCTCCCCCGTACCGCGGCCGTGCCGCCGGTCGGGCGCCCTTCGACACGCACCACCGACCCGGCCGGGAGGCCCTCCGCATGATCCTGCTGCTGTCGACGTCCGACACCGACCTGCTGAGCGCCCGGGCCTCGCAGGGCCCGGTCCCGTTCCGCCTCGGCAACCCGGCCCGGCTGACCGCCGAGGACCTGCCCGCCCTGGTGGAGGGCACCGACCTGGTGGTGGTCCGCCTGCTCGGCGGGCGCCGCGCCTGGGAGGAGGGCCTGGACGCCCTGCTGGCCGGCCCGCGCCCGGTGGTCGTGCTGACGGGTGAGCAGGCGCCCGACGCCCAGCTGATGGAGCTCTCCACCGTCCCGGCCGGCATCGCCGCCGAGGCCCACGCGTACCTGGCCCACGGCGGCCCGGCCAACCTGGCCGAGCTCGGCGCGTTCCTCTCCGACACCGTGCTGCTGACCGGCCACGGCTTCAACCCGCCCGCCTCCGCCCCGGCGTGGGGCCCGCTGGAGCGCACCGCGCGGAACGAGGACGGTCCGACCGTCGCCGTGCTCTACTACCGCGCCCACCACATGAGCGGCAACACCGACTTCGTCGAGGCCCTCTGCCGGGCCATCGAGGACCAGGGCGCCCGCCCGGTGCCGCTGTACTGCTCCTCGCTGCGCGGCGCCGAGCCCGAGCTGCTCGCCGAGCTGGGCCGGGCGGACGCCATCGTCACCACCGTCCTCGCCGCCGGCGGCACCCGCCCGGCGGACGCCCAGGCCGGCGGCGACGAGGAGGCCTGGGACGCGGGCGCGCTGGCCGCCCTGGACCGGCCGATCCTGCAGGCCCTGTGCCTGACCTGGTCGCGCTCGCAGTGGGAGGAGAGCGACGACGGCCTCTCCCCGCTGGACACCGCCACCCAGGTGGCCGTCCCCGAGTTCGACGGCCGCCTGATCACCGTCCCGTTCTCCTTCAAGGAGCTGGACGAGGACGGCCTCACCGTCTACCGGGCCGACGCCGAGCGCGCCGCCCGGGTCGCCGGCATCGCGGTGGCACACGCCCGGCTGCGGCACGTCCCGGCCGCCGAGCGCCGCCTCGCCCTGGTGCTCTCCGCGTACCCGACCAAGCACGCCCGGGTCGGCAACGCCGTCGGCCTGGACACCCCGGCCAGCGCGGTCCGGCTGCTCACCCGCCTCCGCGAGGAGGGCATGGACCTGGGCACCGACCTGCCGGGGCTGGACACGGAGACCGACGCCGGTCATGAGGGTGATGCCCTCATCCACGCGCTGATCGAGGCCGGCGGGTACGACCAGGCGTGGCTGACCGAGGAGCAGCTGGCCCGCAACCCCGTCCGGATCCCCGCCGCCGACTACCGCCGCTGGTACGCCACCCTGCCCGAGGGCCTGCGCGCCGACGTCGAGGAGCACTGGGGTCCGGCGCCCGGCGAGCTGTACGTCGACCGTTCGCAGAACCCGGACGGCGACATCGTGCTGGCCGGACTGCGCTCCGGGAACCTGCTGGTCCTGATCCAGCCCCCGCGCGGCTTCGGCGAGAACCCGGTCGCCATCTACCACGACCCGGACCTGCCCCCGAGCCACCACTACCTGGCCGCGTACCGCTGGATCGCCGCCACCCAGGAGGACGGCGGCTTCGGCGCCCACGCCGTGGTCCACCTCGGCAAGCACGGCAACCTGGAGTGGCTGCCCGGCAAGACCGCGGCGCTGTCCGCCGACTGCGGCCCGGACGCCGTCCTCGGCGACCTGCCGCTGGTGTACCCGTTCCTGGTCAACGACCCGGGCGAGGGCACCCAGGCCAAGCGCCGCGCCCACGCCACCCTGGTCGACCACCTCGTCCCGCCGATGGCCCGCGCCGACAGCTACGGCGACATCGCGCGCCTGGAGCAGCTGCTGGACGAGCACTCCAACATCGCGGCGATGGACCCGGCCAAGCTCCCGGCCATCCGCGCCCAGATCTGGACGCTGATCCAGGCCGCCCGTCTGGACCACGACCTGGGCCTGGACGAGCGCCCCGAGGACGACGGCTTCGACGACTTCCTGCTGCACGTCGACGGCTGGCTGTGCGAGGTCAAGGACGCCCAGATCCGCGACGGCCTGCACGTCCTCGGTCAGGCACCGGCCGGCACGGACCGGGTGAACATCGTGCTCGCCATCCTGCGGGCCCGGCAGATCTGGGGAGGCGTCAGCGCCCTGCCCGGCCTGCGCGAGGCGCTCGGCCTGGACGAGGCCGCGCTCACCCTGGGCGCCACCGACGCCGCCGAGGCGCAGGCCCGTGCCCTGGTCGAGGCGATGGAGGCCGAGGACTGGGCGCCCGAGGCGGTCGAGAAGGTCGCCGCCGGCCACCCGGACGCGGTCCGCGAGGTGCTCGACTTCGCCGCCCGCCAGGTGGTGCCGCGGCTCGCCGCCACCACCGACGAGCTGGACGCGGTGGTGCACGCCCTGAACGGCGGCTTCGTCCCGGCCGGCCCCTCGGGCTCGCCGCTGCGCGGCCTGGTCAACGTGCTGCCCACCGGCCGCAACTTCTACTCCGTCGACCCCAAGGCGGTGCCCAGCCGGCTCGCCTGGGAGACCGGTCAGGCCCTGGCCTCCTCCCTGATCGAGCGGTACCGGGCCGACAACGACGGCGCCTACCCGCCGTCGGTGGGCCTCTCGCTCTGGGGCACCAGCGCCATGCGCACGGCCGGCGACGACATCGCCGAGGCGTTCGCCCTGCTCGGTGTCCGGCCGGTCTGGGACGACGCCTCCCGCCGGGTCACCGGCCTGGAGGCCGTCCCGCTCGAGGAGCTGGGCCGTCCCCGGATCGACGTCACCCTGCGGATCTCCGGCTTCTTCCGGGACGCCTTCCCGCACGTGGTCGCCCTGCTGGACGACGCGGTCCGGCTGGCCGCCCACCAGGAGGAGGCCGAGGAGCAGAACTTCGTCCGGGCCCACGTCCAGGCCGACCTGGCCCGGCACGGCGACGAGCGGCGGGCCACCGTCCGGGTCTTCGGGTCGCGCCCCGGCACGTACGGCGCGGGCCTGCTCCAGCTGATCGACAGCCGCGACTGGCGCACCGACGCCGACCTGGCCGAGGTCTACACCGTCTGGGGCGGGTACGCGTACGGCCGCGGGCTGGACGGGCGTCCGGCGCGGGAGGAGATGGAGACCGCGTACAAGCGGATCACCGTCGCCGCCAAGAACACCGACACCCGCGAGCACGACATCGCCGACTCGGACGACTACTTCCAGTACCACGGCGGCATGGTCGCCACCGTCCGCGCGCTCACCGGGAAGAACCCGGCCGCGTACATCGGCGACTCCACCCGGCCGGAGACCGTTCGCACCCGCACGCTCACCGAGGAGGCCGCCCGGGTCTTCCGCGCCCGCGTGGTCAACCCGCGCTGGATGGAGGCGATGCGGCGGCACGGCTACAAGGGCGCCTTCGAGATGGCCGCCACCGTGGACTACCTCTTCGGCTACGACGCCACCACGGGCGTGGTCGCGGACTGGATATACGAGCGGCTCACCCAGGAGTACGTCCTGGACGAGACCAACCGGCAGTTCCTGACCGACGCCAACCCGTGGGCCCTGCACGGCATCAGCGAGCGCCTCCTCGAAGCCGCCGACCGCGGCCTCTGGGCGGAGCCCGACCCCGCCCTGCTGGACGCCCTCCGGCAGGCGTACCTCGAGACCGAGGGCGACCTGGAGGGCGACGCCTGACCGGGGCACCCGGGTACCGCCGGGGGCGCGGGGAACTGCGCGAAGAGGAAACGCGGAGGTAGAGCCCTCCCGCCTCGCGCAGTTCCACGCGCCCCTTCGGTGGTTGCCCAGGTGCCCTCATTCACTGGAGTTGCCCACGTGCACCCCGTTCGGTGGTTGACCGGGGGCGTGGGTGCGCAGAATCGCTGCATGAGCCTGCGTGGTGCCCTCAGCCAGCCCGCCCGTTACGCCTCGGCCGCCGCCGGGGCCCTGCCGGTGCTGGCGTTCCCGGGTCCGGGCCTCGCCCCGCTGGCGTGGGTGGCGCTGGTCCCTGGCCTGGAGCTGATGCGGCGGGCGGGCGGTCCGCGGGAGGCGGCGGTCCGGGGCTGGTGGTTCGGGGCGGGGTTCATCCTGGTGGCGATGGTGTGGCTGGTGCCGTCCGTCGGGCCGGGGCTGCTGGTGCTGGCGGCGGTGCTGGGTGTGCTGCAGGCGCCGCTGGGTGCGGCGGTGTGGTGGCTGCTGGGTCCCCGGGTGACGGTACGGCGGGCGGTGGCGGCGCTGGTGGTGGTGCCGTCGGTGTGGCTGGCGGCGGAGTTCGCGCGGTCCTGGCACGCGCTGGGCGGCCCGTGGGCGCTGCTGGGCGCGAGCCAGTGGGAGCATCCGGCGGTGCTGGCGCTGGCCTCGGTGGGCGGGGTGTGGCTGGTGAGTGCGGCCGTGGTGGCCGTGAACACCGGGGTGCTGGTGGTGGTGTCCACCTCCCGGGTGGGGCCGCGGGCGGTGGCGGCGGGAACGGTGGCGGCGGTGCTGCTGGCCGGTCCGGTGCTGTTCCTGCTGCAGGCGGCCCCGGAGCCGGACGGTTCGGTGACGGTGGCGCTGGTGCAGGCGGGCCAGACGCCCGACGAGGCGTCCCGGCTGGAGGCGAACATCCGGTTCACCGGGGCGCTGTCCGGTCCGGAGCCGGACCTGGTGGTGTGGGGCGAGAGCAGCACCACCGCCGACCTGGACCGGGACCCGGCCGTGCTGGACCGGCTGCGGGCGCTCTCGGCGGCGACCGGTGCCCGGCTGCTGGTCGGCGAGGACGCCCGGAAGGCGGACGGCCGGATCTCCAAGGACGCCGTGCTGGTCACCCCGGACGGCGTCGCCGCCCGCTACCGGAAGATCCGGCTGGTGCCGTTCGGCGAGTACATCCCGCTGCGGCCGCTGCTCGGCTGGGTGGCCGGGGTCAGCCGGGCGGCGGGCGAGAACCGGGCGCCCGGCACCGCCGTGCACCCGCTGCCGGCGGTCGACCGGTCGGGCCGTCCGCTGCCGGTGGGGGCGCTGATCTGCTTCGAGTCGGCGTTCCCGGACATGTCCCGGCAGGCGGCGGCCGAGGGCGCCCGGGTGATCGTTTACCAGTCGGCGACCTCGACCTTCCAGGACTCCTGGGCCCCGGCCCAGCACGCCTCGCTGGGGGCGATCCGGGCCGCCGAGACCGGCCGGCCGGTGGTGCAGGCGGCGCTGACCGGCGAGTCGGTGGCGTACGACGCGCAGGGCCGCCGGCTGGCCCGGCTGGGCACCGACGCGCGGGGCTCGGTGACGGTGGTGCTGGCCACGGTGCCGGCGGGCGAGCTCACCTGGTACGACCGGCTGGGCGACTGGGTGCCGCTGACCGCGGTCGCGGTGACCGTCCTGGCCGCCGCCGCGGCCCTGCGCCGGACCGGCCGGACGGCGGGCGGGGAACCCGTTCCCCCGCCCGCCGCCGGTGCGTCGCAGCGGACCGGTTCCTGACCCGGGTCAGGCTTCCGGGTAGGGCAGGCCCTCAGGCGACGTGCACGCCGAACGCAGCGCCCTGCGGGTCGTGGAGGACGGCGAGGCGCGGCCCGTCCGGTACGTCGGTCGGGGGCAGCATCACGGTGGCGCCGAGGACCGCGGCCCGCTCGGTGGTGGCGTCGACGTCGGCGACCGCGAAGTACGGCATCCAGTAGGGCGGGACGTCGGCCGGGAACTGGTCGCTCATGTCGCTCATCCCGCCGAAGTCCCGGCCGTCGATGCCCCACTGGGTGTACATCTCGCCGATGGTGACGCTCCAGCCGAAGATCCGGGTGTAGAACTCCTTGGCGTGGTCGGTGTCGCGGGTGGCGAGCTCGACCCAGCCGAGTGAGCCGGCCTCGTTGACCACGGCGGCGCCCTGGAAGGTGCGGGCCTGCCAGACGGCGAAGATCGCGCCCGCGGGGTCGGCGGCGACCGCGAACCGGCCGAGGTCGAAGGCGTCCATCGGGGCGACCACCAGCGTCCCGCCGGCCGCCCGGATCGCGTCGGCGGTGGCGTCCACGTCGGCGGCCGCGAAGGAGACCGTCCAGGCGGTGGGCTGGTCCGGCTGGAACAGCGGGGTGAGCGAGGCCACCGGGTCGTCGCCCAGGAACAGGGTGGTGTAGCCGACCGCCTCGGGCCGGGGGTCGGTCTCGGCGCGCCAGCCGAAGAGCTCGTGGTAGAAGGCCTTTCCGGCGTCGGGGTCCTTGGTGCCGAGCTCCACCCAGCAGGGCGCGCCGACGGTGTGGGCGGTGATCTTCACGGCTCAGCTCGCTTCCGGGATCAGCAGTGCGGGGGCGCGGCCGGACGGACGGCCCCTCCCAGCTTGCGCGGTGGGCGGGTGGGACGAGGGGGGATGGTGGGCCGAACGAGGTCCCTGTTGTTCAAATTGGAACCAGGGTGTACCGTCTCTCGAGCGCGACCGGTTCGAATTTGAACCACCAGCGGATCACGGAGGTCGGGAATGACGCAGATCGAGAGCACGCACCAGCAGCCGCCCGCGGCGACCGTCCGTTCCCGGGTCCGGATTCCGCTCACCTTCGGGGACGGCTACCGGGTCGAGGCGGAGGTCCTCACCTTCCACGGCCTCACCGACGGCGCCGAGCACCTCGCCCTCGCCCTCGGCGACCCGCAGGGCCGCACCCCGCTGGTCCGGCTGCACTCGGAGTGCCTCACCGGCGACGTCTTCGGCTCCGACCGCTGCGACTGCGGCCCGCAGCTGCGGGAGTCCGTCGAGCGGATCGCCGACGCCGGCGGGTACCTGCTGTACCTCCGCCAGGAGGGCCGCGGGATCGGCCTCTACAACAAGCTCGACGCCTACGCCCTCCAGGACGCGGGCCTCGACACCTACCAGGCCAACACCGCGCTCGGCCTGCCCGAGGACGGCCGCGACTACACCTCGGCGGCCCAGATGCTCACCACCCTCGGCGCCACCACGATCGACCTCCTCAGCAACAACCCCGACAAGGCGGCGCAGCTCGCCGACCTGGGGATCCGGGTGACCGAGCGGGTGCCCACCGGGGTGCACGTCTCCGAGTCCAACATCCGCTACCTCCGGGCCAAGGTCGAGCACACCGGCCACTCCATCCCCCTCCCCCGCCTCGTCGGCTGAGGGCTGAGGGCTGAGGGCTGAGGGCCGGCCGACACCTCCCGGGGCCGGTCAGTCGCCCGCGCCGCAGGCGATCCCGTCCTTGTTCCTGTCGAGCTTGAGCTTGTCCTTGTCCGCCGCGTTCTTCTGCTCCTTGACCTTGACGTCCTTCAGCCCGTGGTCCTTCAGCCAGGTGCAGCGTTCGGCCGCGCTGGTGCCGACCCCGGGCGGGAAGACGGCGGGGACGCACTGGCCGGCCGTGCCGTAGGCGTGGTCGCAGCCGTCCACGCCCGGGGGCTGGGGTGCCGGCGTGCCCTGGGCGGGCAGCTTCTTGGGGGAGTTCTTCAGGCCCTGGGCGAAGTCCAGGACGTGCGGGGCCGCACTGGCCTGCCCCGCGGCGGGGGCGGCGGGCTGCGCGGCGGCGGGGGCCGCCGGGGCGGCGGCCGGGGCGGAGCCCGACCCGGCCAGGGTGGTGCCGGCGGCCGTGGCCGCGACCGCGGCCGCGAACAGCACGGCGGGAATCGACTTGCGCATGGCTTCCTCCGGGTGCGGTGTCGCCGGCTCACATCACGTGGACCCAGCTGGCCACCGAGGGCACTCCGTTCGCGTCGACGACGAAGAGCATGTAGTGGCCGGGCGGCGCGAGGTTCGGGTTGGTGGTGAGGTTCAGGTTGGTGCTGCCGTCGGCGTTGACGGTCATCGGCAGGTCGACGAAGCGCTGGTTGGGGTCGGAGGAGTGGGTGACGGCCTCCGGGCGGATCAGTTCGGCCTTGACGATCGGGGTGTTGGTGACGATGCGCTGGCTGGACCCGTAGGTCCAGTGGGTGCTGTCCACCGCGGTGATCTGCGGCCGGGCGCCCTTGAACAGGTACGGCGGCGAGTAGACCGAGACGCGGTGCTCGAAGGTGCCGTCGCCCGGGTTGTCGCCCACCGCCATCACCCGGCCGTCGGGCAGCAGGAAGGCCGAGGAGTGGTAGCCGCGCGGCACCGGGTCGGTGGCCATGCCCGGGGCGAAGGCGTTGGTGCCGGGGTCGAACATCGAGGCCTCGTACACCGGGTCGGCCCGGTTGTGGAGGGCGCCGCCGGTCTCGAAGACCTTGCCGTCGGGCAGCAGCACCATGGAGACGTACATCTTGCCCTGGTCGCCGGTCTGCGGGACGCCGCCGGTCATCGTGCCCTGGGGCAGGGAGGGGCCGGGGGTGTAGGCGGGGCTGGCGGCCTTGAGGTCGATCAGGTCGGTGAGCCGGTTGGCGTCGGGGTTGGTGTTGACGTTGCCGCCGCCGGCGGTGAGCACCCGCTGGTCCTGGGCGGGCGGCAGCAGCACGCTCATCGACTGGTCCCGCTGGTCCTTGCTCCGCAGGCCCGGGACGTCGGTGAGGGTGTTGGCGTTGTAGTCGTAGATGGAGGCGCCGGTGCCGGGGGTGCCGTTGCCGAAGACGTGGCTGCCGGAGTAGAACAGCCGGCCGTCCTGCATCAGGATCATCGCCGGGTAGAGGCCGAGGAAGGACCAGGTCTGGTTGACCTGCCACAGCGGCTTCCAGGACTTGGTGGCGTCGGAGAACAGCTCCTGGGTGACGCTGCCGCTGGAGTCCTCGCGCAGGCCGCCGAAGGACAGGATGTCGCCGTTGCCCATCTCGGTGAACGAGGGGTACCAGTGACCGTCGTTCATGTCGTTGGTGCGGGTGTAGGCGAGGGTGTCCGGGTCGAAGATGTACGAGGACTTCAGCCCCTCGTAGCCGTGGCTGCCGTCGGCCGCCGGGTAGTCCTTGTTGCCGCCCATGATCAGCAGGCGGCCGTCGGAGAGCATCACGTGCCCGGCGCAGAACATGTCGCTGGGCGTGGGGATGGTGGTGAAGCTGCCGTTCGCCGGGTTGTAGACCGCGGAGGTGAAGGTGCCGGCGGCGAACTGGTCCGGGTCGTTGCCGGAGCCGGCGATCAGCAGCACCAGACCGTTGTGCAGGACGGAGGCGTGCATGCTGCGCACCGGGTTGTTCATCGGCAGGACCTGCCACTGGCCCTTGGTGCAGGCGTCCCCGGCGGTGCAGTTGGGCGGGGGCGGCGGGGTGGGGGTGGCGTCGGTCATCGCGTACTCGTCGGTGGTGAGCGACCCGGTGCCGTACACGGCGACGCCCCAGGTGATCTGGTCGGTGTTGGGCGGCACCGCCGGGGTGCGGACGGTGGTCTGGGTGTAGGCGCCGGCGACCGGGAGGGTCTGCAGGTCGGTCCAGTACTGCCAGCCCTGGGTGGTGTCGTGGCGGAAGGCGGTGATCACGGCGTTGGGGGTGGTGGACTTGTACCAGAGGCTGAGGTCGTACTGGTGGCCCGGGGTGGCCTTGGGGGCGCAGGCGCCGCTCTCGAACATCATCGTCTTGCGGTCGCCCTGGGTGACGCCGTCGATGGCGAGCTTGACCGCCTTCCTGCCCTCGTGGGCGTCGGTGACGACCTGGTAGCTGAAGGTGCCGTTGCCCCAGCCTGATTTCTCCCAGCACTGCGGCCAGTTGTTCTTGTCGACCTTCTCGAAGCCGGGGTTGGAGATCAGGTTGGCCGGGGGAGCGGCCGACGCGTACTGGGCGGTGAGCATGGGGGCCAGCAGGGCCACGGTGCCCAGGACGACCGCGCTGCGACGTCGTTTCGCGTTCATCGTCATGGGAGGCACTCCCTCCGGGAGCGGTGGGCGGGCAGGTGGTAGATCGCGCGCTCGGCCACCAGGAAGCGCAGCACGCAGGAGACGACGAGGCTGAGGACGGTCGCCGGGGCCGCGGCCAGGCCGAGGCCGCTGACCAGCAGGGCCATCAGCGGGATCCGTAGCAGCAGGTCCAGGTTGGAGACGGCGAAGAAGCGCAGCATCCGGTCCGCCCAGTGGCGTTGGCGGCGGTGCCGGTAGACGGTCGTCTCCAGCAGGGTGAGGTTCCAGGCGATGCCGGCCTGGTTGGCGAGGACGGCGGCCGGCAGGTAGTGCAGGCCGAGGCCGGTGAGCAGGGCGAGCGCGGCGAGGTTGGGCAGGATCCCGCTCAGCCCGATCAGGGCGAAGGCGGCGGCCCGGCCGAGCGGGGTGGACAGCCACAGCCCGGCGAACCGGGTGAGGGCGCGCAGCCCGTGCGGTCTGGCGGGGTCGGCCGCCCGCTCGGCGCCGTCCTGTTCCGCCTCGCCGGCCCGACGGGTGGCGTGCCGGTACGGCACCTCGACCACCCGGCGCAGTCCGCCGCGGACCGCCAGTTCCAGCAGCGCCCGGTAGCCGAGCGGGCGCAGCTCGGCGAGATCCACGGCGGCGCGGCGGACCGCGAACAGTCCGCTGGCCGGGTCGCTGATCCGGCGCAGCTCGCGGGCGAACAGCAGCCGGGTGAGCAGGGTGGCCGGGCCCGGGGCGGCCCGCCGGACGCCACGCGGTCCGGTGCCGGGGGCGTACCGGCTGGCCACCGCGAGGTCGGCCCCGGCAGCCCGGCCGGCGGCGACCAGGCGCGGAACGAGATGCGCCGGGTGCCGCAGTCCTGCGTCCATGACCACCGCCCACTCGCCCTCGGCGGCGCGCAGGCCCTCGGTGAGCGCGCCGCCGAGCCCGCCGACCGGGTCCTCACGGTGGAGCAGGGAGACCGGCAGCGGGCACCGCCGGGCGGCCGCGCGGATCACGGCCGGGGTGTGGTCGGTGCTGTCGTCGACCAGCAGCAGCCGGGGCGGCGGCCCGCCGGGGTGGACGGGCAGGGCCTCTGCGAGCCGGTCGAGCAGTTCGTGGATGGCCCCGGGTTCGTTGCGGGTGGGGATGACGACGGTGAACGGGGCGGGTCCGCCGGTCAGGTCGAAGGTGGTCACGGCCCCTCCCCCGCGGGTTCGGTGACGATCCGCCGGATCTCGATCAGGTGGTCGCCGCTGCCGAAGGAGGCGGCCACGGTGGAGTGGGCGAGGGCCTCCTGAACGGTGGTGAGCCGGGAGTTCGAGGGCTGGCGGACGGTCGGGGTGGAGACGATGTAGTCGAGGTCCTTCCAGCCGCCGGGCAGCTCCCTGGCGACGGCCGGGTCGAGGTCGATCTTGTAGAACCAGATGGCGCCGAGGCCGGGCCGCAGGCCGTCGCGGACCAGGTCCATCCAGAGCACGTTGTCCACCGCGACCCGGGCGGTGGCGGGGTCGGTGAGGGCGCCGCGCAGCCACTGGGCGGCCTTGTCGTAGCCGTCGTTGGCGTCGGCGGTGACGGCGGTGCGGTCGCCCGCGTACCAGCCCGGGGCGACGGCCGAGACGGCGGCGAGGCCGGTGAGGGCGACGGCGGTGAGGTACAGCGGGCGGCGCAGGGCGGGTGGCAGTCGGCGGCCGGCCGCGGCGGTGCCGCGGCGCAGCAGCACCACGGCGCGGTCGGCGGTGCCGGCGAGGGCCAGGGCCAGGAAGGGCAGGGCCTGGATGACGAACATGGCGGGCAGGTAGCCGGGCCGCATCGCGATCACGGCGAGCAGGACGGCGGCCAGGCCGATCGGGCGCATCGGTCTGCGCAGCAGCATCAGGACGGCCGCGGCGAGGCCGCCGAGCAGCAGGAAGCGGTCGTAGTAGAGCCAGCTGTCGAGGATCTGACGGTTCGCCGAGTCGGCGGCGAGCAGCGAGGGGGAGCCGGGGCGGCTGAGCTGGAAGCTCAGGCCCTCCAGCAGGGAGACGTGGCCGCTGCCGGGGACCAGCTCGTTCTTGAGCAGCGCGTACAGCGGATAGAGGGAGAGCACGGTGACCAGGCCGCCGGCCGCGCCGGCCAGGGAGAAGCCGCGGGTGGCGGGGTGGCTGCGCTGCCACAGCAGGAGGACCAGGGCGGGCAGCAGCACGATGATGGTCTCCTTGGAGAGCACCGCGACGCCGAAGGCCAGTCCGGCGGCGGTGTGCTGCCACAGGTCGCGGCGGGGCGAGGCGCAGAGGACCATCGCGGCGAGCACCCACATCACGGCGAGGTTGTCGAGCAGCACCTGGCGCTGGAGGCTGACCGCGAGCGGGGAGAGCCCGAACAGCAGGACGGCCAGCGAGCCGGCCCAGCGCGGCAGTCCGAGCCGCCGGGCGAGCAGGTACAGCAGGACGCAGGAGATCGCGGTGATCGGCAGCATCACCGTCCGGAGCGAGCCGGTCATCACCTGGTCGTGGGAGGCGAACAGCTCGGGCAGCCAGGAGAGGGCGGCGATCTGCAGCCAGCCGAGCGGCGGGTGGTCGTACCAGTAGGTGTAGGGGGCGAGTCCGTGGCCCTGCTGGACGGACCAGGCCTGGGAGAGGTAGGTGCCCTCGTCGTCGTTGCCCGCGGGCCAGCCGCTGATGTTCCAGGCCTGGACGGTGAGCACGGCGAGGGTGGGCAGGACGACGGCGGCGACGCCGAGCCAGGTGGGACTGCGGCCGAGCCGCAGCGGTACGGCGGGTCGGGCGGGCCCGGTGGTGGGCGCGCGCTGCAGGGTGGTCACCGTCATCCCTCGTTCCGAATCTCGCGCATCGGGCCGCCTCCGGCGAGGTGGGCACCGACGTGCCGGGTGAGCTCCCAGCCGTGCTGGCCGCGGGCCTCCCGCCAGACCGCCCGGACGGCCGCCGCCGCCAGGACCAGCTGGTAGAAGGGGGTGCCGAGGATCAGCTGGAGGTAGTGCTTGGGGCCGACCCGCAGGCTGTACTGCACGCCGAAGTCGTGCAGGGCGACCGCCTCGAAGGCGACCGTGACGGCCAGCGGCAGCAGCGGCAGGAAGGTGATCATCGCCACCCCGACCGGCACCGCGAAGAGCAGCGCCAGGGCGACCCCGACCGGGATGAACAGCCCGGCGAGGGCCTGGACGAACGGGGTGGCCAGGGTCCAGCGGGCCAGCAGCCGCTGGCGGCGCAGCGGCAGCCGGGCCCAGGCGCGCTTGCGGTAGACCTGGAGGAAGCCCTGGTTCCACCGGGTGCGCTGGCGCAGCAGGGCGTACAGCGAGTCGGGGGTCTCCTCGCGGGTGACCAGGGCGGCGTCGTACGCGACCACCACCTTGGCGCCCTCGCTGGAGAGCCGGACGCCGAGGTCGCAGTCCTCGGCGAGGCACTCCTGGTCCCAGCCGCCGACGGCGCGCAGGACGTCGCCGCGGATGAACACGGTGTTGCCGCCGAGCGGGATGAAGCCCCGTCGGGCGTGCAGGTGGAGGCGGCTGCGGAACCAGAAGAAGTACTCCAGGCAGTTGCGCAGGCTGTACCAGCTGGAGGAGAAGTTGATCAGCTGGACGCCGCCCTGGACCACGGCGGCGTCGGCGGTCCGGAAGGCGTGGTCGACGTGGCCGAGCAGGTCGGGGTGGACCTGGTCCTCGGCGTCGAAGACGCCGACCACGTCGCCGCGGCAGTGCGGCAGGGCGGTGTTCAGGGCCTTGGGCTTGTTCTTGACCCGGTGGGTGTCGACGACCACCCGGACCCGGTCGGGGTGGCGTTCGGCCAGCGCGCGGGCCACCGCGGTGGTCTCGGGGTCGTCGTGACCGACGATCAGCAGCACCTCGAAGTCCTCGTAGTGGGACTCCAGCACCTTCTCCACGGTGGCGGCGAGCACCCGTTCCTCGTGCCGGGCGGGGACGAGCAGCGAGAAGGAGTTGCGGTGCGGGCCCTCGGGTTCCGTGAAGCGGGTGCGGGCGAGGTTCTCGGGGGTGCGCCAGGCGTGCATCATCCACCACAGGGTGGCGACGGCCATGGTGAAGAAGAGGGTGGAGATGAGGATCAGGGCGATGGAGACGATCATTTCGCTTGCCTCTCGATCTCCCCGTCGACCGGGTGGCCGAGGGCGGCGCGGATCCGCCGGTAGGCCCGCCAGCCCTTGTCCCTGAGCGGTTCGGGGTAGGGCGCCACGGGGGCGCCGAGGCCCTGCGCCCAGGCCTGGAAGGTCTCCCGTCCGGTGTCGGCGCGGACCCGCAGCCGGGCGATCCGCATCGGGTCGTCGCCCGCGGAGCTGAAGGCGCTGCCGGCGAGGGCGCCGGAGGTCCAGCCGGCCCGGTGGGCCCGGCGCCGCACCACCGGGTCGGCGTACCCGCCGGGATAGGCGAAGGCGGTCACCGGGTGGCCGACGGCGTCCTCCAACTCGCGTTTGCAGCCGTCGAGTTCGTCGTCGAGCCGGCGACCGCGCAGGGTGTCCAGCTGGGCGTGGGTACGGGAGTGGCCGCCGATCTCGATGCCCAGCGCGTCCAGGTTGGTGATCTGCCGCCAGCTGAGCATCGGGGCGGGCGGGAGCAGGCTGCCGTCGGCGGGGCGGCCGGGGACGTGGACGGCGCCGGTGGTGACGTACAGGGTGGCGGGCAGGTCGCGGTCGGAGAGCACCTGGGCGACCGCCCAGTAGAAGTCGGCGTAGCCGTCGTCGAAGGTGAGCACGGCGCAGTGGGCGGGCAGCGGGGGGCCGCCGCGCAGGGCGGCCACCAGGCGGCGCAGCGGGATCACGGTGCGTCCGGCGGAGGTGATGATGTCCAGCTGGTCGGCGAAGGCCTGCGGGGTCACGGTGAGCGGGGCGAGCCAGGGCTCGGGGTGCTCGGAGACGGAGTGGTAGACGAAGAGCGGGACGGCGTCGGTCATGATGCGCCTCCCGGGCTCCTGGTGCGCGGACGGGTGGTGGCGGGCGGGTCAGCGGCACCGGACGGGGTGGCCCCACCGGCCGGCCGGGGCTCGGCGGCCCCGCCGGCCGGCGGGTGGTCGGTGCGCGGCGCCGGGTGGGCGGGGTGCCGTCGGGGCAGGCCGCGCAGGGCGGCCCGGACCCGGGCGCGCAGCAGCGCGGGGTAGGAGCACGGGCAGGGCAGGGGGCACGGGCAGCCGGAGGCCGGGCGGACCTGCGGGGGGACGACGCGCATCACCATGACGGGTCACTCCTCATGGGTCCGCTCGGGCGGCCGTCCCGCCCGCGGCGCGGCGTCTCGGCGGTCACGCCGGCCGCGGGCGGGGTCCGCGGGCACCGGGGCGGGGCCGACCCGACACTGACGCCCCGCGGGTGTCGCGGTGGACTGGGGGATGGGACGGGGGCGGCACCGCCCCCGGGGAACGGGCTCGACCAGCGCCCGGGACGGCACGGCGGACCCGCCCGCTGCCCCGGTGGCTCCGACGTCCAGTCCGAGCGGGTGCCCGCGCAGCCGCACCCACGCCAACACGCCCTCGCCGGGGAGGCCGGGCACCGGTCCGCCGGGCGAGCGCCGCTCGCTCGGTACGTCCGGATCCGGGCCGACGCCTCGGACGGGGGTGTAGAGCGAGTAGTGGGCGGCAAGGCGGGGGCAGGCTGCTGCGGCGCGCCGGTCGTAGCCATTCATCTCGTGCCTTCCCCTCCGGCAAGGGGCGCCGCGGATCGGGAGCCGGGACGCTCGGCCACGAGGGTCCGCAGTACCCTTCGGCCGTCGGAGACGGCGTGCAGGTGCGAGCGACCACTGCGGCGGGGAAGTTCAAGGCTGGGCACCTCGGCGATGCGAAGGCCCGAGCGGAGGGCGTGGGCGACCAGCTCGGCCTCGATCTCGAGGTCGGAGCGGAGGTCCAGGCCGTCCAGGAGGTCGCGCCGGAAGGCGCGGAACCCGTAGCACAGGTCGGTCAGGGCGGTGCGGTAGAGCCGGTTGGCGACGGCGATCAGCAGCTGGTTGCCGAGCGAGCGGATCCTGGTCAGGTCGAGCGATCCGCCGCCGACGACCCGGCGTGACCCCTGGACGAGGTCGTAGCCGCTGTCGAGGAAATGCACGTAGTGGGCGATCTCGCCGGGCCACATCGACCCGTCGGCGCTCATGGTGACGATGTACTCGCCGCTCGCGGCGGCGAAGCCGGTGCGCAGCGCGCCGCCCTTGCCGGGGCCGTGCTGCTCGACGACCCGGACGGTCGGCAGGATCTGCCGGGCGGTGGCCACGGTGGCGTCCTCGGAGCCGCCGTCGACCAGGACCACCTCGTCCACGCAGGGCGGGATCTGTTCGAACACCCAGGGGATGTTGCAGGCCTCGTTGCGGGCCGGGACGACCAGGGAGACCGGTTGGCGGGCGGCGTAGTCGGACGCGCGCCGCAGCGGGAGGCGGACGGCGGGCCGGTCGGTGGACCGGCGCATGGGCCGGGAGCCGCGCACGGGGTACGGGACCCCGCGGTCAGGAGGCAGGGTGGTGCTCATCGGGGAGAGCCCCTCGCAGGAGGGCGGGCACACGGGTGCCTTGATGATGGGAGGAGACCTGCCACGACGCACGGGCCTTGATGTACCGCCCCCGGTGCGTGAACCCCAACCCCGCACCAACCCCCCGGCCCAGCAGAGGCGTCGGCCGTCTCGGGCGCGTCAGCGCCGACCACTACGCCTGGCACTACTGGAATACCAGGCCCCCATCATCCGGTGGGCGCTCACGCCGCGTCAAGGGGTTTTGTCCGTTTTTCCCGGTTTCAGTTCCTGAACGCCCGGAGTTCCGCGGCCTGTCCGGACCGTCCGGGGAGCCGGACGCGTCCCGGCTCACTCGGGCAGGACGGCCGACTCCGGCAGGTTCTCCTCGGCGATCCGGCGGGCGATCTCCCCGGGGCGCACCGGGCGGCCGAAGTGCCAGCCCTGGGCCCAGTCGCAGCCCATCAGCCGCAGCCGTTCGGCGTCGGCGCGGGTCTCCACGCCCTCGGCGGTGACGGTGAGTCCGAGCGTGTGGGCCAGCGACACCAGGCCGCTGACGATCCGCCAGCCCAGGTGGGTGTCCTTGGCGGGATCGTGCAGGTCACCGACGAAGGAGCCGGCGATCTTCAGCCCGGAGACCGGGAGGTCGCGCAGGTAGGCGAGGTTGGACCAGCCGGTGCCGAAGTCGTCCACGGCCAGCGACACGCCCATGTCGACCAGCCCGTGCAGGGCCTTCAGCGCCTCGTCCTCCGGTCCGACCACGGTGGACTCGGTGATCTCCAGCTGGAGCAGCCGCGGGTCCAGCCCGGTGGAGCCGAGGATCCGGTCGATGTCCGCCACCAGTCCCGCGTTACGGGCCTGACGGACCGCCAGGTTGACGCTCAGTCGGGGCGCCCGCTCGCCGAACCTGGCCACCCACTCGGCGGCCTGGCCGCAGGCCTGTTCCAGCACCCAGCGGCCGAGCGGCATGATCAGGCCGGTCTCCTCGGCCACCCCGACGAACTCCTCGGGGCCGAGCACGCCCAGCTGCGGGTGGCGCCAGCGGACCAGCGCCTCCACCGCGACCAGCGAGCCGTCGGCCAGGTCGACCATCGGCTGGTAGTCGATGAAGAACTCGCCGCGGTCCAGGGCGGCGGGCATCCGGACGGACACCGCGTACCGGCTGACCGCGCGGGCGTTCTCCTTGGGGTCGAACAGGGTCCACCGGCCGCGGCCGGCCTCCTTGGCCCGGTACAGGGTGAGGTCGGCGGCCCGCACCGCGGCCCCGGGGGTGGTGGTGGCCACCCGCCGCTCCAGCACGCCGACGCTGGCGCCCACGGCCAGCTTGTGGTCGCCGATCAGCACCGGCTTGGCCAGGGCGGCCAGCACGGTCTTGGCGGCGGCCACCGCCTCCTGCTCGCCCCGGCAGTTCTCCAGCAGCACCACGAACTCGTCGCCGCCCAGCCGGGCCACCAGGTGGCCGAGCGGGCTGAGGGCGGCCTCCAGCCGGGCCGCGACGGCGGCCAGCAGCTGGTCGCCCATGTCGTGGCCGAGGCTGTCGTTGACCACCTTGAAGCCGTCCAGGTCCACGTAGCACAGGCCGAACCGGGCGCCCGGCTCCGGCTCCTCGAAGAGCCGCTCCAGGCGCTCGAAGAACGCCACCCGGTTGGGCAGCCCGGTCAGCGGGTCGTGGGTGGCCTGGTGCCGCAGCCGCTCCTGGAGCCGGTAGCGGTCGGTGATGTCCTCCATCATCGCGACCTGGTACTGCGGCCGGCCCTCGTCGTCGCGGATCAGCGAGACGGTCAGGTGGGTCCACACCACCTCGCCGTCCCGCCGGTAGTACGGCTTGTCGACCTGGAAGTACTCGCGCTTGCCGCTGATCAGCTCCCCGTACGCCTCCCAGACGCCCGGGGCGTCCTCGGGGTGCACCAGGTCGTTCACCCGGCGGCCCTTCATCTGGCCGGGGCTGACGCCGAAGATCTCCTGCATGGCCCGGTTCACGGCGAGGATGTTGCCCTCGACGTCGCCCAGGCCGATGCCGATCGCCGCGCTCTCGAACAGCGCCCGGAACCGGGCCTCGGAGGCGCGCAGCGCCCGCTCCACGCCCTGCCGGGCGGTGTCCGCGGCCAGCCGGATCGCCTCCTGCTCACGCAGCGTGCGCTCGCGCAGCGCGGCGGCCCAGCCGGCCGCGAAGGCGCCGGCCAGCTCCGGGCCGCGGCCGTCGCCGGCGCGGGTCCGCTGCAGCAGGGTGACCGCCCGGGCCAGCAGCGCCGGGTCGGTGTAGTGGGCGTCGACCAGCATGGCGCCGGCCCGTTCGGCCAGCGCGGGGTGGAAGGGGTGGTCGGTGCGGGCGCGGTCGAGCAGCTCCGCGGTCTCGGACACCAGGACGCCGAACTCCCCCGGGTCGACGGCCCCGCCGTGCTCCCGGCGCAGCAGCGCCGCCCACACGTCGCGGAAGCCGTCGGAGTCCATGGCCTGCCCGGTCTCCCTCACGTCCCGTACGCCCCTCGCGTCCCGGCCGTCGGCGTCCCCGGCGCGCTCCGACCGGCCGTCGCTCACGACAGGAGCCCGACGCCGGCCATCCCGGTCATCCGCTCGGGATGCGGGCCGACCGCCTCCGGGCTCTCGGGGTGCCACTCGGGCAGGTACACCAGCCCCGGTTCGACCAGGTCGAAGCCGTCGAAGAGGCCGGTGATCCGGTCGCGGTCGCGCATGGTGAGCGGGGTGGGCGTGCGCCGGTACAGCTCCTGGTGCGGGCCGGCCTGCTCGGCCGCGCCCTCCAGCGAGGCGTGCGAGAGCACCAGGGCGCTGCCGGGCGGCAGGGCGTCGCGGAGCCGCGCGACCACCTTCTCCGGCTCGTCCCGGTCGTCGACGAAGTGCAGGACGGCGACCAGCAGCACGGCCACCGGCTCGCCCGGCTCCAGCAGGGCGGCCACGTCGGGGTCGGCGAGCAGCCCGTCGACGTCCCGCAGGTCGGCCAGGACGGTGGAGCTGAGCGGGTCGCCGTCGAGGATCAGGCGGCTGTGGGCCACCGCGACCGGGTCGTGGTCCACGTACACCACGCGGGACTCGGGCCGGACCGCGCGGGCGGCGTCGTGGACGGGGCCGAAGGTGGGGATGCCGGAGCCGATGTCCAGGAACCGGGTGAAGCCGCGCTCAGCGAGGTACTGGACCGAACGGCGCAGGAACGCGCGGTTGGCCCGCATGATCTGCGGGAGTTCGGGCCACAGTTCCACGGCCCTCCGGGCCATCTCGCGGTCCACCTCGAAGTTGTGGGAACCCCCGAGGTAGTAGTCGTAGACCCGGGCCGCGTTGGGCTTTTCGAGGTCCGTTCCGGCGGGCACCCAGTTCGGTCGCCCCATCACGGCACCCCCTCCGGCAGTGGAAAAAGACAACAAGGCATCACGATCTTCCTATTTTCCGATCATTGCTGCAACTGGAGGGACGTGAGTTTCCGTTGTGACGACCGGTCGCCTGGCACCCGCCGCCAACCGGCGGAGAATGGGCCTCGATGGCCGGAAACATCGAGGACTACGCCCTCGTCGGTGACCTCCAGACGGCCGCGCTGATCGGGCGCGACGGGTCGGTGGACTGGCTGTGCCTGCCCCGGTTCGACTCCCCCAGTTGCTTCGCCGGTCTGCTCGGCCGTCCCGAGCACGGCTCCTGGCAGCTCGGCCCGGCCGGCGGCGGCCCGTGCAGCACCCGCCACTACCTGGCCGACAGCCTCGTCCTGGAATCCCGCTGGGACACCCCCCGGGGCACCGTCAAGATCGTCGACTTCATGCCGCAGCGCGACCGGGTGCCCCAGCTGGTCCGGATCGTCGAGGGCCTGACCGGCGAGGTGGAGATGCGCGGCGCCCTCCGGCTGCGCTTCAACCACGGCCGGGTCGCCCCCTGGGTCCGCCGCACCGAGCACCACCGGGTGGCCGTCGCCGGACCGGACTCCGCCTGGCTGCGCGTCCCGCCCGGGGTGCACACCTTCGGCGAGGACGGCGCCACCCGCTCCGACTTCACCGTCCGGGCCGGCGACCGGATCCCGTTCGTCCTCACCTGGCAGCCCTCCCACCTGCACACCACCCCCCGGACCGACCCGGAGGGGGCGCTCGCCACGACCCTCGGCGGCTGGCAGAGCTGGGCCGGCAACTGCCGCTACCGCGGCGAGTGGCGGGACGCCGTGGTCCGCTCCCTGATCACCCTCAAGGCCCTCGCCTACGAGCCCACCGGCGGCATCGTCGCCGCCGCCACCGCCTCGCTGCCCGAGCAGATCGGCGGCGAACGCAACTGGGACTACCGGTTCTGCTGGCTGCGCGACTCCAGCATGACCCTCTCCGCCCTGCTCCGCGGCGGGTTCCGCGAGGAGGCCGCCGCGTGGCGCAAGTGGCTGCTGCGAGCCATCGCCGGCGACCCGGGCGACCTCCAGGCCGTGTACGGCGTGGCCGGCGAGCGCGGCCTCCCGGAGACCCGGGCCGACTGGCTGCCCGGCTACCGCGACTCCTCCCCCGTCCGGTTCGGCAACGCCGCCGTCCGCCAGCTCCAACTCGACGTCTACGGCGAGGTGGTGGACACCCTGCACCTGGCGCTGCTGGCCGGCATCCCGATGGAGCGCCAGGTCTGGAGCCTGCTGCGCACCCTGATGACCTACCTGGAGAAGCACTGGCCCGAGCCGGACGAGGGCCTGTGGGAGGTCCGCGGCGGGCGCCGGCACTTCGTCCACTCCAAGGTGATGGCCTGGGTGGCCGCCGACCGGGCGGTGAAGATGGCCGAGGCCACCGGGCTGCCCGCGCCGGTGGAGCGCTGGCGGCAGATGCGCGACCTGGTGCACGCCGACGTCTGCGCCCACGGCTACGACCGCCGCCGCGGCTCCTTCGTCCAGCACTACGGCGGCACCGAGCTGGACGCCTCCACCCTGTTCGTGGTGAAGACCGGCTTCCTGCCCCCGGACGACCCGCGGGTGGTGACGACGGTCGACGCCATCCGGGACGGGCTGGACCACGGCGGCTTCGTCCGCCGGTACGCCACCGAGGCCGGCACCGACGGGCTGCCCGGCTCCGAAGGCGCCTTCCTGGCCTGCTCGTTCTGGCTCGCTGACGCCCTGCTGGCGACCGGCCGGCCGGATGAGGCCCGGGAACTGTTCCACCGGGTGGTCGCCCTGAGCAACGACCTCGGGCTGCTCTCCGAGCAGTGGGACTCGGTGGAGGGCCGGCAACTCGGCAACACCCCGCAGGCGTTCACCCACGTCGCACTGGTCAACTCGGCCTTCACCCTGTTCGGCGGGGACGCGGCCTGAGCCGCTCCCCGCCGAACCGCCGGCCGGCGCTCCGGGGGTGTCAGCCCGCGGTGCAGCTGAGCTGCGGCAGGGCGTTGACGCCCGAGTAGCCCGCCCCGAACCCGAAGCCGGTCGAACCCCCCACCGGGATCGTCCCGTTGTAGCCGGCGTTGGCCACCGTCACGGCCGCGCCGGACTGGGTGAGCGAGCCGTTCCACAGGTTGGTGATCCGCTGGTTGCCGCCGAAGGTCCAGCCGACCTTCCACGAACCGGTCGCCCGGGTACCGGTGTTGGTGATCACCACGTCCGCGTTGAAGCCGCTGCCCCAGTCACTGCTCACCTGGTACGTCGCGGTGCAGCCGCCCGTCCCGCCGCCGCCCGCCGGGGCGGTGGTGACGGTGAGCGCGGCCGAGGCCGGGCTGACGTTGCCCGCCGCGTCTCGGGCACGGACCGTGTAGGCGTACGCGGTGGCCGCGGTCAGCCCGGCGTCGGTGAAGGAGGTGCCGGCGGAGCTGCCGGCCAGGGTGCCCCCGCGGTACACGTCGTAGCCGGTGACGCCGACGTCGTCGGTGGAGGCGGTCCAGCCGAGGGTGACGCCGGTGGCGGTGACGGTCGGGGCCGTCAGGCCGGTCGGCACGGTGGGGGCGGTGGTGTCGGGGCCGGGCTCCACGCCGCCGAGCGCCGGGTGGGCGTTGCGCAGCAGCTCCTGGAACTGCGCCGAGAACCAGTGGCCCGCCAGCGGGGCGTTCGGCAGCGCACCGGACAGGTGGAAGTTGTTGCGGGCGTTGCCGGTGTACGTGGGGTCGCACATCCGGTCGAAGCCCTTGCCCTCGTCGTTGGCGATCTGCGAGCTGGCGCCGTCCGACTCGCCGGGCGGCTTCACCCAGACGTAGGCGTCGATCCCGGGCTCCGGCGCCGCCTTCGGCCGCTCGCCGAGGCCGGCACCGGACTGGTTGCACCAGTTTCCGGTCTGGAACCGGCGGTCGATCCGGCCGCCGTCCACGTACGCGTCCACCGTGGTCCGCGGGCCCGGCCCGGCGGGCCGCGCGGTGCCGCCCCAGCCGTTGCGGGAGGTGTCGATCAGCATGCCGACGCCCGGGTCGAAGCCCGCCGCCACGGCCTTCTGCCGGAACGCCCGGGCGTAGGACAGCTCGTCGACGTACCGGTTCCAGTCGACCCACGCACTCTGCCGGACCGAGGTGCCGTTGACCGTGTCGTCGACGGTGAAGTTCGGCTCGCGCAGCGCCGAGTAGTTGGCGGTGTTCACCACGAAGCCCTGGACGTTCGCCGGGGTGGACCCGGAGGCGTTGGCCGCCTGGTGGAGCAGGTTGACCGAGGGGTCGAGGTTGGAGTCCCAGCCCAGCCAGCCGTGGTGGCCGGCGTCGAGGTAGTTGTAGACGTTCGGGATCGCGCCCAGCCGGGCCAGCGCGTAGCCCACCCCGGCGACATAGTTGCCGTTGGCCTTCATGGCCTCGCACTGCGGGGTGGCGGTGGCCGTGCCGCCGGCGTTGGTGACCAGGTTGGGCAGGGAGTCGAGCTCGATGGTGGTGACGATCCGCAGCCCCGCGTAGGCCGGGTCCCGGAGGATCGCGGCGATCGGGTCGATGTACTCGCTCCGGTACCGGCCGATCTCGGTCGGGCCCAGCTCGCCGTTGGAGGCGAGGGCGGCGCAGTCGCGGCCCGGCAGGTTGTAGACGACCACCTGGAACACCAGCGGCCTGCCGGCGGCCTGCGCGACGGCCGCGTCCAGGTGGGCCCGCAGGCCCATCGAGCCGCCCACGCCGTCGATCGCGGCGATCCGGTCCAGCCAGACGGCGGTCGGCTGGTTCGCCACCGCGCTGCCGCCGGGCTCCGCGGCCGCCTTGGCCGACCACTCGGGGTTCACGTAGACGCCGGCGCCGACGTACGGGTTGTCGACCCGGGCGGCGGCTTCGGCGGGGGCAGGGGCGGCGGCTTCGGCGGGGACGGCGGGGGCCGCCTGGGTGGGCTGGGCGAGGGCGAGCGGCAGCACGGTGGCGGCGCTGAGCACCGCGGCGGCCGCGGCCGTCCGGAGACGGCGGACGAGGGGGACTGACACCGGCGGAATCCTTTCGGGTGGGGGACGGACCCTGGGGGTGACCGGGCCTTCGGCCTTGCGTGGATCTATGGGAGCGCTCCCATTCATGAGATGGACCAGCGGTGGAACGGGCCCGGAGTCATGGGATATGAAGCCACGGCGCCCGGAACACGTCAAGGAGTCCGGACGAAATCCGTGGGAGCGCTCCCTCACCAAGGCCGTTGAGGAGAATGGCGGTTGACGGCCCGCCAGCATTCCGATCGGAGACCCGATGAACGCCCGCCCCAGGATCGACACTGCCGGGCGGCGCGCCCGGCTGGCCGTACGGCAGTTGCTGACCCCCGGGTCGCGGGCCCGGACCGCCGAGGAGGTGGCGGAGTCCGTCCTCGCCCTGCACGCCAGCGATCCGTCCTCGGTGTTCCTCTCCGCCGGCGCCCGGATGACGGACCCCGGGATTCCCGAGGTCGAGCGGGCGCTGTACGAGGACGCCACGCTGGTCCGGATGCACGGCATGCGGCACACCCTGTTCGTCGTCCCGGCGGACGTGGCCCCGCTGGTGCAGTCCTCCACCACCCGCAAGGTCGCCGAGCGGGAGCGCCGCGGGCTGGTGGCCTTCGCCGCCGAGGGCGGGTTCGACGAGGCCTGGCTGGCCCGGGTCCAGGAGGAGGCGCTCGCCGCCCTCGCCGAGTCCGGCCACGCCAGCGGCAGCCGGCTCGGCGAACTGGTCCCCGACCTGCGGCAGGGCATCGCGGTGTCGGTCGGCAAGCCGTACGAGGCCGTCCAGACCATCGGCACCCGGCTGCTGCGCGTCCTCGGCATGGAGGCGGCGATCATCCGCCGCCGGCCGGTGGGGAGTTGGACCAGCAACCAGCACCACTGGGCGGTCCACCGGCCGTACCCGGACCTGCCCGTCGCCCAGGCCCAGGCGGACCTGGCCCGGCGCTGGCTCGACCGGTACGGGCCCGGGACGGTGGACGACCTCAAGTGGTGGACGGGGTGGACGGTCCGGGAGGTACGCGCCGCGCTGGCCGCCTGCGGGGCGGTCGCGGTGACGGTGGACTGCGGCACCGAGGAGCGGGAGGGGTTCGTGCTGCCCGAGGACGTCGAGCCGGTGCCGCAGCCCGAGCCCTGGGCCGCCCTGCTGCCGGGGCTCGACCCGACGCCGATGGGATGGCAGCTACGGGACTGGTACCTGCCGCCCGAGCACCGGGCCGAACTCTTCGACCGCTCCGGCAACATCGGGCCGACCGTCTGGTGGGACGGGCGGATCGTCGGCGGCTGGGCCCAGCGGGCGGACGGCGAGGTGGTGACCGAACTCTTCGGGCGGCCCGGCGTCGAGGCCACGGCCGCCGTCGCCGCCGAGGCCGACCGCCTCCGCGCCTGGCTCGGCCCCTCCCGCGTCACCCCCCGCTTCCGCACCCCGCTCGAACGCCGCCTCAGCGCGTAGCGGTGGCACCCGAGGCGCCTCCCGTCACACCCGCACCACATCGGCCGACCTCTCGCAGGACACCGCCCCTCACACCCCGATGGTCACCGAACGTAGCGGCTCGACTCCCGGCGGACCGTCCGCCCCCGTGGCCGGAACTCGTCGTCGGCGGCCGGATTCCGTCCGAACACCCGGCCGCCGTCACCCCCTTGACCTGCACAGAGCAGCTCTGAGCGGCGGCGATGTTTGCCCCGTAGCAGACTGAGCAGGAAACGACCGGGCCGCGACCGCGAACCGAGGGATGGTGAGTCCGGTGATACCCGTACGCCCGAACCGTGTGGCGGAGACCGAGCAACCGCCACGGAGTGTGACACCGCTGACCGAGGCTTCGGCCGAGGAGCATCTGCTCGGCATATGTTTCAAGATCGGGCCCCCGCGCCTGATCGGGGTCGAGGCGGAGTGGTTCGTCCATGACGACCGATGTCCCGACAGCCCGGTGGACCCCGATCGCGTCGCGGCCGCGCTGACGGCCCTGCCGACGCACCCCGACGGCCCGCGGTTTCCGGCGGGCGCCCGTCTGACCCGTGAACCCGGCGGCCAGGTCGAGCTCAGCTCCCTCCCCGCCGAGAGCCCCGAGAACTGCGCCGCCGACCTGCTGGCGGACCACGCCGCACTCCGTTCCGCGCTCGCCTCCCAGGGCCTGCGGCTCACCGGCAGCGGCACCGACCCGGTGGCGCGGGAGCGCCGGATGCAGGCCGCCCACCCCCGGTACCGCGCGATGGAGCGGTACTTCGACTCGGCCGGGCCGTGGGGCAGGATCATGATGTGCGGGACGGCGTCCGTGCAGGTGAGCGTGGACGCGGGCACCGAGCCGCGGTTCGCGGAGCGCTGGCAGCTGACCCACCGGCTGGGGCCGGTGCTGGTCGCGGCGTTCGCCAACTCCCCCCTGCTGGACGGCCGTCCGACCGGCTACCGGTCGACCCGGCAGATGGTGTGGTCCCGGATGGACCCGAGCCGCACCCTGGCACCGCCGCCGGACGGCGATCCGCGGGACGTGTGGTCGAGATACGTGCTGGACGCCCGGGTGCTGTGCGTGCGCCGCTCGGACGGGGTGCCCTGGACGGCGCCCGCCGGGCTGACCTTCCGGGACTGGCTGCGCGGCGCGGGCGATCGCGCCGCCACCCTGGCCGACCTGGACTACCACCGCACCACCCTGTTCCCGCCGGTACGGCCGCGCGGGCACCTGGAGCTGCGGATGATCGACGCCCAGCCCGGGGACGGCTGGCTCGTCCCGCTGGCCCTGGTGAGCGCGCTGCTGGACGACCCGATCGCCACCGACACCGCGCTGGCCGCCCTGGAGCGGCTGGACCACGACGGCGCCACTCCCCCGCCGCGCAGCGGCCTTTGGCAGCGGGCGGCGGTCCGCGGCATGGCCGATCCGGAGCTGCGGCGGGCCGCGCTGGTCTGCTTCGCGGCCGCCGACCGGGCGCTGGCCCGGCGCGGCGCCGACGGCCCGCTCCGCAAGGCCCTGGGCGAGTTCGCCGAACGCTACCCGGCCCGCGGGCGCTGTCCCGCCGACGACCAGCTGGACGGGCTGCGCGCCGACGTCCGGCCCGCTCCCGAGGAGGGCGCACCGTGCTGAACGCCGACCGCACCGACCCGAACGCGCTGCGCGAGCTGATCGCGGGCGAGCTGACCGCGGCCCGTGAGCGCACCGGGTCCCTGACCGACGCGGTGGACGACCGCGACCTGACCGCCCAGCACTCCCCGCTGATGTCGCCGCTGGTCTGGGACCTGGCGCACATCGGCAACCAGGAGGAGCTGTGGCTGCTGCGGAACGTCGGCGGCCGCGACCCGATGCACCCGGAGATCGACCCGCTGTACGACGCGTTCGAGCATCCGCGCGCCGAGCGGCCCCGACTGCCGCTGCTGCCGCCGAAGGAGGCCCGGCGCTACGCCCACGACGTCCGCGGGCGGGTGCTGGACCTGCTGGAGGCCAGTCCGCTGGAGGGGGCGCCGCTGCTGGACGCGGGGTTCGCCTTCGGCATGATCGCGCAGCACGAGCAGCAGCACGACGAGACCATGCTGATCACCCATCAGCTGCGCAAGGGTGAGGCGGTGCTGGCCGCTCCCCCGCCGCCGGCCCGGGTGGACCCGCTGCCGGCCGAGGTCCTGATCCCGGCCGGCCCGTTCACCATGGGCACCGACACCGAGCCCTGGGCGCTGGACAACGAGCGGCCGGCGCACGTGGTGGAGCTGCCGGACTACCTGCTGGACACCACCCCGGTCAGCAACGGCGCCTACCAGCGGTTCATGGCGGACGGCGGGTACTTCGACCCGCGGTGGTGGACGGCCGAGGGCTGGGCGTACCGGATGGAGGCGGGGCTGACCGCGCCGCTGTTCTGGTCCCGGGACGGCGGGCAGTGGCTGCGCCGGAGGTTCGGCGTGCTGGAGCCGGTGCCGGACGCCGAGCCGGTGCTGCACGTCAGCTGGTACGAGGCGGACGCGTACGCCCGCTGGGCCGGCCGGCGGCTGCCGACCGAGGCGGAGTGGGAGAAGGCGGCCCGGCACGACCCGGCGACCGACCGCTCCCGCCGCTACCCGTGGGGCGACGAGCCGCCCGGACCCGAGCACGCCAACCTCGGCCAGCGGCACCTCCAGCCGGCCCCGGTGGGCGGCTATCCGGCGGGCGAGTCCCCGTACGGCGTCCGGCAGTTGATCGGAGACGTGTGGGAGTGGACGGCCGGCGACTTCCACGGCTACCCGGGGTTCCGGGCCTGGCCGTACCGGGAGTACTCGGAGGTGTTCTTCGGCCCGGAGCACAAGGTGCTGCGCGGCGGGTCCTTCGCGGTGGCACCGGTGGCCTGCCGGGGCACCTTCCGGAACTGGGACTACCCCGTCCGGCGGCAGATCTTCTCCGGCTTCCGGACCGCCCGGGACGTGGCCTGATGTGCCGCCACCTCGCCTACCTGGGCGCCCCGGTGCCGATCCGGCGGCTGGTGGTGGATCCACCGCTGGGCCTGTACCGGCAGTCCTGGGCGCCGCTGCTGCAGCGGTACGGGACGGTGAACGTGGACGGGTTCGGCGTCGGCTGGTACGCGGACGGGGACGAGGTGCCCGCCCGGTACCGGCGGGAGGGGCCGATCTGGGCGGACGCCTCCTTCGCCGACCTGGCCCGGGTGGTGCGCACCCGTGCACTGCTGGCGGCCGTCCGCTCGGCCACCGACGGGTGCGCGGCGGGCGAGGCGGCGGCGGCGCCGTTCGCCGCGGGCCGCTGGCTGTTCAGCCACAACGGCGCGCTGCCGGGCTGGCCGGGCGGCTGCGCGGCACTGGCGGCCGAGCTGGACCCGGGCGAGCTGCTGGAGCTGGCGGCGCGCAGCGACTCGGCGCTGGTGTGGGGACTGGTGCTGCGCCAGCTGCGGGCCGGGGCGGCGCTCGGCGAGGCGCTCACCGAGACCGTGAAGCTGGTCGCCAAGCACACCGAGGCGCGGCTCAACCTGCTGGTCACGGACGGGAGTTCGATCGCCGCGACCAGCTGGGGCGACACCCTGTTCCACCGCACCGGGAGGGGGGTGCTGGTCGCCTCGGAGCCCTCGGACGAGGAACCGGGCTGGCAGGAGGTACCCGACCGCTCCCTGCTGCTCGCCACCGCGGCGGGCGTGACCGTACGCCCCATCGACTGATCATCCGACGACCCGAACCGAGCGACCCGAGCCGTTCGAGCGAACCGAGCGACCGAGCCGTTCGAGCGATCCGAGTGAAGCGATCCGAGTGAGAGGACGATCCGCCATGACCTTCGACATGACCCGGCTGCTGCCCGCCGACCACTTCAGCCACGCGTTGCGGCACGACGTGCAGCGGGGCCTGACCGCGAGTCCCAAGCGGCTGCCGCCGAAGTGGTTCTACGACGCGCGGGGCAGCGAGCTGTTCGAGCAGATCACCCGGCTGCCGGAGTACTACCCGACCCGGGCCGAGCGGGAGATCCTGGTGGCCCGCTCCCGGGAGATCGCCGGGCTGAGCCGGGCCAGAACGCTGGTGGAACTGGGCTCCGGCTCCTCCGAGAAGACCCGGCTGCTGCTGGACGCGCTGCGCGAGCTGGGCACCCTGGAGACCTACGTGCCGGTGGACGTGAGCGAGAGCGCGCTGGAGGCGGCCGGGCGGGCGCTGACCGCGGAGTACCCGGGGCTGGCGGTGCACGGGGTGCTGTCGGACTTCACCCACGGCCTGGGCGGGCTGCCGGCGGACGGCCGGCCCCGGCTGGTGGCCTTCCTCGGCGGGACGCTCGGCAACCTGCTGCCCGCCGAGCGCCGGGAGTTCCTGGCCGGACTGCGCAACGCGCTGGCGCCGGGGGACGCGCTGCTCCTGGGCACGGACCTGGTGAAGGACCCGGAGGTGCTGGTCGCGGCGTACGACGACGCGGCCGGGGTGACCGCCGAGTTCGACAAGAACGTGCTGAACGTGCTCAACCGGGAGCTGGGCGCGGACTTCGACCCGGCGATGTTCGACCACGTGGCGCTCTGGGACGCCGAGCAGGAGTGGATCGAGATGCGGCTGCGGTCGCGGCGGGCGCAGACCGTGAAGATCCCGGCGCTGGACCTGCCGGTGCACTTCGACGCGGGTGAGGAGCTGCGCACCGAGATCTCGGCGAAGTTCCGCCGCTCGCGGATCGCGTCGGAGCTGGAGGCGGTCGGGCTGCGGCTGACCGAGTGGTGGACGGACGAGGCGGGCCGGTTCGGCCTGTCGCTCGCGCGGCCGGCGGGGTCGGCCGGCTCGGCGTCCGACTGATCGCCCGGGTCGGCCGGCTCGTCCTCCGGGCGGTCGGTCGGCTGATCGTCCGGAGGCGGAATCGTTCGCCCCGCTTGTTAACTTCACGAACACACAACTTCTTGGCAGGCAATCCGATGTACAAGTCTTGAACATCGAAGCGTTACGATCCAGGCGACCTGACCGCAATGTCGAGGACCGGGAGTCTGGATCGTGAGCGTGACCCATCAGCCTGTGAAGGCGGAGGAGCGGTCCTCGGACCGCCTCGGCTTCGTGGTGTTCATCACGGCGGCCGCCGCGCTCGGCGGCTTCCTGTTCGGCTACGACAGCTCGGTGATCAACGGCGCCGTCTCCGGCATCCAGGACCGGTTCGCGGTCGGGGACGGCGTCACCGGGCTGATCGTCTCCTCGGCGCTGCTCGGCTCGGCGGTCGGCGCGGCCCTGGCCGGCCGGTTCGCGGACCGGTGGGGCCGGATCCGGGTGATGAAGGTCGCCGCGGTGCTGTTCGCGATCAGCGCGGTGGGCTCGATGCTCCCGTTCGGCGCCTGGGACCTGGCGTTCTGGCGGGTGCTCGGCGGCGCGGCGATCGGCATCGCCTCGGTGATCGCCCCGACGTACATCGCCGAGGTGGCGCCGACCCGGTACCGCGGCCGACTGGCCTCGTTCCAGCAGGCCGCGATCGTGCTCGGGATCGCCATCTCGCAGCTGGTCAACTGGGTGCTGGCGGAGTCCGCCGGCGGCGACACCCGGGGCGAGCTGCTGGGCCTGGAGGCCTGGCAGTGGATGCTCGGCGTCTGCGTGGTCCCGGCGGCGGTCTACTTCGCGCTGGCCGCACTGATCCCCGAGTCGCCGCGGTTCCTGATCGCCGCCGGCCGACTGGAGGAGGCCCGCACGGTGCTGCGCGGGGTCGAGGGCTCCGGCGTGGACACGGACCAGCGGATCGCCGAGATCCGCGACCTGATCGCCGCCGACCACCGCCCGGCCTTCCGCGACCTGCTCGACGGCCGGTACGGTCTGCTGCCGATCGTCTGGGTGGGCATCGGGCTGTCGGTCTTCCAGCAGCTGGTCGGCATCAACGTGATCTTCTACTACTCCTCCGTCCTCTGGCAGTCGGTGGGCGTCGAGCAGTCCGACTCGCTGCTGATCAGCTTCGTCGGCTCGGTGATCAACATCCTGGGCACGGTGGTGGCGATCCTGCTGGTGGACCGGATCGGCCGCAAGCCGCTGGCCCTGATCGGCTCCTTCGGCATGGCCGCCTCGCTCGGCGCCGCCGCCTGGGCCTTCGCCTCCGCCACCGGCAGCGGCACCGACGTCACCCTCCCCGACCTCCAGGGCACCGTCGCCCTGGTCGCCGCCAACGCCTTCGTGCTGTTCTTCGCGATGTCCTGGGGCGTGGTGGTCTGGGTGATGCTCGGCGAGATGTTCCCCAACCGGGTCCGGGCCGCGGCGCTCTCGGTCGCCGCCTCGGCGCAGTGGATCGCCAACTGGGCGATCACGGTCAGCTTCCCGGCCCTGGCGCGGTGGAACCTGTCGGCCACCTACGCGGTGTACGCCGCCTTCGCGGCCGGCTCGGCCGTGTTCGTGGTCCGGTACGTCCGGGAGACCAAGGGCGTCCGGCTGGAGGACATGGGCTGACCGGGGACCCGCCACCCGGACGTCGCACGTCGGACGTCGGACCTCGGCCGGGCTCGGAAGGCCTGCGGGCCGGCCGGTCCCGGCCGCCGCACACCCTAGCGCCGCCGGAGCCCGGCGGGGGGCCGAATCGTGCACTCGCTGCGACCCCGCGAACACCTCCGGTACTCATGGGCGGTGGGAGGGATGTGCTCTTGATCTTCAGTCGGATTCGTACCCGCAAGTCCACGCCCGCCGGGGTCTGCCCCTACGCACACCACGCGGCGCAGGTGGCGCCCGCCCGTACCGCGGTGCCGGGTCCGCCGGCCACGGACCACCTGCCGGACCTCGCGTCGGACCTCGTGCCGGACCTCGCGTCCGACCGGACGCCGGTCCGCTCGCCGATCGGGGAGGCGGTCGCGTTCGTCCGCCAGTTCCACCAGGAGCACCCGGCCGCCGGCGACCCGGCCGTCCGGATCCGCGAGGTGCTCGCCGAGATCGAACGGACCGGCACCTACCGCCACACGCCCGCCGAACTCGCCTTCGGCGCCAAGGTCGCCTGGCGGAACTCCGCCCGCTGCATCGGCCGGCTCTACTGGCGCAGCCTGGTGGTCCGCGACCGCCGGGAGGTCACCACGGCGGACGGGATGGCCGCCGAGTGCTTCGGCCACCTCCGGGCCGCCACCAACGGCGGCCGGATCCGGCCGGTGATCACCGTCTTCGCTCCGGACGCGCCCGGCCTCCCCGCCCCGCGGATCCGCAACGCCCAGCTGGTCCGGTACGCCGGCTACCGGGATCCGGACGGACACTGGACCGGCGACCCCGCCGGTGCGGAACTCACCACCCTGGCCCGGGACCTGGGCTGGAAGAGCGGGGGCGAGCGGTTCGACGTCCTGCCGCTGGTGATCCAGGAGCGGCCCACGGCCGACCCCCGCTGGTACGAGCTGCCCGACGACGTCGTCCTGGAGGTGCCGCTGCGGCACCCCGAGCACGGGTGGTTCGCCGAGCTGGGACTGCGCTGGTACGCCGTGCCGGCGATCAGCGACATGGTGCTGGAGATCGGGGGCGTCCGGTACCCGGCGGCGCCGTTCAACGGCTGGTACATGGGGACCGAGATCGGCGCGCGGAACCTGGCGGACGCCGACCGGTACGACATGCTCGGGACGGTGGCGGCGAGGCTGGGGCTGGACACCTCCAGCGACCGGACGCTGTGGCGGGACCGGGCGCTGGTGGAGCTCAACGTCGCGGTGCTGCACTCCTTCCACGCCTACGGGGTGACCATGGCGGACCACCACACCGAGTCCGAGCGGTTCCTGAGACACATCGCCCAGGAACAGCGCCAGGGACGGCCGACCCCGGCGGACTGGAGCTGGATCGTCCCCCCGGTCTCCGGCGGCCTCACCCCCGTCTACCACCGCTACTACGACCCCGTCGACCCCGACCTCCGCCCCGCCTTCACCTCCCGCGAGCCCTGGTGAACCGGGGCCGGTGACCGGCGCCTAGTGACCTGGGTCGGGGTAGCGGAGGGCCAGGCCGTCGAGGAGGGCGTGGAGGCCGGTTTCGAAGGCGCTCTCGTCGATGGTGCGGCGGTGTTCGGCGAGGAGGTGGGCCTCGCCGAGATGGGGGTAGTCGGCGGCGTAGACGGCGGCGTCCTCGGGGAAGCCGGCGGCGAAGGAGCCGAGGGCGGAGCCGGTGATGAAGTACCGCATCAGGGCCCCGATCCGGGTCGCCTGCCCCCGTGGCCACCCCGCGTCGACCAGGCAGCCGAACACCGCGTCGGCGAGCCGCAGGGCGTTGGGCCGCCGCCCGGGCCCCTGGGCGAGCACCGGGACGACGTTGGGGTGGGCGGCGAGGGCGGCCCGGTAGGAGCGGGCCCAGTCCCGCAGCGGCTCGCGCCAGCCGTCCGGGGCGTCGAACATCGACAGGTCGACCTCGCCCATGACGCTGTCCACCACGGCGTCCAGCAGCTCGTCCTTGGTGGCGAAGTGGTTGTAGAGCGAGGGTCCGCTGACCGAGAGCTCGGTGGCGAGGCGTCGGGTGGAGAGCGCGGCCAGGCCCTCGGCGTCGACCAGGGCGAGGGCGGCGACGACGATGCGCTCGCGGCTCAGCAGGGGTGTGCGCGGGCGGGGCATCGCCGCCTCCTCCGGTCGGACGGATGATCGTCTGGTGCGATCGTGCGATCGTCATTCTGGCAAGTCCCCCCTTCCCAGCTCGCCCGGGGTGGGCTATGGTCCGGATTAAACTTGCAGCGCTAGTTTAACGAGGTGCCCGCCGACATGGACCTGGAGCTGTCCGAGGAGCAGGCCGCCGTCAGGGTGCTGGCGGCGGAGTTCACCGACCGCGAGATCGCGCCGTTCGCCGCCGAGTGGGACCGCGCCGAGTCGGTGGACCTGGGCGTGGTCCGCAAGCTCGGCAAGCTGGGCTTCCTGGGGCTCACCATCCCGGAGGAGTACGGCGGCAGCGGCGGCGACCACCTGGCGTACTGCCTGGTGCTGGAGGAGCTGGGCCGTGGCGACTCCTCGGTGCGCGGCATCGTGTCGGTCTCGCTCGGCCTTGTCGGCAAGTCGATTTACGGTTACGGCACCGAGGAGCAGAAGCGGCACTGGCTGCCCCGGCTGACCTCCGGCGAGGCCCTGGGCTGCTTCGCGCTGACCGAGCCCGGCACCGGTTCGGACGCGGCCAACCTGACGACCCGCGCGGTACGCGACGGCGGAGACTGGCTGATCACCGGCGCCAAGATGTTCATCACCAACGGCACCTGGGCCGAGGTGGCCCTGGTCTTCGCCCGGACCGGGGAGGCCGGCCACCGCGGCGTGACCGCCTTCCTGGTCCCCACCGACCTGCCCGGCTTCGAGCGCCGGCTGATCCACGGCAAGCTTGGCCTGCGCGGCCAGGCCACCGCCGAGCTGGTGCTGGACGGCGTCCGGGTGCCCGACAGCGCCCGGCTCGGCCCCGAGGGCAAGGGCTTCTCGGTGGCGATGTCCGCCCTGGCCAAGGGGCGGATGTCGGTGGCCGCCGGCTGCGTGGGCATCGCCCAGGGCTGCCTGGACGCGGCCGTCCGGTACGCCACCGAGCGGGAGCAGTTCGGCCGGCCGATCGCCGGGCACCAGCTGGTGCAGGAGCTGCTCGCCGACATCGCGGTGGACGTGGACGCCGCCCGGCTGCTGACCTGGCGGGTCGCCGACCGGATCGAGCGCGGTCTGCCGGTCGCCACTGAGTCCTCCACCGCCAAGCTGTTCGCCAGCGAGGCCGCGGTGCGGGCCGCCAACAACGCCCTGCAGGTGTTCGGCGGCTACGGCTTCATCGACGAGTACCCGGTCGGCAAGTACCTGCGCGACGCCCGGGTGATGACCCTCTACGAGGGCACCAGCCAGATCCAGAAGCTGCTGATCGGGCGATCCCTGACCGGCGTCAACGCGTTCCAGAGTCCACAAGACCCACGAGACCCACGAGATTAGGAGCCCGACGAAGTGCGTCCCGTCTACTTCGCCGCCGCCCGCCGCACCCCGATCGGGCGGCTGCGCGGCGCGCTGTCCACGGTGCGGCCGGACGACCTCTCGGCCGCCGTCCTGCGCGGCCTGCTCGCCGACGTGCCCGCGCTCGACCCGGCCCGGATCGACGACGTCTACTGGGGTGCCGCCAACCAGGCCGGCGAGGACAACCGCAACCTCGCCCGGATGGCGGTGCTGCTGGCCGGCCTCCCGGAGTCCGTCCCCGGCGCCACCCTCAACCGGCTGTGCGCCTCCGGCATGGAGGCGGTCACCACCGCCGCCCGCACCATCGCCGCCGGCGAGGCGGAGGTCGTGGTGGCCGGCGGCTGCGAGTCGATGAGCCGCGCCCCCTTCGTGCTCCCCCGGCCGGACGAGGCCCTGCCGCACCGGATGGAGACCTTCGACACCCGGCTCGGCTGGCGGCTGACCAACCCGCGGATGAAGGAGCTGCACGGCGTCCTCAGCATGGGCGAGACCGCCGAGGAGGTGGCCACCCGGTACGGCGTCACCCGCGAGGAGCAGGACGCATTCGCGCTGCGCAGCCACCAGCGCGCGGCCACGGCCCGCAAGGACGGCCACTTCGACGCCGAACTGCTGCCGGTGGAGCGGCCGGACGGCGTGCTGGTCACCGAGGACGAGTCCATCCGCGAGGACACCACCCTGGAGAAGCTGGCCCGCCTCAAGCCGGTGTTCCGGCCCGGCGGCACGGTCACCGCGGGCAACGCCTCCCCGATGAACGACGGCGCCGCCGCCCTGCTGCTGGTCAGCGAGGAGGCCCTGCGGGAGCTGGAGCTGGAGCCGCTCGGCCGGTACGCGGCGGGCGCCTCGGCGGGCGTGCACCCGGACGTGATGGGCATCGGTCCCGTGCCCGCCACCCGCAAGGTGCTGGGCCGGCTCGGCTGGCGGGTCGAGGACGTCCAGGAGGCCGAGTTCAACGAGGCGTTCGCGGCCCAGGCCCTGGCCAGCGTCCGGGAGTTGGGCTTCGACCCGGAGCTGGTCAACCCGAGCGGCGGCGCCATCGCCCTCGGCCACCCGCTGGGCGGCTCCGGCGCCCGCATCCTCACCACCCTGCTGCACCGGATGCGCCGCACCGGCGCCCGGCGCGGCCTGGCCACCATGTGTGTCGGCGTCGGACAGGGCAGCGCCGTACTCGTCGAGAAGGACTGAGGGAAGAACGTTCATGACTCGTCACGCAGGCTTCGAGGGCAAGGTCGCCGTGGTCACCGGCGCGGCTCAGGGCATCGGCGCCGCCACCGCACTGCGGCTGGCCGAGGAGGGCGCGACCGTCGCCGTGGTCGACCTGACCGCCGGGCGGGCCGCCGCCACCGTGGAGGCGATCACCGCCAAGGGCGGCACCGCGAAGGCGTACGGCTGCGACGTCGCCGACTACGACGCGGTGGAGGCGGTGTTCGCGGCGGTCGCCGAGGACCTCGGCGGGATCCACATCCTGGTCAACAACGCCGGCATCACCCGCGACAACCTGTTCTTCAAGATGCCGAAGAACGACTGGGACGCCGTCATCACCGTCAACCTCACCAGCGCGTACAACTGCAGCCACGTGGCGCAGAAGTACATGGTGAAGCAGAAGTACGGCAAGATCGTCTCGCTGAGCTCGCGCTCCGCCCTCGGCAACCGCGGCCAGGCCAACTACGCCGCCGCCAAGGCCGGCATCCAGGGTCTCACCGCCACCCTGGCGATCGAGCTCGGCCCGTTCAACATCAACGTCAACGCCGTCGCCCCCGGCTACATCGCCACCGCGATGACCGCCGCCACCGCCGAGCGGGTCGGCTCCAGCGCCGAGGAGCACCAGGCGCTGGCGGCCGACCGCACCCCGCTCCGGCGGGTCGGACAGCCCGAGGAGATCGCCTCCGTGGTCGTCTTCCTCGCCAGCGAGGACGCCTCCTACGTGAGCGGGCAGACCCTGTACGTCAACGGGGGCGCCCGCTGACCCTCCGGGGACCGGGGCACCGGACCCGATCGGGCAAGCACCACAGGGGCGCGTGGGGGCACCTCCCAGCCGCCAGGCTGGGGGAGAACTGCGCGAAACGGAAGGCCGCCTACGTAAGGCCGCCGAGGAGCCGAACTCCGCTGCTCGGAGGGCGAGTACGGCGCCCAGCCTTCCGTTTTCGCGCAGTTCCCCGCGCCCCTTGTGGTCGACCGGAAGCCCGCAGAAGGCGCCCGCCTCCCGCCGCGCCCCGTGTGGTCGACCGGCTGCCGAGAGCCTGCACCTGGGTCAGGCCGTCGGGGTGGGCTCGGCGTAGTCGTGGGCGGCCTTGGCGGCGACCAGCTGGCGGAGGTGGCGCTCGGCGGCGCGGAGCTTGCGGCCGTCGGGGCCCGGGAGGTGGGCGCGGAGTTCGATGATGTCCGGCGCGATGGAGATGGCCTCCGCCGGATCCTTGACGGCCCGCCAGCAGGCTTCCGCGTTGGTCGCGGCCCGCTGGGTCTCCGTGTGCTCGGGGCCCTCGGTGCGGAGCAGCGTGAGGGCGACCTCGCGGTAGATCTCGGCGGCCAGCGCGGCCCGGCCGGCGAGCCGGGACACGTGCGCCCGTACCTGCCGGACCTGGAGTACGGCCGGGGCGACCGGGCCGTGGACGGCGACGGCCTTCTCCTCCAGCGCGATGGCGAGTTCGGCGGCTTCCTGGTGGGCACCGGCGTCGGCGCTGGCCACGATCCGGCCGATGGCGTCGCGGTACCCCTCCAGCGGGTCGGCCTCGGGTTCCGTCGCGGCAGACTCGGACGCGGCGGGGGCGGTCTGGACCGCGGCGGTCGGCTTGCCGAGCTCGACCCGTTCGGCGGCCCCGACGGCCTCGGGCTCGACGGGCTCGGGCCGGGCGGCGGGCTTGGCGAGTTCCACGCGGTCGGTGGAGTCCGGGGTGGCGGTGGACGGCTTACCCAGCTCCACCCGCTCGGCGGCGTCGGGCTGTTCGGGGGCCGCCGGCTTGCCGAGTTCGACGCGCTCGGTCGTCGGCTTGCCGGTTTCGACGCGCTCGGCGGAGGCCTCCTTGCCCAGCTCCACGCGGTCTGCGGTCGGCTTGCCCAGCTCCACCTTCTCGGTGCCGGACGGCTTCCCCAGCTCCACCTTCTCGGTGCCGGTCGGCTTGCCCAGGTCGACGCGGTCTGACCTGGCGGACTTCTCCAGGGCGACCGGCCGGGCGGGGCGCGGCGGGGTGGCGGGCACGCCGGGCTTGCGGAGGCTGACCATGCCGCGGGGCTGCCAGTTCCGCTGCAGACCGCCGCGGGCCGGGGCCGCCGGGGCGGCGGCTGGTGCGCCGACCGTGGCCTGCGGATCGCCGGCCGTCGGGACGGGTCTGGGCGCGGCGGCCGGGGTGACGGCGGGACGGGCGGCGCGGCCCGCAGGCTTGGGGGCCACGGCCGCGGGGACCGGGCCGCCCTGGGGCTGCGGGTCGCCGGCGCCGGGGCCGATCTGGCGCGAGGTGTTGCGGAACAGCGGCCGGTCCGCGGCGTGGGCGGTGAGCGTGATGACGTCCGGCCGCAGCACCGAGTGCACCTGCTGGCGGAGCTGCTCCGGCGTCAGGACGGCGTCGGCGCCGGGGCGGCCGCGGTGCAGGACCTCGATCAGCGCGCGGGTGAAGGTGCCGACCTGGTCCGGGTCGGGGGTGATCGCGGCCCACAGCGGGACGCCGTCCACCAACGGGGTGATGGCGCTCTGCAGTTGCGGCCAGGCGGCGTGGTCGCCGCTCAGGTCGCCGATCACCAGGGTGTCCAGGTCGGCCGGACGCTGGCTCAGCTCGTTGGCCAGGGCCTGCCAGGGCAGGCTGTCGGCGGGCTTGGAGTCACGCAGCGTCAGGAAGATCTGGCCGCCGCGCCGGTCCGCGAACAGGTGCCCGCCAACGTGGATGAGCAGCGGCCCGGGGTGGCGGGCGGCGGCGCGGAGGTGGGCGAGCACGGTCTGCGGGTCGGTGGCGCCGGGCAGGTGGACGGCGTCCACCGCGTCCGCGGCGAGCAGGATCTGCGGGGAGACGGCGGCCAGCATCGCGGAGAGCACCGGCGCCTGGGCGGCGCCGCCGCGTCCCCAGTGCCGGCGGGCACCGTAGCCGCCCTCGATCACCAGGATCCGGCCGCGCAGGCTGCCCCCGATGCCGCCCGACTGTCCGGCCGGCGCGGTGACGGCGGCAGGCGGGGTGACCGCCGTGGGCGCCACGGCCGGGGCGGGAGCGGGTACGGGCGCGGGCGCGGGTGCCACCGGCTGCGGCGGGGCGGCGGCCGTCGGCGGATTCTGCGGGGTCGGCGGAGCCGTCGGAGGCAGCGTGATCGCCGGGATGGTGGCGGTCCAGCCCGTGGAGGGTACGGCGGTCGGCGGCAGCTCGAACGGGTCCGCCGGCACCGGGGTGCCGTGGGACGGGGTGGTCGACGGCGGCAGCGCGAAGGGGTCGGCCACGGCGAGCCGTCCTGCGGCGGGCCCGCCCGAGGCGGCGTCAGCGCCGATGAGGGGCAGCTCCGCCGTCTCGTCCACGGGGTCCGGCCGCACGCCGTCCCCGGACGCCGCTGTCACGTCCGCCACTCCCGGTCACCGCCCCCGCCTCGTCGCAGCCGCGACGACCCGTCCCCAGTGTGGCGCCATCACCACGTCAGATCCCGCCACGATAAGGGGTCATCCCTCGATCGTTCCAGGCCGGGTGGGGGTGGCGGCCGGACGGGCATCCGCGCAGGCTGGTGACCGGGCCCGGGTGGTCCGGTGTACGCGGGCGCAGGGCGCGCCCCCGTCGCCGGCGGGCGGCGGCGTGCGGCCGCCGCCCGCCGACCCCCACGGGCTGGGGAGTTGACGCTCCGGGCACTCCCGGGACACCTCGCTCGCGAACCCGCCCGGGGCGCGGCGGCTCAGTAGGTGACGGTGATCCGGCGGGCCGGACCGTCCACCCGGATCCGCCCGCCGTACGGGATGACCAGCTGCGGCTCGGTGTGCCCGAGGTCGACGTCGAAGACCGCCATGGTGTCCGGGGCGTACTCGGCCAGCGCGCGCAGCACGGCGGCGCGCTGCTCGGCGCGGTGCCGTTCGCGGGCGGCGGCGTCGTTGTGACGCTGGTGGCTCCACGCCATCGCCCGTCCCATCAGCAGCGCGGGGAACTGCCGGAGCAGGCCGCGCTCCCCCATCGACCGGAGGGTGTAGTAGACCTCGGCGGAGCTGATCAGCTCCTCGGAGGTCTCCAGGAAGAGCACCCGCCCGGCGTAGTCCTCGACCGGGCCGATACCGCGGTCCGCCATCAGCAGCCAGGCGACGATCTCCACGCAGCCGCCCCAGGAGGTGCCCTCGACCACCCGGTCCGGCCGGTGCCAGGTCCAGCCGGGCGCGGGTTCGGTGGCCAGCTCGGCCTCGAAGGTGGCCGGGTCCTCCCAGCGGCCGTTCTCCTCGACGATCCGGGACGCGGCGGTCAGCTCGTACGGGCCGGAGGTGAAGAGCGCGGCGCGGACCGAGTCGGCGGTCAGCGGGTCCATCGCCCCCGGCCGGCCGAACTGGCACATCACCGTGCCGCCGTGGTAGCCGACGATGCCCAGCCCGGCCAGGTGGTGCAGCAGGTTGGTGTTGTCGCTGTAGCCGAAGAACGGCTTGGGGTTGGCGCGCAGCAGCTCCCCGTCCAGGTGCGGGATCACCGCGATCTGGTCGTCGCCGCCGATGCTGGCGATGACGGCCTTGATGTCCGGGTCCGTGAACGCGGCGTGGATGTCCGCCGCCCGGGCCCGCGGGTCGGCGCCCATCAGCCGGGTGGTCGGGTACTCGACCGGCGTGAGGCCGAAGTCCTCGACCAGCCTGCGCAGGCCGAGTTCGTACGGCAGCGGGAACAGACCGGGCAGTCCGGCGGAGGGCGAGATGATCGCCACCCGGTCGCCGGGACGCGGTTTGGGAGGATAGACGGGATCAACCATGAGCGCAGGGTAGTGACCGAACCCCGTTCGGCCGTACCGGATTTAGACCGGCCGCCGCGGGTCGGCCCCGGTGGGACGGACCTCCAGCAGGGTCTTGCCGGTGGTGGCCCGGGAGGCGATGGCGCGGTGGGCGTCGGCGGCCCGCTCCAGCGGGAAGCGCCGGCCGATCACCGGACGGAGGCGGCCCGCCGCGGCCTCCGCCAGCACGTACGCGGTCGCGGCCCGGACCGCCGGCGGGGCGGGCATGTGGCCGGGGCGGGGCAGGTGGTGGTGGAGGTGGCGTACGCGGGGATCACCTTCGTGGAGACGCAGTTCCGCGCCACCGGCCGCGGCCCGTTGGACGGGTCTTCAGGGCGCGGGGAACGGTGCGCAGCAGAAGGGAACCACCTCGGCTCCCCCGACCTCGCGCAGTTCCCCGCGCCCCTCCAGTGGTGACCCGATCAGTCACGGCAAGGGAGGCACGGGGACCTTCCAGCCGCCGAGGCTCGGGAGAACCACGCGCCCTGGAAGGCCTCTACCTCAGCCCTCCAGACCTCGCGCAGTTCCCCGCGCCCCTTCAGCAGTGACCCGATCAGCCCCCGCGTGCCTTCAGTGGCAACCCCTTCAGCCCCCGTGCCCCCGGGTGGGCTAGGAGCCCGAGAGGAGGTCGCGCAGGAGCGCCACCGTGTCCGGGTCGAGGTCGCGGCCGGTGCGGCGGGAGAGGGCGTCGAGACGGTTGACCGCGCGGACGAGCTGGTCCCGGGCGCCGGCCGAGGCGTAGGCGTAGAACAGGTCGCGGTGGAGGAGTTCGACGTCCGGGGCGACCGCCAGGGCGCGGAAGATCGCGGCCTCGGCGGTGCGGTGGTCGCCGTACTGGAGCCGTCGCGCGGCGAGTTCGTGGGCGGTGTCGACGATGGCGGCGAGCATGTCCTGCCGCTCCGCCTCCGCCCAGCCGTACGTGTCACCGGCCACCTCCGCGAACGGCGCGCCCCGCACCAGGGCGAGGGCGTGCGCCAGCGCCGCGTCGGCGGTGGTGCTGGTGCTCCGCATGCCGCGGCGGTACAGACTGCGGAACTCGTCCCAGTCGCAGGTGACCGTGGGCGCGAGGTGGTACGACTCCGGCTGGTCGACCGGGAGGAAGGACCGGCCCTCCGATGAGGTGCCCAACCAGGCGGCCAGCCCCTCCAGTTTGGCGGCCAGCGGCCCGGCGGACGGCGGGACGGCGGCCTCGCCGTCGGCGGGGGCGAGGTGGGCCGCGCCGGGGTGGATCCGCTGGTCCAGGTCGGCGTGGCCGGTGCCCGGGCGGAGGGCCAGGAACGCGGCCAGCTCGGTCAGCCGGAGCACCGCGCCGGGGTCGGCGGAACCGGCCGCGCCGAGGATGTCCGGCGGCCCGAGCACCCGGATCCGGGGCGCGGTGCGCAGGGTGTGGGCCTCCGGCGAGCGGAGGATGGCGAGCAGGTCGTCGCTGTCGGTCCGGCCCGCCCGGGGGCGCGCCTCGGCCGCGACGGCGTCGGGGTGCGCGGGCTCGCCGCCCTCCTCCCCGGCCGCCGACGCGGGAACCGGCCCAGTGGTCACCGGCTCAGCGGTCACCGCCTCGGGGCTCACCGGTTCGGGGCTCACCGGTCCGGGCACGGCCACCGGCTGCACCGGGGCGATCCGGGCCGGATCGGTGAACGCCGTCGGCTCCGCCGGCCCGAACTCCTCGGCCTCCACGTCCTGTTCGGACTCCGCCGCCTCCACGGGCTCCTCCACCGCCGCGGGCAGGGCCAGCGCCGCCGTCTCCGCGAACCGCCCGTACTCGGCGGCCGGCCCGGAGACGTCCTCGGGCGAACCGGCGGATCCGGCCGACGCGACGGACGCGACGGGTGCCGCCGGCGCCACGGGGACGACCGGCTTCGCCAGCTCGACCGTGGTCTGGTTCAGGGCGTGCCGCCCCAGCCCGTTGACCAGGTGGCGGGAGGCGGGGCCGGGCGCCGGGGTGGCGGTCGGCCCGGTGCCGGCGAACGGGCTGGCGCCGGTGCCGATGACCCGGGCCAGCAGCCGCGGCCCGCCCTCCCCGTCCTCCGACGGCCCGGAACCGAGCGCGGCGGCGGTGACCGCGGCGGGCCCGGTGGTTCCGTTCACCGCCCCGAGCGCGGCCAGGACCGGTACGGGGGTGGGGAGTTCGGTCGGGTCGAGGTCCTCGCCGGGACCGTCGAGGGTCCAGTCCGGGGCGGGGTGCTGGGTGAGGTCGCCGGAGCTGCGGACGAGTTCGCCGAGCAGCCCGAGCTGCTGCGGGTCGAGCCGCTGGAGTTCCACGCTCAGGTGCAGCCCGGGCAGGGTCGCCTGGCCGGTGCTGGGCAGCGTCCAGCGGGCGACCGGGCCGGCGCCGCGCTCGGGCGCCCGGGTGATCACGGCGAGGCAGGTACGCGGGCGGCCGTCGAGCAGCCGGCCCAGTTCACCGGGGACGGTCCCGGTCGGCGGCTCGGCCGACAGCAGGATCTCGGGCACCCAGGCGTCGTCGGCGTCCCCCCGGCTGCGGGCGTCGCGCGGGCTGCTGGCGTCGGCGGCGACCAGGGTGGCCCGGGCCTTGGCGGTCCGCGGGCCGAGGACGGCGAGGGCCGCCTCGATGGTGGCGTGGTGGTGCACCCGCTCCACGGCCGGGCCGGCGAGCGGGAGTTCACCGGCGAAGCCGACCAGGTGCAGGTGGAGCCGGTCGGCGAGCGGGCTGTGCGCGAGCTCGACGGCCAGGGTGCGCAGCACGTCCTCGGCGTCCTCCGGGTGGCCGGAGAGGTGGACCAGCCGGACGGTCTCCAGGTCGGCGAGCACCACCGAGCCGTCCGGGGAGCTGCCGAGGGTCACCAGGGCCGGGTACGGGGCGTTGTGCTTGGCGGCCTGGCCCTTGGAGAGCAGGTCGGAGGCGTCCGCCGGGCACCACCAGACGTTCGGGGCGTGGGCGGCTCGGAACGGCGCGACGGGCACGGCGGGGGCGGCGAGGTGGAGTTCGACCGTCCGGTCCCGGGTGACCCGGGCGGCGATCAGGGCGGGCAGCCGCTTGCCGGTGCGGACGGTGTTGCGGGTGAGAGTCCGCAGGGCGCGGTCGAGCAGGTCCAGGCCGGCCTCGTTCTGGCGGGCCCGCAGCTCGGCCTCGAAGGCGCCGGCGGCCTGGCCCGGCAGGGCGATCCGGTGCCGGGGGCGGCGGGCGCGCTGCTGGTCGCCGCGGCGGCGGGAGACCGCGCCGATCATCACGGCGGCGAGCAGGACGCCGACGGCGGAGGCGGCCAGCGCGGCGGAGTAGTCGTCGCTCGGCCGGGCCGTGCGGTGTTCGGCCGCCGGGCCGGCCGGGCCGGCCGACTCCGGAGCGGGGGTCCCGGCGGCGGCGCTCTCGGGCGCGGAGGAGGCCGGCGCCGGGGTCTGTGCCTGCGAGGTCGGCGCAGACGTCGACGTGGGCTCGGGCGCAGACGTGGCTTCCGGCGCCGGAGGCTGGGGTGCCGGGGCTTGGGGTGCCGGGGTCTCCGCCTGCGGCGCGGGTGCGGGCGCGGGCGCAGGTGCGGGCGCGGGCTGCTGCGGGGCCGGGGCGGGCGGCTCGGCGGTGGCCGCACCCGGGATGGCCAGCACCGTGCCGGGTACCAGCAGGTCGGGGTCGGTGAGCCGCTCGCCGTCCGGGGTGGCCACGCCCTTGTTCGCCTCGAACAGCTGCGGCCACTGGTCGCCGTCGCCCAACTCCCGCTGGGCGATGGCGGAGAGGCTGTCCCCGGAGCGGACGGTCACGGTGGCGTGGGCGGGGACGTGGGCCGGGGCGGAGCCTTCGGGCAGGGCGGGCGGGGTGCCCTGGTCGCCCTGGGCGGCGGCGCGGTCGTCCGGCTTGGCGTCGGCGGGCATGACCAGCTTCCAGCCGGGCTGGATCGGCCGGTCGGCGTCGAACCGGCTCCCCGACTCGTCCATCACCCGGCCGTCGTTGAGCCGGGCGATCTCCACCCACCGCTCCCCGGAGCCGAGTTGGCGCTCGGCGATGGACCAGAGGCTGTCGGCGGGCCGGGTGTCGCGGACGGTGTAGCCGGGCTGGGCGTCGGCGGCGGGCGCGGCCGGGGCGGCGGCGGCCGCGGGCAGCGCCGGGTACTGCGGCGCGGCCGCCAGCTGCGCCGGGGCGACGGCCGCGTGGACCGCCTCCGGTGCGGCGGCGAAGGCGGAACCGGCCACCGGCAGCAGAGCCAGCACCGAGCCGACCAGTCCGGCGGCCAGCCGCTGGCTCCAGCCGAACGCCGGGATCCGCCGGGCCACCCGTCCGCGCAGCTGCGCCGGGATCTCCAGCAGCACCGACCAGGCGAAGCACAGCCAGGCCACCCAGCCGACCGCGACCAGCGCCCACAGGAACAGCCGCCCGTCGTCCGGGGTGGTGAGCGCGGCGCCCAGGCCGCCCTCCGCCGGGTCGCCCATGCCGGCCACCGCCGTGGTGCCGTACGCCAGCAGGGCGGGGACGGCGACCAGCAGGCCGAGCAGGGCGACCAGCGCGCCGAGGGCGGCGAGCACCGAGCGCCCGGTCGGGCGGCGGGCCGCCCGGACGGGTACGGGACGGGGGCCCGGTCCGGGGGTGCCCCCGCGACCCCGGTGGGCGTGGTCGTCGGCTCGTCGCGCGGCCATCAGCCGGTCTCCTCATTCGTGACGCCGTGCACCAGGACGGCCTTGCCGGTCCCGCGCACCGGAAGGGTGTTGATACGGATCAGTCGGAGCAGCGAGGTGTCGTAGTGGGCGTCGATCGTCACGCTGACCACGCCCGGGGTGTGGAGGTCGACCTCGCCGGTGAGGTGGTGACCGGCCAGGTACGCCTGGACGGCCTCCCGGGCCCGCGGTTCGTCGACCAGGTAGCCGCGGCCGTCCCGTAGGGCGGCCTCGTCCAGCTGCTGGCCGCCGGCCCGGGCGGCCTCCTGGGCGAGCGCGTCGGTCTGCTCGATCACCCGCAGCCGGCCGCCGAGGTCGAGCACGATGCCGACCAGGATGACCAGGGCCGCCGCGGAGACCGCCACGAAGGTGGAGACCGCGCCGGTGTCCGGTCCGGTCGGCGCCTTGCCCCGACGGGCCATCAGCTCCCCCCTCATGTCCCCTCATCTCCCCCTGTGCAGGTCCACCACCGAGGTGAACTCCCCGGTGAAAGTCTTCTCCCCCGGAAGGCCGTCCACGCTCATCAGATCCCCGAACGGGACCGTGCAGCTCACCCGGACCGTGACGGTCTCCAGCGGGCCGGACGGGGTGTCCAGCCGGTCGTGCCCGACCAGGCCGTCCCGCGGGACGGCGCAGCGCACCTGGCTCTCGTCCAGGGTGGAGCGGACCGCCTCCAGCGCGGCCTCCTCGGCCCCCTCGGGGGTACGGGCCAGCGAGGCGGCGCGGGCCCCGGCCCTGGCCGCGGCGTCGATCACCGCGCCGGTGCTCTGCACCCGCCCGGCCGCGACGATGATCATCACGAAGGCCACCAGGACGGGGGCGAGCAGCGCCACCTCCACGGCCACCTCGCCGCGGTCGCCGCGGCGCCTCACCGCGCGCCCGCCGGGACGAACCGCTCGCGCGGGCCGGCCGCCTTGCGGGTGATCGTCATCCGGTCGAAGAACGGCAGGACGGCCTGCGGGCTGACCTCGACGGTCATCCGCAGGTAGTCCGCGTCGGTGCCGCCGTGCGAGACGGAGACCGGCCGGGCCAGGTCGCCGAACCTGGCCAGCACCTCGTTCGCCCGCGCGTCCCCGTCCGCCGGCGTGGCGCCGCGCACCCGTCCGGCCTCCACCCCTTCGCGGACCGCGGTGTGCGCGACCTGGCCGGCGTACCACCACAGGCACGCCTGGACGGCCAGCATCACGATCAGCAGCACCACGGGGAAGAGGATGGCCAGGCTCAGGGTGACGGCGCCCCGGTCGAGCGGTCGGGGTACGCGCGGGCGTCGGGTCACTGCGCGGCCGTGGGCAGGTCGGTGGGCACCTTGTTCTTGGCCTTGCTGGCGAGGGCGGTCACCGCCGCCAGCACGCCGCCGGCGATGGCGACCAGGACGATGACCGCCAGGGCGAGTTCGATGCTGATGGCGCCGCGGTCGCCGGCCGCGCGGGCCGCCCGGACCCGGCCCATCCGGTGGTGGAAGAAGGGCATGCCGAGCTGGACGGGGAGCAGCACGGGCAGCAGCAGGGCGGCGAGCAGTGGCCGGAGGAGGGACCCGGTGCGGGGCCTGATACGAGTCATGGTGTGGTCTCCAGGACGGGGGATCGGGGGCGTGCGGTGGTCGCGTGGTGGCGGGTCAGGTGGCGGTGAGCATCCGGTACAGCGCGGGGAAGACGATCAGCACCGTCATCAGCAGGGTCAGCGCCGAGCCGGGCGCCACCATCCGCTCGCTGTCGGTGTTGGCCTGGGCGAGTTCCTCGGCGAGGAGTTCGGCGCGCAGGCTGCGGGCCCGGGCGCGGAGGGTGTCGTACACGGCGGCGCCGTCGGTGCCGGAGATCCGCATGATGTCGGCGGCGTCCTGGAGCGGGGTCAGGCCGAGTTCGGTGGCGAGCGCGTCCAGGCCGTCCCAGGGCGGCAGCCGGTCGGTGGCGGCCCGGTCCAGGGCGTCGCGGATCCGCCGGAAGACGGTGCCGCGGCCGACGGCGGCGGCCCGGCGCAGCGCCTCGGCGGGGCCGCTGTCGGCGGCCCGCTCCAGGGCGACCAGTTCCAGGTAGGCGGCGATGCCGTGCAGGTACTCGGTGCGGGCCTCCTTGGCCTCGCCGGCGGCCACGCCGTCCGGGACGAACCAGAGCAGCGCGGCCAGCAGCGGGCCGGTGACCAGCGGGACGGCCGGCGGCAGGCCGAGGCCGGCCACCAGGGCCATCGCGGACAGCCAGCCGGGCAGCAGCAGGCCGAGCAGGGCGAACAGCAGCTTGTGCGCCATGAACCGGGCGGGGCTTCGGCCGATCAGGGCCAGCTGCCGGTGCGGGATCCGCACCCCGGGCAGGGCGAGGGTGCCCGCGCCGACCCGGTCGTACCAGGCGGGTGCGGTCTGCTCGGGGTCGGGCCGGGGATCGGGGGTGCGGTGCAGCCGGTCGAGGGCCTGTCCCAGGTCGGGCGGGGCGGGCCGGAGTTCGGCGGCGAGCAGGGCGATGCCGCCGGCCGCGGCGGCGCCGGCCAGCAGGGCCCAGGGCGAGATCACCGGGCCTCCTTGAGGGTCGTTTCGGCGGCGGCCTCCGGTTCGGCGCCCGCTCCGGTGCCGAGCCGGCCCGCCTTGCTGCGGCGGTCGGCCTCCAGCAGCCGGGGCAGCGGGGTGTGCGCGGCCAGCGACCGCATCCAGGCGATGACCAGGACGAAGGCCACCGCGACCACGCCGAGGACCACCTGGCCGACCACCCCGGTGTAGGGGGCGGTGTAGGAGGTGTTGAAGGAGCCTGCGACGACCACCAGCAGGATGATGCCGACCAGCCAGCGGATGGTGGTGCGGTGCTTGGCCCGGTCGGCTTCGATGGCGCGGCGCTGGCGGACCTCCTCGCGCACCGAGTCGGCCAGGTCGGCGAGCGCCCGGGCCAGGCCGGGGCCGCTGTCCCCGGCCCGCAGCAGCAGCGCGGCGAGCACCTTGTCGGCGGTGGCGTCGGCGAGTTGGTCGCCGAAGGCGCGCAGCGCGTCCTCCGGGCGCCAGCGGGCCTGGAGCCGGGCGGCCAGGTCGGCGATCTCGGTCTCCAGGGCGGCGGGGGCGGTACGGCGGCTGGTCACGACGGCCTGGTTGAGGCCGACGCCGAGCAGCAGCACGTCGGCGAGCCGCTGGGTCCACTCGGCCAGCGCCTCCAGGCGCTCGATCCGGCGGGTGTCGGGGCGGGTGGCGGCGAACAGCCAGGGCAGGCCGAACACGGCCGCGCCGACCAGCACGGCGACCAGCGGGATGCCGGTGGCCAGCCAGCCGAGCGGGGCGCCGACCAGCGCCGCGCCGAGCTGGACCCGCCGGAGCGCGACCATCCCGGGCGCGGCGGTGCCGGGCGCGCCGTACCAGAGCACGTGCAGCCGGCCCTCCAGCGGGTTGGCCCGCACCGGGCCGCTCTCCCGGGCGCCGACCAGGCCGACCACCAGGGCGACCAGCCCGCCGGCCACCAGCAGGCCGCACAGGACGTAGAGCAGCATCAGCGGGCACCGCCGATCCGCAGGTCCAGCGGCGCGGTCCAGGCGCCGTACGCGGACTGGAGCAGGCCCGCGTCGAAGCCGGCCCGGCGCAGGTCGTCCAGGCAGTGCGGCGGGGTGTGCGGGACGGCCCGCACCTCGCCGAGGTCGGGGCGGGGGCCGAACACGGTGTTCATCGCGGGCCGCCCGGACTCGCCGAGGCCGGCCACCTCCAGGACGTGCGAGACGAACCGGTGCCGGCGCCCGCCGACGGCGGTCTCGTCGACCATCGCCACGTGCACCACGAAGTCCAGGGCGTTGGCGGTGAGCCGGTAGGCGAGGGTGTCGGTCATGTGCGAGCCGTACTCCAGGCAGAGTTCGGCGATCCGGTCGACCACCATGTGCGGGCCGCGGGCGTGCAGGGTGCACATCGAGCCGCCCTCGCCGTTGGTCATCACCCGCAGCATGGGGACCACCTCGCCGGAGCGGACCTCGCCGACGATGATCCGGGACAGGGTCATCCGCAGCGCGGCCGGGATGAGTTCACCGATGGTCAGCTCGCCGGCGGCCCGCCCGTCCACCCGCTCGCCGTTGCCCTCGCGGGCCTCCATCGGCACCACCTGGCGCAGGTGGCCGAGGGTGTGCAGCCACAGCTCGAACTCCGACTCCAGGGTGCCGACCCGCTCGTCCGGCGGGATCTCGGCGGCCATGGCGCGCAGCAGGCTGGTCTTGCCGACACCCTGGGTGCCGGTGATCATCACGTTCTTCCGGGCCCGGATCGCGGCGGCCAGGAAGGCGGCCAGCGTGGCGTCCAGGGTGCCGAGCCCGACCAGGTCGGTCAGCGTGGCGCTGGCCACCCGGTGGCGGCGGATCGCCACGTACGGCCGGGGGGTGACCTCGGTGAGCGCCTGCAGGCGCATGCCGCCCTCCAGGCGCAGCGCCAGGGTGGGGCTGGCGGTGGAGAGGGTGCGCTCCCCGCCGCCGTGCTGGCGGGCCAGGTCCTGGAGCAGCTCGACGAGTTCGGCGTCGCTGTCGGCCACCGGCGGGACCCGGCGCAGCGGTTGGTGGACCCGGGAGACCCAGACGTCGTCGCAGCCGTTGATCAGGATGTTCTCGATCTCCGGGTCGTCCAGGTACGGCTGGAGCCGGCCGGCCCGGAAGAGCAGGTCGTAGACGGCCTCGGCGAGGGCGCGGTCCTGGTCGCGGGTGGGCGGGATGCCGTGGGTCTGGGCGTAGGCGTCGGACCAGCGGGCGACCGCCTCCTCGATCAGGGCGCGGCCGCGCTGGCGGCGGGTGGCGCGGTCCACCTCGGCGCCGGTGCCGTCGGCCAGCCGGGAGAGCTGCTGGTGCAGTTCGGCGGCGACCTGGCGCTTGAGCTCGCGGGCGACCTGCGGGTCGACGGCGGGCTTGGTGCCGACCGGCTGCAGCGCGGGGGCGGCGTGCGCGGCCCCGGGCGGCACGGGCGTGGGCGGGACGGGCGTGGGCGGGATGGGCGCCGGCGGGACCGGGCCGGTGGCGGGCAGTGGGCGGGCGGCCCAGGGCAGCTGGGCGGCGTCGGCGGAGGCGCCGTTCACCGGCCCGGTCGGGTGGAGCGGGCTAGCGCGCACGGAGCACCTCCCCGAGACCGCCCGGGAACGCGCCGCCGGACGCCGGCCGGCCGAACGGCGGCTGGCCGAACGGCACCGGTCCGGGCTGCGAGGGCTGCGAAGGCCAGGCCTGGCCCGGCTGGGACGGCTGGGACGGCCACGGCTGTCCCGGCTGCGGCTGGCCGGGGAACGGCGCGGGGGCCGGCTGCTGCGGGGCCACCGGCGGCGCTATGTGCTGCGGGTACGCCAGCGGGTGCGGTGCCGGCGCCGGTGCGCCCTGCGGCAGGCCGGGCTGCGGAACGGGCAGCGGGGCCGGCGCGGGGGCGAGCCGCTGCCGGCGCCGGGCGATCAGCACCTGGAGCTGGTCGGCGGCCGTCCGGGCGGTGCGCATCAGCTCGGAGCGGACGAACCGCCGGTCCGCGGTGTCGCCGCCGTCCGACAGCACCCGGGCGGTGCGCGGCGCGTACGGAAGCAGCCCGTGCACCGGCACCCCGAACTCCCGGGACACCTCGGCGGCCGGGTACGGGCCCTCGGCGACCAGCAGCAGCCCGAGGGCGTCGGCGCCGGTCCCGGCGGTCTCCAGGTCCTCGCGCAGCGCGGCGACCCGGGGGCGGGCGGCGCTGAGCCCGCGCAGGGTGGTCCGGACGGCCACCGCCACGGCGTCGGCGCGGCGGGCAAGGACGGCCCCGGCCCCGGCCGCGCCGGAGCGGCCGAGGTCGAGGATCACGTCGATGCCCTGCGGCTCCAGCCCCTGCAGGGTCTCCACCAGGGGCTCCCAGGTGTAGGCGAGGCCGGGGGCCTGGGCCGGGTCGGTGAGGCCGGGCAGCAGCAGGCGCTCGCCGCCGCCGTCCGGGGAGAGGTCGATCAGCTGCTCCCAGAGGGTCTGGGCGAGCAGGCCGCGCCGGTCGGCGACGGCCAGGTTGCGCAGCCCGTACACCGCCTCGACCCGGCCCTCCAGGGCACCGGCCAGCACGGACCCGCCGTCCGGGTCGCACTCGACGAGCAGCACCCGGCGGCCGGGGCGCAGCGGCCAGGCGAGCAGCAGGGCGAGGGCCGTGCTGGTCGCCCCGGGCGCGCCGGGGCCGCCGACGACCGCGATCACCGCCATCAGGAGCCACCCCCGGCGCCCTGCCGGGGCATCAGGACCAGCTGGAACTTGCCGCTCGACACCCACACGGCGAGCCGCGGCGCGTCGGCCTCGCCGACGGCGACGTCGACCACCGTGACGCCGTCGGTGTCGGTCCTGCCGACCGCGGCCACCACGGCCTGCATGGTCTCCGGGGCCCGCGTGGTGGTGCCCTGGTCGGCCCGGGTGTCGGGGGTGGAGACCACCAGGACCCGCAGCCCGACCTGGAGCCGGGTGGCGGGCAGCTGGCTGCGCTTGGCCGGGACGCCGACCAGCTGCTGGCCGGGCTGGACGACGGGGGTGGCGGTCAGGTCGGCCTTGGTCACCACCCCGCCGCGGTGCAGGTCGGTGGTGGCGCGCAGGCCGATCACGCCGTTGCGGTCCCGGGCGTCCAGCGGCTTGATCGCCGGGTCGCCGGCGATGTGCGCCACCACCAGGTCCTCGGCGGTCAGCGTCTGTCCCATCGGGACGTCACGGGCCAGCGCCAGCACGGCGATCCGCTGCCCGCTGCTGTTGTACAGCACGGCGCCGCCCAGGCCGCCGGCGGCGATCAGCGCCACCGCCATCGCCAGCACGGCGGGGCGGCGGCGCCGGGCGCCGAGGGTGCGGGGCGGGGTGTGCGGGGCCGGCCGGCCCGGCTCCGGGACGTACGCGGCGGTGCCGGGGCTCGGCGTCGGGACACTGCGGGTTTCCACCGGGCTGCGGCCTTTCCTCGGTGCTGGGGTTGCTGGGCGTACGGGGGGACCGGGATCAGTTGAGGACCTGGACCTCGGCCACCTTGGTCTTGAAGGGGTCCGCCAGGTTCGACCGCTTCCAGAAGAAGCTGAACACGGTCCCGCTGGTGTCCGACCGGGTCACGACGACCTTCCAGACCAGGGTGGCCGTGACGTCGAACCGCTGGTCCTTCTTGTCCGCCGAGGTCGACCGGTAGACGTGGCCGCACGGGGGCTGGGCACCGGCGGGCGCATCGGCCCGGTAGGGCGTGGCCGCGTCCTTCGGCGAGCAGGTGAAGTACGAGCCGTCCCCGGTGTCCCACTCCACGTGGTCGAGCACCGCCCGGGCGGTGACGCTGAAGGTCCGCCCGGGTGCGGTGCCCTCCAACGTCCCGGAGGTGCGCGGCGTCGCGACGTACCAGAGCCAGACCGGGACGCCCACGACACCGGTGTCGCTCGGCGCGGCGTGCACCTCCGGGTCCTCGAACTCGATCTTCCCGAACGCGTCCCAGCCGAGGGTGACCGGGTTGTCCGGCGGCGGCCCGCCGGGCGGCTGGGCGAAGAAGGTCGACGGCTTGGGGGTCAGCATGCCGTCGTCACCGCGGCAGTTGACCTCGTACACCGCGCCGGAGGAGGGGTCGTGGCCGCCCCAGGCCGGGTCGCCGGCCGGGGGCTGCGGCTGGGAGCGGTGGTAGTAGCAGCCGTCGGCGGTGGAGAACCAGCCGAGGGCGTCGTCCCAGCAGGGGTACTCCTTGCCGTTCCAGGCGCACATCTGCACTCCGTCCGATCCGCCGCCGCCCCCGGTGCCGGTCTGCCCGGGCCTCGGGGTGCTCCCCGGCTCGGTGATGATGATGCAGATATCCCGGGAGGCACAGGGATTCACCTCGCCGGCGGGACCGTCGGCGATCGCCCGGCCGGGGACGGCCAGCATTCCGATCGACAGGAGCGCGCAAATGACCATTCGCCAAAGTGACTTCAGCATGTCCGGTCCACCTCGCGTTTGAAGTCCGTGATCAGCCACCGGGATCCGTCCAGGCGCAGACCGACGGTCGCCACATAGCGGGAGAGTCGACGTTCGGGATCCTTTATCGCTTTGCTTCCGGCATCGGCCTGGTGCCAGTCGGACACATCGACACAGTCCTCGATCACGGCGGTGGGCGGCTTCGCCCCCGGATCGAGCGCCTTGAGCACCGGGGAGTTGCGGGGTGCGCCGATCATCACGAGTTTCGCCTCGCGCAGTCGGTACAGGGTCGCGAGCGACTCGCTCAGCGCCGGTCCGGTGGAGGAGGCGACCAGCTGGGAAGAGTCCGAATCCGATCGCCCGAACGCCTCCACCTGGGCCTGCGACCAGGCCTGATAGGCCCTCACCGCGGCCCGGCCGAGCGCACCCTCGGTACCGTCGGTGGGGATCGGCGCACCCGTGGGCGAACCACTCGATCGAGGTATCGCGGTCACCGCGGGAAGGGTCGCCCCGGGGGTACCCAGACGGTCGGCGGAGCCCGTGGAACCGCTTTCGCCGCAGCCGCCGAGCAGCGTCAGCAGAACCACCCCACCAACCCCAACCGCCCCAGGGCGCAACACTTTTCCGCGCTGCCGCATAGCCCCACCTCGTCGCGACCGACCCTGTTCCCGGTCATCGTCGCAGAAGTCTTCCGCCGTCCCGCAGTGTTGCTCCGGAGGCATCGATTCTTCGCCACCCCACCCCGGCACGGCAACACCCCGGGCCCCCTGACCTTACGCGGAAGGCGGATCCGTTGGGGCACTTTCCCGCCACAGAACCGCCAACAGTTCATCGGAAAGCGACAATCCGGCCAACGCGCCGCGCACCGCCGCCCGATTCCGCATCAACAACCGTCCCCCACCTTCCGGTACGAGCAGCAGCGGCTCCACCGCCCCGGCCGGGGCGGCCTGGGCCAGCAGCCGCTCCAGCTCCGGCTGGAGCTCCATGGGCCCCACCGCGGCCGGCGCCCCCGGGACGCCCTGTTCCAGTACCCGGCCGAGCACCCGGCTGAACGACGCCTCACCGCCCGGCAGGACGCCCTCCCGGCCGCGCCGCACCGCCCCGGGCAGCCGGCCGGGGCTGTACCGGCCGATCCGGCCCCACAGCGGCACCCGGGAGTGCGCGAGCAGCTCGCCGGCGCCGTCCTCGCGGCCCAGCGCGGCCCAGGTCTCCTTGTCCGCCACCGCGTCCACCAGCAGCAGGGTCTCCTCCTGGTCGCCGTGGACCATGGCGCTGACCACCCAGTCCCACGCCAGCCCGCGGCGGTAGGCGTTGTCGGCGGTGGAACCGGCGGTGACCAGGGCGAGCCGCTTGCCCCGGGGGTCCGCCACCAGCTGGCCCACCAGGCAGACCACCAGCCAGCGGGCCGGCCGCTGGGCGGCCTCGCGCAGCGCGGTGAGCATGGCGTTGGCGTCGGCGTCCGGCTCGACCAGGCCGACCCGGCAGCCCCGGGCACCGGCGTCGAAGGTACGGCCGGGAATCGCCCCGGCCAGCAGCCGCGCCCCCTCCGCCGCCCGGGCCGACCCGGCGTGGCCCCGCTCGGGCCCCCCGTCGGCCCCGATCACCACCAGTTCGATCCCGCTGCCCATCGCCAACCGCCCCCCCATCCGTGCCGTGTCCGGGCCCGGCGACCGCCACGGCCGCCGGGTCCGCGGGCAAAGCTACCGGTGCCGGCCGTCACCCGGGCGCCGCCGCGCGCCGGAGCCGTCCTGACCAGCAGGTGCCCGGCCGCCGCCGGCCGTACACCGCCGCCCGGGCCCGGCGGGCGGGAGCCGGGCCCCCGCTGACAGGTGACCGGTCGGTAGGCATACTCTCCGGAGTCGGCCGCCGCCCGGTCGCGCCGGCCCGCCGGAGCCCACTCCCCCACCTGGAGCGCACCTTGACGACCTTCGCCTCCCTCACCGAACTCACCGCCGCGGTCGGTACGGAGCTCGGCACCAGCGCCTGGCACACCATCGACCAGGAGCGGGTGAACCTCTTCGCCGAGGCGACCGGGGACCACCAGTGGATCCACGTCGACCCGGCCCGCGCCAAGGAGAGCCCGTTCGGCGGCACCATCGCGCACGGCTACCTGACGCTCTCGCTGATCCCCGTGCTGGCCAAGGAGTGCTACGCGGTGGAGGGCGTCCGGATGGCGCTCAACTACGGCTCCGAGAAGGTCCGCTTCCCCGCCCCCGTCCCGGTGGGCACCGCGGTCCGGGCCACCGCCGAACTGGTCTCGGCCGAGGAGGTGGCCGGCGGCGTGCAGGTCCTGGTCCGCTACACCATCCGCAGCGAGGCCGGCACCAAGCCGCATTGCGTCGCGGAGACCATCACCCGCTTCTACGCCGCCTGAGCCACCGGCACCAGCCTCCGCGTCACCCCCTCGCACGGGGCGGAGCCGTTCATGCCTCCCGGCCCCCTCCCCGCACGACCTCCGCCGGCGGGACGGCCGGTTACGCCGAACGGCTCGCCCCGGCCGCTTCCACCAGGTCACCGGGCATTTGGCCCGGTAATGTCCGTTTTGATGGTTGCCGTCCGGTTCCGGGCACCAGCCCGGGCCGCGCGTGCCCCGGCCTGATGACACCCGCCCCGGCGGGGCCGTCCAGCCGCAGCCGTACGGATGTCCCGACCGTGGAGGTGCCGTGCCCAGTCCCGTGTCCTGGATCCTTCGGTCCGCCGAACTGGCCGCGGAGGCGGGCCTCGGCCTGCGGGACCTCCGCCGCGCGCTCGGCAGCCCGCGCGACATCTGGCACCGGGTCCGCACCGACGCGTTCGGCGCCGAACCCAAGGGGTACCGCCTCTGGCGGGTCACCAACTCCCCGCACTTCGTCGACGGCGCCTTCCGCAACCCGGTGGCCACCCGCCGGCTGGTGGGCGACCGCTCGCCGCTGGAGATCACCCGCGCCCAGCTGACCGGCGACCGCAACCGCCGTACCCCGGCCGCCGCCGTCCCCGTGCACCGGCTGACGCCGGTCGAGATCGCCGTCCCACCCGCCTCCGGCCTGCGGATGACCTGGCTCGGCCACTCCACCGCACTGGCCGAGATCGACGGGAAACGGGTGCTGTTCGACCCGGTCTGGGGCGAGTGCTGCTCACCGTTCCCCACCCTCGGCCCGCTCCCGGGGATCGGCCCCAAGCGGCTGCACCCCGTCCCGCTGCCGCTGGTCGAACTCGGCCCGATCGACGTGGTGGTCATCTCCCACGACCACTACGACCACCTGGACATGGCCACCATCCGGACGCTCGCCACCGAGACCGGCGCCGTCTTCGCCGTCCCCCTCGGGGTCGGCGGGCACCTGGAGCACTGGGGCATCCCGGACAAGCGGATCGTCGAGCTGGACTGGTGGGAGTCGGCCAAGGTCGCCGGCCTGGAGCTGACCGCCACCCCCGCCCGGCACTACTGCGGGCGCGGACCGCGGGTCAACCCGATGATGCTGTGGGCGTCCTGGGTGGTGGCCGGGCCGCGGCACCGGGTCTTCCACAGCGGGGACAGCGGCTACTTCCCCGGGTTCGCCGAGGTGGGGCGGCGGCTGGGGCCGTTCGACGTGACGATGGTGCAGGTCGGGGCGTACAGCGAGTACTGGCCCGAGGTGCACATGACGCCCGAGGAGGGCGTCCGGGCGCACCTGGACCTGGGCGGCCGGATGATGATGCCGATCCACTGGGGCACCTTCAGCCTGGCGCCGCACCCGTGGGACGAGCCCGCCGAGCGGGCGGTGGCGGCGGCGCAGGCGCTGGGGGCGGAGCTGGTGGTACCGCGGCCGGGCAAGCCCTTCGAACCTTCCGATCCGCCCGCGCTCAAGCTCTGGTGGCGCGCGGTCGCCGCCGCCCCCCGCGGCACCGACCTCCTCGTCCCGGACGGCCTCACCCAGCCCGCCGCCCCCACCCACCCCGACACCAGCACCGTCGGCGACGGCGGCGTAGCCGTCTGACCGCAACGCAACCGCTCACCCCGGGGGCGCGTGGCTCGCCTCCCGCAACCGGTCACCCCACGCCCCCCTCTTCACGTACCCGGTTGCCCCAAGGGGCCGGCCAGTGGCGGAGCCGGTCGATCAGGGTGGCCGGGTCGATCGCGCCGGTGGTCTCGGTCGGGGTGGCCAGCAGGAACGGCACCGGACCGGTGGCGATCCGCAGGCCGGCCTTTCCCAGCCGGGCGGAGAGCTGGGCCTCGAAGGCGTCGCCGGTTCGGTGGCCGAAAAGGGTCGTCCGTCCGTCGGCGACGAGGGTGCGGTGGGCCTCGCCCTGCCCGCACACGATCTCGCCGAGCAGGTACAGGTCGCCGCGCCGGCTGCCGTCCAGGACCGGCCGCAGGGCCTCGGCCAGGGCCGGCCGGTCGCGGTGGGACCAGCGGACCAGCGGACAGGCTGTCCCGGTAGGCCTACGTCTGTACGGCTTGCGTCATGAAGGTGCAGCGTAGGGGCGGTCACCGACAGCACCGCCGACCCTGGAACAGGTTCTATTCACGGACGAGTACCCTGATCGCGTGACGGACGCCATGACGAGGGAATCTTCGGGCACCCATGGGGTGGGCCCGTTCATCGAGCTGCTGGAGATCGAGGAGCTGGATGAGAACCTGTTCCGTGGTTCCTGCCACGCCGGGGCGCCGATGCGGGCCTTCGGCGGGCAGGTGGCGGCGCAGGCGCTGACCTCGGCCGGGCGGACGATCGGGAAGGACCGGCTGGTGCACTCGCTGCACGGCTACTTCCTGCGCCCCGGCGATCCGCAGCGGCCGATCGTCTACCAGGTGGACCGGGTGCGCGACGGCGCCTCGTACGCGACCCGGCGGGTGACCGCGGTGCAGCGCGGGGAGGCGATCTTCACGCTCTCCGCCTCGTTCAAGCGCCCGGAGGAGTCCCGCGAGCGGCAGCGGTCCATGCCGCCGGTGCCCGGCCCGGAGGAGCTGCCGGACCCGTTCCTGACCTGGGAGCAGCTGGCGCCCGAGCATTTCGCCCGGGCGACCGGCTTCCGCTCGCTGGAGATGCGCTTCGTCCCGGCCGACTCCCCCGGTCTGCCGGCCGAAATGCCCGGCGTCCCGCAGCAGTTCGTCTGGCTGCGCACCGGCAGCCGGCTGCCCGAGGACCCGCTGGTCCAGGTCTGCGCGCTCACCTACCTGTCCGACCTGACACTGGCCTCGACCACCACGCTGCACCTCCAGCCGCACATGCTGCTGCGGACGGAGCCGCCGCGGATCACGCTGGCCTCGCTGGACCACGCGATGTGGTTCCACCGGCCGTTCCGGGCGGACGACTGGCTGCTGTTCGCCCAGCGCAGCCCGTCCGCCTCGGACGGCCGCGGGCTGGCCATGGGCGAGTTCTACGACCGGGACGGGCAGTTGGTGGCCTCGGCGGTCCAGGAGACGCTGGCCCGCGAGCGGCCCACCCGGTAGCGGATGCCCGGGCCCGCCCGCCTCATACCCCTGCGCGCACCCGCCCCGTATCATGGGGCGGGTGACCAAGGTTGACCTGTCACCCCGTCCGGTGGAGGCGATGTCGCCCCGTCAGCTCGAACGCCGCGGGAGCCTCATCGCGGCCGCGCTCGCCCTGGTGACCGAGATCGGCGTCGAGCGGCTGCAGATGAAACAGGTGTCGGAGCGCTCCGGAGTGGCCCTCGGCACCGCCTACCGCTACTTCTCGTCCAAGGACCACCTGCTGGCCGCCACCATCGCGGACTGGCACCGGCTGCTGCTGGCCGATCTGGTGGCCGAGCAACGCGGTCCGCGCACCGGCAGCACGCCGACCGAGCGGATGGTCCGGTTCGTCCGCCACGGCATGCGCGCCTACCAGCGGCAGCCCGAGCTGGCCCGGCTCCGGGTCGCGGTGGCCACCTCCACCGACCCGTTCGCCAGCGAGGCGCTCCAGGGCATGGCCAGAGCCGACAGCGCGGCCCTGCACTCGGTGATGGCCGAGATCCCGCCCTCCTCCGGGGACGTGGTCCGGCACATCGTGGGGCACGCCTGGCAGGGTGAGCTGACCGCCTGGGTGACCGGCCGCACCACGCTGGACGACGCCCGGCGGCGCCTGGAGGACGTGGTCCGGCTGGTGCTGACGCCGTACGAGCCCGGCTGACCCGCCGGCCGGACGCCCCGCCCGGACCTGCCGCCCGACCGCCGCCCGGACCTGCCGCCCGGCGGTTCGGGCGGGGCTCCGGCGCGGCCCGGGCGGCACCACCCGGCCGGCCGGATCACGGCCACCCGTGCGGGTGAACTCCCGGGACGCCCCGCTGACCGTTCGGACACGACGCCTCCCGCCCGGGCACTGGGCGAGCGGCCGGTCCGGGGCCGCGCCACGGAGCGTGAGCACCGGTGGCGGACCGTCGTGCGGATGGCATGCTGGCCGACGCGTCACCCTGCGCCGAGGCCCGCCCCAGTGGGGCTCCATCCGGCCTCGACCTGCGGGGATGTTCATACGCCAAGCCCCCGTCCAGACTTCACCGGGGCTTCGCGACCGTTTAACACCTGCCTGGGATGCTGCCTGTCATGAACGCTCAGCCGACCGCGACCGCATGGGCCCGCAGGGCCGCCTTCCCGCTCCCCCAGCGGCACCGCCGCTACCTCGCCTGTGCCGCCGTGGCCGCCTCCGTGGCCCTCGGCGGACTCGGGGTCGGAGCCACGGTCGAGACGGTCCGGCAGGACACCGTCGCCGCGTCCGGGAGCACCGCGCGCTGATCCCGCCGGGGCCGGATCCGGCCCGCGTCGCGGCGAGTGGTGGGGCACCGGGCACCCGCCGACACTGGTGGTGTCCGGGCAGCCCCCGGCCGGAAGGAGCACACCATGTCCACCGGCACCGTGAAGTGGTTCAACATCCACCACGCCTACGGCTACATCACTCCGGACCACGGCGGCCCGGAACTGGCCGTCTACTACGACTCGATCGTCGGCGAGGACCACCTGCTGCACGAGGGCCAGCGCGTCGAGTACGAGGAGACCCAGCAGGAGTTCCGCGCGGTCGCCGAACACGTCCGCCCGGTGTGAGCCCCGGGCGGACCGCTCAGCCCAGCAGACCGTACGGCTCCCGCGCCCGCGCCGGGCCAGGGGCCGCCGGCGTGGCCGGGCGGCTGTGCCGGCCCGAACCGGGCACCGGGTGGAGCTCCGCCTCCGGCGCGTACCGGGCGGCCGGGGCCCGCAGCACCCAGCCGCGGCCGGCCCGGGCGATCAGACCCATCCGGTCCAGCAGGCCGAGCACCTCGCGGCGCAGCGCCGTCCGGTCGGCCAGGTACTCGGGCCCGAGGCCGGCCCGCAGGCCGTGGTCGTCCACGATGTCGCCGAGCGCACCGTCTATCAGGGCGTCCGGTACCAGCACCGCCGGGGGCGCGGCCTCCTCGGGCAGCGGCCGCAGCTCCTCCACCAACTGCCCGACCAGCAGCACCGCCGCCCGGGCCGGGACGCCGGTGCCGGGCAGCGCCAGGTCGGTCAGCTCCTCCGCCGGGTCCAGCAGGGCCACCCCCTCGGACCGGACCTCCGCCTCCAGCCCGAGCAGGTCGGCGAGCAGCTCGGCGTCCGCGAACCGGCCGGCCAGCAACCCGGTCCGCTGCTGCGGGGCGAGCTCGTCCAGCAGCACCACCGGGGTCTCGGCGAGCAGCCGGCGCACCGTCAGCTCCGGACCGGCCGGCGGCAGCGGGCGGCCCGGGGCGAGCGCGGCCGCGAGCTCCCGGTCGGGTGTGCCGTCCGCCATCAGGACCTGCCAGCCCGTCAGCACCCGCAGCACCGCCGGGTGCTCCGGCTCCGGGGGGCGGCCCTCGGCCAGCGCGGCCAGGGCGAGGACCAGGGCGGCGTAGCCCTCCGGGTCCAGCCCGGGCAGACCGCGGCCGGGCAGCGCGGCCTTCCGCAGCCGGGCATGGCCCGCCGCCACGGTCAGCGGGTAGCCCAGCACCTCGCGGAAACGGTCCGTCAGCCAGTCGGCGTGCCGGCGGATCAGCGGAAACCCGGCGCCGTGCGGACCGTCCGCGGTCACCAGAGGGTGCGCCATCAGCAGCCGGGCGGCCGTCCGGCGTTCGACGTCCGCCTCGGCCTGGCCCGGGCCGCGGGAGCGGTCCGGCTTGCGGTGCCGGCCGCCCGACCGGGCCCCGCCGGGGGCGTTCTGCCCGCCCGACCCGGACCGCACCCGGCGCGGGCCGACCGGCCGGCCGCCCCGGGCCCGCAGCGCCGCCGACCGGTGCGCGGTCGGCCCGTGCCACCAGCTGGTGTCGGCCAGCACCACGCAGCCGGACTCCGGCAGCCCGCCCAGGTGACGGGCGCCGTAGAGGCCGAACGCCTCGGTGAACAGGTCGTGGGCCGCCTCGGCGTCGGCCGCCGCCAGCCGGCGGGCGAGCAGCTCCGTGTCGAGGTGCGCGGCGCTGGGGAACGCGGCACCGGGGCCCGCCGGGACGGGACGTGCGGCGTCGGCGGAGTGGGCAGCGTCGGCAGGTGCGGCGTCAGGGCGGGCAGCGTCGCGGGACGCAGGGGCCAGGAGCCGCCCCGCCCCGCCCGTGCGCCCGATCCCCGTGCCACCGGGCACCTCCCCGGCGCCGGTCGCGTGCTCGTGCTGCTCCATGTCGGGGACCAGACTAGACGGTGCCCGCACCGTCGGGTACGGCGCCGGGAGAGACCGCGGCGGAAGGACCCGCTCCCCTTGACCTACGCGCGGGTAACCACCCCTTCCGTACGCCGAGCACCGTCCCCTATCGTCGGCGCATGCCCAACCTGCCCGATGTCGTGCTCTGGTCGATACCGGCGTTCGTGCTGCTCACGGTGGTGGAGGCGGTCTCGTACCGGTTCCACCCCGACGAGGACGAGCAGGGCTACTCCGGCAAGGACACCGCCACCAGCCTCGGCATGGGCCTCGGCAGCCTGTTCTTCGACGCCGGCTGGCGGGTGCCCGTCGCCCTCGCCTACTCCGCCCTGTACGAACTGACGCCGCTGCGGGTACCGGTGCTCTGGTGGACCCTGCCGCTGATGCTGCTCGGGCAGGACTTCCTCTACTACTGGTCGCACCGCGGGCACCACGTGATCCGGATCCTGTGGGCCAGTCACGTGGTCCACCACTCCAGCCGGAGGTACAACCTCTCCACCGCGCTGCGGCAACCCTGGACCGGCACCGCCACCACCTGGATCTTCTACCTCCCGATGGTGCTGGCCGGCGTCCACCCGGCGGCGCTGGCGTTCTGCTCCTCGGTCAGCCTGGTCTACCAGTTCTGGATCCACACCGAGCGGATCGGCACGCTGCCCCGCCCGGTCGAGTTCCTCCTCAACACGCCGTCCCACCACCGTGTCCACCACGCCTCCCAGGGTGGCTACCTGGACCGCAACTTCGGCGGCATCCTGATCGTCTTCGACCGCCTCTTCGGCACCTTCACCCCGGAGACCACCAGGCCGGTCTACGGTCTGACCAAGAATCTGGACACGTACAACCCGCTGCGGGTGGCCACCCACGAGTACGCCGCCATCGGCCGCGACCTCGCCCGGGCCGCCGGCTGGGGCGACCGCGTCCGCCACCTCACCAAGGGACCGGGCTGGCAGCCCGCGACCACCGACCACCGCCCGGAGGGCAGCCCCGCATGACCATCACCCGACGCCTCCGTGCCGCCCGCGGCCTCCTCGCGGGCTACGCCGCCACCTCGGCGGCCCACCTCGGGGCGATCGCCACCGGGGCGAGCACCCTCCAGCACGCCACCAAGCCGGCCCTGATGCCGCTGCTCGCCGCCCAGTCCCTGGCCGCCTCGCGGCACACCCCCAAGCTGCTCGCCCCCGCCCTGGCCGCCAGCACCGGCGGCGACGTCCTGCTCCAGCTCGGCTCGGACCCCGCCTTCCTGGCCGGCATGGGGTCGTTCGCGGCGGCCCACGTCTGCTACGTGACGATGTTCGTCCAGCAGGGCGCCCTCGACGACAGGCGGCGCAGCCTGCTGGTCGCCGCCGCGTACGCGGCCGCCTGGGCAGCGATGATCGGGCAGCTCTGGCCGGACCTCGGCGACCTGCGGTTCCCCGTCGGCGCGTACAGCCTGCTGCTCGCCTCCACCGCCGTGACCTCGGCCGGCCTCGGCTGGCGGTCCGGTATCGGCGGGGCCCTCTTCCTGTTCTCGGACACCCTGATCGCCACCCGGCTGGCCGGCTGGAAGGAGCTGCCGGGACACCGGTTCCTGATCATGGCCACGTACATCGTCGCCCAGTACCTGCTGGCCACCGGCGTGATCGCCGCGGCGGAGCGCCGCGCGGGCGGCGCGGCGGGCGTGGACGCGGACGTCGAGGACGCGGCGGAAGCCGCCCTGCGGGCGGGGGTCACGGCAAACCGGTAGCCCGGGGGCACCTGCGGCAGCCGGGTGCCCCCGGGCGCCCCTTCCGTGCTCGGCCGAGTACGCCGTGCCTCCCCGTCAGGGGTTGTCGTTCTCGCCGGAGGTGCGGCGGCGGAGGAGCCAGAAGCCGCCGATGCCCGCGGCGACCAGGGCGCCGCCGGTGGCGAGCTCGCGGACGTCCGTGCCGACCGAGCCGCCGAGTCCGGTCTGCACGCCGCCCCGCGGCTCCGTCGGTTCCTCCGCCGCGCCACCGGTGGCCGACTGCTCGGCCGCGGGCTTCACCACGGCAGGCTGCACCGGAGCGGGCTGGGCGGGCTGGGCGGCCTGGGCGGGCGCCACCGGGGAGTCGGCGCCCGCAAGGCCGGAGAGGCCGGAGAGCCCGGGCACGGGGAAGGCGGTCAGCGCGAGGGTGGAGGCGAAGGCGGCGCCGTCCGGGCAGTGGCCCTCCAGCTTCCAGGCCGCCCGCCCGGCGTTCCGCAGCAGGGCGCCGGGCAGCTCGCTCACCGGGATCACCGTGGCGGGCCCTGAGTACCGGCCGTCCGCCCCGGCGGTCAGCGTCGCGGAGCCGCCGGTCAGGACCGGGGACGCCACGGCGACGGTCTTCTCCGCGCTCCCGGCGCCCGTACCGCAGGCGACGCTGACCGTCACCGTCTGTCCGGGAGCCGCCTCCGCGGGGGTGATGGTGGCCGCTCCGGCTTCCGTCGCGGACGCCGCCGAGGCGGTGAGACCGAGCAGGGTGGCCGCTCCCAGCAGGGCTGCGGCCGTACGCGTGCGGCGCATGCCGTACCTCCAAGGTTCTCGGGTGCAGCCGCGGCGGCGGGGAGGTCCACCGCGATCGGAACCACTACACCCAGTCACCAAGACGCTAGGCAGCGCCGCACCCGCCAGCCACCGCACAGGACCGTTCGTGCGCGGTCGCCACCCCGGGTGACCGCCGGCGCGGAGGAGTCCCCCCGGGAGCGGAGCCCGGTCAGATGTCGAGGTCGACGACCACCGGGGCGTGGTCGGAGGTGCCCTTGCCCTTGCGGGCCTCGCGGTCCACGTAGCTGTCCTTGACCGCGTCGACGAACGCCTTGTTGCCGTACGTGAGGTCGATCCGCATGCCGCGGTTCTTCGGGAAGGCGAGCTGGCGGTAGTCCCAGTACGTGTAGGGGCGGTCGTACTTGAGCGGGCGGGGCACCACGTCCTGCAGGCCGGCCTCCTGGAGGGCGGTCAGCGCGGCGCGCTCCACCGGGGTGACGTGGGTGAGGCCCTCGAAGGCGGCCGGGTCGAAGACGTCCTCGTCGGTGGGCGCGATGTTGAAGTCGCCGAGGACCGCGAACGGGCGGGTGCCGGCCGCGTCCTCCAGGACGGAGCTGCGCAGCGTCTCCAGCCACTCCAGCTTGTAGCGGTAGTGCGCGTGGTCGACCTCGCGGCCGTTCGGCACGTAGACCGACCAGACGCGGACCGGGCCGCAGGTCGCCGCGATGGCGCGCGGCTCGACGGCGGCGACCAGCGCGTCCTCCGCGAGGAAGCCGGGCTGGCCGGGCAGGTCGCGGACCACGTCCTCCAGGCCCAGGCGGGAGACCACGGCCACGCCGTTCCACCGGCCGGTGCCGTGGGCGGCCGTCTCGTACCCCAGCTCGCGCACCGCCTCGAACGGGAAGGCGTCGGCGGCGCACTTCAGCTCCTGGAGGCAGAGCACGTCCGGCTCGGCGCTCTCCAGCCACTCCAGGAGCTTGGGCAGCCGGGCGGTGACGGAGTTGATGTTCCAGGTGGCGATGCGGACGGTCACGGCGGGCGGCCTTCCCGGGCGGTGCGGACGAGGAGCGGACCCGCCCGAAGGCGGTCCACCCCGAACATACCGCCCGCCGCCGACAATCCCGGTCGAGCCGGTCGGCCGGGTGGGCCCGGGAGCGGGCTCAGCCCGCCGGGCGGGGGCCGCTGCCCCAGGGCGGGTGGTCGGGGCGACCGCCGCCGCGGGGGCGGGCGGACCAGTCGCGGGGCAGTTCCACCACCTCGCAGCCGAGGGCGGCGAACCGCTGGACGGTGGCGTGCGCGACCACCGGGTCGAGGCAGAACACCCACGGGCCGGGGACCAGCACCACGTGGTGGACGCCGGCCGCGACGGCGTTCCCCAGGCGTTCCAGGGCCGGGAGGGCACCGGTCGCGGAGCGGCCGTTGTCCAGGTAGACCACCGGGTGGGACAGCCCGAGGCGGAGCGCGTAGCTGTCCAGGGCGTGGCGGTGGGTCTGCATCTGCCAGCGGTCACTCGGGTAGCACCGCAGGTAGGCGGCCGGCTCACGCCGCCCGCCGCGACTTCTCGGGTGAGGCATCAAACGCTCCTCGCGGGTCCGTCGTCCCCTCCCTCGGCCCACAGCAAACCGCTCCGAGCCCGCGGAATCAATGGGCAATCCCTACGGTCCGTACCGGGCCGCTTAGGCCGACCACGCCTAAGCGGCCGGGGAACCGCGCGCGGCGGAGTGCCCTGGCCGCACTCGTCCGCCTGCGCGCGGTTCTCCCCGGCAGGACGCGGCCGGCCTGCCCGGGTCGGCGGATCAGCGGGAGGGGTGGACGACCGCGGCGGAGCCGCCGCCGCGGCGGGTGGGCTCGGCGGCGGCGATCCAGCGGCCGTCGGGGAGGCGTTCGACGCCGGTCGCGGCGCCGATCTCGGGGGTGGCGGCGAAGACGTGGCCGAGGGCCTCCAGGCGGGTGCGTTCGGGCAGGGCGAGGAAGCCGGGCTCCGCGGCGGTGGTGGCGGTGTTGCGCTGGCTGGCGCGCGGGGCGGCGATGGCCTGTTCCAGGCCGAGCCCCCGGTCGATCCGGCCGGTGAGCACCTGGAGCACGGTGGTGATGATGGTCGCCCCGCCGGGCGACCCCACCGCGAGGAAGGGCCTGCCGTCCTTGAGGACCACGGTCGGCGAGATCGAGGACCGGGGCCGCTTGCCGGGGCCGGGCAGGTTGGGGTCCGGGACGCCGGGGGTGACCGGGGTGAAGCTGAAGTCGGTCAGCTCGTTGTTGAGCAGGAAGCCGCGCCCGGGAACGGTGATCCCGCTGCCGCCGGTCTGCTCGATGGTGAGGGTGTACGAGACCACGTCGCCCCACCGGTCTGCGACGGTGAGGTGGGTGGTGCTGGGGCCCTCGTACGCCTCGGTGGCGGCGGGGCCGGTGCCGGCGCAGGCGCCCGGGTGGTACGGGTCGCCGGGGGCGAGCGGGCTGGTCAGGGCGTGGTCCGGGTCGATCAGGCAGGCCCGGGCGGCGGCGAACCCGGGCGACAGCAGCTGCCGGGTCGGGACCTCGGAGAATCGGGGGTCGCCGACCCAGCGGTTGCGGTCGGCGAAGGCGATCCGGCCGGACTCCAGGAAGCGGTGCAGGTACTGCTCGGGGCTCAGCGCGGCCAGGTCGCTGTGGGACAGGATGCCGAGCGCCTCGCCGACGGTGGTGCCGCCGGAGGAGGACGGCGCGATGCTGTACACCTCGTATCCGCGGTAGTCGACCCGGGTGGGGCGCTGGACCAGCGCCCGGTAACCGGCGAGGTCGCGGGAGTCGACCCGGCCCGGGCGGGCGTTGCGGCCGGAGGCGGGGTCCACCGGGGGCTGCTGGAGGGTACGGACCACGTCGGCGCCGATCGGACCGCGGTAGAAGGCGTCGGTGCCCTTGCGGCCGAGTTCGCGGTAGGTGTCGGCGAGGTCGGGGTTGCGCAGGGTGCTGCCGACGGTGGGGAGTTGGCCGCCGGGCAGGAAGAGCGCGCGGGTGGCGGGGAAGTCCTGGAAGCGCTGCTGGTTGGCGGCGGTCTGGTCGCGGAACGTCTGATCGACGGTGAAGCCGCGGTCGGCGATCCGCTCGGCGGGCCGGAGCACCTCGCCGAGCGAACGGCTGCCCCAGAGTTCGAGGGCCTTCTCCCAGGTGGCGGGAGTGCCGGGGACACCGACCGAGAGTCCGCTGGTGACGGCGTCCGCGAAGGGCAGCGGGGCGCCGTTCTCCAGGAAGAGGGACTCGTCGGAGTGGCGGGACGCGATCTCCCGGCCGTCCAGGGTGGAGACCTGGCCGGTCCGGGCGTCGTAGTGGACGAAGTACCCGCCGCCGCCGATGCCGGCCGAGTACGGCTCGGTGACGCCGAGCGCGGCGGCCGTCGCCACGGCGGCGTCCACCGCGTTGCCGCCCCGTCGCAGCACCTCCAGGCCGGCGGCGGTGGCATCGGCGTCCACGCTGGCGACCGCACCGCCGTAGCCGACCGCCTCGGGGGTCTTGGGTGGCGGGCCGCCGGCGTGGGCGGGTGCCGTGCCGGTGCAGACCAGGCCGGCGGCGAGCAGGAGGGAGGGGAGGAGTCGGGCCGGAGCTCTCATGCGGTGGGCCTCCTGAGGCAGCGTCAGTTCTCCGTTCTCCCACAGTGTCAGGAGCTGGACAACAGGAACTCCGGCCACTACCCACCAGTAGCGGCCGACCCGGCGCAGTCGGGCAACCCACCAGGGGCGCGTGAGGGCACCTCCCGGCCGAAGGCTGGGGGAGAACTGCGCGAAACGGGAGTGACGACGCCGCACCCACCGACCCGCGCAGTCCCCCGCGCCCCTTCAGTGGCTGACCGCGTACGAGAGGGGCGTTGCTTCAGCGGGGGGTGGTGGCGCGTTCGATGCGGTGGCGCTTGATGGTGCGGAAGCGGCGGGCGACCTGGCGGGCGAGGTCGGCGGCGCCGACCAGGCCGGCCTCGTTGCCGAGGGCGGCGTGGACGACGGTGGCCTCCGGCCGGAAGCCGCGGCCGGTGAGGGTGCGTCGGAAGGCGTCCTGGGCGGGGCCGAGGAGGAGGTCACCGGCTTCGGAGACGCCGCCGCCGACCACGAACCGGCCGGGGTCGAGGGCGGCGGCCAGGTTGGCGATCCCGACGCCGAGCCAGCGGCCCACCTCGTAGAGGAGTTCCACCGCGACCGGGTCGCCGTCCCGCGCGGCCTCGGTGACCAGGGGTCCGGTGATGCCGCTCGGGGTGCCGCCGGCCCGGGCGAGCAGCGGCTGGACCACCGGGGACTCCTCGGCGACCAGCTCGCGGGCCTCCCGGACGAGGGCGTTGCCGGAGGAGTACTGCTCCCAGCAGCCGCGGTTGCCGCACGGGCAGCGGTGCCCGCCGGGCACCACCTGCATGTGGCCGAACTCGCCGGCCAGCCCGTACTTGCCGCGGTCGACGTAGCCGTCGCGGACCACCGCTCCGCCGATCCCGGTCCCGAGGGTGATCATGACCATGTGGTCCTCGCCGCGGCCGGCGCCGAACCGCCACTCGGCCCAGGCGGCGGCGTTGGCGTCGTTCTCCACCACCACCGGGAACCGCAGGCGCTCGCTGAGGGCCTCCTGGAGGGGTTCGTTCCGCCAGTTCAGGTGGGGGGCGAAGAGCACCCGGGAGCGGTCGGCGTCCACCCAGCCGGCGGCGCCGACGCCCACCGCGTGGACGTCGTGCTTGTCGGCGAGCTGGAGGACCAGGTCGACGATGACGTCCTCGACCACCCGGGGGCTCTTGCTCTTGTCCGGGGTCTCGGTCCGGATCCGGTCGATCACCCGGCCCTCGCCGTCCACCACCCCGGCGATCACCTTGGTGCCGCCGATGTCCACCCCGATGGTGGGCAGCCGCAGGATGCTCGCGGGCAGGGCGCGCCGGCGCCGTTCCGCGCGCGGGCCGAGGCCCAGCAGGTTGGGCAGGACGGCCGGGCGGGCCGTGCCGCCGTTGGGGCTGGTCACGGGGGGTGGGCTCCTTCGGGGTCGGGGACGGCTACCGCCATCCTCCCGCGCCGCCCGGTGACCCGGCATCCGGCGGCCGGAGGACACCGGGGGGCGCCGCTGTCCGGCACCCCCGGCCGGGTGCGATCACCTGACGGTCCGATGGCACACTAGATCTTCGGGCACAGCCGATTCTCACGAAAACGTGACGCAGGTCTCAGGATTCGCCGGATCCGGACAGCAACTGATCACGCGTTCCGCGAAGTCTGGTCCCACAGGAGCGCGAACCGGGCGAGACGGGGCCCGGTCGGCCGGCAACCGGATACGAGAACTCGATGCAACTGACAGGCACACCCTTCCTCATCGTCACGATCATCCTCGTGCCGATCTCCATCGCGGCGGCCATGCTGCTCTGGAGCAAGGTGCGCGGGCCGCAGGCCCTGCAGGTCCTGTCCAGACTCGCGATGATCCTGTTCGCGCAGGCCACGGCCGTGCTGATGGTCTTCGTCATGGTCAACAACGCCAACCTGATCTACGGCAACTGGGACGACCTGCTGGGGACCGGCAACCACGTGCGGGCCGTACCGCAGCTGCCGCCGGCGGACGGCTCCGGCGCCACGCCGGGCCACGACGGCACCAAGCAGCACCCGAAGGTGGTCCAGTCCTTCCAGGCCGTCGGCGACCCCAAGGTGCCGGCCGACGTCAAGACCACCGAGCTCAAGGGCCAGGTGTCGGGCGTGGACGGCGAGGTGCTGGTCTGGCTGCCGCCGCAGTACGACGACCCGGCGTACAAGGACAAGACCTTCCCGGTGGTCGAGCTGCTCCCGGGCTGGCCGGGCTCCTCCAAGACCTGGTACGGCACGCTGCGGGTGTCCGAGCAGCTCAAGCCGCTGATGCAGAGCGGCCAGGTGTCGCCGTTCATCCTGATCTCGCCGCGCACCAACCTGCTCGGCGACACGGTGGACACCGGCTGCGCCGACGTGCCGCACAAGGTCAACGCCGCCGCCTGGCTCTCCCGTGACGTCCCGCAGATGGTGCTGGACAACTTCCGCGCCGACGCCTCGCCGGACCGCTGGGCGGTGGCCGGCTACTCGGCCGGCGGCCACTGCGCCTCCAAGCTCGCCCTGGAGCACCCCGAGCGCTACCGGGCCGGCGTCAGCCTCTCCGGGTACAACGACCCGGCGCAGGAGGCGCTCTCGCTCACCGCGAAGGACCCGAAGCTGCGTGAGGCCGCCAACCCGCTGAACATCCTCAAGAACGCGGCCCAGCCGCCCAAGGTCGCGCTGTTCCTCAGCGGCAACAAGGGCGACGGCTACGAGGGCGGCGAGGCGCTCAAGGCGGCCGCGAAGGCGCCGACCACCGTCACCGTGGTGGAGACCACCGGCCCGCACACCAGCGACGTGTGGAAGCCGATGGTCCCCGACATCTTCAAGTGGCTGACCGGGATCATCCCGCCGAAGGCCTGACCCCGCGGACGACGACGGCCCGTCACCCCCTGCTCCGGGGTGACGGGCCGTCGCGTTGCCGGGTCCGGTGGGGATCCGGCCGAGGTCAGCCGGTGAACGGGTGGCCGAAGCCCTTGCCGGCCGCCGCCTTGGCCACCGCGTCGGCCGCCGCGGCGGAGCTGTCGACCCGCCAGTCGGTGGGCACCGTGCTGCCCGGCCAGGTCTTCTGCAGGTCGAACCAGACCAGGCCCACCAGGCCCTCCGTCCTGGCCGCACCGGCGAACAGGTCGGCGACCTGCCCGGGCTTCCGCGGGCCCTCCGCCACGCCGGTCTCGGCGATCACCAGCGGCTTGCCGGTCAGCGCCCGCAGGCTCTTCACGGTCGGGTTGAACAGCGTGGTGAAGTCGCTGCCCTCCTGCGGGCCGTAGTAGCCCACCAGGCCGACCCAGTCGACGTACTCCTCGCCCGGGAAGTAGGGCTTCAGCGGGGCCTTGGCGGCCGAGTCGGTGACGTGGGGCGACCAGAGCCAGACCACGTTGGTGACCGCGCGGTCGCGGAAGGCGTCGTGGACCCGCTTCCAGGCGGCGACGTAGTCGGCGGGCTTGGCGTGGGCGGGCCCCCAGGCGTTCCAGTCGGCGTTCATCTCCGGGGCGAAGTCGATCACCAGCGGGCCCTGGTAGGAGCGCACCTGGTCGGCGAACCGGGTGAGGTAGGCGTCCTCGGACCCCGAGGCGATCGAGGCCAGCCCGGTCTGGACGGGGGCCCAGGTGAGCAGCGGCAGCTGGCCGTTGCGCCAGAGCGCCGCGTTGCCGGCCGGGTCGAAGTCGTCGCCCCACACCTGGTAGTACTCCCGGACGTCGGCCGGGCGGCCGGTCTTGGCGGCGAAGGCGGTGACCGGTCCGAGGTCCTCCGGGCCGCCCTCGGAGGCGACGCCGAGGAACCGGCCGCTCGGGGTACGCAGGGCGGTGGCGTCGTAGGGCGCGGCGGAGGCGGTCGGCGAGGCCGTGGCGCCGGCGGTGGGGGCCGCGGCCGGGTGCGGTCCGCCGCCCGAGCTGCAGGCGGTGGCCAGCAGCGGGGCGGCCAGGGCCAGGGCGAGCGCCCGGCGACGGGAGGGCCGTCCGGTGACGGGGGCGGTGGGTCGGTTCACGGATCATCCTCGCGGGCTGGTGTCCGCCGGGCCGGCGGCGCCCAGGCTCGCCGCATCCTACGAGGTGACCCGACCGCCATTCGGAACGGAGCGCTCCGCTCCGGTCTCGATATGATCACGGGCCTGTCCCAGACCGGTACGGATCGGACATTGACGTCCAATCATTTAATGCGGGTGCATTACCGTCCTGACTGCATCCCGAGCGGTCTCCGCTTACTGGAAAGGCGGACACCCGGTGACACCCCCCTCCCTGCCCTCCGGCAGACCCGGCGCCGACCCCGACCCCGGCGCCGACCCCGGCGAGCTGGTCGCGGTCGAGTCCAGTCCGGTGTTCGTGGACCAGTCCGGTGTCCGCGGCCGGCGTCTGCGCGGCTTCGGCTGGACGGTCGGTGCCGCCAGCGCCACCCTCGCCGCGGGCATGGCGGCCACCCTGGTCGGGCTGCAGTCGAACGCGCCGCACCTCCAGGTGCCGGCCCAGCCCCAGCCCGGCGCCGCCGTGGCGAGCCTCCCGCCGAGCCCCGCGCCGACCGTCTCCCCGCAGTCCGCGGCGCCCTCCCCGCAGCCCTCGGGCAGCGCGGTGCCGAAGGCCGGCACCGCCTCCCCGGCCGCCACCACCGGCCGCCCCACCGCCTCGACCGGGGCCGCCACCGCCGGGAAGACGCCCGGCGCCGCCACCCCGTCGGCCGGCGGCGCCGCCGTCCGGACCACCACGGGGACCGGTACCGCCGGGAAGTCGGCGACCACGGCCCGCCCCAGCCACTGACCCTCGCCACACCGCCCGGTACAGGATCGCCATGTCCCGTCATCAGCGTCCCCGGCAGTCGATCCGCCGGTCGCGCCGACTCGCGGCCCCGCCGCTCCGCTTCTTCCTGCCCGTCGCCCTGCTGGTCTGCCTGCTGGCCATGCTGGTGCTCCGCGGGATGGCCACCAACGAGGTGTTCCACGACGACCGGACGGCCGTCTCGGTGGACAAGTTCTCCGTGCCGCCGAACCTGCTGACGGGCGGTCCGATCGTCGACGCCCGCGGCAAGCTCAACGACAAGCCGGTCAGCTACGCGGTGCCCGACAAGACGGTGGTGCTGAGCTTCGACGACGGGCCGGACCCGGTGTGGACGCCGAAGGTCCTCGACCTGCTCGCGGCCCGCCACATCCACGCCACCTTCTTCGTCACCGGCTCGATGACCGCCCGCCACCCCGACCTGATCCGTCGGATCGTCGCGGACGGCCACGAGATCGGCCTGCACACCTTCACCCACCCCGACCTGGCGCTGCAGTCCACCTCCCGGCTGACCTGGGAGCTCGGGCAGACCCAGCTGGCCCTCGCCGGGGTGGCGGGCGTGCACAGCTCGCTGTTCCGGCCGCCGTACTCCTCCACGGCCGACGCCCTGGACGACTGGACCTGGCCGGTGGTGAAGGAGGTCGGCCGGCGCGGCTACCTCACCGCGTTCATCGACGCCGACACCGACGACTGGAAGCGCCCGGGCGTCGAGGAGATCGTCCGCACCGCCATGCCCAAGCAGCCGGGCCGCGGCGAGATGGTGCTGCTGCACGACGCCGGCGGCGACCGCACCCAGACCGTGCAGGCGCTGGGCGAGATCATCGACCGGCTGGAGAAGGACGGCTACCGCTTCGCCAGCATCTCCGAGGCGCTCGGCGCGACCAGCACCACCGTCCCGGTGCACGGCTACCAGCTGTGGGCGGGAAAAACGTTCATCCTGCTGACCCAGATCTCGGTGCACCTGCTGCCCTGGCTGATCGGACTGCTCTCGGTGGTCGGCGTCCTGGTCTTCGGCCGGTTCGCGCTGATGCTGGTGCTGGCCATCCGGCACGTCCGGCGCACCCGGCGGCCCGACTTCTCCTGGGGGCCGCCGATCACCGAGCCGGTCACCGTCCTGGTGCCCGCGTACAACGAGCAGGAGTGCATCGCCAACACGCTCCACTCGCTGGCCGCCAGTGACCACCCGATCGAGATCATCGTCATCGACGACGGCTCCACCGACGACACCAGCGCCATCGTCGAGGAGATCGCCATGCCCAACGTCCGGCTGATCCGCCAGCCCAACGGCGGCAAGCCGGCCGCGCTCAACAACGGCATCGCGGCGGCCTCGTACGACATCGTGGTGATGATGGACGGCGACACCGTCTTCGAGCCCTCCACCGTCCGCGAGCTGGTCCAGCCGTTCGCCGACCCCTCGGTCGGCGCGGTGGCCGGCAACGCCAAGGTCGGCAACCGGGACACCCTGATCGGCGCCTGGCAGCACATCGAGTACGTGATGGGCTTCAACCTCGACCGCCGCATGTACGACGAGCTGAACATCATGCCGACCATCCCGGGGGCCGTCGGCGCCTTCCGCCGGGCGGCGCTGCTGCGGATCGGCGGGATGAGCGAGGACACCCTCGCCGAGGACACCGACGTCACCATGGCGATGCTGCGCGACGGCTGGCGGGTGGTCTACGCGGAGAGGGCCCGCGCCTGGACCGAGGCGCCGGCCAGCATGCAGCAGCTGTGGTCCCAGCGCTACCGGTGGAGCTACGGCACCATGCAGGCGATGTGGAAGCACCGCCACGCCGTCCGCGAGAGCGGCCCGGCCGGGCGGTTCGGCCGGGTCGGCCTGCCGGTGGTCACCCTGTTCGGCGTGGTGACCCCGCTGCTGGCGCCGCTGATCGACCTCTTCCTGCTGTACGGGGTGCTCTTCGTGGACGCCCAGCGCACCCTCTCGGCCTGGGCCGGCGTGCTCCTGGTGCAGGGTCTGCTCGCCTTCTTCGCCTTCCGGCTCGACCGCGAGAAGCCCTGGCACCTGGTCACCCTCCCGATCCAGCAGGTGGTCTACCGGCAGCTGATGTACCTGGTGCTGCTCCAGTCCTCGATCACGGCCTTCACCGGCGGCCGGCTGAGGTGGCAGAAATTGCGGCGGACCGGCGAGGTCGCGGCACCGATCGTGGAGGCCTGACCGTGACCTTCCCCCGTACGCCGCGGATCTCCCCCGCGGCCCGCTTCCCGTACGCCCCGGGCGCCTCGCCGGACGCGGACGCCCCGGACCCGTTCGACGCCCGGTGGTCCCCCGACGAGACCCTGCGGCTGCGCGTCCCGCCGCCCGCCCCGGACCTGCCCGAGCCGGTGGCCGAGGAGGAGCCCGCCGACGAGCCGGCCCCCGCCCCGCGCAAGGGCGGCCGCGACCGCTACCTGGACCTGCTGCGCGCGCTGGCCCTGGCCCGCGTGATCCTCTACCACAAGTTCGGCTGGGCCTGGCTGCCGCTGCTGTTCCCCTCGATGGGCGTGATGTTCGCGCTGGCCGGCTCGCTGATGGCCCGCTCGCTGGCCCGCCCCGCGCTCGGAGTCATCCGGGGCCGTCTGCGCCGTCTGCTCCCGCCGATGTGGCTGTTCGGCGCGGTGCTGATCACCGCGATGGTCCTGGACGGCTGGGGACCGCACTACGACGGCCACCCCCGCTGGTGGTGGGCCAAGATGGCGTTCTGGCTGCTCCCGCTGAGCACCCCGCCGTACGCGGAGTCGCTCGGCGGCTTCGGCGGGGTGATGGAGTCCGAGTGGGCGATGAACATCGCCGTCCCGCTCTGGTACCTGCGCGCCTACCTCTGGTACGTGCTGCTCTCCCCGGCGATGCTGTGGGCGCTGCGGCGGCAGCCGTGGCTGACCGTGGCCGCGCCGCTGGCGCTCTCCGCGCTCATCAACTCGGGTCTGTTCTCCCAGGAGGGCCGGCTCTGGGAGACCGCCACCGACTTCACCACCTTCGGCGCCTGCTGGATCCTGGGCCTCGCCCACCAGGAGGGCCTGCTGCGCCGGCTCCCGCAGTACCTGGCGCCCTCGCTGGCCCCGATGATCATGATCGCCGGCCTCTGGTGGCTGACCAGCCGGCCGATCGAGGACCCCACCACGGCGGGCGACCTGGAGACCGTCCCGTTCGCCCAGGCGGTCTGGTCCTTCGGCTACGTGCTGCTGCTGCTCCACCTCAGCCCGTCCTGGGAGCGCTGGCCCGCCCGGCTGGAGCGCTGGAACGGCCTGATCAGCCTGCTCAACGCCCGGGCGGTCAGCGTCTACCTCTGGCACATCCCGGCGCTGGCCCTGGCCATCCCGCTGATGGACCACCTGTGGGACGTGGACTTCCTCTACGAGCACGGGCAGTTCGTGCTGCGCAGCCACTGGACCCCGCTGCTGATCGCGATGCCGCTGCTGGCCCTGATGGTGCTGAGCTTCGGCTGGATGGAGGACCTGGCGGCCAAGCGTCCGCTGCGGCTGTTCCCGTACCCGCGCCGCCCGCGCGGCCGGCGCCGGGCGGGCTGAGCCCACCCCGAGAGACGACGGCGGCCCGTCACCCCCGGCGCGGGGGTGACGGGCCGTCGTGCTGGCGGGATCAGGCGTGGCGCGCCTTGCGCCGGCGGCTGAAGACCACCGCGCCGCCGCCGAGCACCAGCGCCGCGCCGACACCGGCGATGGCGAAGGTGGCCGGGCTGGTGCCGGTGGAGGCCAGGTTGCCGCCCGTGGGCGGGGTCGGGATCGGCTGGTCCGGCTTGACCTCGGTGCCCGGGGGCGGGGTCTGGACCGGCACGACCGGGCCGGTCGAGGTGGAGGCCGAGGACGAGGCCGAGGTGGACGCCGACGCGGAGGTCGAGGCGCTCGGGGAGGTCGAGGCGGAGGCCGAGGTCGACGCGGAGGCCGAAGCCGAGGCCGAGGCCGAGGCCGAGGTCGACGGCTTCACCGAGGTGCTCGGCGAGGCGGTCGGCTTCTCGTCCGTGCAGTCGACCTTGAAGACCTTCTGCTTCGGGTGCTTCTTGGAGTCGCCGTCCTCGCTGCCCGCGGTCCAGTACAGCTTGTACTGGCCGTCCGGGAGCTTGATGTCCGCGGTGCGGATGTGGCCGTCGGAGTTCACCGGGAGGGCGCCGTAGAGGACGGCCTCCTCCTTCTTGCCGTGGCCCTCGGAGATCAGCCAGTAGACGTCCTGGTTCTTGTCGAAGCCGAAGGCGTCGATGTAGAACTGGCAGACCTTGGGCTGGTTCTTCTTGTCGTACTCCTCGCCCGTCTTGGAGTCGTGGATCTTGACGGTGCCGTTGTTGCCGTTGCCCACGTGGGCGACGGCCGCGTGGGCCGCGGCCGGGCTGAGCAGGACGACCGCCGCGGCCGGAGCCGCGATGAAGGAACGCGCCGCTATGGAACGGAAGCGCATGGTGAAGCCCCCACTGGAACGATGGCAGGTCGGGGTTGCCTGCCAAGGGAGCGCCCAAGATTCCTAAACCCGGGCAGCCGGGTCAAGCGGTGAATGCGGTGGTTGCCGACTGCCTGTGACGATCCGCCCGATTAGTCCCGTACAACGATCGGGTTACCGTCCGGTGCGTCGTCGCGTCCGCCGTCGTGCCCTCGTGGCGTCCTCGTCGCGCCGTCAGGGCTCGCCCCGGGCGCGTCGGGCGCCGTCAGGCCAGTTCCAGCGCCAGGTAGAAGTCGACCCGGTCCTCCAGCCGGGACAGGTCACGTCCCGTCAGCTCCTCGATCCGGCCGATCCGGTACCGCAGCGTGTTGACGTGAACGTGCAGCTGGGCGGCGCAGCGGGTCCAGGAGCCGTCCGAGCGCAGGAACGCCTCCAGGGTGCGCACCAGGTCGGCCTGGTGCTCGATGTCGTAGGCGATGACCCGGTCCAGCAGGCGGCTGCGGAACGCCCGGCGGACCTCGTCCGGGACGGCGGCGAGCAGCAGCACGTGCGAGGCGAGCTCCTCGGGCCCGGCCACGCAGACCCGGCCGACCCGGGCGGCGGCGATCCGGCGGGCGTGCCGGGCCTCCTCCAGGGCGCCGCGCAGTCCGCCGGACTCCGAGGCGGGGGCGCAGACGCCGACCGTGATCCGGCCCTCGGAGCCGAGGCCGGCCTCCAGCGGGGCGAGCAGCTCGCGCAGCGCGTCCGCGGGCACCGGCGCGTCCAGCACCGGCAGCACCACCACGGCGCCACTCGCGCCCTGGGCCGCCACCAGGGCGCGGTCGGAGGCGTCGGCGAGCGACTCCTCCAGGATCGGCCGGAGCGCCCCGTCGGGCAGGCCGGTGGCGTCCACGCTGAGCACCAGCCACTCGGCGGCGGTGGGCCGGGCGGGGGCGCCCTCGTACTTGGCGGCCATCGCCGAGGAGGCGTGCAGGGTGCGGCTGATCTCGGCCGGGTCGGCGTCGCGCTGAAGCAGGGTCAGCAGCTCGTCGGCGATCCGGCGGCGCAGCCGGCGGCCCTCGTCCCGGCGGGTCCGCTCGGCGGCGACCAGGCGGGCCAGGTTCTCGGCGAGCTGCTGGCGCTTGGCGGTCCACTCGGTGACGTCGCCGGCGACCGCGAGCACCCAGTCGGCCAGCGGGGACTCCGCCTCCGGGTCGGCGGGCGCGGGCAGCAGCGAGTACGAGCCCGTCAGCAGGCGGGCGCGGTGCGGGGGCCTGCGGCGCTGGCGCTGGGCGCCGAGGTGGGCGCGGACCAGTTGGTCGCGGTCCTCGGCGGTGAGCCGGTCGGCCGGTCCGGCCACCACCCGGCCGGTGGGGGTGAGCACCCAGCAGTCCAGGTCGAGGTCGCCGCCGAGCAGGTCCAGCACGGCGTCCAGGCCGCCGCCGCCGGCCGCGGAGACCAGCAGGCGGTGGCGGTCCACCAGGGCGGCGAGGTCGGCGGCGCGGTCCGCGGAGACCTGGCGGCCGACGAACTCGGTGACGGTGCCGAAGGCGATGTCGTCGGGGACGGCCAGCAGCGGCATCCGGTGCCGGCGGCAGGCGTCCACCAGGTCCTCGGGGACGGGCCCGACCTCGGCCTCGCCGGCGGCGAGGGCGACCGCGCCGCCGGAGGCGATGGTGCGCACGAAGCGCTCGGAGTCGGCCGGTCCGGTGCGCCACAGCATGCCGGTGAGCACCAGCTCGCCGCCGTGCAGGTAGCGGCCCGGGTCGTGCAGGTCCGTGGTCATCACGCCGCTGACCTGCCGGTCGAGCTCGTCCTCGCCGGCGAGCAGCCGCAGCTGCGGGGCGCCGGGGGCAAGCAGGTCACGGACACGCATCCGCGGGCTCCTTCGTCTGGACGATCGGATCGGGGGTCGGGGGTGGTGGGGTGGGGGCTCACAGTGTGCCCCAGTCGGCGACCTCGGTGTTACGTCCCAACGGGTGCCGTGGTCACGGGCCCGTAGCTTCGCCATCACGACCGGATTACGGTCGAAGGGAGCGGTCAGCAACCGCTTGGGCTGGGCGATTGCCCTCCTTAGAGGAACGTACAGGATGCCGGGCGGGACCGCGGCGCGGGCTTCATGCCATCGGTGACTGCCAGTGGGCCCCGTCACAGGGGTTCACTGGCCACACGCCGCCGGACACATCCCGGTGACCAGGACACAACGCCAAGGCGACGCGGCGGTGGCAAGGTCCGAACACCGGGTACCGGGCACTGTGCCCAATGTCCGGTTGGCGACGACTTGAGGAGACACCCGCATGGAGTTCCTTCGGCCCGCTACCTGGGACGAGGCACTCGCGGCGAAGGCTGAGTACCCGACCGCGCTGCCGATCTCGGGCGGCACGGACGTCATGGTCGAGATGAACTTCGACGTGCACCGGCCATCCGCGATTCTCGACCTGAACCGCATCACCGAGCTGGCCCAGTGGGAGATCACTGGTGAGGTCGTGAAGCTCGGTGCCTCGGTGCCGTACAGCCGGATCATCGACGAGCTCTCCGAGCCGCTGCCCGGTCTCGCCCTGGCGGCGCACACCGTCGGTTCGCCGCAGATCCGCAACCGCGGCGGTGTCGGCGGCAACCTGGGCGCCGCCTCGCCCGCCGGCGACTCGCACCCCGCGCTGCTCGCCGCCGGACGCGACGTCCTGGTCGAGGCGGCCTCGGTGCGCGGCACCCGGATGATCCCCATCGACGAGTTCTACGTGGGCGTGAAGCGCAACTCCCTGGAGGCCGACGAGCTGATCCGCGCCGTGCACATCCCGGTGGCGGACGGCCCGCAGCAGTTCTCGAAGATCGGCACCCGCAACGCGATGGTCATCGCGGTCTGCGCCTTCGGTTTCGCGCTGCACCCGAAGAACGGCACGGTCGGCACCGGTATCGGCTCGGCTGCCCCCACGCCGCGCCGCGCCGTGGAGGCCGAGGAGTACCTGCAGGGCGTGCTCGCCGAGCGCGGCCTGTGGGAGTCCGGTGGCCTGCTGGGCACCGAGGTGATCCAGCAGTTCGGCGAGCTGGTGAAGGCCGCCGCCTCCCCGATCGACGACGTCCGGGGCACGGCGGAGTACCGCCGGCACGCGCTCGCCGTGATGGCCCGCCGCACGCTCACCTGGACGTGGAACGACTACAGCAAGCAGATCAGGAGCGCGGCATGAGGGTGACATTCACCGCCAACGGCAAGCCGGTCGAGGCCGACGACGTCTGGGAGGGCGAGAGCCTCCTGTACGTGCTCCGCGAGCGGGTGGGCCTGCCCGGTTCGAAGAACGCCTGCGAGCAGGGCGAGTGCGGCTCCTGCACGGTCTACCTGGACGGCACCCCGGTCTGTTCCTGTCTGGTCGCGGCCGGCCAGGTGCAGGACCGCGAGGTCCGCACCGTCGAGGGCCTGAGCGAGGAGAACGGCGAGCTGGGCCTGGTCCAGCAGGCGTTCATCGACGCCGGCGCCGTCCAGTGCGGCTTCTGCACCCCCGGCCTGCTGGTGCAGACCGACGCCCTGCTGGAGCAGGACGCCCAGCCGAGCGACAACGACATCCGCGAGGCCCTGTCGGGCAACCTGTGCCGCTGCACGGGCTACGAGAAGATCATGGACGCGGTGCGGCTCGCCTCCGCCCGCAAGTGCGCCGGCAAGGGGGCGTCGGAATGAGCAGCACCCGCACGATCCAGGGTCAGAAGAACCTGCAGAACATCAACCAGGCGTCCAAGGACGGCATCGGCGGCTCGCCGCTGCGCCCGGACGGCACCCTGAAGGTCAAGGGCGAGTTCGCGTACTCCTCCGACATGTGGCACGAGGACATGCTCTGGGGCATGGCGCTGCGCTCGCCGCACCCCCGCGCCAACATCCTCGGGGTGGACATCTCCGAGGCGCTGAAGGTCCCGGGCGTGTACGCGGTCCTCACCCACCAGGACATCCCCGGCTCCAAGTACTACGGCCTGGAGATCCAGGACCAGCCGGCGCTGGCGATCGACAAGGTCCGGTACCACGGCGAGGCGATCGCCCTGGTCGCCGCCGACCACCCGGAGACGGCCCGCCGTGCGGTGAAGAAGATCAAGGTCGAGTACGAGGTGCTCACCCCGATCGTCACCGAGGAGCAGTGCCTCGACCCGGAGACCCACGGCTACGTGCACGAGCCGCACGAGTTCAAGTCGCACGGGTACGGCAACATCTGCCATGAGCAGCGGCTGGTCTCCGGCCTCGGGGTGACCGACGAGGTCCGGGCGATGGCCGACGTGATCGTCTCCGGCGAGTACGAGGTCGGCATGCAGGACCAGGCCTTCCTCGGCCCGGAGTCCGGCCTGGCCGTGCCCGCCGAGGACGGCGGCATCGACCTCTACATCGCCACCCAGTGGCTGCACGTGGACCGCCAGCAGATGGCCCCCGTGCTGGGGCTGCCGGAGGAGAAGGTACGCCTGACCCTGGCCGGCGTCGGCGGCGCGTTCGGCGGCCGCGAGGACATCTCCATGCAGATCCACGCCTGCCTGCTGGCCCAGCACACCGGCAAGCCGGTCAAGATCGTCTACGCCCGCGACGAGTCCTTCTACGGCCATGTGCACCGCCATCCGGCGAAGATGCGCTACGAGCACGGCGCCACCCGCGACGGCAAGCTGGTCTTCGCCGACTGCCGGATCGTGCTGGACGGCGGCGCGTACGCCTCCGCCTCCCCGGCCGTCGTCGGCAACGCCGCCTCGCTCGGCCACGGCCCGTACGTGATCCCGAACGTGAAGATGCACGCCATCGCGCTCTACAGCAACAACCCGAGCTGCGGCGCGATGCGCGGCTTCGGCGCGGTGCAGGCCGCCTTCGGCTACGAGTCGCAGATGGACAAGCTGGCCGAGAAGCTGGGCATGGACCCGGTCGAGCTCCGCCAGCTGAACGCGATGGCCGAGGGCGACTCCATGCCCACCGGCCAGCGGATCGACTCCCCGGCGCCGGTCGCCGAGCTGCTGCAGCGGGTCAAGGACATGCCGCTGCCGCCGCCGCTGGACACCGAGGACCTGGACATCCGGGCCGTGCCCGGCGCACTGTCCAACACCTCGCACGGCGAGGGCATCGTCCGCGGCGTGGGCTACTCGGTCGGCATCAAGAACGTCGGCTTCTCCGAGGGCTTCGACGACTACTCCACCGCCCGGGTCCGCCTGGAGGTCATCGGCGGCGAGCCGGTCGCCATGGTGCACACCGCGATGGCCGAGGTCGGCCAGGGCGGCGTCACCGTGCACGCCCAGATCGCCCGCACCGAGCTCGGCGTGGAGCAGGTCACCATCCACCCGGCCAACACCGAGGTCGGCTCGGCCGGCTCCACCTCCGCCTCGCGTCAGACGTACATGACCGGCGGTGCGGTGAAGCTCGCCGCCGAGGCGGTCAAGCAGGCGCTGATCGAGAAGGGCCGCCGGCGGTACGGCTGGACCCAGAAGGACATCAGCCTGGTCGGCGGCAAGGTGGTCTCCGAGTCCGCCGGGGTGCTGGTCCCCATCGTCGACCTGCTCGGCGACCAGGCCATCGACCTCACCCGCGAGCACCACCACCGGCCGACCCAGCCGTTCGACAAGGAGACCGGGCAGGGCTTCGGCCACGTCCAGTACACCTTCTGCGCCAACCGCGCGGTGGTCGACGTGGACGTGGACCTCGGCCTGGTCAAGGTGGTCGAGCTGACCGCCGTCCAGGACGTGGGCAAGGCGCTCAACCCGCTGTCGGTGGTCGGCCAGATCCAGGGCGGCTGCACCCAGGCCCTCGGCCTGGCCGTGATGGAGGAGATCATCGTCAAGGACGGGAAGGTGCGCAACGCGTCCTTCACCGACTACCTGATCCCCACCATCCTGGACACCCCGCCGATCCCGGTGGAGATCCTGGAGCTCCCGGACCCCCACGCCCCGTACGGTCTGCGCGGCGTGGGCGAGGCCCCCACCGTCTCGGCCACCCCGTCGATCGTCGCGGCGATCCGCCAGGCGACCGGTCTCGCGCTCAACCGGATCCCGGTCCGGCCCGAGCACATCACCGGCACGCTCTGACCCAGACCTCCCCCGGGGCGGCGACCAGTCTTCCCCGCCGCCCCGGGGGACGCACCACCCACCACGAAAGTCCGTACCAGCGGTCCGCCCATCCCACGCCGGGGCTCGGCGGCACCGCGCACCACCCGCCAAGGCACCCCCACAGGTGCACCCAGTGAGTCGAATCGTCCCCCTGCGCCTCCTCCATGACTGGCACTCAGGTCGGCTCGCCCACCCCAACCCCCTTTGACACTTGGGAGTGGACATGACCCGGATCCCCACGGAGCCCGGCACCACCGAAGAAACACCCGTCGTCGACGAGCCCCTCACCCCGTCGCCGGCGATACCGCCGAAGAACGCGCTGGACGCCTACTTCAAGATCTCCGCCCGAGGCTCCACCTTCGGCAACGAGCTCCGCGGTGGCCTCACCACCTTCATGGCGATGGCCTACATCATCCTGCTCAACCCGATCCTCCTGGGTGGCCCGGACGTCAACGGCCTCCATCTCGACCACGCGGCGCTCACCACCGCCACCGCCCTGGCCGCCGCCGTCACCACGATCCTGCTGGGCGTGGTCGGCAACGTCCCGCTGGCGGCCGCCGCCGGCCTCTCCGTCTCGGGGGCGATCTCCGCGATCGTCGTCCCGCACACCACCTGGCCGCAGGCCATGGGCCTGTGCGTGATCTACGGCCTGCTGATCGTCCTGCTGGTGGTCTCCGGACTCCGCGAGAAGATCATGAACGGCATCCCCCTGCCGATCAAGCACGCGATCACCATCGGCATCGGTCTGTTCATCGCCCTGATCGGCCTCAACAAGGCCGGGTTCGTCCACCAGGGCAAGGGCCCGCTGCTGTCCCTCGGCCCCACCGGCGAGCTGGCCGGCTGGCCGGTGCTGATCTTCTGCGGCACGCTGCTGACCATCTTCATCCTGCTGACCCGCAACGTCCGCGGCGCGATCCTGATCGGCCTCGCCGGCGGCACCGCGCTCTCCTTCATCCTCACCGCCGTCGCCAACATCAACGACGAGGTCTGGGGTCTGCAGGTGCCCAAGTGGCCGGGCAGCCCGGTGGACTCCCCCGACTTCGGCCTCTTCGGCCACGTCGACCTCTTCGGTGCCTTCACCTCCCAGGGCATGGGCGCGATCAGCGCCTCGGTGGCCGTGTTCACCCTGGTCCTGGCCGGCTTCTTCGACGCGATGGCCACCATCATCGGCGTCGGCACCGAGGCCGGGCTGGCCGACAAGCAGGGCCGGATGCCCGGTCTGAGCAAGGCGCTGTTCGTGGACGGCGCGGGCGGTGCGATCGGCGGCGTCGCCGGCGCCTCCGGCCAGACCGTCTTCGTCGAGTCCGCCACCGGCGTCGGCGAGGGCGCCCGTACGGGTCTCGCCTCGGTGGTCACCGGCGGCTTCTTCGCCCTGATGCTGTTCTTCACCCCGATCGCCGGCATGGTCCCGGTCCAGGTCGCCTCGGCCGCCCTGGTGGTCATCGGCTCGATGATGATGAGCCAGGCCCGGCACATCGACTGGGCCGACCGCGAGGTCGCCATCCCGGCCTTCCTCACCTGCGTCCTGATGCCGTTCACCTACAGCATCACCGCCGGTGTGGCCGCCGGTGTGATCACCTACTGCGCGATCAAGGCCGGCCGCGGCAAGTGGCGCGAGCCCGGGCCGCTGATGTGGGTGCTGACCGGGGTCTTCCTGGTCTACTTCGCCCTCACGCCGGTCAAGGCCTGGCTGGGCGTGCACTAGGAACGCACCATCCGCCGCGGTACGGGGGCCCGCCTCCCGTACCGCGGCACCTCCGTATCCCGCACACTGGTTGACAAGGAGCACCGACATGCAGGACATCGCCGAGCAGCTGCACGCCTGGCACGCGTCCGGGCGCTCCTTCGCCGTGGCCACGGTCGTCGGGGTCTCCGGCAGCGCGCCGCGCGACCCGGGGGCGGCGCTGGCCGTCGACGCGGACGGCGAGGCGATCGGATCGGTCTCCGGCGGCTGCGTCGAGGGCGCCGTGTACGAGCTCTGCCAGGCCGCCATCGCCTCCGGTGAACCGATCCTCGAGCGCTTCGGCTACAGCGACGAGGACGCCTTCGCGGTCGGTCTGACCTGCGGCGGGATCCTGGACGTCTTCGTCCAGCCGGTCGTCCCCGGCGCCGACCCCGGCCTGGACGCCGGCATCGCCTACATCGCCTCCGGCACCCCCGTCGCCCTCGCCCGGGTGATCGACGGGCCGGCCGGACTGCTCGGCGCCACCGTCGCCGTCACCGCCGACACCCACCACGGCTCGCTCTCCCCCGCCCCCACCACCGTGGGCGCCCTGGAGCGCGCCGCCGTCGCCGAGGCCCGGGCCATGCTGGACGCCGGCCGCACCGGCCGGGTCGTCCTCGGCCTGGACGGACGTCCCTGTGACGAGAACGAGCAGGGCACCGTCGCCTTCTTCGTCGAGTCCTACGTGCCCGCGCCGCGGATGCTGGTGTTCGGCGCCATCGACTTCGCGGCCGCCGTGGTCCGGATCGGCAAGTTCCTCGGCTACCACGTGACCGTCTGCGACGCCCGTCCCGTCTTCGCCACCCGGCGGCGCTTCCCGGACGCCGACGAGGTGGTGGTCGACTGGCCGCACCGCTACCTGGACTCCCAGCTGGAGCGGATCGACGGGCGGACCGTGCTGTGCGTGCTCACGCACGACGCCAAGTTCGACATCCCGCTGCTGGAGCGGGCCCTGCGGCTGCCGGTCGGGTACGTCGGGGCGATGGGCTCGCGCAAGACCCACCGGGACCGGAACGCCCGGCTGCGGGACGTCGGACTGACCGAGGCCGAGATCGGCCGGCTGCGGTCCCCGATCGGGCTGGACCTCGGCGCCCGCACCCCGGAGGAGACCGCCGTCTCGGTGGCCGCCGAGATCGTCGCCCACCGCCGCGGCGGCAGCTGCCTGCCGCTCTCCGCAGGCGACGGCCCGATCCACCACGACCTCGCCCGCCCCGAGGACCCGCCCACGGCGGAACCCCACGCGGCCTGACAGGTGAACGCTGAGGGAAGCCCCTGGTGGTTGCCCGGTTGCCCCACGTCCCTGAGGTTGCCCGGTTGCGTTCGCTAGCCCGCGTTGATCTGGGCGGCGCGGCGGAGGAGGGCCGGGCTGATGCGGCCGAGGAGGCGGGCGGCCTTGGACTCCACGGTGACGGGGACGACCGGCTTGCCGGTGCGGACCGCCTTGACGATCTCGGCGGCCACCTTCTGCGGCGGGAAGCCGCGCCGCGCGTACATCCTGGAGACCTTGCTCTGCTTCGCGGCCAGTTCCTCCCCGCTGAGGCCGGAGAAGGTGGAGGTGCGGGTGATGTTGGTGTCCACGATGCCCGGGCAGATGGTGGAGACGCCGATCCGGTGCGGGGCCAGCTCGGCCCGCAGGCAGTCGGAGAGCATGAAGACGGCCGCCTTGCTGGTGGCGTACGCGGCGAGCACCTTGGACGGCAGGTAGGCCGCCGCCGAGGCGAGGTTGACGATGTGGCCGCCCTCGCCGCGCTCGACCATCAGGGTGCCGAAGGCGCGGCAGCCGTGGATGACGCCCCAGAGGTTGACGTCGAGGACCCGCTGCCACTCCTTCTCGGTGGTCTGCAGGAACGTCCCCGAGTGCCCGACGCCGGCGTTGTTGACGACCACGTCCGGTACCCCGTGCTCGGCCGCGACCCGCTGCGCGAAGGCGTCCACCGCCGCGCCGTCGCTGACGTCCACCCGGTACGCGGCGGCGCCGGGGCCGCTGAGGGCGCAGAGTTCGGCGGTGCGTTCGGCCGAGGCGAGGTCCAGGTCGCAGACCACCACGCGGGCGCCCTCCGCGGCGAAGGCGAGGGCAGTGGCCCGGCCGATGCCGCTGCCGCCGCCGGTGACCACGACCAGCCGGCCGTCGTCGTCGGGGGTGTGCTCGTGGCCGGCGGCGACCTTGGCGGCGAACTCGCGGACCATCCCGGCCACCACGTGTCCCTTCTCCAGCAGCGCCGACCAGTGGGTGGCGTCCACCGCGCGCCGGGTCAGCCGCGGCACCCAGCGCTCCAGGCCCTCGGAGAGGAACTCGGCGACGTAGTGGTCCCGCCGCAGCGTGATCAGCTGGACCGGGACCTCGGTGTGCCGCTCGCGCGGGTTGCGCACGGTGGGGCGCATGTTGGCCCGGTACAGCTCGATGCCGCGCACCGCGTCCTGCCGCAGGGTGGCCTGCGGGTGCCCGGGGCGCGGGGTGACCGCCTCCAGGTCGCGCAGCACCCGCGGCCACGCCCGGGCCAGCCACAGCCGCCAGGTGGCGGGGGCCAGGTAGGGCAGGTGGAAGGCGGTGATGTACCAGGAGTGCAGGCCCTGGACCAGCAGCTGGCGCAGGTGGCGGGGGGTGGGGCGGCGCATCCGGTGCCGGATCCAGTGGCCCATGTGGTCCAGGCAGGGCCCGGACATCGTGGTGTACGAGGCGATCCGGTGGTGCGCGCCGGGCTCGGTGACCGCCTCCCAGGACTGCACCGAACCCCAGTCGTGCGCCACCACGTGCACCGGCTCCTCGGGGCTGACCGCGTCGGCCACCGCGAACAGGTCCGCGCCGAGCCGCTCCAGCCGGTACTCCTCCCGCGCGGCGGGGACGCCCGAGGCGCCGGCGCCGCGGACGTCGTACCGCACCACGTGGTGGTCGGCGGCCAGGTCGGCGGCGACGTCGTCCCAGACGGCGTGGGTGTCGGGGTAGCCGTGCACCAGGATCACGGTGGGGTGGGACGGGTCGCCCTGTTCGTAGACGGCCAGCGGCAGTCCGGCGGAGTGGACGGTGCGGTGGCGGATCTGGCCGGTCGTCATACGGTCTCCTCCAGGGCGGTCCAGCGCCGCACGTGCGGCAGGTCGTCGTCGAGCCAGTACGCGTCGTCCTCGGTCACCACGAGGAGCTCCTCGAACTTGATGCCCACGTCGCGGAATCCGATGTGCGGCTCCACCGCCCACAGCCCCGGGGTGGGCGCGTGCCGGGAGGACCGGCCGTCCGCCCAGAGCGGGGAGCGGCCGTGCAGGCGTTCGCTGATCAGCTCGCGGCCGAGCGTCTGGAGTGTACGCACCCCGAAGCCGAAGAGGTTGACGCCCGCCGGCCCCCGGGCGGTGGTCCGGGTCACCTGGTGACCGATCACCCGGCCCGGGTAGACCTGGTGCCGGTTGTCGTAGCCGTGCACGGCGAGCTGGGCGTCCACCGCCGCGTACACCTGGTTCAGCGGCCTGCGGGCCCGCACCTCGGCGAGGATCAGGTCGCGGTAGACCTTGAGGTCGCGGGCGAGCAGGTCCCAGACCGGGTTGTCGCCCACCTTGCCGCCGTAGCCGATGTCGGCGGTGTAGCCGTCCACCACGGGCGCGCAGTCCAGTACGTACGGCATGCCCTCCTCCAGCCGGCGGCCGCCGGCGAAGAACTGCAGCGGGGTGTGGAAGTGCCGGAACGCGGTGCGGTCCCCGAACCAGGCGAACGGGACGTGGAAGAAGTCCTGCACCCCCGCCCGGACCAGGCAGTGGCGCAGCTTCGCGGTGGCCTGGCGCTCGGTCACACCCGGCTCGATCCAGGCGGCCACCTGCTCGGCGCAGTGGTAGGCCAGCTGCTGGGTCTCCCGGAACCGGTCCAGGTCGCGGTCGTCGTACGGGAAGGCGGGCTGGGCACCCACGGTCACACCTCCAGGACGAGGGTCTCGCCCGCGGCGGCGCGCGAGACGCAGGGGAGCAGGGCGCCGGCGGCGCGCTGGGCGTCGGTCAGCCGGCGGTCGCGGTGGTCGGGGGTGCCGGCCGTCAGCCGGACCTCGCAGGTGCCGCAGAAGCCCTGGTGGCAGGAGTACGGCAGGTCGGGGCGCACCTCGCGGACCACGTCCAGCAGCGAGCGGTCGGCGGGCACGGCCAGTTCGGGGCCGCCCGTGCCGAGCCGGACGGTGAACGGCTCGCCGTCGGTGACGGGGGCGGCGCCGAACCGCTCGAAGTGCAGCGAGCGGGCCGGCGAGGCGTCCAGCGCCCGCTGCACGGCGGCCAGCATCGACGCGGGGCCGCAGACGTACACCGCGGCGCCCCGGGGTGCGCGGGCGAGCAGGTCGGCGGCGTCGGGGGTGCCGGTCCGGTCGTCCGTCAGCACCTCCACGCGGTCCGGGTCCAGGGCGCGCAGCTCGTCCCCGTACGGCAGCGAGCCGGCCGTACGGCCGGTGTGCACCAGCCGCCAGTCCACCCCCGAACGGTGGGCCTCGCGGACCATCGGCAGCAGCGGGGTGATCCCGATGCCGCCGGCCAGGAAGAGCACGGCCGGCTCGCCGCAGAACGCGAAGCCGTTGCGCGGGCGGCGGACCGTCAGACGGGTGCCCTCGTGCACCGCGTCGTGGACCTCCGCCGAACCACCGCCGCCGTCGGCGATCCGGCGGACGGCGACCGTGTACGCGCGGCGGTCTGCGGGGTCGCCGCACAGCGAGTAGTGGCGGGCCCGGCCCGAGGGGAGGGTGACCCGGAGCCGGGCGCCCGGCTGCCACGGCGGCAGCACGTCGCCGGCCGGGTCGACGAGGCGGAGCTCGACGACGTCCTCGGCCACCGTCCGGCGGGACGCCACGGCGAGGACGAGCGGGGGGATCGGGCGGGCCTGCGGGCGTCGGGGGCTGCGGCGCAGACCGGGGCGGCCCAGGGCGGGGCTGTACCGGTCGCCGAACGCGGTGAGGCGCTGGAAGAAGCGGTCGGGCCGCGGGCGGCCGTACAGGTCGGGGGGCGGGGTGGTGAGGTCCATCCGTGCGGCTCCGGAAACGAAGGGGTCGAGGGGGCAACCAAGGGCAACCGGTTACCCAGGGGCGCGGGGAACTGCGCGAGGCGGAAGGCGCGGGCCGGATCCTCCCGTTTCGCGCAGTTCTCCCGCAGTCTTCGGCCGGGAGGTACCCCCACGCGCCCCTGGGTGGTGCGCCACTCGGCAGAGTTGCCCCGGGCTCAGTGGGTGGCCGCAGCGCGGGCGGCCGGGGAGGTGGCGAGGTAGGCGAGGGCCTGGCTGGAGGAGCCCTCCTGGGTGGGGTGGTAGCCGGGGCGGAAGTAGCGGAGCGCCGAGCGGACGGCCCGGCCCGGGTCGGGGAGCAGCCCGCGGCGGGCGATCAGCCGGGCCTCCCGCCAGGTGGGCCGGATCCGGCCGTCCAGGGTGGGGTCGGCGGCGAGCATGAAGCGGGCGCCGCGCACCCACAGGTGCACCAGCAGCGGCCCCGAGACGGCCATCCCCCGGACCCTCCGCAGGTACCCCGGGTCCAGGTGCACCATCAGGTCGTACGCCACGCTGCGGTGTTCCACCTCCTCCGCGCCGTGCCAGCGCAGCAGGTCGAGCATGGTGGGGTCGGCCTTGGCGCGGTCCAGCCCCGGGGAGTTGAGGGCCCAGTTGCCGAGGAAGGCGGTGAAGTGCTCGATCGCCGCGACGAAGGCGACCCGTTCGATGGTGTTCTCGCGGCGCTGGGCGGGCGTCAGGCCGGGCTTGTCGCCGAGGACGCGGTGGAAGAGCCAGCTGATCTGCCGGACGTACGGCCGTGGGTCGAGGCCCTGGCCGAGCAGGTGGTCGAGGACCTCCTGGTGGGCCTCGGCGTGGATGGCCTCCTGGCCGATGAACCCGAGGACCTCCTCGCGGAGTTGCTCGTCCGTGATCAGCGGGAGGGCGTCCTTGAAGACCTTGACGAACCACCGCTCGCCCTCGGGGAGCAGCAGGTGGAGCACGTTGATGGTGTGGGTGGCCATCGGCTCGTCGGGGATCCAGTGCAGCGGGAGTGCGGACCAGTCGAACCGGACGTCCCGCGGTTCCAGGACCAGGCTGTCGTGGACGGTGGCGGGCGGGGTGGAGCGGGGCATGGGGGTGCCTCCTGACCTGCGGGCGGCGAGGGCTTGTGGGCAACCTACTCGCGGGTAGAGGGGCCGACAAGGGTTTCGGCGGTTCTTATCGACATCGAGTCTAATAAGCCGCCTCGCTAGGCTGAGGGCAGGACGGGCGACACGGCCGGGACGGGTGAGGGCGGGAGTTGACGGGTGGCTGCGGACGGCGGGCTGGTGGAGATGTTGATCGCGCATCCACCGATGGCCCGGGAGCTGCCGGGCTTCGACGCCGAGCGGGCGCCGGACGAGCCGGCCGGGCTGTTCACGGCATGGCTGACCGGGGCGCTGGCGGCCGGTGTGCCGGACGCGCAGGTGGTGACCCTGTCGACGGTGGACGCGGACGGGCTGCCGGACGCCCGGGTGCTGGTGCTGCGGGACGTGGACGTCCCCGGGGCGGGCTGGGTGTTCTGGGCCGAGGCGGACAGCCCGAAGGGCCGTCAGCTGGCGGCGCGTCCGGAGGCGGCGATGACGGTGTACTGGCCGGCGCTCGGCCGCCAGGTACGGATCCGCGGCACGGTGGAGTCCGCCCCGGCACCCCGGTTCCTGACCCGCTCCCCCGGCGCCGCGGCGGCCTCGCTGGTCGGGCGGCAGAGCGAGCCGCTCGACTCCCCCGCGGAGTACGACGCGGCGTTCGAGGCGGCGCTGGCCCGGCTGTCCGCCGAGCCGGAACCGGCCGCCCAGGGGCACACCGTGTACACCCTGCGGGCCCGGTCGGTGGAGTTCTGGCAGGGCGACCCGGGCCGCCGGCACGTCCGGCTCCGCTACACCCGTACCGGCCCGGGCCGCTGGGACCGCACCCTGCTCTGGCCCTGAGAGCCCCGATCCCCGACGGCCCGGGGCGCACCCTTGGCGAGCCCCGGGCTCAGACCGCCATCGCGAGCATCAGCGGCGCCGCCCGCGCGGAGAGCAGTTCGGCGGCGGCCCGCAGCCGGTGCAGGTTGCCCGCCGGCATCGAGGTGGCCAGGCAGCCGACCGTGTTGCCGGCGGTCACCGGGACGGCCGCGCAGACGGTGTCCAGGGCGTACTCCTGGAGGTCCAGCACCGGGACGGTGGCGGGCTGCCGCTCCAGCCGGTGCATCAGCTGGTCCGGGTCGGTGATGGTGCGCGAGGTGAGCCGGGCCACCGGGTACCGGGCGAGGTGGTCGCGGCGGCCGTCGTGGTCGAGCTGGCCGAGCAGGCACTTGCCGATCGCGCTGGCGTGGGCGGTGGCCCGGAAGTCCACCCACTCGTGGACGGCGGGGGCGTGGTCGGCGGCGGAGACGGCCTCCACGGTGAGTTCGCCGTCGTGGTACCGGCTGAAGTAGACGGCGGCGCCCAGCTCGTCCCTCAGATCGGCCAGCTTGACCTGCAGCCGGGCCCGGACGGTCTGCTCCCGGTTGTCCTGGCCCAGCAGGGCGAAGGTGCCGCCGAGCACCCAGACGCCCTCCATCCGCATCAGGTACCCCTCGACCTCCAGCTCCTCGGCCAGCCTGACCAACGCCGGCTCGGGCAGGGTGAGTTCGCGGGCCAGCTCGGCGGAGGTGGCGCCGCCGGGGCGGCGGTCGACGGCCTCCAGGACCCTCAGCGCGCGGCGCAGGACGCCGTACGGGCTCGGCCCGCCCTCGCCCCGGACGGCCTGGTGGCCCCGGCTCGGTGCCGACATGGCATCACCCCTCCCTCGCGGCGCGCGGCCCCCGCCGCACGGCCTCGTTCAGCCTAACCACGGCCGGGTCCGCGCACGGGCGGGTCTGCCGATATCCGTCCAGGTAGGGGCTACCCCCTTGACTGGCATATGCCGCACCGGCGGACGATCCCGACCGACCCGCAACGGACGCCCCCGCACGGCACGCACGGCCCGCAACGGTCAACCGCGGGCGGCCCGGAACGGACCACCGGGCCCGCTCCCGGAGAAGACGGACGGGCCCTTCCCCACTGCCCGAGGGGAAGGGCCCGTGCGGGTCACCCGGGGTGCGGGCCCCGGTGACCGGTGAGGGTGGGTCTGTCAGGCGTCGTCGCCGGCGCGGAGTGCGGCGACGGCGGCCTCCAGGCGGGCGCCGTACTCCTCGTCGGCCGCGTGGAAGTGGGCGAGGTTCCGCTCCACGACGTCGTCGCGGGTGACCTGGGCGAGGAAGCCCGCCAGGTTGGCGATCAGGCGGGACTTCTCGCCCTCGGACATCAGCCGGTACAGCTCTCCGGCCTGGAAGAAGTCGTCGTCCTTGGTGTGCGCCGGGGTGGTGTACGTGCCGGTGTGGCCGGACACCGCGACCGCGACGGCCAGGGCCTCGTCGGTCTGGCGCGGGCCGTCGTACGAGTTGGGCTCGTAGTTCTTGCCGCGGCCGTTGCGGCTGACGGCGTTGAAGCCGTCCTGGCCGTAGTTGGCGGCCTCGGTGGCGCGCGGGGCGTTCACCGGCAGCTGGGTGTGGTTGACGCCGAGGCGGTAGCGCTGGGCGTCCGCGTAGGCGAACAGGCGGCCCTGGAGCATCTTGTCCGGGGACGGGCCGATGCCGGGGACGAAGTTGTTCGGCGAGAAGGCGGCCTGCTCGACCTCGGCGAACACGTTCTCCGGGTTCCGGTTCAGCACCAGGCGGCCGACCTTGACCAGCGGGTAGTCGGCGTGCGGCCACACCTTGGTCAGGTCGAACGGGTTGAAGCGGTAGTCCGCCGCCTCGGCGACCGGCATCAGCTGGACGTACAGCGTCCAGGACGGGAACACACCGCGCTCGATGGCCTGGTGCAGGTCGCGCTGGTGCGAGTCGGCGTCGGCGCCGAGCACCTCGGCGGACTGCTCGCCGTCCAGCGAGCGGACGCCCTGGTTGGTCTTGAAGTGGTACTTCACCCAGTACGCGTCGCCCTCGGCGTTGACCCACTGGTAGGTGTGCGAGCCGTAGCCGTTCATGTGGCGGTAGGACGCCGGGATGCCGCGGTCGCCGAACAGCCAGGTGATCTGGTGGGTGGAGGCCGGCGAGTGGGCCCAGAAGTCCCAGACGTTGTCCGCCTCCTGCACGCCGGTGTACGGGTCGCGCTTCTGGGAGTGGATGAAGTCGGGGAACTTGATCGGGTCCTTGATGAAGAACACCGGGGTGTTGTTGCCGACCAGGTCGTAGTTGCCCTCGGCGGTGTAGAACTTCAGCGCGAAGCCGCGCGGGTCGCGCACCGCGTCGCTGGAGCCCAGGGCGCCTGCCACGGTGGAGAAGCGCAGGAAGACCTCGGTCCGCTTGCCGACCTCGGCGAGGAAGTCGGCCCGAGTGTACTGCGAGACCTCGTCGGTGACCTCGAAGTAGCCGTAGGCACCGGAGCCGCGGGCGTGGACGACGCGCTCCGGGATGCGCTCGCGGTTGAAGCGGGCCAGCTTCTCCAGCAGCTGCTGGTCCTGGATCAGCAGCGGGCCGTACTCGCCGGCCGAGGCGGAGTTCTGGTTGTCGGCGACGGGCGCGCCGGACTCGGTGGTGAGGTTCTTGGGCATGGGGGTCCTTATGCGTGTGGTTAATCCCTGACGGTGCGCTCGGTCGATCAGATGCCGAGCAGGCGCCAGACGGCGGAGCGGCGGCGGGAGGTGTGCTCGCCGTCGGGGCCGTCGGCCGGCTGGAGGGCGGCGACGGCGGTGGTGGCCGCGGCGGCGTCCGCGAGCGGACGGGCGGCGGTGAGCGCGGCGGCCTCCGCCGCGCTCAGGCCGGCGCCGACGAGGGCGGCCTCGGCCTCGGCGGCCGGGACGGAGTCGAACCAGCGCAGGGCGAGGGAGGCGCGGCCGTCCTCGGTGAGCCGGCCGGTCAGCCGCAGCCGGGCCAGGCCGCCGTCCGGGTACACGTTGATCCGGACGTGGGTGACCGGGCGGCCCGCGTCCAGCCGGAGGCGGTGCCGGGTGTCGGGCTGCAGCCGGGTGCGGGGCAGGATCGGGAACCAGCCCTCGGTGTCGGTGGACGGGTCGCCGCCCGCGGAGGCGTCGTACCCGACCAGGTCGGCCCAGCCGGGGGCGTTGGCGACGAAGTGGGTGGTGTCCACCTCGGCGGCCAGGACCTCGCCGCCCCCGGCCAGGGCGATCTGTACCCAGTCGTTGGCCTTGTCGCGCCGCCGACGGGTCTCCCAGCCCTCGCCCATGACGGAGGCGCGACCGGGAGCGTTCAGGTTGTGCGGGGAGGAGAAGTAGCGGTCCGAGGCGGCCTCGGCGACGCCGCCGTACTCCTGGGCGGCCAGGTCGAAGGTGAGGCCGTCCAGCTCGCGCGGGTCGGTCCTGACCTCGCCGTGCACCCGGAGCCGGGCCACACCGCCGTCGGGGAATATGTTCAGCCGGACGTGGGTGTACCGGGTCCCGTCGGCGACCTCGAACGCGTGGGCGGTGTCGCCCCTGAGCGGGGTCCGCGGCACCAGGTCGACCCACTCGGCGGCCTCCACCTCGGCGGGCGAGGGATGGCCGGGCACGGAGGCGGCCTGGACGGAGGCGCTCTCCGGGTAGTTGCCGGTGAAGTGGGCGGTGTCCACGATCACCCCGCGGATCACGCCGGCGACGCCGAGCCGGACGATCGCCCAGTCGTGGTCCTCGTCGGTGGGGTGGGGCGTCTCGGCGGAGGTGCCGCGGCGGCGCCGGGACTCCCAGCCGTCCATGATCTGGCCCTTGTGGCCGAAGGTGTGCGGCCGGAACTCCGCCGGCTTGGCGACCAGCAGGTTCTCCGCGTCGGCGAAGGTGTCCTCGTTGGTGCCGACGATGCCCGCGCCCAGCAGGCGCGAGGCCAGGTCGACCAGCTCGGTGAACGGAGCGCTCGGGGTCTCTTCGGTACTCAACTCAGGCTCCTTGGCTAGCGGGTGATCTGGCGGCCGGTCGGCTCGCCGGCCACGTCCACCACCCGGCCGCGGAGCCAGGTGGTGCGGACGACGCCGGTCAGGGTCCGGCCGGCGTACGGGGTGACGGGGTTGCGGTGGTGGAGTTCCTCGGCGTGCACCCGGAACTCGGCGTCCGGGTCGAAGGCGACCAGGTCGGCGTCGTACCCGGGGGCGATGGCGCCCTTGGTACCGGTGAGGCCGACCAGCGAGGCCGGGCCGCTCGCCATCCAGCGCACCACGTCCACGAGGGTGTGGCCGCGGCGGCGGGCCTCGGTCCAGATCGCCGGCAGGCCCAGCTGCAGCGAGGCGATGCCGCCCCAGGCGGCCGCGAAGTCGCCGCTGCCGCCGTGGTGCCGCAGCAGCTTGAGGTCCGGGGTGGACGGCGAGTGGTCGGAGACCACCGCGATGAACTCGCCCTCGGCCAGCGCGGCCCAGAGCAGGTCGCGGTTGGACTCGTCGCGGATCGGCGGGCAGCACTTGAAGGCGGTGTCGCCGTCCGGCACCTCCTCGGCGGCGAGGGTGAGGTAGTGCGGGCAGGTCTCGGCGGTCACCCGCACCCCGTCCGCGCGGGCCTGCCGCAGCAGCGGCAGCACGGCGGCGGAGGAGACGTGCAGGATGTGCACCCGGGCGCCGGTCCGGCGGGCCGTGTCCAGCAGCCGGGCCACGGCGGCGGCCTCGGCGTCGTCGGGACGGGAGGCCAGGAAGTCGCGGTAGTGCACGCCGGGCCGCTGCGGGGCGGCGTCCAGCACCGCCGGGTCCTCGGCGTGGATGATGGCCAGCGCGCCGATCCGGGCCTGCTCGGCGAGCGCGGTCTCCAGGTCCTCCCGGGTGGCCAGGTGCGGGAACTCGTCCACGCCGGAGGGCGCCAGGAAGCTCTTGAAGCCGAACACGCCGGCCCGGTGCAGCGGCTCCAGGTCGCCGGCGTTGCCGGGGACGGCGCCGCCCCAGAACCCGAGGTCCACCCAGGCCTGGCCCTCGGCGGTCTTCCGCTTGGCCTCCAGCCCGGCCACCGTGGTGGTGGGCGGGACGGAGTTCAGCGGCATGTCGATGATCGTGGTCACGCCGCCCGCCGCGGCGGCCCGGGTGGCGGTGGCGAAACCCTCCCACTCGGTCCGGCCCGGCTCGTTGACGTGCACGTGGGTGTCGACCAGGCCGGGCAGCAGCACGGTGTCGCCCAGGTCGGTCAGGTGCGCGTCCCCGGCCAGCAGTGCGCCGTACGCGGCGACCTGCTCGATCCGGCCGCCCTGGACCAGGACGTCAGCGGGGCGCTCGCCGTCCGGCAGGACGACACGGCGGGAGCGGATCACCGTCGTGCGGGGCGTCGTCTCGCTGCGGGACATCTGGGACCTCCGAACCGGGTGGACGAGTGGGGTGCTCCGCCGATGGCGCGCACGGCAGTTGAGGTCGAGGCCGCCGACGGTGACGGGATCGATCGGGAGCCTAGGGTCGCCTTCAACAAAACGTCAATGTAGGAAACTACGAGTCAGGACCTCAGCAGCTCGGCCGCCAGCCGCTCCCCCGCGACCTCCGCCAGCTCCGCCGCCTTGGTCATGCTGTCTCCAGGCTGCTCGGCCAGGTCGGTGAGCGCGAGGGCGGCGGCGAACCCCGCGGCCCGCCACTCGCGCTCCGACAGTTCGAGCCGTCCTGCCACAGCGGCCACCCGAACCCCCGCCCGGGTGGCCGCCGCGGCGACGCCGGCGGGGGCCTTGCCGTGGAGCGTCTGCGCGTCCAGGCAACCCTCACCGGTGACGACGAGGCGCGCCCCACGCACAGCCTCGTCGAAGCCCAGCAGTTCGAGCAGCAACTCGATACCGGGCCGCATGGTGGCGCCGAGCAGGGCCAGGGCGGCGAAGCCGACCCCTCCTGCCGCCCCGGCGCCGGGGGCGTCGCGGAAGTCCCGGCCGACGGCGGCGCGGACGGTGTCCGCCCACCGGGTCAGGCCTTCCTCCAGGACCGCCAGGTCGTCGCCGTCCGCACCCTTCTGCGGGCCGTACACGGCGGTGGCGCCGCGCGGCCCGAGCAGGGGGTTGTCGACGTCGCAGGCGACCACGACCTCCACCCCGGCCAGTGCGCCGGCCAGCGGGCCGAGGTCGATCCGGGACAGCTTGCGCAGCGCGGCGCCGCCGGGGGCGAGCTCCGCGCCCTCCGCGTCGTACAGGCCCACCCCGAGCGCCTGGACCATGCCGGCGCCGCCGTCGGTGCAGGCGCTGCCGCCCAGGCCCAGGACCACCCGCTTCACGCCGAGCGCCACCGCCTTGCCGATCAGCTGGCCGACCCCGAAGGAGCCGGCCGCCAGCGGCGCGGTACGGCCGCCGGGGAGCCGGGCGAGTCCGGAGGACTGGGCCAGCTCGACCACGGCGGTGTCGTCCCTGACGGCGATCGCCGCGTCCACCGGGAGGCCGGTCGGGCCGGCCACCTTCACCGGGACGCGCCGGAAGCCGGCCGCCAGGGCGGCGGCCAGGGTGCCCTCGCCGCCGTCGGCGACGGGGAGTTCGCGGACCTCGACGCCGGGCGCGGTACGGCGGATGCCGTCGGCGATCCGGGCGGCGACCTGCGCGCCCTCCAGGGTGCCCTTGAACTTGTCGGGGGCGACGACCACGTGGCCCTTCGCGGGGGTGGCGGGCATGGCGGTGGCCTTTCCAGTGCGGTGGATCCGGGGGGCGCCTGTCGGTGCCGGTCGGGTACCGGGTACCCGGATGAGGGGTGGTGCGACCCCCTCCCCGCCGTTCCTCTCGTCCCGCTTCCGACGTACGAGAGGCTCCCCTCGGCGAGGAGGGGGCCGGGCAGCGCGCGGGCACGACCGAAGTGCCCCCGGGAGGGTGGCGCGCCGCCGGCTTTGGAACGGTCGGCAGGAGGCGTGTGAGCCCCAACCCGCCCGCCGACCGGTTCTGGCCTCCTGGTGACGCGGGCACGACCGGACAGGTACACGCCACCAGGAGGAGCTTGTGGGAGGAGCCGGGGGCGGTGGGTGTCAGGGCCCCGCCCCCGGCCCTGGACTACGCGACCTCGCGGCCGGAGAGCCGCTCGACGCCGCGCAGCAGGGCGGAGTGGTCGAGCGAGCCGTCGCCGTTGGCGCGGGCGGAGGCCACCAGCTGGGCCACCACGGCACCCACCGGGAGGGCGGCGCCCACGGCGCGGGCCGCGTCGGTGACGATGCCCATGTCCTTGTGGTGGAGGTCGATGCGGAAGCCGGGAGCGAACTCGCGGTTCAGCATGTTGGCCTTCTTGCGGTTGAGCACGGTGGAGCCGGCCAGGCCGCCGCCGAGCACGTCCAGCGCGGCCTGCAGGTCGACGCCGGCGTTCTCCAGGAAGACCACGGCCTCGGCCAGGACCTGGATGTTGACGGCCACGATCAGCTGGTTGGCGGCCTTGACGGTCTGGCCGGCGCCGGCCGGGCCGACGTGGATGACCGTGGTGCCCAGGGCGTCGAACAGCGGCTTCGCCTCGGCGAAGTCCTCGGCCGCGCCGCCGACCATGATCGACAGGACGGCCTCGACCGCGCCGGCCTCGCCGCCGGAGACCGGGGCGTCCAGGGTGCGCACGCCCCGCTCCTTGGCCGCGGCCTCGACCTTGATGGAGGTCTGCGGGGTGATCGAGGACATGTCGATCACGAGGGTGCCCGGCTGGGCGTTCTCCAGCACGCCGCCCTCGCCGAGGATGACCTGCTCGACGTGCGGGTCGGCCGGGACCATGGTGATGACGACCTCGGCGTCCTTCACCGCGTCGGCGATGCTGGTGGCACCGTGGCCGCCGGCGGCGACCAGGGCGTCGATCTGCGGCTGGGTCAGGTTGTACCCGGTGACGTGGTGGCCGGCCTTGACCAGGTTGGCGGCCATCGGGCTGCCCATGATGCCGAGGCCGATGAAGGCGATCTTGCGGCTCATCGCGTCGCGTTCCTTACGTTCGGTGGTGGAGAGGGGGGTGGCTTACTTCGCGGCGCGGAGCTCGCGCGGGAGCCACGCGAAGCTGTCGGCGCTGACACCGGTGGAGGGCTTGTACTCCAGGCCGATCCGGCCGGTGTAGCCGGCGGCGGTGAGGCGGGCGAGGAGGCCCTCGACGTCGAGTTCGCCGGTGCCGGGCTCGTTGCGGGCCGGGGTGTCGGCGATCTGGACGTGGCCGATCCGGTCGGCGTACGCGTCGATCACCGCCGCCGGGTCCTCGCCGTTCCTGGCCAGGTGGTAGAGGTCGCAGAGGAACCTGGCGTTGCCGAGCCCGGTGGCCGCGTTGACCTTGTCCACGACCTCGATCGCCGCCTCGGCGGTGACCAGCGCGTAGTCCGGGGACTCGACCTTGTTGAGGGTCTCGATCAGCAGGATCGCGCCGACCTCGTGGGCGGCCCGGGCGGCGAGCACCAGGTTCTCCAGGGCGAGTCCGTCCTGGACGGCCGGGTCCACGCCCGCCACGCGGTTGCCGTAGAGCGCGTTGAGCGCCTTGGTGCCGAAGGACTCGGCCAGGGCGGCGGTCACCGGGACGTTCTCCCGGAAGCGCTCGCTCTCGGCGGGCACCGAGACCGTACCGCGGGCGCCCTTGGTGAGGTCGTCGAGGAAGTTCAGGCCGGTGAGCCGGACGCCGGCGTCGTCGAAGGCCTTGCGGAGCTCGTCCTGCTCGGCCTGCGACGGGGCGTGGTCCGCACCGAAGGGCCACCAGAGTTCGGCGGCGGTGAAGCCAGCGGCGGCCGCGGCGGCCGGGCGCTCCAGGAGCGGGAGCTCGGTGAACAGGATGGACAGGTTGATCGTGAAGCTGTGCTGGGCAGCGGCAGTCACGTCGGTCACCTCTCGCTTCTCTCTTCCTATCCGCAACTTCCACGATACGGAAGAGGGATTCTGCTTGGTGGAAGCATTGCCGGGGACTCGAAGGGGTGTCAAGGCCGCCGCAACAATTTGTTGAAGCCGCCGAAGCCCGCCCGTCACGCCCCCGGTCGACTGTTTGATCGACCAGCGCCCTCGCTACAGTGAGCAGGTGCGATTGATGGTGGAGTTCACGACAGAACCGTTCGAGCTGGACAGCTTCCCGGACCACGCCAAGGCCGCCCGACGCGTCGTGGACGAGGCCGGGCTCGCCGTGTCGGTGGGCCCCTTCGGCACCAGCGCCGAGGGCGAGGCCGAGCAGGCCCTGGCCGCCGTCACCCGCCTGCTGCGGGAGACCCTGGACGCGGGCGCGACCCGGATCTCGGTCCAGGTCAGCGTGCTCGACGAGGACAACCGCACCCCGGAAGGAGTGGGTACGCCGTGAGCAATGCCCTGGAACACCCGCTCACCGCGGCGATAAAGCCGCTGCTCGACGCGGTCGGCGCGACCCCGGTCGAGCCCGGTGACGCCCGGCCCGACGACGTCGTCCTGGAGTGGGACGGCGCACCGGCCGTGGCCGTCCGGCTGCCGCACCTGAGCAGCGCGCTGGACCGCCTGCTGGCGGAGATGACCCGCCAGTTCGACGGGCGCCCGCTCGCCGAGCTGGACCGCGCCGAGAAGCAGCGGGTGGTCGCCCTGCTGGAGGAGCGCGGCGCCTTCACCGTCCGCCACGGGGTGGAAACCGTCGCGTCGGCCCTCGGTGTCAGCCGGTTCACGGTGTACAACTACCTGAACCGCCAGGAGAAGACCTGAGGGCCTTCCCCTCGCCGGGTTTCGCCCAGTCTGTCCCACCGGTCACACCGGGCACACTTGGCGAATCGCACACGACACGCCGCGACAACGGGCTCCGTCTCGAAACGTAACCACCAACCGTTCAACAAAGTGTTGACGGCCTGGGGTGGCGGATCTAGCTTGTGCGGGTGGCACCACTCTTCAGGAGGTCCACCCGTGACCAAGCAACCCGACGCTCTCGACGCTCTGGCGGCGGCCCCCGCCGCCGAGCTGCGGGAGACCCTGCTGGAGATCTGCTCCAGCCCCAGCTGGGCCGCCGCCGTGGCTGGGACCCGGCCCTGGTCCGACCGTGACGCACTGCTCGCCGCCAACGCGGCGGCGATGACCGCGCTCACCGTCCGGGACCTCGAGGACGCGATGGCCGGCCACGCCCGGATCGGCAAACCCAAGACGGGCGACGCCACCTCCGAGCGCGAGCAGTCCGGCATCAAGGGGGTGGACCCCATGCTCCTCGACGAACTGCACGAGGCCAACGCCGCCTACGAGGCGAAGTTCGGCCACGTGTTCCTGATCTGCGCGACCGGCCGCACCGCCGAGACCATGCTCGCCTCGCTCCGCGAGCGCTACCGCAACGACGCCGCCACCGAGGCGGAGATCGTCCGCGGGGAGCTGCGCAAGATCAACGACATCCGCATCAACCGGCTGCTCGACGAGTCCTGAGGACTCTGACGGCCGGTCAGTCACCGCCATCAGTAAGGTCATCCAACCCATGACTGGCATCTCCACGCACGTGCTCGACACCAGCCTCGGCCGCCCGGCCCAGGGTGTCCCGGTCGAGCTGGCACTGCACACCGAGGGTGGCTGGAAGGTGCTCGGCACCTCCGCCACGGACTCCGACGGCCGGGCCAAGGACCTGCCGGCCGTGGAGGCGGGCTCGGTCGTCCGGCTGCTCTTCGACACCACCGCGTACTACGCGGCCCGGGCCGAGGAGACGCCGTTCTTCCCCGAGGTCTCGATCGTCTTCACGGTCGCACCCGCGCAGCACCACTACCACGTGCCGCTGCTGCTCAACCCGTTCGGATACTCGGTCTACCGCGGAAGCTAGTAGACCGACCTGGAAGCTTAGGAGCCGTGTCATGGCCCATGTGCTCGGTCAGAACCAGTACGGCAAGGCGGAGAACCGGATCGTCCGGGTCTACCGCGACTCCACCCGCCACGAGATCAAGGACCTGAACGTCTCGGTCTCGCTCCAGGGCGAGTTCGAGGACGTCCACCTCACCGGCTCGAACGCCAACTGCCTGCCCACCGACACGACGAAGAACACCGTCTACGCCTTCGCCAAGGAGTACGGCATCGAGTCGGCCGAGGCCTTCGGCATCACGCTGGCCCGCCACTTCGTCGACAACACCGAGCGGGGGGTGGTGCACAGCGCCCGCATCCGGATCGAGGAGTACGCCTGGGACCGGATCAAGACCCCCGACAACTCGGCCCGTTTCATCGGCTCGGAGGAGGTCGGCCACTCCTTCGTCCGCAACGGCCAGGAGACCCGCACCAGCGAGATCGTCTACGACGGCGAGTCGGTGCAGGTGATCTCCGGCCTCAAGGACCTGATCGTCATGAACTCCACCAACTCGGAGTTCTGGGGCTACATCAAGGACCGGTACACCACCCTCCAGGAGGCGTACGACCGGATCCTCGCCACCCAGGTGACCGCCCGTTGGAAGTACGGCTTCGACGGGAAGGACGACGAGGCCCAGCCGAACTGGAACCGCTCCTACAACCACGTACGGCGCCACCTGCTGGAGGCCTTCGCGGAGACCTACTCCTACTCGCTGCAGCAGACCCTGCACGCGATGGGCACCCGGGTGCTGAACAACCGCGCCGAGGTGGACGAGGTCCGCCTGGAACTCCCGAACAAGCACCACTTCCTCGTCGACCTGGAGCCCTTCGGCCTCAAGAACGAGAACGAGGTCTACTACGCCGCGGACCGCATGTACGGCCTGATCGAGGGCACCGTGCACCGCGAGGGCGTCGTCCCGGTCATCCCGGTCGTCTGAGTCCGGACCCATGACCGCCGCCCGGGACCGCACCGCCAGCCGGCACCACCGTGCCGGGCGGACCCGACCGGCCTGCACCACCGCTTTCTCCACCCCCACCCACCGGAGATCGTGTCCGCCTCGCGGCGGCCGGCCCGGGGAGCCGGAGATCGCCCCCGAGGGACCCTTGCACCGCCGTCCCGCCCTCGGGATGTCTCCGGCGCCGCGGGCGCGCCGGGAGCCACGGGCACCAGAGGGGCTCGACATGGCTATCCGCACCACCCGTACCACCGACGGCGGTTCCACCCCTGACGGGCCTTCGCGGTCGGACGGTGTGTCACCGGGCCTGCCCGGCTCGACGGCACCGTCCGACCGCGAGGTCCACCCCGTCGACGAACTGCCGCCCCCGGTGAAGCTGTTCACCACCGGGCTGCAGCACGTCGCGGCGATGTACGCGGGCGTCGTGGCGCCCCCGCTCATCGTGGGCGCCGGCGTGGGCCTCGCCCCCGCCGACCTCGCCCTGCTGATCTCGGCCAGCCTGTTCACCGCGGGCCTGGCCACCCTGCTCCAGACCCTCGGCGTCTGGCGGATCGGCGCCCGGCTCCCGTTCGTCAACGGGGTCTCCTTCGCCGGCGTCGCCCCCATGCTCGCCATCGCCGAGGAGCACGGCCCGAAGGACGCCCTGCCGGTGGTCTTCGGCGCCGTGATCGTCGCGGGGATCCTGTGCCTCCTCGCGGCACCGTACTTCTGCAAGCTCATCCGGTACTTCCCCCCGGTCGTCCAGGGCACCGTGATCACCCTCATCGGGGTGTCCCTGCTCCCGGTGGCGGTCAACTGGGCCCGCGGCGGCTCGCCCTCCGCGCCCGGCTACGGCTCCGTGCGGGCCATCGGACTCGCCGCGGTCACCCTCACCGCGGTCGTGCTCTGCAACAAGCTGCTCCGGGGCTTCTGGCAGCAGCTGTCCCTGCTCATCGGTCTGGCGATCGGCACCGCGCTCGCCTTCCCGCTGCGCCTCGCCGACTTCGGCGCGGTCGGGGACGCGAAGGTCTTCGCCCTCCCCTCGCCGTTCCACTTCGGAGCGCCGGTCTTCGACGCGGCCGCGATCGCCTCGCTCTGCATCGTCATGGTCGTCTCGATGACCGAGTCCACCGCGGACATGCTGGCGCTCGGGCAGATCGTCGACCGGGAGGCCGACGAGCGGACCCTCGCCGCCGGACTGCGCGCGGACGGCCTGGCCACCGCGGTCAGCCCGGTCTTCAACGGCTTCGCGGCCAGCGCCTTCGCCCAGAACATCGGCCTGGTGGCGCTGACCGGGATCCGCAGCCGGTTCACCGTGGCCGCCGGCGGCGCGATCCTCGTCCTGCTCGGCCTGTTCCCGGTCCTCGGGTCGCTGGTCTCCCTGGTACCTCCGCCGGTCCTCGGCGGCGCCGGGATCGTGCTCTTCGGCACGGTCGCGGCCAGCGGCATACGCACGCTCGCCGAGGCCGGGATGGAGCCCGGCGCCCACACCATCCTGGTGTCGGTATCCCTCGGCGTCGGCATCATCCCGATCGCCGCCCCCACGTTCTACGACGCCTTTCCCGAGGCCGTCCGGACCCTGATGCACTCCGGCATCTCGGCCGGCTGCGTGGCGGCCGTCCTGCTCAACCTGCTGTTCCACCACGTGGGAGCCGCACGGAAGTCCACCGGGTCCGGCGACCCGGCGGTGTCACCGGCCTCCCCGTCCTGATCAGCCGGGGGCGTGCACCGCACACCGCACACCCCCAGCCCCTCCCCCATAGGAGTCACACCATGGCAGTCCAGCCCCCGCCCGCCGACCAGCGGATCGTCATCGAGAACGTCGCCATCGCCACGGTCGACGCCAACGACACCGAGTACGCCCGCGGTCACGTCGTCATCCTCGGAAACAAGATCGAATCGGTCGGCGACGGCCCCGCACCCCAGTGGCTGGACAACGTGGTACGCCGGATCAACGGCGAGGGCCACCTGATCACCCCGGGCCTGGTCAACACCCACCACCACTTCTACCAGTGGATCACCCGCGGCCTCGCCCAGGACAGCATCCTCTTCGACTGGCTGGTCGCCCTGTACCCGACCTGGGCCCGGATCGACGACAAGCTGGTGCACGCGGCCTCGCAGGGCTCCGCCGCCGCGCTGCTCAAGTCGGGCTGTACCACCGCCTCCGACCACCACTACGTCTTCCCGCAGGGCGGCGGCGACATCCTCGGCGCCTCCATCGAGGCCGTCCAGGAGCTCGGCCTGCGCTTCACCGCGCTCCGCGGCTCCATGGACCGCAGCAAGAAGGACGGCGGCCTGCCGCCGGACCACGCGGTGGAGAAGACCGAGGACATCCTGATCGCCTCCGAGGCAGCCGTCGACAAGTGGCACGACTCCTCCTTCGGATCGATGCTGCAGGTCGCCATCGCCCCCTGCTCCCCCTTCTCGGTCAGCACCGACCTGCTCAAGCAGTCCGCCGAGCTGGCCCGCCGCAAGGGCGTGCGCCTGCACACCCACGGCTCGGAGACCGCCGAGGAGGAGGAGTTCTGCAAGCAGCTCTTCGGCATGGGCCCGACCGACTACTTCGAGTCCACCGGCTGGCTCGGCGAGGACGTCTGGATGGCGCACTGCGTCCACATGAACGACTCCGACATCGCCAAGTTCGCCGAGACCGGCACCGGCGTCGCGCACTGCCCGTCCTCCAACGCCCGCCTCGCGGCCGGCATCGCCCGCGTCCCCGACATGATCAAGGCCGGTGTGCCGGTCGGCCTCGGCGTGGACGGCACCGCCTCCAACGAGTCCGGCGAACTCGGCACCGAGCTGCGCAACGCCCTGCTGATCAACCGCCTGCACGGCTACCCGACCGCGCTCACCGGCCGGCAGGCCCTGCGGCTCGGCACCATGGGCGGCGCCCGGGTGCTCGGCCGGCAGAACGAGATCGGCTCCGTCGAGGTCGGCAAGCTCGCCGACCTCGCGCTCTGGAAGATCGACGGCATCATGCACTCCTCGATCGCCGACCCCGTCGCCGCCCTCACCCTCGGCGCCCTGCCGCCGCTGGCCACCCTCTTCGTCAACGGCAACGCCGTGGTCGAGAACAACACCCTGACCACCGTCAACGAGGACCAGATCGCGCTCGCCTGCAAGCGCGCCGCCCAGGAGCTCGCCTCCCGCGGCTGATCCCGCCCAGACTCCGGTCGCCGTACCCGGGACGGTACGGCGACCGGACCCGCCGGCCAGGCCGAAGCGGGACGCAGCCCCGGACTCACGGCGAGAGCCCGGGGCTGCGGGCGTTCCCCGGACCGCGGAGCGGTTGGCCGCGTTCCGCGGGTTCCGCGGGTTCCGCGGGTTCCGCGGGTTCCCTGGGTGACGGTACGCCTGCGCCGGGTGTCCGAACGCCTCCTACGTTGTCTTGTACGCGTCCTGGGGCTAGCCTGCTCGGGTCGCCCGCCAGTGCGGGCCCCGCCGACGGGACGCCGAGTCCCGTCCACCCGTCGGCGGTCCACCAGCACGTACGGACGGGAGCGGGGGAACCAGGTAGGACGCCTGCCGCCTCCCGCGCATGCGAGGGCAGCGGGCTCGGGGTGAAGCCGCACCGCGGCCGGGCCACCTCTCGGCCCGAACCCGACAGCTCACCTCGCAGGCGTCGCGGAGGAACCGCCCATGCCCCTTTCTGCCACCCGATTCCGGGTGGGCGCGATCGCGGCGGCCGCCGCGGCCGGCCTGCTCGCCCTCCCCTTCCTCGCCGACGGCGAGGCCGAGGCGTCCACCCCGCGGGTCGTCCAGGACCGGCTGACCCCCACCACCGCCGGCGCCGGCACCACCGTCGCGGCCGAACTCACCGTCCACTCCTCGAAGTGCTTCACCGCCAAGACCGTGGGCGTCGCCGTCCGCGACGCGGCCGGCCGGAAGCTGGACTTCCCCTCCCCGGCCACGGACGTCCGGATCTGTCCCGACGGCATCTCGGTCACCACCGGTGCCCGGACCCTCCCGGCCGGCACCTACACCGAGTACGGCTTCTGGCGGGACGACGCGGGACGCACCCACAAGCTCCCCGCCCAGACCCTGACCGTCACCGCCGCCACCGCTCCCCTCCCGGTGCCCTCCCCCAGCGCGAGCGGCACCCCGTCCCCGTCCGCCACCGCCAGTCCCACCGCCAGCCCCACCGCCGGCCCCAGCTCGACGCCGAGCGGCTCCGCCGGCGCGTCCGCGACGCCGACCCCGACCCCGTCCGGCACGCCGACCACGGCCCCGACCACCACCGCTCCGACCACCACCCCCGCCGGGATGCGGCCGCTGCCGGACCCGCTGTACGGCGTCACCGTGGACGACGTCTCCCGGGTCGGCGACATCGTCACCTCCTCGAAGAGCCTGTCCAGGATGCCGACCACCCGGATCGTCTTCGACGAGAACGTCCCGCCCTCCGAGTACGCCTCGGCGATCAAGCAGATCCAGCCGGTCAGCTACCTCATGGGCGAGATCCTGGACTCCTACTACGTCAAGGACTACTCGCCGCAGGCGTACCACGACCGGGTCGCCGACTACCTCAACGCGTTCGGTGACCAGGTCGACATCTGGGAGGTCGGCAACGAGGTCAACGGCAACTGGCTGGGGAGCTACGCCGACGTCTCCACCAAGATCAGCGACGCGTACCAGCAGGTGGAGGCGGCCGGCAAGCGGTCCGAGCTGACGCTGTACTACGACGTGGGCTGCGGCAACGGCAGCTCGGAGCTGGACCCGCTGACGTTCAGCAAGCAGTACGTGCCGGCGGAGATGCGGGCCGGTCTGGACTACGTGACGCTCAGCTACTACGAGGGCGACTGCGGCAACATCCGTCCCACCGCGGCCACTTGGACCTCGTACTTCCAGCAGCTCCACGAGCTCTACCCGAACGCCAAGCTCGGCTTCGGCGAGATCGGCCTGGCCGACCCGGTCACCAGCAGCACCCAGGCGAAGGCCGAATCGATGCTGGCGTACTACTACGGCCTGAAGATCGACCTCCCGTACTACGCGGGCGGCGTCTTCTGGTGGAACTACGCCGAGGACATGCTCCCCACCACCAAGCCCCTCTGGCAGAAGCTCGACACCGCCTTCACCACCATGCCCACCCCCTGACGCCGGGCGGCCTGCCCCGGGCCCCGTCAGGGGCGCGGGGCAGGCCGGTTGCACAAGCCCCGTCAGGGGCGCGTGGGGGCACCTCCCAGCAGCCAGGCTGGGGGAGAACTGCGCGCTGCGGAAGGAGCGTTCGCCGCACTCGCCCCCATCACGGGTCAGCTGCACGACCACGGCCCTACGCAAGCGGCCTCCCGCCTCCGCGCACGTCCCCGCGCCCCCATGGGGGTTACCCGGTTGCGCGGGGCCGGCCGGTTGCGTGCCTCTTCGGTGGCACCGGTGCCTCCCTCGGGTGGGGGAGGGGGATCGGCCGGGTGCAGGATTCGGCGGCCGGTGCGGGGCGGGAGGCTGGGCGGTGTCGCAGGGGTTGCGGCCGGAAGGGGGAGGGTGATGGCGGGGGCGGTCCGGCGGGTGGCCGGGTTTGCGGGGGCGGCGGCGATGGTGCCGTACGCGGTGATCAAAACGTCCTGGGTGGTGGGGGCACTGGCCGGGGTGCTCCCGGCCGGGGAGGGCTTCGGTACGGCGGGGTGGGTGGTGCTGAACGCGGTGACGGTGGGGATGGCGGCGGCCGGGATCGGGCTCTCGCTGGCGCTGACCCGGCCGGCGTGGAGCGCCCGCTTCCCGGTGTGGCTGCTCCTGCTGTTCGCGTGGATCGGTGCCGGGTTCCTGGTGCCGATGCTGCCGTACTCGGTGGTGGCGGCGCTGCTGGGCGCGGACCCGGACGACCCTCCGGCCGACGGCGGTGGGGACGGGTCACCGATGCCGGGCTGGGAGGGGGCACTGATCGGAGTCGGCTTCGGGGGGCTGGCGATCGGCCTGGCGGTGGCGCTGCCGATCCACCTGCGGGAGCGGTGGCCGGACGCGTTCCACGGCCGAGTGCGCCTGCCGGGCACGGGTGGTGACAGCCGGACAGGCTGCAAGAGTCGGCCCGCCGGCACAGCCGTCACCGCCGTGGCGGCCTCGGCCGCGGTCGCCGCGGCGGACCTGTACTGGGCGGCGGGCGGCAGCCTGGGGATCGTCCGACCCGAGCACCGCGAGCCGGCGTGGCGGCTGATGACCGGCAACTCCGGGCTCTGGGCCCTGCTCGGCTGCGTGAGCGTCCTGGTGCTCGCCGGCGGCCGCCGCGCCGGTCGGCTGCCGGTGGTGCTGCCGATCAGCGCGGCGTGGATCGCGTCCGGTTCGCTGTTCGCGTGGGGGGCGTGGAAGCTGCCGTTCGCGGCGTACCTGGCATCCCGGGCCGACGGGGAGGTCCCGTGGCCCGAGGATCTGGCGGTGGTGGCCGCCCGCGACGCGGTCGCGCTGGTCGCGGGCGCCGCCGTGCTGTCCGTGGTGCTCTCGGCGCACCGGTCCCGCCGGGCCGCCCGGCCGGCCGGGGGGTGAACCCTGCCGGGTCAGGCGGTGCGGCCGAGGGTGGCGAGGTAGGGGCGCCAGCCGCCGTGGTCGGTGATCTCGCGGTGGACGCCACGTTCGAGTTCGCCGCGGGCGAGCAGCATCGAGAGCGAGGGGGTGCCGTCGGCGAGGGTGATGACGCCGAGTTCGAGTTCGCGCGGTTCGCCGGGGAGGATGACGTCGCGCAGGTGCTCCAGCGGGACGTCGTACAGCTCGCCCTCGATGGCGGTGGTGGCGGCGGGGTCGGCGAGCAGGCCGGGGCAGACGTCGCGGATGGAGAAGAACCGGTAGCCGGGGGCGGTGCGGACCGGGCCGAGCAGGTACTCGGCGACGGAGGGGTGGAAGGGGCCGCCCACCATGGCCTGGCCGTTGAAGAAGATGCGGGCCATCTCAGGGACTCCCGTGGCTCGTGCCCGTCCGGTACGGCCGCCGCGTCGCGGGGGACGGGCGGCCATACGGAACGGTGCATTCGGTGCGGCCAGTTCTCCACCGTGGCAGGCGGCAGAACGGCTGCGGACGGATAGATTCGCTCTCAGTCGAGCAGGGCCAGCGCCGGCAGGGTGAGGAAGTCGACGAACTCCTCCGCCAGCGAGACCCGCTCGAACAGCTTGGCGGCCTCGGTCCAGCGCCCACCGGCGTAGACCTCGTCGCCCAACTCACTGCGCAGCGCGGCGAGTTCCTCGGCCACCAGCCGGCGGACGAGCTCGGCGGTGGTCTTCTCGCCGGTGTCGGAGAGCACGACGCCGTTGTTGATCCACTGCCAGATCTGCGAGCGGGAGATCTCGGCGGTGGCGGCGTCCTCCATCATGTTGAAGATGCCGACCGCGCCGTGCCCGCGCAGCCAGGCCTCGATGTACCGGATGCCGACCTGGACGGCGTTGTGGAGACCGACCTCGGTGCAGGTCCCGCCGGCTCCGGCGACGTCGAGCAGCTGGGCGGCCGTCACGACCTCGTCTGAGCCGGGGTCGTCCTTCTGGTTCGGACGGTCGCCCAGCACCGCGTCGAAGCAGGCGCGGGCCACCGGGACGAGGTCGGGGTGGGCGACCCAGGAGCCGTCGAAGCCGTTCCCGGCCTCGCGGTCCTTGTCGGCCTTGACCTTCTCCAGGGCGGCCGCGTTGACCTCGGGGTCCTTGCGGGAGGGGATGAAGGCGGCCATGCCGCCGATCGCGTGGGCGCCGCGCCGGTGGCAGGTCTGCACCAGCAGGCGCGTGTAGGCGGCCATGAACGGCGAGGCCATGGTGACGCTGTTGCGGTCCGGCAGGATGTAGTGCTCGCCGGCGTCGCGGAAGTTCTTGACGATCGAGAAGAGGTAGTCCCAGCGGCCGGCGTTGAGGCCGGCGGCGTGGTCGCGGAGCTCGTAGAGGATCTCCTCCATCTCGAAGGCCGCGGTGATGGTCTCGATCAGGACGGTGGCCCGGATGGTGCCGTACGGGATGCCGAGGGCGTTCTGGGCGTAGGTGAAGACGTCGTTCCAGAGGCGGGCCTCCAGGTGGCTCTCGGTCTTCGGGAGGTAGAAGTACGGCCCGGAGTTGGGGTCCTGTTCGCCCTTGGCCAGCAGGCGGGCGGCGTTGTGGAAGAGGTACAGGCCGAAGTCGAGGAAGGCGCCGGCGACCGGGGTGCCGTCCACCAGGAGGTGGTTCTCGTCGAGGTGCCAGCCGCGGGGGCGGACGACCACGGTGGCGAGCTCGGCGGCGGGCCGCAGCCGGTACTCCTTGCCGGCGGCGGAGGTGAAGTCGATCCGGCCCTCGAAGGCGTCGATCAGGTTGACCTGGCCGGTGACCACGTTCTCCCAGGTGGGCGAGGTGGCGTCCTCGAAGTCGGCGAGCCAGACCCGGGCGCCGGAGTTGAGGGCGTTGACGACCATCTTGCGGTCGGTCGGGCCGGTGATCTCCACCCGGCGGTCGCGCAGGGCGCGCGGGGCCTCGGCGACCTGCCAGTCGCCGGAGCGGATGTCCGCCGTGTCGGGCAGGAAGTCGAGGGTGCCGGCGGCGGCGATCTCGGCGCGGCGGGTCTTGCGTCGGGCCAGGAGTTCCTGACGGCGCCCCTCGAACGCGCGGTGGAGGCCGACCACGAAGGCGACCGCCTCGGGGGTGAGCACCTCCTCCGCACGGGGGACGCGCGGACCGGCGACAGTGACGACCGGAGCGGCGGGAGAGGCGCCGGCGGGTCCCTGTTCTGCAGCCATGGGCAGGACACTCCTTGAACGGTGGTGAAAGCTCGGGGAGCTCCGGTGGGAGCTTCCCGGATCCGGACCCGTAGGGAAGGGTTCCGTTCTGTAAGGTGGAGACTAGTTTCCGCGATACAGAATTTCAACGGTTTGTTGAGGTGATCGCTGGGACTCTACTCCTCCTCCGACAGTGAAGGGAACGCGCATGGCCGGCACCCCCGCCACCGCCCCGAACGGCACCGACCGCGCCTCGGGCGGCGTGCAGTCCGTCGAACGCGCCTTCCAGCTGCTGGAGGCCCTGGCCGACTCCGGCGGGATCGCCACGCTGAGCGAGCTGTCCACCACCTCCGGGCTGCCGATGCCGACCATCCACCGTCTGGTTCGTACCCTCGTCCAGCAGGGCTATGTACGCCAGGACACGGCTCGTCGGTACACCCTCGGCCCCCGGCTGATCAGGCTCGGCGAGACCTCCGGCCGGCTGCTCGGCAGCTGGGCGCGCCCGTACCTGGCCGAGCTGATGGAGGCCACCGGGGAGACCGCCAACCTCGCGGTGCTGGAGGGCGGCGAGGTGGTCTACGTCGGGCAGGTGCAGTCGCGCCGGTCGATGCGGATGTTCACCGAGGTCGGCCGCCGGGTGCAGCCGCACTGCACCGGCGTGGGCAAGGCGCTGCTGGCGCAGCTGCCCGAGCAGGAGGCCCGGGCGCTGCTCGGCCCGGCGCCGCTGCAGGCGCACACGCCGTACACCGCGACCGAGCCGCAGGCCCTGCTGGAGCAGCTGGCCGTCGCCCGGGAGTCGGGCTTCGTGGTGGACGACCAGGAGCAGGAGATCGGGGTGCGCTGCATCGCGGTGGCCGTCCCGGGTGCGCCGACGCCGACCGCCCTGTCGGTGTCCGGTCCTGAGGCGCGTATCCGGGCGCTGGAGACGCAGGAGGGCAGCGCGGCGCTCGTCCCCGTGATGAGCCGGGTCGCCGCGAAGCTCGGCCAGGTGCTGGCCCCCTGACGTGCCGTCCGGCCGGTCAGTCCGGCGCGGGGGCGCCGAGCTGGGCCGCCGTCAGCTCGAAGACGGTCAGCTGCGGCTCGGCCCCGGCCTCGCGGAACAGCCGCGGCGCGGCGGCCATCTTGGGGTCGGACCGGACGGCCTGCAGCGCCGCCAGGTCGCGCCACAGGCTCTGGATCCGCCAGCTGCCGGCGGCACCCCTGAGCAGCTCGGTACGGATCAGCCCGTCCGGCAGCGGCCCGGCCACCAGCGTGCGGTAGGAGTCGACGAACGCCTCCTCCCGCTCCGCGGCGACGTGGCCGCTCACCTCGCTCAACACGCGTCCGGTCATCCTGCCCACCTCCGTGAGCTGCCCTCGGTGGCAGCTACTGTGAGTATGCGACGCCACACGGACAGTGGGAGTGGAGCACGGCCGGGAGAGTGACGCGCCGCCTCGCGGCGGCGCTGGGGGTGGTGCTCGCGGTGGCCGGGACGGCCGCGCTGGCGGCGCCGGCGCCGTGGGACCTGTCGGTGGTCCGGATGGACCCGGACCCGGCCGCGCCCGGCGGGACGACCACCGTACGCGCCTTCGCGGCCAGCCTGGGCCCGGCCACCGCCGCGGCCCCGGCACCGAGCCCGGGGGGCACGTCACGCTGGTGGCCGCCGGCGACCGCGACCCGTCGGACGACCGGACCGCGATCACCCTGGCCGTGGGCTGACCGTCAGCGGTAGACGCGGACGTAGTCGGCCGCGAAGGTGATCGGCGTGCTGCCGGAGGGCGCCGGGTGGTACTGGCCGGCGCTCAGCGACAGGTTGAGGATCAGGTACGCGGACCAGGTCGCGCCCACGCCGGTGCCGTCGGAGAACACCTTGACGCCGTTGACGTACCAGTCCACCGAGTTCGTGCCGTAGTAGGTGCCGATGGTGACCCACTTGTCCTTGGCGACGGCATTGGCGTCGGTGACGTACTTCGAGCCGGACTTGACGTGGTTGGTCATCTCCAGCAGGTTCGGGTTGTCCGGGTGGTACTCGAAGGAGTCGATCTCGCTGCCACCGTTCTTCCAGGTCCACAGCGCCGGCCAGGCGCCGGTCCCGGCAGGCATCCGGACCCGGGTCTCGGCGTAGTCGCCGGTCTTCACCTGGAAGCCCTGGCTGGAGTACTCGGTGGTGAGCAGGCCGGTGTCCCAGGCCTGCTTGCCGTTCTCCAGGATGTGGGCGGAGGGCTTGGCGGTGAAGGTGGCCACGCCGTCGGCGACGCTGACACCGCCGGTGGTCAGCCAGTCCAGCTTGTTGTCGTCCGGGTTGTGGTTGGCGTAGCGGTAGGCGCTCGACCGTTCGCCGGTCCACTTGGAGCCGTACGCCACGGCGCCGTCGAACTCCTCCGACCAGGTGAGCGCCTTGCCGGGGACCGGGGAGCCGGTGGTCGGCGCGGAGGTCGGGGTCGGCGTGGAGGCCGCGGCGGGGGTGGCCGAGGTCGCGGGGGCGACGGTCAGGGTGCGCGAGGGCAGGTTGTGCCAGACGTTGTTGGCGTCCTGCCAGAAGCCGAACTGGGTGTAGGTGCCGGCCTGCAGGGTGCGGGCGCCGCTGGTGAAGGTCACGCCCTCGGGGCAGATCCGGACGTTGCTGGCGTTCCCCGGGAAGTCCATGTTGCTGCCGTAGACGTCGCGCAGGCCCACGCCCACGGTCTTGGCGGTGAAGCAGGAGGTGGAGTGGACGGTCAGGCTGGCCTTGGCGGCCACCCCGGCGGTCATCGCGGACGGCGAGAGTGCGTCCTGGTAGACGGAGCCGGCGGCCTCGGCGTTGCCGGCGGCCAGCGGTATGCCGATGAGGGCGGCGGCACCGGCGAGGGCTCCGACGCGGGCGGGCTTGGAGATGCGCATGGGGGACCTCTGCGACGCCTGCGAGGTGAGCTGTCGGATTCGGACCGTGAGGTAGCCCGGCCGCCGGAGGGCGGCTTCACCCCGAGCGGTGTCCGCCACGCCGCGAGGGCGCGGGGGTACCGCGTACTGACCTGGTTCCCCCGCTCCTGCCCGTGTTCCGTGCTCGAGTGCCCGTCGGCGGGTGGACAGGACTCGGCGTGCCCGTCGGACGGGTCCCGCGCGGAGCGGGACGTGTCCGAAGCAGGCTAAGCGCACGGCCGGGGGGCGACAACGAGACGCATCCCCCGGCCGCCGCGGCCGGGGGCAAGATCACCGGCCACGGGGTGGAGCGGGCCCCGGTCCGCTAGGTTGGAGGCTGTGGCCGGAGCCCCGGCCGTACCGTCCTGAACGCCCCGACCGCCTGAGGATCACCAGACGATGACCGCGTCCCTGCCGGGCTTCGCCGGCCGCACCTACCTGTTCCAGGTCGACAACGGCGCCGCGTTCCGCAACGCCTACTCGGCCGACGGGACGCGGCTGCGCTGGGAGGGCCTCGGCGAGTCGGCGGGTCAGTGGGAGGACGTCAGCCTGCATGTGGCCGAGGTCGCGCCGCAGGTCTACTTCGTCAGCTGGACGGAGAAGAGCGGCATCACCGTCAGCCACGTGATGGACCTCGGCGCCCTCACCGTCCGGGTCTTCTGGACCTGGGAGGGCGAGGGCGGCCGGGTCGGCGAGCTGCACACCGGCACGCTGGAGCAGGTCGGCTGAGCCGGCCCGCTCTCACTCGGCCTTGAGCCGCCCGGACAGCCACTCCATGGTCGGCGGCAGCAGCCGGCCCCAGGTCTGGAAGTTGTGGCCGCCCTCGGGGACGTTCGCGGTGGCCACCGTCATCGGCGCCTTCACCGCCGCCGCGAAGGCGTCGGTGTCCCGCTTGTAGTCGCCGTCGCCCTTCTCGGCGCCGGCGACCATCACCGAGACCGCCGGCTGCGGCAGGTTGTTCAGCCGCCACAGCAGGTCGGCCTCGTCGCGGCGCTGCTGGCTGCCCTTGAACAGGTCGCCGGTGGTGGCGTCCTCGGCCGCCTTGTAGTACCCGGACAGCGAGACCGCGCTCGGGAACGCCTCCGGGTGGCGCATCGCCATCTTCAGCGCGCAGTACCCGCCGGTGGAGTTGCCCATCACGGCCCACGCCTTGGGGTCGGCCGGCACCCGGTAGGAGGCGGCGATCACCCGCGGCACGTCCTTGGTGAAGTACGTCTCCGAGCGGGCGCCCTCCGGGATGTCCTCGCACTCGGTGTCGGCGGGCATCGCCGGGGACGGGCGCATCAGCACCAGCACGGTCGGCTGCATCTTGCCGGACTGGTTCAACTGAAGTGCGACACCGGGGTAGTTGAGCCGGGTGATCAGGTTCTTGGCGTCACCGGGGAAGCCGGTCATCACCACCACCGCCGGGAACTTCCGCTGCGCGTGCTCCGGCTGGAAGTACTGCGGCGGCAGGTAGACGTAGCCGTCGGTGGACAGGCCGGAGTAGGGGCCGCCGATCCGTACCGCGTGGATCTCGCCGACCACCTTGGGGTCCTTGCCGCCGGAACTCTGGACCTGCTCGCGGCCCAGCTCCTCCACCGTCACCACCGGCACCTCGACCGGGGCGGTTCCCGTGCCCGCCCCCGGCGCCGCGGCGCCCGGCTTGGCCTGGACGGTGACCGGGCCGGCGTCGCCGGTGCCCAGCAGGTCGTCCCAACTGCTGTAGAAGGTGAAGTAGTTGTTCGCCATCAGGGCGAGTGCGCTCAGCACGGCCAGCTGGGTGCCGAGCAGCACCCCGATCCGGCCCAGCACCGCCGGCCAGGTCGGCTTGGCCAGCCTCGGCCACCCCCACACCGTCGCCGCCATCGCCAGCACCGCCACGACGACCGCAATCGCCAGCACCTTGTGGCTCGTCAGCCCCATTGTCCCCGTTGTCCCGTTGTCCCCGCGATGTCCCCGCGTACGTCCACGACCGCCCGGGGCCGACGGCCGGCCCGGGCGCCGGCGGGGCCCCGTACCCGGTTCCCCGGCACTCTCCCGACCGACGCTCAAGTATGCACACCCACCTCCCCGCGACCGACGGCGGGCAGGCGGGCACGCGGGTGAACCGCCTGGGCCGGACCGGCTCAGGACTCGACGGGCAGCGGACGCCCGCAGCGCAGGTTCCACCGGCCCGCCCGGCCGGTGAGCTCGGTGACCGTCAGCGGCGCCACGTCGAGCCGCCAGAACACGGCCGCCGGCAGGCCCAGCGCGCGGACCACCGCCGCCCGGACCACCGCCGGCTCCACCACCGCGAGCACCCGGCCGCCCACGACGGCCTCGCCGTCCAGCCAGCCGGCGACCCGCGCGCACAGGTCCAGCACCGACTCCCCGCCGTGCGGGGCCGCGGCCGGATCCGCCAGCCACTGCGCCACGGCTGCCGGATCCTCGGCCGCCACCTCCTCCAGCCGCCGGCCCCGCCAGCGGCCCGGATCCAGATCGGCCAGCTCCCCCGTCTCCCGCGCCCGCAGCCCGAGCGCCCCGGCGGTCGCCGTACAGCGCGCGGACGGACCGGCGAGGTGGCGGTCGGCGGCGGGAAGGGCGGCGGCGGCCCCGGTCGCGGCCCGCAGCCCGGCCGCGTCCGGCGGGGCGTCACCACCGAACCGGGCGGCCCGCAGATCCGCGCCGACCGCCGGTGAGACGAGCATCACCCGTGCCGTGCTCCCCGCCATTCCGGTCCTCCCCGCACCGACTCGCCCGTGTACGGACCGACTCCGCGCTTCCGCACGCCCCTGCCGCGCCTCTTGGCCCTGATCCCCGCACACGGTACCGTCACCTCGACAATTGATGACGGTGTGACGGAAGTCCGGTGCAATTCCGGCACGGTCGCGCCACTGTGAATCCATCGGCTGACAGTCCGTCATCCGAGGAGAGTCAGACCCCACACCGTCGTCCACCGCTCCACCGAACGGGACGCGTGTTCCCACCAGGAGGTCTGGTCATGGCTCACCCCATCACTGCCGCCGCCCCCGCGGTCACCCCCATCTCCGTCAAGGCGATCGCCCCCTGGGCGCTCTTCGTCGGCCTGCTCATGCTCACCCTGCTCTACTTCGTCGGTGCCGAGCAGGGCGCCACCGCGCTGCTCTCCGGCGAGCAGGTCCACGAGTGGGTCCACGACGGCCGGCACCTGCTCGGCTTCCCCTGCCACTGAACCTGAAGGGGAAGCACCACCGATGAACTCCGTTTCCGTCAGATCCCTGCTCGTCCGCGGCATGCTCGCCGGACTGGTGGCGGGTCTCTTCGCGCTCGCCGTGGCCTACCTCCTCGGCGAGCAGCACATCGACGCCGCGATCTCCTTCGAGGAGGCGCAGCCGCACAGCCACGGCGACGGCGGCGAGGAACTGGTCAGCCGGGCCCTCCAGTCCACCGCCGGGCTCGCCACCGGCATCCTGGTGTACGCCGTCGCGCTCGGCGGAATCGCCGGGCTGGTCTTCGCCTTCATGCTGGGCCGGACCGGCCGGTTCGGCCCGCGGGCGACCGCGCTGATCCTCGCCTCCTCCGCGTTCGTCTCCGTCTACCTGGTGCCGTTCCTGAAGTACCCGGCCAACCCGCCGGCGGCCACCGACCCCGACACCATCAACCAGCGCACCGGCACCTACTTCCTGATGATCGCGCTCAGCGTCCTGCTGGCGGTGGGGGCGACCATCCTCGGGCGGCGGCTGGCGCCCGCGCTCGGGAACTGGAACGCCACGGTCGCGGCGGTGGCCGGGTTCGTGGTGGTGACGGGGCTGGTGTTCTTCTTCCTGCCCTCGTACAACGAGGTTCCGGAGCACTTCTCGGCGGAGCTGCTGTGGAACTTCCGGGTGTCGGCGCTGGCGATCCAGCTGACGCTGTGGTCCGTCTTCGGCGTGGTCCTCGGCCACCTCGCCGAACGCCTGGTCCACCCGACCCCGGCCGCCCGCGCCGTCCCGGCCGCCGCCTGAGGCGACGCCTTCGCGGGCAACCGGGCACGCACAAACGCTGCGCGGGCAACCGGGCAACCACCGACAGGGGCGCGGGAAACTGCGCGATGCGGAAGGCTCACGTAGAGCCCTCCCGCCGCGCGCAGTTCCTCGCGCCCCTCATGGTTGACCGGTTGCGTCGTAGGTCTCCGGCGCCTGAGGTCAGACCGGGACGACTGCTACCGGGCAGTGGGCGTGGTGGAGGAGGGCGTGCACGGAGGTGCCGAGGCGGAGGCCGAAGTGGGGGGCCGGGGCGTGGCGGGAGACGACCAGGAGGGCGGCGTGCCGGGAGGCGTCCACCAGGGTGGCGGCCGTGGCGCCGGTGAGCTGCCGGAAGACCACCTCGACCTCGGGGTAGTCCTCCTGGACGGGCTCGACCGTCCGCCGCAGGAGTTGCTGGTGCAGCCGCTCCTCCTCCCCCAGTTCGTCGACCATCGGCGCCATGTGCCCCACGTCCGCCACCACGGGTGACCAGGTGTGCAGGGCCTCCACCGGGACGCCCCGCCCGAGCGCGCACTTGACGGCGAACCGCAGCGTCGCGGTGTCCCGCTCGTCGCGGACCGCGACCAGGACCCTGCTGCCCGTCTCCGGCGCCCCCCGCACCACCACGGTGGGACAGGTCGAGTGGGCGACCACCCGCAGGCTGACCGATCCGAGCAGCAGGGAGGCGAAGCCGCCGTGGCCGCGGGTGCCGACCACGGCGAGTTCGGCGTGCTCGGCGGCGGTGAGAACGGCCTCGGCGGCGGCCCGGGGGACGACGTCCCCGGTCAGCCGGAGGGCGGGGTGGGCGGCCCGGAGCTTGCCCTGGGCCTCGTCGAGGAGGGTCTGGGCGTCCCGGAGGATGAGGTCGGTGACGGCGGCGCCGGTCCGCGGGGAGAGGGTGACGGTCCCGGTGTTGACCGCGTGGACCAGGTGGAGGGCGCAGTCGCGGCGGCCCGCCTCCTGGGCGGCCCATTCGGCCGCGGCCTCGGCGTGCGCCGATCCGTCCACTCCGGCGACCACGCCTGCGGGGGCTCTGTTGTTCATGTTCGGCTCCCTGTCCAGCCGTCCGCCGGGCCCGGCCGGGGCCGGGGGCGGACGGCCGCTGGTCTCCAGGATGCCTCGCCGCCCGCCCGGGCGCCTCGCCCCGCGGACTAGGACGTGCCCAGCAGGGCCGCGGCGATCCGGCGTGCCCGGAGGGCGGGCTCGGTGGTGCCCTCGCGGACGGCGGTCACGATCGCGCCGTCGATGAGCAGCACCAGCTGTTCGGCGAGCGCGGCGTGGTCCTCGTACCCGGCGCCGGTGAGCAGCCCGTCGAGGTAGGCGACGACGCTCGCCTTGTGGCCCGCGGCCACGCGGTGGGCGGCGCTGCCGCGGTCGGCGGCCTCGACCATGGTGTTGACGAAGGCGCAGCCGCGGAAGTCCTGGCGGGCGAAGCGTTCGGCGAGGGCGTCGAAGACGGCGAGCGGCCGCTGCTCGGGCGGCAGGTCGCGGGCGTCGACGGACTCGCGCAGCCACTGGCGCCAGCGGATGTCCCGGCCCTGGAGGACGGCCACCACCAGGTCGTCCTTGCCGGCGAAGTGCCGGTAGAAGGAGGCGCGGCCGACGCCGGACTCGGTGAGGATGCGGTCGACGCCCACGGCGCGGATGCCCTCGGCGTAGAAGAGGTCCTCGGCGGTGCTGAGCAGGCGGGCTCGGGCTTGGGTTGCCATGCCCTGATGGTACCGATCGGTTCCGAGTTCGGGAACATCCTTGACGCCAAACGGTACCGATCGTTACCGTCTTGCCAACGAGAACGACCGGTACCGTTTTGGTGGTGCCGGGCGACCGATGGAGGACGACGTGGCACGCCTACCGCAGCTCACCCCGGACACCGCCGAGGCCGACCAGCGCGACCTGCTGGAGGCCACCCGCCGGCAGCTCGGCCGGGTCCCCCACTTGTACGCCGCGCTGGCCAACGGCCCGGCCGCCCTGCGCGGCTACCTGGCCCTGCGCGACGCGCTGACCGGCGGCGTCCTGGACGAGCGGCTGCGCGAGCAGCTGGCCCTGCTGGTGGCCCAGGAGAACGGCTGCCTCTACTGCGTCTCGGCGCACACCCTGCGCGGCGGCCGGCTGCTGGGCATGTCGGAGGAGGAGCTGCTGGCCACCCGCCGGGCCGAGGACACCGACCCGCACGCCCGGGCGGTCCTGGGGATCGCCTCCGAGGTGGTCCGCACCCGGGGCCGGGTGGACGACGCGCTGCTGGCCCTGGCCCGGGCGGACGGTGTCACGGACGCGGAGCTGGCGGAGATCGTCGCGCATGTCGCGCTCAACACGCTCTCCAACTACTTCAACCACCTCGCCGAGCCCGACCTGGACTTCCCCGCGGTCGCCTCGATGGACGTCACGGACGCGGAGGCCGCCCGGTGAACGCGCAGCCGAACTGGCGGGAGGACGCCACCGTCGAGCTGGTCCCGGGCTACACCCTGCGGTCCGCGGACGGCACCCCGGTGGAGCGGCTGACCGGGGTCCGGATCGCGGTCGAGGGCGGGTTCGTGCACGTGGCCGTGCCGGGTGTGGACGGCGTCCAGATGGTCTCCGCGCCGGCCGTCCGCCTGCTCGGGTACCCGACGGCGGCGGGGGGGCTGAGGCTCAGTCCAGCCCGGACCGCCACTCCTCCAGGTAGTCCTGGAGGATCTGCCGCAGGTGGTGGCCGATCTTCAGGTAGTCCAGGTCGTCGAGGTTGGCCAGCGAGACCCGGACCGACCACTCCGGGCCGTCGAAGCCGCCGCCGTTGAGCAGGACCACCCCGGTCTGCTCGGCCAGCCGGAACAGCGGCTCGGTGGGCTCGTAGGTGCTGCGCAGGTACGCGGCGAACTCCGGGCCGGCGGCGAGCGAGGCCTGGGAGAGCAGGTCCAGTTCCACGTAGTAGCCGGCCCGCTGCGAGTCGTCGGTCATCCGCATCTCCGACCCCTCCATCAGCAGGCCTAGCCGGCGGCGGACGATCTCCCGGATCCGCTCCTTGTACCGGCGGCCCTCCGGGAGCAGCGCGAACAGCGAGAACAGCGCCATCTGGGCCTGCTGCGGCAGGCTCAGCCCGGCGGTGTGGTTGAGCGCGACCTGGCGGGAGTCGGCGACCATCCGGTCGATGAACCGCATCCGCTCGGGGGCCACGGTCAGCGACCGGTAGCGGCGCGACAGCCGGGCGGTGTCGGCGGGCGGGAGGGCGGCGATGGCGTCGTCGATGACGTTGTCCCGGTGCAGGCCGATGACGCCGAGCCGGTGGCCGGTGCAGCCGTAGTGCTTGGAGTACGAGTAGACCAGCAGGGTGTTGCGGGGGAGCTCGGCGGCGAGCGAGCGGAAGCCCTCGACGAAGGTGCCGTACACGTCGTCGGTGACGATGACCAGCCCGGGGTTGCGGGTGGCGACGATCTCCTTGATCTGCGCGGCGACCCGGCGGGAGAGCTCCAGCGAGGGCGGGTTGGAGGGGTTGACCAGGCAGAGCAGCCGGATCGCCGGGTCCTCCAGCTTGGCGACCTCCTCGGTGGGGTAGCGCCACTCGCGGACCCCGGCCTCGGTGAACCGGTTGGCCTCGATCCGGACCACCTCGAACCGGTAGTCGTCCAGCTGCGGGATCTCGAGGTACGGGCTGAACAGCGGCACCATCAGGGCGATCCGGTCGCCGCGGCGGAGCACGCCGTTGCGCAGCAGGGAGTCGAAGGCGTAGCAGATGGCGGCGGTTCCGCCCTCGGTGGCGAACAGGTCGAGCCGGTCCGCGGGGGGCCGGCGGTCCATCAGTTCCTCGTGCAGGTAGCCGCGGACGATCCGCTCGGTGTGCGGCAGCATCCGGTCCGGCAGCGGGTAGTTGTCGCCGATGGCGGCGTCGGTGAGCTCGTGGATCAGGGCCTCACGGTCGAGGTCGAGGCGGTCGACGGCGAGGGCGAGGCAGTCGGTGAGCAGCTCGATGCCGGGCAGGCCGGGATGGGCGCGGGTGAAGCGGTCGTAGCGGGCGGCGATGCCGTGCCGCTCCGGCATGCCGCCGAGGTCGTCGGCGGTCCAGACCCGGCGGGACTCGGCGATGCCGAAGTGGCCGAGGGCGAGGTGGGCCTCGCGGGGGCCGGTGGCGATCCAGTTCGGGTTGCCGCGGCCCGCGTTGAGCATGTGCGCGGTGGACTTCTCCTTCTGGCCGGGCGCGTCGGTCTGGAACGCGGCGGCGAGCCGGAGGAACTCGTCCTTGAGCTCGAAGGGGCTGAGCCGGGCGAGCCGGCGCATCTCGTCGCGGTCGATCGAGGGCCTGGTCATGGTGTGCGGTCTCCCCAGGGCGGCGCGGCGATGGGCCCCGCCTGCGATTACACCGCAGCTCCCGGGGCCCGCCCCGGCCAACACGCCGCCCCGGCCGGCCGGGCCCGCCGCCGCCGGACGGCTCCGTGCGCCGGGGCCGGCGGCGTCCGGGAACGCCGTGGGGGCCGCCCGGCGGATCGGGCGGCCCCCACGGAGGGGATCAGGCCGGGACCTTCTCCGGCTCGGGCAGCGGCAGGATCTCCCCGCCGCCGTGCTCCACGTTGAGCTCGGGCAGCAGGCGGTCCAGCCAGGCCGGGAGCCACCAGTTGAGGCGGCCGAGCAGGGTCATGGTGGCCGGGACGAGCAGCAGGCGGACCACGGTGGCGTCCACCAGCACCGCCACGGCCATGCCCACGCCCATCATCTTCACGGTGATGTCCGGGTCGATCGCGAAGCCGGTGAACACCGCCACCATGATCGCGGCCGCGCTGCTGATCACCCGTCCGGTGGCCGACAGGCCGCGCACCACGCTGCCCTTGGGGTCGCCGGTGACCAGCCAGTCCTCACGGACCCGGGCGAGCAGGAACACCTCGTAGTCCATCGACAGGCCGAACAGCACGGTGAACATCAGGATCGGCACCCAGCTGGACACCGGTACCTCGTGCGGCAGGCCGAGCGCCTTGGCGCCCGCGTCGGACTGGAAGATCGCCGTCATCACGCCGTACGCCGCGGCCACCGAGAGCAGGTTCATCGCGGCGGCCTTCACCGCGATCACCGGCGCCCGGAACAGCACGGTGAGCAGGATCAGCGACAGCGCCACCACGAACGGCACCACCACCCACAGCCGCTCGGACAGCCGCTGGGAGATGTCGGAGAAGGCGGCGACCACGCCGGTGACCTCGGCGCCCTCGGGCAGGACCTCGGTGCGGACCCGGTCGAGCAGTTCCCTGGTGTCGGTGTCCTGCGGGCCGGTCCTCGGCTGGACCGAGATCACCGCGGCGTCCTGAGCCTGGTTCACCAGCGGCGGCAGGACCGCGGCCACGCCCGGGTCGGCGCCCAGCTTCTGCACGATCGGCGGGAGTTCGGCGACGGGCACCCGCCTGAGGTCCACCGCGACCAGCAGCGGCCCGTTGGCGCCGGGCCCGTACGCGTCGGCGATCAGGTCGTACGCCTTGCGGGTGGTGTTCCCGGCGGCCTGGCTGCCGGCGTCCTGCGGCCAGGTCCGCATGCCCAGCATCGGCGCGGACAGCGCCAGCAGGACGGCCAGCGAACCGACCGCGGCCAGCACCGGGCGGCGGCCGATCAGCTGCGCCCAGCGCTCGGTCCGGGTCGGTCCCGCGGCCTTGCGGACGGTGGGCTCGCGGCGCTCGGCGCGGCGCAGCAGGCGCGGGCCGGCCAGCCCGCACAGCGCCGGGACGAGGGTGAGCGAGGCCAGCATCACGGCCCCGACCACGGCGAAGGTGGCGTAGCCGAAGGAGGAGTAGGTGGACAGGCCGGCCAGCTTGAGGCCGAGCAGGGAGACCAGCACGGTGGAGCCGGCGATCACCACCGAGGAGCCGGCGGTGGCGGTGGCCTCGGCGGCCGCCGCCCGCTTGTCCAGGCCCTTGCGCAGGCCCTCGACGTGCCGGCTGACCAGCAGCAGGGCGTAGTCGATGCCGACGCCGAGGCCGACCATGCTGGCGACGGTGGGGGCGGTCGGGCTGATGTCCACCACGGCGGAGAGCAGCGCGGTCAGCGCGGTGCCGAGGCCGAGGCCGGCCAGGGCGACCACCAGCGGCAGCCCGGCGGAGACGACGGTGCCGAGCGCGATCACCAGGATGACCAGGGCGGCGACCATGCCGATCGCCTCGGCGGTGCCGTCGGGGGCGTTGAAGTTCTCCGGTACCTGGCCGCCGAACTCGACCTGGAGGCCGGCGTCCTGGGTCGGACGGGCCGCCTCGCGGAGCGCGTCCAGGCCCTCGGAGCCCTTGAACTCGGTGACCGGGATGCGGTAGCTGACGGCGAACAGGGCGGTGTCGCCCTGGGCGGAGAGCACCGGCTCGGCGACGGTGGCGGCGCCGCGGACACCGCCGAGGCGGGTGCGCAGCTCGGCCAGGGCGGCGGCCGGTACCGGCTTGCCCGCGCGGTCGTGGACCACCACCCGGGCGCTGGCACCGGACATCTCGGGAAAGCGTTCGACGAGCAGGTCGTTGCCGGCCGTGGAGCGGGTTCCGGGCACCCGGTAGTCGTCGCGCGGGGTGCCGCCGAACGCCGAGGAGAGCCCGAGGGCGACGGCTATCAGCAGCAGCCACCCGAGGACGACGCGCCAGGGTCTGGCGGCCGCGGCGCCGCCGAGGCGGCCGAGGAGGGAGGACATGACGGGCCTTTCGGCTGTACAGACTGACGAGACCGCACCAGCGTCGGCGACGGCGCTTGGAACCGGCTTGGCACGGGGGCGTCCGCCCGGTTCCAAGAGCGCCGGGCGCGCTCCAAGTGCGCGGGGGGCTCCACCTGCGCGGGAGGCTCCGCGGGCGCCAGGGTTTCAGCCGGTGGGGTCTCAGCCGGCGGGTGCCAGCCGGTGCAGGGCCGCCAGCGCCTCGGCCTCCCAGCCCGGGGACTCCCAGCGGCGGGCCACCTCGGCGGCCCGGGCGAAGGCCGCGGCGGCCTCCTCCCCGCGTCCCAGCAGGACGGCCAGCTCGCCCAGCGAGAGGGCCACCGGCCTCAGCGCGATCGAGGTGCTGCCGGCGCCCGCGACCAGGCCGTCCAGCGGCCGCAGCTGCTCGATCAGCACGGCCGCCTCGTCCACCGCGCCGAGTGCGACCGCCACCATGGCCCGGGTCACCAGGAAGTACGAGTGGTAGTAGTCGTGCCGGACCTCGGTCCGCTCGGCCCACACCCGGCGGGCCTCCTCCTCGCGGCCGTCGTCGATCAGCGCCAGCGCCAGCATGTCGGCCACGATCGCCCCGTACCGGCCGGTCATCCGGCGGATCAGCGGCAGTTCCCCGGCCAGGGTGCCGCGGCGCATGGCGATGGTGACCCGGGCGAGGGCGCCGTAGCCCTCGGCGTGCACCGAGCGGCGGGCCCGCAGCCCGGTGAGGGCCTCGTCGTACAGCCGCTCGGCGAGGTCGGTGTCCCCGGCGGCGAGGGCGAGCGTGGCGCGCTGGCAGCGGCCGACGTCGATCAGCTCGGCCAGCCCGTAGCGCTCGGCGATCGCCGCGGCGGCCTCCATCCGGCGGCGGTACTCGGGCAGGTCGCCGCGGGCCGCCGCGACCGTGCTCGCCAGGTGCTCGGCGTGCCAGCGGTAGGCGGGCAGGTCGTGGGCCTCGGCCAGCGCGCCGAGCTCCTCCGCGACGCCGGTGCGCAGCCCGACCGCCTGCTCGTGGTCGTGGGTGCGGGCCTCGGCGGCCAGGGCGAGGGCGAGCAGTCGCGGGTCGCCCTCGGCCCGGGCGATGGCCACCGCCTCGCCGGCGACGTCCCAGCCCAGCGGGTCGCCGGAGCAGTCCAGCTCGTAGGTGAGGGCGTCCAGCAGCCGGCAGCGGGTGACCGGGGGCAGGCCGGGACGGCGCAGCAGGCGGGTGAGGGTGTCCACGGCGGCCTGGTCGAAGGTGCCGTAGGCGCGGGTGACCCACGGGGTGGGCTCGGTCCACGCCGTCCACGCCCGGATGGTGAGGTCCTCCCGGCCGGTCTCCACGGCGAGCTTGATCGCGGCAGCCTTGGTGGCGCTGGCGGCGGCCACCTCACCCGCCCTGACCTGGGCGTTCAGCAGGGAGCCCAGCAGGTCGATGCGGCGGGCCGCCCGGTCGTCGCCGCCCTCGGGGACGCGGTCCAGGTTGTCCAGCGCCTGGCCGAACAGGGCGGCGCTGGTCTCGTGGGCGTACCGGCGCATCGCCGCCTCGGCGGCCCGCACGCAGTACTCCACCGCGCGTTCGGCCGTGGTGCCGGACGCCGCCCGGGTGTAGTGGTGGGCGAGGGCGGTCAGCCGGTCCGGGCGCAGGGCGCGCAGGGCGGCCGCGATCCGGCCGTGCAGACGGGCCCGGCGCAGGCCGCTGAGGTCGGCGTACAGGGTGTCCCGGACCAGGGCGTGGGTGAACCGGACGGTCCCCGGCCCGGGCTCGGTGAGCAGGCCGCCGGCCAGCGCCGACTCCAGCGCGTCCAGCAGCACGTCCTCGCCCCAGTCGCCCGCGTGCAGCAGGAGTTCGACCTCGGTCTCGCGGCCGGCCACGGCAGCCAGCCGAAGCGCCTCCACGGTGGCGGCGGGCAGCCGGTCGAAACGGCGGCGCAGCACGTCGCGGACGCCCTGCGGGACCTCCTGCACCGCGACCAGGGCGCCCTCGCCGGCCAGCAGCTGGGCGCTCTCCACCAGGTAGAACGGGTTGCCGCCGGTGCGCTCGGTGAGCGCGCGGACGGTGTCCGCGTCCACCGGGTCCGGGCAGATCGAGCCGATCAGCCGGCCCGCCTCCGGCTCCGCCAGCCCGGCCAGCGGCAGCCGGTACGGCGACTGCCGGGCCAGCACGGCCAGTAGGTCGGTGAGCTCGCCCTCACCCGGCCGGTGCGCCAGCACCAGCAGCACCCCGGGGACGGCCCGGGCGGCGAGCAGCTCGGCCAGCAGTGCCCGGGTCTCCCGGTCGGCGGCGTGCAGGTCGTCGACGATCACCGCCACCGGCGCCCGGCGGGCCGCGGTGGCCAGCCAGTCGCGGACCGCCCGGTGCAGCTGGAACCGTCCGGCCAGCGCGTCCTGACGGACCGCCCGGTCGTCCTCGGCGAACAGCGGCTCCAGCTCGGGGGCGATCCCCGGACCGGGCGGCGCCTGGGCGGCCAGCTCGCGCAGCGCCTCGGTCCACGCCCACGCGGGCGGGGCGCCCTCGGTCTCCGGGCAGCGCCCGGACGCCACCAGCCAGCCGGCGTCGAGGAGTTCGGCCCGCAGCCGGCCGAGCAGCGTGGACTTGCCGGCACCCGCCTCACCGGTCACCAGCACCACCGACCGCGCCGACCGGGCCGCCTCCGCCGCCTCCCGCAGCACCGCCAGCTCCGGCTCCCGCCCCACGAACAGCGGCGGGGTGCCGCCGGCCGCACCGGTCCGAGGCCGGCGGGGGCCGGCAGGCACCGGCGGGAGGGGGGACGGCGCCGGGGTGGGGGCGGTCGGGGTGGGGGCGGCCGGGGTGGGGACGGTCGGGTGCAGGGACGGCGGCGCGGGATGGGCCGGGCCCAGCAGGTCGGTGCGGCCGCGCAGGATGGCCGCCTCCAGTTCGGTCAGGGCCGGGCCCGGATCCAGGCCGAGCTCCTCCGCCAGCACCGCACGGGCCCCGCGGAGCGCCTCCAGCGCCTCCGCCTGGCGCCCGCTCCCCCACAGCGCCAGGGCCCACAGCCGCCAGCCCTCCTCACGCAGCGGGAACTGCTCCGCCAGCACCCGGGCGGCCGGCACCGCCTCCGCCGGGCGGCCCGCCTCCAGCGTCCGGGCGACCGCGAGCTCACGGGCACCGAGCCACAGCTCGGTGAGCCGGGCGGTCTCGGCGGCCGCCCACGGCTCGTCCGCGAACTCCGCGTACGGGGCGCCCGTCCACAGCGCCAGCGCCGCCTCCGGCGACTCCTCGGAACCGGCCCGGGCCGCCGTCAGCAGACGCTCGAACTCCGCCGCGTCGGTGGCCGCCGTACGCAGCGCGTACCCGCGTGCCTCGGTCACCAGCAGCCGTGCGGGCTCGCGGGGCCCGCGGGCCGGCTCCAGCAGCCGGCGCAGATTGGACACGTACGCCTGCAGGGACGCCGCCGCCTTCGCGGGCGGCGCACCCCGCCACAGGTTCTCGATCAGCCGGTCGGCCGGCACGGCCTCACCCCGGGCCACCAGCAACTGCGCGAGCACCCCGCGCTGCCGCGGGCCGCCCAGGTTCACCGCCGCCCCCGCCACCTGCGCCGTCAGCGCACCGAGCACCTTTATCCGCACCATGGTGAGGCGAGCCTATGCGATGGGCCACCACCGCCTCCAAGTCACCTCCAAGCGACCTGTGGCCACGGCGCGGGTGCTCAGGTGCGGAGGAGCAGCGCCGAGAGCGGGACGAACCCGCCGGACGGCCCCGCCGCCGCGCCTGCCCGGTCGGCTTCGTCCGCGTCGAGCCGCGCCAGCATGGACAGCGCGATCCGCTCCGCCTGCCGCTTGGCTCGCTCCGCGACCGGCCCCGCGTGGGCGCCGTCCACCGCGGCACGCCACAGCTGCACCCAGCGACCGAAGTGCGCGGCGGTCAGCGGACGGCTGCGGTGGAGCCCGAGGTGCGGGGCGTACGCGTTGCGCCGGTAGGCGGCCCCCCGGAGCAGGGCGCTCTCCCAGAAGTCCGTGATCACCGGCAGGTGGGACTCCAGGTCGAGGGCGGCGACCTCGGTGAAGTGCGGGCCGATCAGCGGATCGGCGAACGCCGCGCGGTAGAAGCGGCGCAGCACGCGGTCGAGGTCGTCCCGGTCGGCGATGTCGGGACGCGTGGGATCCGTCCCCGGGTCCGTGGCGGGGTTCATGGAGGTCCTCCTCCCGGCGGTGGCGGCCACGCCGTCCAGGGTACGGTCGTGCCCGCCCGACGCGGGCGCCGGCTGGCAGGATGCCTGCCATGACCTACCTCGCCGCCGACGACCGCTACGCCTCGATGTCCTACCGCCGCGCCGGACGCAGCGGTGTGCAGCTGCCCGCCGTCTCGCTCGGCCTGTGGCACAACTTCGGTGACACCCAGCCGCTGGAGGTGCAGCGCGCGGTGCTGCGCCGGGCCTTCGACCGCGGTGTCACGCACTTCGACCTGGCCAACAACTACGGCCCGCCGTACGGCAGTGCCGAGCGCAACTTCGGCACCCTCTTCGCGCAGGACTTCCGCCCCTACCGCGACGAGCTGTTCATCGCCAGCAAGGCCGGGTACGACATGTGGCCCGGCCCGTACGGCGACGGCGGCAGCCGCAAGTACCTGCTGGCCAGCCTCGACCAGTCGCTCGGCCGGATGGGTCTGGAGTACGTCGACGTCTTCTACTCGCACCGGTACGACCCGCACACGCCGCTGGAGGAGACCATGGGCGCCCTCGACCGGGCGGTCCGGTCGGGCAAGGCCCTGTACGCGGGCATCTCCAACTACCCGGCCGAGCAGCACCGGGAGGCGGTGGCGATCCTGCGGGAGCTGGGTACGCCGGTGCTGATGAACCAGGCGCGGTACTCGATCCTGGACCGTGGGCCCGAGGACGGGCTGCTGGAGGCGATCGGGGACACCCAGACCAGCCTGATCGCGTTCTCGCCGCTGGCGCAGGGCCTGCTGACCGACCGCTACCTGGGCGGGAACGTGCCGGCGGGGTCGCGGATGTCGGTGGGGCACTTCCTCAAGGAGGAGGCGCTGAGCGGGGCGAAGCTGGAGCAGCTGAGAGCGCTGAACAAGGTCGCCGAGGGACGTGGGCAGAGCCTGGCGCAGCTGGCGCTGTCCTGGGTGCTGCGGGACCAGCGGGTGGTGTCGGTGATCATCGGCGCGAGCAGCGTGGCGCAGCTGGACCAGAACCTGGACGCACTCGCGGCGGGGCCGCTCACCGCCGAGGAGCTGGCCGAGATCGACCGGCTCTCCCGCTAGCGCTCTTCGCGGGCTGGCCGGTTGCGAGCAGGAAGCCACCGCGGGCGCGGGGAGCTGTGCGCGACGGAGGTGACGGCGTGTGCCGTCCCATCTCGCGCAGTTCTCCCCCAGCCTTGGCGGCTGGGAGGTGCCCCCACGCGCCCCTTGTGGTTGACCCGGTCAGTAGCCCTTGGCGCCGCGGCCCGGGTCGGCCTGCTGGACCTTCTGGGGGAGGTCGTGGGCGTCGGGTGAGACGTGGTAGCGGTGCATCATGTAGTTCATCGACGCGGCGGCGCTGGCCACCGGGTCGTAGATGTTGGTGGACGTCCCCTTCACGTGGTAGGCGGCGAAGGTGGGCGGGATGCACTGCCAGGGCCCGCGCGAGGAGTTGGCCGGGGCGCCGTCCGACTGGCGCGGGCCCCAGGCGTTGCTGTCGGTGGTGTTGACCAGCCAGTTGGGCGAGTTGTACGAGGACTCGCGGCCCGCCATGGTGAGCAGGCCGCGGATCCAGTTGGCGCGCGCCTTGGGGTCGGTGATGCCCATGATGTCGAGCGCCTTGTTGACGGCGTCCTCGCAGGCGCCGCGGCCGCTGGGCCAGGAGCCCTTGCCGCTGTACTCGACCTTGCTGACGTCGATCCGGCCCTCGTTGGACGGCGTGGTGGGGTGGCCCTTGCCTCCGCCGCTGCCGCCGTCGCCCTTGCCGCCGCCGGTGTGCCCGCCACCGCCCGTGTGCCCGCCACCGCCCGTGTGCCCGCCGCCCCCGGTGTGCCCGCCGCCGCCTCCGCCGCCGTGCTCGTTCGGGGAGGTGGGGGGCTGGTGGTGCCCGCCACCACCGCCGCCGGGCTGCTTGCCGGCGGAGTCGATGCCGGTGTGGCCGGAGCCGCCGGGCGAGGTGGGCTTGTCGTGCGGCTTGTCGTGCTTGTGCAGCGCCTCCGCGATCCGGCGCTCGATCTCCTGGTACTCCTTGATGACGGCCTGGATCCGCTGGACGTCCTGGGCCAGCTCCTTGGTGAGCTGGTCCTTGGTGTGCTGCAGCCGCTCGGCGCGGGCCTGGATGTCCCGGACGTCGCGGACCACGTCGAAGGCCACGGCCGCGAACCCGGCCACGCCGGCGAGTTCGGCCGCCATCAGGTCGGTGGCCGCCGCCCGGGCGATGGTCGCCTTGATCTGGGCCGTCTTGCGGCCCATCTCCGTCATGCGCTCGTTGAGGACCTGCCAGTCGCGCTGGATCTTGGCCAGCTCCTGGAACGGTACTCCGAAACCGCCACTGCCCATCCGTCCAGCTCCCCCGCTGTCGTGGTGTGATAGTCAGTCAGCAGGTTACAGGCCCGGGGTCGGCGCCGGACGGCCGGACCGGCCCGCACGCGGCGGACCGGTCCGAGGACGCGGGGGGTCAGGCGATCGGCGCGTACTTGTAGCCGACCCGACGGACCGTCACGATGGCGTCCCGGTAGGGGGATCCGAGCTTGCGGCGCAGCCGGGCGACGTGGACGTCCACCGTGCGGCCGTCGCCGACGTGCCCGTAGCCCCACACCGAGGTGACCAGGTGGTCGCGGGTGTGCACCCGGTGCGGGTGCCCGGCGAGGTGGGCGAGCAGCTCGAACTCCAGGTAGGTCAGGTCGAGCAGCCGGCCGTCGACGTAGGCGTTGCGCCGGTCCGGGTCCACGGTGATGCCCCGGTCGGCGGGGACCACCGCCGGGCGGGGCCGGGCGGGGGAGTTCGCGGGCCGGGGCTGGTCGGGCAGCGGTCCGGCCTGGTCGGCGGGCACCAGGACGAGGTAGCCCACCAGCGGGTTCGCCTCGCCCTCGGCGCCCGCCCGGGCGGCCGGCTGGGCGCCGAACCGGGCGAGCAGCTGCGGCGGCAGCGCGGACTGCGGGAGGGCGGCGACCACCGTCGCGCCCTCGGGCAGTCCGTTCAGCAGCGCGTGGGCGGTGTACGGGACGGGCGCCTCGGCGGGGTCCGCGACGGGGAGCGGACCGGGGGCGGGCCGGGCGGCGGGCTGGGGAACCGCCGGGGTGCGCCACCGCTCGGCGCCCGGCTGGACGGAACGGACCGCGCGCAGGTGCGGGGTGGCGGAGGGAACGGGCAGGGTGGCCGTGGAGGAGGACATGGGGCAGCTCTTTCGCGCGTGACGGACGGGTGGTGTCGTCTGCGCGTCGGACCGGTCGGCGGGCTGGACTGACGGAGGGTCAGGCCGCGGGGAGCCGGGACGCGCTGGGCGAGCCCGGACACGTCTGGTCGAAGAGGTGCGGCTGTCGGGACGGCCAGAACGGCTCGAGGTCGTACCGACCCCGGGCGCTGTCCACGACATGATTCATGACCCCATTCAAGCAGATGACCCGCCGCCGGGTCACCGGCCACCGGGGCGGACGTCCGGTTCCGGCCACGCGGGCGGCCGGAATCCCGCGGTGGACGCCGGGGTCAGGAGGCGGCGGGGCCGCCGTCGGCCGTCCGGCGCTGGCGCTGGTGGTGGCGGGCGGTGCGGGCCCGGTTGCCGCAGGACGACTTGCACCACTCCTGCCGCCCGTGGGACTTGACGAAGTAGCGCACGCAGCGGGGCGCGGTGCAGGCGCGCAGTTGTGCGCGCTCCGGGCCGCTGACGCCGGCCGCCCGGCCCGCCGGCCCTGGGCAGACCCCGTCCCAGCGGGAACCGGTCTACCGCCGGGCCGCCCTCGCCAACCTGCTCAACCCGAAGGCGGCGTCGATCCAGCTGACCCTGGTGCCCCAGTTCGTCGATCCCGCCGGGCCGGTCGGGGGTCAGATCCTGGCCCTCGCCACCGCCCACGCCCTGCTGATGACGGTCTGGCTGTTCGGTTGGGCCCTGCTCCTGCGGCGCGCCTCACACCTCGTGGCGCGTCCCGGGTGCAGGACCGCGGCCGCCCGGGTCGGCTCGGTCGTGCTGCTCGCCCTCGGCCTCCGGGCCGTGGCGGCCTGACGGGTCTCAGCCGCGTCCGAGGGCGGCGGCGTGTTCGACCAGGCGGGCCAGGAGTTCCTTGCCGTCCTCGCGGCGGCGGGCGTCGCAGAGCAGCACCGGCACGCCGGGGTCGAGGTCCAGCGCGGTCCGGACGTCCTCGGGCGCGAACACCTCGGTGCCCTCGAAGCAGTTGACCGCCACCAGGAAAGGGATGCCGCGCTGCTCGAAGAAGTCCACCGACGGGAAGCAGTCGGCCAGCCGCCGGGTGTCGGCGATCACCACCGCGCCCAGTGCCCCGCGCGCCAGGTCGTCCCAGACGAACCAGAAGCGGTCCTGCCCGGGCGTGCCGAAGAGGTAGAGGGCGAGGCCCGGGCCGAGGTCGATCCGGCCGAAGTCCATCGCCACCGTGGTGGTGCGCTTGGCCTCGACCCCGGCGGTGTCGTCCACCGGCCGGCCGCGCTCGCTCAGCAGTTCCTCGGTGCGGAGCGGGCGGATCTCGCTCACCGCGCCCACCAGGGTGGTCTTGCCGGCCCCGAACCCGCCGGCCACCAGGATCTTGAGGGCGACGTCCCCCCAGGCCGACGCGGGCGCGCCGGCGGCACCGGGACCGCCGGCGGCGCGCGGCGCGGCGTCAGAGTGCGCGGAGGCCATTGATCACGCTCCGCAGCAGGCGCTCGTCGGGCAGCTGGGCGATCCGGACCGGCCGGGTGACGCCGATCAGCTCGGCGTCCAGCAGATCCCCGAGCAGCACCCGGACCACGCTGACCGGCAGGTCGGTGTACGAGCCGAGCTCGGCGACGCTCAGTGGTTCGTCGCGGCAGAGCTCCAGGATCGCGTGGTGCTCCGGGTCCAGGTGGAGGTCCGGGGCGGGCCGGCCGGCCGGGGCGGTGGCCCGTACCAGGGAGATCAGGTCGAAGAGGCCGTCCTCGGCGGGCCGGGCCCGGCCCCTCGTCATCGAGAACAGCCGCACCACCGGGCCCGCGTCGTCGTCGAACCAGCGGTCGTCCACGGGCGTGCGGGGCGCGAAGAGGTCGACGAACGGCTCGGCGCCCTCGTCCTCCGGCTCCTCGTGCTCGGATTCCCGGGCCGCCGGCCCGCCGGCCACCGGATGGGTGGCCGGCGCGGCGGCGGTCTCCTCGGTCCCGGCCTCGGCGAGGTCGGGCTCGGGGGCGGCTTCCTCCATGATCGGATCCCTCATCTCCCCGGCGGGGCGGTCTCGGTCTCGGTCCGCGGCTCGGCGGCCAGGTGCTCTCCGACCCGCTTGACCAGCAGGGCCATCTCGTACGCGATCTGGCCGACGTCCGACTCGGCGTCGCTCAGCACGGCCAGGCAGCTGCCGTCGCCGGCCGCGGTGATGAACAGGAACGCCTCGTCCAGCTCGACCATGGTCTGCCGGACGCCGCCGACCTGGAAGTGCCGTCCGGCCCCCTTGGCCAGGCTGTGGAATCCGGCCGCCACGGCGGCCAGGTGCTCGGCGTCCTCGCGGGCGAGGCCGCTGGAGACGCCGGTCGCCAGCCCGTCGCTGGACAGGATCACCGCATGCCTCAGCGTCGCGACACGGCCCACCAAGTCGTCCAGGAGCCAGTCGAGGTCTCCGGACGGCCGTGCAGTCGTGCTCATGTTTCGGTTCCTTCCGCTGGTGCGGGTTGTGCAGGTTCTGCCTGGGGCGAGGGTCGGTCCGGGGTGTCCGGCGGCTGCCGGTCCCCCGGTGCGGCGGGTGCCGCGGGGAGCGCCGCCGGCACCCGGGCCGACGGCAGGGCCCGCAACTGGGGCGGGGCGAAGGTCCGGTCCACCACGGGCGCGAGGCCGGGCGGGGTCGGGACGACGGTGAGCGAGGCCGGCTGGAGCCGGTCGCCGCGGCCGCGCTGGAAGCCGCGCTGGAAGGAGGCGAAGGTGGCCCGGGCCTCCTCGGGGCTGCGCTCGCGCTCCCGCTCGGTTCCGGTGCCAGCACCGGCGGCGGCCCGCTCGGCGGCGGCCTCCTTCAGCTGCGGCGCCAGGCTGGCCTGCCGCACCCGGCGGGGCAGCCCGCCCGGTCCGGCGGCCGGGGCGGCGTGCGGGACCCCGGCGGGCGGGGCCTGCTCCTCGGCCGGGCTGTCGGCGCGCCGGTGGCGCCCGGTGCCGTCGGGTGCTGCGGCCGCGACCTCGGCGGCGGTCCGTCGGCGCGGCAGGCCGCCGGGGGTCGCGGCGGGCTCCACCGCGGCCGGGCGGGGGCCGCCCACCCGGCGCGCCGCCCGGGCCGGCCGCTGCCCGGGCGGGGCGGCGGGGGTGACGGGGGTGACGGGGACGGCCGGGGCGCTCTCCGCGGCGGTCCGGGCCGCGGTCGGCTCCGGTACCACGTCGACGGCCTCGGCGAGCAGCTCGCGCGGAATCAGCACGACGGCCGTGGTGCCCCCGTACGGCGAGGGCCGCAGGTGCACCCGGATGCCGTGCCGGCGGGCCAGCCGGCTGACCACGAACAGGCCGAGCCGGTCGGTGTCGGCGAGGTCGAACTCCTGCTCCACCGCGAGCCGCTGGTTGATCTCCTCCAGCGCCTGCTCGCTCAGGCCGAGCCCGCGGTCGTCGATCTCCAGGCAGAAGCCGTGCGCGACCACCTCGCCCTGGACGGTGACCTGGGTCTGCGGCGGGGAGTAGACGGTGGCGTTCTCGACCAGCTCGGCGATCAGGTGGGTGACGTCCGCGACGGAGCTGCCGAGCAGGCCGGTGCCCGGGAACGGGCGGACGATCACCCGCGCGTAGTCCTCGACCTCGCCGACCGCCGCGCGCACCACGTCCACCATCCGCACCGGCTTGCGCCAGGCCCGGCCGGGCGAGCCGCCGGAGAGGATGATCAGACCCTCGGCGTGCCGGCGCATACGGGTGGTCAGGTGGTCCAGCCGGAACAGGTCCTCCAGCTCCCGCGGGTCCTCGGTGCGCCGCTCCATGGTGTCCAGCAGGGTCAGCTGGCGGTGCAGCAGCACCTGGCTGCGGCGGGCCAGGTTGACGAAGACGGCGGCCACGCCGCGGCGCAGCTCGGCCTGCTCGACCACCGCCCCGACGGCGGCCCGCTGGACGTCGTTGAAGGCCCGGCCGACCTGGCCGATCTCGGCCGAGCCGAAGTCCAGCTCGGGCACCTCGGAGGCCACGTCCACCGGCTCGCCGCGGCGCAGCCGCAGCATCACCGAGGGCAGCCGGGTGCCGGACAGGTCCAGGGCCGCGTTGCGCAGGCCGACCAGCTCGCGGGCCAGGCCCCGGCCGATCCGGAAGGAGATCAGGATGGAGAGCACCACCGCGCCGAGGCCGACCACACCGGCGATGCCGCCCTGCACCAGCGCGTTGACCGCGTACGCGCGGGCCCGCTCGCCGATCGCCGAGGCCAGCCGGTCGTTGAGCGCGGACAGGTCGTCCAGCACCCGGTCGGCGGTGGAGTGCCAGGGGTCCTCGCTGCTGCTGCGGACCTCGCGGGCGCGGTCGGCGCTGTCCTCGAAGGCCCGCTCGGAGCTGGTCAGCACCGTCCAGGCGACGCTGGTGCGGAGGTTGTCGTAGGCCTGCTTGTCGCGCTGGTCGAGTTCGGCGACGTAGATCCGGAACAGCGCCTGCTGGCTGTGCATGCTGTCCAGGGCGACCTGGACCTTGCGCTCGTCCATCGGGCCGGTCCGCAGCCCCCGCATGGCGGCGGCCTCCCGGGCCAGGTACTCGCGGGCGCGGGCCAGCTCGATCAGCAGGGTGCCCTGGCGGGGGAGCTTGCCGGTCTGCTTGCTGACGAAGGCCGCACGGAAGGAGAAGACCGGCTGGATGAGGTCGCTGTAGTCCTTGAGGGCGTAGTCCCAGGCCTCCCGGCCCTGGCCGACCTGGCTGCGGATGGCGTTGAGCTGCTCGCCGAGGGCGAGCAGGTCCTGGAGGCGGACGCGCTGCTCGGGGTCGAGCTTGCCGGCGTCGCTGCCGTTCGCCAGGTAGCGCAGCAGTTGGAGGTCCCGGTCGGTGACGGTCTGGGCCTGCTTGTAGGCCTCGGCGGCGGGCCCGGAGCCGGGATCGGCGAGTCTCAGCACGGCGGCCAGCCGCTCGGCCTGGAGGTCCTCGGCGTACTGGTCGGCGGGGTCGCCGAACGCCTTGTAGGTGTCGCTCAGTTCCAGCTGGCTCCAGGCGTCGCCCGTGGTCACCAGGGTCGCGTAGACCCACAGCCCGCTGAGCGCCACGATGGGCACCATGAGCAGCGCGATGATCCTCGCGCGGATCGAGCTGCGGCGCAGACGCATGGGGTCCTCGGTCGGGGTTTTCGCCAGGCGCGGACAGGGGTGCGGTACGGGCTGCGCGAGCTTACTACTGGATGACCACCCGTTCGAAGGGTGAACGTCCATTGCCCGGAAGCCTGCCCGGATCGTCCCGTTTTGCGGCCCGGCCGCCCGGGCGCGCGGGCCCGCCGCGCGGCACTCGACGAACTGGCACGTGCCGATTGCCGCACCGGGGGCCGACGGCTCTGGGCAGCGGATCGGTGATCCGGTACCTTCGCAGCCATCCGCTCCGGGCGCGCGTGAGGCCCGGGACACGGGATCGGGGGTTTCGTGCGCGAGTTCAGCAGCCCTGCCCTGACCGACGGGTCGGTCGGCGGCCTGGCCGACTCGGTGTACGACACCGCGGACCGCGACCCCGGCCTGGTACAGCTCTCCCGCCGGCAGGACGGGGACTGGCTGCCGGTGACCGCGCTGCGGTTCCGGGACGAGGTGCTGGCCCTGGCCAAGGGCCTGCTCACCCGCGGGGTGCGGTACGGCGACCGGGTGGCGGTGATGTCCACCACCCGGTACGAGTGGGCGCTGTTCGACTACGCGCTCTGGTCGATCGGCGCGATCAGCGTGCCGGTGTACCCGACGGCCGCCGCCGAGCAGGTCCGCTGGATCCTCGCCGAGACCCAGGCGGTGGCCTGCGTGGTGGAGCACGAGGACCACGCGATGACCGTCGGCGCGGTCTGCGACGCACTGCCCGACCTGACCGGGATCTGGCAGCTCGACCAGGACTGCGTGGCCGAGCTGGTCGCGGACGGCCGCGGCGTGCCGGACTCGCTGGTCCACCGTCAGCGCCTGGGCGTCACCCCGGACACCGTGGCCACCGTCATCTACACCTCCGGCACCACCGGACGCCCCAAGGGCTGTCTGCTCACCCACGGCAACTTCGCCGGCGCGGCCGACGCCCTGCTGGCCGGCTGGGGCGAGGTGTTCCAGGACACCGGCGGAGTGCCGCCGGCCACCCTGATCTTCCTGCCGCTGGCCCATGTGTACGGCCGGATGGTGCAGGTGGCGGCGTTCCGCGGCGGTATCCGGATCGGCCACCACGGACAGCTCGGCACCGACACCCTGCTGCCGGCGCTGGCCACCTTCCGGTCCACCTTCCTGCACGCCGTCCCCTACATCTTCGAGAAGATCTACCAGCGGGCCCGCGAGGCCGCCGAACTCGACGGCCGGCTGGAGCTGTTCGAACAGGCCGTGGAGGTGGCCACCACCTGGGCCGCCGCCCGCGAGCAGCGCGGCCTCGGCCGCGGCCCGGGCCCGAGCCCCGCGCTGCGGATCCGGCACGCCGCCTACGACCGGCTGGTGTACTCCCGGCTGCGCGGGGTGCTCGGCGGCCGGGTGCGCAGCGTGATGTGCGGCGGCTCCAGCCTCAGCCGCGACCTCGGACTGTTCTTCGCCGGCGCCGGCATGACGGTGTACGAGGGGTACGGGCTCACCGAGACCTCCGCCGCGATCACCGCCAACCCGGCGGGCAAGCCCAGCTTCGGCACCGTCGGGCGGCCGGTACCCGGGGCCTCGGTGGCGATCGGCGAGGACGGCGAGGTGTGGGTCCGCGGGCCCGGCGTCTTCGGCGGCTACCTCAACCACCCGCAGTGCACCGCCGACGCGCTCTACGACGGCTGGCTGGCCACCGGCGACATCGGCTCGCTGGACGGGGACGGCTACCTCACCATCACCGGCCGCAAGAAGGAACTCATCATCACCAGCAGCGGCAAGAACCTCGCGCCCTCCGCGCTGGAGGAACGGGTCCGGGCCCACCCGCTGGTCGCGCAGTGCCTGGTGGTGGGCGACGACCGGCCGTACGTGGCCGCGCTGATCACCCTGGACGCCCAGGCCCTCGCCCACTGGCTGAAGGTCCGCGGCCGGGAACAGCTGGACATCTGGGCGGCGCTCTCCGACGGCGAACTGCACGCCGAGATCCAGCGGGCGGTGGCCGCCGCGAACACCACCGTGTCGCGGGCCGAGTCGATCCGCGCCTTCCGGCTGCTGCCCCGGGAGTTCAGCCTCGACGACGGTCTGCTCACCCCGTCCCTGAAACTCCGCCGGCACGCGATCGCCGACCACTACGCGGCGGACATCGAGGAGCTCTACCACGGGTAGGGCCCGGCCCGGGGCGGGTGAGCGCCCCCGGACCGGACTCCGCCGACCGGCTCGGCCGGCTCTCTGCGGGTCGGCCGGCTCCTCGGGTCGGTCGGCTCGGTGGATCAGGCGCCGGCGGTGAAGGACGGGAGGTAGCCGCCGGACTGGCCGGCCGCGTTGGGGTGGTAGCTCTCGTCGACCGGCAGGGTGGTGCTGTTGAGCCAGCGGGTGCTGCTGCCGCAGATCTCGTGGGTGGCGAAGGCGTTGCGGACGTCCTGGTAGGTGAAGCCGGCGTTGGCGGCGCGCTTGGAGATCACGTCGTCCAGGACGTCGGCGGCGCCGTTGATGGCCCGGCGCTTGGTGTCCGAGATCCCGAGGATGCAGGAGCCGGGCACCTGGTAGAGGTGCGGGTAGCCGAGCACCACCACGTGGGCGTTGGGCGCCTTGCTGTGGATCGCCGAGTACACCTGGTCCAGCTTGCCGGGCAGGGTGGTGGTGGCGTAGTTCTTGGCCGCGTCCACCGCCGCCAGGCAGGAGCTGTCGCTCTCCAGGACGCAGGTCTGCATGGTGCTCGCGAAGCCCGCGTCGTTGCCTCCGATGGTGATGCTGATCAGGGTGGTCGAGGAGTCGAGCACGGACAGCTGGTTGTTGAGGACGTCGCCGGTTCTCGCCCCCGAACAGGCCGCGAAGGCGAACGCGGCCGGCGCGTGGGCGTTCTTCCAGAGGTAGGGGTAGGCCTTGGTGCTGCGCTTGCAGCCGCCGCTCTCACTCGTGTAGCTGCCGGCGCCGACGCCGGCCGAGTAGGAGTCCCCGAGGGCGGCGTAGCGCTCCGACGCCGCGAAGGCGTCGGTGGCGCTCATGAGGGTGGTCAGGGAGAGAAGGATCGCCGTGGTGGCGACGGACACGACGCGACGGGCAGGGCGCACGGGCACCTCCACTGAAGTGACGCGGGTCACAGTGACGCGGGTCACATTTTTGATACCAGGCAGTAGCCTGGCCGGGAAGCGCTCATGCCAAAGTTGTTGACGGAGTCTCACGGATGGTCGACAGAACCGCTGTTCAGGCGGGGTGGACAGGACACCCGCGGAGGTGGGTCAGGGGACACGCCGGGTTGACGAGGGGCCGGGTACGGGGGGTCCCGCTGCGGGCGGGCGGGGCGGGCGGGGCCGGGGTGACGGTCGCTCAGCCGGCCGGGGTGGGCTGGAGGGCGCAGCCGCCCGGGGGCAGCTCCTCGATGGCCTCGTTGGCGGAAGCGGGCACGCCGAGGTACCGGACGGCGGCGGCCACCGCCACCCGGGCCTGCCGCAGACCGGGGAGGCCCCAGCCGAGCAGCTCCACCGCCAGGCCCGGAGCCACCAGCAGCCGGCGGTAGTGCCGCCCGGAGGCGGGATCCGGCGCGGTCGGCCCGACCCCGTACAGCGCGGCGGCCATCCGGACCCGCGCGCACTCGTGCCCGCCGTTCGCCGAGCCCACCCGGTCGTAGAGGTACCCGAGGTAGTGCGGGCGGCCGATCACGGCCCGCGCCTCCTCCCCCGCCTCCCGGGCCAGCGCCGCACCCGGGTCGCCCTCGTCCTCCGGCTCCAGCGAGCCGCCGGGCAGGCTGACGATGCCGTCCTTGGGGTTGACCAGGGTGAGCACCCGCCCGTCCGGCGCGAACAGCCAGCCCCAGGACTGCTTGACCGGCAGCCCCGGCGGCACCGGCTCGCCCGGACGCCACGGCCAGGTCGCGGTCGGACGGCGCCGCACCCGGCCGAGCAGTTCGGCGATCTCGGCGCTGTACTCGATACGGCTCATGGCTCCGTCCCCCTCCGCTATCGGGCCCGCCGGATGCGCGGTGCGAAGACGACGGGACCGCGCCGACCGGGACGGCCCGGGAGCCGGCGGGGTGGGGGCCAGCACGCGCTCCGACTGTTGATCTTCCCCGAACAGGCAGTCGATGAACAGTCCTGACCCGCCGCCCGGGGCACGGCCGCGGCCTGACGGTCGACCGGGACCGCGGACCGCTCACCGGCACCCGGGCCACCGACTCAGCCACCCTCCGCCCCCGGCGGCGGGGGCAGCGGGAACCCGTCCCTCGCGATCACCGGGGGCGGGCCGGTCGGCTCCTCGGAGGCACACAGGGCCTGGACCTCGAAGGCGGTGAGCGGATGGAGCCGGCCGGCCGCCACCGACCAGCCGCGGAGCTCCACCGCTCCGGGTTCCGCCGCGGCGAGCGGGGGGAGGGGGGCGAGCGGGTCGCTGAACAGCAGCAGCTCGCCGGGGCCGGACCCGGCGAGGACCGCCGCCAGCGTCACACAGAACGCCTCCGACTCCCGCCCCCGGACGATCAGCCGCCGGCGGCCGTCGGCGGTCAGCTCCGCCTCGGCCGACAGCTCGGCGGATGACGGGGTGGTCGCCGGGGCGTCCGCTCGCAGCTCCAGACGGTGGCGGCCGCCGCCCGCGCCGGCGGCCAGCGCCAGGTACAGCTCCGCCGCGTACGCCAGCAGCGCCGCCGCCCGCTCGCCGCACTCCCCCACCGCCGCAAGGAGCGCGGCGCACCCGGCAGCGATCCGCAGCCGCGCCCGGTGGTCGCCGACCAGCGCGGGCAGCAGCTCCGGCAGCCGCTCCCCCGCGTAGACGAAGGGATCCCCCGGGTACTCCGGATCCGCCGCGAACGCCACCCGGGCCGCCGGATCCCCCGGGCTCAGCAGGCGCGCGGCACAGAACGCCTCGAAGCCGACCGCGTCCAGCAACCGCAGGTGGACGGCGAGGCCCCCACCCCGGAGAGCCCGGAGCTGGGCCTCCGTCCGACGCAGGTAGGAGGGGTGATCGGCGGACCCGAAGAGACGGTGCCGCCGGAGCCGCTCGAAGTCGCCCGCCTCGGCGGCCACCGCCAGCGCGACCGGCTGCGGGAAGGACACCCCGCGCGACGGCCCCCCGCCGACTACCCGCCCGGGGCCGGGGGTGGGGCCGCCGCGACGCGGGTGGCCACTACTGCTGCGGTACCTGGACATCAGCACTCCCCTCACTCCGGGGCGCACCCCCGCCGGACACACCCACGCCCGGAACCATACACAGCGTCACCGACAATCACTCTCGGCAACCGAACGCAAAGGGCGGCCCGCAAGGGGCGCGGCTACGTACGCGCACGCAACGGCACCCCAGCTGACGTCTGCCCTCCGAGCCCGGCGACCCGGTGGGGTACCTCCCGGACTCGCGCAGTTCCCCGCGCCCCGAGGGGTGCCCGATTACGTACGGACTCCACCGCTCCTTGGGGTGCCCGGTTACGTACGGGTTCCCGTTCGTCGGCTGTGGTCCGGGGTTGTCGGCGGGGCGGGTTAGGGTCTTCGACCATGCGACTGCTGCATACCTCCGACTGGCACCTGGGGCGCAACTTCCACCGGGAGAGCCTGCACGAAGCCCAGCGCGCGTTCCTGGACCACCTGGTGGAGACCGTCCGGTCGGAGCGGGTGGACGCCGTGCTGGTCGCGGGGGACGTCTACGACCGGGCGCTGCCGGGTCTGGAGGCGGTGGCGCTGTTCGACGACGTGCTGGTGCGGCTGGCCGGCCTAGGGGTGCCGACGGTGTTCATCAGCGGCAACCACGACTCGGCCCGCCGGCTGGGCGTGGGCTCCCGGCTGATCGACCGCGCCGGCATCCACCTGCGGACGGATCCGGACGGCTGCGCCGACCCGGTGCTGCTGGCGGACGAGCACGGGCCGGTCGCGGTGTACGGGCTGCCGTACCTGGAGCCGGCGCTGGTCCGGGAGCGGTTCGGGCTGGACCGGGGCGGGCACGACCGGGTGCTGGGCGCGGCGATGGACGCGGTCCGCGCGGACCTGGCCGGGCGCCCCGCGGGGACCCGGGCGGTGGTGCTGGCGCACGCGTTCGTGACCGGCGGCGAGGCGAGCGACAGCGAGCGGGACATCACGGTGGGCGGGGTGGCGTCCGTCCCGGCATCGGTGTTCGACGGGGTGCACTACGCGGCGCTGGGCCACCTGCACGGCTGCCAGACGCTGGCCCCGCACCTGCGGTACAGCGGCTCGCCGCTGGCGTACTCGTTCTCCGAGGCGGACCACCGCAAGACGATGTGGATGGTCGACCTGGCGGCGGACGGCTCGGTGGCCGCCGAGCGGGTGGACTGTCCGGTGCCGCGGCCGCTGGCCCGGCTGCGCGGCCGGCTCGCGGAGCTGCTGGAGGATCCGGCGCTGGCCCGGCACGAGGAGTCCTGGGTGCAGGCGACACTGACCGATCCGGTCCGCCCGGCCGGGCCGATGGAGGAGCTGCGCCGCCGCTTCCCGCACACCCTGCAGCTGCTGTTCGAGCCGGAGGGCGCCCCAGAGGAGGGCGGCGGCTCGTACGCGGCGCGGGTCAGCGGGCGGACGGACCTGGAGATCGCGGAGGGGTTCGTACGGCACGTCCGTCCTGGCCGGGAGCTGGACACCGTGGAGCACGGCTGGCTGGCGGCGGGGCTGGAGCACGTCCGGCAGGCGGGCGACCGGGAGCGGGAGGCGGTGCGGTGAGGCTGCACGCGATGACGGTGACCGCGTTCGGCCCGTTCGCGGGCAGCGAGCGGGTGGACTTCGACCGGCTGGCCTCCGGCGGGCTGTTCCTGCTGCGCGGGGCGACCGGCGCCGGCAAGAGCAGCGTGCTGGACGCGGTCTGCTACGCCGTCTACGGCGAGGTGCCGGGTGCGCGGCGGGGCAATCCGCTGCGCAGCGACCACGCCGACCCGGCCCGGCCGACCGAGGTGGTGCTGGAGCTGACCCTGGGCGGCCGCCGGCTGGAGATCACCCGTCGGCCGGAGCAGCCGCGCCCCAAGAAGCGCGGCGGCGGCACCACCGTGGAGAAGGCGCAGACGCTGCTGCGCGAGTGGGTCGCGGACACCGGCGGCGGCACCCCGGGCTGGTCGGCGCTGAGCCGGTCCCACCAGGAGGCCGGGGAGGAGCTGCGCCGGCTGATCGGGATGAGCCGGGAGCAGTTCTGCCAGGTGGTGCTGCTGCCGCAGGGCGATTTCGCGCGGTTCCTGCGGGCCGACACCAAGCAGCGGGCGGAGCTGCTCGGCCGGCTGTTCGAGACGGAGCGGTTCGGGCTGCTGGAGCGGTGGATGGCCGACCAGCGGCTCGCCCAGGAGGCCGCCGTGCAGGACGGTCGGAGGCGGCTGCGGGATCTGGTGGGCCGGGCCGAGGAGGCGGCCGGTCCGGTCGCGGCCGAGGCGGCCGGGCTGGTGCCGGCCGAGGACGATCCGGCCGAGGCGGCGCTCGGCTGGGCCGCGGTGCTCCGGTCCGGTGCCGCCGAGCGGCTGGCGGGGGCGGAGTGCGCGCTGGCCGCGGCGGAGGCCCGGCACGGCGCGGCGCAGCGGCGGCACCGGGAGGCCGTCGCGCTGGCCGACCGGCAGGAGCGGTACCGCGCTGCGGCGCGGGAGGCGGCCCGGCTGGCCGAGGCGGAGTCCGCCCTGGCCGGGGAGCGCCGTCGGCTGGCGGCCGCGCAGGCGGCGGTGGGGGTCGAGTCGGTGCTGCAGCTGCGCCGGTCCGCGGCGGCCGCGCACCGGGCGGCGGTGGCCGCCGAGGCGGGCCGCCGGGCGGCGCTGGCGGCCCGGGACGCCGATCTGGCCGAGGCCGGGCCCGTGGAGCTGGCGGAGGCGGAGCGCCGGCTGCGGGCCCGCTGCGGCCAGCTGGAGGCGGCGCGGGAGGACGAGCGGCGGTACGCCCGGCTGGCCCGGGAGCGCCGTGACGCGGAGACGGAGCAGCAGCGCGCCGAGGCGCTGGCCGAGGAGGCGCGGGACTGGCTGGTCGAGTTCGACGGCCGGCTGGCGCTGCTGCAGGAGCGACAGGCGGCCGCCCGGGAGGCGGCTGCCGCGGTCGAGCGGCTGGACGGCCTGCGGGCCGATCTGGCCGGGCGGCTGGCGGCGGCCGAGCTGCGGGACGGGCTGCGCGCCGAGATCGCCGGCGCCGAGACGACCGTGCTCGATCTGCGCGACCGGGCCCAGGACGCCCGCGCCCGCACCCTGGACCTGCAGGAGCGCCGGCTGGCCGGCATGGCCGCCGAGCTGGCGGGGCAGCTGGTGCCGGGCGAGGGCTGCCGGGTCTGCGGTTCGGCCGAGCATCCGGAGCCGGCCCGCCCGGGTGCGGGCCGGGTGACGGCGGCGGACGAGCAGGCGGCCAGGGCCGCCCAGCGGCGGGCCGAGGAGGAGCTGGCGGCGGCGGAGTCGGCGCTGACCGGGCGGCGGGTGGCCGAGGCGGCCGCCGCCGGAACGGCCGGCGACCGGACGGCCGCGGAGCTGGCGGACGGGCTGGCCGCGGTGGAGGCGGAGCGCCGGGCGGCGCTGGCCGCCGCCGAGGGCCTGGCCGCCGTGGACCAGCGGATCGCCGGGCTGACCCGGGACCAGCGGCTCCACCAGGAGCAGCTCGACCGGGCCCGGGAGGACGGCGCCGGGCTGGCCGCCCGGCTGAACGCGCTGACCGTGGAGGCGGAGGGCCTGGCCGGCCGGATCGCCGAGGCCCGTGGGGACGCCCCCTCGGTCGCCGCCCGGGCGGCCGCCCTGGAGGCGCTGGCGGAGGCGGTGGCCGGGGCGCTGGCCGCCGCCCACGCCACGGCCCAGGCCGCCGACCGGTCGGCCGAGGCCGAGCGGGAGCTGCTGCGCGCGGCGGCCAGCGCGGGGTTCGCCGGCCCCGCGGAGGCGGAGGCGGCCGTCCTCCCGGCCGCCGAGCGGGCGGCGCTGGAGGCCCGGCTGGACGGGGTCCGGTCCGCGCGGACGGCCGCCGAGCGGCGGCTCGCCGAGCCGGAGCTGGCCGCCGCGGCCACCGCTGCGGCCGCGGACACGGACGCCGCCGAGGCCGCCCTGCGGCGGGCCACCGACCGGCTGCGGCAGGCCGCGGCGGAGGAGAGCGCCGCCCGGGAGCGCCGTACCGCGCTCGCCCGGATCGGCGGTCTGCTGGCCGCCCTGGCCGCCGAGCTGGCCCCCGCGCTGGAGCGGTACGGCCGGATCAGCCGGCTGGCCGGCCTGGTCACCGGCGCCCCGGCGGAGAACGCGCTGCGGATGCGCCTGGAGTCGTACGTGCTGGCGGCCCGGCTGGAGCAGGTGGCCGCGGCGGCCAGCGACCGGCTGGTCCGGATGTCCGGCGGCCGGTACACCCTGGCGCACAGCGACGGGCTGGTCGCGGGTAACAAGCGCTCGGGCCTGTCGCTGCGGGTGGTCGACGCCTGGACGGGCCGGGACCGGGACACCGCCACCCTCTCCGGCGGCGAGAGCTTCTTCGCCTCACTGGCGCTGGCGCTGGGGCTGGCCGACGTGGTCACCGACGAGGCGGGCGGCATGCCGCTGGACACCCTGTTCATCGACGAGGGCTTCGGCAGCCTGGACGAGCACACCCTGGAGGAGGTGATGGACGTGCTGGACGGGCTGCGCGAGCGGGACCGCGCCGTGGGCATCGTCAGTCACGTCGCCGACCTGCGCTCCCGGATCCCCGCCCAGCTGCTGGTGCACAAGCAGCGGCACGGGTCCACCCTGCGCCTGGCCGACCGCGAGGACGCCTGACCGGGCCGTCTTCGACGGGTGGGCTCAGCCGGAGCAGGCGCCGCGCTGGGCCTCCTGCCAGGTGCAGACCGGGCAGAGGGTGGCCCCCGGCTGCTCGGCCGGGTACGCGGTCGGCTCGCCGCAGCGCACGCAGTCGGCCCGCGGCCCGGTCGCGGCCGGGTCCTCGGTCAGGCCCCGTACGGCGCTGCCGTCCGGGCCGAGCGGGCACACGGCCCCGTCGTCCTCCGTCATGCCGCCTTCCTACCCCGGTGGCCGCCGGCCCGCAATCACCGCCCGAGGGGCGGACGTCCGGTACGGGTCGCCGCGGCGTCCGGCCGGGGAGCGGGGCCGGTCAGCCGAGGAAGGAGAGCCGCAGGGTGCGCCGCGGATTGTCCCGGTTGGTGTCCACCAGCACCACGGACTGCCAGACGCCCAGGGCCAGTTGACCCCCGATCACCGGCAGGGTGGCGTGCGGGGCGACCAGGCCGGGCAGGACGTGGTCCCGGCCGTGCCCGGGGCTGCCGTGGCGGTGCTGCCAGCGGTCGTCGGCGGGGACCAGGTCGCGGAGCAGGGCGAGCAGGTCGTGGTCGCTGCCCGCACCGGTCTCGATCACCGCGATCCCGGCGGTCGCGTGCGGCACGAAGATGTTGAGCAGGCCGTCCCGCCCGCCGGCCGCCGTGGTGAGGAACGAGGTGCAGCGGTCGGTGATGTCGAGGGCGACCTCGCCGGTCCCGGTGGTGAGCTCGAAGGTCAGGGAGTGGAAGGTGTCGGGCATGCTCTCATCCTGACCGATCGGCGAGGTCCCGTCCGTCCGGACCGCGCCGGAGCGGGACCGCCCGGGTGCGGGCACGGATCGGACCCGATGGACCACCGGTCCATCGGGTCGTCGTGAGGCGCCTAAGGCCCCTTAGCCCCGCCCGCCGAAGAGGCTGCGCTTCAGCCGGCGGAGCGGAGCCATCAGCAGCACCCGGGTGGTGCGCCGACGAGGCGCGCGGGTGCTCACGCCGCGCGGCGTCAGCTCCCTTATCAACCCGAGGGCCTCGGTCGTGTCCACCGACGTGAGCGCGGGTGCGCCGAGCACGGCCAGGTGGCGCTCGATCCGGCGGCCGGTCGACCCGGTTCCGCACTGGACCGCCGGCACTCGCGGCCGCGTCCGCACTTGCATGTGTTCCATCTGTTTCCCACCCCTACGAGGCGCCAGGGCCGTGAGGCGAAGACTATCCGTGTGTGACGGCAGTCGCGCAACCGTCCTGGTGTCCTGCCACCGTATCGTGCGAACAGAACTGACGCTTCACCAGGAGACAGTGGCCTCGGTCACGAGTACGCATCAGTTGATCCTGCCCCCCTTGCGGTCCGCCCGCCAGCCGCGTCCGGGAGCGGGGCGGGGGCGCACCGGACGGGTGGGCCGCGCCGGGCGCGCGGGTGGGGCGGCGGGGTGGGGCGGCGGGGCGGGGATCCACGGCCGCAGCTCCGGGGGCACTCCCGGTCCCCCGGCGGGCGACCGGCGGTATCATTCAGAAATTGAACACATCCGAGGGATTGACGCGGCCGAAACCTCCAAGCAATATCTCTATCGACACGAGATTCCGGGCCAGCCCCGTAGATGACCGGTCGAGTGTTTTCGACAGATGAACAACAGAGCTTCCGACACCGCAGAGAGCCACTGCCCCGGCCGTCTCGACGCTGCGACGGCCCGGTTCCGGGCGGTGTACGGACCGGCGGTCGGCCGTTGAGGGTCGGCCGGACCGCCACTGGACTGCCGGTGCCGCCGCACACTCGTGCGGCACCGGCGGTCGCCTTTTCCGGGCCCTTCTCCCCCGCCCCCGCCCCCGCCCTCCTCCTCGCCCCTCCCCGCCCCGACGGCCGCCTCCCCGCGCCGTCCACCTCGGCGATCACTGCGCGCAACCATGCGGACACGTCGGCTCGGTACTCTTGGTCATACCGGGCGAACCTGCCGAAAGCACAGCATCCTTCGCGGAGTGAACGCGCGTGACCGCCACCCCCCTGCTCACCATCGTCCTTCCGGTCCACGGGGTGGAGCGGTTCCTCCCCCAGTGCCTGGAGTCACTGCGCGCCGAGACCGCCGCCGAGGGCGAGGTGGAACTGATCGCGGTGGACGACCGTTCCCCGGACGGCTGCGGGGCCCTGCTGGACCGGTACGCGGCCCGCGACGACCGCCTCACCGTGCTGCACCTGGCGGAGAACCGCGGCCTCGGCGGCGCCCGGGAGGCCGGGCTGGCCGAGGCGGGCGGCCGGTACGTCTGGTTCGTCGACAGCGACGACTGGCTGCCCGAGGGCGCCCTGGACGCCGTGCTGGCCGAGCTCCGCCGCGAGAGCGCCTCGGACACCCCCGCCGACGTCCTGCTCACCGACTTCACCCACGTCTATCCGGACGGCGGCTCGGAGCCCAACCCCTGGCGGAGCGCGCTGGCCGCCTCCCCGCTCGTCGAGGGCTGCACCGCCGCCGAGCACCCGGAGTTGTTCCGCAGCGTGATGGCGGTGTGGAACAAGGTCATCCGCCGCGCCTACCTGCTCGACCTCGGGGTCTCCTTCGGCGGCGGCTTCTACGAGGACATCTCGGTCACCTACCCCGCCCTGCTGGCCGCCCGGCGGCTGCGCTACCTCGACCGCCCCTGCTACCACTACCGGCGCGGCCGGCCCGGCGCCATCACCAGCACCCCCTCCCCCAAGCACGCCGACGCCTTCGCCCAGTACGACGAGATCTTCGCCTTCCTGGACCGCCGTCCGGACGCCGCCGCCCTGCGCGCCCTGGTCTTCGATCGGACCCTCAAGCAGGCGGTGACCGTCTACGACACCCCCGGGCTGGTCCCGGACGGGCTGCGCGCCGCGTTCTTCCGGCGGATCGCCGACCACGCCGCCCGGCACCGCCCGGCCGACCACCGCTTCCCCCCGGGGGTCCGGGGCCTGCGGTACCGGCTCGCGGCCCGCGGCGACCGGCACGCGTACGAGCAGCTGCGCCGTTCCGGCCGGCTGCCCCGCGCCCTGCGGCGCCGGGCGCGGGCCGTGGTCCCGGCAGTGCGCCGGGCGGTCCGCGGGGGCGCCCGGTTCACCGTGTACAACGCCTTCCGGCGGCTGCCACTGGACCCGAACCTCGCGGTCTACGCGGCGTACTGGCACCGCGGTTACGCCTGCAACCCGGCCGCGATCTACGAGAAGGCCCGCCAACTCGCCCCCCGGGTCCGCGGGGTGTGGGTGGTGGAGGACCGCGGGCGGGCCGCCGCGATGCCCCCGGGGGTGCCGTACGTGGTGGTGAACACCCCGGCGTACCTGCGGGCGATGGCCACCGCCACCTACTTCGTCAACAACGTCAACTTCCCGCACACCATGGCCAAGCGGCCCGGGACGGTGCACGTCCAGACCCAGCACGGCACCCCGCTGAAGGCCATGGGCATGGACCTGCGCGACCGGCCGCTGGCCGCCGACGGGATGGACTTCGACCGGCTGCGCGAGGCCGTCGACCGCTGGGACTACCTGGTCTCCCCCAACCCGCACACCAGCGAGCACTTCGGCCGCGCCTTCCCCGGCCGGTACGAGCTGCTGGAGACCGGCTACCCGCGCAACGACCGGCTGGCGAACGCCACCGCCGAGGAGTGCGCCGCGGTCCGCGCCCGACTGGGCATCAGGCCCGGGAGCCGGACGGTGCTGTACGCGCCGACCCACCGCGAGGGCCGGGGCGGCTACCTCCCGCTGCTGGACCTGCCCGCGCTGGCCGAACAACTCGGCCCCGACCACACCCTGCTGGTCCGCACCCACTACTTCCACACCGGCGGCCCGGGCGACCTGACGACCGGCCAGGACGCGGCCGAGATCCTGGACGTCTCCGCGCACCCCGTGGTCGAGGACCTCTACCTGGCCGCCGACACCCTGGTCACGGACTACTCCTCGATGATGTTCGACTACGCGGTGCTGGACCGGCCGATCGCCGTGTTCGCCCCGGACTGGGAGGAGTACCGGACGGTCCGCGGCGTCTACTTCGACCTGCTCGCCGAGCCGCCGGGGGCGGTGGCCCTCGACCAGGAGGCGCTGACCTCGGCCCTGCTGGCGGGCGACCCGGAGCCGGCCGCCCGGGCCGCCTTCCGGGCCCGGTTCTGCCCCTGGGACGACGGCGGGGCCGCCGAGCGCGTGGTGCGCCGGATCTTCCCGGTGACCGGCCCGGCGCCGGAGGGCGCCCCGGCGGCGGGCGCGGGCGAGGAGGGCGCGGGTGAGGAGGGCACGGGCACCGAGGGCGGGGTGGCCGGCACCGCGACGGACCCCGGCCCCGGCGGTACGCGTTCCGCCCGGGCCGGTCTCAGCAGATGAGACGGCCCGCTCCCCCTTCCGCGGCGGCCGTCCCCGCGACCGGCGGGCGATTCCGCAGGGCAGCGGGGGTGAAGCGGAGCGTGACGAAGATCGCACTCGTACGAAGAGCGGCCGGGAGTGGACGAACGCGGGGTGGCATGTCGTAATCTGCGGTCTGACCTCGGCCCAGCGGCCGGGCGCCACGGATCGGCCGGCCAGGGAGGGCCCATGCTCAACCTCATCACCAAGCTCGTGCTCAAGCCGATGGCGAAGGCGGTCTACCGGCCCGTCATCGAGGGGCTGGAGCACGTGCCGCGGAAGGGTGGGGTGATCCTGGCCAGCAACCACCTGTCCTTCATCGACAGCGTGGTGATCCCGCTGACCGCGCCGCGCCAGGTGTACTTCCTGGCCAAGGCCGAGTACTTCACCGGCACCGGCCTCAAGGGCGCGATCTCCCGCGCGTTCTTCACCAGCGTGATCAACGCCGTCCCGGTCGAGCGCGGCACCTACCGCTCGGCGGCCGCCTCGCTGGAGCAGGCGCTGGAGATCCTCCAGGACGGCAAGGCGTTCGGCATCTACCCGGAGGGCACCCGCTCGCTGGACGGCCGGCTCTACCGCGGCAAGACCGGCGTGGCCTGGCTGGCGCTGACCGCCGGTGTCCCGGTGGTCCCGGTGGCCCTGGAGGGCCCGCAGGAGATCCTGCCGGTCGGGCGGCGGATCCCCCGGATCCGCCAGGTGACGGTCCGGTTCGGCGAGCCGCTGCACTTCGACGCGCTGCACGGCCAGGCCCGCTCGGCCAAGGCCCGCCGCCAGGTCACCGACGAGGTGATGGCGGCGATCCACGCGCTCTCCGGCCAGGAGCTGGCCGAGACCTACAACGAGCTGCCCAAGGCGGCCTGACCCGGGAGCTCCAGCAGACACCGGTCGATCCGCTCCGCGCCCGCCATCGGGACGGAGTGGTGCGTCACGCCGGGGAGGACCTCGACCCGCGCGTGCGGCAGCAGCCGCCGGGCGCGGGCGGCGGCCTTCCCGGCGTCGTGCGTCCGGCTCCGCCCGGCGAACAGCACCAGCACCGGACCGCGCAGCCGGGCCACCTCCGCCCGCCGTCCGACCACCGGCCTGGCCCGCACCTCGGCCACCCCCAGCTCGTACAGCCGCGCGAACTCCTCGGGCAGGCCGGTGCCGCGGGTCTCCCAGGCGAGGAAGGCGCGGGCCGCGGTGCGGGTACGGCGCAGCAGCATCGGCAGCGCGTGCAGCAGGTAGCCGGGACGGTAGCCGGTGAAGCACTGGGTCGGGTCGATCAGCGCCAGCGCGGCCACCCGCCCGGGAGCGTGCAGCGCGTACGTCGCGGCGAGCCAGGCCCCGTACGAGTGGCCGGCCAGGTGGACCCGTGGCAGGCCGAGGCCGTCGAGCACCGCGTCCAGCCAGCGGGTCAGGTCCTCGGCGGTGCGCAGCGGGAGGCCCTCGCGGCGGCTGCGGCCGGCATCGCCCAGGATGTCCACCGCGTGCACGCGGTAGCGGGTGGCGAGCGCGCCGGCGTTGGCGTACCAGGAGACGGAGGTGGCGCCGCCGCCGTGCAGCAGCACCAGCGGCTCGCCGTCGGCGGGGCCGTGGCTGTGCACCCGGGTCGGGCCGTACGGGGTGGTGATCTCGCGGGCCTCGGTGCCGGCGGGCCACCGGGCGAGGAGGGCGTCATAGGCGGCTTCGAAGGTGTCGGTGGACATCGCGGACTCCCTGGCGTGGGTTCTCGTTGACCGATTCTCTCGCTGAGCGAGATACTAGGCCAGCGAGAGGAGTTCGTGTCCATGGAGACGAGGGAGCCGGACCAGCATCCGGCGATGGGGCTGGTGCACCTGCTGCGCGCGGTCACCGTGGAGTTCGACCAGCTCGGCGCGGAGTTCGCGGCGCGGAACGGGCTGCACCCGACCGACCTGCGGGCGCTGATCCAGCTGCTGGACGCGGAGCGGGCCGGGGTCGCCGCCACCCCCGGCCGGCTCGGCGAGCGACTGGGCCTCAACTCGGCGGGCACCACCGCGCTGATCGACCGGCTGGAGCGGCTCGGGCTGATCCGCCGGGAGCGGGACACCGCGGACCGGCGGCGGGTGCTGCTCACCGTGGAGGAGAAGGCGGTGACGCTGGGCTGGTCGTTCTTCGGACCGGTGATCGGGGGGCTGCTGACCGCGGCCGAGGGGTTCGAACCCGCCGAGCTCGATGCCGTCCGACGGTTCCTGACGGCGGCGGTCGCGGTGGTGGGGGGCGTCCGCGAGGGGTGAGGCGTTGGCGGGGGGGGCGACCACTGGGGGCACCCGGTTTCCGGGGCCTCAGGTTGCTGCTGTGACGGCGGATTCGCGGCGGAGGAGGGCGGCGTAGCGGCCGTCGAGGGCGAGGAGCTCGTCGTGGGTGCCGAGCTCGGCGATGGTGCCGTCGGCCAGGACGGCGATCTGGTCGGCGGTGCGGATGGTGGAGAGCCGGTGGGCGATGGTGATGGTGGTGCGGCCGGCGGAGAGGGCTTCGATGGCCTGCTGGACGGCGAGTTCGGTGCGGTTGTCGAGGGCGCTGGTGGCCTCGTCCAGGATGAGCACCGGCGGGTTCCGCAGGATGGTGCGGGCGATGGCGAGCCGCTGCTTCTCGCCGCCGGAGAACCGGTAGCCGCGCTCGCCGACCTGGGTGTCGTAGCCGTTCGGGAGGGCGGCGACCATGTCGTGGATCTGGGCGGCCCGGGCGGCGGCGACCAGTTCCTCGTCGGTGGCGTCGGGCTTGGCGAAGCGGAGGTTGTCGGCGACCGAGGCGTGGAAGAGGTAGGTCTCCTGGGAGACCACGCCGACCGCGCGGGAGAGGGTGTCGAAGGACAGGTCGCGGACGTCGGTGCCGTCCAGGCAGACCCGGCCTGCGGTGGCGTCGTAGAGCCGGGGGACGAGGTAGCTGAGGGTGGTCTTGCCGGAGCCGGTCTCGCCGACCAGGGCGAGCGAGCCGCCGGCGGGGACCTTGAGGTCGATGCCGGTGAGGGTGGGCCGGTCCTGGGCGGGGTGGTAGCGGAACTCGACGCCGTCCAGCAGGACGTCCCCGCGGATCCGGTCCAGGTCGACCGGGCGCTCCGGCTCGTCGATCTCCACCGGGAGGTCGAGGTACTCGAAGATCCGCTGGAACAGGGCGAGCGAGGTCTGCACCTGGACGCCGGTGGAGAGCAGGCTGACGGTCGGCCGGAACAGGCCCTGCTGGAGCGAGACGAAGGCGACCAGGGTGCCGATGGAGACGATCGGGGCGCCGCCGGCGGCGGCCAGCCCGGCGGCCCAGTAGATCAGCGCGGGCATGGCGGCCATGACGATGCCGATGGTGGACATCCGCCAGCGACCGGCCATGCTGGCCCGGACCTCCAGGTCGGCCAGCTCGTCGGACTGGGCGGCGAACTCGCGGGAGAGCGAGTCGGAGCGGCCCATGGTGCGGCCGAGCAGGATGCCGCTGACGGAGAGCGACTCCTGGACGGCGGAGCTCATCGCGGCCAGCTGCTTCTGCCGGCGGGCGGTGATCTTCTTGCGCTCGTTGCCGACCCGGCGGCTGATCCAGACGAACAGCGGCAGCAGGAGCAGCGAGACCACCGTGAGCCGCCAGTCCAGGGCGACCATGGCGGCCACGGTGGCGACCACCCCGGTCAGGTTGGAGACCAGGGAGGTGGCGGTGGAGGTGACGGTGGACTGCATGCCGCCGATGTCGTTGGCGATCCTGGACTGCACCTCGCCGGTGCGGGTGCGGGTGAAGAACGCCAGCGACATCCGCTGGAGGTGGGTGTAGACGGCGGTCCGCAGGTCGTGCATCACCCGCTGGCCGACGGTGGTGGAGATCAGCGTCTGCAGCACGTTGAAGACGCTGTTGACCACGGCGGCGGCGATCATGCCGAGCACCAGCAGGGTGAGCAGCCCGGTCCGGCCCTGCGGGATGGCGGTGTCCAGGACGGCGCGCAGCAGGAACGGGGTGACCACCGAGACCAGGGCGGAGGCGCCGACCAGCAGGGCCACCACCAGCAGCCGGGCCCGGTACGGGCGGAACAGCGCGAGGATCCGGCGCCACTGGGCGGGCGGCCGAGGTTCCCCGTCCGCGCGGGCGGGCGGGGTCCAGTCGTTCCGGTCGAGCTGCACGGGTGGGGCCTCCCGGGGGTCGGGTGTCGGCGGCGGCTGCCGGCAGGCGGCACGACAGCATGCCGAGCATAGCTCATTGTTAGCCAGGCTAATAGTGAGCTTCTATCGTCAGCTGTCCCGCCGCCCGCCGGTGCCCCGGCGGCGCTCCGGCGTCCGGGTCGTCAGGCCGTCCGGACCGTCCGGGGAGCCGTCAGTTCGGCCGGTAGCTGCGGGCGGTCTTGGAGGAGAGTCCGCCGAGTCGGCCGGCCGGCAGCATCCGGACCAGGGCGACCACGGCCTTGTACCGCTTGCCGGGCACCGAGAGGCTGCGGCCGAGGGCGAGATCGCGGAGCGAGTCGTCCACCACGCGGTCGGCGTTCAGCCAGGCCCAGGCCGGGATGTTGCCGGTCCCCATGCCGGCCCGCTGGTGGAACTCGGTGCGGGTGAAGCCGGGGCAGAGCGCCTGCAGCCGTACGCCGGTGCCGGCCAGGTCGCGGGCCACGCCCTGGGTGAAGTTGACCACCCAGGCCTTGGTGGCGCCGTAGGTGCCGCGCGGGACGAAGGCGGCCACCGAGGCCACGTTGATCACGCCGCCGCGGCCGCGCTCGCGCATCCCGGGCACCGCCGCGCTGGTGGTCCGCAGCACCGCCTCCACGTGCACCTTGAGCATCCGCAGCTCGTCCTCCAGCGGGACCTGGAGGTAGGCGCCGCGGTTCCCGAAGCCGGCGTTGTTGATCAGGATGTCCACCGGGCGGTCGGCGTCCCGCAGGCGGTCCTCGACGGCGCCGATGCCGGCGTCGGTGGCCAGGTCGGCGGCGAGCGTCTCGACCGTCACGCCGTACTTCTTGGCGAGTTCGGCGGCGGCCGACTCCAGGCGCTCGGTGTCGCGGGCCACCAGGACGAGGTCGCGCCCGTCCTTGGCCAGGCGGCGGGCGAAGGCGGCACCGATACCGGCGGTCGCGCCGGTGATGAGGGCTGTGGTCATGCGCCGACCGTACCGAGTGGTAGCCGCGAACGCACTGATGCCGCCCGCCCCGGAACGGTCCACGGGGCGGGCGGCACGACCAGCGGTGGTGCGTCAGGCGCGGTAGGAGGCCCAGGCGTTGGTCATCCGGGTCACCTGGCCGGGGGTGAACTGGTACATGCAGGCGTCGTACGTGTAGTCCATGAAGTTGTGGATCGGGTCCACGCCGGCCTTGCTGGTGCAGGAGTCGCGGCCGGTCGGGCACTGGAACGCGGCGGTCTTCTCGGCCGGGGTGTCGGAGACGTAGTCGCCGTTGCCGTTACAGCCGCCCTGGAAGGTGTGGTACAGGCCCATCCAGTGGCCGACCTCGTGGGTCGCGGTGTCGCCCTCGTTGTAGTTGGCGGCCGAGCCACCCGGCAGCGAGGAGTCGAGCAGCATCACGCCGTCGTCGGTCGGGTTGGAGTTGTACGAGCTCGGGAAGGTGGCCCAGCCGAGCAGGTCCTGGCCGAGCTTGGCCGAGTAGATGTTGAGGGTGCCGGCGTCGCCGCGACGCAGGGTGCTCTTCATCTGCTTCTCGGCGGTGGAGCCGTCGGTGACGCCGTTGTACCAGGTGGAGTTGTCGGTGTAGTCCGTGCCGACCAGCTGGAACTGGAACGGCGTGGCGGTGTTGCCGGTGCCCTGGCCGCCGTACGCGGCGTTGAGGACGGCGATCTGGTCGTTGATGGCGGTGGCGGACAGCTTGCCGGTGGTCCCGGCGTGGATGACGTGGAAGTACACCGGGATGGTGGTGGCGGCGAGCGCGGAGCCGCTGCCGGCGGCCAGCATCTTGCTGCCCTCCTGCGACTTGCGCAGGGTCTCCACCCGGGACTTCAGGTCGGCGTCCATCGCCTTGGCCTGGGCGTCGGAGACCGCGTTGGGCTCCTGGGCCTCGCTGCCGGCGGCGCGGCGGGCGCCCAGGTCGGTCGAGGTCTGCGCGCAGTCGCCGCCGGCCGGGGCGGCCAGCGAGAAGGCGGTGGGGGCGGAGACGCCGGTGAAGGCGAGGGCTCCGGCGAGGGCGGTGGCGCTGAGAAGGCGCGTGGATATGCGGGCAGAACGACGCATCTGCTCTCCTGCGAAAAAGGTGTGGGGGTCGGCGGGTTGGGGACCGCCGAGCAGGAGAGTACGCATCGGCCACGTGTACGCGTCAGATGGTTTCCGGCCTTGAAATTTTTCCGACAAACCGCCCACGGACCGCAGTTTTGCCGGTCCATGGGCGGTTCCTGACACCTCTTTTACGTGATCGAAACAGGACGGGAGTGGCTGGAAATCGCCCCTACCGGGTCGGGTGGGCCGCCGAGTCGGCCTCTCCCCCGGCACCCACCGGCCGCAGCCGGGTGGCGGCGGTGGCCTTCAGCTCCGGGGCCAGCTTGGCCACGTCCCGGGCGCCGACCGCCGCGATGAGGCCGGGCAGCAGCCAGCGGACCGGCTGCATCCCACGCAGCCAGGCCTGCGCGTAGACGTGCGGCGAGCGGCGGGCGATACCGGCCACCAGCCGGTCCACCGCCGGAGCGAGCGGGTAGGTCTTGTTGGCCGGCCAGGGCAGCCGGGCCCGCATCTGCCGCAGCACGGTGTCCTGGTCGGCGCCGCGCACCATGTCGGTGTCGGTCCAGCTCAGGTACCCCACACCGACCTTGACGCCCTGGTAGGCGACCTCGGCGCGCAGGGAGTGCGCGAAGGCCTCCACCCCGGCCTTGCTGGCGCAGTACGCGGCCATCAGCGGCGCGGGGGTGATCGCGGCCAACGAGGCGATCTGCAGCAGGTAGCCGCGACTTTCGGCCAGCGCGGGCAGGAAGGCCCGGGCGGTGGCCACGCTGCCGATCAGGTTGACCTCGATCACCCGGCTGAACGCCCGGTGGTCGCTGTCCTCCAGCGGGCCGCCGATGGCGATGCCGGCGTTGGCCACCACGGTGTCGATCCGGCCGTAGCGGTCCTTGATCGCCCGGGCGGTGACGGTGAGCGCGTCCAGGTCGGTGACGTCGGCCTCCCAGTACGAGGCCTCCGGACCGCACTGCGCGGCCACCTCCTTGAGCAGGTCCGGCTCCAGGCCGACCAGGGCGACCCGGGCGCCGCGCTCGGCGAGCCTGCGGGCGGTCAGCGCGCCCACCCCGCGGGCGGCTCCGGTGATCACCACGACCTGGGCGGACAGCGGCGGGTTGGTCATACGGCCTCACTCCTTCGCGCGACGGGCTGTGCGGCGGACTGATCGGTGGGCTGCTGGGCGGGCTGTGCGGTGGGCCGCTGGGCGGGCTGTGCGGCGGCGGTCCCGGCCTCGCCCGTGCGCAGGCCGACGAGCCGTCGGATCTCGGCGGCGACCTCGTCGGGGCGCTCCACCGGGGACATGTGGCCCACCCCCGGGAGTTCCAGCAGGCCCCGCGGGTCGGCGAGCGCGGCGGCGATCCGGCGGGCGTGCACCGGCGGGGTCAGCTTGTCGTGGGTGCCGACCACCACGGCGGTGGGCGCCCGCAGCGCGGCCAGCCCGGCGGTCACGTCCAGCTCGCCGAGCACCCGGGCCCAGCGGCGGCGGGTGACGGTCGGGCAGGCGTGCACCACCGCGGCACAGGCGTCGACCTGCTCGGGCGCGGCCTGCGGGCCCATGGTGGCGTACTTCAGCAGGGCCTTGGACACCCGGGTGACGGGGCCGAGCGGCAGCCGGGACTCCAGGATCTGCCGGTGCAGCAGCCGGCGCGGACCCCGGCCGCGGACGGCCGGCGGCACCACCAGCAGCTCGGCGACCAGGTCGGCCGGACCGGTGCTGATCAGCACGGCGGCCGCCGTCCGGGCGGCGACCTCGGGGCGGTCGCCGGCGGCCATGATGGTCATCCCGCCCATGCTGTGCCCGGCGAGCACCGCGCGCTCCCCGGCCGGCACGAGCTCGGTGAGCACCGCCTGGAGGTCGTCGGCGAGCTTCTCGGTGGAGAACCCGGCCGCGGTGGGCGGCAGGTCGCTGCCGCCGTGGCCGCGCTGGTCGTACGCCACCACCCGGTGGTCGGCGGCGAGCCGGCGGACGACCGGCGCCCAGAACAGCGTCGAGCAGGTCCAGCCGTGGGCGAGGACCACCATCGGGGCGCCCTCGGGGCCGTGTAGTTCGGCGTGCAGCCAGGTGCCGTCGGCGGACCGGATCCGCCGGGTGGCGGCGGGCACCGGGACGGCGGCGGGGACGGCGGGGACGGCGGGGCTCATGCGGGGACGACCTCCTCGGCGACGGGGGCGGGGCGCTTGATCAGCTCGTACTCGGCCAGGTCGACCCGGCGGGTGGCACGGCGGAAGGAGCTGGTGGAGCCGGGCCAGAGCACGGTGTTGCGGCCGGCGCTGTCCAGGTACCAGCTGCGGCAGCCGCCGGTGGTCCACACGGTGCGCTCCATCCGGTGCTGGAGTTCGAGGTTCCAGTGCCGCTGGGCGCGGGCGGTGGGCTGCAGGGCGGTGGCGCCGACCGAGTCCAGCGCGGTGAGGGCGTCGATCAGGTAGTTCAGCTGGGACTCGATCATCAGGATCATCGAGCTGTTGCCGAGGCCGGTGTTGGGTCCGATGACGAAGAACAGGTTGGGGAAGCCGTGCACGGTGGAGCCGCGCAGCGCCTCCATGCCGTCCTTCCACTCCTCGGCCAGGCTGCGCCCGCCGATGCCGAACACCCGCTGGGCGATGGGCATGTCGGTGACGTGGAAGCCGGTGCCGAAGACGATCGCGTCCACCTCGTGCTCGCTGCCGTCGGCGGCCACCAGGGTGGAGCCGCGGACCTCGCGCAGCCCGGAGGCGACCACCTCGCTGTTGGGTGCGGCCAGCGCCGGGTAGTAGGTGTTGCTGAGCAGGATCCGCTTGCAGCCGATCCGGTAGTCGGGGGTCAGCCTGGCGCGCAGCGCCGGATCGGCGACCCCGCGGGCGATGTGCTTCTCGGCGATCCTCTGGATGACCTTCAGCAGGCCGGGGCGGCGGACGAAGGCGTCCACCTGGATCTCGCGCAGCGCGAAGAGAGCGCCGCGGCGCAGCGCGCCGGTGGGCGGCAGAGCGCCGTGCAGCCACTTCTCCAGGCCGGTGATCTCGCGGTCGCGGCGCGGCAGCACCCAGGCGGGGGTGCGCTGGAAGACGGTGAGCCGGCCGACCCGCGGCTGGATCGCCGGAATGATCTGGGCGGCGGAGGCGCCGGTGCCGACCACGGCGACCCGTCGGCCGGTCAGGTCGTAGTCGTGGTCCCAGCGGGAGGAGTGGAACACCTTGCCGGGGAAGTCGGCGAGGCCCGGCAGGTCGGGGATCTGCGGGTCGGCCAGCGGCCCGGCGGCGGAGACCACGGCGTCGGCGGTCCAGGTGCCGGCGGCGGTGCTCACCCGCCAGCGGGCGTGCTCCTCCTCCCAGCGCAGCTCGGTGACCTCGGCGCCGAAGCGCAGGTGCGGGCGGAGGCCGAAGGTGTCGGTGACCTTCTCCAGGTAGGCGCGGATGTCCGGCTGGCCGGAGAAGCTGCGCGGCCAGTCGGGGTTCGGGGCGAAGGAGAAGGAGTACAGGTGGGAGGGGACGTCGCAGGCGCAGCCCGGGTAGCTGTTGTCGCGCCAGGTACCGCCGACGGCCCCGGCGCGCTCCAGGATCACGAAGTCGGTGATCCCGGCGCGGCGCAGCCGGACGCCTGCGCCGAGGCCGCCGAAGCCGGAGCCGACCACGGCCACCCGGACGTGCGGCACGGCGGGCGGGGAAGTGGGGGACGGCCTCTGGTGCTTGGTGCGGGATGCCATGCGGCGGCCTCCTGTGGGTGGGGGCGGGGGTGTCCACGACCATTACAACCGCGCCAGTAATCACTGGCGCGATTGGCAGGGTAGCCCTTGTTGACACCGAGTGGAATAGGGCGGGCGAGATGCGTCGGGGCCGGCGTTCCGGGGTGGGGCGCGGCCTATGCTGGCGGCGTGGCGGAGATCGATCAGACAGGCGGCGGCCCCCGCGAGTACCGGGTCGAGGAGCTCGCCGAGGCCGCCGGCATCACGGTGCGCACGCTGCGCTTCTACCGCGAGCGCAAACTGCTCCCGCCGCCCCGCAAGGAGGGCCGGATCGCCTGGTACGGCGAGGAGCACCTGAACCGGCTCCGGGTCATCGGCGAACTCCTGGAGCGCGGGCACACCCTGGGCGGGATCGCCGAGCTGATCGGCGCCGGCGAGAGCGGCCGGCAGGTCGCCGACCTGATCGGCCTGAAGAACGCGATCACCGCGCCCTGGTCCGACGAGGTCCCGGTGCACCTGGACTGGGCCGAACTCGCCGCCGTCTTCGGCGACCAGCTCACCGAGGAGAACACCGCCGAGTCCATCGACCAGGGCTTCATCACGGTCGAGGAGGACGGCATCACCCACGTCAGCCGGCGGCTGATGGACGCCACCGTGGCCCTGGTCGCCGAGGGCGTCCCGCTCTCCGCCGTCCTCGCCGCCAGCCGCCGCACCCGCGAGCACGCCGACGCCGTCGCCGAGGTGTTCACCGCCCTGGTCCGGGACGAACTGCTCGACGCCCTCAGCCACCCCGAGGACCTCTCCCCCGCCGAGACCGCCCGGCTCACCGAGCAGATCCTGCGGGTTCGCCCGCTCGCCCGGACCGTGGTGGACGCCCAGTTCGCCCTGGCGATGGACCGCAGGGTACGGGCGGAGTACGGGACGCCGACGGGGAACTGACGACTCGCCCACGGTTGGCGGCTCCTCCAATCCGCTCGGTGACCGGCCGTCCCCCGGGCTGGGGGATCCCACCCTTCCTACCCCCGAGTACCGGCCCGTACGGTCGGATCCACCCGCGAGCCGATCAGCCTGTCGGGGCCGACGACGGGAGGCGGGCGCCCCGACCCGGCCCACCCGGGGGTGGCGGCGATGGCCGCGGTCAGGAGTTTCCGTACGGCGGTCCGGCTGACGGGCCGCCGGGTGCAGGTCTGGTCCCTGCTCGGGCGGCTGCCGGCCGCCATGTGCCCGATCGGCTCGCTGCTGCTGGTCACCCACGACTCCGGCAGCGTCTGGCGGGGTTCGGCCGTCGCCGGGGTGCTCGCGGTCGGCCAGGGACTGGGCGGCCCGCTGGTCGGACGGCTGGCCGACCGCCGCGGGCAGCGTCCCGTCGGCCTGGCCGCGGCCGCCGTCAACACCCTGGCCATCCTCGCCCTGGTGGCCGCCTCCGGCGCCGGGCTGCCGCTCGCCGTCCAACTCGCCGCGGCCGCGCTGATCGGGGTGTCCGTCCCGCTGGTCGGCCCGCTCTCCCGCAGCCGCTGGGTGTGGCTGGCCCGCGGCGACCGCCCGACCACCGTCGCCGCGCTCTCCCTCGACGGCACCGTGGACGAGATCAGCTTCACCGCCGGGCCCGCCGTGATCGGCCTGCTCGCCACCCTGGTCGACCCCGCCGCCGGCCTGCTGCTCGCCGCCGCCCTGGTCGGCGGCGCCGCCACCCTGTTCGCCCTGCACCCCACCGCCCCGCCCGGCGCCGCACCCCGTACCCACGGCGGCGGACGGCTGCTCAACCCGGCGTTCGGCCTGCTGCTCGCCGGGATGGCGCTGCTCGGCGTCTGCTTCGGCTCGGTCCAGGTCGGCGTCACCTCCACCACCGAAGCACTCGGCCACCCCGGCGCGGCCGGACTCCTCTACGGCCTGATCGGCGGCGCCAGCTCCTGCGCCGGGGTGGCCACCGCCGCCCTCCCGGCCCGGATCGGCCTGCCGCTGCGGCTCAAGTCCGGCACCCTGCTGCTGTTCGGCGCCTCCCTGCTGCTCCCGGGGGTGGACGGCCTGACCTCGCTCGCCGTCGGCACCGCCTGCCTCGGGGTGGCGGTCGCCCCCCAGATGATCACCATGTTCGGGCTGGCCGAGCGGACCGTCCCCGCCGAGCGCCTCGGCGAGGCGATGGCCGCCCTGGTCAGCAGCATCACCCTCGCCCAGTCCGCCGGCACCCTCGCCGCCGGCTGGGTCGCCGACCGCCACGGGCCGACCGCGCCCTTCACCGTCACCTGCGGGGCGGCCGGGGCCGCGGTGCTGCTCGCCCTCGCCACCGCCACCGAGCACCGCTACCGCCGCCGGACCCCGGACAGGGTCGGGCCGGCCAAGCTGCGGCAGACCGTCTGAGCGGCGGCGGGCCGCGTGAGTGGCGGGCCGTGTGGGCGGCGGGCCGGCGGGAAAATCACGGGCGGCGGCGGGCGGTGGAACCTACGGTGGCCGGCATGGACCTCTCTGCCACCGACGCCCCCCGCCTGGACGGCAAGTCGATCGCGGCGGCCACGACGACGGTGGTGCTGTGGGCCTCCGCCTTCGTGGCCATCCGCAGCGCCGCGGACCACTTCACCCCCGGCGCCCTCGCCCTCGGTCGCCTCGCCGTCGGCTCCGCCGCCCTGCTGGCCCTGCTGGTGTACCGGCGCGAGGGGCCGCTGCCCCGGGCCGCGTGGCCGGGCACCGCCGTCTCCGGCGTGCTCTGGTTCGGGCTCTACATGGTCGCCCTCAACTGGGGCGAACGACAGGTGGACGCCGGGACCGCCGCCATGCTGGTCGGCATCGGCCCGGTGCTGATCGCCCTGCTCGGCGGCTGGCTGCTCGGCGAGGGCTTCCCCCGGAAGCTGCTCGCCGGCATGGCGGTGTCCTTCGCCGGCGCGGTGGTGGTCGGGGTGTCCATGTCCACCGGCGGGCAGGGGAGTTCGCTGCTCGGGATCGCGCTGTGCCTCGGCGCGGCGGTCGCGTACGCGGGCGGGGTGGTGGCACAGAAGCCCGCCCTGCGGCACGGGTCGCCGCTGCAGGTCACCACCTACGGGTGCCTGATCGGGGCGGTGGCCTGCCTGCCGTTCGCGGGGCGCCTGGTGATTGAGGTCGCGGCGGCGCCGCTGTCCGCCACCGCCTGCGTGGTCTACCTCGGACTGTTCCCGACCGCACTGGCGTTCACCACCTGGGCGTACGCGGTGTCGCGCACCACGGCGGGACGGATGGGAGCGACCACGTACGCCGTGCCGGCGCTGGTCGTCCTGATGTCCTGGAGCCTCCTCGGCGAGACCCCGCTCCCCCTCACCCTCCTCGGCGGCGCCCTCTGCCTCGCCGGCGTCGCCGTCTCCCGCCGGTGAGGGGCCTTTCAGGAGCTACCCGAGCACGTCTTTCAGGGGCGCACCCGGTTCCCCCAGGGGGCGCGGGGAATTGCGCGGTAGCCCGGTTGCTCGCCGCTAGCGGTCCGCTTCGAGGCGGGTGAGGCGGGTCGGGTCCGGGGTGCGGGGGCAGGTGATGCAGGCGTCGGCGTCGGGTTTGACGGCGTAGTAGAGGCAGCAGCCGAGCCGGGTTCGGGTCCAGTGGGTGCGGCCGTCGGGGGCGGTGAGGCGGCGGAAGGCGGCGGCGCCGGGGAAGGGCGCCGTGTCCCCGGGCAGGACGGCGCCGGCGGCGGCCACCGCGCGGTCCTCCTGGTCGAGCATCCGCCCGAGGTACCAGATCCCGGACACCAGGTCGTCCGCGGCCATCCCCCACAGCGCCCGCGGCCCCCGCTTGACGTACGGCTGGAACGCGGCGAGCACCGGCCCGACGTGGGCGGCGACGGTGTCCCGGACGTCCCGCTCGTCGCCGGCCCGCGATGCGCCCGGACGGAGGGCGGTGCGCCCGGTCGCGGGGTCGGTCCAGAGGTCGGCGGAGCGCAGGTCGGGGACCTGTCCGGTGAGGTACCAGGGGCCGCTGACGAGCAGGCAGGCGGACCACAGGTAGTGGTGGAGGACGCGGGAGGCGATCACGTGCGGGCGGGGCCGGGTCCCGTGCTCGGCGAGGATCCGCGCGGCCTCACCGGCGATCAGTTCCTCGACGTGCAGGGCCAGCTGATCGGATCTCACCCAGGAGGGACCGGCGGCGGGGACGGACTCGACCAGGTCCAGGTCGAGCGCGGAGCAGATCCCGCCAAGCAGCCGATAGGTTTCGGCCAATTCGTCCGCGGCGCAGGCCCGGGCCTCCGTCAGCTGGAGCATCATGACTCCCGTGATCGAATAAGGTGAGGCTCACCTTATAGGCACGTCGGCGGGGATTCGGCAACCGGGCCCCGGCGGGGCACGGAACTTGACGAGGTTAGGTGAGCCTCACCTAATATCTGTCCTGTGCTCAGAACCGACCTGCCGGCCCCCACAGCCCCGGCGTCCCGGCTCCGGGTGGCGAGGCAGCCCCTGCTGTTCGCCGCCGGGCTCGGGGTGCTCGCGCTGTGCGCCGCGCTCAGCCTCGCCCTGGGGTCGCGTTCGATCCCGCTCTCCACGGTGCTTGACGCGCTGTCCGGAACGGCGCAGGGCGGCGACGCCGACGTGGTCACCGGTCTCCGGGTGCCCCGGACGGTGATCGCCCTGACGGTCGGTGCGGCGCTCGGCGCGGCCGGCGCGGTGGCGCAGGGCGTCACCCGCAACCCGCTCGCCTCCCCCACCACCCTCGGCATCAACGCCGGTGCGTCGTTCGCCGTGGTGTTCGCCATCTTCACCCTGCACCTGACGCACCCGCTGCAGTTCGTCTGGTTCGCCGTGGCGGGTGCCGCCGGCGCCGCCGTGCTGGCGTACGGCATGGCGCGGCGCGGCGGCGACCTGGACCCGATCCGGCTGGCGCTCGGCGGCACCGTGCTGACCGCGGTGCTGGCCTCCTGGACCTCCGCCCTGATGCTGGCCAGCCGCCGCACCCTGGACGAGGCCCGGTTCTGGCTGGCCGGTTCGGTGAGCGGCCGCAGCCTGGAGGTGCTGTACCAGGTGCTCCCGCTGATCGCGGTGGGCGTGCTGCTGGCGCTGCTGGTCTCCCCCGCGCTGAACGCGCTGGCGCTGGGCGACGAGACCGCGCAGGCGCTCGGCGTGCCGGTGGCCCGGATCCGGGTGGTCGGCGGCCTCGCCGTGGTGCTGCTGGCCGCCGGTTCGGTGGCCGTGGCCGGCCCGGTGGCCTTCATCGGCCTGGCCGCGCCGCACCTGGTGCGCCCGCTGCTCGGCAACGACCACCGGCTGCTGGTGCCCGGCTGCCTGATCGCCGGTCCGGTGCTGCTGCTCTCCGCCGACGTGCTGGGCCGGCTGCTGGTCAGGCCGTCCGAGATCGAGGTCGGCATCGTCACCGCCTTCCTGGGCGCGCCGCTGCTCGCGGTGCTGGCGCGGAAGGTGGCCCGATGAGCACCCTCGCGCGGCAGCGCCGCCGCACCCTGTCCTTCTCCGCCGGCTTCGTCGCGGCGCTGGTCCTGATGACCGCGGTCGCGCTGAGCACCGGTCAGGTCAAGATGCCGCTGGGCGACGCGCTGGCCGCGCTGTTCGGCGTCGGCGACGCCGGGGACGTCCTGGTGGTCCAGGAGTTCCGCGCCCCCCGGGTGGTCTCCGCGCTGGTCGCGGGCGCCGCGCTGGCGGTGGCCGGTTCGCTGCTGCAGCGGCTCTTCCGCAACCCGCTGGCCTCGCCGGACGTCATCGGTGTCACCGGCGGCGCCTCCTTCGGTGCGGTGCTGCTGCTGGCCACCGGCGCCTCCCAGGCGCTCACCCCGCTGGCCGCCCTGGGCGGCGGGGTGCTGGCCGCGGTGCTGCTCGGCGGATTCGCCTGGCGGTCGCGGATGGCCGTCACCCGGCTGGTGCTGGTCGGCCTCGCGGTGCAGGCCGGGCTGGCCGCCGCGGTCAACCTGATGATCGTGCGGTTCCCCGCCGAGCTGGCCGGCCAGGCCCTGCAGTGGACCACCGGCTCGCTCTACGGGCGGACCTGGCCCGAGGTGTTCGGCGCGGGCAGCGCCATCGTGGTGGCGTGCGCCGCGGTGTTCCTGATGAACCGCCGGGTGGCCGTGCTGGACCTGGGCGACGACTCGGCGGGCGGCCTCGGCCTGGACCCGAACCGCACCCGGCTGGGCCTGCTGCTGCTCGCCATCGTGCTGGCCTCGCTGGCCGCCGCGCTGACCGGTCCGGTCGCCTTCGTGGCGCTGGCCGTCCCGCACCTGGTCCGGTTCCTGGCCGGCCCGCCCACCCCGGCGACCCTCGCCCTGTCCGCGCTGACCGGCGCGGTGCTGCTGCTCGGCGCCGACTACCTCGTCCTGCACCTGCTGCCCGTCAAGGGCCTCCCGGTCGGCGCGGTCACCGCGACGCTGGGCGCGCCCTGGCTGCTGGTGCTGATGGTCCGCCAGGGCCGCCTGCCGCAGAGGAGCCGCTCGTGACCACCGTGACCGTCCCGAAGACCACCGATCAGCTCGCCACCAGCGGGCTGGACCTCCGGTACGGGGACCGGACGATCGTCCAGGGCCTGGACCTCACCCTGCCCGGCGGCGCCGTCACCGCGATCGTCGGCCCCAACGCCTGCGGCAAGTCCACCCTGCTGCGCGGCCTGACCCGGCTGCTCGACCCCGCGGCCGGCACGGTCACCCTGGACGGCTCCGACATCCACCGGATGCCCGTCCGGGCGCTGGCCAAGCGCCTCGGCCTGCTGCCGCAGCAGCCGGTCACCCCCGAGGCGATCACCGTGGAGTCGCTGGTCCGGCTGGGCCGCTACCCGCACCAGCGGATGCTCAGCCCGTGGTCCTCCGCCGACCAGGCCGCCGTCGAGGAGGCGCTGCGCCGCACCGGCACCGCCGGGCTGCGCGACCGCCCGGTCGACCAGCTCTCCGGCGGCCAGCGCCAGCGCGCCTGGATCGCCCTGGCCCTGGCCCAGGACACCGACCTGCTGCTGCTGGACGAGCCCACCACCTTCCTCGACCTGCGGCACCAGCTGGACGTCCTCGACCTGGTCGAGGACCTGCACCGGGAGGCCGGCCGCACCGTGGTGATGGTGCTGCACGACCTCGGCCAGGCGGCCCGGTACGCCGACCACCTGGTGGTGCTGCACGACGGCCGGCTCGCCGCCGCCGGCCCGCCCGGGGAGGTGCTCACCGCCGATCTGGTGGAGCGCGTCTTCCAGGTCCCGTGCCGGGTGATCCCCGACCCGGAGACCGGTACCCCGCTCGTCGTCCCGCTCGCCCGCCGACGCTGACCCTCCCTCCGAGACTTCCGGCTCCGCCCGTTCGGTCCGCCGGTCACCCCGCCCTGCCCGAAAACACCCCCGCAAGGACAGAAACATGATCAACCGCAGACTCGCCGCAGCCGTGCTCGCCGCCACCCTCTCCACCACCCTGCTCGCCGCCTGCGGCAGCGACGCCTCCACCGAGGGCAAGCCGGCCGCCTCCGCCGCCGCCGGCGACTCGGCCGCGGTCTACCCGCGCAGCGTCAAGCACGCCATGGGCACCGCCGAGATCAAGGCCCAGCCCAAGAAGGTCGTGGTCCTGGACAGCGGCGAGCTGGACGACGTCACCCTGCTCGGCATCACCCCGGTCGGCGCGGTCGCCCCGCACCTGAAGACCGAGGGCGGCTTCCCGTCGTACCTCAAGGGCAAGGTGGACGGCACCAAGGACGTCGGCCCGATGGCCGAGCCCAACCTGGAGCTGATCGCCTCGCTCAAGCCCGACCTCATCCTCACCTCGAAGGTCCGGCACGAGAAGGTCTACGACAAGCTCAACGCCATCGCCCCGACCGTCATGGCCACCACCACCGGTGAGCCGTGGAAGGAGAACATCGCCCTCTACGCCCAGGCCCTGGGCAAGGAGGCCGAGGCCAAGAAGGCGCTCGACGACTACCAGGCCCGTGCCGCCAGGCTCGGCGAGGCCATCAAGGCGAAGTACAGCGGCAAGGTGCCGACCGTCTCGGTGGTCCGCTTCGTCGCCGGTCCGACCCGCCTGTACCAGAACGCCTCGTTCAGCGGCGTGGTGCTCAAGGACGTCGGCCTGGCCCGCAACATCCAGGGCGCGGACGTGGACAAGTCGATGCTGGAGGTCGGCCCCGAGCTGATCAACCAGGCCGACGCCGACCTGGTGTTCGTCACCACCTCCGACGACCCGTCCAAGACCAAGCAGGCCGAGGTGCAGCAGACCGCCGTCTGGCAGGGCCTGAACGCGGTGAAGAACAACAGGGTCTTCACCGTGCCGGACGAGACCTGGATGTCCGGCATCGGCGTCCAGGCCGCCGACGAGATGCTCAAGGACATCGCCAAGGCCGCCGGCGTCGACGCGCCCAAGTAACCACCACCGCACCGGGGGCGGGCTCCAGCAGGCCCGCTCCCGGCCGCCCCGCCTGCAGCACCCGAAGGACCACACCATGCGGTTGTACCTGCTCGCCCTGAACCCCACCGACTCGGTCACCGACGGCTTCCTGCCCGCCGCGGCGCGACTCGGCCTCGACGTCACCGTCCTCACCGACGACGCCGGGGCCCACCGACGCGCCTACGAGGGGAAGGAGTCCGCTCCCGAGGTGCTGGAGTGCGACGTCAAGGACTTCCGCGAGGTGATCAGCCTGATCTCGCGGCACCACGCGCCGGCCGCGGTCTTCAGCAACAGCGACCACCTGCAGACCCAGACCGCCCTGGCCGCCGAGTACTTCGGCCTGCCGGCCAAGGACTGGAAGGCCGCGCTGCGGGCCAAGGACAAGGGCCAGCTGCGCCGCCACCTGGCGCAGGCCGGCCTGGACACCGTCTGGTCGGCGGAGATCGCCCCCGGCGAGGGCACCGAGCAGCTCGACCCGCCGTTCCCGGTGGTGGTCAAGCCCCGCGAGGGGGTGGCCAGCGAGGACGTCGCCCTGGCCGAGGACGCGGCCGAACTCGCCCGGCTGGTCAAGGAGATCCAGCACCGGCGGGCCGGCGCGACCCTGGTGGTCGAGGAGTTCCTGGCCGGCGAGCTGCACACCCTGGAGACCCTCGGCGACGGCCGCCGCCGCCACGTGCTCGGCGGGTTCCGCACCCGGATCTCGCCTCCCCCGTACTTCATCGAGGAACTGCTGGTCTACACCCCCGCGCACGACGAGCAGGTGACCGCCCAGGTCCTCGCCCAGCTCGACGCGCTCGGCGTCGGGCTCGGCGCCGGCCACACCGAGTTCGTCGTCCAGCCGGACGGCCGCGCCCGGATCATCGAGGTCAACTACCGCGCCATCGGCGACCAGTGCGACATCATGCTGGCCCAGGCCCTGCGGATACCGCTGTTCGAGCTGGTGCTCCGGGCCCACCTCGGCGAGGAACTGCCCGAGGACCTCGGCGCCGGTACCGACCGCCGCGCCCGCAACGAGCCGGTCCGCGCCGACCGGGCCGGCACCCTGACCGCCGCCCCCGGCCCGTACGACCGGGACGAGAACGGCGTACGGCTCTCCTACCGGCCGACCCGCCGGGTCGGCGAGCGGCACGAGCTGTACCGCACCAACCGCGACTACCTCGGCGTGGTCTGGGCCGTCGGGCCCGACCAGGAGAGCGTGGACGCCGCGGTCGCGGAGTTCCTCGCCGCCCACACCTGGGAGATCACCCCGTGAGCGCGCAGCTGACGCTCCGGGTGCTCGGCGCCCTGCTCCGCGAGGACGTGCTCGGCCTGCGCACCGGTGCGGTGCCCGAGCGGCGGGGGGACGGCCTGTGGCTGCGCAGCGGCACGCTGGCGCTGCCGGTGGCCGAGGAGGGCTTCCAGTGCGAGTACGCCGTCCGGCTGCCGCTGCTGGAGGCCGACGGCGTCGAACTGACCAGCCTGGACGCCGTCCTGGCGCACCTGGCCGGCCTGGCCGACCCGGTGGACCGGCCCGGCTTCGCGGCCTTCGCCGAGGAGTGCCGGCAGACCGCCGCCACCATGGCGCTGCACGACGAGGCCCGCGCCGAGGTGCACGCCGTGCTGGCCGAGCGCCACGGCGCCGACCCCGCCGCCTGGACCGGCCTCGGCGCCTCGCTGGCCTTCGACACCCTGGCCGCCTACCTGGACCACCCGGTCTACCCCACCGCCCGCGGCCGCTCCGGCCTGGACGAGGACCAGCTGCGCGCCCACGCGCCCGAGTTCCACCCCTCCTTCCTGCTGCGCTGGCTGGCCGTGCCGGCCGGGCGGCTCACCGTCCACGGCACCGGCCGGCTGCCCGCCTGGTGGCCCACCGCCGAGCAGCTCGGGGTGGCCGGCGACGGCTACCTCACCGTGCCGGTGCACCCGCTGACCGTCGGCCACCTGCCCGGGGTCCCGGGTGCGGTGCTGGCCCCGCGGCCGTACCTGGAGGTCATCCCGACGCTGTCGATGCGGACCGTGGCGGTGGCCGCCGACCCCGGCTGCCACCTCAAGCTGCCGCTGGCCACGGCCACCCTGGGCCTGCGCAACCGGCGCACCATCAAGCCGGGCACCCTGGTGGACGGCGCCGCCGGGCAGCGCCTGCTGGAGGCCGTGATCGCCCGCGAGCCGCGGTTCGCGGGCGTGGTGCTGCAGGCCGACGAGCAGGACTGGGCGCACGCCGACCACGAGCTGCTGGCCGTACTGCTGCGCCGCTACCCGGCCGGGCTCCAGGAGGCGGCGACCGTCCCGCTGGCCGCCCTGCTCGCCGGGGCCCCCGGCGGACGGCTGGTGGTGGACCACCTCGCCGACCGGTTCTACGACGGCTCGGTGCTGGACCTGTACGAGGTGCTCCTCGGGCTGCTGCTCGACTGGCAGACCACCCTGTTCGGGTACGGGATCGCCCTGGAGTCGCACCAGCAGAACACCTCCCTGGTGCTGGACCGGGTCGACGGCGCCACCCGACTGCGGCTGCTCTACAAGGACAACGACGGGCCCCGGATCAACACCCGCCGGATCGGCGAACTCGCCGACTTCGCGGCGGAGTTCGACGACGCGCGGATCTTCGGCGACCAGGACCGGGCGCTCACCGACCTGTTCACCACCATCACCGGCCACCTGTGCACCGGCTCGCTGGCCTTCGGCCTGGCCGCCCACGGCCGGGCGCCACTGGACAAGACCCTCGGCCTGCTGCGCACCGCACTGGCCGCGGCGGTGGACCGGCTCGGCCCGGACGGCGCCGCGCTGCGCGCCGACCTGCTGGAGGCCGAACGGCTCCCGGTCAAGGCGATGGTCACCGCCGGCACGCTGCTGAGCAAGGAGCGCAGCGGCGCCGCCGACATCAACAAGCACTACACCGACGGTCCCAACTACCTTCTCCCGGAGGGCTGCTCGCGATGAGCACCGAGGCACTGGAACGGGGTCCGGTCGGCGTCGCCCGGCCCGCCGGGCTCGACCGCGGCCAGGTGCACGCCGTCGCGGCCTGCTACTTCGTGGCCTCGTTCGCGGCCCTCGGCCTCCCGCCGTACCTCACCGCGATCCTCCCGTCGCTGGGCGACGCGGAGGGCCGCTGGGCCGGGCTGCTGTACATCGTGCCCACCGTGTTCAGCGCCCTGGGCGCGCCGCTGTGGGGCCGGCTGGCCGACCGGTTCGGCCGCAAGCGGCTGCTGCTGCGGGCCCAACTCGGGCTCACCGTCTCGTTCCTGATCGCCGGTGCGGCCGACAGTCTGGCCGGGTTCACGGCGGCGCTGGTGCTGCAGGGCTTCCTGGGCGGCACCTTCTCCGCCACCAACGGCTACCTCGCGGCGGCCCTGGAGGGTCCGCGGCTGTCCAAGGCGCTGACCATGATGCAGGGCAGCGCCCGGGCCTCCCTGGTGGCGGCGCCGATCCTGGTGGGCGCCCTCTCGCCGTGGATCGGGCCGCACCGGCAGTATCTCGTCATGGCCGTCCTGCCCCTCGCCGCCGCGCTGCTGCTGGCCTTCCTCCCGGAGCCGACCCGGCCGGACGCGGGCTGCGCGACGGCGGTGGACGAGGCCCCGGTGGTCGCCTCGCTGCGGCTGCTGTACGCCTTCGAATTCACCTTCGTCTTCTCGACGATCGTGTCCTTCCCCTACCTCATATCCCTGGTGGAGGAGCGGCTGCCGGGTGTCAGCGGCACCGTCTCCGGCACCCTGTTCGCGCTTCCGCACCTGGTCTACCTGCTGACCGCGAACCGGGTTCACTCCGCCTTCCAGGCCCGTCCGCGGACCGGCCTCCTCCTGGGCTTCGCCTTCGTCGCCCTCGGGCTGGCCGCGCACGGCCCGGCCCACTCCCTGATCGCCTTCACCTTCGCGAGGACCCTGCTCGGCGCCGGCCTCACGCTCGGCCTGGTCTGCCTGTCCGTGCTGGCCGCCGAGGCCGCCCGCGGCCGCCCGCCGGGCCGGATGTTCGGCACGCTGGAGTTCGTCTCCAAGGGCGGCGCGGTCGCCGCCGGCGCGGCCGCCGCGCTGGTCAACGGCGCCTTCGGCCCGACCGCGCCGGTGCTCACCGGCACCGCCGCCGCGCTGGCCGCCGCCGTACTCGTCCTCCTGACCCGTAGGAGCCACCGATGACCGTCCGGACCGACCATCATCAGACCGACCGTGCCGCGTCGGCCGCCCCGGCCGCCCTCCCCAGCGCCGACCACGCGGTGGCGCACACCCTGCTCAACTGCCTGCTGCGCGAGGTCTCCGGGCCCGAGCACCAGACCGCGGTCGCCGACGGCCGGCTGCTGCTGCGGCTGCCCCGCCGCGGCGCCCTGCTGCGGGTCGCCCTGCGCCGCACCTCGCTCACCGGCGCGCACCGGTTCACCGGCCCGGTCTTCGAAGAGACCGCGGACGGCTGGCGCGAACTGGGCTGGCGCGAACTGGCCGAGCACGTCCAGGCCGAGCTGACGCTGCGCAGCGGGCTGAGCAACGAGGAGTTCCTCGCCCAGCTGGCCTCCAGCCACCACGGCGTGGCGGCCGCCCTGACGGACCGTCCGGCCGCGGGGGCCGACCGGTACCTGGAGTCGGAGCAGGCCCTGCTGTTCGGGCACCGGTTCCACCCGGCGCCCAAGTCCCGCTCGGCGGAGCGCGGCGAGTGGTCGGCGTACGCGCCGGAGGCCCGGGCCGCCTTCCGGCTGCGGCACCTGGCGGTGCGCACCGAGCTGATCGCCCAGGACGCGGCGGACCCGGCCGCGCTCGCGCTGCTGGACTCGCTGGCCGAGGTGCCGGCGGGCTACACCCTTCTGCCCTCCCACCCCTGGCAGTTCGAGCTGCTGCGCGAGGACCCGCTGCTGAAGCAGGCGCTGGCCTCGGGCGACATCATCGACCTCGGCGAGGGAGGCGAGCCGTTCGCCGCGACCGCCTCGGTCCGCACCCTGCACGGCGCGGGCGCCTTCCTCAAGTTCAGCCTGAACGTGCGGATCACCAACTGCCTGCGGAAGAACGCCGCGTACGAGCTCACCGGCGCGGTGACGCTGACCCGGGTGCTGGCCGGTCCGCTGGCGGACCTGGCCGACCGGTTCCCGGACGCGGCGATGCTGCGCGAGCCGGCGTTCCGCACCCTCGCCCTGCCCGGCGCGGACGGCCTGCCGGACACCTCGCTGTTCGAGGGCTTCGGCCTGATCGTCCGCGACGGCCTGGCCGAGGCCGTCCGGCCCGGCCTGACCCCGCTGCTGGTGGCGGCCGTCGCCGACGAGTACCCGACCAGCTCGGCGCACATCTCCGCGCTGCTGGACGGCCGCGGCCCCGAGGCCGCCCGCGCCTGGTGGGCCGCCTACCTGCGCCTGGTCGTACCGCCGGTCCTGGCCGCCTACTTCGACCACGGCGTGGTGCTGGAGCCGCACCTGCAGAACGTGCTGGTCTGCGTGGACGCCGAGGGCCGCCCGGCCCAGGTGCTGTTCCGCGACCTGGAGGGCACCAAGCTCGTCCCGGAACGCAACGCGGCGCTGCTCGACCGGCTGCCGCCGGAGGTCACCGGGCCGATGACCTACGACGCCCAGCGCGGCTGGGACCGGGTGGTGTACTGCCTGCTGGTCAACCACCTCTCCGAGCTGCTGGCGGCGGTCGCCGACCGGTACCCGGCGCTGGAGGCCGCGCTCTGGGAGGAGGTACGCGAGGCACTCACCGGGTACGCCCGCACGCACGGCTGCCCGCCCCGGCTGGCCGCCCTGCTGGCCGGCGTGCCGCTGCCCGCCAAGGCCAACCTGCTGACCCGCTGGGAGCGCAAGGCCGACCGGGAGGCCGGCTACATCCGGCTGCCCTCGCCGCTGGCCGAGACCGTGCTCAGCGCGGCCGGCCTGGGCGCCGACCGGACCGGCTGCACCGAGGAGGGGACCCGATGAGCGGGCCGGGCCCGTCGGTGCTGCACCGGGTGGACGAACTGCCCGCCGAGCGGCTGCCGGCCTACCTGTACGACCTGGCCGCGCTGCGCGCCCACGCGGCGCGGATCCGGGCCGCCCTGCCGGAGCGGGTGGAGCTGTACTACGCGGCGAAGGCCAACCCCGAGGCGCCGCTGCTGGTCGCCCTGCGCGACGCGGTCGACGGCTACGAGGTGTCCTCCGGCGGGGAGTTGGAGCATGTGGCGGCGGCCGTCCCGGACGCCCCGCTGGCCTTCGGCGGCCCCGGCAAGACCCCGGCCGAGATCGACGCCGCGCTGAAGGCCGGGGTGCACCGCTGGCACGTGGAGAGCGAGCAGGAGCTGCGCCGTCTGGCCGCCGCGGCCGAGGCCGCCGACCGCGACGTGGACGTGCTGCTGCGGGCCAACCTGCCGGTCGGCTCCGGCGCGCTGGACTCGGTGGCGCTGGCGATGGGCGGCCGTCCCACCCCGTTCGGGATGGACCCGGAGCGGGTGGCGGACTGCCTGCGGCTGCTGGCCGGGCCGGGCTTCGAGCGGCTGCGGCTGCGCGGGGTGCACGCCCACCTGGCGAGCGGGCTGGCCGCCGCCGAGCAGCTGGAGCTGGCCGAGCGGATCGTCGCCTGGTCGGTGGACCTGGCCGCGCGCCACGGGTTCCAGCTGTCCGAGGTCAACATCGGCGGCGGCATGGCGGTGGACTACGCGGACCCGTCGGCCCTCTTCGACTGGACGGCCTTCGGCCGGGGCCTGGCGGAGCTGCTGGACCGCCACCCCGGGCTGACCCTGCGGATCGAGCCCGGCCGGGCGGTGACCGCGTACTGCGGTTACTACGCCACCGAGGTGCTGGACGTGAAGCACAGCCACGGCGAGGACGTCGCGGTGGTCCGCGGCGGCACCCACCACATCCGCACCCCCGCCACCCGCGGCCACTCCCAGCCGTTCACGGTCCGCCCGGTGGACCGCTGGCCCCACCCGTGGCGGCGGCCGGAGGCCGGAAGCGGCCGGGTCACCGTCTCGGGGCAGCTGTGCACCCCGAAGGACGTGCTGGCCGAGCAGGCGGAGGTCGCGTCCCTGCGCACCGGGGACCGGATCGTCTTCGCGATGGCCGGCGCGTACGCCTGGAACATCTCCCACCACGAGTTCCTGATGCACCCGCGCCCGGGATTCCACTACCTCGACGCCTGAGCGCCCGCGGCTCCGCACGTCCGCCCCCGGCGCAGGTCGCCGCGGGGCGGACGTGGGAGAGTGGGAGACGTGAAGGGAGCGGGCACGTGCTGATGGAGAAGGTGGCGGAGATCCTCGCCGAGGCGTCGGCCGAGGCGGTCGAGCCGCGGTTCCGGGCACTGGCCTCGGGCGAGGTGATGGAGAAGGCCCCGGGCGAGGTGGTCACCGTCGCCGACCGGGAGGCCGAGCGGATCATCGCCCGCCGGCTGCGCGAGCTGCTCCCCGTCCCGGTGGTCGGCGAGGAGGCGGTGTCCGCGGACCCGTCGCTCGCCCGGGCGCTGCACTCGGAGCCGGCGGTCTGGCTGGTCGACCCGGTGGACGGCACCTCCAACTTCGTCGCGGGCCGCCCGGAGTTCGCCGTGATGGCCTCGCTGGTCCGGTCCGGGCGGACGGTGGCCGCCTGGATCTGGCAGCCGGTGACCGGGACGGCGTACAGCGCCGAGCTGGGCTCGGGTGCCTGGCGGGACGGCCGGCGGCTGGTCCGCGCGCCCGGGCCGGCCTCCCCCGCCGAGTGGCGCGGCTCGGTGAAGAGCCGCTTCCTCGACCCGGCCGAGCACCACCGGCTGAGCACCAACGCCCGGGCGTTCGGCACGGTCACCCCCGGGCTGCGCTCGGCCGGCATGGAGTACCCGCTGATCGCCGGCGGCGAGCAGGAGTTCATCCTGTACTGGCGGACCCTGCCCTGGGACCACGCGCCCGGGTCGCTGCTGGTCACCGAGTGCGGCGGGGTGTCGGCCCGGCTGGACGGCAGCCCGTACCGGCCGGAGGCCCCCGGGTGCGAGGACGGCCTGCTGGTGGCCGGGGACCAGGCCACCTGGGACCGCACCCGGGAGATCCTGCTCGGCCTCACCGCCTGAGACCGACCGGCCGGGCCGCTCCTCACCACAGCACGGGCAGCCGCTCCGGCAGGCGCTTGATGAACCCGGGACGCCAGGCCAACTGCTCGGCCGGCAGGGCCAGCCGCAGGCCGGGCAGGCGCTGGACCAGGGCGGTCAGGGCGATCTCGGCGTGGGTGCGGCCGAGCGCCGAGGCGGGGCAGAAGTGGCGTCCGCCGCCGAAGGCGAGGTGCGGGTTGGCGGCCCGGTCGAAGTCGATCCGTTCCGGGTCCGGGAAGACCTCCGGGTCGTAGTTGGCGCCCTCGATCAGGACCAGCACCAGTTCGCCCTCGCGCACCAGCACCTCGCCCAGCCGCACGTCGGCCAGGGCGATCCGCGGCAGCGCGTCGCCGATGGAGAGGTTGACCCGCAGCAGCTCGTCCACCGCCCGGCCGGCCACGGCGGGTTCGGCGCGCAGCCGGTCGGCGAGTTCCGGCTGCTGCGCGAGGCAGATGATGGCGTGCAGCAGGAAGGACGAGGTGGAGACGGCGCCGGCGCCGAACAGCGAGAGGGCGACGGTGGCCAGCAGTTCGTCGCTCACCCGGTCGGACAGCTCCGGGGAGCGACGGAGTTCGGTGAACCGGCCGAGCAGCCCCTCGGTGGGCGCCGGGTCGGCCTGGAGCTTCTCCACCAGGTAGCCGAGGTCCTTGTACCAGTTGGGCGCGGAGCCCTCGAACGGCACCGGGCTGGTGACGAAGGCGAGGTCGATGCCGGTCATCAGGCGGCGCCAGTCGTCGGCGGGGATGCCCAGCAGCCGGCAGTGCAGGGCCGCGGAGTACGGCTCGGTGAAGCCGTCGCGGAGCTCGCCGGGGGCGCCCTGGGCGACCAGCAGGTCGATCAGCCGGTGCGCCTCGGCCTCCAGCCAGCCGCCCAACTCCCGGTCGGCGCGCGGGTTCAGGGTCTTCATCACGGCGCTGCGCAGGCCGGCGCTGTTGATGTTGCCCATGTTGTTGACCACCTCGGGCGGGATGGTCAGCGCGTACTGCCGCGGCACCCCGGGGTTGGCGGTGTCCTTGAGGCTGAACCGCTCGTCCTCCAGGACCTGCTTGGCCAGGGCGTAGCTGCTGACCAGCCAGGCCTCGTCCCCGGTCATGGTGCGGACCCGGGCGACCGGGTGCTTCTCGCGCAGCAGTACCGCCTCCTCGGGCAGCACGTCGCCGCGTCGGGAGAGCGGGAAGGTGAACTCGGGTCGTGCGGTGGTGCTCATGCGGGGGTGTTCCTCCTTGGTGGTGCGGGACGGTGGCGGGGTGCCGGTTACCGGGGCCTGGTCAGGCCGCGGCGGCCCGGGGTGCCGTGGCCGGGCGCACCACGGCGTAGCCCTGGGCGGGCGCCGCGCGCAGTCCCTCGGTCCGGCCGAACAGCACGGGCGTGAGCGGGAGTTCGAGGTGGTAGCAGGTGACCGAGGAGGGCACGCCGAGCAGGCTCGGGGTGTCCAGGAAGAAGGGCAGTTCGGCGGCGATGTACGCGACGCCGGCGGCGAGCCGGTCCGCGCCGGGGCCGTCCGCCGCGGTGATCCGGGAGCGCAGGAAGGCCCCGGCCATCCCCTCGGTGGCGGCGCGCAGCTCCGGGTCGGTCTCCAGCGCCTCCCGGACGGCCCGGTGCAGCCGCTGGTACCCGGGGTCGGGCAGGAAGTCGGAGAGCACATGGGCGCGGACGCCGTCCCGTGCGGCCTCCGCCATCCCGCGGTGGATCCGCCGGCGGGTGGCCTTGACCTCCTTGTCGGCGCGCCGCATCGCCTGCTCCGGGGTGTGACCGGAGGCGAGGAACTGCGCGTCCACGTGCAGGTCGGCCAGGACGATGTCGACGGAGGCGAAGAAGTCCCGTCCCCAGCGGACGAGTTCGGCGATCCGGTCGGCGCTGAAGTAGCTGTTGCCGGGGCTGACGCCGATCAGGAGGTGCTCGCCGCGCTCGAAGTTCCGCCGGCAGCGCTCGGAGTACGGGCGTGCCTCAAGGGTGGTGACTGTGGTGCTCAGGAGCGTTTCGCTCATGCCGCGGCCTCCGCGTCGCAGGACTGAGTTCACTGGACTGGTGCAGGTGTGCAGAAGGGGTACGGGAGGGGGAGCCGTACGGGCCCGTGGGCACGGCCGCGCGGCGGACCGCGGGGTTGGGGCGGTCCGGGCAGGCGGCCGGGCAGGCGGTGTCGACGCCGTCGGGCGGGGAAAGGGGTGGGGCTAGCCGATCGGCCCGGAACGGGCCGGACGGGCCGGCGTTCCGGGGCGGCGTGCTGCGGGGACCGCGTGGACGCGGTCCCGCATGGTGTGGAGCCCCCTCGCACCGCTAGTCCCTGTGGAGCCGTGCGCTCCCGGTGTGGCGGTGACTACGAGAAGTTACCGCCGTCGTTCACCGAATCCGCAAGTCCGGTTCTGCGGATGGCCGAAAACCGACCCTGGACGACCGAGATCGACTGGACAGCACGGCCGATCGTCTGTTCACGAAAGTCATGCCCCGGCGGGCCGGTCCGGGACGGCGGCCCAGGACGCCCGCGGTCGCGCCAGTGTCGGTTCCTCCAACATCCATGCACCTCAACGGCGGTGCGGGATGGAGCTATCCACGCCCTGACGGACCGTCCGACTCCTCCAGCCGGCGGCCCTCCCGGGCGGTCTCGGCGAGGATCCGGGCCACCTGGGCGGGGGTGGTGCGCGGGTTCAGCAGGGTGAGTTTCAGTCGCACCCGACCGGGCCCGGTGCCCGGCAGTTCGGTGCGGCCGATCACAGCCCGTCCCGAGCGCAGCAGGGCCCGGCGCAGCTCCCCGTTCAGCCGGTCGCTCGCGGCGGGGGCGTCCGTCCGGGGACGGTAGCGGAACACCACGGTGGTGAGCTGCGGCTCGGTGGCCAGTTCCAGGGCGGGCTCGGCGCGGACGGCCTCGGCGGCCGCGCGGGCCAGGTCGTGGCAGGCGTCGACCATCCGGCCGAGCCCCTCGCGGCCCAGCGTCCGCAGGGTGACGGCGAGTTTGAAGGCGTCGGGACGTCGGGTGGTGCGCAGCGAGCGGCCGAGCAGGCTGGGGTAGCCGGCCTCCTCGTCGTCCGCCGGGTTGAGGTAGACCGCGCGGCGGGCCAGCGGCGCGTACGTCTCGGCGCGGCGGACCAGGAACACCCCGGCGGGGACCGGCTGCCAGCCGAGCTTGTGCCAGTCCAGCGAGAGGGAGTCCGCCGCGGCGATCCCGGTCAGCAGCGGGGCCAGCCGGTCGGAGAGCAGCGCTCCCCCGCCGTACGCGGCGTCCACGTGCAGCCAGGCACCGTACCGGGCGGCCAGCTCGGCGGCCTCGGGCAGCGGGTCCACCGCGCCGGTGTCGGTGGTGCCGGCGGTGGCGACCACGGCGATCGGGCGGCCGCCCTCCCGGACGGTGGCGGCCAGTTCCGCGGCGAGGGCGGCCGGGTCCATCCGCAGCGCGCGGTCGACCGGCACGGCCCGGACGGCCCGCTCGCCGAGGCCCAGGACGGCGGCGGCCCGCTGCACCGAGAAGTGGGCGGCCTCCGAGGCCAGGATCCGCGGGCGGACCCCGGACGGCAGGCCGTCCAGGGCGACCCCGGCGCCGAGCACCGCCTCCCGGGCCAGCAGCAGGCCCATCAGGTTGGACTCGGTGCCGCCCGAGGTGAACACCCCGGCCGAACGGGCCGGGTCGTAGCCGGCCAGGGCGGCGAGCTCGGCCAGCAGCGCGGTCTCCAGGGCGGTGGCGGCGGGCGCCTGGTCCCAGGAGTCCTGGGAGGGGTTGAGCGCGTCCACGGCCAGGTCGGCGGCGACCGCCACGGCCAGCGGCGGGCAGTGCAGGTGGGCGGCGCAGGCCGGGTCGGCGGGGTCGGCGCTGCCGTAGGCGAGCAGCTCGACCAGTCGGGCGAGGGCGTCCGGGCCGGGCGCGGCCGCCAGGGCCTCGCGGACCTGCTCGGCGACGGCGGCCGGCGGCCCGGCGGGGATCGGGCCGCCGCGCCGGGCCGCGCCGGCGGCGAGCGCCTCCAGCACCTGCCGCAGGAGTGGGAGCAGCGCGGCCGGGCCCGCGGTGCCGCCGGCGGCGGGCGGGTACCCCGGCGGACCGTCGGGGCCCTGCGGCCGCGGGCCCGGGGGCGGGGTGGCACCGCCCTCCGGGCCCGGCTCCGGCGCTCCGGTCACGCGGCGGCTCTGGCGGCGTGCTCGATGGCGTCGGCCAGCCGGTCCAGGACCGCCTCGACCTGCTCGTCGGTGATGGTGAGCGGCGGCAGCAGCCGGAGCACCGCGTCGTGCCGGCCGCCGAGTTCGACGATCAGCCCGCGCTCCAGGCACGCCTCGCGCACCCGGACGGCGAGGGCCGGATCGGCGGGCAGCGCGCCGCAGCCGTCCGGCTCCCCCGCCGGGTCGACCAGTTCGACGCCCAGCATCAGCCCGCGGCCGCGGACGTCGCCGATCACCGGCAGCCGGCCCTTCAGCCCGTCGAGCCGGGCGGCCATCCGGGCGCCGGCCAGCGCGGCCCGCTCCACCAGCCCGTTGGCCGCCACGTACCGCAGGGTGGCGGCGCCGGCCGCCATGGCCAGGGTGTTGCCGCGGAACGTCCCGGTGTGCGCGCCCGGCCGCCAGCCGTCGTACTCCTCCCGGTAGACCACCACCGCCAGCGGCAGGCTGCCGCCGATCGCCTTGGAGAGCACCATCGCGTCGGGCAGGATCCCGCTGTGCTCCACCGCCCACATGGCGCCGGTGCGGCCGACGCCGGTCTGCACCTCGTCGACGATCAGCGGGATGCGGCGCTCGGCGGTGATCCGGCGCATCGCGCGCAGCCAGCCGTCCGGCGCCGGGACGACGCCGCCCTCCCCCTGCACCGCCTCCAGGATCATCGCCGCGGGCGGCACCACCCCGCCCGACGGATCGTCCAGCAGCCGCTCGGTGTACGCCGCCGACAGCTCCGCCCCGCGCTCCCCGCCCACCCCGAACGGGCAGCGGTACGGGTACGGGTACGGCAGCCGGGTGACCTCTCCCCCGCCCGGCAGCGGCTCCTTCACCGCCACGCTGCCGGTCACCGCCAGCGCCCCCGCCGTCATCCCGTGGTACGCCCCGGTGAACGCCAGCGCCCCCCGCCGGCCGGTGGCGGTCTGGGTCAGCTTCAGCGCCGCCTCCACCGCGTCGGTGCCCGCCGGACCGCAGAAGTGCACCCGAGCACGCTCGGCGAACTCCCGCGGCAGGCTCTCGAACAGGGCGGTGGTGAAGTCGTCCTTCTCGGCGGTGGCCAGGTCCAGCAGGTGCAGCGGGGCGCCGCTGTCCAGGGTGCGGCGGATCGCGTCCAGCACCACCGGGTGGTTGTGGCCGAGCGCCAGGGTGCCGGCACCGGACAGGCAGTCCAGGTACCGGCGGCCGTCCGCCCCCTCCACCGTCATGCCGTGCGCCCGGACCGGCACGATCGGGAACGACCGGGCATAGGTGCGGGCGGCCGACTCGCGGATGCGCTGACGGCGCAGGATCCCGTCGCCGGCGGGCGTGGCGGTGTCGACAGTGAGGGTCACGTGCGGCTCCCTTGGGTTAGGTAAGCCTAACTTAATCCGAAGGGGGGTTCGCCGACGGCCCGGCCCGCCGACACCACTCGACCGGGTGACACCCCCCGACAAGGACCAACGAGCGAACGGCCGCGGGGGTACGGTCCGCCGGGGGGATTCCGCGCGCCGCACCGGACGACCGGCGGCCCCCGGTACGCTGCCCGGCATGGGACGCGACGACGAGACCGCGGCCGGCGACACCCGGCCGGAGCGGGCCGACCACGCCGCCGAGGTGGCCCGCACCCGGGAGTTCTTCGCCGCCCGGGCGGCCGGCTGGGACGCCAAGTTCCCCGACGACGAACCCCGGTACGCCGCGGCCATCGCCGAACTCGGGCTGACCGAAGGACAGTTCGTGGTGGACGCGGGCTGCGGGACGGGGCGGGCGCTGGGGTTGCTGCGCACCGCGGTGGGGCCCTCCGGCACCGTGCTGGGGGTGGACGTCACGCCCGAGATGATCCGCGAGGCCGCCCGCCGGACGCCGGACGCCGCCCTGCTGGTGGCCGACTGCGGACGGCTCCCGCTCCGCGACGCCGTGGTGGACGCCGTCTTCGGCGCCGGCCTGATCTCCCACCTGCCCGGCCCCGACACCGGTCTGCGCGAACTCGCCCGGATCACCCGCCCCGGCGGCGCCCTCGCCCTCTACCACCCCATCGGCCGTGCCGCCCTCGCCGCCCGCCACGGCCGCGCCCTCACCCCCGACGACCTCCGCGCCGAACCCAACCTCCGCCCCCTCCTCACCACCACCGGCTGGCACCTCACCACCTACACCGACACCCCCGACCGCTACCTCGCCCTCGCCACCCGCACCTGACGCACCCGCTCATTCCCTGAGGGGTTCGCCGATCAGGCGGGCGGCGCGCCCTTGCGCCAGCGGTAGGAGAGTTCGGGGCGGCCGACCTGTCCGTACTGGGGTTCGCGGGCGGCGAGGCCGGTGTCGACGAGGTGTTCGAGGTAGCGGCGGGCGGTGATGCGGGAGACGCCTGCCGCCGCGCCGGCAGCGGCGGCGGAGATGCCGCCGGCGGCGTCCCGCAGGACCCCCGCCACCGCTTCCAGCGTCGGCGCGCTCAGTCCCTTGGGCAGGCTTGACCGTTCGGAGGTCCGCAGGATCGCGAACGCCTGGTCCACCTCGTCCTGCCCGGTGGCGTCGCCGGCCCGGGCGAGGCTGCGCCGGTAGCGGGCGTAGCTCTCCAGCCGGTCGTGCAGGGCGGCGCTGCTGAACGGCTTCAGCAGGTACTGCACCACCCCGGCGGAGACGGCCTGCCGGACCATCGCCAGGTCGCGGGCGGAGGTGACGGCGATGATGTCGGCGCCGTGCCCGGCGGCCCGGAGGGTGCGGCAGAGGTTGAGCCCGTGGCCGTCCGGCAGGTAGAGGTCGAGCAGGATCAGGTCGACGGGGGTGCCGGCGCCGCGGGTGCGGTCGAGCAGGCGGAGGGCGTCGGCGCAGGTGTGGACGGTCCCGGCGGCCGTGAACCCGGGGGTGCGCTGGACGTACAGGGTGTGGGCGGCCGCCGCGACCGGATCGTCCTCGACCACCAGCACGGAGATCACCGGACCGCCTCCCGCACGCCGAGCGGCAGCCGTACCGTCAGCACGGCACCCCCCACGCCCTCGGCATCCCCGGCGCCCCCGGCCGAAGCGACGGCACCGACGCCCCCGAGTTCCACCGTCCCGCCGTTGCGGCGGGCGGTCTGGGCGACGAGGGCGAGGCCGAGGCCGTGGCCGTTCTGCTTGGTGGTCCAGCCGCGCCGGAAGACCTCCTCCGCGGCGGCGGGGTCGATGCCGGCGCCGCTGTCGGCGACCCGGAGCAGCAGTTCGCCGTGGTCGGCGCGGGCGGTGACGGTGACCTCGGGGGCGCGGGCGGCGGCGTTCTCGATGGCGGCGTCCACGGCGTTGTCGATGAGGTTGCCGAGCAGGGTGACCAGGTCACGGGCGGGCAGTTCGGGGGGCAGGACGCCGTCGTCGATCCGGCTGTCCCCGGTCATCACCAGGTCGACCCCGCGTTCGGCGGCCTGGGCGGCCTTGCCGAGGAGCAGGGCTGCGAGCACGGGTTCGCCGACGGCGTCGACGACGCGGTCGGTGAGCTGCTGGGCGAGGGCGAGTTCGGCGGTGGCGAACTCCACGGCCTCGCGGTGGCGGCCGAGTTCGATCAGCGAGACCACCGCGTGCAGCCGGTTGGCGGCTTCGTGGGCCTGGGCGCTGAGTGCCTCGGCGAAGCCGCGGACGGAGTCCAGTTCGCCGGTGAGTGCCTGGAGTTCGGTGTGGTCGCGGAGGGTGACCACGGTGCCGAGGCCGGGGTCGACGGCGGAGGTGTTGAGCACCACGACCCGTTCGGCGGTGAGGTGGATCTGGTCGCGGACCGGGCCGGTGTCGAGCAGGGCCCGCTCCAGCGAGCCGGGCAGGCCGAGTTCGGCCACCGGGACGCCGTCCAGCGGGCCCTGGAGGGCGAGGAGTTCGCGGGCGGCGTCGTTGCAGAGCACCACCCGGTGGTCGCGGTCGAGGAGCACCAGGCCCTCGCGGACGGAGTGCAGGGTGGCCTGGTGGTAGTCGTACAGGTGGCTGAGTTCGGCGGCGCCCATGCCGTGGGTGTGGCGGCGGAGCCGGGCGTTGGCGAGGTAGGTGCCGAGGCCGCCGAGGGCGAGCGCGCCGCCGGCCACGCCGGTCAGGGCGAGCAGCGGTCCGCGCAGCTGGGAGCTGATGGCGTCCACGGTGATGCCGGCCGAGACCAGGGCGACGACCCGCTGGCCGTCGCGGACCGGGACGACCACCCGGACGGAGGGGCCGAGGGTGCCGGTGTAGGTCTCGGTGACGGTGCCGCCGGCCAGGGCCTGGTCGATGTGGCCGAGGAACGGCCGGCCGATCTTGGCCGGGTCGCGGTGGGCCCACCGGGTGCCGTGGGTGTCCATGACGGTGACGAAGTCCACGCCGCTGTCCTGGCGGACCCGCTCGGCGTACGGCTGGAGGACGGCGGGCGGGTCGGCGGTGGCGGCGGCCTCGCGGACGGTCGGCGCGTCGGCGACCGCCCAGGCGGCGGCGGTGACCTGGCGCAGCGCGGCCTGTTCGGCGCGGTCGGCGGTGAACAGGTACGCCAGGACGGTGCCGCCGGCGACCACGGCGGCGACGATCACGATCTGCACCGCGAAGAGCTGCCCGGCGAGGCTGCGCAGGCGGCGGCGCGGCGGGCGGGTGGGGTGCGGGGCGGCCATGCCAGACAGTGTGCCTGGCCTGCGGCGGGAGGCAAGGGGCGGCGGCGGTGGAGCGGTGTGAACTCTATGAACGCAAACGTGACGGGCGTCACGTCCGGAGCCGATAGTCGTCAGCGGCCCGTCCACCCGGGGCCGCAGGACAGCAGGGCGAAGGAGCCGAACCCATGACGAGCGCTGGAGCAGTCCGGACCAGACGTGCCGACCGCACCCACTACCTCTACCTGGCGGTGATCGCCGCGGTGCTCGCGGGCATCGCGGTCGGCCTGGTGGCACCGGAGTTCGCGGTGGAGCTGAAGCCGGTGGGCACCGGCTTCGTCAACCTGATCAAGATGATGATCAGCCCGGTGATCTTCTGCACCATCGTGCTGGGGGTCGGCTCGGTCACCAAGGCGGCCAAGGTGGGCCGGGTCGGCGGGCTGGCACTCGGCTACTTCCTGCTGATGTCCACGGTGGCCCTCGGCATCGGCCTGGTGGTGGGCAACCTGCTGGAGCCGGGCTCCGGGCTGCACCTGACCAGCGCGCTGGCCAAGTCGGGCCAGGCCCAGGCCACGGCCGGGCACGCCCAGAACACCACGGAGTTCCTGCTCGGGATCATCCCGACCACGCTGTTCTCGGCACTGACCGAGGGCAAGGTGCTGCAGACCCTGCTGGTGGCCCTGCTGGCCGGGTTCGCGCTGCAGGCGATGGGCGCGACCGGCGCTCCGGTGCTCCGCGGCATCGAGCACCTGCAGCGGCTGGTGTTCCGGATCATGTCGATGATCATGTGGCTGGCCCCTGTCGGCGCGTTCGGCGCGATCGCCGCCGTGGTCGGCGCCACCGGGGTCGCGGCGCTGAAGAGCCTCGCGGTCATCATGATCGGCTTCTACCTGACCTGCGTGCTGTTCGTGGTGCTGGTGCTGGGCGGGCTGCTGCGGCTGGTCGCCGGGGTCAACGTGTTCAAGCTGCTGCGCTACCTCGGCCGGGAGTTCCTGCTGATCCTCTCCACCTCCTCCTCGGAGAGCGCGCTGCCCCGCCTGATCGCCAAGATGGAGCACCTGGGAGTGAGCCGCCCGGTGGTCGGCATCACCGTCCCGACCGGCTACAGCTTCAACCTGGACGGCACCGCGATCTACCTGACGATGGCCTCGATCTTCATCTCCGAGGCGCTGGACAAGCCGATGTCGCTGGGGCAGCAGCTCTCCCTGCTGCTCTTCATGGTGATCGCCAGCAAGGGCGCGGCCGGGGTCACCGGCGCGGGCCTGGCCACCCTGGCCGGCGGCCTGCAGTCGCACCGGCCGGAGCTGGTGGACGGCGTCGGCCTGATCGTCGGCATCGACCGGTTCATGTCCGAGGCCCGGGCGCTCACCAACTTCGCCGGCAACGCCGTGGCCACCGTGCTGATCGGCCACTGGACGAAGGAGCTGGACCGCGGCCGGCTGACCGAGGTGCTGGCCGGCCGGCTCCCGTTCGACGAGACCACCCTGGTCGACGACGGGCACCCGGCCACCCCGGTCCCGTCCCAGCCGGCCACCCCCGACCTGGAGAAGACCGCCTCCTGACCGCCCCCCGATCTCCGGCCCGACGCCGCTCCCCCACCCCCGGAGCAGCGCCGGGCCGGGGCCTATTCTGAGGAAAAGGGGGCCGACGGCACGGATCGAGGTTCGCCATGCTGCAGGAGAACAAGACCTGGTCCTCCGGGAACTGGCAGGTCAACCCGAGCAACGTCGAGGAGTTCGTGCAGGCGTGGCGGGACTTCCTCGGCTGGACCAAGGAGGCCAACGAGGGCTTCCTGGGCGCCCGGTTGATCCAGGACCTGGCGAACCCGAACCACTTCGTCTCCTTCGCCGCCTGGGAGAGCATCGACGCCATGCGGGCGTGGCAGGGCAGCGCGGGCTTCACCGAGCGCTTCCAGGCCTGCTACGCGCTCTGCGAGGACATGCACAGCGGCGGCTACGAGCTGTCCGTGGCGGTCTGAGCCCGGGCTACACCCGGGCGGCGCCGCTGACCGCCCAGGCGAGGCCGCTGGCCGGGTCCTCCACGGCCAGGTGCAGGTAGCAGAGTTCGTCCTCGGCCTCGCACCAGGTGAAGCAGCGCGCCCGTTCCACCAGCGCGGTCACCTCCGGGACGGACGGCCGCCGCGCGCCGGTCATCGCGGCGAGCAGCCGCCACACCGCCAGCCGCCCCTGGGCGGTGCCCAGCGCGGGCGCCGCCGAGGCGGTCTGCACCAGCACCGGGTAGACCGCGCCGAACGGCAGGAAACCGGCGGTCGGCCGCGGCTCGTCCGGCAGCTCCGGGTCGCCCCCGGCGCGGCCGTGGTCCTCGATCAGCCGGGCCGCCGCGTCGGGGGCGGTGCCGCGGACGCAGACGGCCCGGGCCCAGGGCGCCAGGGCGTCCAGCAGTCGGGTGGCCGCCAGGCCCGGGACGGCCGGCGGGGCCGGGGACAGTTCCACCGGGGCGAGGCCCTCCCGGTCGGCGGGCAGGGCGAGCAGCTCGCGGCGGGCCCCGCCGCCCGGCAGGTACGCGCGGACCCGGGCGGCGGGCTCCCACCCGGCCTCCTCCCAGGTCTCCAGGGCGA